>JAFBIR010000009.1 GCA_021531385.1 Parabacteroides distasonis | reverse complement strand
CGACACGTTGCGCTCGACCGCTTTCACTTTGATACTCATAGCTGTAAAAGTTAAAGTTAAAGGGTTAGACAATAGATGACTTTCAATTACACTGCGAAGATACAACCGTCTTCTCGCCTCACCAATACTTGTCCCGCATTTGATGCGCTCTTGTCCCGTCCTTCTTTGATTTAGATGAAGTGGAGTTACATTTCTTGTTTCAGTCGTTTTTTCTAAGCCTGCGAATTTCGCCTTCAATACATCATTAAATAAATAAAAAATAATATCTTTGCATATTATATGATGAGTTGATTATGGCTAAAAATACCATGGGGACTAAGCTGCCCCGAAAATTGGAACAAAAGATGGCGATTGTGGGAGAGCAAATTAAACTGGCTCGCCTACGCAGGAATCTGAGTGTGGCTCAGGTGGCTGAACGTGCCACCTGTTCTCCATTGACCGTGTCCCGAATAGAAAAAGGAGTACCGACAGTCGCAATCGGAATCTACTTGCGTGTGTTGTATGCTTTGCAGCTTGACGATGATATTCTGTGGCTGGCCAAAGAAGACAAATTGGGAAGAGCTTTGCAAGATTTGAGTTTGAAGACGAGGGAACGCGCCTCAAAAAAGGGGTAAACGATGAAGACACTATATGTATATGCCGATTTTGATTGGCTCAAGGAGACAGAACTCGTTGGAGAATTAGGCTATGAATCTCTTCGTGGATCGGATTGTTATTGTTTTACCTTCAACCATGAATGGTTGAAGAAACACGGAGATCTGTTTCTGAGTGATGATCTGAATAATTATCCTGGACAGCAATATACGCAACCAGAGAAAGATATATTCAGATGTTTCTCGGATGCTTTACCGGATCGTTGGGGGCGAACACTGTTGTTGCGGCGTGAGCAGATTACTGCGAAGGAAGAGATACGACCGGTACGGAGACTGTCTTCCTTCGATTTTTTGACCGGTATCGATGATTTTTCCCGAATGGGAGCTTTCCGTTTCAAGGAATCAAAAGATGGAGGATTTATAAATGTAAGTGAGTCATTGAAAATCCCTCCTCTGACGAATATAAGAGAGTTGATCGCAGCCAGTGCGGAGATTGAGAAAAGCGAAGAGGGAAATGTCTTGCCTGACAGGAAATGGGTTGCCCAACTCGTGCGGCCCGGTTCTTCATTGGGAGGTGCAAGACCCAAAGCCAGTGTGATAGATACGGATAAAACGCTTTATGTAGCCAAGTTCCCTTCTCGGAAGGATGATTACGATGCAGGACTTTGGGAACATTTCTGTCACCGTCTTGCTGCAAAAGCTGGTATAAATACCGCAAAAACCAAGGTGCTGGCAACAGGAGAGAAATATCATACCTTGCTTTCGCAACGCTTCGACAGGACCCAGGAAGGTAAACGGATTCATTTTGCTTCTGCAATGACTTTATTGGGACTCAATGACGGCGATAATGCAACCACAGGATACGGCTATCTGGATATAGTCGATTTCATCATCCAGAATTGTACAAATGTGGAAGGTAATCTGCAAGAACTCTATCGTCGTGTGGCTTTCAACATTTGCATTGGCAATAGTGATGACCATTTCCGCAATCATGGTTTCCTTTTGACTGCAAAAGGTTGGACACTTTCTCCTGCATACGACATGAACCCCACTTTGAATGGGTATCAAAGTTTGCTTATCTCATCCACCTCCAATAGAGCCGACTTAAATATTTTGCTTGATGCTTGCGAAGGTTATATGTTAAACCATCATACAGCAGAAAAGATTATTTCCGAGGTGATTGAAGCTGTAAAAGGATGGCGAGAATTGGCAACACGATTCGGAATTTCCAAGCGAGAGATGGATATGTTTGCCGGAGTGTTGGATGTGCGGTGTTGTCGTTCCATATAAAAAGAGCCCTTTGTCCCGAACCCAATGTAGCCGTAGCAATGCGTTCGTCCCCGCTTTTCGCCGAACGCCCACCACGGGGAGAAAAAATTTTTCCCTCACGAGGCAAAAAAGAAATGTTGCCTTGTTGCCTGTTGCCTACCCAAATTTTGTATATACCCGGATTCTTCACCCTGCGCCGACCTCCCCCGATCTGCTTCCCCTCTATAGGCCTTTAGCGGAGGAGTCGATCGGGATTGGCCACCTCCACCCCACCTTTTACTCTTTCTCTCTCTTCTTCTCTATCTATTCTTTAGGAAGGATATATACCCCTATATATATCGCGCGCACACGATATACACAAATCGAGGCAACAGGTAACAAGGCAACATTTCCACTCAACCGCTTTCAGGGATATGCCTTTCCCTGAAAAACGTTGAATGGATTAATACTATAAACCTGAGGATAGTTGAATGAAATTCTCTTATCCCTGGTCTTGATTGAATAAAGTCATATAAACCCTGATATAGGTAGAACATCGGTTTTTAAGGCCTGCATTCAATTGAATCACGGGTTTGCTGGGCAAAGCTAGTTGCTCCGATCTGAATCTCCAAATTATTCAGGTACTTTTCTCTGTAGCTCGTCCATTTCTTGTTGATCTTGCCCATGTGGGAGGCCGCTTGGCGTGGAGTCATGTTGTCGAGGCTCATGTGCGGACGCTCGTTGTTGAAGAACTCAACGGCCCTGTCCATGGATCTTCTTACCTCCTCGATGGAATGAAATTTAATGTCCTTGAACAGCTCGTTCTTTATCGTGTTGTTCAGTCGCTCCGCAACCGCGTTATCCTTGGGGTCTCCGCTCTCGGTCATGCTGATGCGTATGCCTGCCTCATAGAGTACGGAGGTGTATGCGGCGCTTATGTATTGCACTCCCCTGTCAGAGTGATGGATGAGGTCTGTCCCTCCTTTCTCATCTAGGGTCGCCACGGCCTGCAGAAGGCATTCCACGCTATGCCACGCCTCCAGTGTCTCGCCCACATGCCAGCCGATAATCTCCTTGGTGTAGTGGTCGGATATCATGGACAGGTAGCAGAAGGCATACTCGTCATCACTTATCCAGATCGGAATGTATGTGATATCCGTCACCCATACTTGGTCCTTGCGGCTTGGGACGAGATCCTTGACGAGGTCCGGATACGTGGGCAGCCCATGGGTGGAATCCGTCGTACGGGGCCTTTTTCTTGGAATTCTGACATTCAGGTGGTTATCTGATATGATTCGCTCCATCCTATCCCGGCCTACCATATAAGCAAAGTCTCTCCCGAAACGCTCCAGGTACATGGCATGCAGCTTCGCCCCTCCTATGCCTGGATCATACGAGCGAGTCTCACGAACGAACCGGACAACCATCGCCTCTGTCAGGAGCCGCTTGCCGAGGGTGTCCCTATGCTGATAATAAGCCTGCCAGCTCTTGCCAAACAGCCGGCAGAGAAGGCCCATCGTCTGTCCCTTGACCTTCTCCGCGGCAAGCTCTTTCACTGTTTGGCACCAGATTTTTTCTGATCGGAATATTGAAGGTTTTCTCCGCAAGGTCTATCATCACGTCCTTGGCATGATTGGACCATTCTGCCATCTGCAAGGCTTCTGATAAACGCTTGTTCTCAGCTCTAAGGCGGGCGAGCTCCTCTTCTGGTGATTCCACTTTGCTTGGTCTCTTTTTAGGCATAGGCTTTTGATTTTGTTTGCTGTTTTCTCGGGCTGGACTCTCGACTAGAGATCCCTTCCCGCTTGCAAAGTTATCGATCCACCTCCAAATACTTTGCCTGCAGATGCCGTATTCTTTACTTAATTTGGTAAGCGGAACATGATCCACAAGATTTGCTTGAACTATCTTGCGTTTTTGATCGTCCGTTAGATGTTTGGCCGCAAGGCTCTTTCGTTTTCTTGCCAACTCCTGAAGGTTGCACATGATTGGATCTGGTTCTTTTCCCATCTTTAATAACGCTTTTTCATTCAACGTTTTTCAGGGAAAGACACCCTATGGGCGCATCCGCAAAAGCCTCGAAAGGGGCCATTCCGTCACGCTCGAAATCAAGGAGGATAGGCTATGAGACACCTGCTATGCCTCCTGTTCTGCACCCTCTTAGCGGGGTGCGGAACGCCGCGGAAAACTCCGGTGGTGGAGCGGGTCATACGGGACACCGTGTATCTCCACCAAGTGCAGTATGACAGCGTCTATGTCTATCGGGATCGCTATGTGGATCGCTCGCATGACACGGTGTATGTCAACGACCGCAGTGTGGCCTATCGCTACCGCCTGCAGCGAGACACGCTCCGCATCCATCAGGTGGATTCCGTCCCGGTGATCCGGGAGGTGGAGGTAGTGCGTGAGGTCGCACGCACACCATGGTATGCAAAACTCTTGGCCGCCATCGGCCTTCTCAGCCTCTTTTTATTCCTCTTTAAAATCAGAAAATCATGCAGATAACCGAACATTTCACCGTGGAGGAGTTTGAGCGCTCCTCCACCGCCGACCGCCTCGGCATCGCCAACCGGGTGCCAGCGGCTTTGCTCCCGAACCTCCGGACGCTCTGCGAGGTGGTACTCGAACCGCTCCGTGCCTATGCCGGAAAGCCGATCGTGATCAGCAGTGGCTATCGCTGCCCCGCCCTCAACCGGGCGGTAGGGGGCGCATCGCAGAGCCAGCACCTACGTGGCGAGGCGGCCGACCTGCACCTGCCCTCCATCGCCGAGGGGCGCACATGGTTTCGCTGGCTGATGGACAACACTACCTTCGACCAGCTGATCTGGGAGCACAACCGCCAGGGCACCTGCTGGATCCATGTCTCCTGCAAGGCCGATCCGTCCCGAAATCGGAACCGGGTGGTGAGTTCGATGCGGAAGGGGTAATCCCATCGAATTCGATGGGGATTAGGTGCAACAGGATGGTTTTCGACGATATCGATGGAGAAAAGTATCGGAAGATAAAACGTTCTTCTCATTTTTAGCTACCTTTGCAAGCGGAGATAAATAGATAACGATCAAAGCACATGGAAATCATAAACTTAGGAGAAACGCAATCCGTACTCAACCAGTTCGTTGCGGAACTTCGGGATGTAAACATTCAACAGGACAGCTTGCGCTTCCGTCGCAATATCGAGCGCATCGGCGAGGTCATGGCCTATGAAATCAGTAAACGGCTGCATTATCAAGAGAAAGCGGTACAAACGCCGTTAGGCATCGCTTCCATGGCCCTGCCGGATGAGTCCTTGGTGATCGGCACGATTTTCCGCGCCGGCCTTCCTTTCCACCAAGGGTTCCTCAATTGTTTCGACCGGGCGGGCAATGCGTTCGTTTCCGCTTTCCGCCAATATACCGACCCAGCGCATCAGCATTTCGACATCCATATCGAATACATTGCCTCTCCTCGCTTGGAGGGAAAGACGTTGCTGCTGGTCGATCCGATGCTGGCCACAGGTAGCTCCATGGAGTTGGCTTACCAGGCTTTGCTGACCAAAGGCCAACCGGAGCACATCCATGCGGTGGCGATCATCGCCAGCCAACAGGCGGTGGATTACGTAGCAAAGCTGATGCCCGCCGAGCGCACGACTCTCTGGGTGGCTGCTATCGACCCCTCGCTGAACGAACATGCCTATATCGTCCCCGGCTTGGGCGATGCCGGCGATCTGGCGTTTGGGGAGAAGGAGTAAATGGGAGACGTTCACAGCCCGCAAGGACAAAGTGTGCAGTTTAGGGCCCAAAAAACTTTCCATTTTATGCAGTTTAGAACCGCAAAAATTTTCCATTTTGTGCAGTTTAGATCTGAGAATTTTGGATAACCCGTTTATTATAAATATCTTTGCCATCGAATCAAAAATCAATGGAAGATGGACAGTATAGAGCGGATACTTAGAGACCAAAGGGAGGAGTTGTTTTCCACCGATTTTTCCCAATTTGTTCCCCGACAAGAAGAGGGCGAGATAGACCTTGACAGTCGATTGGCGCAAATTGTCATCGGCGTTCGCCGTTGTGGCAAATCCACTTTATGCCAAAAGGTTCTTCTGCAAAGCAATGTCCATTTCGCATACGTGAATTTCGACGACGAGACATTGGCATCGCTGCAAGCCTCACAGCTCAACGAAGTTCTTGAAATGCTCTATCGGATCTACGGTTCATTTACCCATCTGTTTATGGACGAGATACAAAACGTACCCAGTTGGCATTTGTTCGTCAACCGGCTGTTGCGTCAAGGGCTCCATCTGGTCCTCACAGGCAGCAATGCCAATCTGTTGAGCGGAGAGCTGTCCACCCACCTCACGGGCCGTTACAACGAAATCCGTCTTTTCCCGTTTTCCTTTGCCGAATACTGCCAAGCGAAAGGGGTAGATACGAAGGCGCTGACCACCAAGGCTTCCGGTCTTTTGCTACATGCGCTCGACACCTACCTCATGCAGGGCGGTTTTCCCGAGACGCTCACCATGCTACGTCAAGACAAATACATCAGTTCGCTCTATGCGGCTGTCATCTCCAAAGACATCTGTCAGCGATATAAGGTACGCTACAAGAAGACGTTACAACAAATGGCCAACACGCTCCTCGACCATTTTTGCCAAGAGGTGTCTTTCAAACGCTTACAGACGGATTATCAGCTGAGTTCCGTCCACACCGTGATGAATTATGTTTCTTATCTCGAAAGCGCTTGTCTGCTACGCCTTGTGCCGAAGTATTCCTTCAAGAGCATTGAGCGACAGACCCAGCGCAAGAGCTATGCCATCGACAACGCCTTCGTCAACGACCATGACGATGCGCTCCAAACCGACAGCTTGGGATGGCGATTAGAAAACGTCATCGCCATTGAGCTGCTCCGTCGCATGAAATATGAGACCCAACAACTTTTCTATCTCCGTCAAAACAAAAGCTATGAGGTGGATTTCTGCGTTGTCGATCGCAACCATGTAACCTCTTTGATACAAGTGACGTATGATTTCTCCAACCCCAAGACCAAGCTCTACAATCGAGAGATAGGTGGGCTACTGAAAGGAGCCGTCGCCACGGGTTGCTCCAACTTGACGCTCATTATGATGTCTGGTGAGACTGGCGATTTAGCGATAGAAGGCAAGACGATCCATCGGGTCTTAGCCAGTGATTGGTTGCTGTCACGAAGGTGATGGCTCCACCAAGGGGGCGATGGAAGACCTTACTACCTTACCTCCTTACTCCTTACTTTGCGTCCCTACCTGCGGATTTATTTCTTCGGCTCGACATGGAGGGCGATGTGGGTCTCCTCGCCATACTTTTGGCGGAGGTGGCGTTCGATCTCCCGCGTCAGCTCATGGGCGGCCCGGACGGTCATGTCGCCATCCACCCGGATATGCGCCTCGATGGCGATGTTGTTGCCAATGTGGCGGGTACGCAGGTTGTGGGGAGAACCGACACCCGGTGTCTGACGGATGATGGAAAGGATCTCCTCCTCCATCTCCTTGGGCAGGGATTTCTCTAAGAGGTCGTTGATGGCGGGAATGACCAGCTGCAAAGCCACCTTCACGATCAAAAGACTGACGATGATCGCCGCCAACGGGTCGAGCACCCGCCAATCCTCCCCTAAGAGAATGGCTCCACCGATGCCCAGCATGGTGCCGATGGAGGAAAAAGCGTCGGAGCGATGGTGCCATGCGTTGGCGATCACCACCTGGCTCTGCTCCTTGCGCCCCACCCAAGCGGTGACCTGGTAGAGCAGCTCCTTCACGACGATGGAGACCACCGCCGCCACCAAGGCGATCCAGCCGGGACTCTCCAAGGGTTGATCCAAAAAGAAATGCTGATAGACCTTTTGGCCACCCTCCCAGAAGAGGCCAAAGCCCACGCAGAGCAGCACGATCCCCACGAAGGTGGTCGCCAAGGTCTCGTATTTGCCATGTCCATACTCGTGATCCCGGTCTTTCGGTTTGGACGAGAGCCGCACGAAGAGCAGCACCACGATGTCTGTCACGAAGTCGGAGAAGGAGTGCACGGCATCGGCCACCATGGCGCTACTGTGCCCCCATATACCGGCGATAAACTTGAAAATCAGCAGCAGGAGATTGCCCACCGAGCCCAGCAGGGTAACCCGTACAATCGACTTTTCTCGTTGATCCGACGGTGTTAGCATAGGCCTCAAGCTTTCGCGGTCATAATGTCCAACACAAGCCGATCGGTGGACTCCATGCCCTTCGACCCGATAGAGGTCAGGTTGGCGATCGAGCGATCCACATCCTCGTCGATGATGCCCTCCACGGGGGTCACCACCTTCTGCTCCATCGCCATCAGGGCCGAGAGCATGGCCGTTGAGACGCCACTGGAGACCTTCAGCGCACAGCTGGGTTTCGCCCCGTCGCAGATCATGCCGGTGATGTTGCCGATCATGTTCTTGATGGCATAGGTCAGCTGCTGACGGCTGCCCCCCATCAGGTAGGTGATGCCACAGCTGGCACCCGTAGCGGCCACCACGCAGCCACACAAGGCGGAGAGACGGCCCAGACTCTGCTTGATATAGATCACCATCAAATGGCTCAGCATCAGCGCACGGATCAGCTGCTCCTCGCTGCTCTGCATATCCTTGGCGAAAGAGACGACCGGCAACGTGGCGGAGAGGCCTTGGTTGCCACTGCCCGAATTGCTCATCACCGGGATCATCGCCCCGTCCATGCGGGCATCGCAGGCGGCTGCCGTCATCGCCAGCATGTGGGTATAGACCGAATCGCCCAGGAACCGCTTGCCAAACTCCCCCGCGAAGGTCTGGCTCACCGTGTGGCCATAGCAGCCGGCCTCCATCGAAGCCTTGGCGGCTGCCTCGTTCACCCGGGCCGTCTCCAAGATGAAACGGATCTCCTCCAAGGGCATCTGCATAGCGAAGTCATAGACCAGTCCGAAGTTGAGGGCGATCTCCTCGTCAGCCTCCAACTCCTCCTGGCTCGCTCCTGACTCCTCGTTATAAAGCACCTCGCCGTTGCGCGCGATATAGCTGAAATGGGTATGCGCATGGCTGATCACCACCCGGCTCTCCTCGTCGCCCCGATGGCTCACCACCTCGATATACAATTTATCCACCTGCTCCTTCAAGGCGATGGAGATACATTTGCGCTCCACCATCGCTTTGCCTGCGGCCAATCCCTCGGGGCTGAGATCCTTCAGCACCTCCAAGCCGTAGGCGGAGCGGCCAATCAGCGAACCCAAGGCGATGGCGATGGGCAATCCCACCATGCCGGTGCCCGGAATGCCGACTCCCATCGCATTCTTCAGGATATTCGCACTCAGATAGACCTCCACCCGTTCGGGGCGATCGCCCAACACCTCCGCCGCTTTCGCACAGGCCAAGGCCACAGCGATCGGCTCCGTACATCCAATGGCAGGAATCACCTCCCGATGGATCAATCGTATAATGCTTTGTTTTGTCTGCTCATCCATACTGTTCAATGCTTTTAGGATCGGCAAAGGTAGCAAAAACAACGGGAGTTCTCCATTGAAACCTGTTTATTTCGTAGTTTCGCGGACGAAATGGAAAAGAACAACTACGCATCGGCCATCACCGACCTGCTGAGGCAGCAAGCGCTGCTGAAGGAGGAATATGCCTATGAGAAGGCGCAGTATGAGCAACAGACGGAACGCACGGGATTGCAACGACGTATCCAACAGGGACTTTGCTGGTATCCCCTCCGCACAGGGCGAAGCTATTACAACGCCTTGAATCAGCTGGTCGTGGAGGTGAGTCGCACGCAAGACCAGGAGGTGGAGCACAACTTCGAGCCGGGTCGCCCCGTCTGTTTTTTCACCGCCGACCTCAGCGGACGGCTCCACTACCTCACCTTCTCCGCCACTATCAGCTATGTGCAAGAGGATCGGATGGTGGTGGCGCTCCCCTCTCCCGCTGCCTTGGTGGAGTTGGAGGGAAAAAGCAGCGAGGTGGGCGTGCAGCTCTATTTCGATGAGACGAGCTATCGGGCGATGTTCGCTGCCCTCGACCAAACCCTCACGGCCAAGAACAACCTGCTGGCACACCTCCGGGAGACCCTCTTAGGGAGCGAACGCCCCCACGTGCGACAGCTGTTCCCGCTCCGTTTCCCCTGGCTCAACACCTCACAGGAGGCCGCTGTCAACCGGGTCTTGGCCGCCAAGGAGGTGGCCATCGTACATGGCCCTCCCGGCACCGGGAAGACCACCACATTGGTGGAGGCGATCTACGAGACCCTCCATCGGGAGACGCAGGTGTTGGTGTGCGCCCAGAGCAACACGGCCGTCGATTGGATCTCCGAGAAATTGGTGGATCGGGGCATCCCCGTCCTCCGCATCGGCAATCCCACCCGTGTGAACGACAAGATGCTCTCCTTCACCTATGAGCGCCGTTTCGAGAGCCATCCGGACTACACGGAGCTATGGGGCATCCGCAAAGCGATCCGGGAGGCGCAGCAGGCCCTGCGCAAACGGAGCGGAGCCGACCGGGACTCCCTGCGCAACCGCCTCTCCCGTTTGCGGGGAAGGGCTACGGAGTTAGAGATCCAGATCGATGCCACCCTCTTCGACGAGGCACGTGTCGTGGCCTGCACCTTGGTGGGAGCGGCTCACCGGGTATTGACCAACCACCATTTCACCACCCTCTTCATCGACGAGGCCGCCCAAGCCCTCGAAGCGGCCTGCTGGATCGCGATCGGGAAGGCTGACCGGGTCATCCTGGCCGGCGACCACCAGCAGCTGCCCCCGACCATCAAATGCGTCGAGGCCGAACGTGGGGGATTGGGAAGGACTTTGCTGCAGAAGATCGCCGAGCGATGGCCGGAGACCGTCTCGCTGCTCACCATCCAATACCGGATGCACGAGGCCATCATGCGCTTCTCCTCCGATTGGTTCTACGCAGGCAAGCTGAAAGCCGCTCCCGAGGTGAGCCAGCGGGGCATCCTGCAATGGGACAGCCCGATCACCTGGATCGACACGGCCGAGTTAGAGGCCGGCGAGGAGCTCAACACGGAGACCCAAAGCCGCATCAATCGCCCGGAGGCGGAGCTGCTGATCGCCCAGCTGAAAGCCTACGTAGAGAAGATCACGAAGGAGCGGATCTTAGAGGAGCGGATCGACTTCGGCATCATCTCCCCCTACAAGGCACAGGTCTATTACCTGCGTTCGCTCGTCAAGCGAGAGGCCTTTTTCAAGCCCCTCCGCTCCCTCATCACCATCCATACGGTGGATGGCTTCCAAGGGCAGGAGCGAGACGTGATCCTCATCAGCTTGGTGCGCGCCAACGCCGAGGGGAAGATCGGCTTTCTCAGCGACCTGCGTCGGATGAACGTGGCCATGACCCGTGCCCGGATGAAGCTGATTATCTTGGGGGATGCCTCCACCCTCTCCCATCATCCCTTCTATCGCAAGCTCTATGCGTATGCGAAATGACCGATTTTTCCTACTTTCGCGAGACAATCCATACAAAAGCTGCGATCAGCCGAAAATGAACATTCTTGAACAACTAAATCATACACGATGAAACGTATCATTGAAATTTGCGCCAACTCCGCATGGAGCTGTGTGGAGGCGGAGGCCGGAGGAGCCAGCCGGGTAGAGCTCTGCGCTGGCATTCCCGAGGGAGGAACGACTCCCAGCTATGGCGAGATCAAGACGGCACAGGCCTTGACCTCCCAGATTGCTATCAATGTGATTATCCGCCCACGAGGCGGCGATTTCCTCTACACGGAGGCTGAGATCCAATCCATGCTGCTCGACATCGAGCTGTGCAAGCAGTTAGGTGTGCATGGCGTGGTGTTCGGTTGCCTCACCCAGGAGGGCGACATCGACGTGCCCCTGATGCGCCGATTGATCGAGGCGGCCAAACCGCTCTCCGTCACCTGCCACCGGGCGTTTGACGTTTGCCGAGATCCCTTCGCCGCCTTAGAGCAACTGATCGAGTTGGGCTGCGACCGCATCCTGACTTCCGGGCAGCAATCCACCGCCGAGAAGGGCATCCCCCTCTTGAAACAGTTAGTGGAAAAAGCGGGAGACCGCATCATCATCATGCCGGGTTGTGGCGTGCGGGAAAACAACATCGCCCGCATCGAGGCCGAGACGGGCGCGAAAGAGTTTCACACTTCCGCGCGCAGCGTGGTGTATAGCCAGATGGCCTATCGCAAGGAGGAGGTTCCGATGGGCAGCAGTGCCGTCACCTCCGAGTTTGAGACGGTGCAGACCGATCGGGAGAAGGTGAAACAATTTGTATAAATGAGGAATGAGGAGTTAGAAATGAGGAATGAGGAATTAGAAATTATCAACTCCTCATTCCTCAATCCTCAATCCTCAATAATCAAAACGCCTCATTCCTCACGCCTCTTTTCCGCCAAATAGAGATCATCAATGATTCCATCCGCCAAACCGATCACGGGGACGAAGATGCGGGTAGCCCTGATCACCTCCGCGATCCGCAAGAAGATCTGAGCCGCCGGCACGATCACATCCGCCCGATCCTGTTTAAGCGCATATTGATCCATGCGCTCCTCCGGGGTGAGTGGCAGCAACTCCTCATAGAGCTCACGCAAAGCAGCCACCGTGAAGCATTGCCGCTTCCGGTCCTTCTTTTCCGCTAAACGATAGAGTTTATTGATGTTACCACCCGAGCCGATGATGCTGATATCGGTCATGCCCTGCGTCAGCAAAGCCAGCTCCGTGGCCAATCGCTCCCACACCTCCGGCTTGACCGCATCGTTCAGCAGGCGCACCGTGCCTAAGTTGTAAGAGGCCGAAGCGCAGAGCACACCGTCAGAAAGCAGGTTGATCTCCGTGCTACCGCCACCTACATCGACATACATGTAGTTACCCTTCCGGTCCTGCATACACTCCACATGATTCTCGTAAATCATACGGGCCTCCTCCTGTCCGCTGATGATCTCGATGGTGATGCCGGTCTCCTTCTTGACCTCCTGCATCACCTCTTTGCCATTCTTGGCATCCCGCATCGCGGAGGTCGCGCAAGCCCGATAGGTCTCCACCCCGTAGATCTTCATCAGCTGCCGATAGGCCTTGAGCAGGCGCACAACCTGCTCCATCTTCTTCTTCGAGAGTTTGCCCGCTTTAAACACGTCGAAACCCAAGCGAAGCGGCACACGCAGGAGCAACAGCTTCTTGAAGCCACTCCGTTTGGCCGCGTTTTGGTCAATTCGTTTAATCAATAAGCGAGCGGCGTTTGAGCCGATGTCAATCGCCGCATAGGTCTTTGCTTTCTCCATCTTGCTTCTCCTCCTCCTTCACGGGATGTTCTTGTTGCACATAATAGTTGTAGAGCGCCTCTTGCGAACGGAAGGGCGCTGCCTCCTCCGCCGACTGGATCACGTTGCTATCGGTACCATCCACGACGCGGCCCTGACGGGTATCACGCAACCCGAAATCCACGATGCGACGCAGCTCCTCCTTGACCACGGGGTCATACACCGGAGTCACCACCTCGATGCGGTTATCCAAGTTGCGAGGCATCCAATCGGCCGAGCCCATGAAGACCTTCTCCTCGCCATTATTACAGAAACAGAAGATACGGGCATGCTCCAGATAGCGGTCGATAATGCCCACGATCCGCATCGACTCGCTCACCTGACCGCTATTGACCAGCGCGCAGTTGCCCCTCACCAAGAGGTCGATCTGCACGCCCTCACGAGCCGCCTCATAGAGCTTCTCCACCATCACCGGATCGGTGATATGGTTCACCTTCGCCTTGATATAGGCAGGCAATCCGGCCCGCTTGTTCTTGATCTCTTGGTTGATCAAGCGGACGAATTTCTGTTTCATCTCGTTGGGCGAGACCAGCAGCTCCTTGAACCGCACCGGCGTATAGGGACGCTCAATGAAGTCAAAGACGGCCGCCACGTCATGCGTCAGCCGCGGATTTGCGGTCATCAAGATGCAATCGGTGTACATCCGGGCATTCCCCTCATGGAAATTACCGGTGCTCACGCAGGCAATGTCTTTACCGGTTCGCATCTGGATATGGGTGATCTTGGAGTGCACCTTCAAGCCCTCCACACCGAAAATCACATGCACGCCCGCATCCTGCAGCTGTTTCGACCAGACAATGTTCGAGGCCTCGTCGAAGCGCGCCAACAGCTCGATCACCACCGTCACCTTCTTGCCATTGCGGGCAGCGGCGATCAAGGCCTTCACCACTTTCGAGTCTTTCGCCAAGCGATAGAGCGTCGTCTTGATGCTGCGCACCTCCTTATGCAAAGCCGCCTCCTGCAACACCCGCAGGTAGCCATCGAAATCGTGATAGGGCACATGCAGGAAGCGATCCCGCTCCCGGATCTGTTCCAACACGCTCTCCTGGCCTGACAACTCCTGCTTGCGGATCGGTGTCCAACGGGGATATTTCAAATCCTTCCGGCCACAATCGGGGAAGCGCATCAGATCCTTGTGGTTGTGATAGCGCCCTCCCGCCTGCACGGTATCTAACTTATCGAGGTTCAACCGATTCATCAGTCGTTTCAGCAGGTCTTTGGGCATCTCCGCGTCGTAGATCACCCGGAGCGGCTCACCCCGCTTACGACTCTTGACACCCTTCGAGATCTTCTGCAACGTGCCGTTGCGCAGGTCGTTGTCGATCTCCATCTCCGCGTCTTTCGTGAACTTGAAGGCGTAAGCCTCGAAACGGCGATAGGGCAACCCCTGGAAGATCAGCGGCAGGCAAAGGCGGATCACGTCATCCAGATAGGTGATATAGCATTGCCCCTCCTTGTCGGGCAAGCGCACAAAACGCCCGGCCAAGGCCACGGGCAACGCCAAGATGGCGTAGGCCGCCTCCTTCTTGTTCTCCGCCTGGCGCATCTTGATCGCCAAGTAAATATCCTCGTCGGTCTCGCTGTCGATCTGCTTGATCTCCGACAGCCAGATCGGTTGCAATTGTCCGTTCAACTTCTCATAGTAAAAGTCATGCACGAACCGCTGTTGCGCCTCGTCTAATTGCTCGCTGTCCACCAGATGAATCTGCTCTTTGCCCAAAGCCTCCGTGACGGATTGGATCGCCTCCTCGTACGATTTCGCGTAATGGGCGTTCAGCTTGTTGATCTCCTTCAGGATGGAACGAGCCTCCGCCCGCTCCGCCTTGGCCGACTTCTCCTCACTCTCCGCGATACGGCTCAACGTAGCCACTCGCACCCGGAAGAACTCATCCAGGTTATTGGAGTAGATACCCAAGAAACTCAACCGCTCCAACACCGGCACCTCCTCGCGCATCGCCTCCTGCAAGATGCGACGATTGAAATACATCCAACTAATATCGCGGGGAAGGACATGTCCTTCCGACACAGCTGTCTCAACTTTTTTTCGTGCCATATTCATTCTAACTCCTAATTCCTAACTCCTCATTCCTAACTCCTCATTCCTAACTTCTCATTGCGCAAAGCGATCAACCTGCCAATTGGATCTTCCGCCCGCTACGCAGCAACTGACGCAAGACGCTCAGCATCTCCTGCGACTCTTGCAACATATTGAGATAAACATAGATCACTGTCAATTGCGCGGGGTCATCCTCTTGGATCTGACGGAACAGCGCTTTGCATCGCTCTGACAGCACCGTTTTCATCTCCTCGCATTCGCTACGCAAACCGATGGTCTCCTCGTACGCGCCCTGCTCCCAAATCGCGGTGGCCCGCTCAAAAAGCGCGAGGATGCGGTCACGCACCGGTTTAAACTCCTGCGCATAGCGCTCGGGCAACGGCATGAAGTTGTTATCGACATGCTCCCGGCAAATCTCCGCCATACGACGCAGGTTATACATGATGCCTGTGCAGCTGTTGCAGCCCAAGTGGAACCAGGTGTTGTTCTCGATAGCCACGTCTTTCGGCACACGACGCAGGCAAAGCGTCTCCTTCCGTCGCACATTCTTCAGCACGCTCTTCTCGTCGGTCAGCGAGCGTTCCGCCTTGCGCAGGGTGCGCAGATCCTCCTCCAAGAAGCCGTTGGTAATCTGCTGATAGAGCGACATGGCATACTCCAAGAAGCGATGCTGCTCTTTGTTGATATGCTGGCGAAGCATGGTCCACACCTCCGCTTTGTTATCACACTCCAGCATGGCGAAGAAGAGCTGGTCTTTCTGCTCCTCCTGCTTCTTGCGGGCATAACGGATATTGCTACGGATCAACAGGATGACTGCCAACACAGCCATCGCGAGAATCGCGAGCTTGCCACCGAAATACATCACGGAAACGACCAATGCCGCCGCGATGAAAGCCGCGCCCGCCGTGATGAACCAACCACCAATCACGCTCAGCACACCGGTGATGCGGAAGACCGCCGTCTCACGTCCCCAAGCCCGATCGGCCAACGAGGTACCCATCGCCACCATGAAGGTAACGTAGGTCGTGGAGAGCGGAAGTTTCAATGAGGTGCCCAACGCCACCAACAGGCCGGCCAGCACCAGATTGATCGAGGCCCGCACCAAGTCGAAAGCCGCGCCCTGCTCCATGATGCTCTCCTCCGTGTTGAAACGGCTGTTCACCCAGGCCCGTACCGGCGCGGGAGTCACCGTCACCACCCAGTTAGACACCAAGATGAATCGACGCACCAACGAGCGAGCCACCCGAGAGGAACCAAACATCTCATCGCCCACATCCTGACGCGCCAAATCGACCGAAGTTTTCACCACGTTATACGCCTTCTTCGAGGTAGCCAACGAATAGACCATGATCGCGCCCGCGGCGATGAGGAAAACGATCGGCGTACGCGCCGGTGCGTTCAACGAGCCCATCAGGAAGTTATTCGGATCGCCAATGCCATTGGCCACGTAATCCTGATAAGAGGAGAAACCAGCCAAAGGCACACCGATGAAGTTCACCAAGTCATTGCCGGCGAAAGCCATTGCTAAGGCAAACGTACCCAGCAGCACCACGATCTTGAAGACATTTACCCGGCACCAATGAAGCAGCTGCATCAGCAGGGTGAATCCCACCAAGCAGCTCAGGATAATCACCGAGGTATGCGCGTCCACCCAAGCCTTGTTCTCCGGTGTCATGAAGGCCAAGTCTTTCACACCCTTAATCAGCAAGAAATAGATGATCGCCGTGGTAGCCACGCCTCCGAAGATACCGATCTTCCAAGCCAATTTGCGTCGATAATCGAACGAGAAAAAGAGACGGGTCAAATATTGCACCAACGAGCCGAAGAAAAAGGCGATACCCACCGAGAGGAAAATACCCAAGATGACCGACAGCGCCTTCTCCGTGTTCAACAGGTCGAGGAAGGTCAATCCAGAGGCGTCAGCCGCCACTTTCCAGATGGCCAACGCGAAGCTGGCTCCCAGCAACTCGAACACCATCGAGACCGTCGTAGAGGTAGGCATACCCAACGAGTTAAACACATCGAGCAGCACGATGTCGGTGGTCATCACCGCCATGAAGATGCAGATCAGCTCATAAAAATGAAAATACTCCGGCCTGAAAATGCCATGCCGCGCGATGTCCATCATGCCGTTACTCATCGCCGCACCCATAAACACACCGATCGCCGCGATCGTGATGATCGTTCGGAAGGAAGCGGCCTTGGCGCCAATCGCCGAGTTCAAGAAGTTGACCGCATCGTTACTCACCCCGACTGATAGGTCAAAAATCGCTAACAAAAAGAGGAAGATAACTATCCCCAAGAAAACAATATCCATAAATAAACTCTTTTTAGTTTTGTATCGCGAATGAACGAAATGGATGTTACAAAACTGTTTCAACACTATGACTTGTCTGTTACAGGCTCTTTTGACCGCTGAAAACGGTCGCGAAACGACCTAAAAAAGTTTTTAGTGGGTCTCGCGAGTGCGCGAAACGACCTAAAAAAGTTTTTAGCGGGTCTCGCGAGTGCGCGAAACGACCTAAAAAAGTTTTTAGCAGGTTTCGCGAGTGCGCGAAATGACCTAAAAAAGTTTTTAGCAGGTCTCGCGAGTGCGCGAAACGGCCTAAAAAAGTTTTTTTCATGTTTCGCGCATCCGCGAGGGTCTCTCAAAAAGATTTTTGCTCGTTTCGCGAGGTTAAGAAACCTCTCACTGACTCATTTACCGGCTGTCGCAGCAGACGCTACACCCGATTGGCACATTGAACGGGTAAATTGGTCAAAACGTATTTTCTTGATCAATGTTCAAAACTTTTTGCCGAGGAAGCTGTTTTAGCAACAAAACCAACATAGAATGCACTAATATGGGAGAATTGAAAGGTTATGTATCACAGGTTATCGGCCCGGTAGTGGATGTACGCTTTGAAGGAGAACAGGATCAGCCAACCATGCTGCCTCGCATTCATGACGCAATGGCCCTCTCACGGCCAGACGGCAAACGGTTGATTGTGGAGGTGCAACAGCATATCGGCGAGAACACGGTTCGCACGGTGGCGATGGACACCACCGACGGACTACGAAGAGGCATGGAGGCGATCGCATTGGGATCACCCATCAATATGCCTACCGGCGAACAGGTGAAGGGACGATTAATGAATGTCACCGGAGATGCCATCGACGGCATGAGCCCGTTAAGCCGGGATGGCGCACTGCCCATCCATCGGGAGCCCCCCAAATTTGAGGAACTGACCACCACGCAGGAGGTGCTCTACACCGGCATCAAGGTGATTGACCTCTTGGAGCCCTACGCCAAGGGTGGAAAGATTGGCCTCTTCGGCGGCGCGGGTGTAGGCAAAACAGTCTTGATCATGGAGTTGATCAACAATATCGCCAAGAAGAATCACGGCTTCTCGGTCTTCGCCGGCGTAGGTGAGCGTACCCGCGAGGGCAACGACCTGTTGCGAGAGATGATCCAAAGCGGCGTGATCCGCTATGGCGAGGCGTTCAAGCAGCGCATGGAAGCGGGCGGCTGGGACCTGACCCAGGTGGATGCGGCCGAGTTGGCCCAATCACAAGCCACCTTGATTTTCGGACAGATGAACGAGCCACCCGGCGCACGTGCCTCCGTGGCGCTCTCGGGATTGACGGTGGCGGAATCCTTTAGGGACAGCGCGCCGGAGGGAGAACAACGAGACATTCTTTTTTTCATTGATAATATCTTTCGCTTTACGCAAGCCGGCTCGGAGGTGTCAGCCCTCCTGGGACGTATGCCCTCCGCCGTCGGCTATCAACCGACCTTGGCCTCGGAGATGGGCGCCATGCAAGAGCGCATCACCTCCACCCGCCGAGGTTCCATCACCTCCGTGCAGGCGGTCTATGTGCCCGCGGACGATTTGACCGACCCGGCTCCTGCCACCACCTTCACCCACCTCGATGCCACCACGGTGTTGAGCCGAAAGATCACGGAATTGGGCATCTATCCGGCGGTCGATCCGTTGGAATCGACCTCACGCATCCTCGATCCGGCCATAGTAGGCCAAGCGCATTACGAGACGGCCCAACGGGTGAAACAGATCTTGCAACGCAACAAGGAGCTGCAAGACATTATCTCCATCCTCGGCATGGAGGAGCTTTCCGACGAAGACCGACTGACCGTGAACCGTGCCCGACGGGTGCAGCGATTCCTCTCGCAACCCTTCGCCGTGGCGGAGCAGTTCACGGGCGTGCCGGGTGTGATGGTCTCCATCGAGGATACAATCAAAGGATTTAATCTCATCTTAGACGGCGAGACCGACCAATTGCCGGAGCAGGCCTTCCTCAACGTGGGTACGATCGAGGAGGTTTTCGAGAAGGCGAAACGGCTCTCCGCACAAGCACAATGAAAGGAGGCGACCTGATGAAACTGACAATTGTATCTCCGGAAGGTACCTTGTATGAGGGCACAGCGGACGCCGTGTCATTCCCCGGTCTCTGTGGCTCGTTTGACGTATGGCCCAACCACGCGCCATTTATCGCCGCACTGACCAACGGCACGATTCGCTTTCGCATAGGTGACACCTGGCAGGAGCGACCTATCAAAGGGGGATTCGTGACCGTCAGAGACGATTGCCTGCAAGTCTGTGCCGGATGAATAGACCTAATTGTAGCATGTATAATCAGCAAAAGAATCAATTATGAGCAGAAGATTAAAAATAAGATTGCTGGGATTGATCACCTTTGTCAATGCGGTGATCGGCATCACGCTGGGCGGCCTGCTCTACACGATCTGGCCCGACCACTATTTCACGTGGTATCCCACGATCCCCCTCTTTTATTGGTTGACCGCTTTGGCTATGCTCTTCTTTCTTGACCAGGTGAGACACCAGAAGGGTGACGTGACCATCACTACCTACATGTTGGTGCGCCTCTGTAAGTTCACGCTCGCGCTGATCTTCCTCTGGCTCTACGCCGCGCTTATCCGTGAGCATTTGCGATCTTTTGGATTCACATTGATGCTCTTCTATTTCATCTATCTCAGCATGGAGACCTACATGCTCTATCTGTATGAGCAGAAACGAATGAAACGAGAACGAGAAGAAAAGGAGAAACAGCATGAGGAGAAAAGGTTATAAATGGATGGGATGGCTCTTGGCCCTCTGTTGGCTATGCGCCGTCCCGACACAGGCACAGCAGGAGGTAGATGTGCAGGAGATTGTCTTCACGCACATTCAGGATGCCTACTCGTGGCACATCACCGAGTGGCAAGGGAGGGAGATCTGCATTCCACTGCCTATCATCGTGCGCAACGAGGCGGGCGAATGGAGCCTTTTTTCCGCGGAGCGACTGGCGCATGGGAACACTTACGAAGGCTATCACATCGCTCTGACGGGCAAGTATGCCGGGAAGGTGGTCGCACAGGATGCGACCGGGGCAGAGATACGCCCCTTGGATCTCTCGATCACCAAGAATGTCTGCGCCCTGTTTATCAGCTGCGGCCTGTTGGTTAGCCTGGTTTTAGGCATCGCACATTGGTACAAACGACACCCGATGGAGGTACCGAAAGGTTTTGTCGGCGTGATGGAGGTGCTGATCAGCTACATCCAAGAGGAGGTGATCAAGCCATCCGTAGGCAAGCATTACCACAGCTTCTCTGCCTACCTGTTGACGGTGTTCTTCTTCATCCTGCTCAACAACCTGCTTGGCATCCTCCCGATCTTTCCAGGTGGAGCGAACCTGACCGGCAACATCGCGATCACCGCCGTGTTAGCGATCGGCACGTTCATCGCGACGAACGCATTCGCCACGAAGCAGTATTGGAAGGAGATTTTCTGGCCTCATACGCCGATCTATTTGAAAGTACCGCTTCCCATCATGCCTTTCGTGGAGTTCTTCGGCATTTTCACCAAGCCGATCGCCTTGATGATCCGTCTCTTCGCCAACATCATGGCGGGACATACCATCATCTTGGCACTTACCTGCTTGATCTTTATCACAGCGGCACAAGGCGTCTTGATTCACACGGGCATGACGGTCGTCTCGGTGTTCTTCTGTGTCTTCATGAACGGTTTGGAGATCTTGGTAGCTTGCTTGCAAGCCTATATATTCACCATCCTCTCCGCCAACTTTATCGGTATGGCCAAGGAGGAATAAAGGAATTTGTATAAAGGAAAAAGTTTAATCATTTAATTATTCAAGTTTATGTTATCTACGATTATGTTACAAGTAGCCGGAGCGGGCATCGCAAAGATTGGTGCCACGTTAGGCGCAGGAATCGCCGCTATTGGCGCGGGAATCGGAATTGGAATGATTGGAAAAGGTGCCGTTGAGTCGATTGGTCGGCAGCCTTCAGCGGCCAGCGAGGTCCGTACCTCTATGGTCATCATGGGTGCGTTGATCGAGGGCGTGGCGCTGTTTGCGATCGTAGTATGCTTCTTGGCCCTGTTTCAATAACTAAAGAGGAGCTACTATGTCGTTATTAACACCAGACAGCGGGTTGCTTTTCTGGATGTTGCTGTCCTTTGGCATCGTCTTGGTGATCCTCTCCAAGTTTGGCTTTCCGGTCATCGTGAAAGCCATCGAGGAGCGGAAGGCCTATATTGACCATTCCATCGAGTCGGCTCGCCAAGCCGAGGCACAATTAGCCCATATCCAAGCGGAGTGCGCCCAAAGGCTTGAGGAGGCCAAAGCCCAACAAAATGTCATCCTTCGGGAGGCATACGCCGAGAAGGAGCGCATCCTCGAAGCGGCTCGCCAAGAGGCTACACACGAAGGGCAGAGGCTGATCGAGGAGGCTACCCGACGCATCCGAGAGGAGAAGGCACAAGCCATCCGGGAGATGCGTGGCGAACTGGCCGATCTCTCCCTCTCCATCGCGGAGAAGATCATGCGACAAAACTTGGGACGAGGCACCGCACAAGCGGAGGCGATCAATCGCCTATTGGATGAGGCGACAATTTCTAAATCTTGACGGTTATGGATATGGGTATTCTATCAGCACGTTATGCCAAGGCACTCTTCGCCCAAGCGCAAGAGGAGGGCTGCGAAAAGGAGCTCTATCACCACTTTCAACGGTTGGCGATACAGCTCCACCAAGAGCCGGCCTTACAGATGGCTTTAAGCAATCCTGTGCTCTCGACAAAACAGAAGCTACGCCTCTTGCTCATCGCCGGAGGAGCGCCAGTAGGCGACCTTTATCGCCGTTTCATGGAGGTAGTGATCGCCCATCATCGGGAAGCCCTCCTCCCCTTCCTGGTGCAGAGCTACCTGATGCGCTATCGAAAGGCACAGCGACTCATGCGCGTAGAGATGGAGAGTGCCACGCCGCTTAACGCCGCTACCCGACGACGGCTCATCGAACAGTTGACAGCGACAAGCGGCAATCAGATCGAGCTGAATGAGCAGGTAAACCCGGAACTGATTGGTGGTTTCCGCCTGCGCATGGAGGGGAAACGCATCGATGCCAGCTTCGCTCGCCAGTTAGCCGAGATCCGGAAACAGTGGCTCAACCCCTCGCACGCCTAACCAGTCGCAAAAGGAACAGTGTGAACAGATTTAAATGAAGAAAGTATGACAGATCAGATAAAGATAAGTGAGGTATCCGCTATCCTCAAACAGGAGTTAGCCGGTCTGCAGGCCACCATCCACATGGAGGAGGTCGGCACCGTGTTGCAAGTGAGCGATGGCGTGGTACGCATCTATGGATTGGAGAATGCCGAAGCCAGCGAGCTTTTGCAGTTCGATAACGGCATGGAGGCCATTGTCATGAACCTGGAGGAAGACAATGTGGGTGCCGTGCTCTTAGGCCCGACCGATCGGGTAAAGGAGGGCGACACGGTGAAACGGACGGGACGTATCGCCTCCATCCAAGTCAGTGAACAGATGCTGGGTCGTGTGATCGATCCTTTAGGCAATCCGATTGATGGCAAGGGCGAGATTGGCGGTGAGTGTTGTGAGATGCCTTTGGAGCGTAAAGCGCCTGGCGTTATCTACCGGCAACCCGTCAACCAACCGCTGCAAACCGGCATCAAGGCCATCGACGCCATGATTCCGATCGGACGGGGACAACGTGAGCTGATCATCGGCGACCGTCAGACCGGCAAGACCTCCATCGCTATGGATACGATCATCAACCAACGTGAGGGATATAAAACGGGGCATCCGGTCTATTGCATCTATGTGGCAATCGGACAAAAGGGATCAACCATCGCCGCCTTGGTCAACACCCTAAGGGAGCACGGAGCGATGGATTACACCATCGTGGTCAGTGCCACCGCTTCCGATCCTGCCGCCATGCAGTATTTCGCTCCTTTTGCCGGCGCAGCTATCGGGGAGTATTTCCGCGATACCGGTCGGGATGCGCTGGTGGTTTATGACGACCTCTCCAAACAGGCTGTAGCCTATCGGGAGGTCTCTTTGATCTTGCGTCGTCCCTCCGGTCGAGAGGCCTACCCGGGTGATATTTTCTACCTGCACTCCCGATTGTTAGAGCGGGCCGCGAAGATCATCAACCAGGCAGAGGTAGCCCGGCAGATGAACGATCTCCCAGAGAGTCTGCGCGACAAGGTGACCGGTGGTGGCTCACTGACCGCCCTTCCCATCATCGAGACACAGGCAGGAGATGTCTCTGCCTATATCCCGACCAACGTGATCTCCATCACCGATGGCCAGATCTTCTTGGAGACCGATCTCTTCAACCAAGGCAATCGCCCGGCGATCAATGTCGGTATCTCTGTCTCTCGTGTAGGTGGCAACGCGCAATTGAAGGCGATGAAGAAGGTAGCCGGCACCTTGAAGATGGATCAAGCGCAATATCGAGAGTTGGAGTCATTCGCCAAGTTTGGTGGCGAGATGGATCCGGTAACGGCCTTTACCATCGACAAGGGACGTAAGAACACCCGCCTACTCATTCAGCCACAGCATAGCCCTATGCCCGTAGAGGAGCAGATCGCCATCCTTTATTGCGCCACGAAGGGATTGCTGAAAAACGTGCCGATCGAGCAGGTTCATGCGTTCGAGCGTCGCTTCTTAGAGACTTTGCGCACCACACACGCACAAGATGTGCTCGCCCCACTCCGACAAGGGTTGATCAACGCGGAGATTCAGCGAACAATAGAGGAGGTAGCCGCTGCGCTCAATGAGGAATTAGGAGTAATAAGTTAAGAATTAGGAATTAGAAGTTAGGAGTTTATGTCTTCGCTCAAAGAGATAAAGAATCGGATCGTGTCGATCCAGAGCACCCAGAAGATCACCTCGGCCATGAAGCAGATCGCTTCGGCCAAGCTGCATCAGGCACAGAGCCACACCGGGCATACGGTGGCTTACGCCCAGCAGCTATCGGAGTTGTTGAGCGCCTTGATAGCAGCGACAACAAACAGTGCCTCGCCACTCACAGAAGATCGCCCCCTGAAATGCGTAGCGATTGTGGCGTGCGCCTCCGACACCGGTCTATGCGGTAGCTTCAATGCCAACGTATGGAAACGAGTGGACGCTCGAATCGAGGCTTATCAACAACAAGGTGTCGAGGTGCGGCTCTTCCCGATCGGCCGAAAACTCGTCAATGAATTACAAAAGGCAGGCTATGCCACCGAGAGCGCAACGATAAGCACCGCTCCCACTTACGAGGAGGCAGCCTCTTTTGCAGAGCAACTCATTGCCCACTTCCTGGAGGGAAAAGTGGATCGGGTGGAATTGCTCTACCACCATTTCAAGAACAGCGCTTCGCAGCCACTGATGGAGCAGACCTTCCTGCCCCTCACGCTGCCTCCCGCTGCGGAAACCACGGGGCAAACACTCTTAGAGCCCTCTGCCGAGGAGTTGCTTACGCTACTCTTACCCCAATGGCTCAAGTTCTCTCTCTATGCGGCACTGCTTGATGCCTCTACCGCTGAACATGCCGCCCGCATGATCGCTATGCAGATCGCCAGCGACAATGCCAACGAGCTGTTGCAGACATTGACGCATCAATACAACAAGAGTCGCCAGCAAGCCATTACCAATGAACTGTTGGATATTGTGCAAGGATAGGCGAAGGCATTTTCTTTCGCCGCTATCCCTGCACAAGGCGCGGGAATGTATGTAAATTCCTATTATCTTTGCCCCTCGAAAAAACATAAGGATTACAATTTGTATGCAAATTTCGTTTAAGCCAATTACGTTGGCAGACAAAGCGGCCATCACCGCTTTCACACTCCCCAGCGATTATAAGAATTGCGATTTCTCCTTCGCCAATATGTGTAGTTGGCGATTCCTCTACGATAGCTGCTATGCGGTAGTAGATGGTTTTCTATTGATTCGTTTCCTCATCGAAGACAAAAGTCGTTTTGCCTATATGATGCCCATAGGTTTGCCGGACAAGACAGCTGCTGATATGGCAGAGGCTATTCGTTGGTTAGAAGAGGATTCACTTGCCAATGGCCATCCGCTCTGCATGCTGGGCATCACGCCGGAAAACCGTGCACTCCTGGAAGCGACCCATCCCGATGGATTCTTCTATATCCCCGAACGAGATTATTTCGACTACATCTACCTGCGGGAGGATTTGGCTACGCTCAAGGGCAAGAAGTACCAACCCAAGCGCAACCATATCAATAACTTCAAGAAACGGTACACCTACGAATACCTCCCCATCACGCAGGAGATCGTGCCACAATGCTTAGAGCTGGAACGTCAATGGTTCAAGGCCAACAACGAAAGCGCGGAAGAGGAGGAGGAGTTGAGCGATGAGCGTCGCTCACTGACCTACGCCTTGCATCACGCCGAGGAGCTGGACTTGACCGGTGGAGCGATCCGGGTGGAAGGAAAGATCATCGCCTTCTCGTTTGGCGCACCGATCAACCACGACACCTTCGGTGTGCACGTAGAAAAGGCTGACGTGAGCTATGAGGGGGCCTACACAGTGATCAACCAGGAGTTTGCCGCTCACCTTCCCGAGCAATACACCTACGTCAATCGAGAGGAGGATCTGGGCATCCCCGGTTTACGGCAAGCCAAACTCTCCTATCAGCCTGCTATCTTGTTGGAAAAAGGCGCAGCCATCAAGAAGCTGCCCGAATTGACACCGGAGTCATGAACAGCCGGAAAGAACAGGTCATCGACCTCTGGCGCACCTGCTTCGGCGATCCGGAGCCTTTCATCCGGCTCTTCTTCGAGCAGGTCTATCGAGACGAATATACATTGATACTGGAGCGGAAAGGGCGTGTCGTCTCCGCCCTGCAAATCCTCCCCTACACCCTCTGTTATTATGGCGAGATGATTTCGGTAGGTTATATCTGTGGGGTCTCCACGCTACCGGAAGAGCGGGGCAAGGGCTACATGAAGCAGCTCATGGCACAAGCGGAAGTGGAACTGAAACGCAGAGGTCTCGCCCTTGCCACGTTGATTCCTGCTGAGCCTTGGCTGTTTGACTACTATGCCCGCATGGGTTATACGACCACCTTCGATTACGCATGGAAAAGCTATGAACTTGCGGAAAGGGCAGAGAGCCCCACCGATCTTTTTCTGCAAGCGGAGCGACTTCCCGATGCGGATCTTCCGGCACTGCATACCTATTTGGATCGGAAACTGCGGGAACGCCCCATCAGCCTCCTCCACACAGTTGCTGATTTAAAGGTAAATCTCATCGACTTTTGGCAATCGGGCGGTGGTCTCTTCACGCTGCGAGACACAGCGAAACAAATCTTAGGAATGGCCTTCGTGCTTTTCGAGGCGGAGACCCACGAATTACTGATCAAGGAGTGGCTGACGGAAGATGAAGCCACAGCACACCACTTTGCGCAACTGCTGCTACGCCATTTTCAAGCGGAGCGGGTGCTCATCAAGTCTCCTGCTTCCACCGCTGCCGAGCGGCATCCTTTCGCCATGGCGCATTTGGTAGATCCCGATGTGCTTTGCCGAGCTTGGCTGCGTCATCATCCCAGTTCCACCACTATGGAGGAGCTGCGAGCGATGCCGCCCCAGCTCCTCACCCAACTCGTTTTGGATTATCCGCAACGAGCGGCTTTCCTCAGCCTGATGCTGGATTGATCACTCACCCCACTTCTTCGGCTGCCAAAATGGACGGGAAAAGAGAAAAAACATTGCCCATAAGCTCAAAAAACAATGGGCAACGGCTGAAAAAACATTGCCCATGATTTTTCAAAACCACGGGCAACGTTTTCTAAAACGATGGGCAATGTTTTTCAGAACTACGGGCAATGAAATTTATCGCTACGGGATGTATTGGATCAAGTCTATAACCGTAGGGGTAAGCAAAGCCGTGAGGATACCGTTGAGTGTAAGTCCGAGACTGGCGTATGCCCCAACAAACTGGTCCCGATCCATGGCCGCAGAGGTACCGATGGCATGAGAAGCAGCCCCCATAGATAGACCGAGTGCCATAGGATTGCTGACATGCCCCACGGAGAGCGTCTTGAATCCAATGATTGCTCCGATAAGTCCCGTTATCACTACGATAGCTGCTGTAAGCGAAGGGATTCCACCCAACACCTGCGTCACTTCCATAGCGATCGGAGTGGTTACGGATTTGCTTGCAAGCGACATTAACACTGTATCAGAGGCTCCCAGCACCTTGGCTATGATCACCACACTCACGATACCAGCGATGCAACCCACCATTTGCGATGCCAATATGGGCAAAAACTGACGCTTAATGGAGGAGAGCTGAAGATAGAGCGGTACACCAAGGGCTACAACCGCTGGCTTCAACCAAAAATCGATCATCTTGGCACTCTCATGATAGGTGTCATAGGGAATATCCATCGAGAGAAGAAAGACGATGATGACTGCTATTGCCACAAGTATGGGATTGAAAAGTACCCAACCCAGACGACGCTGTAAGATCTTAGCGGCATAGAACACGCCGAACGTGAAGGCGAGCATGAAATATTCGTTGCATAGGATTGTTTTCATATTGTCGTATGTTTGCTGATTTTGAATTTCCTATATCTGTTATTCCTGTTTCTTCGCATGTATTTTCTCAAGTACCTTGTGCTCTCCTTTGCTCACCACTTGATGCGTGTGGCCTGTGACGAGTAGCACAATGATGGTGCTCAAAAGCGTAGCCAAAGCTATGGGCAGGATTTCCATCTTTATTACGTCAAAATAGAGCATGAGTGCCACTCCAGGCGGTACGAAGAAGAACCCGAGATTGGCTATGAGAAAATCTGTCAGACCACGCACCCACTCCAGTTTAACGATTTTCAGTTTCAATAAAAGCGTGAGAGTGAGCATACCAATGATGCTTGCCGGCAATTTCACACCCGTTACGCTGACTATGAGTTCACCAAAAGCGAGGCAGCCGAATAAAATAAAACATTGTCTTACCATAATAAGAATAATCTAAATCTAATCTTGCTTTCAAGGCGCGAAGTTAGAAAAATTTTCGCAGCCTATGAAAACAGCTTTTTCAATGTCAGGTAGAAAGTAGAATGGGTGAAACCGGAGAGCTGACCTCTACGGACATCAAGCGTATGCTCCAAAGCGCTGACCTCCTCCTCCGTGAGCACGCCCTGCTGGCCGAAACGCTCCACTTTCCGCTTCTCATCGCTGAGCAGGATACGGATGGCTATGTGTGTCACCGCATGGCGATAGGCCTTCGGGTAGCGTTTGATCACCCGTTCCCGCACGGCATCCATACGACTGATGTTCTCCTCGATCTCCTTATGGATCACCTTCTGCTGCTCCTTGCCCATTCGGCTCATCACGTTCGCCGAAAGTGACTGCTCCAGAAAATGCAAGCTACTCTGTTGCAACAGATAGAAACCATATCCTAATTCATAAACAGCCGTGATCTGCCGACGATAGACAAAACTGATCCATTCGAAAAGGTTGGGCAGGCGGAAACGATCGCCCAACACGAAAATACGGTCGCAATAGTGGAAGATGGAGGGACGCTCATTCAGTGGATGGTTTCCGTCCGCATCATAGAGCTCGTCAAGCGAGTTCATCAACCGACGGAATACGGCCTTCGAGATAGCTCCCTCTTCATAGAGGTTATGCAGCTCCGATTTCTCTTGATCGAGGATGCGCAAGCGTATCTCGGCCAACAACTCTGGTTTCTGCAGGTAGCAACGGGGACGCTCCGGCTTCTCCGGCAGATAGGCTTCCACCTGTGTCCAATCTGCCGCCTTTAGATCCTCACTCTGCTGCAAACGCTGCAAGGTGTTCTCTCCCTCGGTACGCAGATAGCCCCGGATGTTGAAGTTCATCAGGTTGCGGGCTGTGGAGGTGTTGATCAATCCCAAACGATTGAGCAGCCAGCGCATGGTGGTGGCATTTACACAGAGCGTCAGCGTCACGACACCAGCGGTCAGGAACAACACTTGGTCGCGAATCTCCTCCGGTATGCCCGGCGTATAGGAGACCATCAAGGCCAACGTCATACCCAACGCACCACGCAGTCCTCCCCAAGTCAAGACCACCGACTCCTTCCGGTTCAGTCCGTAGCCAATGCGCTTCATCAAGGGATAGAGCAGGGTAATCATGGCGTAACGAATCAGGTTGAGCGCCACATACACCAACAAGAGGATGCCAAAGGCAGTCCAGGTGAAATGAATCTTGCCGGCAATGATCACACCTACAATAATAAAGATAAGCGTATTGGCGGCATAGGTCAGCAAATCCCAAAAACGTCCCATGAAGTTATTTACCTCCGGACGCAAACGAGGCTTACCCACATAAGAGATGGTGAGGCCGAATGCCAACAGCGCGATCACGCCAGAAACATCCAAGCTATGCTGTGCCAAGATGAAGGTGAGGTAAGCGGAGAGAATGATCACGCTGTTCTGCACATTCTCCTCTGAGTTGATGCGTGTGATGAACCAGATCACCCCCTGTGCCATCACGAAACCCAACAACAGACTCATCACCATCACATAGCAAAACTCCAGAAGGGGGGCACCATACGATTCACCTGCCTTCAGGAAGGGGCCAATGAAAAGCATGAAGCAGACGATACCCGTACCATCGTTGAGGATAGACTCCGCATCGACCAAGGTAGAGAAACGCTTACTGGTCTTCAACTCATGTAGCAGGGCGACCACCGCCACCGGGTCGGTTGCGCTGATCAAGGCGCCAAACATCAAGGCAAAGGTCCATCCCCATCCGGCAAACTGAGGCACGACAGCTCCGATACCCACCATCAGCAAGCCGGTCAGCAACATCGAGATCACCAAGCCGGGTGCCGCCAACAAGACGGCATTGACCATGGTCTTCTTGAAAATATGCATGTTCAGCTCGTATGCTGCATCAAAGATCAAGATAGGCAGAAAGAGATAGAGTATCAGGTCCGGATGGATATTGACCACGGAATCAATGCCCATCGAGATGGCCGACTCCGCCCCGAATACGCCCATTCGATTGAGCGCACCCACACCAAGGCCCACCGCAAACAGTCCCACCGTATAGGGTATTCTCGTCCGCCGAAGCAGGACACTTAACAACGCACCTACGACCAGCCCCATGATGGCCATAGTCAACGGGATCAAAAAGGTATTCTCTTCCATATCTCTACTGCTCTATTGTAAATTAAAACGTATCTATTAAAAATCAGACTGTAATCTCAGTCAACTTACCCGTTACGGAGTCGATCACGAAGCCACGCACAGTGATATCATGCGGCAACAGCGGATGCTTACGGATCTGCTCCACAGTCTCATGCACAGAACCCTCAGAGGTATCAAAACCGGAGAGCCAGCTCTCGAAGTCGATGCCGCAATAACGAATCATATCAATGCTCTCTTGCTTGATGCCTCTCGCCCGCATCTGACGGATCATCTCCTCCGCATTCATGTGCTTCGCACCGCAATCGGTATGGCCAATCACCATGATCTCCTCCACACCCAACTCATAGATCGCTACCATCAAGCTGCGGATCACACTGCCAAAGGGGTGAGAGATGATCGCTCCTGCATTCTTGATGATCTTCACATCCCCATTCTTGATGCCCAATGCCGCAGGCAACAGCTTGGTCAAGCGGGTATCCATGCAAGAGAGAATCGCGATCTTCTTATCAGGATATTTATTGGTGATATACTGCTCATACCCCTTGTTCTTTACGAACGTCTCGTTGAAACTTAATAATTCGTCTATCATATTTCGTTCTATTATATTCGACCTTTATTTATCTTCCTATATAACACCAAAATGGCGTAAAGCGTTCATGATTCCATCCTCATCCACTGAGGTGGTCACCCAATCGGCAGCCGCTTGCACTTCAGTGGTTGAATTGCCCATCGCTACGCCTATGCCTGCATGACGCAACATCGGGATGTCGTTACCTCCGTCGCCAAAAGCCATGGTCTCCTCCAAGCGAATGCCATAGTGAGCGATGATCTTGTCGATACCGATCGCTTTGCTACTGCCTTTCGGCACCACGTCAGCGAATAGCGGATTCCAACGAGTGGCCTCGCAATGCGGTAACACGGACATGATCTCCTGCTCATTATCGTCCTGAAAAAAGGCGATCAGCTGAAAGACCTCCTTCCCGTTGTTCTCCTCCAAGGGACGGATAGGAGGCAAGGGAAAATTGAGCAACCCATAAAGGGAGCGAGCATTATCGTCAATGTAGTTTTGGAAGAGCCCATCCTCCTCCACCAACGCACAGGGGAAAGGTTTCTCCTGCTGGTAGCGGATCAATGCCTCGATGTCCGCTCTCGGGATGGAACGTTTGTAGATCACCTCATTGCCTGCGATACAATAGCCTCCATTTAAAGTGATATAGCCATCAAATTGGAGTGTACCCAGGTTATTGATAGAGCCTCGTTGCCTGCCGGTAGCGATGAACACCTTCACTCCCTTCTCCCGCAACGCCGCCAAAGCGGCCACAGTCGAGGGAGGTACCTCATGAGTCTTGAAGCTCACCAACGTCCCGTCAATATCGAAAAAAACTGCTTTTATCATTGTCTCATTCGTTTTCACTGAGAAGCAAAGAGGGCGGTGCACCCTACAAAGATGTACCGCCCCCCGCCTTATGAATTAGGAAAAGTGATTTATGCCTCAACATCCCAGTTCTGAGCGGCCATACGCTTATAGCTGCGCAGACGCCACTTCGCATTGTCCTCAGCAGCCTGGAACAACTCAGCGGCCTCAGCCGGATACTGTTTCATCACAGAAGCGAAGCGAACCTCACCCTTCAGATAATCCTGGAACTTGCTCCAATCCGGCTCCTTGCTATCGAGCGTGAACGGGTTCTTACCCTCAGCCTCCAACGCAGGATTGTAGCGCCACAAGTGCCAGTAACCACACTCAACAGCAGCCTTCTCCTCAGCCTGAGACTTGCCCATACCCTTCTTCAAACCGTGGTTGATACAGGGAGCGTATGCGATTACCAATGACGGACCATCGTAAGCCTCAGCCTCGCGGATCGCCTTCAAGCACTGAGCCTGGTCAGCGCCCATCGCAATCTGAGCCACATAAACGTAGCCGTAAGTCGTAGCGATCAAGCCCAGATCCTTCTTGCGGACACGCTTACCAGCGGCAGCGAACTTCGCGATCGCACCTACCGGTGTAGCCTTAGAAGACTGACCACCCGTGTTAGAGTAAACCTCAGTATCCAATACCAAGATGTTTACATTCTTACCCGAAGCAATCACGTGATCCAAACCACCGTAACCAATATCGTAAGAAGCACCGTCACCACCGATGATCCACTGGCTTCTCTTCACGAGGTATTGCGTCAAGCCCTTCAGCTTACCACAGATCTCGCAACCTGCAGCGGCACCGGCCTCGATCATCGGAACCAACTTAGCGGCAGCAGCCTTGCTTGCCTCAGCGTCCTTCTGACCAGCGATCCACTCCTCAGCGGCAGCCTTGAACTCAGCGGGAGCCTCAGACTCCAACGCAGCCTTCAACAGCGCCTCGATGCGCTCGTGCATCTTCTCGTCTGCCAAGACCATACCCAAACCGAACTCGCAGAAGTCCTCGAACAATGAGTTTGCCCAAGCCGGACCCTGCCCCTTCTCATTCGTTGTGTAAGGCGTAGAAGGAACAGAACCAGAGTAGATAGAAGAACAACCTGTTGCATTAGCCACCATCTGACGGTCGCCAAACAACTGCGTCAACAGCTTCACATACGGAGTCTCACCACAACCGGAGCATGCGCCTGAGAACTCAAACAACGGTGTAGCGAACTGAGAGTTCTTCACGTTAGACTTCACGTCAACCAGGTGCTGCTTAGAAGAAACCTTCTCTACGCAGTAATCCCAGTTAGCAGCCTCAGGCAGCTGACCCTCCAACGGAACCATAGACAGCGCCTTGTTACCCTTGAAGCCCGGACATACATCCGCACAGTTGCCGCAACCCAAGCAGTCCATAACGTCCACCTGCATACGGAACTTCATGCCCTTCATGGCAGCCGGAGCCTTCACGTCGATCATTGCAAAGTTTGCGCCAGCCTGCTCCTCGTCGTTCAATACGAACGGACGGATAGATGCGTGAGGACAAACGTAAGCACACTGGTTACACTGGATACAGTTCGCACTGTTCCATACCGGAACAAAGGCAGCCACACCACGCTTCTCATACTTCGCAGTGCCCTGATACCAAGTACCATCCTCGATGCCCTTGAACGCAGAAACCTTCAACAGGTCACCATCCTGTGCATTGATCGGACGAACTACCTCGTTGATGAAAGCCGGGTCGTTGTTAGCCGCCTTCTCGTCAGCAGGCAGATTTGCCCAAGCGGGATCCACTGCTAATTGTGCGTACTCACCACCACGATCTACAGCTGCGTAGTTCTTGTTAACCACGTCCTCACCCTTCTTACCGTAAGACTTCACGATGAACTTCTTCATCTGCTCGATCGCCAAATCTACAGGGATAACGCCTGTGATACGGAAGAACGCCGACTGCAGGATTGTATTCGTGCGGTTGCCCAAACCGATCTCCTGAGCGATCTTCGTTGCGTTGATATAGTAAACCGTGATGTTCTTCTCAGCGAAGTAACGCTTCACGTTATTCGGCAAATTCTTAGCCAGCTCCTCGCCCTCCCAGATCGTATTCAACAGGAAAGTACCGTTCTGACGCAAACCACGAGTCACGTCATACATGTGGAGGTAAGCCTGTACGTGGCAAGCCACGAAGTTCGGTGTGTTCACCAAGTAAGTAGAACGGATGGGGTGATCACCGAAGCGCAAGTGAGAGCAGGTGAAACCACCAGACTTCTTAGAGTCGTAAGCAAAGTAAGCCTGGCAATATTTATTCGTGTTATCACCGATGATCTTCACGGAGTTCTTGTTCGCACCGACCGTACCGTCTGCACCCAAACCGTAGAACTTCGCCTCGAACATACCGTCTGCGTCGAGTGCGATCTCCTCTTTCTTAGGCAGAGAGGTGAAGGTCACGTCATCCTCGATACCCAGCGTGAACTGGTTCTTCGGCATCGGCAACGCCAAGTTCTCATAAACCGCCAAGATCTGCGCCGGGGTGGTGTCCTTAGAACCCAAACCATAGCGACCGCCCACGATCAACGGGGCATTCTCCTTACCATAGAAGCACTCCTTCACGTCGAGATACAACGGCTCACCGTTAGCACCCGGTTCCTTCGTACGATCCAACACAGCGATACGCTTTGCCGTAGCCGGAACAGCAGCCAAGAAATGCTTAGCGGAGAAGGGACGATACAAGTGAACAGATACCAAACCAACCTTCTCACCCTTAGCAGCCAAGTAGTCGATCGTCTCACGGATAGCCTCCGTTACAGAGCCCATGGCGATGATCACACGCTCAGCGTCGGGAGCACCATAGTAGTCAAACAAACCATGAGGACGACCCGTGATCTTGCTGATCTCGTTCATATACTCCTCAACGATAGCCGGCACAGCGTCATAGAAAGCGTTAGAAGACTCACGATGCTGGAAGAAGTGATCGGGGTTCTCTGCCATACCACGTGCCACCGGATGCTCCGGGTTCAACGCACGCGCACGGAAATCTGCCAACGCCTGCTGGTCGATCAACGGAGCCAAATCATCACTCTCCAACTTCTCGATCTTCTGGATCTCATGAGAGGTACGGAAACCATCGAAGAAGTTCACGAACGGTACACGGCTCTTCAAAGTAGCCAAGTGAGCCACACCGGCCAAGTCCATCACCTCCTGCACAGAGCCCTCGCACAACATGGCGAAGCCTGTCTGACGGCAAGACATCACATCCTGGTGATCACCGAAGATACACAACGCATGAGAGGCCAACGTACGTGCAGACACATGGAATACACACGGCAGCAACTCACCGGCGATCTTATACATGTTCGGGATCATCAGCAACAAACCCTGAGAGGCGGTGTAAGTCGTAGTCAACGCACCAGCCTGCAAAGAGCCATGAACAGCACCGGCAGCACCACCCTCAGATTGCATCTCCTGCACCTTGACGGTCTCGCCAAAAATGTTCTTACGCCCTGCGGCAGCCCACTCATCCACATGCTCAGCCATGGTTGATGACGGGGTGATGGGATAGATAGCGGCAACCTCGCTGAACATATACGAGATATGCGCAGCTGCCTCATTACCATCACAAGTGATAAATTTCTTTTCCTTTGTCATAGACTTTTAAACTATTAGTATTTAAAGATATTACTCTTTATTCTTATCGTATTCAATCAATATAAGAAACCGAACAGCCAGAGCGGAATCATGTTTCCGGCTCCCACCTCAGCCTTATCAACCGCATAAAACAGCTCTGCGTTACTCCTGGCCTTCATGCCCTCCTCTACTCGGAACGGATAGCGGCTATTCACCAAGAAACGGGCGTTGCGTCCACCTTCGTTCACCTTATTGTCCTTCAGCAACTGATTGAAGAAGAACGTTTCCCTCACCGTCTGTGCGTTCACCTCCATCGGGCGAACGGGATACATCAGGTTTGAGTTATACAGATACACATAGGCCGGCTTCTTCGGGAAGCATTCTCCCTCCGGATAAAGCATGTTGACCAGCCGTGCGTCCGACAGATACTTGATGTAATTCATCACCGTCGCTCTCGATGCGCCAATCTCTTTGCTCAATTGACTCACGTTCGGCGAGTTGGGAGCCGCCACCGCCAACAGATAAAGCAACCTCCGCAACTTAGGCAGATAGGTCTGCTCGATCTGTTTGATATAAAGCACGTCCACTTCCAGCATCATGTTCATCGTCTTCAACAGATTCTCCGAGAAGTTCCGCTTTTCCAAGAAGAAGGGATAAAACCCATGATGCAAATAGTCTTGAAAATAGTCTAACGGCCTCACTCTCGCACAGATCTCCTTCGCAATCTCCTGATGACGACGCATAATCTCCTCGAAAGAATAGGCCGGAAACGCATGACCAGACATCAAGTTCAAGAACTCTCTGAACGAGAAGCCTCTCAAGTTATAAGAGACCACCTTGCCCGAGAGATCCGGGTTCTCCTCCTTCAAACGCATCACCGACGAGCCAGAAAACACGATCCGCAAATCCTCGAATGTATCATAGAGGTAACGCAACTCCCTCGACCAATTCGCATACTTAAACACCTGGTCGATGAGCAGCACACGCCCACCTTTCGCTCTAAACGCCGTAGCGAAATCCACCAGCGTACGCTCCGTGAAATAAAAATGATTCAGATTGATATAAAGACAAGCCCTATTATCCGCCCCAAAACGTTCCCTCGCATAATCAAGCAAGAAAGTCGTTTTGCCGACACCCCGGGAGCCTTTGATGCCAATCAAGCGATCTTCCCAGTTAATCTCATCCATCAACCCTCTCCGCACCGGAGCGTAGAGATGATCCACCAAGTATTTATGTGTCCTAAAAAATGCCTCCACTTTACTTACTTTACGGCTCACCTTCCCTTTCGAGACGATGCAGGCGCAAAGATACACATTTTATCGTATTTGCAATGCGGAGTTTGCAATTTGAATGGATTTTTAGGGTTGTGTTCCTCCTACCCCAATTCGATTACCTCCAAATCGTCGGGCACATAAATAGAGCCGGAGAAGACCGTAGCCGCCTCATCGGTGTAACGCTTCTTTCGTTGCGCAAGCGTGTCCTCCTCGGTATGATAGAGAATCAGGTTGCGCACGTGCAAGCGCTCAGCCTCACGGGCGGCATCCAACGCCGTGCTATGATGTTTCTCGTAAGGCTTATACCGCTCCCTGTCTGCATAAAGACAGAAGGCCTCGCTCATCAGCCAGTCGGCTCCCTCCACATAGCTCGCATTGGCCTCATTATAAGGCTCGTCGCCCAAGCAGGTTAGGCAAATATCTCCTGGCAATTCAGCCGTGAAGCCAAACTGTTTCTCCTTGGTAGAATGGATATCGAAACATTGCAGCCGCATGTCGCCCACCTCGAAACGATCGCCATCCTGCAACGCTGTCAGCGCAATACGATCCGGCATCTTGTCAATCAATTTCTTCGGCAGAAGCATCTGGCAAAAAGAGGTCAGCACATCCAATACCCGTTGATGGCTAAAGATATGCAACACAGCGGGCGTTTTCCGTTGCAACGTCAGACGGATCAGCCAGATAGCCCCTAATACATGATCCGTATGCGCATGGGTAATGTAGAGATCAGCGATCTCTCCCCGCTCGATACCAACACGCTCCAGCTGACTCAGTATGCCATTGCCACCCCCGGTATCCACCAACAAATGTTTACCGCTGCTGCTTGTCAAGACAAAACAGGTATTAAAGCACTTCGTGACCAGCGCACTACCGGTCCCCAACATCGTGATTTTATTCTTCATCATTTGTAGCTGTCAATCTAAATCTAAAAAAGACATGCACAAACATAGTGATTTTGTGGCAATCTCACGCAAGTATCAAGTCGGAAAACTGAGCCAGGCATGCATCGACTGAAAATTCATCGAACGAAATAGGGGGATTCGTCGAAATACGGGTTCAAATTAAACGATAAGGCACACGAGATAATCCATAATTGATTACCTTCGTCCCCGTAATCAAATCCATAAAAAACAAACAAAAATGAAGAAAATCGTATTTTTTTGCATGCTATGCATGCTGATGGCGGCCAGCACATTTACGTCTCACGCACAAGAAGAATCTAAAGACTATTTCGTCGGTAAATGGTTGGTAAAAATCCAAGATCTGCCCGTCGATATCGAGGAGATGACGGTGGATATAGCTCGTGTGGATGGAAAACTAAAAGTGAATCTCTCCGCAGACGGACAGCAAATCGAGGTACAACAGGTGAACGAGAAGGAGACATCGATCACGTTCTACTTCAATGGTAACGGCTTTGATGTTGACATGACGCTCGTGAAGAAAAGTCAGAATGAAGTGACGGGCGACATGCTCAGCCAGTTCGATTTGACTGGCAAGCGCATCACTAAAGCAGGCAAGGACAAGAAAAAGAAGAAATAAATACCCTCCACTCCAAACGGATCAAAGCGACTTGTGCCACACATAGGTCGCTTTTTTGTTTTTGCTATACAGCCATACCACACAATGTTGTTTCATAAAAATGATAGTTGTATTTTTGGCCCCGCAAATAATAAAGAATTACGACGATGAACAAAACAATTATTACAATACTTCAACATGATGATGATTGTAGATATGGCTCGCTTGGAAATTCCTTCCAGATGATCGAGCATGACACAGTTTCAAGAACTAACAGCTTCCTTATAACAGGAAGGCCCAAAGAAAAGCAACCTATTGCACAACAAGAATAGTAAGTCAACATGAAGAAAACGAAGATAGCTTTCTCCGGAATCGGAGGTGTAGGAGGATATTACGGGGGTCGAATGGCCGCTCACTATGCGAACGATCCACAAGTGGAAATTGATTTTATGGGACGTGGGGAGAACTTGCGAGTAATCCAATCCCAAGGAATCACGATCAACCTTGAGCAGGAAGGGAGAAGAATCATAGCCCATCCCAACAAAGCGACTGATGTTCCAGCGGAAATCGGACCGGTTGACTATCTTTTCTGCTGCACGAAAGGATATGACTTGGAAGCAAACATCCGTCAGCTCCAACCGATGATAGGTTCGGAAACGATCGTCATCCCCTTGCTAAACGGATTGGGTATCCCCGAACGCATCCAAGCCTTATGCCCGGGACGAACCATTTGGGGTGGATGTGTCTATATTGGCGCCCGCCTTAGCGCCCCCGGCATGGTCTCACTCTTCTCTAAGAAGGAACGTTTCTATTTTGGCGGGAAGAGCTATCCTGAACGACAAACGACGCTCTTGAAACTACTCACAAAAGCTGGCATCAACGCCTTCAATCCCGAAGACATTCAACAGCGCATCTGGAAAAAGTTCTATATGATCTCCACCGCTGCCACGACCACCAGCTATTTCGATCAACCCCTGGATGAGGTCATCTCCCAGCATCAAGAGGAGTTCATCGCCATTAGTAAGGAGTTAGCCGCCGTGGCTCATGCCGCCCATGCGGGGTTGCCCGATGACATCGTTGCCTCCTCTTTAGCCGCTCAGCAGATGATGCCTCCCGGCTCCACTACCTCCATGCACACCGACTTCAAGCAGGGCAAACCCACGGAGTTGGAAAGCCTCACCGGCTTCGTCATCCGCTTAGGTGAACAATTAGGCATTCCCACCCCCACCTATCACCGGATGTATGAGAAGCTTCGCTTATTGTGATCTCAACGTGAGTTCGATACAAGCCTTATGCAAGGAGGAACCCATATACATTTGACAAATAGTGATAGAGATGCCAGCGGAGAGCTCAAGGATTGATGCCATACTCCTCAATCTTTCGATAGAGTATAGTGAGCCCTAACCTAAATCGGGAAACTACACTTTATGCCCTTTGTTCGACAGTGACGTATTCTACGCTACACGGTGTAGAGAACTCTCCGCAGTTGGCGACAGCAAAAAACTCGTAGTGGAAGAGCTGTCGTCAGCTGGAGCACCCCTTTCTACACCGTGTAAAATCTCGTCGTCAAGCGGCGCACTCCTTTCTACACCATGTAAAATCCTGTCGTCGCCTGGAGCAGCCCTTTCTACACCATCGAGTAAAGCCGTCGCCAGCTGACGACAAGAAAAAACTTGCAGTGGAACAGCTGTTTCCAGTTGACGGCAACCAAAAACTTGCAGTGGAAGAGCTGTCGCCGGCTAACGACAAGAAATTACCTGCAGTGGAAGAGCTGTCGCTCATGGATGCCAACGTATCCTTTTTTGAAAAAAAGAACGAATTTGTTGTTTTTGAGAAAAAAGTTATACCTTTGTCGTTAGAGAGGCAGCCGAAGGCGTAACGCTTTTGAAAGGAGAAGCATAAAAGAGCCGAAGAGACACCTCCGAACCGATTAAAATCGAAGAAATAGTATAGACTTATTGAAAGAATATACCTTTCTTAAATTGGCCCCAGGCGGGGCAACGCCCTCCATGAGGGAGGGGCTAAATTGACTCCATGAGTTCATGGAGAGGGGAACATGAGGAATCCTATACTTTGAAGGAGGAACTTATGTAGATTATTTTTTAACCGTCAAATCTTTTTTAATGAAAGAAATTAACAAAAACTTTAATTTTAGGGGTGCACTCAATGCAGAGCATTATCAAGTGCACAGCGATTTGTTGGATGCGATACCCGTTGAGGTTGCATCAGGTTTAGGTTTAGCTGGTTTGAGAAACCAGTATGCGGGGCTATTTGACGAAGAGAACAATTGTTATCTGTTGAATCGCTCCTACTATCTGTCTGACGAGATCAAGGAAAAACATGCATCTCGGGTGCAGCAGCTCAGCTACATCTTGAAGCATATTGAAAATGAGTCGATTTCTGGAGACGAAGCGGTTCAGCAGGCTGCAAAAGCCTTGCTCTACTCCGTTAAGCCCTATCGGGCGGTAAGAAAGATGCGTTATGCAGCTACAACTGGTGCGTTGGCCGATTTTATTGGCCTCCTGCGAGAAGCGAATTGCGCACCGCATATAGCGACATTGCAATTGACGGAGCCGTTGAATCGGTTGGAGGCACTGAACTTAGCATTCAATGCAATCTATCAAGAGCGATCGGAGCAATTGCTCACCAAAGCCACCTCTTATACCATGACCTCTATTCGCCCGTTAGTGGATAAGGCATTCAAGGAGTTGGTACGAGCGATCAACGCGCTTTATCAAGTGAATGTGTTGACGGAGCAATCGGAAACGAAGGAGCAACAGTTGGCGGCTGTCATCGATCGGATGAACGCCATCCTCTATCAACTTCAGCTGACACTCTCACGGGTGAAGGCCGGAGCGAAGCCCAATCCGGGCGAGGAGACGAAACCGACAGCTCCAGCCGCCCCCGAACCTCCCACGGAACCAGAGCCAGAGCCAGAGCCGGAGAATCCTGATGTCGTTTAGCCAAATAGCGGCTGAACAGTAATGAGAAAGGGGAGTTAGACTCAGGCCTAACTCCCCTTTCGTTTTTGCTTGATTTTTATAGCTCTTAGAAATTATAGCCTACACGCACAGCAAACATGGCTTGATCCATGTCTTTGATGATGTTGTATTTCAGATCCAGACCGATCGTGAACTGGCTCGTGGCATAGAACTCACCACCTAAACCGATGTTTGCACCTAAGCGGGTCTCGTTGTGAGAGAGGTCATTACCCGCATCCCAATTCCAGAAAGAGAGGCTTAAACCTGCCAATGGATAGAAACCAAAGCCACTGCCCAAAGAGAATACATAGTGGGCATTCATATCAATAGCCCATGCGCTCACACCATCGTTCTTCGCAAAATAAGTCAAACTGGGATTGAGACGAAATTCATCCGTCAAGCAATAGCGATAGTCCACCCCTAAAGTCGCATTCTCTGAATCAAAGGCATAACCAATGTTGAAGCCAACTTGCTGACCACCCTGACGGGTCTGTGCAAAAGTACCCAGACTGATTACAGCCAACATAAGCATTAAAAATAACTTTTTCATTCGCGCTAACTTTTTAAGTTTAACAATCAGATTATTCTTTTACCTTCAAACGCTCGCCTGCGCTTTTCACAATTGAGCGATAATAGTCCTCATCATAGCCGGGGAAATCGGGATAAGCCGGAAGGCCATAAGCATTGCGCTTGAACTGCCCGTTCTCCTCCTTCTTCACATTGCCGTCAATATATTTCACGACCAGATACTCGCCCAATTTTTTCCAACGGGCAGTCGCATTGTCGGCAGTAGAGGTGCTAAACCAAGTCAAGAACTCCACAGCCTCTTTCGGATCTTTCGCATACAACTCTTGTGCCGCCTTATCAATCGCAGGGATCACCTCTTGATAATGGTTCTCCAACTCCTGTTGCACCTTGCGAATATCTTGAATCATAAAGCTATATTTATGATAGGCCATGTTCGCTACCCAATTGTGCATCCAGAAGGCAGAGGTCCAAGAGAAATTAAGCAAATCACCATTGCCTACCCGATAGCACTCCGGCACACGCACGGAAGAAGCATAAACCGGATTAAAGACGGCCATATCGGCATCATCCACGCCAAACCAAAGAATACCTCCGATCTCATCTGGCAACCATTCACGCATCTGCGGAACAATCACGAAACCAGTTTGTTGCGTAGCAATCGCACGTTCATTGGTATATTCCACGCCATCCACCTTAAAGGTCATCGGACGCCAACGATAAGGCACCTTATACGGACCGGCACCCGCATCCTTCGTCATATCCAAGTCGGTTCCCTCATAGTGATTACGCATTCCCTGCTGCACATCCTGCACAGAGAGTTTGCGGTTCGGCTTGATATACAAAGGCATCGGCTGCTTCGTCGGATCACCTTTGATAAAGTCTGTATATTGGTCCATAGAGGGATCGTACTGCCGGAAGAACGACCACACACGTGCTTCACAACCACGCAAGGCACCAAAATCGTACGGACAATAGGCCTGTTGGAAACTAAAATCGGCATCCTTTCCCTTGAAGTATCCCTTCTCTCTCGCAAAAGATACGACATCCGGCGCATAAAGGCAGTTCTCCTTATCATCGAACGGAATCTGCTGGATGCGGGACTGGTTGGCATGGGCAGAGATACAATCATCGGGGATGCGAATCGCTACCCAGATCGCTCCTTTGCGACCCGGACCTTTGCCGACCATCTCCATCACCCAAGCCTCCTGCTTATCCGCAATCGAGAAGGTCTCTCCGCCACTGTAATAGCCATATTCAGCCACCAAATCTGTCATCACCTTAATCGCCTCACGTGCGGTCTTCGCACGCTGCAACGTAATGTAAATCAAGCTACCATAATCCATGATACCGGCCGTATCACGCAACTCTCGACGCCCCCCAAACGTACTCTCCGTAATGGCTAACTGATGCTCATTCATATTACCAACCACATTATAGGTCCGCTCCACCTGTGCGATCGTACCCAATGGTTTACCCGTATCCCACTCTACGACATCGAGCGTAGCCCCTTTCGGCCAAGTGGCTGCCGGCCAATGATACATCTCGCCATACAAGCCATGTGAATCTGCCGCATAACTAATCATTACGGAGCCATCGATGGAAGCCTTCTTCCCCACCAACAGTCCGGTACAAGCCAATGCCTCCACGCCTGACAACAACAGCGCTAAGCAGGTTATCCATAATCCTTTCTTTTCCATAAATGAATCTGTTTTATTCGTATATTTCAGTTTGTCAAGCTTCTGTCAACGCATACAGCAAACGGATCTCTTCTGCCCAAAGCGACTCGTCGGGTGTCTCTAAAATAATAGGTATATTGTCAAAACGGGAATCTTGCATCAACATGCGGAACAGTTCCATACCCATCACGCCCTTGCCTACGCTATCGTGCCGATCTACCCGTGTGCTCAGCTCCTTTTTAGAATCATTGAGGTGTATGCCGCACAGATAATGAAAACCGATTACCTCCTCAAACTTTCGGAACGTATCGACAAATCCTTCCGCTGTACGAATCTCATATCCAGAGGCCAATGTATGTGCCGTATCGATGCAAACCCCGACCCGGCTCTTATCCTCCACCTGCTCAATAATCGTAGCGATCTGTTCAAACGTGTAACCTAAATTGGTTCCCTGTCCCGCGGTGTTCTCAATCACTGCCGTAACCCCCTCGGTTTGTGCTAACGTCCAGTTGATAGAATCAGCGATCAAGGCTAAGCAGGCCTCCGGCTCCATCTTGTTCAAATGACTACCCGGATGGAAATTCAACAGTTTCAACCCCAACTGCTCACAACGGCGCATCTCATCCAAGAAAGCCTCACGGGATTTCGTCAACCCTTCGGCATCAGGATTGCCCAAATTAATCAAATAACTGTCATGGGGTAAGATATGCTCCGGAGCAAAACCAAATTCCGCACAGCGCTCCCTAAATAAGGTAATACTCTTTGCGCTAAGTGGCGATGAACGCCATTGTCGTTGATTACGTGTAAAAAGCGCAAAAGCTTTCGCTCCAATCTCCTTCGCATGAAGCGGTGCATTCTCCACACCTCCCGAACTGCTCACATGAGCGCCAATATATTTCATTTGTACAGTTTCTTTAAAGGATTTAGTTAAATAACAATCTCCGCTTTGGATTGGTTGGACAAAAGTAACAAAAAAAGCCGACCTCCCACCAAGGAGTCGGCTTTATTTATCAAAAAAAACCTATTTTATTTCTCTTCGATCTCCGGCTGCAAGAAATCCACAAAACAGAGCGCTGCCAACGCCGTGCCATAACGCTTCTCGATCGTGATTCCTTCCGTAATGAAGTTGAGCTCGCCTAAATAATACTGACCATACGTCTTCTGATGAAGATCGTTAATCACACGGATCAAACGAGACTCCAACTCCTCGATGCGATAACGGCCGCTGACCTCGCAAACCAGTCCGCCCACCTTCTCATCGAAGTTCTCATCCTTATACATCCAGGCGTAAACCACACCTGCAGATACAAACTCATCCTGGTATCCATGAGATACCGCCATGATTGTCTTCATCTCTGAGCCAAAAGGCGGAAGATCAATCTCATCCATAGTCACCAGATGCGCTGTCGCAGGTATCACTGATGAATAAGTCATAATATTGAAATCAGAAATACCGGCGTCATAAAGAGCCATGTGATAGGAGCCTGCATGCTTCTCTAAATCAGACTCTCCACTTCCCTTCGTAATAAAAAAGGTGTTTGGAATCAAGTTCCCAACTTTCTTTACCATCTACAAAATATGTTTACCAGTTAATAAAAGATTAAACGCACGCGAAAGTAGGAACAATTTATGAAAACGGCCCTCCCTTTATCTCACAAAACGCTACCGCCAAACAAAATTTCACTAAAATGTAATATGCAAGAGCCATTCATGCCAGCCACACACCTATCAGTAACAAAAAATGCGTTCAAAATTTGCACCATTTAAAATTATCACTACCTTTGCACCCGCAAACAAGCAAGGGCAGTTACCAGAGTGGCCAAATGGGGCTGACTGTAACTCAGCTGGCTTACGCCTTCGGTGGTTCGAATCCATCACTGCCCACGCAAAAAAGACGTTCTCTCAGCTTGAGAAACGTCTTTTTTGTTTTCTCACCCCAAAACCGATCCATATAAGAAAGAATGCTTACCTTTATGCCCGCATTCTGCGATACGATTGCAAGCAAAGTTATACGTAATTATAAAGTAAGATTGTAAATAGAGGTATTTAAGCATGAACAGAAGATTTTTTTTGGTGAGTATCGCCTGCCTGGCGATGGCATCTTGGGTAGCCGCTAAAAGCCCAACAAAGGTGATCGCTCATAGAGGTTACTGGAAAACGGAAGGATCTGCGCAAAACTCCTTACGTGCATTGGAGAAAGCCGCAGAAGTAAAGGTTTACGGATCAGAGTTCGATGTGCATCTGACAGCAGACAACGTATTGATTGTCAATCATGACAACGATATTCAAGGAAAACACATCCAAACGTCCACCTATGCAGAGTTGAAGGATCTGAAGTTGCCCAACGGAGAGTGCGTCCCCACACTGGAGCAATATTTGTTGAAGGCCAAAGAGAAGGCCAATCGGAAAGTGCGTTTGATTTTCGAGTTAAAACCGCATGAGACACCGGAACGCAACCGGGAAGCAGCTCGCCTTTGCGTGGAAATGATCAATCAAATGAAATTGGCGAAACGTACGGAATACATCTCCTTCAATCTCGACGCTTGCAAGGAGCTGATTCGTTTGGCTCCCAAAGCGGATGTGTATTACCTCAATGGTGAGTTAACCCCCATGGAGCTGAAAGAGATGGGCTTTGCCGGACTGGATTATCACTACAAGGTATTGCGGTCGCATCCCGAATGGCTGCAGGAGTGCAAGGTATTGGGTTTGAAGAGCAACACTTGGACGGTAGATGACCCGGCTGTGATGCGTGAGATGCGTGACAAAGGTGTGGACTTCCTGACCACTAACTTACCGGAGGAGGCACTTCAAATCGTGAACGAGTGAGCATGAGAAGAAGGGCTTGTTTTCTTGCGCTAATCGGCTGGTTATGTGGATGGATAATTTGGGCGGGTGTTCCACCTAAAAAGGAGATTCGAGCCGTTTGGTTGACCACGGTCTATGGACTGGACTGGCCGCATCGGCCTGCCACTAACCCACAGAGCCGCATGGCCCAACAGCAAGCCCTGATAGAGATCCTCGACCGTCTGCAAGCGGCCAATTTCAATATGGTCTTTTTGCAGACGCGCCTTCGAGGGGACGTGATCTATCGCTCGAAGATCGAGCCTGCCAGCAAAACATTCAGCGGTCGCTGGGGGGAGCTCCCCGGCTATGACCCGTTGGCCTTCGCCATCGAGGAATGCCACAAGCGGGGCATGGAATGCCATGCTTGGTTTGTCACCTTCCCAGTTGGTACGGAGAAGAGTGTCAAGGAAATGGGCAAACAGTCGGTCGTGCGTAAACACCCGAAACTGTGCAAACGGCACAATGGCGAGTGGTATCTCGATCCCGGTGTACCGGGGACCGCTGATTACCTGCTATCTTTAGTGAAAGAGATCATAGAGGGCTATGACATCGACGGCATACACTTCGACTATATTCGCTATCCTGAAGAGGCGAAGAGTTTCCCTGATAAGAAGTTATATAACCAATCTGGGAAACGACGCAATTTGGCAGATTGGCGCAGAGAGAACATCAACCGGATTGTCTATCGGTTGTACGACTATGTAAAACAGATGAAACCCTGGGTACAGGTAAGTAGCTCGCCATTAGGAAAATACAACCGAATCGAGCAGGTCCCCAACGCCGGATGGACAGCTTACGAGAGTGTCTATCAAGATCCTAAGCGCTGGATGGAAGCGGGCAAGCAAGACATGATAGTACCCATGATGTATTATCTGTACAAAAACTTCTTTCCCTTCGTGGACAATTGGGTATCGTTGAGCAATGGGCGACTGATCGTCCCCGGTTTGGGCGCATACCGAATGGATAAAAGCGAAGCGGATTGGACGGTCAACGACATCACCGACCAGATTGATTACAGTCGCTATTTTGGAGGAGCGGGATGCGCTTTCTTCCGTTGCGGCAATGTGCTCTACAACGAGAAAGGACTCTATGAAGAGCTGAGGGATCATTATTATCCCTATCCAGCACAGCTGCCACCCCTCACCTGGCTCAATGATCGAGTGCCCACCGCTCCCAAAGAGATTCGCGTGGAACGGGAAGGTGACGAGCTGCATTTAACCTGGGACAAGCCTGCGGAAGAGCAAGAGGACTTGACTTACACGGTCTATTACGCTTTGAACGACTCGATAGACAGCAACTCCTCTCGCAATGTGTTAGCCACATTGATTCATGGCGAGACGCTTTACCTCCCCGTAGATACGCTGAAAGAGCAAGGTTATACCTTCTCCGTATCCGCTTCTACCCGCTATCATGTGGAAAGCGCGCCCTCACCAAGTACCTATTATTATCTTTCTAACTATATGAAATGACCAAGTGAACCGCTGTATAGTTCATATTTCATAATTAGATTGTATCTTTGCTCCGCAAAAAATCGTATTTTTTTCATGCGGTTTGCAGCGTTTTGACTACAGGTTGCATCCTGTGGATAGAAGAGCTTCCCCTAAGAAGGGTTCAATGGCACATTGAATGGACGAACTACAACTGATAGAGGGTTGTCGGAAGGGCGATAGACGCGCGCAGAAAGCGCTTTATGAGACCTATTCCCGCAAGATGATGAGCGTTTGCCTTCGCTACGTGAGCGACTGGGAGACCGCTCGTGATCTCTTGCAAGATGGTTTCGTGAAAGTATTTACCCACATCGACAGCTATACCGGGAATGGTTCCTTTGAGGGGTGGCTACGAAAGATCTTTGTAAACAGCGCTTTGGAGCATCTGAGACATGCGGATGTGTTGCGGGAATCGACCGATTTAGGCCAAACGGCAGAACGGGTAGAAACAGGTAGCTCACCACTATCAGATGTCTCAGCCACCGAACTGATGCAGTTGATACAAAGCCTGCCAGCGGGTTTCCGAACGGTTTTCAACCTCTTTGCCATCGAAGGGTATTCGCACAAGGAGATCGGTGAGCGGTTAAACATTACGGAGAGTACCTCCCGTTCACAATACACGCGGGCGAAGCAGCTGTTGCAACGTAAGGTCAACGCTTTATATGGAGAAAAAAGATGATGAACGAGAAACGAGATAAATGGGAGGAAGCCATCCAGGCCAAACTGTTCGACCATGAGGTTGAGCCCCTGCCGGAAGATTGGGAAGCGATAGCCAACCGTCTGCCAGAGGGGCGACATATTACCTGGCCTTTCGCTTTTCGTTACTGGTCAGCCGCCGCAGCCGCAGTTTTAGCTATCTTTATAGGTAGTCTTTACCTGTTCGATCAAGATCCTGAGGCAATTTACCTGGCTGATGAAACGAGCAAAACAATGACGGATACACCGGTTGTTTCCACGCCTGCTACACCTGTGGCCCCTATTTCCGAGTCTGCTACACATGCACGCACCTCATGGATTGCTCAAGCAACTCCCACCCCATCGCTTCGGGTATCCGTACAACAAGCTATCGAGCCTGCCATTAGCTACGAATCAGAAGAGGAAATCGCAGCGGCAGCATCCTCACAACTTACGGAAGATCAGCAGAACGAGGAGGTTATGACTGATCAAGTCGTGAGCCAGCGGCCTCGTACCAAAGCTACCGACGCCACACAGCCCATGACTTCCCAACCTGCTAAACAACGGAAATGGAGCTTTGGCATGGGAGCTGGCAGTCTTTCGGTAGGAACGACACAGCTTGTACCTCAATATGTGACGAATAGCTTTGCTTTACGCAGCGAGAGCCTGATCAGTATGAACACTTGGGGAGCGATACAGGAGGATTCGCCCAAGACAGACATCCGCCATCACACCCCTATCAGCTTTGGTTTTTCGGTCAGTCGACAGCTCTCCGATCGATTCTATTTGCAGACAGGATTGAATTATAGCTACTTACGATCTGAATGGAGCACTAATGGCACCTATCATATTGAAACGGATCAACGATTGCATTTCATAGGATTACCGCTTTCAATCGCCTATCGCATTGCCGAATGGCACCGTTTCCTGTTCTATGCCTCAGCGGGAGGAATGGCAGAGGTAAACGTAGCGGGTAAACGACAGTCGCAACTTTTCAGCGATGAGATTTCCATTGTCAAACAAACAGAACATATCCGCATGAAAGAATGGCTGTGGTCAGTAAATGGCAAAGTAGGTGTCAGTTATCCCATCGTTCGGTTTGTGAGTGCTTTTGGTGAGGTAAGTGCTAACTATTATTTCGATAATGGCAGTACGATCGAAACCATTCATTCGGAGAAACCGTTTAATGTGGGATTCAACATGGGATTCAGATTGGGTTTTTAGCCACATAAAAATGAATAAATATAAATAGTATCAATATTAAACAACAAGAGAACAATGAAAGTATTTAAGTGGATGGGCACGCTCGCAGTAGCTGTGTCATTATTAACCTCCTGCTTAGGAGAGTCTGACAACCGCTTCACGCGTCAAGGATTTGCAGTAGCAGGTGTATCTGAGAAGAGTTACAAAACGGTATTATATACCTCTTACGGCCCGATGTATTCAGCCAATTTGATGTCGCAGGTGGTTGATGGCGCTTGTTACACGGTTCAGTATGAGGTAGATCTGAACGCTCCTGAGAACAAGACCCAGACTATGGATTACTACACAGCGACCATCACGGTGTTCGATGAGGTCAGCAAGGGCAACGCGGTCTTCTATAATGTCCCCGATACCTCGACGATGATGGCAGAAGAGCAAGTAGTGACCAACGTGGCAGGTTTCACCGGTGAGGTGGGTGGCTATCTGAACGGCTACCTGTTCCTCAATGCGACATTGAACGAGCTTAAGGAGCAAAAGAACAACTTCACACTCTACTGGGATCGTAGCAAGGATGCGGAAGAGAACAGCGAAGGCATTCCTACCTATACCCTGTTCTTACGTGTCGTGAAGATCGCTGATGGCACTGGTTCGGCAGCAACCTCCACCAATGAGATCCGTGCTTATCGCCTGAAAGAGGTGATCGACGCCGTCAACAAGACAGAGGCAGAGAAAGGCTCTGATCGTTTCAACCTCCGGATCAATTACATCAAAGAGGCCTCTGAGGAGGGCAAACCGAGCTGGGACAAGTACGATTATCAGTTCGCTGTTTACAAGGAATCTTAAATTGAACAATAGTAAGAAAGAGGGTGGCTTTCCACCCTCTTTTTCTATCTAAACGCCTCACTACTCACCGGCAGTTGCGCCTAATTTCTGATTCAAATAATCGATCTTCTTTGCGGATTTGGCTTTGAGCGTCTCCATGTTATGAATATCGCTCAAGACTGTAGCTAAATTGAAGGTCTTCACAATAGCCTCCTTATCGGCATCAGCCATATAAATCGTATAGGGTTTTCCACCCTTATACTCCACCTTGATCCGCTCCTTCTCATTGGCATAGATCAATTTAACCGCCGACTCACAATGTTCCCCTTTATAGGTCACTACCTCTGTTGTCTGTCCTAAATCCGTAAAACGGTAGTTCAAGCCCCCATCAAAAGGAATCGTCGCAGTCTCCGCCTCCTGTCCATCCTTTGTAGATAACCGGATGCTGGTGTGCTCAATCGGCTTACCTCCATAAAAGACACTCGCTAAATACATCTCACCCTCCTCATTCACGCCACAGCGCACATAGCAACGCTGCACATTGCGCTCAATCGTCTGCCGTTTCCAGATATAATTACCGATCTCCTCATAGGCGGAGTCTTTCTCAAAGACAAAGCCCGCTTTGAGCCCGACCAACTCCTCCTGCTTGATCGGCAACAAACTATCACAGAAAGCGATATTGCGCTCTGCCTCTTTCAGCTCGACCTGACGCATCAAAGTTAATGCCTGACGCAACACCGTGACCTCCTTGGGGTAAAGCGTTTTAATACTGTCTATCTCATTCTTCGCACCAAAAAACTCATTGCGCTCATAAAGCGCCTGCGCTTGCGCCAAACGCTCCTCAGCGGCTTTCCGATCGCCATGACAAGCCGTCAATAAAGCCGCAACCAGCGGGATACAAATCGCTATCTTTTTCATTCTCGATCTTGCTCATTTACTGTTCGTCCGCAAAAGTACATGAAAAATTGCGTATCTTTGCGCCAATTAGGGTTCATTTTATAAGCGAACAGTATTTTAAACTATGTATATTAGCGAAGAAGAGATATTAGATCACCTCAACGCCAAGCCATTCAGGCTGATTTCTGAGGCGGCCGATGAATTGGGAGTGGAAGCTTATGTGATCGGGGGTTATGTGAGAGACCTCTTTCTGAATCGTCATTCAAAAGATATTGACATTGTAGCCGTGGGGAGCGGTATTGAGCTGGCCAAAAAAGTAGCGCATAAGCTCGGACGTAAAGCATCGCTCTCTGTATTCAAGAATTTTGGCACGGCGCAGGTAAAATGTGGAGACTTGGAATTAGAGTTTGTAGGCGCTCGCAAAGAATCATACAGCCATGATAGTCGAAAACCTGTTGTGGAGAATGGCACCCTGGAGGATGACCAAAACCGCAGAGATTTCACAATCAACGCCATGGCCTTATGCTTGAATTCAATGCGTTATGGGGAATTGGTGGATCCTTTTGGCGGTATCGACGACCTGGAAGACTTGACCATTCGTACACCCCTCGATCCGGATATTACCTTTAGCGATGATCCTTTGCGCATGATGCGGGCCATTCGCTTCGCTACCCAATTGGGTTTTTTCATCGAGCCGGATACCTTCGAGGCCATCGAGCGCAACAAGGCACGCATCGAGATCATCTCCCGCGAACGAATCGTGGACGAGTTGAACAAGATCGTACTCTCCCCCAAACCCTCATATGGGTTTGAACTGTTGGATCAATGCGGGTTATTGGACTATATCTTCCCTGAATTGACAGCTTTAAAAGGGGTAGAGACCAAAGAAGGCATTGGCCACAAAGATAACTTTGCCCATACGCTGATGGTTTTGGATCGCCTGAGCCGCACGACCGATAAACTTTGGCTACGCTGGAGCGCACTGTTTCATGACATTGCCAAACCAGCCACGAAACGATTCGACAACCGATTGGGTTGGACATTTCACAACCATAACTTCATTGGTGAGAAGATGATTCCCGGTATTTTCCGGAAAATGAAACTGCCGATGAATGAGAAGATGAAGTATGTACAGAAAATGGTGAGCCTTCACATGCGACCGATCGCTCTGTCAGACAATGAAGTAACCGATTCCGCCATTCGCCGTTTACTCTTTGACGCCGGGGATGACATCGATGATTTGATGTTGCTTTGCGAAGCGGATATTACCAGCAAGAATCCGGAAAAGGTACGTCGCTTCTTGGAAAATTTCCGGGAGGTGAGGGCCAAGTTAGCGGAAATTGAGGAGAAAGACCGAGTACGCAATTTCCAACCGCCCATTAGCGGAGAAGAGATCATGCACATCTTTGGATTAGCCCCCTCTCGTCCGGTTGGTGTATTGAAAGAGGCGATCAAAAATGCCATACTGGATGGGGTGATTCCCAACGAGTATGAACCCGCAAAAGTTTTTCTATTGGAGAAAGCGGCTGAGATGGATTTGACCCCTATAGCCTAACCACCTCTACCTTACTGCTTGAGCTGTGTCCCTCCTGGATCACTTGGATCTGCACGGGGATACGCTCTCGCAACTCCTCTACATGGCTGATAATGCCCACCTGACGATGGTTATGTTTATGCAACATCCGCAGGGTCTGCACAGCCTGTTGGAGATGTTCCTCACTAAGCGTACCAAAGCCCTCATCAATAAAGAGTGTATCCACCTTCAAATCCGCAGAAATATCAGACAATGCCAATGCCAAAGCGAGCGATACCAAAAAGCTCTCTCCACCGGAGAGGGTACTCGCCATCCGACGGGTATAGCCCTGATAGGCATCTTCCAACGAGATGATAAAGGTGCCTGGAACTACCTGTAACTTGTATCGATTAGTCAGCATCTGTAGATAATGATTGGCCGCATGAATCAGGTTACCTAACACATAGCTCTGCGCAATCTTTCGGAAGCGTTGCCCATCCGCACTGCCCAGCAGCTCATTGAGTCTGCTCCACTGCGTATAAAGAAGTTTGCGCCTTTCAGCCTCCTCGATCAACTGTAACTGATTAGCCCGATTTTGCGCATCTCGGTCCAACTGATTCTGGAGCGTTCCCTTCCGCACCAAACTATCCTTCAAAGCCTGCTCCTGCTGCGCTACTAATAACGATAAGGAAGCAGTGGTCTCTTCTTCCTCCATCGGAGGTTGCTGTGCCTTATGGACGGTTTGATCCTGCTGGATCTGACGCAGAGCTGATTCACGTTCCACCCGCCGCTGTCGAATGGCCTCATTAGCCCTACTCCATTCGCTAATCAACGTGGAAGCATACTGATCTAACTCCTCCAACCGAGTCAACGTATAATCGGGATGAGCCGCCACATAACGCGCCAACTCCGCTTGCAACCGCTCCTGTTGCTGTTGATTATATGAGGCCTGATCCAAAGCCGAGCGCAAGTCCGCATAGAACTGGTTCCACTCTGCCAAGGGTTGCTTGCTATTTATCTCCCCTTCCACCGACAAAGTTTGCCAAGTCGGTTGGCAACGCCATACCTCCTGTCGGATTGCCTCTACCTGCTCCAACAATCCCTGTAAACGGCTCTCTGCCTGCGCTGCCTGCTGCTCCTCTTGCAGCCATTGCGCATAGCGTTCAGACGCTTCCCTCAACTGACGTAAAAACACTTCCGGATGGATTGACCATACCGCTTTCCAGTCCGGTACAGCCTCCAACAAAGCCGCCACCATTCCCCCTGTCTGCTGAGCCTGTGCTTGATAGGCAGCCAACTGACTACGATGATTTTCAATGCTCTTGGTCATCAACGCCACTGAACGGTCACATTTGGCCAACTTCTGTTGCATGGCTTCATGCGCCTTTTGAGCCTTCTCCAAAGCCAGACGTAGCTGCTCCACCACCTCCCGTTCAAAGCGCTCAGCCTCTTGGATTTGTTGCGTGGTAGCCAACCGCTTTGCTGCGAGAATCCGCTCATAATCAGCCAACGTTTGAGCAGTCTGCTCATCTACCTCCTCAATGTGGCACTGTCGGCAATCAGCTACACAACGCTCCGCCTTCGTCTGGAGGGCCACTCGCTCCTTTTCAAGCGTCTTTTGTCGCTCTTGCACCAACTCCTGTTGCAAAGCATACGCTGAGCAGATCTTCGCAAACCGTTCCTGTTGCTCCTCCATCTGCTTTTGAGCCGTTTTCAACTGCGCCTCTACCTCTCGATAGGCCTGATCCAATGCTTCCTCTTGAGGCAGAAGGTCCGGAATCACCTGCCCACAGACGGGACATTGATCCCCTGCCCTCAACTGGGCTCGCATCGCCTTTGCCCACTTGTCGATGGTTCGCTTCTGTGCCTCCCAATGCAACTGACAAGTAGCAAAGAAGTGTTTATATTGCGTATCCAATTGTTGTTCAACAACCTGCTGGCGAGCTAACTGAGCCAGCTTTTCCTGACTGGACACCACCTCTTGCTCATGCTGAGTCATGACCTGCTTTGCCTCCATCCATGCTTGCAAACTATGTGTCGCATTGTTCAACAAGAGCTGTTTTTGGTTCAATCGCTCTTTCGTTTGACGCAAAGCTGGTAAGCCCATCTGCTCGAATGCCTGCTGTTGAGCCGCTAATTGGCCCTGTAAAGCCTCTACCTGCTGCCGGGCTTGTTCCGCCATCGCCTGCGCCTTCTCCCAGTCTGCTTGCAGCGATTGACTTTGTGCCGTTTCGTGCTCAATCTCATCACTCAACCGCTGAGCTGTTTCCGTCAACTGTCTCCATTGGGAAACCTTTTCCGTAATCGTCTGACTCTGCGCATAAACTGAGGCTTTCACCGCCTCTGTTTGCAAGGCCACCTTTAGTTGTTCCCGCTGCGACTTGCACACCATCTGCTGTCGTTGCAACCCACACAAACCTTGCGATAGGCGCAGATAAACAGCCTGCTTCTTTTGAAGTTCCTGCCGCCATACCTCCGCCTGCGACTGACACTGTCGCCAATTACGCATGCACGCACGAACCTCCATCGTCTCTTTCCATGCGCTCACCGTTTGCTCCTGCTGAAGGAAATCGGCAGACTCCATCTGTCTGACCACCTCTTCCCATTGTGCCTCCGCAACCTTACGTTTCTGGGCCAATGCATCGCATTGCGTCAACCAATCCCGTTTTCGCAGGGTCGCAGCCTTCGCTGTTTGCAGCCGCTCGATCGACGCATCCAACTGCCTCAACTGCTCCTGTTGTTCAGCAATCTCCTCTGCCGTGAGCAATTGAACAGCCTTCACTTCCTGCCTTTTTAGCTGATAATCAATTTCTTTCTGACGGGTAATCTCATAAATCTTCCGGCCAATTCGCGCATAGGCCTCCATGCCCGTGATCTTCTCTAAGATAATTGCCTTCTCATTGTCGTTGCTATTGAGGAAACGGGTAAACTCTCCCTGCGCCAGCAAAGTAGTTCGACAGAACTGCCCAAAATCCAAGCCAACAGCCGCTTGAATGGCTGCTTTCACCTCCTGCACCTTGGTTAACAGTTGCCCTGTCCGCCCATTAAGCAAGCTCCACTGCCTATCCTGCAATTTGGCATTCTCCCGTTTACGGGCACGAGCCACACTCCATTGCGCCTCATACGTAACGCCATCGTTCCCCTCAAAGCTAAGCTTCACGTACGCCTCACCCGTATGCTGACGCATCAACTGGCGAGGATCTTTGATCGAGAGCGAATCTTTCACCTCATCAAACTTACCCTCCATCTTCAAGTTACGCATCCGAGGGGTATCGTCATACAGCGCCAAGCAAATCGCATCCAGCAGGGTTGATTTGCCTGACCCGGTCTTCCCAGAAATGAGGAATACCTCGCTATGTACCAATGGATCGGCCTCAAAATCAATCGAGGCATCCTCTATCGAGGCCATGTTATGCAGTGTGAGTTGTTTGAGTTTCATAAACCATTCATTTATGCTTCTCGCTCCTCTGCTTGCAGCTGGGTCAAGGTCTCTTTGAACAGCGAGACCAGTTCCTCCCCGAAACCAATCCCCTTATCCTTCGCATACAGGGTAGCAATGTCTAACGGACTGAGTCGCTGAATCTCGGCAGTCGTAAACATACGTCCTCCCTCCGGATTCGCCTCACGCTCCTTACGCTGAGCCTGAATCAAACAAAAACGGCAAGCCTTCCCCTCAGCGATCGCAGCAGCCTCCATTTGGGCTCCGGGAGGCAAGAAGTCCTCCACCTCCACGCACAGCCGGATATAACCGGGTTGCTCATTGGGAAAAGCTTGAAAGAGGGACTTCACACTTTCCCAATCAGCGGCCTCCGAAACAGGCAAAGTAATCAGTGGACGAGGATTCACAATCTCGATCTCTTCCACACGAGGAGCATCCCCGTGGTGAGCCAGCTCCACACAAGAGACAGAGTGAGGATAGCACTCATCAAAATGAACGGGCAAGGGTGAGCCACTATAGCGTGCCCTTCCTTCACTGCCTCTCACCTCCTGCGCATGATGGATATGCCCCAAGGCTAAGTAGTCATAACCAGATCCAAAGAGAGAAAGCGCCCATCCCTCAATGCCTCCGACCGCATCGCCCTCAGCATCGGCATGCCCCGTAACATCACTACCCGATACGTAAGTATGGGCAGTTAGGATGACCGGCAATCGCTCCGGATTGCGTTCAGCTACCCGATCCAAGAGCTGCTGGAAAAAGCCTTCCGGCAGGTTTCGCTCATGCACATAGGGTACACCTACCACAAACCCTTTACCAGGAATCTCCACGATATAATGGTCGGGAATCTCTGACCGGCTCACTATGCCAATGGCAGTCACGCCCAACGCCTCCCAAGCGGTACGAAAAATCTCATGGCGAGTAGCGCTATCGTGATTACCCGCTAACAACACGATCTTCATGGCCGGAGCCGCCTCACGAATCCGCATCAAAGCGTTGATAAAGAGTTGCTGAGTAGCGGAGGTCGGTTGCACCGTATGATACACATCTCCACAAAGCAAGAAGAGATCCGGCTGTCGTTCCGCAACGATGCAGGCTATCTGGTCAAGCATCGCCTGTTGCTCCTCACTTCGATCGTAATTATACAACGTATGCCCCAAATGCCAATCACTGGTATGCAAGACCTTCATGCCACTCTGCTCTCCCTATTGCAGCGCACGGATACGCAACTCGATACCACTTCCCTCCAGCAAAGCCGGTAAGGTCTCAGCCACAGGCGTCTGACTATAATGATAAGGATAAAGCACCTTCGGTTTAATCACACGAGCCGCACGAGCCGCCTGCTCCGGTGTCATGGTATAGGGTTGGTTCACGGGCAAGAAAGCCACGTCTATTGACTTCAAGTCGCTTAGTTCCGGAATATCTTCCAAGTCTCCACCAATATATACCCGGAAACCATCGAAATCGAGCACATATCCATTATCCCGTCCCTTCGGGTGGAACTTATCTCGTCCCTCCGTAATATTATAGGCCGGAACTGCCTCAATACGAACACCCAGCCAGGTTTGGTTATCTCCGTTGCGCATCACTTGCGCTGTCGCTCCTACCTTCTCCGCTGACTCCGGATTGGCAATTATGGTTGTCTCCGCCTTCCGAAGCGCCTCAATCGCCTTCAAGTCGAGATGATCGCCATGCGCATGGGTAATCAAGATCAAATCCGCTTTCGGAAAGGCTCCATAATCCGCATACTCCGACACTGGATCCACCTGAATCTGCTTCCCCTCATAACTCAACAGCAAACTACCATGACGAATGAATGTGATGGTCAACTCCTTGCCCGCAGGCGTACGGAAACTATCCGAAGCGAAATCAGCCGCCATCACGCCAACGGCCATCCACAATACCAAAAACAGACTACCTATTTTTCTCCAACACATAATGAGCTATATTTTTAAAAGTTATTCCGATAAATAGCGTACCTCTTGGCCACGCACAGTCTCATTCACCTGCCCCTCGCTATAAGCCAACTGTCCATTGACGAAGGTCTTCCAAACGGCATGGTGGAAGGTATAGCCCTCAAAGGGTGACCACCCACACTTATACAGGATATTCTCAGGAGCAACAGTCCATGTAGCCTGGGGATCGATCAGCACCAAATCCGCATAATAACCCGGACGGATATAGCCTCGACGGTCGATGCGGAACAGATCGGCAGGGTCGTGTGTCATCTTCTCCACCACCTTCTCGTAGGTAAAGCGACCCTCCATAGCCAACTCCAACATCACAATCAGCGAGTGCTGAATCAAGGGGCCACCAGAGGCCGCCTTCAAGCAAGAACCCTCTTTCTCGCTAAGCAAGTGGGGCGCATGATCGGTGGCGATAATGTCAATCGTATCATCATTGACCGCTGCCCGCAAGGCTGTCCGATCCGCCAAGGTCTTGATAGCAGGGTTCCACTTAATGCGGTTGCCAAACAGGGCATAGTCGCCATCGTGGAACCACAAATGATGCACACAGACCTCACCCGTGATTTTCTTCTCCTTCAATGGCAGGCTGTTGCTCAATAGCGAAAGCTCACGTTGCGTAGAGAGATGCAGAATGTGCAGACGGGCGTTCAAGCGAGTAGCCAGCTCCACGGCTTCAGCGGAGCAACGATAGCATGCCTCCTCATCCCGAATCCTGCTGTGGAACGAGATGTCCAGGTCCTCGCCATATTGGCGTTTATACGCCTCTATATGCTGTTTGATAATAGACTCCTTCTCGGCATGAATAGCGATCAGCATACCGCTCTCACCAAAAATACGCGCCAAGGCCTCCGGTTGATCCACCAGCATATTGCCGGTCGAAGAGCCCAAAAAGAGTTTCAATCCGGGCACCCGGCTCCGATCCAACCGTTGTATCTCGGCATAATTATCATTCGTGCCGCCGAAGAAAAAGGAGTAGTTGGCCCGTGAGACAGCTGCTGCCCGATCCCACTTGCCCTGCAAGGCTTCAATCGTAGTGGTCTGCGGCTTCGTGTTAGGCATATCCATATAGGTCGTGACACCACCCGCCACAGCCGCCCGGCTCTCGCTCTCGATATCGCCCTTATGGGTCAATCCCGGATCCCGGAAATGCACCTGGTCGTCAATCACACCTGGCATCAGCCATTTCCCGGTTGCGTCAATCACCTCATCCGCACCGTTCAACACTCCCTCGGGAACAGCACCTTCAAACACCTCGGCGATCCGCTCACCCTCCAGCAAGACGCTACCCATGAACGAGCGTTCCTCATTGATTATCTTTGCGTTCGCAATCAGTCTCTTCATCTTACCAAATTTCAATCCTAATTCCTCGTTCCTCAATCCTTCCGCTTCTGTGGATACTTGCGAAACAAGCTCCACCATTTCAGCTGCAATACGCCGAACAGCGCCTCACCGAAGATGGAGCTATTCATCTTAGAAACGCCCAATACACGGTTGACGAAAATAATCGGCACTTCCACCAGTTTGAAACCGCATTTATAGGCCGTAAACTTCATCTCCACCTGGAACGCATAGCCCTTGAAATGAATCTTATCCAGTCCGATCGTCTCCAACACCGTGCGTCGATAGCACTTGAAGCCCGCAGTCGTGTCACGAATAGCCATACCGGTCACAATACGCACATAGACAGAGGCAAAGTAAGACATCAGCACCCGTCCCAACGGCCAGTTCACCACGTTCACCCCATTGCAATAACGAGAACCAATAGCCACGTCAGCCCCCTGCTCCGTACAAGCCGCATACAGCCGAAGCAGGTCGTTCGGATTATGACTGAAATCCGCATCCATCTCAAACACAAAATCATACTTATGCTCGATAGCCCACTTGAATCCACAGATGTAGGCTGTGCCCAATCCTAACTTGCCCGAGCGCTCCACCAAGAAAAGCTGATCTGGAAACTCCTGCTGCATCCGCTTCACAATGGCAGCGGTGCCGTCAGGCGAACCATCGTCAATAATCAGTATATGAAAAATCTTCTCCAAGCCAAAGACCGCCCGGATAATCGCCTCGATATTTTCCTTCTCGTTATACGTAGGAATAATGACTATACTATCAGACATGTTCATCGTATTATCGTTAACTATACCTTGCCAAAGGTACGCTTTTTTTTAAATACGCCAAGCGAGGACTGTCACAATTCGCTCCTTGTATCCATTTTTAGCCCGTTCGATGGGGATCGTCTACTCCATCCGCTCAAAACGAATGCCATCCCGCTTGCCGCACACATAGCCCACAGGAGGATGCGTGCCTTGGCACAACTGATCGAGGTAAAGCGGCTCACCCTCTATCAAGAGAGCGCATTGGAAACGGTCGCCCGGCTGCAAACGGGTGTTTGCTGACGCCTCGACCGTGAAACGAAGGTCACCCTCATAGCGCACCTCGCACACCCGGTCAGGCCGCCACGTCAGGCGCAGTCGATCGCCCGGCTGCAACGCCTCCGCCACACTCAATCGGCGAGAAAGGACCGGTGCGCTCTGCAGCTCCTCCCCTTGCCCGACCGAGGAGGCAAACCGTGCATAGTCGGAAAAGCCTACGAAGCCTGCCAAGATGTCTAACGTGCCCTGTCGAGGCTGTACCCGCTCCGGGAGGTACCCCCATAGTCGTTTCAACGTGGTCGGACTCACGTAAGTACGCAGCCGTTCAAAGATAGCTTGACTCAACTGCTCAAAATCCTTGGGCGTACGGATCGGCTGACCCCATGCCTGCTCCACCTCGCCCAACAAACGTATTCTTAATGCTTGCTCATTCTCCATTGCGCTTGCTCTCCCTTTATGCTTTCAACTATTGATCATTCATAACGTCACTTTTGCTGCTCAAGCAGCTTGTTTTGCTCCATCAGAAACAGGTTAAGGGCATATTCGAGATTGGCCTGCTCCTCCTCCGTCAATCTCGGGCGAACCGATTGCATATACTCACGCTCGACCTAAAAAGGGAGAGCCCAATCATCACCCTTAATATAGCCGTCTGCCACCTTCTTCTTTTGCAAAGATTCTATTGATTTAGCTATCAGTCTCTTACCTTCTTGCAAGATCGCATCAAAACGCTGCTTGGCCTCATCCTGTTGCCGCTGTCGCTCTTCCAATTGCTGCCGTGCCTTCAACTGCAGTTCCAGTTCAGCTTTCAAAGCAGCCTCCTGTTGCCGCTGTCGCTCCTCCAATCGCTGCCACTCGATGGATCGCTGGCAACGCTGCCATATACCCCGATAAGCCGATTCCGGCAAGAGCTGCTGCCCAATCACGCCCAGGCTATAAATATCATTCCGCACATCCTGTACAATTTTTCCGTATCCATGACACTGAAAGATTGGTTTGACAGCACTTTCTCAATCGAGGCCAATGGCTTCTATGGTTCCGAAGAGGCACGGATCCTACTGTTTAAAAGGCACAGTCCCATTTTGCACATTATAATGTTTCAATCAACAGCATTAATAAAGACTACATACAGCTTGCATTTGAAATGAGCAGCAAAATGTACATACATAGATTGCAATACCATGATCCGCACCTATGATGATACGCTGATCATGGGCATCTCGACCACGTTGATTCCCGATACCGTTGTGGCGATCAACCATTACGCCTTCTGCAACTGTTCGAGGCTGCAATCGATCACGATCCCTGACAGCGTGAACCTGCTCAAGGAGCGGGCATTCCACAACTGTCCGGATCTGTCGGAGGTATTCCTTCCGGCTCGTTTCCTCCCGGTCATCGAGGAGTTAGGAAACCGAATACGTGCGCAGAAAGAGGCATCCGCCCGCACACCCGGAATAGGGATATTCTTTGAACAACGTGGAGCCTATCCTCCTCCTTTCGAGATGGGCCTTCAGGTAATCTTCTCAAAATGTCCGTTGATCAACGCATCAAGCATCCATCCCTTCGAGCCTGAAACTCCTCAGCCCGAACGAAAAAGAATGAATTGGCCTACCGGCAAACGGATCCTGCCCGGCGTAAATTTCGACGCAGAGGTTTTAGCTGAGATTGAATCCTCCCTCGCCTATCAACAATTTGGGAAAGCCGGGCGGAAACCAAGAAGAAGAGGGTCGATCTTCTAAGACTTTACCGCAGATAGGCTGAGACTGATCGCTCCCCACACGGAGCTTCTCATAGATTACGCATAGCGTGGGGAAAGATCAGATGACATAACGACTATTGCGCCAATAGGAAGCGCTTAAAGCCCTCGAAATCTTGCGACAATTCGATGCTTTGCTTCTGCCCAGCCATAAACGCACGGAGCTTCGCCGGAATCTCAATGTCCGCCCCTAAGATCTGATCAACCGTTCCCTTGAACTTGGCCGGATGGGCTGTCTCCAAGAAGACACCGGTCTCACCAGGACGTAACGTTGCCTCCAAGGCCTGATAGCCGCAAGCACCGTGCGGATCCAACAGATAGCCCGTCTCCGCATAACAACGGCGGATAGCCTCTGCGATCTGCTCGTCCGTGTAGCGATAGCCACTAATCAACGCACCAATCTGCTCATAGCTGTACAGATCGATAATACGAGCGAAGTTGCTCGGATTACCCACATCCATCGCATTGGCCAAGGTAGCCACCGAAGGACGCGGCGTATAGACACCGGTCTGCAAGTATTCCAAGAAGACATCGTTGCGGTTGTTGGCAGCCACGAAACGTTTGATAGGCAATCCCATGCGATGGGCAAACAATCCGGCTGTGATGTTGCCAAAGTTTCCGCTCGGCACGCAAACCACCAACTCATCGGCCTTACCTTGACGAGCCAACTGTGCCCACGCATTGAAATAATAGAAGGACTGCGGCAAGAAGCGGGCCACATTGATGGAGTTGGCCGAGGTCAGCTTCATGTGGGCATTAAGCGCCTCATCCATGAACGCCGCCTTCACCAAGGCTTGGCAATCGTCAAACGTGCCGTCGATCTCCAAGGCAGTGATGTTCTGTCCCAACGTCGTGAACTGACACTCCTGGATCGGGCTCACCTTGCCCTTCGGATAGAGTACATAGACATGGATGCCCGGTACACCGAGGAAGCCATTCGCTACCGCACTACCGGTATCACCCGAGGTAGCCACCAGCACATTGACCTCCTTCAAGCCCTCTTTCCGGATGAAATAGCCCAACAGACGGGCCATGAAGCGACCACCCACATCCTTGAAAGCCAACGTCGGGCCGTGGAACAACTCCAAGCTATAAATGGGATCCTTCACCTCCACCACTGGGGTCTCGAATGAAAGGGTATCGCAGACGAGTTGATCTAATGTCTCCGGCTCTACATCCTCACCAAAGAAGGCACGAGCCACCGTGCAGGCAATCTCATGGAAAGATTGCTCCTTCATGCGTTCAATCACTTGCGGGTCTAACCGTGTGATGCGCTCCGGCATGTACAGACCTTTGTCTCCCGCTAATCCCTTGACCACCGCCTCTTCCAACGTGGCGAGCGGTGCTTGTTTGTTGGTACTATAATAGTTCATGCTAAAAATTCCTTTATAAATTGATCCTTCTCTAACACATCATATTTGCCTTCGGCCACGGCAAACTCATCGAATCGGGTCACCCCATCCGGTGTCTCACCCGGTTTCCAAATCAAGAAAGGTACCGGCTGATTCGTATGGGTACGCACCGCACAAGGCGTCGGATGATCGGGCAACACGGCAATCGCCACCGGCTCCTTCCACTGCTTCACCGCCTCGTAAATCGGCCCTACTGCCCGACGATCCAAGTTCTCGATGGTCTTGATCTTCAACGCCACGTCTCCCTCATGACCAGCCTCGTCGCTCGCCTCGATATGTAGATAGACAAAATCGTTCTCTTTCAGGGCCTCTAAAGCAGCTTGCGCCTTTCCCTCATAGTTGGTGTCATAGAGTCCTGTCGCTCCCTCCACGTGCAACACTTTCAGACCGGCATACACGCCGATGCCTCGAATCAGATCGACCGCAGAGATCACCGCTCCTCGCTCGAAGCCATACATCTCTTTCAAGGTACGCATCGCCGGACGATAACCGGGCGACCAGGGCCAGATACTATTGGCCATGTCCTTACCCTCCGCTTGACGACGCAAATTGACCGGATGAGTCTTCAGTAACTCCTGCGAACGCAAGATCAACTCATTCAGCAAATCAGCCGTGGCTTGCGCCTCGGGCACCTCCGCCTTTACCAAAAGGGGACGGAAAGGATGTAACGGGACATCATGCGGCGGCGTGCAGGCCACCCGCTTATCGCCACCCTTAATCACCAAAAGATGCCGATAAGAGACACCCGTATAGAAATGAACACGCTCGGAGCCTAATTGCTCATTCAGGTATTGGATCAACGCATCCGACTCCTCGGTTGTAATGTGTCCGGCAGAGTGATTCTTCAAGATCTCCCCCTCCACACAGATCAGGTTACAACGCATCGCCATATCGCCGGGTTGCAACTCCACCCCGATGCTGGCTGCCTCCAAAACACCACGTCCCTCATACACGGTAGGCAGATCATAGCCCAATACGGCCATGTTTGCTACCTCACTACCTGGATGGAATCCATCCGCTACGGTTTTCATGCGACCCGTCACACCCAGACGAGCCAACTCATCCATATAAGGTGTCTGCGCATATTGCAAAGGCGTTAAGCCGCCTAATGACGCAATCGGCTCATCCGCCATGCCATCGCCTAAGATAATGATGTGTTTCATGCTGATTAAATATTAGCGATGGATATAATGTCCGCAAAGACACCGGCCGCAGTCACATCCGCACCTGCGCCATATCCCTTGATAATCATTGGATATTCATGATAACGCTCCGTAGAGATCATGATGATATTGTTGCTGCCCTCCAAATCGAAGAAGGGGTGGTGGCTATCCACTGCCTGTAAACCTACCTCGCAAGCCCCTTTCTCCATGCGAGCCACAAAGCGGAAATGCTTGCCCTCTGCCTCCAGTTGCTGACGTTGCCGCTCAAAATGCTCATCTAAGGTCTGTACCTGACGCCAGAAATCCTCCAACGTACCCTCAAAGAAGGACTCCGGGATAAACAGATTACGCTTCACATCGCTCTGATCTACCCGATAACCCGCCTCTCGCGCCAAGATCACCAATTTACGAATGACATCCTTGCCACACAGATCGATACGGGGATCCGGCTCTGAATAGCCCGACTCCTTCGCCATCTGAATGGCCTTGCTAAAGGGAATCTCCGCACTGATCGTATTAAAGATAAAATTCAAAGTGCCTGAAAGTACCGCCTCTAACTTCAAGATATGATCGCCACTGTTAATCAGATCATTCATCGTATTGATGATGGGCAATCCCGCTCCCACATTGGTCTCAAAGAGGAACTTGATGTCGCGATGACGTGCAGTCTCCTTCAACTTGATATAATTCTCATAAGGAGAGGAAGCCGCCTCTTTATTGGCCGCTACGACAGAGACGTTATTGTTCATCAACGTACCATAAAGGGCCGCCACATCCGGGCTGGCCGTACAATCCACGAACACCGAGTTAAAGATGTTCATCTTCAAAATCTCGTCACAGAGATGCTGCGGATTGCTATCCTCGCCATGCAGGCGAAGCTCCTCCCGGTAATTATCCAAGTTAATTCCTTCGCGCAAGATACGTGCTTTCTTGGAATTAGAGATGCCGACAACATTCAATTTCAACCCGTTCTGCTCCATCAGTTTCGGGCGTTGAATGCGAATCTGCTCCAACAGGTTACCACCCACCGTACCAATACCGGCAATAAAAAGGTTCAGCACTTTATACTCAGAAAGGAAGAAGGAATCGTGGATAGAGTTCAATGCCTTCCGCAGGTATTTCAGTTTGATCACAAACGAGATATTGGTCTCCGACGCACCTTGTGCACAAGCGATCACACTGATACCGGCACGTCCTAACGTACCAAACAGCTTACCGGCGATACCCGGCGTACGCTTCATGTTCTCTCCCACAATGGCCACCGTAGCCAAATCCTTCTCAGCCACGGTGTCGTTCATATCGCCTTGCGCACGCTCCAACGCAAACTCCTCGTTCAAGACTTGCACAGCCAAGTCGGCATCCGCATTCTTCACCGCAAAAGTGGTGTTGTTCTCAGAGCTGGCTTGCGACACCATGAACACGCTGATGCCATTCTTAGCCAACGTCTTAAAGATACGATAGTTGACTCCGATCACACCGACCATACCCAAACCTTGCACCGTAATCAAACAGGTATCGTTGATGGAAGAGATACCCTTGATAATCGCACGGCCTCCGCCCTGCTCTTTTTCCTTTGAGATATAGGTACCCGGAGCAGCCGGATTAAAGGTATTCAAGATGCGAATGGGAATATTCTTATGATAAACGGGATAAATCGTCGGGGGATAGATCACCTTCGCACCGAAGTTACACAACTCCATCGCCTCCGTGAAACTCAAGCGGTCGATCACATATGCTGAGGAGATCACCCGGGGATCAGCCGTCATGAAGCCATCCACATCAGTCCAAATCTCCAGGATTGAGGCATTCAACGCACTGGCTAAAATGGAAGCGGTATAATCAGAGCCACCTCGACCCAAGTTCGTTACCTCGCCCGTCTCCGTACTGCTGGAGATAAATCCAGGAACTAAAGAGACTTTTGGCAATGGATTGAAGGTCTCTAATATCAAGCGATTGGTCTCATCAAAATCGACAATATGTTTGTTGAACTGCTTCACCGTCTTGATGAACTTACGGGAATCGAACAACTGTGCCCCTTTGATTACATTCGAGACGATCAATGAAGAGAGTCGCTCGCCGTAGCTGACAATCGTATCGGATGTCTTCGGTGAAAGATCATTGATCAGATAGACACCTTTAAAAATATTGCTCAGTTCATCCAAAAGGGTCATTACCTTACGCTGCACCTCCATGCGAATCCAACGATCCTCAATCACACCCTCAATCACATCCAAATGGCGTGCAATAATTTCTGACAGCTCCTTCTCATAGGCTAAGTTGCCTTCTGAAGCCATCTTGGATGTGTTCAACAGCTTGTCTGTAATTCCACCTAAAGCGGAAACCACTACAATAACCGGCTCGTCGATAGCCTCAACGATTTTCTTCACACTCAAGATACTATTCACGGAACCTACGGATGTCCCGCCGAACTTTAAAACTTTCATCGAATAAATATTTAGTGAAACGCCTATACAGCGTTAATGGATTTGATTTTTATGTGTAAAACGGAAATAAAATAGCAACTTCGTTGCCATACGGCGGTGTCTCCTCCGCCACTGACTTACGGACTTTAGCACTCAACCCCCCAAGGGGTGGTTGTCAATGCCCATGTATAATATGTCGATACGACACTTGCCATTGATGTGTTTTCTCTTGTGTTACTTCAAAACTGGCGGCAATATTACACATTATTTTTCAAATTGCAAGCGTTTTTCCCGAAAGCTTATCTTTTTTACGGCTTTTCCGGCAATTCTGTCTGCAGCAAATCTGCTAATAACGCCAATGCGGCCTGCACGGAAGCCTGTATATTGGCTTGCCGGGAACGAGGGCCGAAATGACAACACTGAGTGACCAACCGCTCTCCACAAGCCGCTGCCATCCATACTGTACCTACGGGCTTAGCGGGTGTTCCACCACCCGGCCCTGCCACCCCAGAGGTCGCCACCGCACAATCCGCTCCGATCACACGCATAGCTCCTCGCACCATCTGTTCTACCACCGGACGGCTAACGGCCCCATGCTCCCGAAGATCACGCTCCGCCACACCCAGCACTTGCTGCTTCACGAGGTTACAATAAGAAACTACGCCACCTAAAAAATAATCCGAGCTTCCCGGAACGGAGGTCATCAAACCGGCGATACTTCCACCCGTGCAGCTCTCAGCGGTGGCCATCGTCAGATGACGCTCCCGCAACAACGCTCCTAAACGTACCTCAATGGGTTGCTCACATTCCTCCATGACACACTCACTTTTATAATTGTACGCGAGAGAAGGGCGCTGCCTCCATCGGACAAAACTCCTTATCCATATATTTATAGTAACCCGTGATCGCAACCATCGCCGCATTATCCGTCGTGAACGAGAATTTGGGAATATGCACCCTCCAACCATACCGGCGGGCATGATCCAGGAAGGCATCCCGCAAACCGGAATTGGCCGATACACCACCAGCCACAGCCACCTCTTTAATGCCCAAATCTTTCGCGGCCTTCCGTAATTTATTCATCAGAATATCAATGACAGTCGCCTGTAAGGAGGCACACAAATCCGCCTTATGTTTCTCTACGAAATCCGAATCCTCCTGCAAATGATCCCGCAAGGTATAAAGGAATGAGGTCTTCAATCCGCTGAAGCTATAATCATAACCGGGAATATGCGGTTTGCTGAACGTAAAAGCTTTGGGATCCCCCTCATTAGCCAACCGATTCACCACAGGGCCACCTGGATAACCTAAGCCCATCACCTTCGCACATTTATCGAATGCCTCACCGGCCGCATCGTCAATAGTTTGCCCGATGACCTCCATCTGGTTGTAAGCGCTCACCTTGATAATTTGCGAGTTACCGCCTGACACCAAAAGACACAGGAAAGGGAACGAGGGTGCATGATTATCCTCCGGACTCTCTTTGATGAAATGAGCCAACACATGAGCCTGAAGGTGATTGACCTCGATCATCGGAATAGCCAACGCCGCAGCGAAGCCTTTCGCAAAAGAGGTACCGACCAACAAGGAGCCCATCAATCCGGGTCCACGGGTGAAGGCCACCGCATTCAATTCCGCTTTGTCAATACCTGCTCGCTTGATCGCTTCCGATACCACCGGAATGATATTTTGCTGATGCGCACGGGAGGCCAGCTCAGGGACAACCCCTCCATACGCCTCATGTACCGCTTGACTGGCTATCACGTTAGACAACATCACGCCATCACGGATCACCGAAGCCGATGTATCGTCGCAAGAAGACTCAATACCTATAATTGTTATGCTCATATCTCGATTATTTTTGCGCGAAATAACGAAATCTGTCGTGATAATGTTTTATTTTTGCGCAAAATAAATCGAAAAGTTATCAGAGGACTCAAATACATAGTCGTTTTCCTGCTCATCTTTTTTTGGATAAGCTATGCGTTGCCCAGCTTCCTATTGCGGATTCCTCAAGTACAAACCCGCCTCTCGGAAGTCGCTACCCATCAGCTGTCTGACTATCTGGGTGTACCCGTCCGAGTAGGCCATATCGACTTCGAATGGTTCAACCGGTTGGTAGTAGAAGACCTCTATGTAGAGGACCAACAACAACGATCCCTGTTTGAGGCCAACCATGTCTCGGCAGGCATCGAGGTGCTGCCTCTGTTGAAGGGACAATTGGTCTTCACCTCCGCCCGCCTTTTTGGATTTACGCTCAACCTCCGCAGGGAAACGCCCCAGAGTCCACTCAACTTGCAATTCGTGTTGGATGCCTTTGCCAGTAAAGACACCCTCAAGCCGAAACCCAATATCAACTTGCGTTTCAACTCCATCCATATTCGGCGAGGCAATTTCAGCTATCAAATCGAAAGCGAACCGGAAACGCCCGGTCGATTTAACGCCAAACACATTGACCTGCGCAATCTCAGTGCCAATATCGCTTTGAAAGCGTTAGCGAAAGATAGCCTAAACGCAGAAATAAAGAAAATGAGCTTTGAGGAGGCTTCCGGCTTCACCTTACAGAAATTGGCCTTTAGTGTCGTGGCCAATCGAGACAGCGCACAGTTTCAACGTTTTGAGTTGAATCTTCCTCATTCTACATTAAAGATTAGTCGTGCACACATGGACCTGACCCAGGCCTCCTCTCCCGCAGAATTTCTGGATAACGCGCCGATCACACTTCGTATCGCCCCGTCGCAGATCGCCTTACAGGATCTATCGGCGTTCGTACCTGCATTCAAAAACTTCACTGACTCGCTTGAGCTCACTGCGGAGGCAGAAGGAAAAGTAAATGATTTCAACCTGCAACAGGTAAGCTTACGTTTCGGTGAAAAGATGCTGTTTATTGGTCAAATGGCCCTTAGCAACATCACCCAACCCGAAGATGCTTATCTGATAGGAAAAGTCAATAAGCTTTACCTGACTACCGCTGGATTACATGATTTAGCCAATAATCTCAGCGAACAGCCAGTTCGAGTGCCTGACCCATTGATGCGATTGGGCACGATTAATTTCACCGGAGAGATCGCTGGTTTTGCCGACAAGCTAAGTGCCCATGGCAAATTGGCCTCCGCCATCGGTTCCTTACAGCTGGATGTGGTATTCGGTTCGGAACGGGAGAAGCAAATTGCCGCTTTCCTGCAAGGCAAGATTGCCTCCAGCGAGCTTCGACTGCATGAGCTATTCGAGGCTAACAATCCCTTTGGTAAAGCGCTTTTCCACATTGACCTCAACGCCCATAAACCGATGGGTGGCCAATTGGGCGGAAAGATCGCTGCGAACATTCAAGCCTTCGACTATAAAGGTTATACCTATCACGACCTGCGTTTAAACGGAGCCTTCAACAGCAACCGTTTTGACGGTACGATCCAACTTGACGACCCCAACGGACAGCTCTATGCGGAAGGCCTGTTTCAACACCAAACCAATAATTCCCAATTCAATTTCACGGCTCGATTAGATCATTTCCGTCCGGATAAACTACACCTTACCGAGAAATACGAGAATCCCGACATCTCACTGGCACTCAACGCCAACTTCACGGGTGATAATATCGACAACCTATCTGGACGCATTCAATTAGACAGCCTGTCCTTCCTCACCACTCCGGATAGTTTCTATCTCAAACAATTAGTGGTTGAGGCCTCTGGCCATAGCCTCGATCGGCAGCTCACCATCCAATCCGATCTATTGAATGGCGAGATCGCAGGCGCCTATTCCTTCCAGACCTTGGTGCCCAGCATGATGCAAACCTTCAAAGCCTATTTGCCTGCTCTGATCAACACCAAAACTACCCCCAAACAAATCAAAGAAAACAACTTCTCTTTGCTACTCACCATCGAGAACACCGAGAAGCTGTCTCATACCTTGAAGCTCCCCTTCACGATGATTCAACAGGGACGCATCACTGGACATTACAATAATCAATACAACAAATTCCGCATAGAGGCATGGCTCCCTCAATTCAGTATTGGAAACACCCTATTGGAATCTGGCCATTTAGTTTGCGACAACCCTTTAGACAAGATTGACCTACGACTCAAGGCGACCCAAAAGAACCTGAAAGGTTTGCGTAACTATGTTGAGCTTCGGACGGATGCCAAAGAGAACCTGATGAACACGATGATCAGTTGGGCCAACAACAAGCAGCAACTTTTCAAGGCGGATCTGTCGGCGACCACCCAGTTCAGGGAGATAGAACGGAAAGAGGCCGGATCGCCCAGTCTCTATACAGAGATCAACCTCAAAAAAAGCGATTTGATCATCCAAGATACACTATGGACCATCCATCCCGCCACAATTACCATCAGTGATGGACGCTATTTCGTGGATCATTTCAAGGTGGAACGAGACAACCAGTATTTAGCTATCCAAGGCACTGTCTCCAAGGATCCCGCTGACACACTTCTCCTCGACCTGAAACAGATTGAGCTGAGCTATATTTTCGATATTCTCAACATCCCCGTGTTGCAATTCGCCGGACAAGCCACCGGCCAGTTCCACCTCAACGATCTCTTTGGCAGTCGCATACTGAACACTGATTTGGAAGTAAAAGACTTTGCTTTTAACCAGGTTCGCCTCGGACGGCTCAATCTGTTCAGTGAATGGGATAATGAACAACAAGGCATCCTCATGTTAGGCAGTATCTATAAGAATGACAGTACCTGGACCGATGTAAATGGTTACATCTACCCTGTTGGAGCGAATGCCGGACTATCCCTCCATTTCGATGCCAACGATATCAACATAGCCTTCTTGCAACCCTTTGTAGAGGCTGTGGGTAACAATCTGCAAGGACATGGGTTCGGTCATGTGCACTTGTATGGTCCCTTCAAAGAGCTAACGGTCGAGGGTGAGGCTTATGTGGCCGATGGAGGTATTGGTGTGAATTTCTTGGACACCTACTATACCTTCTCCGATTCTATACATCTCGATTCCACCTCAGTCAACCTGCAAAACGTCACCATCAAAGATGCCTTCGGAAACAGTGGCAAAGTGGATCTCCGCTTCAACCATCACCACTTCAAAGATTACAGCTTCAACGTGAACGTACAAGGAACAAACATGTTGCTCTACGATGTATCTCAAAAAAAGAACCCGATGATTTATGGCAAGGTCTTCGCCTCAGGCCGGGCAGGCATACGGGGTAACAACAAGTTAATCAACTTTGATATACATATGCAGAGTAGTCCAAAGACTAAGGTGAATTTGGATTTCATGACAAACAATACGGCTACCGAATATGATTTCATCACCTTCGTGGACAAAGATTCCTTGCGCTTGACCTCCGATTCTACCGCAACGCAGCAGACTCCCTTGATCGCCCAAACAGACGATGGTGCGGAACTTCGCATGAATTTCTTGTTGGAGATCACACCGGATGCCACCATCGAACTGATCATGGATCCCGTAGCGGGCGACCGCATCAAGGGTACAGCCAACGGCAGTTTGCAAATCCAATATGGTACGAAAAGCGACCTCCGTATGTATGGGGACGTACAGATCGTGGAGGGAAACTATAACTTTAGCTTACAACAGATCATCCATAAGGATTTCAAGATCAGAGACGGCAGTACGATCAATTTCCGGGGCGATCCGTTCAATGCCAACATGAATATCACAGCCAGCTATAACTTGACGGCTAACATCGCCGACCTCGACCAAAGCCTCATGGAGGAAACAGGAAGAAGCAGCGTGCCTGTCAACTGCCTCTTGATGCTGGATGGCGCTTTACGTAGTCCGGCTATCTCCTTCGATTTAGAGTTTCCAAACTCCAACGGGGAGCTGGAGCGACAGGTACGGGCATTGGTCGATACGGAAGACATGATGACACGACAGATTGTCTATCTATTGGTGCTCAATAAGTTCTACACACCGGAATATACACGTACCAGCTCCTATAAATCCAATGAGTTAAACGCCGTAGCCTCTTCTGCCATCTCCGCCCAACTATCCAGTATTCTCGGTAGTTTCACCGATAAGGTACAGATCGGCACCAATATACGTGCCAGCCAAGATGGTTTTGATAGTGGCACCGAATATGAAATGTTACTCTCCAGCCAACTGTTAGACAATCGTTTATTGATCAATGGAAACTTTGGTATGCGCAATACCATTAACACAGGCAAAGCGAACACGTTCATCGGGGAGTTTGACTTAGAGTATAAGCTGACACCCACAGGAGACATCCGCCTGAAGGCCTACAACCATGCGCGTGACACCTATTACGGATTGAAACAGGCACTCACCATCCAAGGTGTCGGCATTATGTATCGGAAGGACTTCACCAACATTGCTGAGATCTTCCGACGCCGAAGACTCTTCCTGCCGCTACCAACCGACAGCACACAAATCAAGAAAGACAATGTCCCTTAATGGCTTTGCACGACTGGAAACAATGCGTCGAAAAGCCCCAATAGGCGCTGTTTCGCCAACTCGAAATCTTGCGGCTCACCCAATTCCATCGCCAAGGAAGTGACTCCCTTATCCGTAAAACCACAAGGATTGATCAAGCGGAAATAACTCATATCCGTATTGATGTTCAATGCAAATCCGTGCATCGTCACAAAGCGACTGCTCTTCACACCAATCGCACAGATCTTGCGTGCCCTACCTGGCACAAAAGGATCCAACCACACACCTGTCGCACCCGCTAAACGTTCTCCTTGCAATCCATACAGCGCAAGGAAACGGATCACTACCTCTTCCAGCAATTCGATGTATGGGCGCAAACCCAATGACCAATAGGCTAAGTCAAACACCGGATAACCCGTAATCTGCCCCGGTCCATGATAGGTAATATCTCCCCCTCGATTGATGTGATAAAACGAGACACCACGCGCCCTGAGCGAGGCTTCCGGAATCAACAAGTTTGTCTCCTTGCCACTCTTACCGATAGTCAATACAGGGTCATGCTCACAAAAGAACAGTTGGTTTTCCCCCTGCACACCCGCTGCCTTTGCCTGTAGTAAGGCGTCAAAAGCCGCTGTCTGGCGAGTCAACGCATCGGCATAAGCGATGCGTCCCAAGTCGTGATAACTAAATCCGCTCTCCATTTTTTCCGTTTTTTATCTTTTCCTTTCGTAGAAGATTTCATCTCATCCGCCCCATATCCCATAGGTAACTGCAACAGCTTATCCATGAGTGAGAGGATCTTCGCCTGCCGTTTCTTCATGTATGGGGAGGGGTTGGCCGAATTGAATCGTCTGGGGTTAGGCAACGTAGCTGCAATCAGAGCGGCCTCACTCCGCTCCAATAGATAAGCCTCTTTCTTGAAATGCGCTTGCGCCACCGCCTGCGCCCCATAAATACCCTCTCCCATCTCAATCGAATTGAGATAGACCTCCATGATCCGCTCTTTGCCCCAGATCCACTCGATCAACAATGTGAAATAGGCCTCTAATCCTTTCCGCAGATAACTCTTGCCTGGCCAAAGGAACACATTCTTAGCGGTTTGCTGCGAGATGGTACTGGCGCCACGCACCCGTCCTCCCTTTTCCGCCTCAATACGAGCTTGCTGAATCTGCTCCATGTCAAATCCATGATGATCCATGAACAGGTTATCTTCCGAGGCCACCACCGCCTGCGGCAAATGATGTGAGATCTGCGACAAAGGTACCCAGGTGTGTGCCAACTTCAACGGCTTATCCGCTTGCCATTGCTCATACAATCGAATCCCCATCAACGGGGTGAAATAAACCGGCACAAACCGATAGACAACTACGGCTAACAGACTGGAAAGAAAGGCCAAAAGGCACAGATTCCGGCACCATACTGCTATTCTACGAATGATTATCCTCATCTTTTTCATTTGCGATTTCAGCTTTCTAACCGACAAATGTACGAATTTAATCCGCTTGATGTTCCGGCTTCACCCCATGAATCAATACCTTCTCCCCATCAGCCGTTGTGGTAGCGAACAGATAATCCATTCCTCCCTCCGCTATCTTCAGCCGTTTACGTAGCTCATTCACGGATAAAGGGAAGTTCCGAGTGGTCAAATTAGCTTGTGGTAATTGTCGGTTCAACTGCTTGCAAGCCTTACCATGGAAAGGTATCACCGCTTTCACTTGGAAACGCCTCCCCGGAAATGCCTCTACCCAGGTATCGGAAGTATAGAGATGACTACTTGCCTGCAATTTGCGCAATCCGAAACGAGCGGCCACCGATTTAAAAGCGCCCGCCTTCAAGATAGCCACATTCGGCTCATACAGATAGGTGCCCAATACGCCTCCTATCTGGACCTCTGCCTCACGCTCCTCCGTCATTGTGAAATCGAAACATTCCTCCCCTCCAGTCGTGAAATGCACACAATGAATCTGTGTAGACTCCACCGTCCGATCCCGTTCCAAACAGAAAAGAAGCTCTTTGCACTCTCCCCTTACCGCTAACACATGGATAGCGACCGTTTGTGGCAAGAGTCCGCAGGTAAATGAAAGATCTGCCATCGGAGACAGTTTGGCTATCACCCGAGGGGCTTTCTGAAAAAGCGCAGGGAGCACAACCGTCAAATCTGGTTCACAGTCAGACAAGGCAAAGACCCGCTTGCCGGCCTCCCCTCTACGGGCTGGGTCAATATAGAAAACATCCACTGGCTCCATCTGCGCTAAATAGGCGCACGCATCCGCATGAACCACCTCGATATTTGTCGCCCCCAGTTCCCGGAAGTTATGTGCCGCAGCTTCACAATAATGCGCAAAGCGCTCCACATAGGTCACCTGAGCCACTTTACGGGACAGATAATAGCTATCCACTCCCATCCCCCCGGTCAAGTCGCAAAGCCGATCCCCAGCCTTCACCAACCGTTGTTTATAGGTTGCCGTGCGTTCACTGGAACATTGCTCCGCCGCAATGCGAGCAGGATAATACAGGTGATCATTCGCTTGCCATTCCGGTAACTTCTCCTTCAATTGACGGCGAGCTAGCAACTGATCGACCACAGCCGCCATATCCACCTCCGGATACTTTTTGGCCGAAAGCAGCAAGCGATCCACATCCTCCTGCTGATGTTGGCGCACAAATGCAAGCACAGACTCTATATCTCTTTTTGATTCCATAGCGCGAAGTAAATGATTCCGCACGAAAAACATAGCCTAACTTTTAGGATTCTCATAAAATACTTATAGCTTTGCAACTTACTTGAGGAATAAGTATGGCACAAAAGGTATCCATAAGATTCTATAACAACCATGAGGTAAGAGCTGTGTGGAATGAGAGTTCTGGACAGTGGTATTTTTCTGTCCTTGATGTTATTGGTGCCATCAACCAACAAGATGACTATGCCAAAACACGTAACTACTGGAAGTATCTGAAAAATAAGCTAAAGAACGAAGGTAACAAACTGGTTAGTGCCACTAACCAGTTGAAATTGCGTAGAATTCCGATATGCTCAATTTGCATTTTCCCCCTTGATGTTGTATCTTTGTGCTCAACATCTTATGCCTGTCCCGCCCAACACCCTTTCATTTCAACAATTATCAAACTTCTATTTGCCGACCGTTGAAAATATATTCAACGGCCGCTGAAATTACCTATATGAAGGGAAGCCCCATTTGCTGTCCGTCGTTAGCCACCTTCCGGATGACCCCGTATTCAATCACGTAGAACTCTCCGAAAATCGTCTCGTTACCGTTTTCACCGAATAGGTATGTGCCGTCAGGGAACACATAGAAGCGGCTCCGGGAAGTCTTGCTGTCGGGCATGGCTATGTCATCATATACCTTGAAGCCGTCCACAGTCAGGTCCTTACATAAATAATAATGCGGAAGAATCTGCACATCTGTCAGTCCGAGTCCCGGCCGGAAACGGGCATATTCCTTGTCAAGGGCCTCCCCTGGCTCTTCGGGCTGGGCATAGACCACCCGCGCACAGTTCATACTACCGGCTGAAATGCCCAGCACCACCCCATCGAATCCCTTGATCAGACGCGGCATGTCCACTTCATGAAGGAATGCGTTTTGCGTCGGCACGTGGCCTCCCCCGAAAATGATGAAATTACTTTGTGCCACCATCTCCTCCACATAAGGCGCCGTGCGACGGTCGAGCAGGTCGTAGCGCTGGAACTCAAAGCCCACCTCCTCAAACGCCTGCCGCATGCAGCCGGAGCAATGCTCGCTATAGGCCACATCATCAGGCTGGGTCGTGACAAAAATACAACGAATGGGATAGGTGAGCGATGCTCTCAAGTTATCCAAAAAGCCATTGGCTGGATTGATGGCTCCATCCATGGCTACACTGGGACTGCTGGTCAGGAAATACTTCATTGCAGGAATTTTCTGTAATTTATTACTCTCTTCTCCTATATATGTTGCAAAGTTATATTTTTTTTCGTTAGTTTTGCAAGCGATGAGAAATTAAAAACTACAACTAAGACAGCTTATATGAAGAATTTCGTTTTCATTTCGCCTAATTTCCCTGAGAAATACTGGCAGTTCTGCGATGAATTGCAGAAAAACGGGGTGAGGGTACTCGGTATCGGAGATGCTCGCCAAGAAGAGCTAACACAAGAGTTAAAGCGTTCGTTGACTGAATATTATCACGTCAACAGTATAGCCGACTACGACCAGATGTATCGGGCAGTAGGCTACTATGCCTGGAAGTACGGTCACATTGACTGGATTGAATCGAACAACGAGTTCTGGTTAACGATGGACGCACGGTTGCGCACGGACTTCAACGTGACGACGGGCGTGAAACTGGACGGCATCGAGGCATTCAAGGAAAAATCGGAAATGAAGAAATTCTATGCCAAAGGAGGTATCCGTACGGCTCGCCAGATCAAGACATCCGAAGGTATAGAGGCCGTGAAACGCTTCTCGGTGGATGCCGGCTACCCGCTGTTTGCGAAACCGGATGTGGGAGTAGGTGCAGGCGGTGCTCACAAGATCGAGAACGAGCACGAACTGGAAGCCTTCTTCTGGAACACACCCCAGGTGGAGAACTATGTCATCGAGGAATTCATCACCGGTGACATCTGCACATACGATGCCGTCATCAACTCCAAAGGCGAGCCGCTCGTGGAATCCATGTGTGTCTGCCCACCAAGCATTGCGGACATCGTCAACCACAACCTGGACTCTACCTACTACGTGGAGAAGAACATGTCGGAGAACCTGCGCTTCTGGGGACGGCGCACCGTGGAGGCATTCGGCGTGAAGTCACGGTTCGTCCACTTAGAGTTCTTCCGCCTGAACAAAGCCCACAGAGGACTGGGAGAAGTGGGCGACTTCGTAGCACTGGAAGTGAACATGCGCCCGGGCGGCGGCTATACGCCTGACATGATCAACTATGCCCACAACATCTCCATGTTCAAGATCTGGGCGGACATGATTGCTTTCGACTACCGTACGACCCCCGACCCGCATGATGACTACTACTGCGTCTTTGCCGGACGACGCGACAATGCCCAGTATGTCATGGATCACCAGGCCCTCCTGAACAAATACGGTTATGCCATGATGATGAGCCCTCGGATTGCCAAGGCCCTTTCGGGAGCCATGGGCGACCAGGCCTACATCGCCCGGTTCAGGACAGCGGAAGAGCGCGACGCCTTCCTCTACGATGCTTGTAACAGAAAATGAACGGAATCATTCTAATTTTTATCTATTTTATAGTATAAAGGAAATGCATATAGAATACCACAAATGGTGGAGCCATAACCTCTGCCGCGATATGGAATATAAGGTGTTCGGCCACGACGGACAGGCGTTCCTCGCCTTTCCTTGCCAGGACGGACGTTTCTACGACTGGGAGAACTACGGCATGATTGCCACACTGGCCCCCTTCATCGATGCCGGACGCATACGGATTATCTGTGTGGACGGTATTGACTGGGAAACCTGGTCGAACAAGGGTGGTGACAAACGCTGGAGAATCGAGCAGCATGAACGTTGGTTCAGATATGTCACAGACGAACTGTTGCCAAACATCAAGCACAACGACCAGCAGATGTTCATCACGACGGGATGCTCCATGGGAGGATTCCATGCTGCCAACTTCTTCTTCCGTCGCCCTGACCTGTTCAACGGTATGCTGGCGTTGAGTGGCCTTTATCACGCTGCTTACGGCTTCGACGGCTACATGGACGGACTGGTGTATGAGAACTCTCCGCAGGACTTCCTGCAGCAGATGCCTGCGGACCATCCGTGGATGCAGGCATACAGAGAGCGGAAGATCATCTTCTGTGTGGGGCAAGGACGCTGGGAAGAGGACCTGCTGTGGAGCACCCGTGAAATGGACCGCGTCCTGAAGGAAAAGGGAGTGAACAATGCCTGGTTTGACTACTGGGGATTCGATGTCGATCACGACTGGCCCTTCTGGAGAAGACAGATGCCTTACTTCGTGGACAAACTGCTGCAATAGTTCTTTCTTCGTTTCGCGCTCACTTTCGTTTCTTTGTTGTATCTTTGCTGCAAAACAGCGAAGATAGGTTGCACTATCTTTGGATAAAATAACAAATCAATCAGAATATAACAAATGGGAAGAGTTTTAGTGATCGGAGCCGGTGGAGTAGCTACCGTAGCAGTCAAGAAAATAGCGATGAATGCGGATGTCTTCACGGACATCATGGTAGCCAGCCGCACCAAGAGTAAATGCGACAAGATCGCAGCAGACATTAAGAACGTAAAGGTGCAAACCGCCCAGGTCGATGCGGACAATGTGGCAGAGTTGGTCGCCCTGTTTAACGAGTTCAAGCCGGACTTGGTGGTCAACTTAGCGTTGCCTTACCAAGACCTGCACATCATGGATGCCTGCTTGGAGTATGGCGTTAGCTACCTCGACACAGCCAACTACGAACCGTTAGACGAGGCTAAGTATCAATATAGCTGGCAATGGGCCTACAAGGATCGTTTTGAACAAGCTGGATTGACGGCTATCTTGGGTTGCGGATTTGATCCGGGTGTGACGGGTGTTTATACGGCTTACGCCGCAAAGCATCACTTCGACGAGATTCAATACTTAGACATCGTGGATTGCAACGCTGGTGATCACCACAAGGCTTTCGCTACGAATTTCAATCCGGAGATCAACATCCGCGAGATCACCCAGCGTGGCAAATACTGGGAGGATGGCGAGTGGAAAGAGACCGATCCACTGACCGTCCACAAGGCGCTCAACTACCCCAACGTGGGCCCGAGAGAGTCTTACTTGATGTATCACGAGGAGTTGGAGAGTTTAACGAAGCATTACCCGACGATCAAGCGTGCGCGCTTCTGGATGACTTTCGGGCAGGAGTATCTGACACACTTGCGCGTGATCCAGAACATCGGTATGGCACGTATCGACCCGATTATGTACAACGGACAGGAGATCGTTCCGATTCAGTTCCTGAAGGCGGTGTTGCCTAATCCGGGTGATCTGGGTGAGAACTATACGGGCGAGACCTCTATCGGCTGCCGCATCCGTGGTTTGAAGGATGGCAAGGAGCAAACCTACTATGTCTATAACAACTGTAGCCACCACGCTGCTTACTTGGAGACTGGTGCGCAGGGCGTAAGCTACACGACCGGTGTTCCAGCCATGATCGGTGCCAAGCTGTTCATGCAGGGCCTCTGGAAGCGTCCGGGTGTCTGGAATGTCGAGGAGTTCGATCCGGATCCTTTCATGAAGGAGCTGAACGAGCAGGGCTTGCCTTGGCACGAGTTGTTCAACATTGATTTAGAGTTGTAAACGTATGGCTATTGCAATCGGAGATCGCGTACCTGATCTGTTGGGTACAGACCAAGTCGGAAAAGAGGTACGCATGAGCGACTACCAAGGAAAGAAGGTAGCGCTCTACTTCTACCCGAAAGACAATACCAGTGGCTGCACAGCGGAAGCGTGCAGCCTTCGAGATGGTTACGAGGCGCTGCAAGCAAAGGGGTATGAGATCATTGGTGTCAGCAAAGACAGCGCCAAGTCGCACCAAGGGTTTATCCAAAAGCAGAACCTGCCTTTCCGCTTAATCGCTGACACGGATACTACTTTGCAACAAACCTTCGGGGTATGGGCAGAGAAGAAGTTATATGGACGCACCTATATGGGTACGCTCCGCATGACATTTATTATTGATGAGCAGGGCGTGGTGACCCATATCTTTGGGCCGAAAGAGGTGAAAACCAAAGAACACGCTCAGCAAATTTTAAGTTTATAAAGCATCGCAACTATGGCAAAAGAAGAAAATTTATTCGACAATACAGCAGAGAACGGCAAACCCGCAGCGAACGCAGAGAAGCTGAAAGCCCTGCGTGCGGCGATGGATAAGATCGAGAAGAATTACGGTAAAGGCTCGATCATGAAATTGGGCGACGATAAGATTGAGGATATTGATATTATCCCGACCGGCTCCATCTCCTTGGATGTAGCTTTAGGTGTGGGTGGTTATCCGAAAGGACGTATCATCGAGATCTATGGCCCGGAATCTTCGGGTAAGACAACCTTGGCCATCCATGCGATCGCAGAGGCACAGAAAGCAGGTGGTATCGCCGCTTTCATCGACGCAGAGCACGCTTTTGATCGGTTCTATGCCAAGAAGTTGGGTGTGGATGTAGATAACGTATTCATCTCCCAACCCGACAATGGCGAGCAGGCTTTAGAGATCGCCGAGCAATTGATTCGCTCCTCCGCTATTGACATTATCGTGATTGACTCCGTGGCCGCCTTGACTCCCAAAGCAGAGATCGAGGGCGAAATGGGCGAGAAGCAAATGGGTTTGCAGGCTCGTTTGATGTCACAGGCCTTGCGTAAGATGACGGCTGCCATCAACAAGACCAACACGACCTGTATCTTCATCAACCAGCTGCGTGATAAGATCGGTGTGATCTATGGCAGCCCGGAGACAACCACCGGCGGTAATGCCTTAAAGTTCTACGCCTCTGTCCGTTTGGATATTCGTCCGATCGGCAAGATCAAGGATGGCGACGAGATCAAAGGTAACCAGGTACGTGTAAAAGTGGTCAAGAACAAGGTGGCTCCTCCATTCAGCAAAGCGGAGTTCGATATTATCTTTGGTGAGGGTATCTCCCGCACGGGTGAGATCGTGGACTTAGGTGCTGACATGAACATCATCAAGAAGAGTGGATCATGGTATAGCTACAACGACACCAAGCTCGCCCAAGGTCGTGAGGCCGCTAAACAGTGCATCAAAGACAATCCGGAATTGGCCGAAGAGCTCTCTGGATTGATCATGGAAGAGCTGAAAAAAAGAAAATAATTACAATTATGAATTATGAGTTATGAATTATGAATTGTTTCCTCCGCAATCCCTAATTCTTAATCCATAACTCATAATTATATAGTTAATTCAAACTTTAAATTATAGGATTAACGCTGTCTTGTCCTCTCCAAAAGAAACATACCATCAATTGTGCCTAAGGGAATCCTCCATTCCGATATTCGCGAGGGATTGGTGGCTCGATATGGCATGTGGCCCAGATCGTTGGGAAGCCCTTATCATCGAGATGAATGGACAAGTCAAAGCGGCAATGCCGCTTTATCGACCGGTGAGCGGTGTCATATCTATGCCGCCTTTCACCCAAACTATGGGGCCTTGGTTTCCACCAGATAGTGCGGACACCAAATACACGACCCGACTGGGGCAGCGGCAAGCCTTCTGCCGACAATTGATCGAGCAGCTAATACCCTATCGGGTCTTCCTGCAAAATTTCCATTATGCCATTACGGATTGGCTCCCCTTCTATTGGGCAGGCTATAAGCAAACCACTCGCTATACCTATCTGTTGGCAGGGATCAACGAGCCCGACCGCCTTTGGGAACAGATGAGTGCCAATATCCGACGGAATATCCAGAAGGCACGAGATAAACACCAACTGACTGTCCGTAAAGGAATCCCCGTCGATGCTTTCCTTCAGGTTCAAGCACAAACCTTCGCTCGACAAGGGTTACGCCAAAAGCAAGATGTCCATGTTTTACGTCGGTTGATTAAGGTCAGCCAGGAAAGGCTACAAGGCGACCTATGGGGAGCCTATGATGCCGCCGGACAGCTGCATGCCGCTGCTTTTGTGGTGTGGCAAGCCCAATCAGCCTATTACATCGCAGGGGGAGGAAATCCGGCCTTGCGAGACTCGGGTGCGCACAGCCTCGTCTTATGGGAGGCGATACGCTATGTGTCAGCATACACAGATCGTTTTGATTTCGAAGGATCCATGCTTCCAGGCGTAGAACGTTTCTTTCGGGAATTTGGCGCACGGCAAACCCCTTATTTCACAATAACCAAAGGAAAACTGAGTTTATTGGATAGAGCACGCATCAAATTGAACAGGTGGATATGAAAAATCGTACACTACATTACCTCATCCGATTTTTGGTGGGCGAGGATGCCCCCAGCGAGATTGTCGAGTCCATTGGCTACACCAATGATCCCAATCGATTCGATAAATACAATGTGGTCATCATACCCTCAGGCTTTTTCGACGAGCATGTGTATGGTACCCCAGCCTCTATGCCTCAGCTTCCCTTGAGAGAGGTACAGGGCATCCCCTTACTGTTCGGCTCCCCGAAAGAGGAGTGGGTAGGCGATACCTGGGTCGTTCATGCGGACATCATCGCCAGCACCTATTTCTTAGTCTCACGCTATGAAGAGATGATGCGTCGTGACGTACGTGATGCGCATGGCCGTTTCCCCGGACGGGAGTCTTTACCCTATCGGGCTGGTTTTCTCCATCGGCCAATCGTGGATGAATACCGGCTGTTGCTCCATCGCTGGATCCGGCAATCTCACCTGCGAGTACCCGAGATCAAGAAGCAGGTTCGTAAGGTTTATCTGACACACGATGTAGATGCACCTACCCTCTTTCGGACGTGGAAAGGACTCGTCCGTTCCCTTCTTGCTCAACGAGGCCTATTTACCTCGCTGAAAGGGAAGTTTGGCTCACTGGAACAAGATCCCTATTATACTTTTCCTTGGCTCTTCCGGCAAAACAGCCTGCTGCAAGAGGCACTCGGTCCGGTCGGCTGTCAAGCGATCCTATTCCTGCGGTGTGGGGGAAATACCTCCTTCGACAAACCCTTCTATGCCCTCACTGATCATGACATACGCCGCCTACTGAAGAGCGCATCCGATCATGGGATACATATCGGGTTGCATAGTAGTTACCAAGCCGGGAAAGAACCCGCCTTGATTCGGAAAGAGAAAGAAACTTTGGAAACCCACTTGCAAAAGGAGGTACATTTCAACCGTCACCATTTCTTGGCTTGTAGAGAGCCGGAAGATATGGAACAAATCGAGGCTGCGGGCATTACTGACGATTTCACGATGGGCTATGCCGATGTGGCTGGATTCCGTTTAGGAACCTGTTATCCCGTGCGCTGGATCAACCCGATCACTCGTCGCCTCTCTCCGCTGACGCTGCATCCGCTCATCATTATGGATTGTAGCCTCGATAAGACCGCATACATGGGCTTGACCTATGAACAAGCGCACGCCTATTGCCTCAGTCTGTTAGAACAGGTCAGCCATGTGGGTGGAGAACTGGTACTCCTCTGGCATAATGTTAGTTTCACCGAAAACAACGGAAAATATCACCGTCAACTTTATACTGATCTGTTGAAGGAATTGACCAAGGGAGGAAAACGATGAAGCGTTTACTGATACTATGCGACATGTTTCCCCCTGCCTTCGCACCTCGTATGGGCTACCTATGTAAATACTTGAAGCGCAGTGGTTGGGAGGTACATGTGGTTAGCGAGCAGATTGAGGACCACACCTTTGCCTTCCTCGAAGGGTATGCGGACAGTGTGCATTATATCTCCTTTTATTCCGCTTGCAACCCATTGCTTCGCAAACTGCAATGGATAGTCGTGATGATACTGGATCTGCTATTTCATTACAAGGATAGAAAGATCTGCAAGGTCGCTTCTAACGTATTGCTCCACTATGACTGCCAAGCCATTTTATGCAGCACCTACCGCACTTTCCCGCTTCCAGCTGCGGCCCGATTAGCTCAAAAGACAGGGCTGCCTTTCTTCGCTGACCTGAGAGACATCATCGAGCAATATGCAGGGGATGAGTTTATCGCACACCCCCTACCCCTCCCTCGCTGGATGAATCGTCCCCTAAACAGCTATTTCCGCAAGCGTTGGCTTCATGACCGCAACCAAGCATTAGAAAAGGCTACCGCTGTCACGACTGTATCTCCTTGGCATGTGCAGACACTAAAGACTTACAATCCGAATACTTATCTGATCTACAATGGATATGACCCTGAATTGTTTTATCCAGAGACCATTTCCACGACACAGTTTACGATTACCTACACGGGGCGCCTGCTCAGTTTAGCCCTGCGTGATCCCAGTTTATTGTTAGCGGCTATCCAACACCTGGATCAAGCCCAGACCATACAGCCCAAGACTTTCCAGGTGGTCTGGTACACCGATACCGCATCGCAAGCCCTGATCAAACAGGAGGTAGAGCGCCTGCATGTGAGCGATTACATGGATTATCGAGGTTACGTACCTGCTGCAGAGATCCCGCGTATTCTCAACCAAAGCAGCATCCTTCTGCTTCTCACCAACAAGGCTGGGCAGGATAAGTTACAAGGCATCATGACCACGAAGTTCTTTGAATCATTAGCTGTGGAGAAACCGATTCTCTGTGTGCGCAGTGATGAGGCCTGTTTAGCAGAGACGATTCAGCGTACTCGCTCCGGACTGGCGGCTACGCAGGTAGAAGAGGTATGCCAGTTCCTGCTCCACCATTACAAGGAATGGCAAGCCCAAGGATATACCACCGCACAGGTAGATAGAAGTCAACTGAAACAGTTCTCCCGTCAGGAGCAAGCCAACCAATTTGCAAAACTCATCGAAAGCTGTACACATCATGGATAAATATCTCAATGTCATCGCACTGAATATTCCCTATCCCGCCAATTATGGAGGCGTGATCGACATCTATTATAAGTTAGTGGCGTTACACCTAAACGGCGTACGTATTGTGCTGCATTGCTTTGAGTATGAGCGTCCACATGCACCAGAGCTGGAAGAGGTATGTCTGAAAGTTTACTATTACAAACGACACACAGGGCTGCTGCGCAACCTCTCTTTGTTGCCCTACAATGTGTATAGCCGTAAGGATCCAGCCCTGCTTAAAAACCTGCTGAGCAACGATTATCCCATTCTCTTCGAGGGATTACATTCTTGCTATTACCTCAACCACCCCAAGCTGCGACACCGTTTCAAGATCGTACGGATGTGTAACATCGAGCATGACTATTACCGTTACTTGGCTGAATCAGAGTCTAATGCTATCCGTCGGCTCTTTTTCCGGGTTGAAGCGTTCCGCTTTGAACACTATCTGCCAGTCATTCGCCATGCAGATTTAGTGTTAGCGGTATCCTTCTCTGACTCAAACTACTTGAAGCAAGCCTTTCCAAAGTTGAAAGTGGAGTTCATGCCCTGCTTCCATGCCAATGAACGGATCACCGCTCTTCCCGGCCAATCGGATTACATCCTTTATCACGGCAAGCTCTCCGTCGTTGAGAATGAACGAGCCGTACGCTATTTGGTGGAGCACGTCTTTTCACAGCTACCCTATCGCTGCGTCATTGCCGGTATGGATCCCTCACCCGCACTGCGAAAAGCCATCGCCCCCTATGCCAACATCTCGTTGGTGGCTAATCCCGACCAAGCGACTATGGATCAGTTGATTCATAAGGCACAAATCCATGTGCTTATCACCTTCCAGCCGACTGGGCTCAAGCTCAAGTTGCTGAACAGCCTCTTTGCCGGACGACACATCCTCGTGAACCGTGCCATGCTGGCTGGAAGTGGACTGGATGCCCTCTGTCGCATAGCTGACACACCGGAGGAGATGATCGCCGCTTGCCATCAACTGATGCAGCAACCCATTGATGCGCCAAGCCTTCGCCAACGAGAGCTTGGCCTCCTCCCCGCCTTTTCCAATAAGGCACAGGGGCTACGCCTTAAGGAGTTTTTGCCTTAAAAGCAGGTCTATCGCAGATAGGCAATCAGCCTTTCAAGGATGAAACGGGCAGCATGGCCATCACCAAACAATGGAGGAAAGTCAAAATGGGTATTGAGCAGGATATCGCAGGCCGACAAGATGCGTACATAATCGGCATCCACTAACAGGCCAGCCTGATGGGCCACGATCTCCGTCCACTCTGTTTCAGGACGAAGAATGACCGATGGCTTACCAAAGAAAAAGGCCTCCTTCTGCACGCCACCACTATCGGTCAGCACCAACCGAGCGTTTCGCTCCAACTCGATCATCTCGAAAAAAGAGGCGGGAGGCAACAACGTGATGTAGGGAGAATCGGTGAACCGGCGCAACACGTCAGGTTCTACCTGCTGTCGCATCAGTTTCGCTGTGCGCGGATGCAACGGCAGCACTACCCGTATCCGATGGTTCTCTGCCACCTCAACGATGGCTCGAAAAATGGCCGTGAGCCGCACAGGATCATCGGTGTTGCTGTCACGATGGATCGTCGCCAAGATATAATCCGCTTTCCGCAGACCATTTCGGACAATAATATCCGTGCGATCAGCAGAAACGGTCGCATAGTGAAGGCTGTTGTCAAGCATAATGTCACCACTCAGATAGACCTCCTGTCTCCTCCCTTTCGCAAAGGTCACCGGGCGGGAGCCAAAACCCTCTGCCCGTAGATTACGCATGGCGGTCTCGGTCGGGGCAAACAAGATGGAGGAAACCTGATCGCACACGATGCGGTTGATCTCTTCCGGCATGGACATGTTGAACGAGCGAAGCCCCGCTTCCACGTGGAAAACAGGCAAGTGCAATTTCGAGGCGGCCAAGGCCCCTGCCAAGGTGGAGTTAGTATCCCCATAGACCAGCACCCCATCAAAGAGCTCTCTCGTTAAAACCTCCTCAATACCTGTGATCATCTTTGCTGTCTGCTCACCATGCCGGCCGGAGCCTACATGGAGTTGGAATTGAGGCTGCGGAATGCCCAACTCCTCGAAAAACACCGCTGACATATTCGGATCATAATGCTGACCCGTGTGCAAGATCTGCTCCTCCACCCGATCTGAGAACTCCTCACGGATAGCCCGCGAAATCGCCGCAGACTTGATAAATTGCGGACGCGCACCCACCACTGTCAATAATCGTATCATGTTCACGCCAAAATAACTCTGTTTGCTGTGCAAAGATAGTGCAAACCGAGCGCAAAAGCATCAAACGTGGTTGGATGTTTTGCCGAGGTGCAGCCTATCTTCGCTGCTTTACGGCATAGATAGTGCAAACCGAGCGCAAAAGTATCAAGCCTGCTTGAATTTCATCGTTTATAAGAGATGCCCTCGGCCCACGTCATCAGGCATTTTGGGCGACTCACCTTAGACAACTTATCGTATGAAGTCCAGTACGACTCCCGGTGATCGATCGTATGCCCCAACTCATTCTCATGGGAGGTCAACACCAGCTTCGGATCAAATCCATCAATCACCTCATACAGACTATTCGCCCAACAATTGATCATGAGCACATCAATTGAACCTATCTTTTTATGCACATCAAGTAGCCAATCCAGGTCTTCCTTATGGTACTGATCACCCGTTTGAGCGAATGTAAATCCCTCTGCGCTCTTCACTACATAAATATTGTTCTGCAGCGCATCTTGGTGCCCAGGTAAGATTTGTACACTAAGCTGACCACTCTTCACCGCAAAGGTTCGCTCGACGATCCTTTCCTCACGGACATGCGTCACCTGTTTGTTCTCTGGTAAAACCTCATTAGGTGCCACTACCGGTTTTCCTTCTGCCAAGAACCAATCCACCACCACGGGATCGACATGATCCGAGTGGTTATGCGTCAGGAACAAAATGTCGCATTGACCTACTAATTCGCGCATGACCTCATCAGAGATCAAGGAAGGTGTCTCATTCATAGGTGCCCCACGATAGAGATCGTAAGCCACCACCACAGATGGAGTTCGCACAATATAGCATGCGTTATACAGTTTATAGATGCGCATTCCCTCAGTCAGCGGTTGCCGTAGCTCTGCCACCACCTCACGCAGGCGTGCGTCGATGAAATCCGTATAAACCTTATTCCCATCCAGACGAGTATCATGCAACACCCCATCCAGCAGCATTAAAGCTGAGCGACGAGCCAATGAAGGTGCCTCCGTAGAGGGTGGATTCTCAGCCAACAGCTGGTTCACCAACTCAAATGTCTTGACCGTCTGATTCACCAAATAAACCTCCTGCTTTCCCCAAAAAGGAGAAGTTTTCTCTTGTGCTTGCGCAACGCTCAGCAAACACAGCAAGCCACACACTATCCAAATATATCGTTTCATATAAAAAACAATTAATAATCAAAGGGATTAAGGATGGACAAGGCTCACGCCGCATCCATCCTTATCCTTCTTCAGTTAACCCATTTAAAAAGCACTACCAGCCCGTATTTTGATCCAGATTCGGATTTCGCTCCATCTCGACCAGCGGAATCGGCCATATCTCATGCCTCGGCTGATAACTCCGCTCGTACATCAACTCACCAAAAATATCAGTCGCGTTCTTGACAGTGGATTGCAAGATGCCCCAACGACGCAAGTCAAAATAACGCTGTCCTTCACCCACCAGCTCTCTTGCTCGCTCATCCCGAATGCGTTGTGTCATCTCATCCTTTCCGGAAACCTTCATCCATGCCGCACCACTGTTGATACCAGGCATCCCTACGCGGGCACGAATCTTATTCACCTCTGCCACTGCCTTATCCAGGTCGCCATTCTCATTGTAGGCCTCTGCCAACATCAAGAGCACATCGCCCAGACGAATCAGCGGAAACTCATAAGGTGTACGGCTGTACTCACCCCAATAACCATCCAGATTACCAGTCGGAATCCATTTACGCCAGAAATAGGAATTCCAGCCCTCAGAATTACGAATAAAAGCCTGCGCCTCCATGGGAGATCCACCTTTCGTTGGATCGGCCAAGACAAACTGTTTGTCCATCGGAACAGATCCCGCATCCGTCCCCAAATAGTGCGTATAAGGAGTAATGATATTCCAATTCAACCGAGGATCGCGCTTACGATACGCATCCAACACTTTGGTCGTATCGCAATCCAACAGATCCGTGATGCAGGTACTACCCTGATCGATCGCTACGCTCAGCACCTTCCGACGGTATTGCGAATCACCATTGTTAAAATCAGGATAGATCTTCGTCCAGTCAAACTTGGAGCCATCCGGATTCTCATACAGATCTGCCAACGTCGTAGAAGGCACAATTAAGTTACTTGCGATCAAACGCATGGTGGACTTATTACCATAATAATCGACAATATTCAGTGCGTACCCTGCTACATTGCCATCGATGGATTGGATGGAGAAGATCATCTCGTTACTATGTTTTCCATTATAAAGACGGAACAGATCCTCATAGTTGTCATGTAAAGCGTAACCGTAGTTATTCGTTTTATTATAGACTACCTCCTCAAAATCGGCGATGGCTTTCGTCCACTCCTTGTTATACAAATAAACCTTGCCTCTCAAAGCATAGGCCGCACCCTTCGTCACTCGACCCAGGTCCGTACTTTCCCATGCAACCGGCAACTTTTGAATCGCCTCTCCCAGATCAGCCAAGACATGCTGACGAATCTCCTCCTCACTGCTGCGAGGGCTGGTCACGTTAGCAAACTCTTTGTTAATATCACAAGTCTCATCGTAATAAGGTACGCCTCCCCATAACGTCATCAGACGGAAATAGGCCATCGCACGTAAAAACTTAGCCTCGCCAGTGACTCTGTCAATGGTTTCCTGGCTGATCTCCATGGTGGCCACATTACGAATCACCGTATTACAACGATGAACCAACTCATACAGATACTGCCAATGGTTCTGCACACCTCCACTATTTGATGCAAAAGCAGTGCCACGAGAGACATCAGACCAAGGACTGACTCCATCCGCCAAATCGGTACACATTTCAAACGTAAACTCCATGCCAAAACACCAGGGCTCACGCATGGCGGCATACAATCCAACGGCTGCCTGACGCGCATGATTTTCCGTCTTCCAAAAAGTCTCGCTCGACATCTGCGTAGAAGGCACGTAGTCCAGACTCTCACAAGCTGTAAGCAAGAGAGCTGACCCTAACAGAATAGATACTATATTTTTACTTTTCATTGTTCGTTGATTTTAGAATGAAACATTAATACCCACAGAATACTGGCGGATGGATGGATAGCCGACATTAGCAGCAATTTCCGGATCCAATCCCGGGAAACTGGAGATTGTAAATAGATTATCAATACTGGTGTACACCTTCAGATTCTCCACAAAGAATTTCTGAGAGACTCTCTTCGGCACCGTATATCCCAACTGCAAGTTTTTACAACGCAAATAGGCTGCATTATGCACAAAAGCATCGCTCGCCACCTGGTTTTTGCTATTCGCATCATTACGCAAGATTGGATATTTCGAGTTGTATGGATTCTCCGGAGTCCATGCATTATCCGTGATATCTTTGATCAACGACTGACCCAAGACTGTCACAAAACGGAAAGCCTGGTTATTGTAGTACACCTGATAATTACCCACTCCTTGCAACAGCATACTCAAATCAAAACCATTCCAAGATAAGCCTAAGTTAGCTCCATAGGTGAAGCAAGGCATATTTCCATGTCCAATCTCCACACGGTCATCCGCATCGAGTTTTCCATCATTGTTAGAGTCCTTGAACAAGAAATCGCCCAACTCAGGACGTTGATAGGTCGCAAAATAATCGGGATTCTGATCCACCAACGACTGCACATAGGCCATGTCTTGCTCGTCACGCACAATTCGATCCACTTGCAACACATACAACTGGTTAATAGGTTTACCCTCCTGAATCTTATACACACCATTGATCGAGGAAACATCACCTTGGAACTTGGTCACCTTATTATTGACAAAGCCAAAATTCAAGCCCACAGAATAATTAACCTTACCGATCCTATCATTCCAATTCAGCTCAAAATCAACTCCCCTGTTGTTGACCTCACCCGCATTCTGGTTAGGCACAGCAGCCGTACCATGCTCCAAAGGAACAGGCAAGGAGATCAAGATGCCTTTCGTGTCTTTGTTGAACCACTCCATGGATCCACTGAGGCGACTATTCAAAAAACCGAAATCAATACCGATATTCGTCATATAGGTCGTCTCCCACGTCAGATTTGCGTTAGAAAGTGCGGTCTGCGCCATACCACTTGTGGCCGTGTTGTTCAGCACATGATTGACGGGAGAGAACAGAGATTGATACATATAGTAGCTTGTGGTGGCATTGTTACCCAATGATCCATAGGAGGCGCGAAGTTTCAGCTGGCTCAACCAATCCTGATAATCCTCCATGAATTTCTCTTGTGAGATACGCCAACCCGCAGAGAGAGAAGGGAACCAACCCCAGCGTTGATCCGGAGCAAACTTTGATGAACCATCCGAACGAAGATTGAATTCCAAAAGGTATTTATCATCCCATGCCAAATTGATACGTCCGAAATAGGAACGCATAGCCCACTCCGTATAATAGCCACCTTCCGGGCCTAACGTAGCACCCGCATCCATGCCGGTAAGTGAATCATCGGCCAAATCGTATCTACGGAAATACTCGTACTCATACTTATTATACTCCTGGCTGGCACCGATCATAGCTGACGCATCCAGTTTATCCCACTGAAAATCATAACGAGCCGTTACATCTGAGGTACGGAACGTATTCCGATAATTGTATTTACGAATATAGGTACGCACTACTCCCTCACGCAACAAAACGGGTCCATCCATAGTAAAACGATAAAGATTACGATCGCACAGATGATGCTCAATGTTCCGGTTCCAATAATTGTACGAATATGAGGCATCGATGGTTAACCCCTTGATAGGCTTGAGCTGTCCATACACTTTCGCTACCGCACGACGTGTACGGATCGGGAACTCACTCTTGTAAAACCACATACGACGATAGGGATTGGCATTGCTGACATTTACCTCCTCTGGATTCTGGATACCACCATAAAGACCCGTTTCTGGATCGTACAACGTCATGCCCGGAACCGTATTGAAAGCGCCATAGCCAAAAATCACATCACCTCCCGCAGCCGCATTATCAGCTGACGGATTATTCGTATCGACAAACCCATAGATATTGGTACCCACTTTCAACCATGGTTTAATATCGGCCTCAATGTTGCTACGCAACTGATAGCGACGATAGTTCGTGTTGTAGATCATACCTGGATTGTTGATGTAGCCGAACGACATGTTGTAACGCACTGTCTTTGTACCACCGATAGCCGAGATATTGTGATTCTGTACAACTGACGGACTCCGATAGATATGATCCTGCCAATCGGTATTGGGATAGACTGTCGGGTTCTGGCCAGCGTCATTACGCCACTCGTCAATTTTTCCCTGCGAGAAACGAGGAGCTTGTCCATTCACGACAAGACCCGCGTTCTGAATCTCCATGTAATCTGCGTAATCAGTCACAAGATTCAAACGGTTAGCAATCTTCTCGAAAGAGACATTGCCACTATAAGTAATACGGGAAGAACCCTCCGAGCCTTTCTTTGTCGTGATCAAGATCACACCATTGGCAGCACGAGAACCATAGATAGCCGAGGAAGCTGCATCCTTCAAAATAGAGATACTCTCGATATCCTGAGGATTGATATCACTGATATTATTTCCCGTCATGCCATCGATGACAACCAATGGGCTGGAATCGTTCAATGTGCCCTGGCCTCGAATCCGAATCGTCTGCGCCTCAAATCCCGGTGTATTACCACCACTGTTGGTTACAGAAAGACCTGCCGCCAAACCTGCTAATGCATCCGTGGCGTTTGTAATAGGACGATCACCCAACGCATCGACCTTAACCGAGGCAACAGCTCCGGTCATGTTGACCTTCTTCTGCGTACCATAACCTACGACAACCACCTCATCCAAGTTTTGGCTGTCCTCAATGAGCTGCACATCAATCTTACTCTGCGCTCCTACCGTTATCTCTTGAACATGATAACCAATATAAGAGATCTTCAGAATAGCTCCATCTGGAGTCGCAATAGAATAGTGTCCATCAATATCTGTCACCGTCCCTTGTGTTGTGCCTTTCACCACCACATTGGCACCGATGATAGGATCGCCGTTCTTATCCACCACTCTACCCGTAACCGTACGACCGTTTTGCTGTGATGCATTCACTTCGGTCTTTGTCAAGATAATCTTTTTATCCAACACTTTATAAGTCACATCCGTTTCAGAGAATAGCTTATCCAACACATTAAACACATCGCTATCTTTGACCACTACCGAGACCCTCCGATTCAGATCTACGTGACGCACATTATAAAAGAAGGAGAACTCAGATTGATTCTCAATCTTCTTCAATACGTTTTCAACGGTCTCATTATTCGCACTCAAGCTCACTCTGGCCTCTTGCGCATAACTTTCTGCAGACCAAGCAATGCCTGCGGAGCAGAACAATGCCAACATACTCAATTTCATACCTCTTGGAATTTGTCGTACAACTTGTTCAGGCAGTCGTAACGCCTTTATTGCCCAATTATGTTTGGGAATAAGAATATTTGCCATACTTTTGCTATGTTTTTGATTAAACTAAAAAATGAAGGAAGGCTTGTCGCCAAACAAGCATTTCCCGTTACAATCATTTCATCCGACCGGGATGCGCCAACATCTCTGTCGGATGTTTTTTCTTATTTTTACGGAGATCTGTTTCCCATAACATTTATGAATTAATAGATTTCTATTGTTGTTTTCTCCTCTGATTTATCTGGATTATCTATGTAACGCCAATGGATGCCTGAAGAGAGCTCAAATACATCCAAGATGCGTTCCAGCCGCTGGGTGGTGAAAGTTCCCGTGAAAGCCTCATCCTTCAAACGAGCATTGCGCAAAATCAAGCGCACATGAAAACGTTTCTCCAACATACGCAATGCCTCAGGTAAAGGAGTCGCATCGAAGATAATTTTCCCATCTACCCAAGCCACCTCTGCCTGTCCATTCGTAGGAAGTACATGTGGTTTCGCGGTCGCTACGTCATAGATCAGCTTATGACCGGGCTCCAGCTCTACAGCCTGGGTTGCCGTTCCCTGCGCATAAGCAAAACGGATCTTTCCGGTAAGCAACGTAGCCTGTATTTGCTGTTCTGTAACAAATGCCTCAACATTGAAAGTGGTACCTAACACTTCGATCTGTGTCTGATGGGGAGCTTTGACCACAAATGGATACTCCGGGTCTTTCTCTACCTCGAAATAGGCTTCTCCTTCCAGTTCAACCTGACGCGCTGCCTTGGTAAAGGTAGCCGGATAACGCAACACTGACTCTGAATTCAAATGTACTTTAGAGCCATCTGGCAGCTCAAACTGGGTAGTCATGCCAGGATTCGTGCGTATCTCCACTAAACAAACACTCTCTTCGGCAGGTTGCACAGCATCATAATAAAGAACACCGAAGGTCATCATCAAAGGAAAAATCAAGATGGCCGCAACCAACTGGAATTTCATCCATAGTCGACGAGGCAAACTGATAGTCTTCCCTTGCAACTTCCGGTAAACCTGTTGCCAAGCCTTCTCCGTATCGAGTTGTGGCACAACACGTAGTAGATCCGCATGCCAAGAGAGCGACATGAGCTGCCTCAAGAGTTGCTCATGCTCAACAGACTGAGCCACCCAGGATTCTATCAGTGCACATTCCTGCTCAGTAGCTTGACCTGCGCAGTAGCGAATGAGCAACTGTTCTTCGATAGGTTGTTGTATTCTATCCATAATTACGAGTTGCATTAACCGAAGCAAACATGCAAAAAGTCGGTCTTTATTGATAAGACAAACGAACTCGCTTCAATTCCTAAACAAAAGTCACACTTTTTTTAATTTCCAGAAACGATTTTTTGTGAAGATATTATTACAATTCTGTTACAGAGATTGGAAAGACTAAAAAATGTGTACATTTGCCTCTGTTATGACACACAACAATGAACATAAAAACCAAGAAAGCCAAATGCTCCAGGCCATTCGGGAGGGAGATAGGAAAATGTATCGGCTCTTGTTTGAACGCTACTATCCCTCTTTATGTGCTTATGGTAACCGTTTCGTCCAGTTGGAGGAGGCAAAGGAGATTGCCCAAGATTCTTTGCTTTGGCTTTGGGAACACCGGGAAGAGGTGACCATTGAGAGTTCATTGAGTGGCTATTTGTTGTCGATGGTCTATCATCGCTGTGTCAACCTGCTGTTGCAAAACCAAGCACGCTTGAAAGCGGAAAGCAGATACCTGAAGGCTGTTGAAGAAATGCTGAATGAGGAAGACCCCTTCCAATTCAATGAGTTACAGCGGCACATACAAGAAGCTCTTCGTTCGCTGCCCGACACCTACCGGGAGGCATTTATGCTGCATCGCTTCAGTAACAAAAGCTATAAAGAGATCGCCGAATTGCTGCAAGTCTCACCCAAAACTGTCGATTATCGCATCCAGCAAGCGTTGAAACAGTTGCGGATCCTCCTCAAAGATTACTCACCGCTCCTGATCTGGTTGATAGATGAAACAACTCTTCCAGTGCAGTAGTTCCCCTAAGGTAGCTCTAAGGTAAGGCTAATGTAACGCTAAAGTAACTCTAATCTTCCTCTAATCCTGGATTAGAGAATGATTAGAGAACGATTAGAGAAATAGTAGAGAACGATTAGAGAAACGGTAGAGGTACTTGGGAGTTTCAGTAAATGTTCGTAAGTTCGCGGGGTAAGTTGAATCAAAAATAGGTAATATCATGAATAGACGTGCATTTATGCAGAAATCTGGGCTGATATTGGGTGGTTTGAGTGCTACCCCGCTGATTGGCTCTTATAATTCCCTCTATGGACAAACCGCTCCCAGCAATAAAGTGAAAGTGGCCCTGATCGGGTGTCGCAGCATGGGTTATGCCGACCTCAGTACCTTCTTGGACTATCCGGAGGTGGAGTGCGTGGCGCTTTGCGACGTGGACGATGAGTGGCTCAACAAACGGGCCGCCGACGTGGAGAAGAAGAGCGGCAAACGGGTGCCTAATCTGTATAAGGACTGGCGACGGGTGATTGACAACAAAGATGTGGATGTGGTGATCGTGGGCACACCGGATCATTGGCATTGCCTCCCGACCATCCACGCTTGCCAAGCAGGTAAGGATGTCTATGTGGAGAAGCCCCTCGCTAACACCATCGAGGAGTGCGACCTGATGGTGAAGGCTGCCCGGAAATATAACCGCATCGTGCAGGTGGGACAATGGCAACGGAGCGATCCGCATTGGGATGAGGCGGCGGCTTACCTCCGAGCTGGCCACATCGGACGCATCCGCACGGTGAAGGTTTGGGCATACCAAGATGGTAAACCGACCCTGCCGGTCAAACCGGATTGCGAACCTCCCGCTGGTGTGGATTATGACATGTGGTTAGGCCCGGCTCCGAAGCGTCCGTTCAACCCTTACCGTTTCCACTACAACTTCCGTTTCTTCTGGGACTATGCCGGAGGCTTGATGTCGGATTGGGGCGTGCACCTGTTGGATTACGCCTTGGAGGGCATGGGGGCAGACCTGCCTACTCGTGTTTGTACGGGAGGCGGCAAATTGGCCTACCCCGATGATGCCATGGAGACACCCGATACCTTGATGGCTACCTATGCCTATAAAGATTTCAACATCATTTGGGATCATGCTTGTGGCATCAACCACGGCCTCTACAACCGCAAGGAGGGATTGGCTTTCTTCGGAGAGAAGGGCACGATGGTGCTCGACCGAGCCGGCTGGGAGGTGCTTCCGGAGGTGGCGAATGACACCCCTCGCATGGAGGCGGTTCCTTTCAAGAAGGGCGAAGGCAAAGGGCTCTACAACCATGTGGGCAACTTCCTCAGCTGCATCAAGAGCCGTGAGTTGCCTCATGCCGACGTGGCGATTGGTGCCCGGGTGGCGAAGATGGCGCATTTGGCGAACATCTCTTGCCGTGTGCAGCGTGAGGTGCGCTGGGATGACGCCAACCACTGTTTCATCGGCGATGAGGAGGCTACCGCTTTGGCCAAGGCTTACTATCGGGCGCCGTGGACACTACCAATATTATAAATGAGGATTTTAGAGTGAGGCATGAGGAATTATCGGGCAAATAGGCTGTACCTGCTGATTATGCTGATTGTGGTGAGCCTTTGGGGATGTAGAGACGGAGCGCGCTCCGTCCCTACCAGTGATCCTGCTCCTATCCAAGTGGCATTGCTACGTGGACCGTCGGTAATCGCCCTTGCTGATTGGTTGGTCAATCCCCCACAAATCGGCGGGCAAAAGGTTTCCGTACAGGTGTTTGACGCACCGGATCGGGTGCAAGCCGCCCTGATCAAAGGAGAGGCAGATGTGGCAATGTTACCCATGATCAGTGCCGCAAACCTCTATAACAAAGGGGTAGCCTTGCAACTGTTAGGCTGCCCCATTTGGGGTACACTTTATATTGTGGAGCGACAATCCATCGCTGCCAACACGCCCCTGCATCTTTTTGGGAATGGCACTACTCCCGATATTCTCACCCGTCACTACCTGCAGCAACAGGGATTGGATTACCCGCTCAGTTACACGTTGCGTACTGCACATGAGGTGGCGGAAGGATTATTGGCCGGTAGGGTGGATCGGGCCGTCTTGGGTGAGCCCTTCCTCAGTCTTGTCCTACGCAAGGACAGCAGCTTGCACATCGTAGCGGATCTGAACCGGCTCTCTCTGCAAGACAGCATCGGTTTTGCCCAAACGGCCATTGTCTGCACTCCCAAGGCGGCCACCCATCGGCAAGAGCTGTGTGCCGCCTTGCGCCGAAGCTGCGCCGAGACCAACGCTGCCCCTGAGCGGGCAATTCAGCGATTAGAGACCCAGCGGCTATTCGCACCCGGTGCCCTGACAACGGCAAGTGTGCGTCGGTGTCGGATTGACTTCCGAGAGACGAAAGAGATCGCTTCCTCGATCGAGACGTTCCTTCGTTTGATCTACTCGTATGAACCCCGTGCGCTTGGTGGCAAACTGCCTGATACCGGATTTATCACCCCTATCCCATGAGTCTTCGCCGCCTACTGCCAACCCTCCTTTCTGTCGGGCTACTGCTGGTCGGATGGCAAACGATTGCCCTGACGGTCAATTTGCCCGAACTTATCCCGACCCTTCCTCGTTTGTTCCAAGCGTTGGTAGCGTTGTTAGGCACCACCTCCTTCTACCAAGCCATAGCGACAACTATCGGACGAGGCCTCATCGGATTACTCAGCTCTGCGCTCTGTGCCGGACTTACCGCCCTGCTGTTAGCCCGCAGCCACTGGATGGAACAACTTTTCCGCCCTTGGCTGACGCTACTCCGCTCTGTACCAGTCATCTCCTTTATCCTCATAGCCCTGATTTTTCTTGATCCGGAGCGGTTGCCTCTATTGATCGCATTCTTGACGATTTATCCCTTGCTGACGGAGAACCTGACTAACGGATTGAAATCGCTCCAACCCGATCTAAGCCGAATGACCCAGCAGTTTCACGTGTCTCCCTACAACCGCTTGACACAGCTCTATTATCCGCAGCTGCATCCCTTCCTGTTCAGTGGACTCATCTCAGCGGCTGGATTTGGCTGGCGAGCCATCATCATGGGCGAGGCGTTGGCACAATGTGCCTCCGGTATCGGTAGTGCCATGAAACAGGCGCAGAACTTTTTAGATGTTCCTGCGCTATTAGCCTGGACGGGCATAGCGATTACCGTCAGTTTCCTGACCGACAAAGGGCTGCGCCGACTTGCCCGTTGGCAGCCGGCCATGCGCTTCGTAGCCTCCTCACAGCCGATCGTTTATACTCCGCTACCGGCTCTTCGATTGGAGCAGGTCAGCTATCGGTATGCCATCCATCAGTTTAGCTACCATTTTGAGGCAGGCAAGACCTACGGCATCAGTGCCCCTTCCGGCCGAGGAAAGACCACGCTGCTTCAGCTGATCAGTGGAGCCTTGCAGCCAACCGAGGGTGCAATCACACCCCATCCAGAAGCAGTCTCACAACTGTTTGAATACCCCCTGTTATTACCCCAGCTGACCGCTATAGAGAATGTCATGTTGCCCCTCGCCTCTTGCTTTGCCCGTCCGGAGGCAGAGGCTATCGCCCAGGAGATTCTGGCCCAGCTACAACTCTCTGGACAGGCCAAGCAACATCCCGCCACGCTCAGCTACGGGCAGCAGCAACGTGTAGCACTGGCTCGTGCGCTTGCTTACCCAGCTCCGCTCCTTTTACTCGATGAGCCATTTAAAGGATGGGACGAGGCACTACGCAAAGCGGTAATTCCTTATCTTCGCGCCCGGAATCGAGCCGACCGCTCCTTGGTGCTCTTGGTGTCACACCAACCGACCGAATTAGCCGAGCTGGCCGACGAGGTAATTCCGCTTTGAACTACTAACGCAGAGTCAGACATGAATAAAAAGATTTACACCTTGATTGCCCAACTCACCGGCATCACGGAACGGCAAGTTGAACAAACGATCCAGCTCCTCGACGAGGGTGCCACCATTCCCTTCATCAGTCGCTATCGCAAGGAACGCACCGGCGGATTGGACGAACTGCAGATTGGTGCGATCAGTGGTCTGTGGGATAAGCTGAACGAACTGGATAAACGCAAGCAAACCATCCTGAATGCCATTGAAGAGCAAGGTAAGCTGACCCCTGAACTGCGGCAACGCATTACCGATTCTTGGGATGCCACAGAGGTGGAGGATCTTTATCTACCCTACAAGCCGAAGCGAGTGACCCGGGCAGAGATTGCTCGACGCAAAGGCTTAGAGCCCTTGGCGAAGCGATTGATGCTGCAAACGGGGGAATCACCCGTCAAGAGCGCGAAAAAGTTTGTACAGGGCGAGGTGAAGAGCATAGAGGAGGCTTTGCAAGGAGCGCGAGACATCATCGCCGAGTGGGTCAATGAACATGAGCAGGCCCGCAACATCGTGCGCAAGTCCTTCCAACTGACGGCTCAACTGACCGCCAAAGTGGTTAAGGGCAAGGAGGAAGAGGGCGTCAAATACAAGGATTATTTCGCTTTTCACGAGCCGTTGAATCGTTGCTCTTCGCACCGCTTGTTGGCCCTGCGTCGAGGTGAAACCGAAGGAATCTTACGCGTAAGCATCTCACCTGATAACGAGGGTTGCCTCTCCCGGTTGCAGCGTCGGTTCGTGAAGGGGCACGGCGAGGACGCACAGCAAGTGACTATGGCTGTGGAAGATGCGTTCAAACGACTACTCAAACCGACTATCGAGACGGAGTTTGCCAACCAAAGCAAGTCGAAAGCGGATGCGGAGGCGATTCGGGTCTTCTCGGCTAACCTGCGACAATTACTGCTCGCCCCACCGTTGGGACAGAAACGGGTGTTGGGCATCGACCCCGGTTTCCGCACGGGTTGCAAGGTAGTTTGCTTAGATGCGCAGGGCACACTGTTGCATTATGAGGCAATCTTCCCGCACGCTCCGCAGAACCAACAGGGTCGGGCAGCGGCTAAGGTGGCGCAGCTCGTAGCGACCTACAACATCGAGGCGATTGCCATCGGCAACGGCACAGCCAGCCGAGAGACGGAGCAGTTTATTACCTCCATCCGTTTCGATCGCAAAGTGCAGATCTTCGTAGTGAGCGAGAATGGTGCCTCGATCTATTCCGCCTCCAAGATTGCCCGGGAGGAGTTCCCCGAATATGATGTCACGGTGCGTGGAGCGGTCAGCATCGGTCGCCGACTGATGGACCCGTTGGCGGAATTGGTGAAGATTGACCCGAAGAGCATCGGTGTCGGACAGTATCAGCATGATGTGGATCAGACCGCCTTGAAGAAGAGCCTTGATCAGACGGTGGAGCTCTGCGTCAACTTGGTGGGCGTGAATGTCAACACGGCCAGCAAACACCTGCTGACCTACGTCTCTGGTTTAGGGCCGACTTTGGCACAGAACATCGTCAACTACCGCACGGAGCATGGGCCGTTTGCCTCCCGAAAAGCGTTGATGGAGGTGCCTCGCATGGGGGCGAAAGCCTTCGAGCAGAGTGCCGGCTTCCTCCGTATTCCGAACGGAGAGAATCCGCTGGACAACTCCGCCGTTCACCCGGAGAGCTACCCGATCGTCGAGCGTATGGCCAAAGACTTGGGTTGCACCGTGAAGGAACTGATCGAGCAGAAGGAGTTGAAGCGGAAGCTGCATTTAGCGGATTACCAGACAGCGGAGGTGGGAATGCCCACGCTCAACGACATCTTAGCGGAGTTAGACAAACCGGGGCGTGACCCCCGTCAGCACATTCAGGTCTTCTCGTTCGATCCCAATGTCAAACAGATCGAGGATCTGCACGAAGGACAGGTGTTGCCGGGCATCGTGACCAACATCACCGACTTTGGTTGCTTCGTCGATGTAGGCATCAAGGAGAATGGATTGGTACACATCTCAGAGCTGGCAGATCAATATGTGAGCGACCCCTCGTCAGTAGTCTCGCTGCATCAGCATGTGGAGGTCAGGGTGCTGCACGTGGATCTCGCCCGCAAACGTATTCAATTATCGATGAAAGGAGTATAACCAACATGAAAGAAAAAATCAATAAAACCAATGTGGCTCGCCTGCTTGACAAAGCGAAAGTACCCTATACATTGGTGCCTTACGAGGTGGATGAGAACGATTTGAGTGCTACGCATGTGGCGGAGCAATTAGGCGAAGACATTGCCCAAGTGTTCAAGACCTTGGTGTTGCACGGTGAGAAGAGCGGCTACTTTGTCTGTGTCATTCCGGGGGGTGAGGAGGTCGATCTGAAGAAAGCGGCCAAGGTCTCCGGCAACAAGAAGTGCGAGCTGATTCCTATGAAAGAACTGCTGCCTTTGACTGGTTACATTCGGGGCGGTTGCTCTCCCATAGGCATGAAGAAACACTTCCCTACCTACCTGCATAGCACCGCTCCCACGTTCGAGCACATCTACGTCAGTGCCGGCCAGCGAGGCCTGCAGGTCAAGCTCTCTCCCGCCGATCTAATCCGGGAGTCACAAGCGGAAGTGGCGGATTTATGTTAAACAAAGCATTACGGTAAACAGGTAAATATGAAAAAGATGGTAATGGGTGCTATGGCATTGATAGCACTAAGTGGCTGTGTAAGCCAAAAGAAATACATGATCGCAGAAAGTGGCCGATTGGACGCACTGAGCCAAGTGGCTGCCTTAGAGGGGAAACTGGAGGATTGCTACAGCAACTCCGATCAGCTCAGCCAACGGCTCACCCAGCTATTGAAAGACACAACTCGGTTAGGCAGTGAACTCAGAAACTACAAGAGCTTGCTCAGCTCCAACCTGGGTGAACAGGACAAGCTGAACGCCCTGTTGGGTGAGAAGATGAAGGAGCTGGAGGAGCGTGAGCAGACGATAAACGAGCTGCAAGACATGATCGCCAGCCAGCAGAGAAGAGTGCAGGAGATCTTGGGCAGCGTGAAAGACGCACTCTTAGGTTTCAGCAACGATGAGCTGACCATCAGCGAGAAGGATGGCAAGATCTACATCGCCATGTCTGATAAATTGCTGTTCACCTCTGGTAGTGCCAAGGTGGATAAACGGGGCGAACAGGCTTTGGCGCAATTGGCCGAGGTATTAAACAAACAGACAGACATCGACATCTCCATCGAGGGACACACCGACAGCAAGCCGATTCACACCGCCCAATTCAGCGACAACTGGGACTTGAGCGTGATTCGAGCTACCTCTGTGGTGCGCATCCTGACGCAGAAATACAATGTCAACCCCTTGCAGATTCAACCTTCCGGACGGGGTGAATTCATGCCGGTGGCAGACAACGAGTCAGCCGAAGGACGAGCTAAGAACAGACGGACGGAGATCATTATCGCACCGAAGTTAGATAAGCTCTACCAGATCCTGCAACAGTAAACCTCGATCCTTTTAATTAAAGAACAGGGAGACACCGATCACGCTGATCACCGCTCCGATCACCTCCTTCAACGAGACTCGCTGGTGGAAAAGCCAATAAGCAGGGGCTATGATGAAGATAGGGGTCAGCGCCATCAGCGTGGAGGCAATCCCCGCCTCCGTGTATTGCACGGCCATCAACGAGAGTGAGACACCGATGAAAGGACCGGTGATCGTGGCGAGCAACATCGCTCCCATCCCCTTCCGGTCACGCATCACCACGGGCACGGTATGAAATTGCCGACGCATCGCCATCACGCAAAGGAAACCTACCGCCCCGGTAATCGCCCGGATGAACGTAGAGGCAAAAGGCAACATCATCACCTCCGTCTCGGAGGCTCCGACCGGCAACGTGTAGTAGTTCATGCCCACCTTACTCAACACCAAGCCAACGCCTTGTCCGATGCCGGCACCAATGCCAAAGAGCACACCTTGCCAAGGCAATTTCAAGGTCAGTTTGCGATGCCCTCCTTTGTTGAGCACTGAAATGCCAATGCCCGTCAAGGTCACGGCCATGCCCAGCACCGCTTGCAAAGAGAGTCGCTCACCCAAGATAAACCAACCTGCGATAGCGGCCGCCACAGGTGCCAACGTCATGAAGAGCTGACCGAAGCGTGCGCCAATCCACAGGTAGGAGTTGAAGAGGCAATAATCACCCAGCACATACCCCACGAAGCCAGACAGCGAGAGCCAGAACCAGGCTTTGCCTCCGGCACCCACCGGGAAGGGACTTCCCGTAAACAGCCACAGCGTCAACGAGAGCATCGATAAAGAGAGTACCATGCGGAAGACATTCAGCTGCAACGAGCCGATCCGCTTACTGGCCACCTCCGCACTTAAAGCGGTGACCGTCCAGGAGACAGCCACCGCCAAAGCTATTGTTTCACCTAAATAATTCATTTGTATTTCGCTACACGCTCATCGTCAATCTTACCCTTCCAGTTCATACCGAAAGCGAAATCGTAGGTGTTACCCTCGCTGTCGGTGTAGCAACGCATATCACGCGGCACATCCTCGGCCTGCTCCTCCACGGTATGCATATCAGCCGGCATCTGCAACGGCAACAGGGCTGAGGGTTCAGCCTTTCCGCTGACGATGTCGAGCACGGCCTGGTTCTGCACGCCGAAGTTCACCAAGATCGCATCGGCCACGCCCTCGAACTCCGCAAAGACAGTCGGCTTATCCATCTCCAAAGAGACAATCACCGGCTTGTTGCCCATCAAACGACGAGCCTCCAAGACAGCTTGCATATCGCGCTGGTTGTAGGTCTTCACGGTCTTACCTTTGTAAGAACGGTTGGTGAAGTTCTCAAACGGATCGCCACCCGCCAAGCTGGTCGCACGGGCATAGGTAGCGGTATAGTCGTTATACTGCAAGCTGATCGGCATGTAGCCATTGCCACCCTTCTCCCGGTCGGCCTTGTCATAGCCAGTGCCGCTGTTCGGGCTGCTCATGAAGACCAATGCGAAGTCGGCTGCGTCTGGATTATCCACCGGCGTGAAATACTTACGCACCAAATCCAAGTTCACCGGATCATCCATGTGTGCCTCGCTGGTCGTGCCGAAGAAGCCCATTACCGCCGGATAGTAACGACGAGGGATATAGACCTTCTTCTTCTCTGCCTGCGGCAACACGTTACCCTTGTTCTTCAGCATGACGATGGAGGCCAACTGTGCCTCATACGCCTCTTGCATGAACTCCGGGCAACCCACCGTCTTCGCCGTCTCCACCGGATCTAAGTAGGGATTCTCGAAGAGGCCGGTACGGAAGATATTGGTCAGCAGACGCACGGCGGAAGCCTCGAAACGGGCACGCATGGCCTCCTCGCCCATCTCGGCAACACCCATTTTATAGGCTTCGAGCACCGGACCTTTGTCATTATTGCCACCAAACTGATCCACGCCAGCCAGCAAGATGCGATAGTGACGCTCAGCCACCGAGAGATGCTCCGCACCCCAAGGCTTTCCAGCGAAGGTCTCCACACCTGTCTCGTCGCCCGTGATGCCCCAGTCGGTACATACCACACCGTCGTACCCATACTGTCCACGCAGCTGATCGGTGATCAAATGATGGTTATAGCTGTTGGCAATATCCTCGCCATCGGGATTCATGCCAACCGAGATCGTATAGTAAGGCATGACGGCTGAAGCCTTCTGCGTAGCGCCATCCAATTTGAAAGCACCCTCTACGAAGGGCTTCTTCTGCATCTCGATGTTCCTGCCGGGATAAACCGCGTATTTGCCGTAGCCATAGTGTGCATCACGACCTGCCTCTCCAGAGCCACCGCCCGGCCAGTGCTTCACCATAGCGTTCACACTCTGGAAGCCCCAGCCATCACGCAGCTCCTTATCACCGGTGGAAGTCTGGAAACCATCCACATAAGCACGTGCCATATCGGTAGCCAAATCAACATCCTCGCCAAACGTACCGTTCACACGGCTCCAACGGGGATCCGTAGCCATATCGACCTGCGGAGAGAGTGCCGTGGCGATACCCAGCGCCCGATACTCGATAGAGGCGATCTCGCCGAAACGCTTCACCACCTCCGGACGGAAGGTAGCCGCCAAGCCTAAGCTGCCCGGCCACAAGGAGATCTGTCCACCACTGCCATAGTTATACTCTGTATCAGCTTGAGTGCCATGACGTGGATCTGAACTGTTGTTAGCAGGGATGCCATGCCCTATGCTCTCCACCAATGCCTGCACATTGTTGTTCCAACGAGCGGCCACCTCCGGGCTCTGCACACGTGTCACCAAGACGTGGCGCACGTTATCCTCCACCAAGAACTTCCGTTGCGCATCCGACAGGTCTGAGGCTGCCGCACCGCTCTCGTCGAAGGGCTTGCCGTTATACGTCGAGGCACCAAAGCCTTTCGAGGCACCGGGGATGGATTGGTGCGCGCTATACAGCATCAAGCCGGCGATCTCCTCCACAGAGAGTTGAGCCGCCAAATCGACCGACCGCTCCTCGGGTGTCAAACGCCAGTCCTCATAGGGATCGAGCTTGCCATCACGGTTCAAGTCCTTGAAGGCAAAGCCATCCACAGTTAACAACTTCACGCCCGACGTTGCGGAATAGCCCAGTGTGGGGCCGCCGGGTTGAGTGACGATACGGATGGAGTCTTTCTCCACCTCGCTCCATTTCTGGCCGCCGCAAGCGGTAGCCGTGAGCAACAAGGCTCCCCCTACTAACAGGTGGGTTGGCCTAAAAGAATCAAGTTTATTACACATATATTTTTCAATTTAGGAATTAGGAATGAGGAGTTAGGAATTAAACAAGTCCTCAATCCTCATTTCTCATTCCTCATTACCAAAAAGATTAACCAAAATGTGGCGGACGCTCAGCCTCCTTACGTTGCTGACGCAAGGCTTTGCGACGCTCGATGAAGCGAAGGATATAAGCCACTGTCTCCTCCAACCCCAAGATCGAGGCATCGATGCAAAGGTCGTACGAGGCGGCCATGCCCCACGTCTTGTTCGTATAATAATTATAGTAGGCAGCACGCTGCTTGTCTTTCTTCTCCATCAGTTCGCAGGCCTCGGCCTTCGTACCTCCCTGTCGAGACAAGATGCGTTGCAGGCGATTCTCCACTGAGCTATGGATGAAAATGCTCAGGCAAGCTGGATCGTCACGCAGGATGTAATCGGCACAACGTCCCACCATCACGCACGAGCGTTCCGCCAAACGCCGGATTGCGTCGCTCTGCAGCTTGAACAGCCCATCGTTGGAGAGCACGGAGTTATAAGGTGCGAAAGCACCACCCATGAAGGAGGAATAACCCATCGTGAAGGCATACGACAACCCACTGGCTGCCCGCTCATCCGCTTTCTGGAACACCTCCTCGCACAAGCCACTCTGTCGAGCTGCCTCAGAGATTAACTCACTGTCATAGTAGGCAATACCTAACTCTTGCGCCAAGCGTTGCCCGATCTCACGGCCACCGCTACCAAATTGGCGACCGATGGTTAATATGATCTTGTCTTCCATATGTTCCTTTTTCTGAATTGATGCGACGAAAGTACAAATTATTTATGAAATGACTTACAACCGAATCCGATAGATTGTGAAACTAAAGGGTTGAAGCGTGACTGCCATCTGGTTGCCCTCGCACGTGAAGGCACTCGCCTCCGGGCGAAGCCGGTCAGGTTGCCCTAACGTGTTCACCGCCTCCAAGTCCATCGAGTGAAGCTGGATGCATTGCCCGGTATGTGTCTCGTTGGAGAGGCCTTGCAGCTGAATCTTGGCGTGACGCGCTTGCATACCCGCATTCACCACCTTCAGAATCAACTCGTTGGTACGCTCATCGAGGGCGGCCGTAGCGTAGAGCGACTGCTCACCCGTCAAGGGTTTCCCGCTGTGCAGGAAGGGCACGACACGGGTACCCGCATGATGGCTATAAAGCTGTTGCACATAATAATTCGGTGTTTTCATCACGCTTAGATTGTCAAACCAAATCAAGTCGGGTCGCCATTGCCAAGCCTCCACATGGGCGAACAGGGGCGCATAGGTAGCGAGCGGCACCACGTCGGCATTGCGCTCCAACCCGGTCATGAAAGCGGCCTCGCAGAGGGCTGTCAAGAAGCTATTGGCTTTGTTTTCCGCATGGCAGGCATACTCTCCGGCGAACACCTTCGGCCCTTCTCGATCATAGCTGTCGTAGCGATCGGCGTTCGAGAGGAACCACTCCGGCGAACGGTAGTAATGCTCGTCCACCAAATCGACTTGCAGCCGACGCATCTCCGGCCATAAGTACTCAAATTGCTCGCCCTCCGCGTTCGGTCCGGCACTGCCCACGATCTGGATCTCCGGGTAACGCGCCCGGATCGCCTGCACGAAAGGAGCCAGTCGTTCGGGATAAAGCGCACCCCATTGCTCGTTGCCAATGGCGATGTATTTCAAGCCGAAAGGAGCGGGATGCCCCATCTCTGCCCGCACTTTTCCCCAGCGGGAAGTAGCAGGGCCATTGGCGAACTCAATCAAGTCGAGGGCATCGTCGATGTAGGGTTGCAACTGATCCACAGGCACATGCTGTTCCATCCCCTCGTTCTCAAACTGGCAGGAGAGGCCGCAATTCAAGACGGGCAGCGGCTCCGCACCCAGATCCTCGCTCAGCTGGAAATACTCGAAGAAGCCCAAACCGTATGATTGGTAATAGTCTGGGAATTTCTTATGCGGGAAGGTGTAGTTCCAACGGTTGATGTTCAGCGGACGATTCTCCACCGGCCCCACCGTGTTTTTCCATTGATAGCGGGTCTCGATTGTCGTACCCTCCACGATGCAACCGCCAGGGAAGCGGAACACACCCGGTTTCAAGGCCTTCAACGCCTCCGCCAAATCGGCACGCAAGCCATTGGGACGATTGTTGAACGTATGGCGGGGGAAGAGCGAGACATGCTCCAGATCCAATGTGCCCGGTGTCTCCATCGTCAAGCGCAGGCGGGCTTTCAGCTCCGTTGTCTGGGGCTGTAACGCCAGCTTATAGGTTGTCCAGCGTTTGCCCTCTAACGTGACGCGCCCTGCCTCGATAATCTCATTGGCGGCACTCACCAACTCCACCCGGAGCGTCAGCCGTTCGCCCTTCACTACCCGGGCATGAAAAGTCAAGTCGTAAGGTTCATTCGCCCGGATGCCCATGCCACGAAAACCCTCGTTCTCCAAGCCCGTATGGGTGATCTCACGATCGTAGCTCAAGCGAGCGTAATGCGGGTTACGATCGAAGCAGGGGTTGTCGCTCCGCACCTCCACGGAGCCAAAGGGGGTCCATCCCATCAAAGCCTCTTGAAACTCAAACGAGCGATTCTTCACCAACTCGGCATACAGGCCACCATCGGCACCGAAATTGATGTCCTCAAAAAAGAGGCCATACATCGTGGAGGGGATCGAAGCACCCGGTTGATCCGCCCTCACCTCGAAGGAGAGTGTCTCTCGCACCTCCTGTGCCCAACCCGTCACGGAGGCCATCCATAAACCAGCCAACACGGCGAATGGTTTCAAACAGCTTTGTCTTTTCATGCGTTTTTCAGTGTTATGTATTTTTTAACAATGCCGCAAAAATACACTTATTCTTGTTTCTTATAGGCACATATCTACGCTTTTTTTATAAATAAATCTGAAACGATGCTTTATAACATGGATTTCATGCTGGTAATTTGAAGAAGAAAGGCTACTTTTACCGCAATTTATAAACTACAGTGTACACATGAAAGACAACTATACATTATCCAGCTTGGCGAAAGCCGATTTCAACCAGCTCATCGAGGGCAAACAGACAGCGCTTTACGTGCTCAGCAACGCTGCAGGAGCGGAGCTCTGCATCACCAACTATGGGGCGAAGATCGTCTCACTCATGGTGCCCGATCGAGACGGGAAGCTGACCGATGTAGTCACCGGCCATAAATCCATCGCCGACTACCTCACCTCCGAGGAGCCTTACTTCGGAGCGATTTGCGGACGCTACGGCAACCGTATCGCCAAGGGACGGTTCGAGATCGACGGCACGGTCTATGATCAATTAGCCATCAACAACGGCCCCAACAACCTGCATGGTGGCTTGAAAGGCTTCAACGCCAAGGTGTGGGACGCTACCCAGAAAGACACACAGACCATCGAGTTGCAACTGATCTCGCCCGATGGCGAGGAGGGATTCCCCGGCGAACTCCATACGACGGTGACCTACCAGCTGACTGACGACAACGAGGTAATCATCTCCTACCGGGCTGTCACGACGAAGCCGACGGTCTTAAACCTCACCAACCACTCCTATTTCAACCTCTCAGGCGCGGGCGACCCCTATGTAGGCGATCATCTGCTGCAAATCAATGCGGATTATTACCTGCCGACCGACGAGACAGCCATCCCCTACGGCCCGAAGGAGAAGGTGGAGGGCACACCGATGGATTTCCGCACACCGCACACCGTCGGTGAACGCATCAACGACGATTTCGAGCAGCTACGCTTCGGCAAAGGCTACGATCATACCTATCTATTAAATAAGGAGGGCAAGGAGCTCTCGTTCTGCGCCCGTTGCAGCTCACCGAAGACGGGCATCGTGATGGAGACCTTCACCACGGAGCCGGGCGTACAGCTCTACACCGGCAACTGGATGACCGGCAACTTCGAGGGCAAACCGGGGCAACGCTATCCCGAACGGGCGGCGCTCTGTTTGGAGACACAACATTTCCCCGACAGCCCCAACAAATCGGAGTACCCCTCCACACTACTGCGACCAGGAGAGACCTTCCTGAGCACCACGATCTATCAATTCAGCGTAGAATAAAAACAGGATAAAAATTCAATCAAGTACTAATCATAAAATTTAAATCTTAAATGGCACAACAAGCAAAACAATGGGCGGCGATTATCATGATGATCGCGCTCTTCGCGATGATCGCGTTTGTAACGAATCTCTGTTCTCCGATGGCTGTCATCGTGCAGAACCAATTTGGCGCTACCGAGTTAGAATCTCAGATCGGTAACTACGCGAACTTCATCGCTTATTTGGTAATGGGTATTCCCAGCGGTATGTTAATCGTGAAATTTGGCTACAAGAAAACAGCGTTGATTGCGTTGGGCGTCGGCATCGTCGGCATGTTGTTGGAGTTGCTCTCCGGCTCAATGGGTAGCTACCTGATCTATCTGTTGGGTGCGTTCGTCAGCGGTTTCTGTATGTGTATGTTGAACACGGTGGTTAACCCGATGTTGAACGTGCTTGGTGGTGGTGGCAACACCGGTAACCAGTTGATCCAGATCGGTGGTGCGTTCAACAGTGCTGCGGCTGTGGCTGTGTACATCATCTTGGGTGCGTTGATCGGCGAGGTAACGAAAGAGACAGGCATCGCTGATGCGGCTCCGGCTATGTACATCGCATTGGCTATCTTCGTTTTGGCAGCTGTCGTGCTCTTCTTCACGAAGATCGAGGAGCCGAAGCAGGAGCCGGTGAAGATGGAGTTGGTGAAGGGTGCGTTGAGCTACCGTCACTTTGCCCTTGGTGCATTGGCTATCTTCTTGTATATGAGCGTTGAGGTAGGAACTCCGACCTACATGATCAAATATTTGATCGGCGAGGTAGGCATCTCTGCGGGTGTCGCTTCTTTGATCGCCGCTGTATATTGGTTCGCGATGTTCATCGGTCGTTCGATCGGTGGTTCAATCGGTGGCAAGGTGTCCAGCCGTGCGATGGTTAGCACCGTGGCGGTTGCCGCTATCGCGCTCTTGGCGTTCGGTATCCTCTCTCCGGCCTCTTGGACGGTGAACGTTCCCGGTGTGGATTGGGCAAACCTCTCTATGATCTGGGTTGAGGTACCCATTGGCGTAGCTGCTTTCATCTGCGTAGGTCTCTGTACTTCCGTGATGTGGGGTGGTATCTTCAACATGGCTGTTGAGGGCTTAGGTAAATATACGGCCGCTGCTTCTGGTATCTTCATGACGATGGTATTCGGTTGCGCTGTGATGGTAGCTGTTCAGGCATTCGTGATCGACATGACTGGCAGTATCTTGGGTAGCTACATCATCCCGTTGATCTGCGCAGGCTACATCCTGTTCTATGCATTGATCGGTAGCAAACCGGCTAAGAAGTAAAAACGAGTTTAGAAAGCGTGAAAGCTATGCAAAAGCAAATCAGCATAAAATTCAAGGAATTGTTTCAAACCGAGGGAGGCTTTTTCGCCTCCCCGGGGCGAATCAACCTGATCGGTGAGCACACCGATTACAACGGTGGTTTCGTCTTCCCCGGTGCGGTAGATAAGGGCATGATCGCCGAGATCAAACCGAACGGCACAGGCACGGTGCGTGCTTACGCCCTCGACCTGAGCGACTATGCCGAGTTCGGTTTGACCGAAGAGGCTGCGCCGAAAGCCAGCTGGGCACGTTATATCTTCGGTGTCTGCCGGGAGATCATCAAGCGAGGTGGCAACATCCAAGGGTTCGACACGGTCTTCGCAGGCGACGTTCCCTTGGGAGCCGGTATGTCCTCCTCTGCGGCATTGGAGAGCACATTTGCCTTTGCGCTCAACGAGTTGTTCGCTTTGGGCATCGACAAGTTTGAGTTGGCCAAGATCGGTCAATCCACTGAGCATAATTATTGTGGCGTGAAATGTGGCATCATGGATCAGTTCGCCTCAGTCTTCGGTAAGGCAGGCAGCTTGATTCGCCTCGATTGCCGCTCGTTGGAGTATAAATACTATCCGTTCAACCCGGTTGGCTACAAATTAGTGTTGGTGGATTCTGTCGTGAAGCATGAGTTGGCCTCTTCCGCTTACAACAAGCGTCGCCAGTCTTGCGAGAATGTCGTGGCGGCTATCCGTCGCAACCACCCGCAGGTGGAGTTCTTGCGTGACGCTTCGATGGAGATGCTGAACGAGGTGAAGGCTGACATCAGCGCAGAGGATTACATGCGTGCGGAGTATGTGATCGAGGAGATCCAGCGTGTCTTGGACGTGTGCGACGCTTTGGAGCGGGACGACTACGAGACGGTGGGTGCGAAGATGTACGCTACGCACCACGGCATGAGCAAACTCTACGAGGTAAGCTGCGAGGAGCTCGACTTCTTGAACGACATCGCCAAGGAGTGTGGCGTGACTGGCTCACGTGTGATGGGTGGCGGCTTTGGTGGTTGCACCATCAACCTCGTGAAAGAGGAGCTCTACGACCACTTCATCCAGACGGCTATCAGCGCCTACAAGGAGAAATATGGCCGTGAGCCGAAGATCTACGATGTAGTGATCAGCGACGGTGCACGTCACTTAGTTTGAATCTCGGCCTCCACTCCATTAGGTAATAAACAAAGCCCCAGCTTATGAAAGTCTGGGCTTTGTGCTTAATAAAAAGAAGGTGCGTCAAAATGCGCACCTTCTTTTTATTACAAGAATCCTTTAAAGTTTACGTTATGGCTTTGGATTGGGCAATGGAACATCCCAAAGCAATTATCGCAGCTATCAAGGATAAACAAATCCGGATTATCACCATGACCATTACCGGTAGCTGGCCTGCTGTTTTATGCGCTCACCTCTTGGTTTGCTGTGCACTATGGTGAGTCTGGGATCTCAATTAAAGACGATCAGATACCATATGGGTATTTCGTATTCTTGATAGGATCATTCCTGATGGGTACCTCTGCAGCTATTCTGCAGGTGGTAATTAATCCCTATATCTCAGCCTATGAATTGACTGGCACACAACCCGTCCAACAACTGTGGTAGCCGGATTGAACTTGAGCATACCAGCCTTGTTAGCTACGCTTTATTGGGGTGGTTTATTAGTGGGTCGTATGATCTGCCGGCTCTCTGAAAATAGGATGTTCCGTGATTAATCTTGATTATATTTACTACCTTTGTCACAGAGTAATATTCACTGTAAATGTATTTACCATGAAGAGAAAGGATTATCAATGGGTTTTAACAAAGTTCAGCAAGGCAAAGGCATATGTCGTGGATGGAAGCTGAACTAAGTATAACTGTTTTATTAATGACTAATAGCTATTGTTACTCTTCATCCATTTTATTTCCAATTTATGAAAGGTCTTCTTATCGGTATTTGCTGCTTGACTACACTATTTGCGGCGGCACAGGATAATCAGTATGATGGTAGTCAACCTACTTTAGTCAATCGCTTGACGGACGGAAAGGTTGACATCAAGCATGTGGATGTGAACTTCCAGGTATTCACGTCGGGCAATGCAAATTTCATCGAGAACGAATTGGAGAACATGGATTTCAAACTCAACCGAGTGAAGTTGGAAATCAAAGGCGACGTGAATGATTGGTTTTCCTATCATTACCGACAATCATTCAATAAGTATGCGGATCCCTATTCCTTGGACAACCTCTCCTCATCCGTGGAGCTGGCTTATGTGAACCTCAGGGTATCGCCTAAGTTTGTCATCACCACGGGTAAGCATGCGATGGCTATGGGAGGTTATGAGTATTACGTCAACCCGATCAAAGTGCGTGAGTTCAGTGAGTTCAACAACCAACTCAGCTGTTACCAGGCGGGTATTTCAGGTACTTGGACCATCACTCCGTACCAGGAACTCTGTTTCCAGATCATGAACAATCGGAGTGGTAGCATAGAGGAGACTTTCGTTGGAGGATTACCGGAGGATGTCGAAGCGGCCAAGGTGCCTTTCTTCTACAGCCTCAATTGGAACAGCCTCTATTTTGACAAGGTGCTTCAGCTGCGGTATGCGCTCTCCATGGCTGAACAAGCGAAAGGATATCGTTCCTTTTATGCGACTTGTGGCAATATCATCGAGAAGGGGCCAGTCATTACCTACTTGGACTTGATGTACACCCGGCAGGAACTGGATCAGCATGGCATTATCAGCCATTTGGTAGAGACAGAACGGGGTGCGTGCAACACAGAGTATTTTTCGGCCATTGCGGATTTCGACTATCGTTTTCACGACCATTGGAATGCGTATGTGAAGGGAACGTATGAGATAGGGCGGGTTTATAAAGCGAATGGTGCCTACGACAAAGGGATGTATCGACGCTCGTGGAACGCACAAGCATGTGTGGAATACTTCCCAATGAAGAACAGTGAGTTGCTCATCTTTCTGCTCTACTCATATCGGGGTGTTAAGCTGGAGCAGAACGCCTTGCGGTTAGGAGCTACTGAGCCGAACCAAAGTCGTATCTCGTTGGGGTTCGTCTATTCGATTCCTGTGTTCTGAGATTGCAACCGTCTTTTTGAAAAATGTATTCTACCTTTGTTTGATAAAAAAGCGAAACAAACTATTTTACGCATGAAACGAGTGTTCATTTTTTTAGCTTTCTTTTGGGGAGCTTTAGGGGCAAGTGTTACCGTCCAAGCAAGACATCAGACAGTGCCTGAGGAAATCGTCCAGCTATCAGATAGCCTGCGAAAATTGTATGCACCAGACCGACGGGTAGAGCTGTTTGATACAGACTTTACCTGTGACGATCACCACGTCATGTTGCGTGGAGTCACCACTTCCGCAGCCGCAAAACAGGCACTGCTAAATGGGTTGGCCGAACGACAGTATGAGGTGATGGATTGCTTGAGGGTACTGCCCGATGAAGAGACCTTAGGCGAACAGATTTATGGTATTGTCAATCTATCCGTATGCAACTTGCGTTCGGCCAATGACTTCTCGTCTGAAATGGTAACCCAAGCACTATTAGGTATGCCTGTACGATTATTGCGACAGGAGAATTGGTATCAGATACAAACACCTGATCGTTACATTGCCTGGGTACATCGAGTGGGTATTCATCCTGTAACCCGTGCAGAGTTAGCCGCCTGGAATCAAGCAGAGAAGTTGATCATCACGGCTCACTATGGATTTGTCTTCAGTGCGCCTAATGAGCATGCGCAAACCGTTTCCGACTGTGTGGCAGGTAACCGATTCAAGCTGTTAGGCATGAAAGGGGATTATTATAAAGTAGGCTATCCTGACGGAAGAGAGGGATATGTGGCGAAAGCGATCGCCCAACCGGAAACACGCTGGAGAGCCCAACTCAAACAGGACGCAGCAAGTATCTTGCAGACAGCCAAGACGCTCATGGGCATTCCATATCTTTGGGCAGGCACCTCCTCAAAAGGGGTGGATTGCAGCGGATTGGTACGCACAACCCTCTTCCTGCACGATATACTCATCCCGCGAGATGCCTCCCAGCAGGCTACACAAGGAGAGCGTATCGAGATTGCACCAGACTTCAGCAACCTGCAACCGGGCGATCTCCTCTTCTTTGGTCAAAAGGCAACGGCTGAACAGAAAGAGCGGGTGATCCATGTGGCCTTCTACTTGGGGGACAAGCGATTCATCCATTCTCAAGGTGACGTGCGTATCAACAGCTTTGATCCGACAGATCCCCTTTTCGATGCATACAATTTAGGACGCCTACTGTTTGCCGCTCGGCTCCTGCCCTATATCGACAAACAGCCCGCGCTCAATACCACACTCACAAATTCTTTTTACCATGTTGAACCGTAGAAATTTCTTAAAGACAGCGGCCTTCACCGCTGTAAGCAGCGGATTGCTCACCCAGGTGGTATCCGCCCATTCGCCTCATCCGATCCGTATCAATCGACTGACCGGGGCTCGTCCTCGCATGACGTTGCGTTTCTTCCCTTATGAGCTGAAACTGCGCCATGTGTTTACCGTGGCCACCTACTCTCGCTCCACCACACCCGATGTGCAGGTAGAGATTGATTATGATGGCATCACCGGATATGGAGAGGCCTCCATGCCACCCTATCTGCAACAGGAGTTAGGCACTTTAGAAAGTGCGCAGGCCTTCTTGACGCAAGTACAAACGATCATCGGCGACTTTCCCGATCCGTTCCAACTGGAAGATATCCTTGGCCATATCGACTCCTTATCAACGGGCAACGCCGCCGCAAAAGCAGCCGTGGACATCGCCTTGCATGACTTAGTAGGTAAATTGTTAGGTGCTCCTTGGTATCGCATCTGGGGATTGGATCCAGGGAAAGCCCCCTCTACCACCTTCACGATTGGTATAGATACGCCCGACGTGGTGCGACAAAAAACCCGTGAATGTGCCGAACGATTCAATATCCTCAAAGTAAAGTTAGGCCGAGACAACGACAAGGAGATGATTGAGACCATTCGTTCCGTCACTAACCTACCGATCGCTATCGATGCGAATCAAGGTTGGAAAGACAAGCAGCAGGCACTCGACATGATCTGCTGGCTTAAAGAGCAAGGCATCGTTATGGTAGAACAGCCTATGCCTAAAGAACAGCTCGACGATATCGCTTGGGTCACAGCGCATAGTCCTCTACCCATCTTTGCCGATGAATCCATTCAGCGGCTCAAGGATGTGGTCGCTTTGAAAGGAGCATTCAGCGGTATTAACATCAAGTTGATGAAATGTACTGGTATGCGAGAAGCCTGGAAGATGCTAACCCTGGCCCGTGCGCTCGGCATGAAGGTGATGGTCGGCTGCATGACAGAGACCTCTTGTGCCTGCTCCGCAGCAGCCCAGCTCTCACCGGCTGTCGATTTCGCCGATCTTGATGGCAACCTCTTAATCGCTAATGATCGTTTCAAAGGTATGGAGGTAATCAACGGGAAAATCACCTTGCCCGATCGACCGGGTATTGGCGTTGAACCGGTTGCCCAACCATGACCTTAATAGCAAATCCATACCTATTATATAATAAGGAATACAAATGAAACAGTTCATTTACATCACCCTACTCACAGGTCTGTTTACGGCCTGCCAAAGCGATAAGCAGGCAGAAACCTATTCATGGGAAACCGACCTGCAGGAACGATTACGCATCGATTTCTGCCGAACAGAAAAAGAGATACGCGACTATGTCCGAACTTACATTCCTGAGGTCACGGACGAACAAATGCGTGACTGGGAAGCACGCAACGTATTGGAGTATAAACTGATTGATGGTGAGAAACGTTATTTCCGCAACGCCGGCCCAAACCTCTTCCGAGTCGATTCAGCTTGTCATGCCATCAAAGTGGCTAAAGAGGGAGCTCCACTCAGTGAAAGTGAGTTAGTGAATCAGGCCCATTTGCCAGAGGTGATCGAAGCGGTGCATCAAACGCATACCGCAATTGTAGAGCCCAAACGGATGCGCATCACCTATACCCTTACGGTGAATCCCGATGCCGTACCCGCCGGTGAGACTATTCGCTGCTGGCTACCCTTCCCCCGCACGGATGTAGCTCGTCAAAGAGAGGTTAAGCTACTCGCTACCAGTGAATCCAGGTATCAGCTCGCCCCCTCTTCATGTGCGCATAGCACCCTCTATATGGAGAAAATGGCCATGGAGGGAGAGCCTACCCGCTTCTCAGAGACATTCGAGCTCACCAGCTCCGCAGAGTGGCATGACCTACGTCCGGAGGATGTGCAACCGTATGATACGACAACCACCCTGTATCGCACCTACACAGCCGAACGGGAATCGCATATTCGCTTCACCCCTCGCCTACGTACGTTGGCCGCACAGCTGACTGAAGGAGAGACAAATCCACTGCTTCAAGCCCGTCGTCTATTCCGCTGGGTGAATGATCAATTCCCTTGGGCCTCCGCCCGTGAGTATTCCACCATCGAGAATATCCCAGAGTATGTATTGGATAACGGACATGGAGACTGCGGACAGGTGACCCTCCTCTTCCTCACTCTCTGCCGGATTTGTGGCATCCCTGCCCATTTTCAAAGTGGGTTCATGCTCCATCCCGACGCCTGGAACCTACATGACTGGGGTGAGATCTATTTCGAGGGCGTAGGATGGGTGCCTGTTGATCAATCATTTGGTATTCCCACCTTTGCTCGCAACGAGGCAGAGACATGGTTCTTCTTAGGAGGTATCGACGCTTGGCGCATGGTGGTCAATAGTGACTACGGACAACCACTTGTTCCTAAGAAACGCTATCCTCGCAGTGAAACTGTTGATTTCCAACGAGGCGAAGTGGAATGGGATGGTGGCAATCTCTATTTCAACCAATGGGATTACACCCTGGAGATTACCTACGAAAACCGATAAAAAACACGCAAATAACCTCCAAAAAACGGAAAAATGTGTAGCTTTGCTGCGATTAAAAATTTAGACATGAAAAAGACAGTATTCACAGCATTAGCACTTTGCATGGGTGTCTGGGCCTCTGCCGAGACTTTACCCGTCAATGCGTTCCATTATGCCGGACCTTTTGCGTTGCGGCAACCCTTTATGGTGGATAGCGTCGATGTGAACGCCAAGCCATTCAAGGCCGAGAGTTTCCTCGATACACCCCTCTCTTTTGATGCGTTGGGACAAGCTACTCAGGTGTCCTCACTCCCTACTACCGCTGAAGGTCGTGCCCTTCATTTAGCTGCTTTCTTGTTGGAAAACAGCGTCTATACGGAGGCGAACATTAGAGTTGAGGGTTTGAAACATTATCAACTCTACGTGGATGGGGAGAAAAAGGAGAAAGGTTCCTTGAAGTTGGAGCCTGCCAGCCATGAAATCGTGATCAAGTATCTCACCGAAGCGGGTGAACCAGCGAATCCGCAAGTGAGCGTGGAGAGCGAGAAGAGTGCCTCCATCACCCTGCGTGATAGCGGAAAACGGATGTACACCCTCAACGATGTGTTGCATGGCATCCGTATGGCAGGAGCCTCCATCTCAGCAGATGGCAAATACCTCATCACCAGCTACCGCACCAACAAGGTGGGCGGTCAATCGGAAAGCATCACAAAAGTGACCGAAGTGGCTACCGGCAAAGTAGTCGCTGAACGCACAGAGAACCTACGCTGGATGCCCAAGAGCACAGCTTATTACTATACCAGAAACGGTGTGGATGGCAAACAGTTGATTACCGTTGATCCGACTACGGGCGCCGAGAAGATCGTCGTGGATCGTCTGCCTGAGGGCCGTTTCCAGTGGGCACCGACAGAGGATTACCTGCTCTTCACCTTGACGAAAGAGGGACCGGCCGAGCGGAAAGATGTATATGAAGTCATTGTCCCCGACGACCGTCAACCCGGATGGCGCACCCGCTCCTACTTAGCGAAATATGACCTCAGCAGCGGATTGATGCAGCCGCTGACCTTTGGCTTCCACAATGTGTGGGCCAACGACATCTCAAGCGACGGTCGCTATATCTTGATGGCTACCCAGGAAGATCGGCTGACTGCCCGTCCGACGACCTTGACCTCTATCTATCGGTTAGACGTGGAGACGTTGCAAGCCGATCTACTGGTTGAGAAAGATGGCTTTATCAGTCGAGGCATCTTCTCGCCCGATGGACAGCAAGTGCTCTTCACCGGATCGCCCGAGTGCTTAGGTGGCATTGGGAAACAGGTGAAAGAGGGCCAAACACCCAGCATGTACGACCACCAGCTCTACGTGATGCGCCTTGCCGACAAGCAGATTACGCCTGTCACCCGCGACTTCAATCCAAACGTCACCCAAACGGTCTGGAACAAAGCCGATGGGCACATCTATTTCACGGCTGAGAATCGAGACTGCGTCAGCCTCTATCGCATGGATGGTAAGAGTTTCCGTATCGAACCCCTTTCCATTGGTGAGGACATTGTGAAGTCTTTCTCGTTAGCAGCCGCCGCTCCTACAATGGTATGCTATGGCGAAAGCGCGGCCAACGCCGAGCGTCTCTACACACTCAACACCAAAACGAAGAAAACCAGTCTCGTGCGTGACCTATACGCCGAGCAGATGGCTAACATCGACTTTGGTGAGACAGGCGCATGGGATTTCGTCAACTCTCGTGGTGATACGATCTGCGGGCGTTACTATCTCCCGCCCCATTTCGATCCGAATAAGAAATACCCGATGATTGTCAATTACTACGGTGGTTGCTCTCCTACGAGCCGAAACTTCGAGGGACGCTATCCACACCATGCCTACGCCGCTTTAGGGTATGTGGTTTATGTAGTTGAACCGAGTGGCGCAACCGGTTTCGGGCAGGAGTTCTCCGCTCGCCACGTCAACACGGCTGGTGATTATGTAGCAGATGACATCATTGAGGGTACCCGCCGCTTCTGCGAAGAGCACCCATTCGTAAATACAAAGAAGATAGGGTGTATCGGTGCCTCCTATGGTGGCTTCATGACACAATACTTACAAACTAAGACAGATCTTTTCGCAGCGGCTATCTCTCATGCCGGCATCAGCGATCACACCAGCTACTGGGGTGAGGGCTATTGGGGCTATTCCTATAGTGAGGTCTCCATGGCGAACAGTTATCCCTGGAAAGACAAGGCACTTTATGTCGATCACAGTCCGCTCTACAATGCCGACAAGATCCATACCCCGCTGCTCTTCGTGCATGGTGATGCCGATCACAACGTGCCGGTCGGCGAGAGCATTCAGATGTTCACCGCATTGAAACTTTTAGGTCGTGAGACAGCGATGGTATTGGTAAATAACCAAGATCACCATATCCTCGACTACGGCAAGCGCATTCGTTGGCAAGCCACGATCTTCGCTTGGTTTGCGAAATGGCTACAAGACGATCCCAGTTGGTGGAACGCCATGTATGCACCGAAAGCATTGTAAATAATAGTAGAGACGTAGCGCGCTACGTCTCTACCAATTGCCCTGCCGGGTCAAAGCCCGCAATGACACGGGTACATGCCGATTAAATTTTCAAGCCCAACAAACCACAATCCGTTGCCCAACGAACTCCAATCCTCTCGGCTACGAACTCCTATTCTCTCGGCAACGAACCACAATCCTTCCAGCAACGAACAATAACACATTAGGGGAGTATTTTTCGCCAGTTAGGAAAAAATATTTTTCCAACTAAGGAAATTTTTTGAGCTAACTACAAAGTTTTTACCAATTATTACCTCAATTGTTCAGTAATTGACAAACAATACCTATCTTTGCCTCGTGATAGATGAATAAACGATTACGAACGAAACGTTTCTAAATAAAAAGGTAACAGACAGAATGCGCCTATTTACGAATGTTGTCATGCCTGTAGGGGGGATTATGTGCCTACTCCGATTATTGCTGGTAGGAGTCATCCTGCTTAGCCAGCCTGTTATAGCTCAACACTATTCGTTCAGCACAGTGACGCAAGATGCCGATGCTGAATTCCCTTCACGACTGAACTACATCATGGAGGGAAGTCGCGGTTGCCTTTGGATCGCTACTCGCTCCGGCTTAGGACGTTACGATGGGAATATTTTAAAGAAATACATGCACGATGATGCAGACACGCTTTCACTGCCCGGCAATGATGTCTATTCGTTGGCGGAAGATGTGGATAAAGACCTTTGGCTATTCACCGTGGCTGGCATCACCCGTTTTGATTACCAAACAGACACGTTTCATCCCCTCACCGACGAAGCGGGCAACAAGCTGAGAGGCTATTCGGGAATCGCCTGGCGAGAGGGCATTCTCTTTAGCACCGGATTAGGCATACTATACTACAACAAGCGAGACAACAGCATGAAGACGATTGCGAAGATGCCTGGGTTTTACTGGGCAGAGAAGATGCAATTGCTGGGCGACACGACGTTGCTCCTGCAATGCCGTTCGCACCGGATATGGCGTATTCCCCTCAGCCAAGCGGGAGATAGCATCCCTGTAGGTGAGAGCGAGACCTTCAACTGTGGACAGCGAACCACCGATATATTGATGGACAGCCAGAAGAGGGTATGGATTGCCACCTTAGCCGATGGCCTTTTCTGCTATACCCCAAGCGGAGAGCGCATTGCCGCTTATACCAAGGAGAATGGACTGCTACCCACCAACCACATCCAATCGCTGGCCGCCAAAGGGGAATATATCCTTATCGGCACACGCAATGAGGGCCTACTGATCCTGAAGCCGGAGAGCCAACAGGTTTGGCAATTCAAGCATAAACCCGGTGAGGGACAGTTCACCATTCCCGGCAATTTAGTGAACGAGCTCTATTGCGATAAATATGGTAATGTGATGATGGGCATCGTCGATCACGGCTTGGTAGCACTCGACGAGGTGTTTATACGTAGCTATACCCAACAGGGCGCTGGTTTTGGCAAAGGGCCTATCGGAGGCTCCATCATGAGCCTCTACGCCGAGGGCAACAAGATTTGGGTAGGCACCTCTGAGTCGGGACTGAACCTGTTCAACCCGGCCGACAACACCTTCAAGGCCATTCCCTCCACACAAGGGAAGCAGATTTTCTCCATAACAAACTATGCCCCAGGCAAATTGCTCCTGTCCATTTACGACGAAGGGCTTCGTATCTTCGACACCGCTACTGGTAAACTGACGCCTCTCACTTTGATGAACGAGGCAATCAACAGGAATGTCTTCCGATCCGGCAATGGTGTCTATGTATGGAAAAACAGCGAAGAAACCATCTTGACGATCGGAGATTCCCTCTTCATCCATCATCTGAAAACGGGTCACTTCGATCGCGCGATTGAAGAAAAGAAAGGGCTGCTTTCCAGTGGTACCTTGAAAATTGTGGGGACAGTGGGTGATGTCAGCTATTTAGCGGATCGCACACATCTGCTCCGTTTCGACCATGCCTCCAGAATGCTGAGCGCACTCTTTCAAGACACAACCACGAACGAGGTCATCAATACCGCCACAATGACACCGGACGGCTGCTTCTGGTTAGGCACCAATTCCGGATTAAAGAAGTTTGATCCGACCACAAGGGAAGCCACGCCTATACCCAATGCCCGCTTCACGGATGTCATGCTGCTGCAAGCAGATCCCTTGGGACGCATTTGGATCGGCACCTACTACGGGTTGTTCTCGTATGATCCTGCCACCGAAAAGTTTATCGCCTATAACCAGCAAGACGGGGCATTGCCCAACGAATACATCCGTACATCCTCTCTGATCAGCGGTGGCCACCTCTATATGGGCGGCGTGAAAGGCTTGACACAAATTTCTTATACGCACGCCGTACCAACACATGATATACCCACCTTTGATGTGGCAGAGTGTACGCTCGACGGGCAAATAGTAGGCAATCCCTTCTACCATGCCAAGAAAACATTGGAGCTTCCCTACGAAAGCAATTTCTTCCTGCGTGTCATGACGACCGAGAAAAGCCGCTTCCGCATCCGGGAATACCGTTTCCTGATCCCGGAATATACGGAAGTACCCATTGAAAGGTCTGGTGCGGAGCTACGTCTCTATAAACTGAGCGCCGGCAGCTACACGGTGCAAGTCTCTTGCACCTTGAACGACGGTTCCTGGTCGCCTTTCCAAGAATTGGTAAAGTTTGAGATAAGTGCTCCTTGGTATAAAAGCGGTTGGTTCTTCACGGTCATTGCCCTCTTGGTCCTCTTGATCGTAGGAGGTATCACAGCCTTCATCTTATTCCGGAAGCAGCAACGGATGCAACAGGAGCTGGCCCAAAACAGACGGCGCATCAACGAGGAAAAGATTGATTTCTTGGTGAATGTGAGTCATGAGTTGCGCACGCCATTGACCCTGATTTATGCCCCCTTGAACCGTATGTTGCAACGGACAAAACCCGACGCTTGGAACTACCGTATGCTGCTCACGGCCTGTCGGCAGTCTGCCCGCATGAGAGACATTATTAATATGGTGCTCGATCTGGAAAAGATGGAACGAAAGAGCGTGCAGCTCCAGTTCTTACCCCATCCGTTCAACAAATGGGTGGAAGACAACATGAAGGATTTTGTGATCGAGGGAAAAGAGCGAGGCATCCAAGTGGTGTTAGAGGCTGACGCACGGATCAAGCAGGTGGATTTCGACATCCAAAAGTGCGACATCGTGCTCAACAACCTGCTCATCAACGCATTGAAGCATAGCCCTGAGCACACGACCATCACGGTCAAGACGGAACTGGACACGGAGCATAAACAGGCCTGCGTCCGCATTTCAGATGAAGGAACCGGCTTGCAAGCGGTCAACCAAGAGGAGCTCTTTACCCGTTTCTACCAAGGGGCGAAAGAGAAGAATGGTACCGGACTGGGGTTGGCTTACTCCAAAGTGCTGTTAGATCAGCATGGCGGGACCATCGGTGCTTACAACAACGAGACGAAGGGCGCCACCTTCTTCTTTACCTTGCCGTTACGGCAAGCGGCCGTAAAGGAAGAAGAGGCTGTGTCGATCCTATCACGACCCGTCGCACAGCCCGCTCTTGCCGAGACTGAAGCGGTTACCGCTGAAGAGCAGATGGAAACAGCTGCAGGTCGGCCCGCATCTCTCCTGCCCTATACCCTCTTGGTGGTGGACGATCAAGAGACGATCACCCAATTCCTGCAAGAGGCGCTTCGGGAAAGCTTCCAAGAGGTACTCATCGCCAAAGATGGCGTAGAGGCCTTGAAGGTGCTCGGCAAAAACCGCCCGGATGCCGTGATCAGCGACGTGATGATGCCGAGGATGGATGGCTATGAGCTCTGCAGTCGGATCAAAGGCGATTTAACAATCAGTCATATTCCGGTCATCCTGCTTACCGCCAAGACCGACGAGCAGAGCATCTTGATCGGCTACAAGACGGGAGCCGATGCCTACCTGCCTAAGCCGTTCGATCTGGAGACCTTGAAGCAGGTGGTCATGAACCAGCTGCAGTCCCGTCAGCGCATACAGGATAAATATGCGTCGCAGGGTGCCGTGCCCCTTCCAGAGGAGGTCACCTTCAGCTATGCCGACGAGTCATTCCTCACGAAGCTGAACCGACTGATCGAGCAGCATATTGACAATTCCGCCTTAGACATTTCGCTTTTAGAAAGTGAGATGGGCATGAGTCGCGCGTCACTCTTCAACAAGATGAAAGCGATCACGGGCATGGGTTGCAACGAATACATCACCAAGATTCGCATGGAGAAAGCGATCCAATACATCAAGGAGAGCAACCTCACCTTTACGGAAATCTCAGAGAAGGTAGGCTACAACACCTCCTCCTATTTCAGCTCTGCCTTCAAGCAGTACACCGGTATGACCCCCACCCAATACCGAAAATCGCAGCAAAACGGGTGATTTTAGCGATTTTTGCTAAGATAATAGCGAATACTGAAAGTCAATATGGCGAATAGAGCTTCATATGAGCAACTTAGCAGAAATCACTATTTGTTTTCAGAAATGATTAAAAAGCACCTTCTCTCCCCTTTTTAATGAATAATGAAAAACAAATAGGCATATCTGACAGCCCAGAGAGGCGATTTTGATGACCTTTGCACTGTGAACAATACGAAACGATTTCGTGATTGAACACAGAATAACATTAAAGTAAGTAACATAAAAAGTAACATTTAAAATAGAAGGTCATGGGTGCAGCAGTTTTATTTACATTGATTATTTTGCCGATTCTTTTCAGCGTAGCATTTGTAATGGTATTAATTATAGGTCGTATGAATCTCGCTGTATCCGAGCCTGTAGATGAAAATACGGTTGAAGAGGTCTATGTCTCTTCACCTGCTATTTTAGCATTTGAGTAATTATTAGGTTACATGATATAATGATTTTGCCAAAATCGTTTACACATCTATCACAACTACTTAGATTTCATTCAGTAGAAAAAAGGAGGCATTGTCGAGAGACAGCGCCTCCTTTCTTGTATTGTTGCAAAGAATACTCTTTCAACTATTGAAGCTCCACCTCCTGCTCTCCAGCATGTAACGGATAGGACTGGCCTTTCCAGACAAAGGTGCCGGTCGTGCCTTCAGGTAGTGTTAAACGCGCTTTACCCTTTCCCTTTTTATCAAGTTGATAAGCCGCACGGATCTCTCCATTAGGATGCGGCATACTACCAGAGACTTCGCGCAACTCACCCAATGAAGGAGCGATGCGAACACGGGAAAAGCCCGGGGCGTCGCTGTCGATGCCTAAGACAATCCGATAAAACTCAATGTTCGGACTGGATCCCCATGCGTGGCAATCGGAACGGGATGGCTCTGGCATCTCTGCCCATGTGGTCAGCCCTAACGCCATCTGATCACGCCAAATCTGTAGGTTATCGAGATAAAGATCACCCAATCCCGCCACCTTCATAGCTTGATTCAAGTAGTAACGGAAATAGATGGTACATTGTGTCAATGTACTATCTTGCAAGGTTCGTAGTAAGACGTTGCGTGCCTCCTCTCCCTCCGTCAACCCAGCTAAGATAGCCAAGGCATTCGCATGTTGAGAGAAGTTGCGGTGATCATGGGTATCCGCAAAGAGCCCTCGACTCACATCCCAATACTTCGCCCGGAAACCTGACCGAATAGCTTGGGCAAGGGTCGTGTAATGGTCGGCCATAGCTGGCAATCCCATCACCCGCTCCATCTCTGCAGCACGATCAAGTGCTAACAGATAGAGCAAGTCTTGCAAAGCGGAGTTACCCTGCGTCTCTCGGATAGGCTCTCCTCCTTCCAAACCTGCACTCCAATCCAAGAAGAACCAATGTGGAATATAATCCAGGCTGTAATCCGGCTTCAACCAACGCTCATACCAAGCCAACACCTGGCGATAGGCAGGCAACAGTTGCTTCATAAAAGGCTCATCGCCCCGATACATCCAATAATCATGTCCCATACAAATCCACCAAAGCGAGAAGGAGGGGATGAATTGATGCAGGCTGGAAGGATAACGACTCATCGTGATCCCGTCCATCACCATGGATTGTCGCCCCTGTTCAATGGCATTTTTCACCATATAGCGATCGGCGGTATTGTAAAGCGAGATCATAGCTTGGATACGGGTGTCTCCAAAATACTGCAATTGTTCATAGTAGGGACAATCCATATAGGTCTCATGAGCACAGAGACGAGCCGTACGCCACCCGATCTGCAACATCCGATTCAACTCCTCATGTCCAGGTGCACTGAAAGTGGTCTCGTTGGTAAAGGGATAGGCGGTAAACGTACCATAAATATCCTCCAACACCAACGGTTCATCGGCGGTCTTGACCCGCAACTCCACATAACGCCAGGTGTGCCACCAAAGCGAGGTGAAGCAACGTTTCTCTCCCCCATCGGCAATCAGCTTATCCGCATAGCCGATAAACTCTTTATCTGCAATCTCATTGCGGTCTCCCTTGGCATTGAGGCGATAGGATTTCACGGTTTGCTCGGGATTACCTTGATACAGAGCCTCCGCATAGGCGATGCGCAACTCAGCCGCCTTACCGCCACTGAATGCCACGGAGAAGTAACCCGTTGTCAAGGAGTCATTATCCAACAACAATCGAGCCTCCGTATGCGCTGGGATTGTCAATGCCTTACGCACCGCTGGGAACCCTTCCGGACACTGTACCCCTTCGACGGCTCTTACCTGCGCTAAACGCTCCAACCGAAGTTCCATCGGCGGAATAGGTCTCGGCACCAAGAGTCTCCCAGGGTAATCCCGTGTACCTTTCATTGCCGCACGCAGTCCCGCCACAGCCGGTTGCCAAGCATGGTCATCATAGTCAGGCAATTCCCATCCCCAGGGATAACGGGCAGCATCCAGCTGTTCACCAGGACCAGCTACATAATAACCCAACACCTGCCACTCGTTCCACGGCGAATAGGCCTCATCCCGCCAACAACGCCAAGAGGCATCGGTATTGGCATCCGCCTCAGCCTCCGTGTTCCCCTGCACCAAGAAACCAGTCTGGTTGAAACTGATTTGGGCCACCGGACGCTGCTCCGCATAATTCCAGACAACAGCAGCCAAGGTGTTTTTCCCCTCATGCAGATAGGGCGCAAGATCTACGGTCTCAAAGTTCCAGTTATAAATGTCGCAACGGGCAGGCCCCAAAGAGACCAGCTGCCCATTGACATACAACTTATACCGGTTATCGGCAGAGACATGCACTACGTAGTGGGCTGGTTGCTCCTGCAAGATAATCTGCTTACGGAAATGATACACGCCATAAGCATTCGGGGCTACATTCGGACAGGCAATCCAATGCGCAGACCAATAGCCGCTGCGCAGAGCAGGATTCAAGAGTTCCTCTTGATAACCCGATAAACTAATTTGCGCTGAAAGCACAAAAGCTTGCAGCGCAAAGAATAAATACAATAAGCAATTTCTCATTTTACACTGTTTATAAATTTACTATTTCTCCATCCAGCAACGCTCAACCACAATAAAAGGTTGTAATTGATAGGGTTTAGGCGCTATGGCCCGATCTTTCCAAAGATAGAAGAAGCGGTCGATCGGGACGGCGGTATAGCCATCTTGCCAATGATCCATCGTGTCGTAGGGATCAGCAAGAATCAGCACATCATCCCCACGAAAGTCGGGTGTGCCGTTATTGTCCAGTCCGATTATGCAGACCCAATGGCCATCCCAGTCGCTCCATTCCGCAATGACCGGTCGTCTCGCCCGTAGATGATTTTCCAGCCAAGCGGCAAACTGCTCTACGGTGGGGAAGGTAGGGAACAAATTACCACGGTCACAAGGGGGAAAGGGATCACCCTCCCTGATGATCTCCTCCTGGCGATAACGCCCACGAAAACTGGTCTCCACCACACAAATTCCTTTCAAGTGATCAAAATATTGGTAGATCCTCTCTAACTTCGTGCCATAATCCAGATACTGAGTGGCGGATCCGGGAAGAGCCCCTTCCACATTCCGATCGACATGTGACCCCATCGCTACGGCTAAACTATACTCAGTCGCTTCCGGATCCATGCCCAAATAACGTAACGTCAGCAAAGCAGCCACACATCCGCAAGACCATTCCGTAGTCTGTTGCATGGTGGGGAAATGAGGCAGGATTAATAAGGTATCATTGGACTTCAAACGATAATAATCCAAATGGTGAAAATAGGGAGAATCCGCATTATTTCCCTTGCCTCGATACGCATCCGCCCCACCCAAAGGATCCAAGTCTTCGCCCTCATACAGATCCACGGTGACCACCGTTCTTTCGGATACCGACTTTTCGGAAGCTGATTGGCAACTGAATGCCAACCAGCCAAACAACAGTATGCTTAAATGAATAATAGTACGCATAGTTAGCAATGACTTACCCATGCAATAGATCATACAACAATCCAGCCAACACCGCACCCACCAACGGGCCAACGACCGGGATCCAAGCGTAATCCCAGCGACTACTCCCCTTGCCCTTGATGGGCAGCAAGGTATGAACCAAACGAGGAGCGAAATCTCTCGCCGGATTGATGGCATAACCGGTCGTGCCACCCAAAGCCAAACCAATCACCCATACCGTGAAGGAGACAGGAATCGCGCCCACAGAGCCCAATCCGATGGGGATCGTACTGTTACTGCCATAGGTCAACTCTCCATCCGTGATATAGAAGACCACGAACATCAAGGCAAAGGTTCCCACCACCTCACTCAAGAAGTTCAAGCCTTTATTGGGAATGGCTGGGCCCGTGCAGAACACGCCTAACTTGGTATCCGCATCCGCCGTCGCATCAAAATGATCTTTGTACACCAACCAGACCAATGTCGCACCTACTGCCGCACCCAGCAACTGCGCCACGATATACGGCAACATTTGATCTACCGCAAAAGAGCCACCGATTGCCAAACCAATGGTCACCGCAGGATTGAGATGGGCTCCACTATAGGGTCCGGCTACCACCACACCAATAAACACTCCCAAGGCCCATGCGGTCGTAATAGCCATCCAACCAGCTCCGTTTCCTTTCGTTTTCGCCAAACTTACGTTGGCCACTACTCCGGCTCCCATCAAGATCAGGAGCATTGTACCCAAAAATTCTGCAATAAATGGAGTCATAACTTATCCTGTTTTATGATTCTGCCCAACCTTGCGCACGACCTACGGCCTTACGCCATCCTGCCAATAGTTGCGTAGCCTCCATCTCAGCCATCTCTGGCTTAAAGATACGATCGAGGCTCCACTGTTGCTTCAACTCATCAAGGCTCTCCCAATAGCCTACCGCTAAACCCGCCAAGTAAGCAGCACCCAAAGCGGTCGTTTCCAATACTTTCGGTCGAATCACCGGACTTTGACAAACATCTGACTGGAATTGCATCAAGAAGTTGTTTGCGATTGCTCCTCCATCCACACGAATCTCCTTCGCATGGAAATGCACATCGTTCTCCATCGCCTCCAGCACATCATGCACTTGATAGCAAATGCCCTCCAAAGCCGCACGGGTCAGGTGTTGCGCCGTCGTGCCACGCGTGATGCCGACAATGGCCCCACGCGCATACTGATCCCAATAAGGTGCACCCAATCCCGTCAATGCCGGTACAAAATAGACACCGCCATTATCAGGCACCGCCTGCGCCATCTGCTCTGTGATCGCCGCACTGGGCACCAAGTTAATGCCATCGCGCAACCATTGTACCACCGCTCCACCTACGAAGACACTTCCCTCCAACGCATAGGTCAACTGATCGCCTACTTTCCAAGCGATGGTGGTCAACAAATTATTTTGAGAATGTACGGGCTCCGATCCCGTGTTGAGAATCATGAAACAACCCGTTCCATAGGTTGTCTTTATCATACCCCGATCCACACACAGCTGACCAAAAAGTGCCGCTTGCTGATCGCCAGCCATACCGGCCACCTTCACGCCCTGTTTGAAGATAGGAGAAGAGGTCTCGCAATAGATCTCACTACAACTCTTGACCTCCGGCAGCATCGAAGCGGGAATGGTAAAGAGATCGAGCAACTCTTGATCCCATTGCAAGGTCTTGATATTGAAAAGCATCGTACGTGACGCATTGGTTACATCCGTAATGTGGCACGTACCACGAGTCAGCTTCCAAACCAACCAAGAATCCACCGTACCGAAACAGAGCTCGCCTCGCTCTGCCCGCTCCCGAATACCCTTCACATGATCAAGGATCCATTTGATCTTGGTAGCAGAGAAATAAGCGTCGATCACCAATCCCGTCTTCTCATGGATGCGAGCTGCCCATCCTTCTGCCTTTAATTGCTCACAATAGTCGGCCGTACGCCGATCTTGCCACACAATCGCATTGTAAACCGGGAAACCGGTCTCACGATCCCAAATGATGGTTGTTTCCCGCTGATTAGCGATACCAATCGCCGCTAAATGCTCCTCAGTCAGATCGGCCTTTTCCATCACCTCCTTTATGACGGAGGATTGTGTGTACCAGATCTCGTTTGGATCATGTTCTACCCATCCCGGTTTCGGGAAATACTGTTGAAACGGCTTCTGAGCCACTGTGATGATCGACCCTTGATGATTAAACAAGATCGCGCGCGAACTGGTCGTTCCCTGGTCGATAGCCAATACGTACTGATTATTCGGATTCATGTCTTTCAATCTATTAGATTCAACAATAAAAAAATCAAATAGCTTTTAAGACCCCAAATATAAAAAATAAAAATAAGAAAAACCTTTTTTACTCAAACATTTTATCAATTCCGCCCGTATCGGGTGAAACAACGGGCTTTTCCTCCCCCTCTTCCTCCTCTGTTCCGCAAGGATCGAGGTATCGCTCCGGTATCTCGAAGCTCTCCGCTTCCGAATAACCTAAGGTCTTATCGGCATATACCTTTTGCATATAGAGCGCATAAATCGGCAACGCCATGCTGGCACCCTGACCCTCCGCCAGACGGTCGAAGTGAATGGAACGGTCCTCACCGCCTACCCAGCAACCTGAAACCAAGCTCGGCGTGAAGCCCATGAACCATCCATCAGAGTTGTTCTGCGTCGTGCCGGTCTTTCCACCCATATCGGCCTTGATGCCATAACGGAAACGGACGCGCCCACCGGTTCCACCGTCGATGACACTTTTCAACATGTGTAGCATTTTATAGGCAGCCTCCTCGGTCAAGACCTCGCTCATCTGCGGGGTAAAGTTGGCGATCGTGTTGCCAAACGAATCCTCTATGCGGGTGACATACTGCGGCTCAACCCGAATGCCATGATTCGCAAAAACCGTATAGGCACCGACCATCTCCCCCACGGAGACATCCGGCGTGCCGAGACAGACTGAGATCACCGGATCTATCTCATTCTTCAAACCAAAAGAGTGCAACAACCGCACAAAGGTATAAGGTGAAAGTTGACTCATTAGGTAAGCCGTCACCCAGTTATCCGAGTTTTGCAAGCCCCACTTGATCGTGACCATCTCGCCCACACGCTTGGCACTGGCATTGCGTGGCACCCAAAGACGACCATTCTCATCCATCAACTGCTGCTGCACGTGCAGCATCTGGTCGCATGGGCTAATGCCTTCAATCATGGCCAACGAATAGAGGAAGGGTTTCATAGTAGAGCCCACCTGGCGGCGACCGCCATTCACCATATCATATTGGAAATTATTATAGTCTATACCGCCCACATAGGCTTTCACATGCCCAGTACGCGCCTCCATAGACATGAAAGCGGTTCGCAAGAAACTCTTATGATAGCGAATCGAGTCCATCGGCGAGAGCATCGTGTCAATCGGGCCATTCCAACTAAACACCCGCATCTCCACCGGCTTCTCAAACTCCTTGCGCATCTCCTGCTCGCTCATGCCCTCCTTCTTCATCGCCCGATAACGATCCGTCTGGTGCATAGCACGCATCAACATCGTATCAATCTGGCCGGCACTCACATCCTTCGAGAATGGCGCATAACTTCTGCCCTTCTTCTCCTTGAAGAATGCCGGTTGTAAATCCTTGCTCATGTGCTCACGCACGGCCTCCTCCGCATAACGCTGCATACGAGAGTCAATGGTGGTGTAAATCTTCAAGCCATCCGTATAAAGATTGTAGAACTCTCCATCCGCCTTCTTGTTCTTATTACACCAGCCATAGAGCGGATTGGTTTCCCAAGAGAGGGAGTCCTCGCTGAACTTTTGCGCTTGCCAAGAGGCATAATCCTTCCGGTTCGGCTTCTTAGCCGTCAATGTCAAACGCAGGTATTCACGGAAATAGGGAGCCAAACCATCCTTATGATCCATGCGGGTGAAATGCAGGGTCAAGGGGAGGGCACAGAGCGAGTCACAATCCGCCTTGCTCAGATAACCTGCTTTCTCCATCTGGCGTAAGACCGTATTCCGACGACCCAACGTTCGCTCGTTATGACGCACCGGATTAAAATAGGAGGGGTTCTTACACATGCCCACTAACGTAGCAGCCTCTTCGATCGAAAGCGTCTTCGGGGTCTTGCCGAAATAAACCCGCGCTGCCGACTGGATACCGACCGCATTATAGAGGAAGTCGAACTTATTGAGATACATATTGATGATCTCCTCCTTCGTGTAGTAACGCTCCAACTGCACAGCAATCACCCACTCAATGGGTTTCTGGAAGAGACGCTCCATCATGTTATCCACGCTGGGGGAGAAAAGCAACTTGGCCAGCTGCTGCGTAATGGTACTACCACCACCACCACTCTTCTGCATCAAGATACCTCGCTTGACCACCGCACGTAATAGACCTTGCGCATCAATACCGCTGTGCTCCGCAAAGCGAATATCCTCCGTGGCGATCAACGCCCGCACCAAATCCGGAGATAGATCCTCATAATTCACATAGATACGATTGTCCTTGCTGTGCGCATAACTACCCAAGGCCTTTCCATCCGCCGAGATCACCTGTGAGGCATATTTGTCAATAGGGTTCTCTAACTGCTCCACGGGAGGCATATAACCGATTGAACCATTGGCAATAGACATAAACAGCACAACTACAATACCTACTATCGCCGCATACAACACCCAGCTAAGGGCAATAAAACCTTTCGTTATCTTCGAAGCCATTACAAAATTCTAAATCAAAGTCGGCACAAATATAAGGATTATAGAGGAAACAGCCTTTTGCATAGTAATATTTAACATTTCATAATAAGCAAATTCTCAAAGGGTTAGCCAACAGGCACAAGCATATAGCACGATTTATGAGGGTCACAAGTTGTCGTTTTTCTCATTAATTTAGCTGCAAAATTAAAGCATTTATCATCATAAACAACCTGATTATTATGTCTAAGACGTATTTAAACCAAGTAGAGAAAACCAAAATGTTGGTTGAGGGATTATCAGCCAACCAAATCCTTGTGCGCAATGTGGGCATCAACGACGAGCAAGTAACTGAATTGAGCCGAATCGCTGCCGAGGCAGAAGTGTTAAACAAAGCGGTCGATGACCTGCGTGCCGAGTTAAGCGTGAAAACACGAGAGGCCAATCGCAAGTTAATCGAAGTACGCGAAAAGACGCTGGCCGCCAAACGGGTAATCAAACGTTGCTACGAGCCGGAGCGCTGGAAAAACTTTGGTATTTTGGATAAGCGATAACACCGGACAAACGATGTAAAAAACGATGGGCAAAGGACGAAAATTCGTTGCCCATCGTTTTTAAATTCATTGCCCATGGTTTTCTAATCCGTTGCCCATGGTTTTTCAGTTCGTTGCCCGTCGTTTTTGAAAGCGATGGGCAATGTTTTTTGCGTCCATCGGCAACCCTGTAAAACGACAGTTTTTCAAAGACTTATTTACCGATCTCCGTCAGATAACGCTCGGCCTCGATAGCGGCTTTACAGCCACTGCCCGCCGCTGTAATGGCTTGACGATAATGAGGATCAGCTACGTCGCCCGCCGCAAAGACACCGGGAATGCCGGTACGGGGCGTACCGTCGATCGTCACGATATAGCCCACCTCGTCCGTCTTCACCCAAGGTTTAAATACATCTGAATTGGGTTTGTGGCCAATCGCCAAGAAGAAACCGTCGATAGCGATGTCCACGAACTCCTCATCGGGCTCACCCTTACGCTTCACCAAGTGAGCGCCCTCGACACCATTCTCACCAAACAGACCGATCGTGTTGTGCTCGAAAAGCACGGTGATCTTGGGATTGCTCAATACCCGCTCCTGCATCACCTTGGAAGCACGCAGATAAGGTTTTCGTACAATCAGATAGACCAGCTTCGCCAAACCAGCCAAATAGATCGCCTCCTCGCAAGCGGTGTCACCACCACCTACGACAGCCACTGTTTTCTTCCGATAGAAGAAACCGTCACACGTGGCACAGGCCGAAACACCCATACCGGCATATTTCTGCTCATCTTCCAATCCTAAATATTTCGCTGATGCGCCAGTAGCAATGATCAAGGTCTCTGTCTCGATCGTCTTCTCATTGTCAATCACTACCTTATAAGGAGCCTTGGAGAGGTCGGTAGCCGTAACGATGCCATAACGCATATCCGTACCGAAACGCTCTGCCTGCTTCTTCAAATCCTCCATCATCTGCGGGCCTGAGATACCCTCCGGATAACCGGGAAAGTTCTCTACCTCCGTCGTGGTAGTCAACTGACCACCCGGTTGCAAACCCTCGTACAACACAGGTTGCAGATTAGCCCGAGAGGCATAGATCGCTGCTGTATAACCTGCCGGACCTGATCCTACGATCAGGCAGCGCACTTTTTCATTATTCGTTTCACACATGTTTCCTTACTTATTCTATAAATTACTGATTACGCTACTTCCACTGCCGGACCTCACTCAACGCAAGTCCACCACTTCCGCATCCGGATAATCCGCCTCATTAAAAACAAAGAAACGATCCGGTTGGTTCTGATTGGTTTGCAACTGACTGATCTGCACAGTGCTGTTGGTGCCATTCTTAGCACTGACCACCATGCGAGTGGGCAAACCGCTGTTTTTCTCTAACTGCAAGACCACCTTCGTCAAGTCACTTTTTTTCTTTGGAGTCAACTCTATATCATAGGCCATCTTACCATTGGCCGCAGTGCTCTCTCCTTTATAAACCGCAGTGAAGCCCTTCTTATAGGTGCGCAGCAACAGCGCTGGATTGGTAAAAGGTAACTCCTCCGCTGTGGGTGTCGTCACATTCACCTCCTCATTATGCTCCACATAGCTCCACTGCGTTTGCCCATCAAACCAGGTGATCGTACCCGGCAAATCCAAACGGAACTTATCGTCACGCATCTGGATCGTGCCCTCCATACGATCTCCTCCCCCAGCACCGGAAGTCTGCAAGGTGAAAACCGCCTTGATCCCATTGGATTGTGTATATTGAGCCGCGGCCTTATCCAACAACGTAGCCGCATTTTGCGCATCCGCACCCAACGAGAAGCCAAGCAACAGCGCCAAAATCAGCCCAAGGGTAGTCAGGCAACGACACATTTCGATTTGATTCACTTTCTTCATGCTTCTATTTTAATGCGTTTAACAGCTGCTCCAACGAATACTCATCTTGAATCATCACCTGACGAGCTTTACTTCCTTCGAAAGGTCCGACAATGCCTGCCGCCTCCAGTTGATCCATCAAACGCCCCGCACGGTTGTAACCAATCGCGAACTTGCGTTGGATCAACGAGGTAGAGCCCTGCTGCTGAATCACGATCAAACGAGCCGCCTCCTCAAAGAGCGGATCACGATCAGACAGATCCACATTGCCATTACCCTTCTCCTCGCCTCCTTCACCCACATACTCGGGCAACAAGAAGGCTGTTGGATAACCGGCTTGCTCGCTGATGTAGTTGACAATGCGCTCCACCTCAGGCGTATCCACAAAGGCACATTGCACACGAGTGGTCTCTCCCCCTTGCGAGAAGAGCAAATCACCTCGACCGATCAACTGATTCGCACCCGGCGCATCAAGGATAGTACGGGAATCGACCATCTGCATCACGCGGAATGCCATACGCGCCGGGAAGTTCGCCTTGATGATGCCGGTAATGATATTGGTAGAGGGACGTTGCGTAGCGATAATCATGTGGATGCCGACGGCACGTGCCTTCTGGGCAATACGAGCGATTGGCGTTTCGATCTCCTTGCCCGCCTGCATGATCAAATCGCCAAACTCATCAATGATCACTACGATGAACGGCATGAACTTATGTCCCTTCTCCGGATTCAGATGGCGAGAGATAAACTTGGCATTGTATTCCTTGATATTACGCACATGCGCCTTCATCAGCAACTCATAGCGATCGTCCATCTCCTTACATACGGAATTAAGGGTCATGATCACCTTCGTGCAATCGGTAATCACAGCCTTGTCCGCATCAGGCAGCTTCGCCAGATAGTGACGCTCCAGCTCCGCATAGATTCCAAACTCCACCATCTTGGGATCGACCAAGACAAACTTCAATTCCGACGGATGCTTGCGATAGAGCAAAGAGGTAATGATTGCGTTCAATCCCACAGACTTACCCTGTCCGGTAGCACCAGCCACCAAAAGGTGAGGCATCTTGCAGAGATCAAACATGAAAATATCGTTCGTAATGGTCTTGCCCAACACCACGGGCAGATCATACTTTGACTCCTGGAACTTACGAGTGGCAATCACCGACTGCATGGAGACAATCTGCGGATCCTTGTTGGGCACCTCGATACCGATCGTTCCCTTACCCGGCATCGGGGCAATGATACGAATGCCTAACGCCGAAAGGCTCAAAGCGATATCATCCTCCAGGTTCTTGATCTTGGCGATACGAACGCCTGTGTCAGGCACCACCTCATACAGCGTAATCGTCGGACCTACTGTAGCTTTGATATTGGCTATGCTGATACCAAAGCTCTCCAACGTTTGGCGGATGCGTTGTTGATTCGCCTCCTGCTCCTGCATATCCACCTGCCTATCGGCCACATCATATTTCTTCAAAAGGTCGAGCGTTGGATTGCGGAAATTAGAGAGATCCAGCTTCGGATCGTAATCGCCTTGTCCCGAAGCGTCATACTCCTCATCCCCCTGTGGCACCTCCACCGTGAAGCCTGCATTCGGATTTGCCTTCGGCTCCTCTTCAGCAATCTCCTCCACAAAATCAGGCTCTTTAGCGATCGTCACCTCAAAATCCGTTGAACGCTTTCGTTCAGCCTCAGCCTGCAGCTCATCCGCCTTGCGCAACTCTGCCTCTGTATCAAACAGCGGTTCCTCCTCCGGCTCTGACTCCTCTTCAATCGGTTCATCAACAAGCTCTTCCTTCATTTGAGAAGTCGGTTCAACAGCAAAAGGTTGTTCCTTCTCCACTTCCTCCTCTATCGGCTCAGCCTTAACAGCCGTTTTCTCATGCGCTAACCTACGTTTTGCCCAACCGAAAGAGAAGACTTTTTGCAAGAAAGGAATCGTTTGCTTACTGGTGAACACCGCGATAATCAGCAACGTGCCCAGCAAGAGCAAGATCGTTCCCGGAATACCGATGTTCGCAACCAAAATCTCGGAGATATAATAACCATGCTGACCGCCTAAATAAATAAAGGTATCCTCATAGCCACTGATGAACACAAAAGCAAAGAAGATGGAGCCCCAAATCAAGGTAGCCGCACTGAACAAGAAACGACGAAACAGAGGAACCTGCGTCAAGCTCATGAGTTTGGCACCCAACGAACCCAAGAAAAAGAGAATCATGAAGGAGGAGACACCAAACCAACGATTCATCAATAGATCGGAGAGATAGGCACCACGCACACCTGTCCAGTTCTCGACCGTTCCTCGGTTGGCCACCAGATCACTGACCGGAATATTTTCGATTTTACTTTGATCCGCCGCCCCCGTAAAGAAGAAGGAGATCAATGAAAGACCTACATAAATCGTCAAGAAAGAGAGAATCAGGCCCGTAATGAAGCGGGTACGTTCATGCGTGAAAAAGGCCTTGAGGCTACTCATCCATCCAGACCCCGACGGTCTTTGCTTAGAAGTGCTTGCTTTCTTTGTCATAGCTTATCTATTCGTAATGCTCGCGAAAGTACACAAAATATCCCTAATCGCATGTCCACCGCCCGAAAAAGAAAAGCGAGGAAGACGCACGAAGCCTATCCTTCACGCAGTCTTCCTCGTTTATTTAGATGGTGCGATGGGCCTCATGCCCTTGCACATAAATCGCTGTATGCGGACGAGCCGGACAGAGGTGCTCGCAGGCACCACAGCCGATACAGGTCTCCACATTGACCACTGGGATCTTCAATGACTCTGGATCGTCCGGATTATTGGGTACCATCTGGATAGACTTGGTTGGGCAATGCCGCTCACAGTTGCCACAGCTCTTGCCATCCGTATTCACGATGCAGAGATCCGGTACCCACACGGCATGACCGATCTGAATGGCAGACTTCTCGACTTTCGTGATCGGCTTGATCGCCCCAGCCGGACACACTTCAGAGCACTTCGTACATTCGGGACGGCAGTAGCCACGATCGTAGCTCATCACAGGTTGCATCAAGGTCATCAGGTTACCCGAAGGGCGCAACACATGATTCTCGCACACAGAGACACACAGCTGACAACCGGTGCAATGCTGCGTCAAGTTCTTGAGGCTCAACGAACCCGGAGGGGTCAAAGGTGATACCCGATCCGGCTCCTCACGCTCCTTGATCGGCGCCAAACCACCATCTTTCTTCATATCGACAAAGTCCTGCAAACTCTTGCCTTGCTGCGCCTTCGCCACAGAGGAAAGCGCCACCACTGCCGTAGCCGCCAACGCCCGCCGACGAGAGGGATCAGCCGCCTTGTTCGTTTCCGCTTTGGAGGCAGCGGATTGCGTAGTCGACGTGGTACATTTCACTGCACCTACAGGTTTTCCATAACGAATGGCTTGCTGATGGCAATTATCCAAACAATCCATGCAGGCTACACAACGACTGTAGTCGATCACATGATTCTTCGCGTCAATACAAGACGCCTTGCATTTGCGTGCGCAAACGCCACAACCGTTGCAAGAGGCTAAGTCGATGTGCGGCTTCAACAGGGCGAAGCGAGAGAAAAATCCCAAGATGGTCCCCACAGGACAGATCGTATTGCAATAGGTACGGCCATTTCGCCATGCCAGCACCGCAATGACCACAAGGCTCAACAACGCCACCACGAAAGTACCTATCCCCTTGATGAAGACATCCACTCGGTAGAAAGCATAGCTGTCCGACTGCTCGGCGAAGTGCGCCAAGAGATTATTGCCTGCTTGATAGAGCGGAGCCAACAGGTTGGAGGCGATGCGGCCATACGCACTATACGGGGCCAACAGGGCTACCAACGAACCAACACCCGCCACGCAAGCCACCACGAAAACGACCAGCACGACATAGCGAAGGATGGACTTCGCCGGGGAGTAGCTGAAACGGAACTTTTTCTTCTTCCGCTTTCCACTCACCCAAGAGATCACATCTTGCAACACACCCAACGGACAGATCACCGAGCAATAAACACGTCCCAAGAGCAGGGTCAGGATCACCAATCCCGCTACCACACCCACGTTCAAAGCCAGCACAGCAGGCCAGAACTGCAGCTTGGCCATCCAGCCAAACCAGGCGTGAATCGTCCCCGTGAAATCCAGAAACAGCAAGGTGATCAACACAAAGAAAACCGTTGCGGCAAAGATTCTTATTTTTCGAAGCATAAATTCGTTCTCCTTTCTTTACGGGGTTCAACCATTCACTTTCAACTCTTCCACGAACCGGTCGATGCGACGCAACTCCGTCGGGATATCTATGCCTTGCGGACAGTGGGGACTACACTCGTTGCATCCCGTGCAGTGATCTGCCTGACGCAACTTGGGCACGCTCCGGTCGTAACCCACCAAGTAGGCCCGACGTGCCTCAGCATAGTTGGCATCTTGCGTGCTCTTCGGCACGTTGCCCTCATTGACACATTTATTATAATGGAGCAAGATACCCGGAATGTCTAATGCATAGGGACAGGGCATACAATATTTGCAGTCGTTGCAAGGCACGGTCGGATATTTCGCCAGCAAATCGGCCGTCTCCTGCAAGAAGACCTTCTCCTCCTCCGTCACCGGATCGAGTGGTGAGAAGGTACGCAGGTTATCCTGCAAGTGCTCCATATAGGTCATGCCGCTCAGCACGGTCAGCACCCCCTCGGGAGAACCGGCAAAGCGGAAAGCCCAAGAGGCCACGCTGTTCTCCGGGCGTTGCTGCTTCAAGCGCGCCACGATGTGATCAGGCACGTTGGAGAGGCGGCCACCCAGAAGCGGCTCCATGATGATGGCTGGGATGTTCCGTTTATGCAACTCGCCGTAGAGATATTCCGCATTCACGTTGCGGGAGGTGGCGTGCTTCCAATCCAAGTAGTTCAACTGGATCTGCACGAAGTCCCAGGGAATGCCCATGTTGAGCACATGATCGAACACCTTCACGTCGCCATGGAAGGACCAACCAAGGTTACGGATGCGTCCCGCCTCCCGCTCCTTCAGCAGGAAATCCAGCACACCATTGTTGATATAACGATCCTCGAAGAGCTGGATGCCACTGCCTCCTCCGATGGAGTGCATCAGGTAGTAGTCCAGATAGTCCGTTTGCAGGCTCTTGAGGGATTGGCGATACATCGCCAAGGAGTTCTCCCGGGTGTAGTTCCTTTGGTTGGAGAGCTTGGTCGCCAAGAAATAGGAGTCGCGCGGATGACGACTGAGGGCAATTCCCGTGGCAGTCTCTGACATGCCCTGGAGATAGACCGGGGCTGTGTCGAAATAGTTCACGCCATGCTCAATGGCATAGTCCACCAAGCGATTGACCGTCTCTTGATCAATCACATCCTTACCTCCCTCACCCTTGATCATGGGCCATCGCATACAGCCATAACCGAGTAGGGAAACACGATCCCCTGTGGTGGGATTCTTTCTGTAGGTCATCTTGTCGGTCGGCACCTCGCCCAAGGCTTTCGAGGCCGCTCCTGGCTCACTCTTGGAGCCACACCCGTAGAGGGCCGCAGACGAGGCGACCGCCCCACCTCCCATCACCTTCAGGAAGTGGCGGCGGTTCATCTCTTGCTTTTCCATCCTATCTGCTTGTCTTTTGAATTGATTCTACAAACTTACATCTTGTCCTTTGGCCAGTCAGAGCACTCTTTGCTATGACCTGACCAGAATTCAGGACCCACAAATGCCTTACAATAAGGGCATATCATCGCATCTCCGATTATGAGTCGGTCTTGAAAGATCTCCCACGGAGATATATAACCACCCGTCACCTGATCCAACGCTTGCTCCTCAATAGGAGTCATAGCTTTCTTTTCTTCCATAACAACCTCCTTGTTTAATTTAGTTTGTATATCTGCCAACAAAAATAGAGATTATTTTTGAGTTAGCAAGAAGCTACGATCCTACTAACGAAAAAAATCTCCCCAGTTAGGGAAAAATATCGCTCCAGTTAACCCAAAAATGTACTACGGTGTAGTTGCGCAAGTGTACCGTGGTACATTCAACCAAGTACACCACGGTACACTTCACCGAATGCTCCGTGGTTCCTTTTCCAACTCACTCAGGGCATCTGCTCAACCCGACATAAGCTCAGAGAACATCTTAAGCCGGCGTTGAGAAATTTTTTGTATTTTCGCGCACGTTATGTTTTACATAGAAAAGGCAATTAGCTGAAATGACAAACGAAAACAATCCGATATACGAACGAAACACACTGGAATTCGTAACCGTTGCGCTGGAGTATTGTAGCTTCGTAGAGCATGCGGGCGAGAAAGGGCTTTTCGATTTTGTGGATAAGGCCACCAAATTGCTGCCTTTGCTTTACTTGAAAGCCTTGCTGCTGCCAAATATCGAGAGCGAAGAGGAGGCAATGCTTGAGCTGACCGTGACAGAGGAGATGTATGAGCGCATTCGCCAACGGATCGCCGTCCTCTTAGGCGAAAGAGACACTTACTTAGATACGTTTCAAGAGGATATGCGCTACAGCGACACTCCTATTGCCGCTTTTATCTCGGAAAATCTGGCCGATGTCTATCAAGATACCGGCAACTTTATTGCCCTCTTCCGCCAAGAGAACGAGGAGGCCATGCGTGAGGCCATCGCACTATGCGCACAAAACTTCCGCGACTATTGGGGTGGACGACTGCTCAATGCCCTCAAGGCATTGCACGCCGTACGTTTCAGCGGAGATGAGGATATGCAACCTATTGAAGAGGAAGAACAAGCATGATACAGGCATTCACACATACGAAAATCTCTAAAGAGGAAATCTCCCAAATGGAGATTGAGGAGTTCAAGGGAAGAATCATCACGATCCTCTCCCTCGAAGAGGCTAACAAAGCGGTCAGTTACCTGCAGAAATTCGATATAGTAGGTATTGATACAGAGACACGCCCCTGCTTCCACAAAGGGAAGAGCTACATCGTCTCACTACTGCAAGTCTCTACGTTCGACACCTGTTTTCTATTCCGCCTCAACCATATCGGCATGCCGGAATCATTGCTCCAACTGCTGCAAAGCGAAACCGTACTCAAAGTTGGGCTCTCCCTACGTGACGACTTCAATGCCTTACGCAAACGCACGGAAATCAACCCGGCCCATTATATTGATTTGCAGAAAGTGGTAGGAGCCTTTGGCATCGAGGAATTCAGCTTGCAAAAGATTTACGCCATCATTTTCGGCAAGAAAATCTCGAAGCGTCAGCGGTTGACCAACTGGGAGGCAGACACGTTGACTGAGTCGCAAAAGAAGTATGCTGCTCTCGACGCCTGGGCCTGCCTCAACATCTATAGACACCTCAATCAAACAACTTTTGAAACACGCATAAATGAAGCATTGTAAAGTATTTCTGAAACCCAAGAAAGAGGAATCGTTGCTTCGGTTCCATCCCTGGGTCTTTTCCGGGGCTATCCAGTCGTTTGAAGGTCAACCCGAAGAGGGAGACTTGGTAGAAGTCTATGGAGCCCACAACCGCTACTTAGGCATCGGCCATTTCCAGATCGGTAGTATCGCTGTGCGTATCCTCTCTTTCCAGCAACAAGAGATTGACCAAACCTTCTGGGAGAACCGTATCCGCATCGCTTACGAGTTGCGCAAGACACTGCGACTGACTGCCTCAGCGCACAACAACACCTATCGACTGGTGCATGGCGAGGGGGACAACCTACCCGGATTAGTGATTGACATGTATGCGCACACAGCTGTGATGCAGGCGCACTCCGTCGGTATGCATCGTGCCCGTCATCAAATTGCGGAGGCCTTGAAACAGATCCTGGGCGACACTTTACAGAACATCTATTATAAATCAGAGGCTACCCTCCCCTACAAGGCCAACTTAGGAAGCGAGGATGGGTATCTGCTGGGCGGTGATGTGGAAGATATCGCCTTGGAGAACGGTTTGCGTTTTTGCGTGGATTGGCAGAAGGGGCAAAAGACCGGTTTCTTCGTGGATCAAAGGGAAAACCGCTCGCTTCTGGAGCATTACGCCAAAGATCGGGCTGTTTTGAATATGTTCTGTTACACCGGTGGTTTCTCTTTCTATGCGATGCGTGGAGGGGCCAAGGTGGTGCATTCTGTCGATAGCTCGGCAAAGGCCATCGCCTTGACCAATAAAAATGTATCGCTCAACTTCCCGGGTGATCCCCGTCATCAGGCTTTTGCAGAAGACGCTTTCAAATACTTGGAGCACATGGGTAGCAACTATGACCTAATCATTCTTGACCCGCCCGCTTTCGCCAAGCACAAGGATGTATTGCGGAACGCCTTGCAGGGATATCGCAAACTCAATGCTATCGCTTTCGAGAAGATCAAACCGGGCGGCATCCTGTTCACCTTCTCTTGCTCGCAGGTGGTGAGCAAAGAGCACTTCCGCCTTGCCGTATTCAGCGCCGCAGCGCAGTCGGGTCGAAGCGTTCGTATCCTGCATCAACTGACGCAACCCGCTGATCACCCGGTCAACATCTACCACCCCGAGGGAGAATACTTGAAGGGCCTGGTGCTCTATGTGGAATAAATAAGAATTATTATCAAAGGGGTTGTTTGGAATTGGCTCTTTTTGTCTATCTTTGCCGCAAGTGGCGAGATAGGTCACAAAGACACGAACAACAAAACAACTTTTTAAATAACGTACGAATATGGGATTTTTAACAAATGACAAATTGGTGATTGTCGGTGCCGGTGGTGCTATCGGTTCAACCATGGTTCAAACCGCGCTTACAATGAAGCTGACACCGAACGTGTGTCTGTATGACGTATATGCTCCGGGTATGGAGGGCGTAATGGAAGAGATGTTCCACTGTGGTTATGACAGCGTGAACCTCACAGCAACCACAGATGTAGCTGAGGCTTTCAAAGACGCTAAATACATCATCTCTTCAGGTGGTGCTCCTCGTAAGGCTGGTATGACTCGTGAGGATTTGCTCGCTGGCAACTGTAAGATCGCTGAGGAACTGGGTAAGAACATCAAGCAGTATTGCCCGGATGTTAAGCATGTCGTAGTGATCTTCAACCCGGCAGACTTAACTGGTTTGGTTACATTGCTTTACTCAGGCTTGAAACCTTCACAGGTTACTACATTGGCAGCGCTTGACTCTACTCGTCTGCGCAGTGAGTTGGCTAAGAAGTTCGGCGTGAAGAGTGATGAGATCACAGGTTGCCGCACATTCGGTGGCCACGGCGAGCAGATGGCTGTATTCGGTAGCCAAGTAAAGATCCAAGGCAAGCCGTTGAGCGAGATCATCGGCACAGACGCACTTCCGCAAGAGGAGTGGGAGAAGCTCCGTACAGACGTTGTACAGGGTGGTGCTAAGATCATCCAGCTCCGTGGCCGCAGCTCATGGCAGAGCCCCGCTTACTGCTCTGTTGAGATGATTCGTGCCGTCATGGGTGGTGAGCCATTCGCATGGCCTGCTGGTACATACGTGAAGAACGAGAAGTATCAGAACATCATGATGGCTATGGATACTACACTTGACACGAACGGCTGTACTTACAAGATGCCGGTAGGTACTCCGGAGGAGATGGCTGCGCTCGACGCAAGCTACGCTCACCTCTGCAAGATGCGTGATGAGTTGGTAACATTGAATATCGTTCCTCCTGTAGCTGAGTGGAACAAGATCAACCCGAACTTGTAATTATTCTCGCTTCGGAATAATAAATAAGGCGTGCCTCTGAAGACACGCCTTTATTTTTTGCTCCATTTTATGAACTTTAGAAAATCCGTCCGGTTAAACGCAACTTAAGCACCGGATAGACAGTCAGCTTATCAATGATCTTTGTGAAGTCATCATCAGGTCCTAACTCTGACATCAAATCATCCAAATTGCCATAATTCGTATAGACCTCCGGTCTTCCATGTACCTGCACACCCAACTCTCCGCTGAAACCAAGTCGCTTCTTCGGAACTACACGACCAAAGCCAATGCCTACATAGGGACGAACAGCTTTCACCTTCAATCCACCCGATACATTACCATTCTTATCAACCGGTAGTACATAATCGCCAATCACAACGCCGAACTCCTCGCCTTGGGCGATATAATTCTTCAGCTCCTCGCTATGACCTTCAATAGTCACCAACTTGTCACCGCCAAAATAGGCTCCCGCCGAAATAAAGAAAGGAAAGCTGGGGAAAGGATAAACACTCGCAATCAATTCACCCTGCGTACGCTTCATGCTACCCTCCAGATCAACCCGTGCAGGAAAAGATCCCATCTGTCCTGTTGGATCATCTACTTCCACTTTTACATCCGTATTGATTGTAATGCCCGGCATAAAAGAAATGCCACCTCGTAACATTACATATTCTGTGATCGGAGTCGCCACATCCACTCCAATACCTGTAGAACCCACATTCAAACCCACAGCCAGTGAATTAAAGATTCCAAGTTCTTTTTGCGCATGAACTGCCTGCCCAAGAAGCAACATACTGATAAAAGCACATACTAAAGTTAATCTTTTCATACTCTATTTGCTTATTGTTACTAAATACAGGGCAAATATAAGCATAATGATTTTGCAAACAAAAGAATACGTAAATAAACATAAAAAAACGGCACAAACTTCACAGTCCATGCCGTTCACATCAAATTATATGCAATTAATTCACTATCTAATCAAAGAGAAAAGGATTACTCCTCATCCTCACTGTCATCCTCCTTCATGTTGTGGAAGACATTCTGCACATCCTCGTCCTCCTCCAGCTTCTCGATCAATTTCTCGATCGTCTCACGCTGCTCCGGAGTCACCTCCTTCAAGTCATTAGGGATACGAACGAACTCGCTACTTGTGATCTCATAGCCATTATCCTCCAAATACTTCTGGATAGCTGAATTCTGTGCAAACTCACCATAGATCACTACCTCGTCCTCGTCTTCATCGACCTCGTCTACACCGTAATCGATCAACTCCAACTCCAGATCGTCCAATGACATGTCGGCCTTCTTTGCGATATGGAAAACGCATTTGTGCTCGAACAAGAACTCCAAGCTACCTGTCGTACCCAAGTTGCCTCCATTCTTGTTGAAATAACTACGTACATTCGCAACCGTACGGGTCGTATTGTCTGTAGCCGTCTCCACGAAAATAGCGATACCAAAGGGACCGTATCCCTCATAATTCATCTCCTTGTAATCGGTGAAGTCTTTTGAAACAGCACGCTTGATAGCACGTTCTACATTCTCCTTCGGCATGTTCTCCTTCTTCGCCGTCTGCATCAACACACGCAAACGCGGGTTGTTCTCGGGCTCCGTTCCGCCTTGCTTAGCGGCGATCGTGATCTCCTTGCCTAACTTCGTGAATACACGGGCCATATTGCCCCAACGTTTAAACTTTCTTGCTTTTCGGAACTCAAACGCTCTTCCCATATTATAGAATTGTATGTTTTTTGATTAATGATTTCTCTTTATTATCGCAATTGTGCACCTAACTTCTGCTCTAAATTGGTTTGGATCTTCTTCATGATCGCATCAATCTGCTTATCATTCAAAGTCTTGTTCTCATCTTGCAAGTAGAAGCTAACCGCATACGACTTCTTTCCTGCAGGAAGGTTCTTGCCTTCATAGACATCGAACAGACTCACGGATTTCAACAGCTTACGATCACTTTCTTTAGCCACTTTCTCTACCTCGGCGAATTGGATGCTCTTATCCACCAACAACGCCAAATCACGTTTTACGGCTGGGAACTTAGAGATCTCTGAGAAGGTAACCGCAGCCTTCTTGATCTCCTTCATCAAGGTCGTCCAAGAAAGCTCTGCGTAGTACACCTCCACATCAATGTCCAACTGCTTGCAAATCTTTTTATTGACAATGCCCAATGTACCCAACTGACGACCTGCGCCACTGCGAATGGTCAATCCAGCTGCATAGAGGTCACTGCTAAACTGGCTCATGACCAAACGCTTCATATCTACACCTAAGCGAACCAAGATATTCTCCACGTAAGCCTTCAACTCGTAGATGGAGCTCTTCTCATTGGGATGAGCCCAACTGTTATCTACTCGGTTACCTGCCAACCAGATACCTAAACGATACTCTTCGCTGAACTCACCAAGGGTCTCGCCCTCCTTCTTGTTCTCAAGGTTATAATCGTAGCAATTACCAAACTCATAGAAACGAATGCTATGCTGCTTACGCTTCAAGTTATGCTCAATGCTCTCCAAACCGCCAAACAGCAACGTCTGACGCATGCAATTCAAATCTGCACTTAATGGATTCATCAGCATTACACAATGTGCCTCCGGATAAGTAGTCAATTCAGTGTAGTATGCGGAGCGAGTCAACGAGTTATTCAGAATTTCATTGAAACCTGCGCCACACAACTGCTCAGAAACTAAATTCTGCAGCTTCCAACTACGATCAGTCGGTGTCTGATAACTCAGGTTAGACTTCACTTGGTCGCTAAACTCCACATTGTTATAGCCATAGATACGCAGGATATCCTCAATGACATCCACATCACGCTGTACATCGATGCGGTAAACAGGTACATCCAATGTTAGGCCTTCCGGAGTCTCGTTCACGATCTGCATTTCTAAGCTCTCAACGATGCTCTTGACCGTCTCAACTGAAATCTCTTTACCAATCAAAGAATTGATCTTCTGATAAGTAACCTCCACACGATAAGGAGCAAACACCTTCGGATACACATCCACAATCTCACCCGTGATCTGTCCACCAGCCAACTCCTGAATCATCAATGCTGCACGTTTCAAGACATAAACGGTTTGATTGGGATCCAAACCGCGCTCGAAACGGAAAGAGGCATCTGTATTCAAACCAAAACGACGTGCAGTCTTACGAATCCAAGTCGGATGGAAACAAGCAGACTCCAAGAAGACATCCGTTGTAGCCTCTGTCACACCAGAATCCAAACCACCGAAAACTCCGGCGATACACATCGGCTCTTCCGTATTGCAAATCATCAAATCTCGTGTAGTTAACGTACGCTCTACACCATCCAATGTCACGAACTTCGTACCCTCTGGGCAAGTGTTCACAATCACCTTGCCTCCCTTGATCTTATTCGCATCAAAAGAGTGCAAAGGCTGACCCAATTCATGCAAGATGAAATTGGTAACATCCACTACATTGTTAATCGGACGTAAACCGATCGTACGCAAACGATCTTGCAACCACGCCGGGCTCTCCTTCACGCTCACGCCCATAATGGTCACACCTGTATAACGCAAGCAAGCCTCCTCATTAGCCACCTCAACGGCAATAGCCGGAGTCGGATCATCTATCTGAAAGGCCTCCACAGAGGGAAGTTGCAGATGCGCAGCTTTACCCTGTTGCTTCAAATAAGCGGCCAAATCACGTGCCACACCATAGTGCGAAGTGGCATCCACACGGTTAGGGGTGATGTCCACCTCTAATACATAGTCGCTTTTGATATTATAATACTCCTTAGCCGGAGTTCCTACAACCGCCTCAGCCGGCAATACGATAATGCCGCTATGATCTGTACCAATGCCGATCTCGTCTTCCGCACAAATCATACCATTTGACTCTACACCACGAATCTTAGAACGCTTGATGGTAAAGCACTCGTCACCATCATACAGTTTGGTGCCATTCACAGCCACGACAACTTTCTGTCCGGCAGCTACATTAGGCGCTCCACAAACAATCTGCAAAGGTGATTCGCCACCCACATTGACAGTCGTAATATGTAAATGATCAGAGTTGGGGTGCATCTCACAAGTCAATACCTCACCAATCACCAATCCTTCCAGTCCTCCCTTGATGGTTTGAACCTCCTCTACACCACCCGTCTCCAGACCAATAGAGGTAAGTGCCGCAGCTACTTCATCCGGTGTTAAATCAAAATCAAGATATGCTTTCAGCCAATTATAAGATATATTCATTGTCTTAAAATTTATTCTTCGTTGACGACGACAACGACCGCTGTCGCCATAATGACGGGCAAAAGTACGAATAAATATTTATTTGCGCCGCATGAATCAAGAAATTTCCTAATTTTGCAAACCGCTTAAATCAACAAAGATGCAACTTAGCAACTACCATAGTCATTGTACATTTTGTGATGGCCGAAGCAACCCGGAAGATTTCGTCCGTTTTGCTATCGCCAAAGGGTTTAGAGCCTATGGATTCTCATCCCACTCTCCTCTTCCTTTCGAGACAAACTGGAATATGTCTGCCATTGATATGCCTGAGTACCTGCAGGAAATCAATCGGCTACGCCAGAAATACGCCGATCGTATAGAGATTTACACGGGTTTGGAGATTGATTACTTAGACAAGACCTACAATGCCTCTATCCCCTATTTTCGGGAATTGCCGCTTGACTATCGGATTGGTTCTATCCATTTCCTTCCAATCTCTGCTGAGTTAAAAGAGGCGAACATGGTCTGTATTGATGGTTCTTTCAGTGATTACGCCCATTCCGTGGAGCGCTATTTTGAGGGAGACATCCGTAGCTTGGTCAGACATTACTTTGAGACCACCCAACAGATGATTGAGGCTGGCGGGATCGACATCATCGGACATATAGACAAGATCTATATGAATGGGCAGAAATACGCACTTTTCGATCCGGAACAGGATTGGTATCGAAAACCCTTCGAAGATTGCCTTGACCTGGCTCGACAACACCAACTCATGATCGAGATCAACACAAAGAATTTACGCAAAAAGGAAGAATTGTATCCTCGTAAGAACTATTTAGCGCATATCCATAAATTGGGAATACCAGTCATGGTAAATTCAGATTGTCACTATCCCGATTTAGTAAATGATGGCCGTAAACAAGCGTTTCAACTTTTAAAAGAGGCTGGCTTTACCACAACACGAGAACTGGTTAATGGGCGCTGGGAAGACCTTCCCTTGGATTAAGAAGGCCTTCCGCTATAGCCAATTCATTCATTCCATAAATCAGGAATTTGCTCATGACCACGAGGATAAAGGGGTTGCGTTTCAACCGGTGACAAACATCCGGCATGAATATCAAACAAACGTTTGGCTGTCTCCATCATCGCCTCCACCTGTGCTTTATAGGGGCGATCCGTCACATCTATCAATCCACAATTATAATTCTCGCCATCAAACCGGCCGGTCATATCTTGGTCGCACCATTGGAAATAACCCGTACCAATCAACCCCGGATGGCTATAAGCCTGTTCCGTATAATAGCGATAAGCCACTCCGCGCTCAACTTGACTCTCAACCTGCCATAAAGATTGTGCCAGACCTCGATCTACCGTACCAAAATGATATTCACCAATCAACATCGGCAGTTTAGCTATCGACAATACTCGGTCCATCATCTCCGGATCCGGACGAAGCGCATAACAATTGAAGCTAAACACATCGAAGGCCTTTCCACAGCTTTTCAGAACCGGTTCAGGTAAATTCATCACATTTCCGAAGCGAATACCCAAGTTCAGATGATGAGGATCCTGACGTTTCAAAATACGATTCGTAGTTTGTAAAAAGGTATCAAATGTCTCCCAAATAAATTGTTTACGTATCTCAGGAGTATCACTCTTCTCTGACAAATAGTTCTCCAAGACTTTTTGAATAGGCCGTTCCTCTCCTGCAAGAATAAGGTCACACAAACGTATCTCATCACCCAACCAAGCAGGTTCATTTCCGATAAAATAACCCAACAGCCAAGGATTATCTTTTAATGGTTTGACCGCCTTTGCAATAGATGCAGACACAGCCTGTTCAAAATCGGGAGCATACACATCGCTCAATCCCATCAATTGAGGATCCATTCGCAAATCGTAAAGTGGCCACAAAAAAGCCTTACGATTCATCAGCATCACCTGTTTATCAGACCAATTAGCAATCGTATTCAAGCCCCATTTATCCATACGTTTGAAGATGAGCTCCTTGGATTTTACCTCGTGCTCCTCGCCAAAACGTCGGTATTGGTTCCACAAACCATAAGAGGGCTGACGACCGGAGCTCGTTAACTCTTGCGGAGGAAGCTCTGCATACAAATTGGGCCGTTGGTCATACGCACGTACGTTACCGCCACCTCCGGCACTGACACAATCCACACCCACTGACAAGAACAGATAACCTTCCGGATCAACAAACCACCAACGACCATCCACCAATTCCGTACGGAAATAGCCTGTTGCTCTTAAACGCTTCTGTTTATACCCTCCGAACTTCGTATAATGATAAGCATCTGGATCTATAACCTCCTCTTCTTCTTGCCTCCATTCGGCTTGCAACTGTTCCAAAGCATGAATCTTCTCCGGATAATCAATACCGACATGTTGACCAAATTGATCAATCGCAGGAGTTGCTTCCAAATAGGCATCTCCTGGATCGTCCTTTGACAAGGTAATGGAACGAATCTCCATCGTAGGATGCCCAATAGCTCGACGAATACGTACACCCACCGAGTCAACACCCACCATCGGACCTCTTTGACCACCTAAATTAATCCAACCCGTAAAACGAGGTTGATTAAAGGTTGCCGCTAAATCCACCTTTGGATCGGGCAACTCTGTGAAAAAACGCATTGGAATCGCTAATTTATTCCATGCATTCGGCACATACGACATTACACGCAATTCATTATATCCATGTTGCGTATGAAAGCCTAATTGAAAACGTTGTGCCGTACTGATTCTATACTCAATCACAACAAACTGATAGTCGGTCCAGTCTGTCGGCAACTCAGGATTAATATCCTTCAATGCAAACCGTCCTCCAGAAACCTCCTTAGTTCCATCGAATACAATCCGCTTCACAGGCTCTTCTGATCCACAGGCTGTCAAGAAAGCTCCATACAATGCTAAGCCTAAAAGATAAATATGATGTTTCTTCATGATATAACTATTACTACAATTTACGATTGCGAAGATAGTGATTTTTCTAATCACTGAATTAGTCCGCACAAAAAAGGGAGTCAATCTTTTGGACTGACTCCCTCTCTCCTAAAACGGCGGCTACCTACTCTCCCACTGTTACGCAGTACCATCGGCGTGACGAGGCTTAACTTCTCTGTTCGGAATGGGAAGAGG
>JAFBIR010000095.1 GCA_021531385.1 Parabacteroides distasonis | reverse complement strand
GAAAGATATTTCAACTCTAAGATGTAGCTGTGCTCCGCTTGGTAATGCGTCAAGTCGGGCAGCAGGAAGAAGTCGCAGAAGCCATGGCTCAACTCTACCTCTGGAGCCGTCAAGTAGTAGCTGTTCAAGCTAAGGTAAGCCAGGAAGAAGCCTTGGATATTCCGCTCCCCCTCGATCATGTCCCTCACTGACGAGAGCTT
>JAFBIR010000094.1 GCA_021531385.1 Parabacteroides distasonis | reverse complement strand
GAGGGTTTCTCGCCCTCCTTATCGTTACTCATACCTACATTTGCTTTTCCATGCGCTCCAACGAGGGTCGTCCCCCATCTTCGACGCGGCATGGAATGCTCCCCTACCATCCTATTCGGATCCACGGCTTCGGCACGGGATTTATGCCCGATTATTATCCACGCCGGATCGCTCGACTAGTGAGCTGTTACGCACTCTTTA
>JAFBIR010000093.1 GCA_021531385.1 Parabacteroides distasonis | reverse complement strand
GAGGGTTTCTCGCCCTCCTTATCGTTACTCATACCTACATTTGCTTTTCCATGCGCTCCAACGAGGGTCGTCCCCCATCTTCGACGCCCATGGAATGCTCCCCTACCATCCATTGCTGGATCCACGGCTTCGGCACGGGATTTATGCCCGATTATTATCCACGCCGGATCGCTCGACTAGTGAGCTGTTACGCACTCTTTA
>JAFBIR010000092.1 GCA_021531385.1 Parabacteroides distasonis | reverse complement strand
TGACTGGGGCTAAGTCGTAACAAGGTAGCCGTACCGGAAGGTGCGGCTGGAACACCTCCTTTCTGGAGCGTGGGTTCCGTCTTGTGGTTCAGGTCGAGACGGTACATTTCTTGTACACTTGGGGTATTATGTTGACAGTCCTATAGCTCAGTTGGTTAGAGCGCCACACTGATAATGTGGAGGTCGGCAGTTCAACTCTGCCTG
>JAFBIR010000091.1 GCA_021531385.1 Parabacteroides distasonis | reverse complement strand
GGCATCCACCGTCTGCCCTTGCTTACTTTCTGCTCGCCGCACAATTAAGTGCGGGTTGATATATCTCAAGCTCGCTCTGCTCGTTTTTCTCGTTTATCTACTCTTGATGTCCAACATGTCAAAGATCCCTTTTATGTGGAGAATAACGGATTCGAACCGTTGACCCTCTGCTTGCAAAGCAGATGCTCTAGCCAGCTGAGCTAATCCCCCGGGAACATAATA
>JAFBIR010000090.1 GCA_021531385.1 Parabacteroides distasonis | reverse complement strand
AGGAAACCTTGGTCTTTCGGCGGGAGGGTTTCTCGCCCTCCTTATCGTTACTCATACCTACATTTGCTTTTCCATGCGCTCCAACAAAGGTTACCCTTTATCTTCGACGCCCATGGAATGCTCCCCTACCATCCTTTTCGGATCCACGGCTTCGGCACGGGATTTATGCCCGATTATTATCCACGCCGGATCGCTCGACTAGTGAGCTGTTACGCACTCTTTA
>JAFBIR010000008.1 GCA_021531385.1 Parabacteroides distasonis | reverse complement strand
CTGAAAAATGCTGTTTTATGACGTTCCGCATTAACGACCATTAAAAACCGGTAGTTTCTCCGCACGTGATAGGGATGGCTCGGCAGCTCACTCCTAATTTTGTCAACAGCGGTAGTGACCCATTCGCTCCACGAGGTGGAGCCTTCGGTAGCCAGAGAGCTGACCGATGTGGGCCCTCCGATGAGAGAGGTAACATGTCTAATCCATAATTCCAGCGATATGCAGACATAAGACAGCATTAGCCCCGAGATCGGCTTAGAGCCGGTTTCCATGGGCACCCCGAGCCGCGGAGAAGGGGATCAGCGACCAGCCGCCCGTATGGCCACGTGCACATCCGGCCAGGACAGAGGCGAGGAAGTTCCGGAACTTCATGAGAGCAGAAATTAAGTTTCCAACGATTTAATTCTTGACGATCATGAAGAATGACATTATTAATACAGAGGCTTTATCAAGCTATATCAAGGGACATCTCGACGTGGTTTCCCTGCTCAACCTGCTCATCCATATCTTGGAACAGATTCGCGACGGGCTGGAGGACGGCAAGCAACAACGCACGTCCCAATCGTTCGACTTAGAGGGCTATAAGCATCTCTCCTTCACCGACGAGCAGATCCGCAAGGCCATCGAGCGGTTGCGAGAGGAGCATCTACTCACCCAGAAGGTGAATTGGTTAGGCGTGTTCAAGGTGCTGCTCTGGACCCGTGTACTTGTCGATGACTATGGGTGTTATACGAAGGCGGAAACCTATCTCAAGCGTCTCTTCCCCAATGATCTTCGGCTGGATGGTTTGGCTAATAGCTTAAGCAAGAAATGCAGCCGTGACTCCTTTCTCCAGAAGAACCTGGAATGCTGGATCAAGGACAAGCGACAGGATCGCTATGGTGTCCATCTCCTGATCGCCCAGCGTTTCCTTACGTTGTTGCAGGAAGGATGATGCCGGGAATGAGGGGCAGAGCCTCTCTCTCAAGTTACCTGCTCATTTTTCGTTTTTCCCAACTTCACCCTTCTTTTTTCCTGAGTGAAACGGATATTCCTAAGTGATTCCTCAGTGAAAGGCTGTGCGATGGGAGATTGTAATTTCGTGACGTAATCAAAAAACAAACGTATAGAAAGGAGATAGACAAGTGTCTTCGCCTTCCTCACCGGCGAAGGTTGCCCGATGGGGGTAGAGAAGGAGCCTTGGATGATCCGCCCGTTAGTCCTCCCAGCCGGTTGATTTCCCAGGGAAGGTGCCATGATGGTAGGAGACGCACCAATGGCACGTCTCTACGGATTTCCTTTGATTCGAGACAGGATGAGATGTAGGGGTAAGCCGGAAAGGCAAACGAATCGGCCTAAGCTGGTGAGCGTAAAGCGGAACGAACGAAGCGGACGATCAGAAGATCCGCTGTTTGAGCGAAGCGAGTTTCGGATCTTCAGTGAGCGGAGGAAGTGGAGTAGCGAAGCAGGTTCAGCCTTGAACTTTTGGTTACTTTTCTTTCAATAGAAAAGTAACAAGACAGGGGGAGCCTGTGCGCGAAAAGATACGAATAACAATAAAGAACAGATTTAAACTTTAAGCATTATGCAGAAGCATTCCATTCAAAATGTCAACTTATTGACAAACTTGCAACAGAGTGAGGCCCTGGACAAAGGCCATTGCTACAGAGGTGTATTTACGAAAGTGAGCGAGATCGACTACCTCTTCGAGGAGGCGGCTTACCGCCAGCAATCTGTCGTACGCAACCCGAAGCTCTTCGTCGGGGAGTATATCAGCTTAGTTCACAAACAGAATGGCCGCTACCAAGTGCATTGCCGCACGATCAATCCCAGCCAGGGGCTTGACGCAAGCGACTTGGCCTTCAAGGTCTATTCGGAGTTACTTACCGCTTTGCGACAAATCAACTGACCATGGGTAGTTTCACGACATTGGGCAAGGGGCATAACGCTCCCTGCCTGCCCATCACGCCCGAGGAGTGGTTGGCGGCCCGCAAAGACCCGAAATTGGAGGCGCTTTGCCAACGGATCAAGCAAAGCAATAACCTGAACCAGCAACGCAAGCTGAAGAGCCAGCTGCCGGTGTGGACCCCTCGTTGCGGGGCCTTCAAGGGGGATCATCGGGCGGAGGTGGATGCCCTCTGCCACTTAGACCGGCTGATGTTCGACATCGACGAGAAGGGGCAGACCGACCGGGTGCTATCGGCCGTGCGCATGGAGGGCGAGCAGGCCTATATCGGTGACTTCGAGGTGCTCTTGATCGAGCGATCCGTGCGGGATGGCACGCATGTGCTGGTGAGATCCCTGCCAGGCAAGCCGGTCTCTCAGCAGCAAGCGGCCTTCTCTGCGGCCGTGCAGCTACCGGTGGATTCGAGCGTGAAGAATGTGGCGGGATGCATCTATTTAGTGCCTCAAAACCACGTGTGTTACGAGTCGCCCAGCTTCTTTGAGCCGAAGGTGATGGATGTGTCGGCCATGCGGCAACCGGCTCCCGAACGGGAGGACGCACCTACCTCTCAACCGATGGCTTTCCCATCCACGTATGAGGACATCCCTATCCCCTCCATCCTGGAGGCCTTGGTGGAGCTGTTAGGCGGGACACCTGAGCATGGCTCACGCAACCAGTTCATCTTCTCCTTGGCCTGCTATGCCCGTTACCTCTGCCAGAGCAACCCGGAGTGGATCCGGCAGGTATTGCCCACCTTTGGCGAGGATCAAGAGAAGGCGTGGAGCACGATCCGTTCGGCCTGCAACCGCTCGCAACCGGAGCGTCTGCCCGACTTGGTGAGCCGTGCCCTCCAGCTGGCCCGTACCCGTGAGGAGCTGAAGCAGGTGGAGCAGCGTGAGCCAATCGGTTTCGACCTGCTGACTTCGAAGGTGCCTCCCGCCCTACCGGAGCGTCTGCCAGCCTCCATCCAGCTGATCATCAGCCGCACGCCCGAGCTCTATAGGCCGTGTGTCTCTTGCCAGATCTTCCCCGCCTTGGGGGCGCACCTGAAGGGGACCATCGTGATCTATATCGACAACGTGCCGCATGAGTTAGGCGAACAGATGGGGCTACTGATTGCCGAGCAGTCGGTAGGCAAGAGCTGCGTGAACCAGCCGATCGAGCTGATCATGGCAGACATCCGAGCTAACGACCAGCTGAGTCGAGAAAGCGAACAGGAGTGGAAAATCGCTTGCAAACGGGCGAAATCGAACGAAAAGAAGCCAGCCCGTCCCGAGGGGATCTGTGTGCAGTATCTGATGTCGAACATGACCAATGCGGCCCTCGTTCAGCGATTGATTGATGCCGACGCGGCCGGTGGCAAGTGCCTCTTCCTGCGGTTGGACGAGATCGAGCTGCTCGACCAAATCAAGGCCTCGGGTGGTGCCAAGGCGAGCGAGCTGATCCGCTTGGCTTTCGATCGGGCCTACTATGGGCAGGAGCGTGTCGGGCCGGATAGCGTGACGGGCACCCCACCCCTCCGGTTGAATTTCACGGTCAGCACGACGGTGCAGGCGGGGCAGAAATACCTCTACACCAACCTGAAGAACGGCACCTTGGGGCGTCTCTCCGCCAGCACGATCCTCCGTCCGCAAGGGATGGTGGGGATCCCCAAGTTTGGCAACTACGACGAGGCCTATCGTTTGGCGCTCCAGCCCTATATCGACCGGTTGAACGAGGCGACGGGCGTGATCGACTGTCCGGAGGCCTATGCGCTGGCCGAACAGCTGAATCGAGAGAACGAGGATCGTTACCTCCTCTCGGCGGACGAGGAGTTTCGTGAACTCTCCTATCGCTCCCTACGCATGGCTTACGACCGGGCCGTGATGGTTTATCTGATGGAGGGTCGTCAGTGGTCTGCCGAGATCGAGGCCTTCATGCGTTGGATGATGGAGTATGACCTTTGGGTGAAGCTCTATTATTTCGCAGATGATATGTGGGAGATGGGTCAGAAGGGGAAGCAGAAGCGCCGGCGTCCCGGACGAGGCAACCTATTGCGGAAGTTGCCCGATCGTTTCAATTTCGATCAGTTCATAGCTGTTTATCAAGCGAATGGCCTCACTTCCGACCCAAAAGATCTGCTTTGCACCTGGAAGGCTCGTGGCCACATCTCCTATGAAGAGACCACCGGGATGTATCAAAAGGAGAGGAGGTTTTGACCCCCTCTCCCGACAATCCCGACAATTCCGACAAGGAAAATAGCTCACCTATCTTTTTTGGACCACGAAGAAGACATAGCCATAGTAGTCCTTGTAGCGACGGTACATATCCGTCTCAAATTCCAGGAAGTGCAACAATTAGGCAACCTCGGAACGATTGAAGCGACTTGGTTGGCATCTGACCCTAAAAAAACCGCAAAGCGGAATGGAGATCTACCCCATCGCCTTGCGGTTCATGCGTTATGCCTAAATCCCCAGCGGCTTATTTCAGCAAGGAGCAGGGGCAAAGGTGATCCTTCTCGATATCTTTGAAGTAGTTGTAGGTACCAACCTTCAACTCAGCGCAAGCGGCCTCGTCGCAAACGATGATGCCCTTCGGATGGAGCTGCAAAGCCGTGATAGTCCACATCTGGTTGACCGCACCCTCGACAGCTTGCTGCAAGGCACGAGCCTTGTTGTGGCCATTCACCATGATCAATACCTCCTTCGCATCCAGTACCGTACCTACACCGACCGTAACGGCTGTCTTCGGCACCTTGTTCACGTCGTTGTCGAAGAAACGAGAGTTGGCGATGATCGTGTCAGTAGTCAGCGTCTTCATGCGTGTGCGAGAGCTGAGGGAAGAGCCCGGCTCATTGAAGGCGATGTGTCCGTCAGGACCGATACCTCCCAAGAAGAGATCCACACCACCCACGGCCTTCATGCGTGCCTCATAGCTGGCGCATTCAGCCTCAACGTCCTCGGCATTTCCATTCAGGATGTTCACATTCTCCGGCTTGATGTCGATGTGGCTGAAGAAGTTATTCCACATGAAAGAGTGATAGCTTTCGGGATGCTCTTTCGGCAAACCTACGTACTCATCCATGTTGAAGGTAATCACGTTCTGGAAAGAGACTACCCCCTGCTTGTTCAGCTCGATCAAGTGCTTGTACATGCCCAACGGAGAAGAGCCCGTAGGCAATCCTAACACAAATGGCTTCTCCGCAGTCGGTTGAGCGGCATTGATCTTCGCAGCCACGTAATTGGCTGCCCACTTGGAGAGTTGCTCGTAATTCGGTTCAATAATAAGTCTCATAACAATTTGTATTTTAAGATTTAAATTGGATGTCTTGTGCTTGCCTGAGGCTTGACGCCCTCACGCCTTGCTCTTCAGTTGCTCAGCCATCGCCTCGCCTAACGCATAGCAAGCCGCATAATCGGCAGCTGTCATGCCCTGCTTCTGCTCAGCCGGCACACCAACGGTCTCCCACTTCATCTTCTCGCCAAAGGCAGCCAACCGTTTCACGGCAGCACCCGCCCATGAGAAGGAGCCGAAATAACCGAAGAGGCGATTCTTCACCTCACGCAATTCGATCTTGCTCAACACAGCCTCCACCTCCGGGAAGAGCTGGTTGCTATAAGTAGGGCTGCCCACGATGATGCCTTTGTAGCGGAACACATCGGCCAAGATGTAAGAGGCCGGAGTCTTGCTGACATTGTGCATCACGATACGCTTCACGCCCTGGTCGGCCAAAGCGGAGGCGATGACCTCGGCCATCTGCTCCGTGTGTCCGTACATGCTGCCATAGAGGATCACGACACCCTCTTCCGCCTCATAGCGGCTCAGACGGTCGTAGATGCCCACAGCCTTTGACACATGCTCCTGCCAAACAGGACCATGCGTAGAGCAGATCGTCTTGATCTCTAACGCAGAGAGCTTTTGCAATGCCCGCTGCACCGGATTGCCATACTTGCCGACGATGTTGGCATAATAGCGCACCATCTCATCCCAGTAATGGCTGCAATCCATATCCTTATCCACAACCGCTCCGTCCAACGTGCCATAGGTGCCAAAGGCATCGGCGGAGAAAAGGATCTTATCGGTCACGTCATAGGTAACCATCACCTCCGGCCAGTGCACCATCGGTGCCATATAGAAACTGAGCTGATGCGTACCCGTGTTTAATGTATCACCCTCTTTGACTTCATATAATCCATCGGTAATGCCGTGGAAACCCGCTAACATACCAAATGTCTTGGTGTTGCCCACGATCTTCACTCCCGGATATTGCTGGCGGAGCAGGCGGATGCTACCCGCATGGTCCGGCTCCATGTGATTGACAATCAAATAATCTAACGTGCGTCCCTGCAAAGCGTCAGCCACCTTCTTCAAGAAAAGATCCGAGTAGCATACATCTACGGTATCCACCAAGACCGTTTGCTCGTCCACAATCAGATAGGCATTGTATGAAACGCCATAGGGCAACGGCCACATGTTCTCGAAAAGGGTCTTCTGGCGGTCGTTTACACCCACGTAATAAATTTGATTCGCAATTTCTTTCATCAGAATTACTGCTAATTAGTTTTGAATTATGAATTTGGATAGAGACAATGAAATTATCCCTTTGCTTTTCGCAAGGCTCTCCATACAAAATAGACTCCGGCCACCACGAAGGGGATGCTCAGGAGCTGTCCCATATTGAGCCACATACCCGCCTCGAAAGCCTCTTGGTCGTTCTTCACGAACTCGATGAAGAAACGGGATCCGAAGATGCAGATCATGAAAATGCCAAAAATCAGTCCCTCCTTCTTCCAGGCCTCCTTACGGAAATAGAGCCACATACACAGGGCAAACGTCAACAAATAACAGATTGCCTCGTAGAGCTGCGTCGGATGACTGGGGGCAGAGAAGATCGGCTCCGCTCCTTGTCTCCAAGCGTGCATATTCTCGATGAAACGGAAAGCCCAGGGTTGATCCGTCGGGTGACCATAGATCTCATGGTTCATCAGGTTGCCCAGACGAATCATGGCCGCCACTAAACCGGTCGGTACCACCAACTTGTCGAACGTCCACATCATCGTCCGATGGCTGACCCGCTTCGAGAAGAAATAGATCGCAATAATGATACCCAACGTACCGCCGTGGCTGGCCAAACCGCCCTCCCAGATCTTCAAGATCTCCACGGGATTCGCCAGATAGTAGTCGGGCGCATAGAAGAGGCAATGCCCCAAGCGCGCACCAATCACCGTGCCCAGCATGGTGTAGATCAAGAGCGAGTCGATCCACGCAGGTGGCAACTGCTCTTTCTTCCACATCCGCTCCACAATCTTGTAGCCTATCGCGAATCCTAACGCGAAAGCCAATCCATACCACCGGATCTCACGGGATCCGATGGTAAAGATAGCAGGGTCGGCTGTCCAGGTGATAAAGTCGAGCATCATGTTATACCAATCGTCTGATCAGGCTCTCCCGATCACCATACAACATATCAATGACAGGCAACTCGATCATCGTGTAAGCACCCGGCTGTTGCTTCATGCTGGCCCGTGCCACAGACACCAAGATCTGACCGGTCAACGCCGGGTTGTTGATCTTCATGTCGAACTCGACCAACTGGTTCTGCGTCTTACCCGATACGCCCTTACGTACCAAGTTCACACCGTGACCCATATCCAAGAGGTTATCCACACACTCTACCTGCATCACGTGTGTCTCGTCGTGCGCGAAATAATCGTCGGCCTTGATCGCAGCTGCCACCTGTTTGAAGTCGTAACCCTCTTTCACTTCGATATAGACCATACGACGGTGAACGCCAGTACCCAAGGGGATGGTCATGCTCAACGCGGCCTTCACGCCCTCGATCGCCTTCACAGCTACCGTATGTCCCATACTCATACCGGGGCCAAAGTTGGTGTAGGTAATACCCTTCGGCACCATCGCCTCTAACAGGGCACGTACCACGGAGTCACTTCCCGGATCCCATCCGGCAGAGATGACCGACACCGCATTGTGGGCTTTCGCCACGCTATCCAACGAACGACGAAGGTCAGCGATACCCGTGTGAATATCGAAACTATCCACAGTATTGATACCCATCGCCAAGATCTCCTTCGCATACTCCTCGACCTTACGAGTCGGAGTAGCCAAGATAGCGACATCCACATCTTGCAGTTTCGTAATGCTATCTGCTACGGTATAAGGTTTCAACTCCGCAGGAACATCTTCCGGATTGCGACGGATCACACCAGCTACCTCAAAATCAGGTGCGGCCTGTAAGGCCTCTAACACATATCTGCCAATATTGCCATAACCGACAATGGCAGCTCTAATCTTCTTCATACTTTATTTATTTAGCTTTTCTCAACAGTGCGCGAATTTAGCTATAATTTGCTTTCTTCCAACAGCACACCATTCGTTTAAAACTATTTCGCATCCTCCCTGCCCGCTCAATCCTTGCGATAGGAATCGGGATAGGTCGTCACCTGTTCCACGCCTGCCGCTGTGCGGATCCAGGTCTTGAAACTGCGCTCACCCTCCTTGAGTTGGATGACACGCGCACCGTTAGGTAGGTGGTTATAGACCGTGTTGCCTCCCGTGTAACGGCCATACGCCAACACGACGTCCTGCCAACATACCGCATAATCGTCATCGTGGTCATGCCCCACGAAGACGCCCATCACATCGCCCTGCTCCTTCATAGCCGTGAAAAGACCCGAGTTGAGCACAGGGGCACAAGCTTTCTCCCGACGGATGCCATAGCTTTGCGCATTCTCATCGGAGGCCGCTTGGTTGTATTCGGGCAGCGGAATGTGGAAAAAGGCCAAAGCTGGCAACGGTTTCCCTCCGTTCGCCTCCGTGAATCCATTACTCCGACGCGCATACCAATCCACCTGGTCACGCTTGATATAGTCATACCCTTTCACCCCTTCGATGGAGCTATAGGAATTGGAGTCGATGCAATAGAGCGTCAATGCCGGTCGCTCACCTGTAGAGGCCAACACAGGCAACACATAGTTGCCCACCCCGGAGAGAGCAGGCTCTTCATCGGTGGTCAAACAATAGGGCATCGACTGGGCAATCTGCAACAGTTCCTCCCTCGTGGCTCCCTGCTCGTCATCGTGGTTGCCAAACACCGTGGCGAAGGGCACCTTCAGATCCACCAATGTCTGCAACACATTGCGCAGGTTGTCGGCAGCGGGCGGACTGAAAATCACATCACCAGTCAAGATCACCAAGTCGGGCCGCTCATCAGCCACCACCTGTTTCACCCGCTCGAAGGTGATCTCCGAACGAGGATCCTGATACTTCACATGCAGATCCGTGAACTGCACAATCTTAAACGTCTTGTCGGCCTTGAAGCGCAAGGTCGGTTTTTGAGCGAAGGCTCCTATCGAAAAGCTGGTCGCCAAACAAAGCAAACCGGCTAAACAAGCTGTTTTAATCTTCATTTTCACTATGAGTTTATTAGGATACAAGTTTCTCTAATCTTTAGCAAAACAATCGTCGAAGGCATGTGCCGAGGGAGCGAAATCGATCCGCTTCACAAACGCACAAGACTCTTTAGCCCCGTGCTCCCGATCCATCGCACTATCCTCCCACTCCACAGAGAGCGGTCCATGATAGCCGATCGCATTCAAGGCCCGGATAATCTCCTCGAAGCAGATCCTGCCCCGCCCGACACTACGGAAGTTCCAATAGCGACGGGGATCGCCAAAGGTCACGTGCCCACCGAACACACCGACCTGCTTAGGCTGGTCGCTCCAATAGACATCCTTCATGTGCACATGGAAAATCCGCTCGGGAAACTGGTAGATGAAATCCACATAATCCACCCCTTGATAACCCAGGTGGCTGGGATCGTAGTTGAAGCCAAACGCCGGATGATTGCCCACGGCCTCCAACGCCCGACGCGCGGAGAAGGTATCGAAAGCAATCTCCGTGGGATGCACCTCCAACGCAAATCGCACGCCCAACCGCTGGTAAGCATCCAAGATCGGCGTGAACCGACGAGCGAACTCGGCATAGCCCGCCTCGATCATCGCCTCCGTCACGGGTGGGAAGGCATACAGGTAAGCCCAGATAGGACTACCCGTGAAACCCACAACCGTATCCACGCCCAATTGCTTAGCGGCCTCCGCGGTCCGGATCAACTCCTCGGCGGCACGCTGATGCACCCCTTCAGGATCGCCATTGCCCCAAATATAATCCGGGAGAATGGCTTTGTGGCGTTCATCGATCTTATCACACACAGCCTGCCCAACGAGATGGGTAGAGATCGCATACAGTTGCAGATCATACTTCTTCAACAAATCCTTGATGCCTTGGTAATAGGCAGGATCGGTCTCTCGTACATCCACATGATTAGGTAACCCCAATTCCACACCGTCATATCCAAACGCTTTTGCCTTGCGGCATACCTCCTCTAACGGGAGGTCTCCCCACTGCAGGGTATATAAGGTAACTGGTCTTGCCATAGCTGGTCATTTAATTTAGTCGGTCAATAAAATCCATTTTTGATTGCTATTTTTTGTCGAAACAATCGCCTCTATAAATTGCATACCCCGTACGCCCTCTTCGACAGAAGGGAAATCCAAGTCGATAGGATTCGGCTCCTCACCCGCCAAACGAGCCTGCAATGCCGCCGCAAAGTGGCGATAGAGATTGGCGAAAGCCTCTAAGTAACCCTCCGGATGGCCGGCCGGTGTGCGTGTATTGGCGGTTGCCCAAGGAGAAAGTCCAGCCCCTCCCGTGCGAATCACCTCGGGTTGCCGATCGGGCCAGCGCATCAACAGCGTGTTAGGCTCCTCCTGGCGCCATTCCAAGCCTCCCTTCTCGCCATAGACACGGATGCTCAGGCTGTTTTCTTGCCCCACAGCTACTTGACTGGCCATCAAGACACCTCGTGCGCCACCCTCGTAGCGCAGCAAAGCGGCTCCATCATCATCAAGCAACCGATCGGGCACGAAGGTATGCACCTCTCCACAAAGCGCCTCCGTGCGTAACCCACTGATATATTCCGCCAAATTGAAAGCGTGTGTGCCAATATCGCCCATACAGCCCGCCTTGCCCGAACGCTTGGGATCGACCCGCCAAGCCGCCTGTTTGTTCGTGGCCGAGCAATCGGTATAGAGCCATCCTTGCGGATATTCCACGTAAATCAGACGAATCTTTCCTAAATCACCCCGGCGCACCCGTTCGCGCGCCTCCTTCACCATCGGGTAACCAGTATAGGTATGCGTCAGCAACAACAATCGTCCGCTCTCTTTCACCTTGTCTCGCAACTGCTTGGCCTCATCCAACGTGTAAGTCATCGGCTTATCCATCGCCACATCAAACCCCTTCTCCAAGGCCAACATCGCCGGCCCGAAGTGCATATGATTAGGCGTGACAATAGAGACGAAATCCATTCGCTCGCCCACAGGCAGAGCCGCCTCTCGCTCTATCATCTCCTGATAGGTGCCATAAATCCGATCCTCCGGCAAATAGAGCGACCGACCGGTCTCCAACGATTTCGCAGGAGAAGAGCTGAAACAACCACAGACCAGTTCAATCTGTCCATCCAAATTGGCAGCCATCCTGTGCACCGCACCGATAAAAGAGCCGGGGCCACCACCGACCATTCCCATTCTGATTTTTCGCTTCATGGTATCCACTGTTTAAAAAGAATATTCCACATGATCTACTCCTAACGGCAACAAAACTATGAAAAAAATGCCTCATCTAAAAAGTTTTTCGCATTTAATCTTCCTTATTTGAAAACAAAATCGTTTCTTTGCGGCAATTAGATGACTATACACCAAAATAAAAGAACTATGAATCACATCAACCTCAAAGTAATCGTCCTTTTAGGGAGCTTGCTACTCAGCTGCTCAACAGAGAACGAATCCCCTTTCGTAGATATTCCCACTACACCTACAGCACAACGCATCCCCGTCAAATTCCAACTCGACTTGGCCAAGGAGGTCTTGCCATTCCCTCAAACGAAAGCCATGCCCAGTTTAGATATCGGTGAGCCCATCTCAAAGGCAGAGGAAGAGGGAGGGACATCCCCTACCGATCCTACTACGCCCGACATCGCCACCAATGAATATTATCAATACTTGGAATACATTGTCTATGCTGAAGACGCTACTACCCCCTTAAAGCGATCCCGATTCGACGTGCAGGATGAGGAGACCGACGGCATCACCGCTTCTGTAGTCGATTCATTGCTCCCCGGAAGCTATCATTTCTGTTTCTTGGCCCATTCCGATCCACACGTTACATTCAATGAGCAGACGGCGACATTCACAAAGGTGGGCGATACCTTCCATCTTTATGAAAGTTTGGATATTGATGAAGGGGCTACAATCAATGAAAGCTACACACTTGGACGTATTGTAGGCCGTATCGAGTTTGTCTCTACCGATCAAGTAGCAGACAACTTAGCCTCACTTCAGATCGAGGTGGATAACTATCCATACGCCATTGATCTCACAACTGGCACAGGTTGCCCCAGCAACAGTAGCTATACACAGACAGATAATTTTACCGAAGAACAACGAGGACAAACCCATCAGACCCACAGCTTCTTCACGTTTCAACCTGCATCTGGAGAAAACTTAATCATCCAACTGACCGCCACTGATAGAGCTGGCAACGTAACCCGCTCTCGTGAGCCCATCGAATCCTCCCCGACATGGAATCACATCATTCGCTATACCGGTGTGCTCTATACACCCAAAGTATCTGAAGACAACTTCCAGATCGAGATTGAAAAAGAATGGAATACGGAGATCCAGAATGAGGATATTGGGAAATAAAGGATAGATTATCCGTATAATCCGCAGCTACGACGGAAGCAGGGGGCACCTCCCCTACCCGTCGTAACTAACGGGAATTAATCTATAATCAACTTTTGGACAAATCGTTCACCCCGCCGTTGCATCCAGACAAGGCAAAAACCCGAAGGAACGGATAACTGTACGGCATCGCTTAGCCAACCATGATAGAGCGTACGGCCTTGAACGGCAACGACCCATACCTCTAACGGCTCAGCACAACGTGGTTCGATATGAAGCAATCCAGCTTGCGCATAGAGCCGAACCACCTCCGAAGCAGAAGCAATCGAAGCATTGGCAGTCGCACCTTCAACATATTTAGCGGTCACCTGTGGCAAGGATGCACGCAAAGAGGTTACATCCAATTCATAACGTAACGCTTTTGAGAGCAACGTCTCTCCACGATACCAGCCTAAGAAGGTATATCCAGTCACCTCCTTGGCCTGCAGACGGGCAATCGTACCTCGATAGCAAGCTACTTCTGCCCAACCTTTCGTTCCTCCATCCAACGTCAACTGAAAAGGCAACTCACGAAACTTCGCCACCAAGCTCTGGGTGTCATTCTCCACCATCAGTTGATATACCTTCTCCGCATCCTCAATCAGTTCACCATTCAGATACCAACCTTCAAAAGCATACCCCTCCTCAGGAAGTGCCGTCACCGTAATCTTCTGACCAGGGATGGCCAAGCCCTGTACCTGAATCTCACCATGCGAGGCCGCTCCCGACTCACCCTCAGGTTTAATGTCCACCGTAGGGGTATCAGGCGTGGTTGGCTCAGATGGCGTGCCGGGAGAGGTCGGCTTCTTGGAGAAGCGTGCCTCCACCGTCATACGAGCCACTTGGATCGTGAACGTATAGGCATATCGGGTTGAAAGCAATTGGCCATTGGCATACCAGCCATCAAACTGATAGCCGATATAGGGCGAGGCCTCTACCGTCACCTCACTGCCCAAGGTATAAACGCCATTACCACTCTGCGCCACATAGCCTCCTTCAGGCAGGTTGTTTTGCAAGTAGAGCCAAAAGCCGTAGCTTGCCCCGGCTCGGAAGGGCTGGCAGGATTCCAAGTGTAAACAGCGGTGTAATAGGCATGGTTGCTCGGCATCGTGAAGGTCAAGGTTAGCTCATCGCCCACACGCTCCCCTTGTCGCTCCCAGTGGCTGAATGCATAATCAGGATAGGCGTAGGCGGTCAGCGTCACCGACTCCCCCACCTCATAAATTCCCTGTCCACTTTGCGCAATCCAGCCACCGTTAGTCGGACTTGCAGTCGTGACCAATTTATAATAGCTACCACCCGGTTCAGCAGGATTTTCTTTCGGATTGAATTGCAACTGAGCCGTGAAGCGGCGGTTCTTCGTCACCGTGAAGGTATAACTCGACTCAGTCGTCAACTGAGCACCCTGCTCGTCCACCCATGCCACGAAATCATAGTCTTGATAAGGCTCCACAGAGATGGTTACCTCCGTGCCCGAAGCGTACATACCATTCCCTGTCTGACTGAAATAGGCGCATCCGGCTGGCGAAGAGGTCAACGTCACACTCAGCAGACCTGGCTCAGGCGGGGAATCAGGATCCCACGTCTGTGCCCGCAGCTCGGCAGCAGCTCCAGAGAGGAGCCACGCCAAGAGCAGTATAATATAGGTATTCCACGTTTTCATACCGCTTATCGTTTAATGGATACTGTGGATGAAACACCCTCCGCTGTACGAATGATCAGGTAATAGATACCACTTTGTGGCAAAGCGATACCCGCTGCTGCCGTAGTCGCATCTCCCGTGAACCGCATCCGGCCATTCGCATCAAACAGACTGACTGTCGCACCCACGGGTAAACCATTCAGCTGCAACTGATCGCCCGCCACCTGCCAGCTGAATCCTTCAACGACCTCAACACCCGTGCCTTTCAGTGAAGTACGCAGCTCGAAGCGGTTGTTGCAAACGCCTGCCTCAGCCGTGAAGGTATAACTGGTCTCTCGCAAGTTGCAAGAGGCACCCGTCTCTGTATCATAGAGGTAGAGATCGCTCGCCAATGCCTCCTTTGCGGAAAGTGTATAGCTGCCCTTCACACCGATGTAGCAACCCAAGCGTACCACACCGTTGCCAACCGGACGCTCGTTAATAGCCAACTGTTGGTTCTGCGCATCTAAGGAATAGAGAGAGGGAGCGTTGTTGTTCATACTGCTGAACTTCGCCGCATCCTTGCCCAGCTCATAGTCGGTAGAGGCGGCCTCGTTAAAGACCACGCGGGTCTTGTCGCTCAGAGAGTCGTTCGCCAACTGCAGGTTGATTACCTCTCGGCCCATGTCACTCCGCAATTCAGCCAGGGCCGCACGGGTCGTAGGCAGTGCAGCCACACGCCCCTCTGGCTTAAAGATCACGCTTGATGTACTGCCGCTATGTTGGATAAAGAAGGCAGTCAGCGGAGCCAAATAAACGCCCTCATCATCCTGCGTATAGTATTCATAGTTCTGAATATCGTCCGACCAAACCGTCACGGTACCGTCCAATCCATCATCAAACAACTGCTTTACACTGAAATAACAGGGGAAAGGATTACCCACTAAGTTCCAGTTCGCATCCGATGCCGCAGTGGAAGCATGATCCGGAAGTGGAATGGCGACTGTTTCACGATTAAAGAGTTCATTCATATTGTCGATAGAGGAGTTAAATTCATAACCCTCAACTCGATTCGAACGGAAAATGTAACCTTTGTTAGCCTCCATCGTCGCATCTACTCCAAGTTGCTTCCAAGACTCCCCCATACCATTGGTTGCACGAGCATTGCCATCATATTCACGCACAACTATTTGTCCATCCTCACCGCTTCGCTGTAGAATATCAGTAACCTTCAGTTTGTAAGGGAAACACATGAACAACCAACCTGTATGATTTTGAGTATGTAAATACATATCATCTGTATATACGTTGACCTTATTTACCTCCATCGGTGAGTTCACCAATAAAGAGGGGTTGTATCCCCAAACAAATTTTAGGGAATTAGGTTTCCATGTTTTAGTACCCTCTACTGTTATAGGACCATCAACATACACATCCTGCCCATCAATCTTATTCGAATCGTCAATCAATCCGCGGATAGGAGCAAAAGAGCCACCGATACGTGCGGTATAAGTACGATCACCCTCTCCAGCTGAAACAGTGATGGAGGTCTCTTTTGTAATCAATTGATCATTATTATCATACCAACCATAGTACAGCTGATCATTAGAAAGGCCGCTCAAATCCACACTCACCGTAATGGACTTATCAGTCCTATCTGTATAGCTCAACGGGAAATCCGATCTATTATAACTATCAAAATAGATCCTTTCAAAACGTGCAGAAACAGCTTTATCAGTCTCACCCATTGAAAACGTATAGGTAATATCATCCCCTACTCGGTTGTCACCTTCATACCAGCCGGCAAACAGATGCACATACTTTTGCCAATCCCAATAATCTTCCCTGAAAACCGCACTCAAAGTCACCTGTTCATCTTTTTCATATGCACCTCCTCCATTCACCGAACCGTAATTACTATTGTTCACAGAAGTTACAACTAAATTGCCATACTCCATAATCTTTGCAAACGGAGACCAATAAGTATCGGCCTTGTAAGTTGCTCCTAAGCCTTTCGGCACATAGACTTCGCAAGTTGTTTTCTTAGCTGACTTAAATACATCTGAGTTACCCAAACTAACTATTTCTGCAGATTTCAACTTGATAGATGATGGGGTTGCAGCATCGAATGCCCCATTACCTATATACGTCAATGTCGCAGGGAAAGATAAATTTCCAGAAATTGCACAATATCGAAATGCATATGGTTCTATTGTTTTCAATAGAGTAGTGGAAAAATCAACAGAAGTTACACCTGTGCTTTCAAACGCATTATATCCTATATACTCTAATGAAGATGGCAAAGTCAAGGATACTGGAATAGCACTACAACTCTGGAAAGCATTGCTTCCTATGCTGCGTAAGTGTTCCAAGGAGGACAAGTCAATCTCCTGCAATCTTGTACAATGATCAAAAGCATTGATTCCTATGCTTTCCAATGAAGTAGGCAGATTCACCGTCTCTAAGTTAGTAAGATAATAAAAAGCATAATCACCAATGACCGCGATCTCATCCGTCAATTTAACTTCTTTCAAATAAGAAAGATTCCTGAAAGCATTGTTCGGCAACCTATTTTCCTCCATTGTCGCCCCACTCAGATTTACTTTGGTAAGCAGCGTCATTTGCTTGATCACCTCAAAGTCGCTGGCATTCATCGGGCCAGAAATTTTCAAATCTTGAATAGTACCTAAATCTACACCATTTAGTTTTGATGCCAATGTTCCAGCAGATATTAACTCCACAGTTGTACCTGCAGCACCTGTTTCGATCAACGTGTAGTTTTGCCACACAGCAGTACGTTTATAAGACTCTAACGAACCCTTAGGCACATAAACCAAAGCTTCTGCCAATCCAATATCATGAGGAAGACCGATGGGAGTTTGATTTTCAAAAATAACAGATAAACGATTATAGGTATCCCCAAACGCTCTCTCTCCAATGCTCGTTACAGAATTGGGAACTGTAATTTGTTTTAAGTGTTTCATTAAATAAAAGGCCTCAGATCCAATCACAGCCACTGTATTAGGAATTCTAAATTCAGTTCCTTCCTTATTTGCAGGATAATAGATTAATTCTGTTTCCTCTTTATTGTAAAGGATACCATCATCAGAGAGATATGCTTGATTATTTATTTTGATCTCCTTCAATTCCGGCAATCTTAAAGACAACATACTTATTGATGATAAAGCTGTGCATGCCGTGAAATCTACCACTTCAATTCCAGTATTTTCAAAGGCATAATTGCCAATTTGTTGCAAGCCTGTTCCAAACACGATTGTTCCATTAAGGCCAGTTGAAGCAAATGCTGAAATACCGATTGATTTCAATTGAGAAAGAGACTGAAATCCAAAATCGTTTAAAGCTTCACAAGCCCAAAATGCCCGCTCATTTATTTCTGAAAGCGCAGTACACCCAACAACAATAAATGAAGATAAAGCTTTACACGAAGAAAAGGCCCCATTTCCTATTGAAGATAGGGCAGAACAATTCGTCAGATCCACCTTATCCAATAAAGAGCATGAAGAAAAAGCAGTACTACCTATAGTTTTAAGCTTAGTGCATGCTGATAGGTTAATTTCTTTTAAATTGTTACAAGCCGCAAAGGCTTCACTATATATTGTAACGAGCTTTGTACAATTTGATAAATCAACAAGGCTTAGGCTGGAGCATTTAGAAAAAGCACATGCCCCTATTTCTTTTAATTCGGTAGCTTTAGAAAAATCAATTGTACCCAAAGAAGTACATGTTCCGAAAGCTCTATATTGCAATACCTCAACACATTGCGGCAAAACTACTTTGGACAATTTATAGTTGTTCTCAAATGTAGCTTGGGGTATAATATTTCTTTCTTTTGTGTCACCTTCAATAGTTATCGATTCTTTAGGTAAATCACTAACCTCCCCCATATCCAGCACCTGCAACATCGACATACTTTTCAACGTAGCAAAATCTTCCGTAGTCAATGGACCGGTAATCTTCAATTCAGTAATAGAATTGGCTTCATCACCCAGAGCGGCAGCAAGTGTTAGCCCTTGAGTTACTGTTTCTCCTTGCCCCTCTGTCACACTTAAATTTACTGTCTTCGAAGTGGAAGGCACGGGATCATCTTGTCCCCAAACGCTGGTCCCGACACTGATCAGGAAAGCCAGCAATAGCATAAATCGCTTCATATCGTTTGAATTTTAATGATTAATTCATGGTTGATCGGCATAAACGTGGAAGGAGTTGGCGTTATATGAGAAAACAACAAAGCGCGGAACTATCGTTCATCATCGGTCTGAGGCTCTGGAATGCCTGTCTGTCAATGATAAAACGATAGCTCCGCGCTTGCAATGAGATATAAGAACCTCTCAAAAAGAAAGGGATATATAACAAAACAAGCGCAGAGGCTAATCATTCTATTATCTCGACAGACGAAATTTTCCAGATTTCAGACCAAGATAATATCGGAACGCTTCTACGTTATGTCACATCATGTTACATGTAGCCACCGCTACACAAGGGCAAAAGTAGTCGGTATCGTCGAGACCACCAAACTTTCCTACTTCAAAGTTTCCATTGAAATACAATCTGCCCGATAGGGTTGCTTGCATTTTTGGGAATTTAACGTTCTGAGCAGCTTGAAAAATTTCCATTACTACGGAAATAAAATCACGTGCCTACGGAAATTTCGCCACGTAGTAACAGAAATTATTTTGCGTAGTAACGCGAAGGTGGCTCGCGTTACTACGAGATTTATTTTCCGTAGGCATGATTTTTTGCAGGCCTTACGATCACTTTTCGTTGCCCGTAGTTTCAAAAAAGATTGCCCGTGTTTTTTGAAAACATTGCCCATGGTTTTCGAAAACGACGGGCAATGTTTTTCAACCGGACGGGCAACGAATTTTGCGCTTACGGGCAACCGATTTTTAAGCGATCGAACCGCATAAAAAAAGAGCCCGACAACTATCTGCCGAGCTCCTTTTCTATCTGGACAATTCTATAGCTTAATCGTCATCACGATCCATGGCATTGAAATCAACCACAGCACGACGGTTCGAATAGATGCGATCGAAATCCTCTTTCGCACCTACGATCAACTTATCGAACTCACGCTGACCGGTACCTGCCGGGATCAAGTGACCACAGATCACATTCTCCTTCAAGCCCTCCAAGCGATCGACCTTTCCGTTGATAGCGGCCTCGTTGAGCACCTTCGTGGTCTCCTGGAAGGAGGCTGCCGACATGAAGCTATTGGTCTGCAAGGCCGCACGCGTGATACCCTGCAGGATCTGATTGGCTGTCGCGGGGATCGCATCACGCACCTCAACCAACTTCAAGTCGCGGCGTTTCAACATACTGTTCTCGTCGCGCAGCTTACGCGCTGTCACGATCTGACCAGCCTGCAACGTCTGAGAATCTCCCGGATCGGTCACCACTTTCTTGCCCCAAACACGGTCGTTCTCATCCATTACCTCCAACTTATCGACTACCTGCTGCTCCAAGAAGCGTGTATCTCCCGGATCAACCACCTCTACCTTGCGCATCATCTGACGAACGATAACCTCGAAGTGCTTATCGTTGATCTTCACACCCTGCAGACGATAGACATCCTGTACCTCGTTCACGATATACTCCTGAACAGCCGTCGGACCCTTGATCGCCAAAATATCAGAAGGTGTGATCGCACCATCAGACAATGGCATACCGGCACGGATATAGTCGTTCTCCTGTACCAACAATTGCTTGGACAGGGGCACCATATATTTCTTCACCTCGCCCAACTTAGAGGTAACGGTGATCTCACGGTTACCACGCTTGATCTTACCGAAGCCTACCTCACCGTCGATCTCAGCAACGACAGCGGGGTTAGACGGGTTACGTGCCTCAAACAACTCAGTGACACGGGGCAGACCACCGGTGATATCACCAGCCTTACCTACCGCACGCGGGATCTTCACCAAGACCTCACCAGCCTTCACCATATCGCCCTCCTCTTTCATGATGTGAGCGCCTAACGGTAAAGAGTAGTTTTTCAAGAAGTTACCGTTCTCATCCATGATGTGAGCAGCCGGTGCTTTCGTCTTATCCTTAGACTCGATGATGATACGCTCGGTCAAACCGGTTGTCTCATCACTCTCGACCTTGTAAGTGACGTTCTCCTCCATGCTCTCATACTGGATCTTACCGGAAACCTCCGATACAATCACGGCGTTGAACGGATCCCACTCGATGATCGTGTCGCCCTTCTTCACGGTCGCACCGTTCTCGAAGAACAGCTTAGAACCGTAAGGAATGTTGTGGGTCAACAAGACAATCTTCGTATTCGGATCCACGATGCGCAACTCAGCCAGACGGCTAACTACGACGAAGTGCTTCTTACCTGAAACCTCATCGACAGCCTCTACTGTACGCAACTCATCGATCTCCAACGTACCCTCATATTTAGAAGTCAAGCTATTCTCTGTAGCGATGTTTGACGCGATACCTCCGACGTGGAACGTACGCAAAGTCAACTGCGTACCCGGCTCACCGATAGACTGCGCAGCGATGACACCGACAACCTCGCCCTTCTGAACCATGCGGTTCGTAGCCAAGTTTCGGCCATAGCACTTCGCACAAACACCCTTCTTTGACTCGCAAGTCAATACGGAACGGATCTCTACGCTCTCGATCGGAGACTCCTCGATCTTCTGCGCAGCATCCTCACGAATCTCCTCACCGGAACGAACGATAATCTCGCCTGTGATCGGGTGAATAATGTCATGCACAGAGACACGACCCAAAATTCGCTCATACAGGGTAGCGATCACATCCTCGTTGTTCTTCAACTCGGTGCAAACCAAACCACGTAAGGTGCCACAATCCTCCTCGTTGACAATCACGTCGTGAGAAACGTCCACCAAACGACGAGTCAAGTAACCGGCATCGGCCGTCTTCAACGCGGTATCCGCCAAACCTTTTCGAGCACCGTGGGTAGAGATGAAGTACTCCAACACGGAAAGACCCTCCTTAAAGTTAGACAAGATCGGGTTCTCAATGATCTGCGCACCCTCGGCACCACTCTTCTGCGGCTTAGCCATCAAACCACGCATACCTGAAAGCTGACAAATCTGCGCCTTAGAACCACGGGCACCGGAATCCATCATCATGAAGATAGAGTTGAATCCGTCGTTGTCTTCCTTCAGCTTCTTAATCAAAACGTTAGACAACTCGCTGTTGACGTGTGTCCATGTATCGATAATCTGGTTGTAGCGCTCGTTGTTGGTGATGAAACCCATGTTATAGTTGTTCATCGTCTCCTCAACAGCGTTATAACCCTTCTGTACCAATGCCTCTTTCTCCTCAGGGATCAATACGTCGGCCAAGTTGAATGACAAACCACCCTTGAAGGCCATGTAGTAACCCAAGTTCTTGATGTCATCCAAGAATTGTGCGGTACGAGCCACACCGCAAGCCTTGATCACCCGACCAATGATATCACGCAAGGCCTTCTTGCCCAATACCTCGTTCACGTAACCTACCTCTTTCGGCACATACTCGTTCACCATCAAACGACCTACCGTAGTCTCGACCATCTTCTTAACCAACTGGCCATTCTCATCGAGATCCTCCACGTAAACATGGATCGGAGCGTGAATATCTACCTTCTTCTCATTGTAAGCGATCGTTGCCTCCTCATTGCTGTAGAAGGTCAAGCCCTCGCCCAACGTACCCTTACGCGGCTTCGTGATGTAGTACAAACCAAGCACCATATCCTGTGAAGGCACGGTGATCGGCGCACCATTCGCCGGGTTCAAGATATTATGAGAAGCCAACATCAACATCTGGGCCTCCAAAACAGCCTCATTACCCAACGGCAAGTGAACGGCCATCTGGTCACCATCGAAGTCGGCGTTGAACGCAGTACAAGCCAGCGGGTGCAACTGAATAGCCTTACCCTCGATCAATTTCGGCTGGAAGGCCTGGATACCCAAACGGTGCAACGTCGGGGCACGGTTCAACAACACCGGATGGCCCTTCATTACATACTCCAAGATGTCCCAAACCACCGGCTCCTTACGATCAACGATCTTCTTCGCCGATTTCACCGTCTTCACGATACCGCGCTCAATGAGCTTACGGATGATGAACGGCTTATAGAGCTCAGCCGCCATGTTCTTCGGCAAACCGCACTCGTGCATCTTCAACTCCGGACCCACGACGATAACGGAACGTGCGGAATAATCGACACGCTTACCCAACAAGTTCTGACGGAAACGTCCCTGCTTACCCTTCAAGCTATCAGAGAGGGACTTCAACGGACGGTTCGCATCCGTCTTCACCGCGCTCGACTTACGAGAGTTATCGAACAACGAATCCACAGCCTCTTGCAGCATACGCTTCTCATTACGCAAGATGACCTCCGGAGCCTTAATATCAATCAATCGTTTCAGACGATTATTACGAATAATCACCCGACGATACAAATCATTCAAATCGGAAGTAGCGAAACGGCCACCATCCAGCGGAACCAACGGACGAAGCTCAGGCGGGATAACGGGGATCACCTTCATGATCATCCACTCCGGCTTATTACGTCCGCGAGAAGCGCGGAATGACTCCACTACCTGCAAACGCTTCAACGCCTCGTTCTTACGTTGCTGTGAGCTATCCGTATTGGCACGGTGACGCAACTCATAAGAGAGGGAGTCAAGATCCAAGCGAGCCAACAGATCATAAACAGCCTCTGCACCAATCTTGGCAATGAATTTGTTGGGATCAGTATCCTCCAGCAGCTGGTTCTCCTTGGGCAGGCTATCGAGTACGTCCAGGTACTCCTCCTCAGACAAGAGATCTAAATCAGCCACCGTCTCAGCCGCACCGGCCTGAATGACCACATAGCGCTCATAATAGATGATAGAGTCCAATTTCTTGGTCGGCAAACCTAACAAATAACCGATTTTGTTAGGCAAAGAACGGAAATACCAAATGTGAGCGACAGGAACGACCAGATGAATGTGTCCCATACGCTCGCGACGTACCTTCTTTTCCGTAACTTCAACGCCACAACGGTCGCAGACAATGCCCTTGTAACGAATACGCTTGTATTTACCGCAATGGCACTCGTAATCCTTAACAGGACCGAAGATGCGCTCGCAGAACAAACCATCGCGCTCAGGCTTGTACGTACGATAGTTAATCGTTTCCGGCTTCAAAACCTCGCCACTGGAATTCTCCAAGATCTCCTCCGGAGAAGCCAGGCCGATCGTGATTTTTGAAAAGTTACTCTTTATCTTGTTTTCTTTTCTAAAGGCCATATATTCTATTTATAATATAAAGAGTTATCTATATTGATGAAGTAGAGGGGCTTTTGACAGCCCTTCTACCTCGTATTGTTGTTGAAATTAATCCAAAGTGAAACTCAAGCCGAGTCCTTTCAGCTCATGCAGCAACACATTCAAAGACTCAGGAATACCCGGTTGTGGCATCGGATCACCCTTCACGATCGCCTCGTAAGCCTTAGAACGTCCTACCACATCATCCGACTTAATCGTCAAGATCTCCTGCAGGACATGGGCAGCACCGAATGCCTCCAATGCCCAGACCTCCATCTCTCCGAAACGCTGACCACCAAACTGAGCTTTACCACCCAACGGCTGTTGCGTAATCAAAGAGTACGGACCGATAGAACGAGCGTGCATCTTATCATCGACCATGTGGCCCAACTTCAAGAAGTAGGTCACACCGACAGTCGCCGTCTGGTCAAAACGCTCACCGGTACCACCATCATACAAGTAGGTCTTACCGTAGCGAGGCACACCGGCCTTGTCTGTCCACTCATTCAAGTCATCCAAAGAGGCACCATCGAAAATCGGGGTAGCGAACTTCACGTTCAACTCACGGCCAGCCCAACCTAACACGGCCTCGAAGATCTGACCCAAGTTCATACGAGAAGGCACACCCAACGGGTTCAAACAGATATCGACCGGCGTACCATCCGCCAAGAAAGGCATATCCTCTTGACGAACAATCTTGGAAACGATACCCTTATTACCGTGACGACCGGCCATCTTATCACCAACCTGGATCTTACGCTTCTTAGCGATGTACACCTTGGCCATCTGTACGATACCAGTAGGCAGCTCATCACCAATCGTCAAGTCGAACTTCTTACGTCTCAACTCAGCATCCAGCTCCTTATATTTCTTCAGGTAATTCATGATTACCTGCTTGATCAACTCATTCTTCTGTGCATCTGCCGTCCACTTGCTAACCTGGATCGCATTGTAGTCCAAGTCCTCAAAAGCCTTGCGCGTGAACTTCACGCCCTTCGGAATGATCTCGGTATTCATATAGTCCTTCACACCCTGAGAGGTCTTACCGCTGGTCAACGTCATCAACTTATCAACCAGCAGGTTCTTCAAGGCTGCCATCTTCTCCGAATACTCCTCATCGATCTTCGGGAGGATAGCCTTGTCAGCCATTCTGGACTTGCGCTTCTTGATGGCCTTAGAGAACAAAGCGGAACCGATAACTACACCACGCAAAGAGGGAGTGGCCTTCAGTGAAGCATCCTTCACATCGCCAGCCTTATCACCAAAGATCGCACGCAACAATTTCTCCTCCGGAGAGGGATCAGACTCACCCTTCGGAGTAATCTTACCAATCAAGATGTCACCCGGCTCGATACGTGCACCGACACGTACGATACCACGCTCGTCCAAATCCTTTGTAGCGTCCTCGCTGACATTGGGAATATCAGAAGTCAACTCCTCCATACCACGCTTCGTCTCGCGCACCTCCAAGATGTACTCATCCACATGAACGGAGGTGAAGAAATCCTCTCTTACCATGCGCTCGTTCAACACGATCGCATCCTCATAGTTGTAACCCTTCCACGGCATGTAAGCCACCTTCACATTTCGACCCAGAGCCAACTCACCGTTCTGGGTTGAGTAACCCTCAGTCAGAATATCACCGGCCTTCACACGCTGACCACGATGGCAGATCGGTCGCAAGTCAACCGTAGTGCTCTGGTTGGTCTTACGCCATTTCGGGATATTGTATGTCTTCACCGCATCCTCGAAGCTGACGAACTCCTCGTCCTCCGTGCGGTCATATTTAATCTTAATGCAAGTAGCGTCCACAAAGACAACCTCGCCCTCACGCTCAGCCATGATCTGCGTACGAGAATCGCGCGCCACCTGAGCCTCAATACCTGTACCCACAATCGGGGCATCAGTGCGAATCAACGGAACAGCCTGGCGCATCATGTTAGATCCCATCAAAGCACGGTTCGCATCATCATGCTCCAAGAAAGGAATCAAAGAAGCTGCGATAGAAGCGATCTGCTGCGGTGCCACGTCCATCAAATCAACCTCAGAAGGAGGTACAACAGGGAAGTCAGCACCATAACGAGCCTTGACTCTATCACGAACGAAATGTCCCTCGTCATCCAAGGGAGCATTACCCTGAGCAACGGTCATCTCCTCCTCTTCCTCAGCCGTATAATATTGCAATCCCTCCGGTGAGAAATCAACCTGGGCATCCTTCACCTTACGATAGGGCGTGGAGATAAAGCCCAAGTCGTTGATCTTCGCATAGACGCACAAAGAGGAGATCAAACCGATATTCGGACCCTCAGGCGTCTCAATCGGACACAAACGACCATAGTGTGTATAGTGTACGTCGCGCACCTCGAATCCGGCACGGTCACGTGACAAACCACCAGGACCTAAGGCAGACAGACGACGCTTATGCGTAATCTCAGCCAATGGGTTGGTCTGATCCATAAACTGCGACAAAGCATTCGTACCGAAGAATGAATTAACCACTGAAGAAATCGTCTTCGCATTGATCAAATCAATCGGCGTGAACACCTCATTATCACGCACGTTCATACGCTCACGAACCGTACGAGACATACGAGCCAAACCAATACCGAACTGGTTGTAGAGCTGCTCTCCGACCGTACGTACACGACGGTTACTCAGGTGGTCGATATCATCCACAATCGCCTTCGAGTTGATCAACTCAATCAAGTACTTAATGATCTCGATAATATCCTCTTTCGTCAACACACGAATATCATCACTGGTCGTCAGTCCCAACTTCTTGTTGATACGATAACGACCGACATCACCCAAGTCATAACGTTTCTCAGAGAAGAACAAGTTCGTAATGACTTCTCGTGCACTGGCGTCATCAGCAGGCTCAGCGTTTCTCAGCTGACGATAAATATACAGAACGGCCTCTTTCTCGGAGTTACTCGGGTCCTTCTGCAGTGTATTGTAAATAATAGCATAGTCGGCCAGGTTTTGGTCCTCGCGATGGAGCAAGATATTCTCCGTACCAGATTCCAAGATCGCATCAATGCTATCCTCATCCAATACGGACTCACGGTCAATAATTACGGCATTACGCTCAATAGAAACTACCTCACCGGTATCCTCATCGACAAAGTCCTCCGTCCATGTCTTCAGCACACGAGCAGCCAGCTTACGGCCAACATACTTTTCCAAGTTCTCACGTGTAACCTTAACCTCCTCTGCCAAGTTAAAGATCTCAAGAATGTCTTTATCGCTCTCAAACCCGATAGCACGCAACAGGGTCGTTACCGGTAATTTCTTTTTACGGTCGATGTATGCGTACATCACGTTATTAATGTCTGTCGCAAACTCGATCCAGGAACCTTTGAAGGGAATGATACGTGCGGAATACAACTTCGTTCCGTTCGCATGGGTGCTCTGTCCGAAGAAAACGCCCGGTGAACGATGTAACTGAGAAACCACAACACGCTCGGCACCATTAATCACGAATGTTCCCCTCTCAGTCATGTAAGGGATAGGGCCTAAATAAACGTCTTGAATCACTGTATCAAAATCCTCATGATCGGGATCCGTACAATACAGTTTCAACTTAGCCTTTAAAGGAACGCTATAGGTCAGACCTCGTGAGATACACTCGTCAATCGTATAGCGAGGCGGATCGATATAGTAATCTAAGAACTCTAACACAAAATTGTTACGTGTGTCTGCGATCGGGAAATTCTCCGCAAACACCTTATACAATCCCTCTTTCTTACGCTTCTCAGGAGGGGTGTCAAGTTGTAGAAAGTCTTGAAACGACTTCAATTGCACTTCGAGAAAGTCCGGGTAAGGAAATTGGTTCTTAATCGAAGCAAAATTTATTCTTTGGTTTTCAGCTGTTGAAGACATCTAGTAGGTAATTAATTGAACTTATTGAAATTATAGACACAAAAAGGTTAAGAGTCTTCTTTGCGGAGACTCTTAACCAATCACCTGGAAACCAGGTTATAAATACTATTTAAGCTCAACCTCAGCGCCAGCTTCTTCCAATGCTTTCTTCAATGCCTCAGCGTCATCCTTAGAAAGACCCTCTTTCAAAGTACTGGGTGCACCGTCAACCAAGTCCTTAGCCTCTTTCAAGCCAAGACCACAGTGCTCCTTAACAGCCTTCACAACCTGCAATTTCGCAGCACCAGCTGACTTCAAAACAACATCAAAAGATGTTTTCTCTTCAGCAGCGGCAGCAGCACCACCAACTGCGGGACCAGCAACAGCAACAGCTGCAGCAGCAGGTTCGATACCGTACTCCTCTTTAAGGATAGTAGCCAACTCACTAACCTCTTTAACGGTCAAGTTTACTAATTGTTCTGCAAAAGCTTTCAAATCTGCCATTTTTGTATGTTTTAAATGTTTATTCTAAAATGAAATTGTTTAATTGTATATTATCTTTCCTCCAAAGTCTTCAACAGACCATGGATAGTTTGTCCTGATGACTGCAAAGCAGAGATAACGTTCTTTGCCGGAGACTCCAACAATGCGATAACGTCTGCGATAAGCTCGTTCTTGCTCTTGATATTTACCAAAGTCTCCAAATTCTCAGCACCCACATAGAAGCTTTCCTGTACATAAGCGGCCTTGAAAACCGGCTTAGCGGGCTGATCCTTCTTCGCATCCTTTGTAAAATCCTTGATCAGGCGGGCGGGAGCATTAGCAACCTGTGAGAACATCACGGCTGTATTTCCCTTCAGAGCGCCATCCAACTCAGAGTAATCACCCTCCAAGTTACCTAACGCCTTCTTAAGCAAGTTGTTCTTAACAACAACCAACTTAACCTCACGCTTGAAACATTCTCTTCTCAATTGGCTGGTCTTCTCAGCATCCATAGCCTCGATGTCAGTCAAATAGAAGTTAGGATATTCCTTCAATACCTCGGTCAGTTGACCAATAATAACGCCTTTATCTTCCTTTCTCATTGTTCAATTGTTTTTAAATTTCATCAACTGACTTCGGGTCGATCTTAATACCCGCACTCATAGTACTTGAAAGATAAATACTCTTAATATACGCACCCTTAGCAGCAGTTGGCTTCAGCTTAATCAATGTCTGGATAAACTCCTTCGCATTGCCACGGATCTGCTCCGGAGTAAAAGAAACCTTACCAATAGAAGTATGAACGATACCGCTCTTATCTACCTTAAAGTCAATCTTACCCTGCTTAACCTCTTTCACTGCGTTGCCAATCTCATTGGTAACCGTACCGCTCTTCGGGTTAGGCATCAAGCCGCGAGGACCTAATACACGACCCAGGGCACCGATCTTACCCATGATAGAAGGCATCGTAATGATAACGTCAACGTCAGTCCAACCACCTTTGATCTTGTTAATATACTCGTCCAAGCCTACGTAATCAGCACCTGCTGCAGTAGCCTCAGCCTCTTTATCAGGAGTACACAATGCAAGAACCCTAACCTGCTTACCCGTACCGTGAGGCAAGGAAACCACGCCTCTCACCATTTGATTGGCTTTACGGGGGTCAACACCTAAACGGACATCAACATCCACAGAAGCATCAAACTTAGTAGTGGTGATCTCTTTCACCAAAGCCGAAGCCTCTTTCAATGTGTACGCTTTCCCTGCTTCAATCTTGCCCAAAGCCAACTTTTGATTTTTTGTAAGTTTACTCATCTCAATTGAAGTTTATTAATTATTACCCGGGAATGTCCCTTTAACTGTGATACCCATACTTCTGGCTGTACCCGCAACCATTCTCATGGCTGACTCTACAGTAAAGCAGTTCAAATCGACCAACTTGTCCTCAGCGATTGCCTTAACCTGATCCCAAGTAATCTCAGCGATCTTGGTACGATTAGGCTGAGCAGAACCGCTCTTCTTCTTAGTAGCCTCCAACAACTGGATTGCTACAGGAGGTGTTTTAACGACAAAGTCGAAAGACTTATCGACATAGTAAGTAATTACCACAGGTAAAATCTTACCAGCCTTGTCTTGGGTCTTGGCATTAAATTGCTTGCAAAACTCCATAATGTTAATACCCTTAGAACCCAAAGCAGGGCCTACTGGGGGAGAAGGGTTTGCTGCTCCTCCTTTAATCTGCAATTTGATTTGTCCAGCAACTTCTTTTGCCATTGTTTCTAATTTTTAGATATATAACATCGATAACTCAAAGAACTCATGATGCTTTTCGTAACCAGAGCATCACTCCTTCTCCACTTGTGTATAACCCAGCTCAAGGGGGGTTTTACGTCCGAAGACTTTCACCATCACCTTCAGCTTCTTTTTCTCGGCGTTGATCTCCTCGATAATACCCGTGAATCCGCTAAACGGACCAAAAGCAATACGAACACTCTCGCCAACGATGAAACTGATCTCCGGCTCATTGCCCTGATCCTGCATTTCGTCAACCGTACCCAAGATACGATTCACCTCTGCAGGACGAAGAGGAATAGGATTATCCTGTCCTCCCAAGAAACCAATCACATTGGGAATGTTACGCAACCGATGAGCAACCTCTCCAACCAAAGCGGCCTCTACCAACACATAACCCGGCAAATAAGAGCGTTCTTTCATCACCTTCTTGCCATTACGCACGGAATAGACCTTCTCAGTTGGAATCAAGACTTGTGCTACGTAATCCTTCAAATCCGTATTTTTCATCTCAGCCTCCAAGTACTCGCGGACCTTATTCTCCTTGCCACTGATGGCACGTAGAACATAGAATTTCTTCTGGACCTCTGACATACCTCCGACTGATTAAAAAATTTGATTATAGAAGAAACGCATAACAGCCTCAAAAGCTCCATCAACAACAAAGATCCCTGCGGCGATGATAAGGGAAGCAATCATAACAACGACCGCACTACTTGAGAGCTCTGTTCTGGTTGGCCAAGAAACTTTATAAACAAGTTCGTTATAAGATTCCTTTATGTATTCAATAATCTTCTTCATCGAATCTGTAGATTTTAGCACGGAAGGAGAGGCTCGAACTCCCGACACCTGGTTTTGGAGACCAGTGCTCTACCGACTGAGCTACTTCCGTAGAAATAGCCAGCCTCGCAAAAGGCCGGCTACCGTCTATATTATGAGATCTGATTAGTTCTCCAACTCTGTAATCTGACCTGCACCTACTGTACGACCACCCTCACGGATAGCGAAGCGCAAACCAACGTTACAAGCTACCGGATAGATCAACTCAACATCGATCGTTACGTTATCACCCGGCATTACCATCTCAGTACCCTCCGGCAAAGTGATCTCACCCGTTACGTCCAATGTACGGATGTAGAACTGCGGACGATAGTGGTTGTGGAACGGAGTGTGACGACCACCCTCTTCCTTCTTCAAGATATAGACCTCAGCCTTGAAGTGAGAGTGAGGCTTGATCTGACCCGGGTGGCAGATAACCATACCACGCTTAACCTCGTTCTTATCGATACCACGGAGCAACAAACCTACGTTATCACCAGCCTCACCTTGGTCGAGCAACTTACGGAACATCTCAACACCAGTTACGACTGACTTCTTACCTTCAGCACCTAAACCAATGATCTGAACCTCATCACCCACCTTAACAACACCAGCCTCGATACGACCTGTTGCTACAGTACCACGACCTGTGATAGAGAACACGTCCTCAACCGGCATCAAGAAAGGCTTATCGATATCACGCGGAGGCAGCGGAATCCATGTATCAACAGCATCCATCAACTCCATAACCTTCTCCTCCCATTTCGGATCGCCGTTCAAAGCACCCAGCGCAGAGCCACGGATGATAGGAGTATTATCGCCATCGAAGCCATAGAATGAAAGCAGCTCACGCATCTCCATCTCTACCAACTCCAACATCTCCTCATCGTCAACCATGTCGCACTTGTTCATGAAAACAACCAATTTCGGAACGTTGACCTGACGAGCCAACAAGATGTGCTCACGAGTCTGAGGCATCGGACCATCAGTTGCAGCAACTACGATGATAGCACCATCCATCTGAGCGGCACCAGTTACCATGTTCTTGACATAGTCGGCGTGACCCGGACAGTCAACGTGAGCGTAGTGACGAGATGCAGTCTGATACTCTACGTGAGAAGTGTTAATCGTAATACCTCTCTCCTTCTCCTCAGGAGCGTTATCGATAGAATCGAAAGAACGCAACTCTGAAAGACCCTTCTTTGCCAATACTGTTGTGATAGCAGCGGTCAAAGTAGTTTTACCGTGGTCAACGTGACCAATCGTACCGATATTTACGTGCGGTTTCGATCTGTCAAATTTCTCTTTTGCCATAACTTAATTGTTCTTTATTTGATTAATGATCATGCATACTAAAAATTGAGCCGGTGCCGAGACTTGAACTCGGGACCTCTTCCTTACCAAGGAAGTGCTCTACCGCTGAGCTACACAGGCATTGTTCCGGATTAGATCCGTGGGCAGTGATGGATTCGAACCACCGAAGGCGTAAGCCAGCTGAGTTACAGTCAGCCCCATTTGGCCACTCTGGTAACTGCCCTTTCATTATTTTTGAGCCTCTTGTCGGATTCGAACCAACGACCCCGAGATTACAAATCACGTGCTCTGGCCAACTGAGCTAAAGAGGCATTTGCTTCTAAAAGCAGCCGTTCCTATCTCGAAACGGCTGCAAATTTAGGCATTATTTCTTACATACCAAACTTCTCTGCCGTTTTTTTTATTTGGCTCTGCTTTTTTCCTTGAATTTCACCAACTGTTTCTCCAAAGCCTCTACGCATTCGTCGATAGCTCCTTCGAAACTGTCGTTAATTTTCTCGGCGAAACATTCGCCATTTCTCACCAGCAACTTCACGCCAGCTTGTTTATTATTTGCGGTTTCAGGCTTTACCACCTTCAAGGTTACCTCGGCCTTGAGAATTCCGTCGAAGTACTGGTCCAACTTGGACACTTTCTTCTGAATAAACGCATGCAGTTGCTCTGACGCATCGAAATGGATAGCTTGAACTCTAATTTCCATAAAAACCTCCTTCTTTTTTTGCTCTTGGATGAGCATGATACACTTTTTTTAATTCCTCAAAGGTTGTATGTGTGTAAACGCTGGTGGAAGCTAGGCTGCTATGTCCTAACAGGTCTTTCACAGCCGTCAGTTCCGCACCATTGTTTAGCATACTCGTCGCAAATGAGTGCCGCAACACATGTGGACTTCGCTTTGCCAACATCGGAATGTTCGACAAGTACTTTCGTACTACATTATAAACAACCGCTGTGGTGAGTGGACGCCCGCCCTTCCCGACCAGGAACCACTCGCTATGCGCTATCCCTTGCTCGCCGCGCACCTTCTCGTATGCAAGCATTAAGCTCTTCAAACTTTCCGCAAAGGGAATCAATCGCTGCTTGTTACGCTTTCCCGTCACCTTGATCACCATCGCCTCATAATCAATATCCGTTTCCCGGATACCGACCAATTCCGAACGACGCATGCCCGTGTCGTAAAGCAATTCCAAGATCAACCGATCCCTTATGCCTTCAAAGTCTTCCCCAAAATCGTCGCCATCCAATAGTAATTGCATATCCTTATCCCTAACAAAGCAAGGCAAAGGTTTTGCGCACTTGGGGGCTTGGATAAGCCGGGTCGGATCCACCTGGATCTTCCCCAACTTACGGAGAAACTTGAAAAAAGATTTCAAAGAACTTAATTTCCGGCCAACCGTGCGGGGTGAATGCTTCTCGTCCATCAAAAAGACGATCCAATTACGCACTATATCCGCATCAATCTCCGCCGGATCGAATCTACCTTCTCGATAAGCCTTCACATATTCCGCAAACTGAGACAAATCTTTCGAGTATGCCTCCAACGTACAGGGAGAATAACCTCGCTCGTACTGCAGATAACGAATAAAGTCTTCGATCAGCATCTTCTCGTCGCATCAAGATTTCGTGCAACGAAAATAGAAATAAGAATTCAAAAAAACAAGCGTTCAGCGCTTAATTATTCTTCACCTTGCTGCAATTGCTGTACGTAGATCGCACGCATGGTTTGCTTTCTTTTTGTAACAGACGGTTTTTCAAAAGCCTGGCGGTTTCTCAACTCCTTGACAACACCAGTTTTTTCAAACTTTCTTTTAAACTTTTTAAGCGCCTTTTCAATGTTCTCGCCTTCTTTTAATGGAACTACGATCATAATCTAAATTGTTATATTGTTTAATTATTTATATCCTCAAATTGAGCGGCAAAATTACTGATTGTTTCGGGATTAGCAAAACTTTCGCCGATTATTTTTCATAAAAACACCCCCTTCTCCGTAACGATAGCCGTGATCAACTCATGAGGTGTTACGTCAAATGCAGGGTTATATACCGAGACGCCTTCGGGAGCCATTCGGTGCGCATACCACATCTCTGTAACCTCCTCTGCTGCCCGCTCTTCGATGACAATCGAGTCGCCTGTAGGACAATTCATGTCAATCGTCGAGGTGGGGCCAAGCACATAGAAAGGGACCCCGTAATGATGCGCCAGAATCGCCACGCCTAATGTGCCAACCTTGTTCGCCACATCACCATTGGCCGCGACTCGATCGCACCCCACAATAACAGCATCTATACATCCTTTACGCATCAGGCTTGCCGCCATATTATCACAAATTAACGTGACATCCACACCTGCTTTTCGCAATTCGTAAGCCGTTAAACGAGCTCCTTGCAGCAAGGGACGCGTCTCATCTGCATACACCCGGAAACCATAACCTCGCTCCTGTCCCAAATAGATCGGGGCAAGCGCTGTGCCCAATTCGGAAACAGCAAGGTGTCCGGCATTGCAATGCGTAAGGATACCCATCCCCGGACGCAAGCGAGCCAACATATGCTCACCGATCTGGCGACAAGCCGCCGCATCTTCCTCCCGAATTTTTGCTGCCTCGTGACGTAGCAATTTTTTCCACGCCTGGCAGGTCGAATCCGGATGCTTATCGAGCACCTGCAACATGCGCTCCAAAGCGGCTGAAAGGTTAACAGCGGTAGGTCTGGAACCAGACAAATAACGAGCTACCTCTCGCAGCTTTTGTGCAAACTCTACCTTATCTGAAGTTGTGATCTGCTCAGCACAAACGGACAATCCATAAGCCGCGGCAACACCGATCGCTGGCGCTCCTCTGACCTTGAGCCGATAGATCGCCTCCCAAATTTCCTCTGCCGTTCGAAGAGTAATATAGACCTCTCGTCCAGGCAGCTGAGTTTGGTCAAGTATCACGACTCCATCGCCTGCCTCGTTGAAGCGAACGGTTTGCAAATCCACTAATCCTGCTATCATCTGTATCTTCTTTTCTCACAATGAGTGCCGCAAAGGTAAAAAAAATACCCCATAGTATAAGCGCATATACCCCATATCTAAATCGAAAATACCCCATGGTTCACGCACTTAAACCCCATATCTTTTCGGAAGGGCGCCATAAGGCATAAAAAATCCCCTACATCCTATATATATATAAATAGGTATAGGGGAAATGCTATCGCAAATGCCGCCTCCGGATTTAGCGGAAAGTAAATTTCAACAATTTACCGGAATAGGCTGGGAGTTGCACGTAATAGGGATAAGCATCGGTCAAGGTGCTGATCGCTGTAGAGCCGGAAAGTAAATCAGTCACGGTAGCCGGACGGTTATCCTCAAAGCCCAATGTCTTGAAGGCATCCACCGGAATGTTCACCCATACACGTTGCTCTGCACGGTCGAAATTCGCAACCACCAACAACACCTCATTCTGATATTTCCGCAAGAAGGCGTACTGCCTATTACTGTCAAAACGAGGGTTATGCGCATTGGCGTACATCAAATCATAGAATTGGCCCTGCGTGATGACTGGTTCTGAACGTACGGCATTGAGCAGCAACTGATAAGACCTACGTAGCTGTTGTGCAGAGGGATCGAGACGGGCACCGTCAAATCGGCCGCCATTATTCCAGTTACGCAAACGCTGGATGCTCCAATAATCGAAGATAGTTGTCCGGCCATCCCGACCGCTAAAGCCCTCCTCATCCATACCGGGCTCACCCAGCTCCTGACCGCAATAAATCATCACAGGGTTTGTATTCATGGCCGCAGAGACAATCATACCCGGAATGCCCAAGCGCGCGTCATTGGCAAAGAATTCCGAAGCGATGCGTTGCTCATCGTGATTCTCCAGAAAATTGAGCATGTGCGACTGAATATCGCCCACTGATTTCCAGCAATTACTGATTTGAGAAGCAGGTTGTTGTCCGCACATCACAGCACGAACCGTATCATACAATCCAACCTTGTCATACAAATAGTCAAAATTTCCTTTGTAAATGTAATTCCGATACTCCGCAGGGTTATAGACCTCAGCGATAAACACCACATCCGCCTCTTGCTTCACTTGTGGGATCACCCATTCCCAGAACTCCACAGGCACCATCTCGGCCATGTCGCAACGGAAACCATCTATTCCCTTCTTGGCCCAAAAGCGCAAGATATCCAACATTTTATGCCAAGTATCTGGAATTTCCTCAAAATGGCACACTCCGCCATGCATATAATCCACGCCATAATTGAGCTTCACCGTCTCATACCAATCATTCTGACTGGGATAAGCATCAAAGTGGTTGTTGCCAGTGACCTTAGCAGGGAACTCGCTATACGCATAATCTTCCTCCCGTTGAGGATCAAAACGGAAGACCAAGGTCTGTCCCGGCAGGTAGTAGAAATTATTATTGACATCAAACGCTTTCGACACGTTATCATGCTGACCCAAATCCTCCACGAACGGCTCACGCACATCCGAGAAATATTGTCGAGCCACATGATTGGGCACAAAATCAATAATCACTTTCAAACCTGCGTCATGCGTACGACGTACCAAATCCTCAAACTCCCCCATGCGGTTATGTATATTATCCGCCAAATCGGGATCTATATCGTAATAATCTTTGATTGCATAAGGCGACCCAGCGTTTCCTTTGACAACCGCAGAATGATCTTTTCTAATGCCATAAGCCGAATAATCGGTCTTCGTCGCATGCTCAATCACGCCCGTGTACCAAACATGCGTGATACCCAATTCCTTAATCTTCGAGAGTGCCAAGGGAGTAAAAGCCGAGAATTTGCCGACACCGTTTTCCGCCAGACTTCCGTTTTTCACTGGAGATGGTCGGTTATTCCCAAACCAACGCGGGAAAACCTGATAAATAACCATTTTGTTTTTTTGTTCCATTGCGTTCATAACTATATGTGTTTACAGGAGAATTGATTTCTACTCAACGATCTTTATGCTTGCAAGGCTTTTTGACGGCTGGTTGAGATCATCTTCACCAAAGTTTCATACTTATTGTCTTCCAACACCTTATCAAATGCTTTCATAGCTGCCTCATAGCCAATCCGAGCGATGACATCCACATTCTCCAAGTCAAACGTCTTATAAAGCCCAACCTCTGCGGTCTCGATTAATACGTCGCACATCTCTCTATCTTCCATCGTATTTGCACGAAACATATAATGATAGGATCGCTCAGCGATATGAAAAAGTGTCTGTTTATACTTCTGAGGCATCAGCGGACTGACATTCACTCCTATCACCCGTTCACACTCCTTACGGATATTAGCAACGGGGAAGTTTTGAAACAATCCACCATCTACATAATGCACACCATTGATCACGACCGGACTGAAAATAACCGGAATGCTACAAGATGCCGTCACAGCTTCAACAATCGGTCCCTGACGGAACTCATGACTCTCACCGTGATCCAAATCAGTAGCCACAATCACCATCGGGATTGACAAATCCTCGATGTTCTTTGTATGCAAATGGCGTCGTAAGAAATAGCGAAAACGTTTACTGTCAAACAAACCCGTCTTGGGTAGCTGCAACTGAGCGAACTCAGAAAACTCACGACCAGAAAACAACTCACGGATTTCTTCAGCCGAATAACCATCCGCATAAAGTACTCCCATCAAGGCTCCCGCACTGGTCCCGGAAATAAGATCTGGACGCAGGCCGCACTCTTCCAACGCCTTAAACACCCCTAAGTGAGCGAATCCTTTCGCTCCTCCGCCACTAAGGGCCAATCCCAAATGGTAGGGCCTATGTGCTGTTTGTACGGTCATTCGTTAATCCTCTACTTCTTTACGGCAGCAAATATGCCTCTTTTTTTTATTTTAAACAGCATTTCGACAGAAAAAGTTCACAATTTGGTACTAATCGAAAAGACTTTGCAGAATAGAGAGCGATTTGATCTCAGGGAAGTCAGGCAAATGCAACCGATAATAGGCTAATATATACTGGAGAATGACATGACGATCCTGCCGAGAGAAGCCAAAGAGCGCCATGTTGTCAAACCCGATGCGCAACAGTCGAACAAAGACCGCTGAATCCGATTCATTGAGGAAATGGCTATGAAGAGGCAGGGCATCCGTGAAGAGACCATTCAACATATCGAAATAATCACCCGGATGATAGGCCTCCACATTCGGGAAAATACCTAATGGCTGCAACAACCCCAACAAGAAAACCAAATGGAAATTAGCGATACCCTTATCCGCATACTCCAACAGATGAATCGACTCATAGAGATACTGAAACAACCGAAGATCCGACTCTTGCTCACGTACCACTCGAAAGAGCACCTCGGATAAGAAAAGCGCCAACATACTCTTGACCGGATCGCCGGCCACATCAGTCAACGGAAAGCAAGCGTGCGCCTCCTTGATTCGGTGCAACTCCCGCTTAGGCTGATGATCCACCTCCAACTCCCAAACAGTCAACGGAGCAAACAACGCCTTTGAGAGCCCTCCCCGTTTACTACGTGTACGACTGACCAGATAGGAAGCCCGTCCAAAAGCCTCCGTGTACATATATATAATAGCGTATTTATCGTTGTAAGGAATCGTATGGAGAACGATTCCACGTGTTTTATGCCACATATTCTTTATCTGCTTACGCTCCAAGAGGCAAAAGTAAGCATTTAAATCGAATTTTTCCTTGAAAAGTTTTGCAAGTTCGGGGAATAGGTCTATCTTTGCACCGCAAAACAGGAAAGCTATTTCCTAACAGACAGTATTTTGTCTCGTTGGCCCATTCGTCTATCGGCTAGGACGCAAGATTTTCATTCTTGAAAGAGGGGTTCGATTCCCCTATGGGCTACAATAAACAGGAATAAAAAACAATAAAGAGAAGATCTAGAAATGGCAAACCATAAGTCATCTATCAAGAGAATCAGACAGACTAACGCAAGACGTCTCCGCAATAGATACTACGCTAAGACAGCGAGAAACGCTGTGCGTGTATTGCGCGCTACGGAGGACAAGAACGAGGCTACCACTTTGTATCCGAAGGTATGCTCCATGTTGGATAAATTGGCAAAGAAGCACGTTATCCACAAGAACAAGGCTGGTAACCTGAAATCAAAGTTGGCAAAGCACGTGAATAGCTTAGCCTAAGCAGCAACGTATTTTTACGAGTATCAAGCATAAGCCGGACTTCATGTAAGTCCGGCTTTTTTGCTATATTTTACAGCCAAAGCTTCACTATCTCGATAATAATCACTACTTTTGACAGCTAAATTGACCATAATAGAATTTTAAAGAAATAATAAACATATATACTCATGAGTGAAGAGATTAAGCAGACATCCAACGAGTACTCAGCGGATAGCATTCAAGTACTTGAGGGTTTAGAGGCGGTACGGAAAAGACCATCCATGTATATTGGCGACACCAGCGAAAAGGGTCTCCATCACCTGGTTTATGAGGTGGTTGATAACTCTATCGACGAGGCATTAGCTGGCTATTGCAAGAACATTGACGTTATCATTAATCCTGACAATTCCATCACTGTGGTTGACGATGGCCGAGGCATTCCCGTAGATATTCATGAGAAAGAGGGCAAGTCAGCCTTAGAGGTTGTATTGACCGTGCTTCACGCCGGAGGTAAGTTCGACAAAGGGACATACAAGGTTTCCGGAGGTCTGCATGGCGTGGGTGTCTCTTGTGTGAATGCACTTTCTACCTACCTGAAGGCTGAGGTACGCCGCAACGGGCACATCTACATGCAGGAATTTACTTGTGGTAAACCGCTGCACGATGTGGAGGTCATAGGCGATACGGAAAAGACCGGTACGACCATTACATTTCACCCCGACGGATCGATTTTCTCTGTCACGGAATACAAATATGACATCTTAGCGACTCGCCTCCGTGAGCTGGCGTTTTTGAACGCAGGTATTACTTTGCGCCTCACTGACAAGCGCAACCAGAAGGAGGATGGCACCTATAAAAGCGAGGTTTTCCACTCCACAGAGGGTCTGAAAGAGTTCGTTCGCTATATTGATCACTCCAAAGAGAAATTGATTGATGATGTGATTCATATTGTCACGGAGAAACAGGGCATCCCTGTAGAGGTAGCAATGACCTACAACACCTCCTACAACGAGAGTGTTTATTCGTATGTCAACGACATTCACACCATCGAAGGAGGTACGCATTTAGCCGGTTTCCGACGGGGTTTGACACGTACCTTAAAAAAATATGCGGATGACTCCAAGCTGTTGGAGAAGGCGAAAGTTGAGATTACGGGAGATGACTTCCGCGAGGGTTTGACCGCCGTTATCTCTATCAAGGTAGCTGAACCGCAATTTGAGGGACAGACAAAGACCAAATTGGGTAACAATGAGGTAACGGGTGCGGTTGATCAGGCGGTAGGAGAAGCCTTGGGTTATTACTTGGAAGAACATCCCAAAGAGGCGAAAGCCATCGTCGAGAAGGTAATTTTGGCTGCCAGTGCCCGTGTGGCAGCTCGTAAAGCCAGAGAGCAAGTACAACGTAAATCACCACTGACCGGAGGTGGACTTCCCGGAAAGTTGGCTGATTGCTCCTCTAAAGATGCCTCTATCTGTGAGTTATTCCTGGTCGAGGGAGACTCTGCAGGTGGTACGGCGAAGCAGGGGCGTGACCGCACGTTCCAAGCGATCCTCCCCTTGCGTGGTAAGATCTTAAACGTGGAAAAAGCGATGGATCACAAGGTGTTCGAAAGCGAGGAGATCCAGAACATCTATCGGGCCATGGGCGTAACCGTTGGAACTGAGGAGGACCCGAAGGCCTTGAACTTAGAGAAATTGCGTTATCACAAGATCATCATCATGACCGATGCCGATGTGGATGGTAGCCACATCGCAACCTTGATCCTGACCTTCTTCTTCCGTCGTATGCGCGCAGTCATCGAGAATGGCTACGTTTATTTGGCTACTCCTCCACTTTATAAATGCTCGAAAGGCAAAGTTGAGGAATATTGCTGGACAGATCAACAACGTCAACAATTCATCTTGAAATATGGTGGTGGCAACGAGAACCAGATCCACACCCAACGCTACAAAGGTCTGGGAGAGATGAACGACCATCAGCTCTGGGAAACGACCATGAGTCCTGAGAATCGCACGTTGAAACAAATCACGATCGACAATGCAGCTGAGGCCGACCAAATCTTCGCCATGTTAATGGGTGAGGATGTAGGCCCGCGTCGTGAATTCATCGAGGAGCATGCGACCTATGCAAAGATTGATGCATAATATAGATCAATACATTCCCGCCGACGAGGAGCTTCCCGCTCCTCGCATCGGTATCTCCGCTAATCGGAAAGAGGGCACCTCTTGCATTGCCGAAACCTATGTCAATGCCGTAGTTCAAGCGGGCGGTGCGCCTGTTCTCATTCCTGTTACCACCAATTTGCACATATTGACTACTCTCGTAGAGGGGCTGGATGGTCTGCTCATGAGCGGTGGAGGCGACATCAATCCGCTCTATTTGCAAGAGGAACCGATCAAAGCCCTGCAAGATGCGGACAACTTGCGCGATGAATATGACCTGTTGTTACTTCGGCTTGCCCTCAACCGGCAGATTCCCATCTTTGGTATTTGTCGGGGACATCAAGTGGTGAATGCCGTCTTAGGGGGTACACTCTATCAAGACATTTACACCCAAGCGCAAACCACACAAAAACATAGCCAGCAAATCGCCCGTGAATTTCCGTCGCACACTGTGACACTGCAAGAAGGAAGCCTACTCAAACAGCTTTTCGGTGGGAAGGAAAAGATAGCGGTCAACTCCTTCCATCACCAAGCGGTCAAAGAGGTTGCCCCAGGTCTGCATGCAAGTGCCGTCGCAGCCGATGGGCTGAACGAGGCGTTTGAGGATCCCGAGAAGCCATTACTGTGTGTGCAATGGCACCCAGAAGCCATGGAGGCAAACGGCGATCAGGAGATGAGGACACTCTTCCGGTGGCATGTGGATGCAGCCAGACGTTTCGCCAAAGCCAAAGCGATCCACCAACGGATTTTGACCATCGACACCCACACCGATACCCCCATGATCTTTCCCGGCACATTCAACATTGGGAAGAAAGAGGGAGGCAAGGTGAACCTGCCCTTCATGGAAGAGGGACGGATCGATGCCGTTTTCATGGTGGCTTATATTCCACAAGGTGCACGAGATGAGGCTAATTTAAAAACAGCCAACGCTTTTGCGATCGAACGACTGACACAAGTGAAGCGCCAAGAGCAACTCAACCCAACCCGTATGGGTATTGCTCGTACACCCGAAGAGATCCTGCAACTCAAACAAGCAGGCAAGAAGGCGATCTGTTTAGGGGTGGAGAACGGATATGCCGTGGGCAAAAAACTTAGCAACCTTCGTCAATTCAAGGAAATGGGTGTCAGCTACATCACCCTCTGTCACAACGGGGATAACGATATTTGCGACTCCGCTCGTGGAAAGAGCGAGTGGGGAGGTATCAGCCCGTTTGGCAAGAAGGTCGTTCGAGAGATGAACCGTTTAGGCATCCTGGTCGATCTCTCTCATGCTGCTGAACAGAGTTTCTACGATGCCTTGGCAGTAAGTCAAGTACCCATCGTTTGCTCACATTCCTCTGCCAGAGCACTCTGCGATCATCCACGCAACCTAACTGATGACCAGCTTCGGGCGATAGCCGCACAAGGAGGAGTGGTACAAGTCTGCTTATACAAGGGATTTATCAATCCAGAAGCAGAAAAGGCCTCTCTGACAGATGCGATTCGACACATCAACCACATGGTCGAGATTATGGGAATCGATCATGTAGGTATCGGGTCTGATTTTGATGGAGATGGCGAGTTGATTGGCTGCGCAGCCACGAATGAACTAATCAATATCACCATGCGACTCCTACAAGAGGGCTATACCGAAGAGGAAATTCAAAAGATATGGGGTGGTAACTGGATCCGTGTATGGAAACAGGCGCTACGTTTTGCTGAGATACAACAAACTACAAACAAATAATAAACCGTTTACAAATGAAAAAGATTTTCTTAACCTTGTTCGCTTCACTTTCCCTCTTAAGTGGAGCGAATGCCCAGACAAAAGGATCGGCAATGCCTGATCTGAAACAACTGTATGACTTGACCGATTCGCTTGATGTCAATTTAAGAGCAAGCCATTCACCTTTGATTGGTTTATCCGCCAGTATTAACGACAACGGCTACTCCATGGTCAGTGCTACATACATCAATTCTATCGTAAAAGCTGGAGGTACACCTGTCATTCTTCCTGCTGTCACCGATGGCCAGACCCTCCGTAACGCAGTAGCCCAACTCGACGGATTGGTGTTGGTTGGTGGAGCTGATGTCAATCCCCTTTGGTATGGGGAGAGTCCCATTCAGCAATTGGGAGGAGTCGATCCGCAGCGAGACCTGTATGAATTAAAGCTGATCAAATTGGCCAGCGATCGCAATATCCCGATCTTAGGCATCTGCCGAGGGTGCCAATTGCTCAACGTTGCCTTTGGCGGTACACTGTATCAAGATATTCCTGCCCAAAGAAAAGGCAATCATATCAAACATCAACAATCCTTGCCTTCAACCTATGGATCTCATGCCGTTTACCTGAAACAGGGTACTCCCTTAGTCGAGATTTTCGGGAAAGACACCTTAGCAGTAAACTCTTTTCACCATCAAGCAGTCAAGGATGTAGCGCCTGGTTTTGAGGCGATCGCCTTCTCTCCTGATAGTATCATCGAAGCTATTACGGCCTATCCCAATCGTTCGATTCTGGGTGTGCAATGGCATCCGGAAGCACTCACCAACGGAGGAGACACAACCATGCTGAAAGTCTTCTCTCACCTTGTTGGTAAAGCCGAGACTTTCCACAAAGCCAAGGAGATGCATGGCCGTTTCCTCTCTGTGGACACCCACACCGATACCCCTTTTTGGTTCAAACGTGCCGGTTTTGATATCGCCAGCCGTGAGCGCAACCGTGTTAATTTACCCAAGATGGAAGAGGGCTATCTCGATGGCGTATTCCTGGCGGCCTTCATTGGTCAAGGGAAACGGGATGACGCTTCCCTGCAAGCCGCTGTGGAGAAGGTGAAAGGACTGATCGAAGGTATCCGTGAGCAGGCTGAACGAAACAAAGATCTTTGCGGCATCGCCGTCACGGAGGAGGATTTTATCCGTTTGAAAAAAGAGGGTAAACGAGCCTTCTTCATTGGTATTGAGAATGGCTATGGCATTGGAAAAGACTTGGCCAACATTGCCCGCTTTAAGAAGATGGGTGTGAACTACGTCACGCTCTGCCATTCCTACGACAATGATATTTGCGACTCCTCCTCTCGAACAAAGACAGAGTGGAACGGGCTGAGTCCCTTCGGTCGTCAAGTCGTAGAGGAGTTGAACAAGCAGGGTATCATGATTGATATGTCACACGCCAGCGAGAAATCTTTCTGGGATGTAATTGCCCTCACCAAAGCACCGATCATTTGCTCTCACTCCTCCTCGAAAGCACTTTGCAACCATGATCGCAACTTGACCGACGAGCAACTGAAAGCGCTGGCCAAGAATGGAGGTGTCGCACAAGTATGCCTTTTGAATGCCTATATCAACAAAAACGCTAAGAAGGCCAGTGTCACTGACGCAGTGGAGCATATCGACCACATGGTGAAGGTAGCCGGTATCGACCATGTCGGTGTGGGCTCTGACTTTGATGGCGGTGGCGGATTGATTGGATGCGAGGCTGATAACGACTTAATCCAGATCACCGTAAAGCTCATCGAGAAAGGTTACACAGAAGAAGAGATCGCAAAGATTTGGGGTGGCAATCTTATGCGTGTGATGCGACAAGTTCAAGCCGCTGCCACGGTAAAATAAACCTAATAAATCAGACTGAATATGGTAAAACTATTTCCTCTCTGTTCACTCATCCTTCTGATGGCCTGTGGGTCAGCGGGAAGTCCAGAACAGACAGCAACGACAACCAGCTCACCACAAACCGCTGTAACAACTTCGAAAGCACCCACATTTGAAGCCGATAGCGCTTATACCTACGTGGCTAACCAAGTAGCTTTCGGTCCCCGTGTGCCTAACAGCAAGGCGCATAAACAATGTGGCGATTATTTGGCATCCGAACTGACCCGTTTCGGGGCACAGCTTTATGTGCAAGAGGCCAATCTCAAGGCGTACGACGGGACTTTGTTGGAGGCGCGTAACCTGATTGGCTCCTACAACCCGGAACAATCGAAGCGGGTGTTGCTCTTTGCTCATTGGGATAGTCGCCCCTATTCAGATCATGATCCCGATCCAGCCAACCTGCGAAAACCATTGGATGGTGCGGATGACGGGGCCAGTGGCGTAGGCGTATTATTAGAGATCGCTCGCCAGTTAGGACAACAAGCCCCAAACATAGGCGTGGACATCTTGTTCTGTGATGCGGAAGATTACGGCACTCCAGAATTTGTCGATGACTATAAGCCTGACACCTGGTGCTTAGGCTCACAGTTTTGGGCCAAGAATCCACACGTTAAGAACTATAAGGCGGAGTTTGGCATTCTTCTCGATATGGTTGGCGGTAAAGGAGCCACCTTCTTCCGTGAATATCAAAGTAAACGTGCCGCAGCTCCCATTTTAGAAATGGTATGGAGCAAGGCACGTGACTTAGGGTATGGCAAGTATTTTATCAATGCGGATGGAGGTGCCATCACCGACGATCACCAATACGTGATCAGTGGCAGAGGCATCCCCTCCATCGACATTATCAATTATGACCCCGACACAGAAACAGGATTCGCTTCCTATTGGCACACCCAAAAAGACAATATGGACAATATCGACCGAGAGACGTTGAAAGCCGTGGGGCAAACCGTCTTAGAGGTGATTTATAATCAATAAAAAAGGATTGAAATGAGTATAAACGAACTGCAAGATAACATCATAGACGAGTTTTCCGCCTTTGATGATTGGATGGACAAATATGCGTTATTAATTGACTTAGGAAATTCGCTACCTCCACTCGACGAGCGTTATAAAACCGAGAGTAACCTCATCGAGGGTTGCCAAAGTCGAGTATGGCTGCAAGCAGACTTTGTAGACGGTAAGATCCACTTCCAAGGAGAGAGCGATGCCGTCATCGTTAAAGGTATCGTCTCCCTGTTGATTCAGGTGCTGAGCGACCACACGCCACAAGAGATTCTCGATGCGGATCTTTATTTCATCGAGAAGGTTGGCCTCAAAGAGCATCTCTCGCCCACTCGCTCCAACGGGTTGGTAGCCATGGTAAAACAGATGCGCCTCTACGCAATGGCTTTCAGAGCGAAGGAAATGCAGGGATAACATCGGTATAGCTCACTACGGGGACGGCCTCATGCCGCCCCATTGGCTAATCCGGGAATTGTGAGTACCTTTGCGCCACACGAGTAAGTAAACAATTAGATTTATACGTTATTATATGTCACAATTATTTCCGAATGATCTGCCCTACAAAGTGGCAGATATGAGCTTGGCTGAGTTTGGTCGTAAAGAGATCGAGATCGCCGAGCATGAGATGCCTGGTTTGATGGCTGTACGTCAGAAGTACGCTGGTCAGCAGCCGTTGAAGGGTGCACGCATCACTGGTTCATTGCACATGACTATCCAGACAGCGGTTTTGATCGAGACGTTGGTTGCTTTAGGTGCGGATGTCCGTTGGGCCAGCTGTAATATTTTCTCCACACAAGATCATGCGGCTGCGGCGATTGCAGCCGACGGTGTACCCGTCTTCGCTTGGAAAGGCGAAAGCTTAGAGGAATATTGGTGGTGTACCGAGATGGCACTTCGTTTCCCCGATGGCAAAGGCCCACACTTGATCGTGGATGATGGTGGAGACGCCTCCCTGTTAGTGCATATGGGCTATCGAGCAGAAGAGAACCCGGAAAGCATCAATCGCAAGGGTGGTAACCATGAGGAGCAGGTCATCTTAGATACCTTAAACCGTATCCTGCAAGAGGATAACCAACGTTGGCATCGCACGGTAGCCGAGATGAAGGGCGTTTCTGAAGAGACCACAACCGGTGTGCACCGTTTGTATCAGATGATGGAGCGAGGAGAATTGTTAGTACCGGCTATCAACGTAAACGACTCAGTAACCAAATCTAAGTTTGATAACCTGTATGGTTGCCGCGAGTCACTGGCCGATGGCATAAAGCGGGCAACGGATGTGATGATCGCAGGTAAGGTGGTAGTTGTCGCTGGTTATGGGGATGTAGGTAAAGGTTGCTCTCACTCCATGCGTTCGTATGGTGCACGGGTATTGGTGACAGAGATCGACCCGATCTGCGCTCTGCAAGCCGCTATGGAGGGCTTTGAGGTGACAACTATGGAAGAGGCTGTGAAAGAGGGTAATATCTTCGTGACGACCACAGGAAACTGCGACATTATCACAATCGAACACATGGAGCAGATGAAAGATCAAGCCATTGTCTGCAACATCGGTCACTTCGACAACGAGATTCAAGTGGATAAGTTGATCAACTATCCGGGCATTAAGCACTTGAACATCAAGCCGCAGGTAGATAAGTACACCTTCCCTGATGGCCATGCCATCTTCTTATTGGCGGAAGGCCGTTTGGTGAACTTAGGTTGCGCCACAGGGCACTCCTCTTTCGTGATGAGTAACTCTTTCACCAATCAGGTTCTGGCACAGATGGATCTCTGGCAAAAGCCGTACGAGATCGGTGTTTACCGCTTGCCGAAGCACCTCGACGAGGAGGTGGCTCGTCTGCATTTGGAGCGTATCGGTGCGAAGCTCTCTACCTTGACGCAGAAGCAGGCCGACTACATTGGCGTAAAGATTGAAGGTCCATACAAAGCAGATCATTATAGATATTAAAGACTATGCGCATCGCTATCCTCTCCCCCATATACCCGTACCGCGGCGGTATCGCTCAATTTAGCGGTATGCTCTACAGTCAGCTTATCCAAGATGGCCATGAGGTAAAAGCATTTAATTTCAAACGATTATATCCCGATTTGTTATTTCCCGGTAAGACGCAGTATGTGGAGGAGGGCGATCAAGCGATGGCCATACCTAACGAGCGGGTGTTGGATAGCATCAACCCGCTCTCCTACTTTCAGACGGTGAAAGCCATAGAGGCTTTCCGTCCGGAAGCATTGATTATCAGTTATTGGATGTCTTTCTTTGTGCCCGGCTACGCACACATCGCTAATCGCTTGAAACGACAATGCAAGGTGATCACCTTGATTCACAATGCGATTCCACATGAACCTCGTTTCTTTGACAAACCCATGGCGAAGTTGCTTTTCCAGCAATGCCACGGATTCCTGGTGTTGAGCGATAATGTGGCAAACGACCTACGTCAGCTCTGCCCCAAGGCCCAATTCGTGCAACACCCGCATCCTTTATACGATCATTTTGGTGCCAAGCAGGATCGCACGACGGCATGTGCCCAGTTAGGAATTGACCCAGCCCGCAAGACCTTGCTGTTCTTTGGTTTGATTCGTGCCTACAAAGGATTGGATCTACTGATTGAGGCAATGGATCTCTTGCCGGAAGATTATCAATTAGTGATTGCAGGCGAGTGTTACGGCAGTTTTGAGAAATACCAGGCATTGATAGCAACCTCACTGGCAAAGGATCGCATATTTGTGCATAATGGCTATGTGCACGACGAGGATATTCCCACCTATTTTTCTGCCGCAGATGCGTTGGCACTTCCCTATCGCTCCGCAACACAAAGTGGAGTGGTCTCCGTTGCCTATCATTTCGATCTACCGATGGTCAGCACCCCCGTTGGAGACTTTGCACAAAGTATAGGTCTCCCCAAAACGGGTATTGTCACACAAGCCATCTCTCCGGCATCCATCGCCGAGGGCATCCGTACACTTTTCAGCCCCTCTTGGCAAGCCCTCCTTCCCACACAGATAGCCAAAGAAAAAGCAGCTCTCTCGTGGGGAAGTCTCACAAGCAAGCTGCTCTGTTTCATGCGGGATTTATAACCCCCAAAAACGTTGCCCGTCTTTTTGAAAAATGATGGGCATCCCAACAAAAAAGCATGGGCAACATTTTATTTTTTCATGGGCAACGTTTTTGAAAACCATGGGCAATAAAATATCGCGCATTGCCCATGATTTTTTAGGCATTATGCCTTCATTATTTTCTCCTCATTCCCTTTCCGAAATTCCTTTCCAACCGAGTATAGAATAGCTGCTATCAATAATAGCAGGATCGCAAAGGAGCTGAAAGAAGCGACGTAAGAGGCGGTGATGTAACCTTGCGGCTTAAACTCAAAGACCACCTCATGCGCACCCGCCGGAATAATCATCGAACGTAAGATCCAGTCTGCACGGAAATGAGTGGCAGGCTTACCATCAATCGTGACGTTCCACCCTGGATCATAGTAAATCTCCGAGAAGACAGCCAACTGATCACGCTTCGCCTCTGTCTTGTACACCAACCGATTGGGACGATAGCTCTCCAACTGAATGGTCGCCATGGAATCTAACGCAGGCGTGAACCCTTTCAACTGATCAGCAAATCGTTTGTCCACCACTGCTTTCACCAATGGATTCAACGTATTCAAGGCAGCGATCTCCGCATCGGCATTCTCCACGATCTCCACCTGATCCACAAACCAGGCGTTGCCAAAAGCAAACGGATTACGTAAAGGCGGTTGCTCCGGATTATAAATCACATAGCGGGTATTCAACATATTCAGAGAGGGAGAAGCCGCAAACGCACCCATCAAGTCATTGGCGGTTTGCGCCTTTTGCAAGGCCTCAATCAGCCCATTCAACTCACCTTGCAAACGGTGGTCGATCAACTCCTGATAACGACGTAACTTGGCCGCATAGTAACCACCCACAGAATGGTGATAATATGAAACGGTCGTCTCTTGGAAGGGATTGTTCAGATTCAAGACACGGAAAGAGGGATCCTTATCCTCGAAGATCGCCTGATCCGCTACACTCTCTTTATAGACATCAGCTGGTTGTTGACGCACGAAATTTTTCTCATTTAGATAACGCTTATCCACCGTCCACAGGTCAGCCAACATCAAAACAGCCACACCAACCATCACATAGTTCGCTACCATCGGTCGGTTCTTGCTGGTATAATACCAGAAAAGCAGTACCGCTCCCGCCAAGATAAAGAACAACGAACGTAACGCATCCGCAGAGGCTAACGACTCTCGATCCATCAACAAGGCGTTGTAATACCAATCCGGCATCTGATATTGCGCATCGTAAGCCGAACGGAAATCCAAGAAAAGGCTCGGCATCAACCAGAGGATCAATGAAAGACCACCCGTGATCACCAACGAGGCTATCAAGCCCTTCTTCAACTTCGCATCTTCCACCTGACCGCACAATACATCCCGCAAGCCCCAAAAGGCAATGATTGGCAACACCATTCCCGGAATGACCAAAGCCATCTCCACCGTACGGAACTTGTTGTACATCGGCAGGTGATGGAACATAAAGTCGTTGAAGCTGTCGAAATTACGGCCTAATGCCAACAGCGTCAAGAAGAGAGCTCCCGCAAAGAGCCACCATTTCATCGGGTTGGAAATGACAAACATACCCAACACAAACAGGAAGCAAAGCAACGCTCCCATATAGACCGGCCCCGAGGTAAAGCTCTTGTCACCCCAGTAAGTCGGTGCATTAACCTCTTTGCCCAATTGAGCCCCTTTTGCTTTCAACTCTTTGTATAGTTCCGAATCCACACCTAAAGCTCCACCAGAGGCACCTCCATAAGCATTAGGAACCAACAACGTAAGCAACTCACTTTTGCCATAGCTCCACGCGAACGCATAATCCTTATCCAAACCGGAGGAGATCTGCTCGCCAGAGGGCGTAGTGGTAGTCAATTCCGTAGCGCCACGAATAGAGTTCTTACCCAAATCCCACTGAGAATACATACCTTGCGCATTGGGCAATACTGCTAACACCACGCATCCAATCATGATGGCGGTTGTTAATCCGAATTCTTTCAGTGCCTTCCCTTTGATACAGCTGACTAAATAGCCCAAATAGATAAATACACAAAGCAACATCAGATAGTAAGTAATCTGAATGTGTCCATTACCAATCGAGAGCGCCACACCCAGCAGGAAGAGCACAGCCCCCCACAGGTATTTCCGCTTAAACAACAACGCCATTCCGGCCAAGGTAATCGGCATGTAAGCAATCACATACGCTTTGGTGATATGCCCCGCTTCAATAATAATAATATTGTAAGAGGCTAACGCAAAAGCGATCGAGCCGGCGATAGCTAACCAAGTACTCATGCCCATCACGCACATCAAGATGTAAAAGCAGATCAATCCGGTAAATACCATACCTGCGTTCAGGTAGCCAATCCCCTTCAAAGGAGTCTCAATCAAATTATAAGTAGGCAAATCGGGTGCCGGATTACCATACCCCCCGGCGTAGGGCATACCACCAAACATCGCATCCGACCAAGCACTGAACTCACCCGGCTGCGCCGTTTTCGCATACTGATCCATCTGGCTGCTACCCATACCAGCCGCCTTTTCCATATCACCCTGACGGATCATCTTGCCGTCAAGTACCGCTGGAGAAAAATAGGCCACCGTCATCGCCAAAAAGATCACAATGGCAAACAGGTGTTTTCCCCATTTTACTAAAAGAGTTTTCATATCTTACTTTATCCTATTTATTTCGTTATACTCTGCCTTTGATCCATTTCGCTGTATAGAAGCGCAACGCAAACCATACGTGAAGGAGCATCGTGGACAACGTACCATAATAATGACACATCACCGCATAACGTTCTTTCAGAGAGGCCTTTCTATTTGCTGTGCTCAAACCCTCCTCCAAATAGTTGGACAGGATCAGATGGGTGTGCTTGATTCGTTTCGCCTGTTTCAAGCAACGAATACACCACTCATAATCAGCCACCCAGCGATAGGTCGTATCATATTCCGGCGCTACGCTCCGTTTCACCACAAAGGATTGATGGCAAACCAACATACCCATTCGGAAACGCTTCCATGTTAGCTTACGAGGTGCTTTCAATCGGCGCATACCCAAAGCCCTACCTTGTGCATCCACGATCTGCGTCTCCCCATACAGCACGTCGGGCAAAGATACGCTCTTTTTCAGAGATGCCACCACACTTTGCAAGGTATCTGCGGTATAAAGTGTGTCACCCGCATTCAAGAACCAAACATAATCCCCCGTCGCCTTTCGCAAACCTTTGTTCATCGCATCGTACAGTCCTTGATCAGGCTCACTCACCCAATAGCTGATACCCGCCTCATATTGCTTGATCAGCTCCACGGTTCGATCTGTCGAAGCCCCATCAATCACGATATATTCCACATTTGGATAAGATTGGCTCAACACACTCAAAATAGTGCGCTCTAACCATTGTTCCGCATTATAAGTGATGGTGATGATAGAAAATTTAGGTTGTAAATGTGTCATAAATGCTCTACCGCTTCAATAATTGTTCATACAACTTGATATATTGCTGCGCCACAACCTCCTCCGCATAGTGCGTCCGCACCTTCTCCACGCAGGCTTGCCGCAACGCCTCCGGATCCGGATGGTTGATCACCCATTGAATGCCTTTCGCTAAATCCTTTGCATCTTGGTAATGGGCGACATAACCGTTTTGCTCATGATCAATCATCTCTGGAATGCCCCCTGTTTGGAAGCCTACGCAAGGTGTGCCACAAGCCATAGCCTCCATGATGGTGTTGGGCAGATTATCTTCTAAGGAGGGAATCGCAAACAAATCCGCACAATTATACACCAATGCCATCTCTTGTGCATCAGACAAATAGCCTAACTCTTTCACTTTGAAGGGTACACACTGTTTCAGTTCGTCCGCACAGTTGCCCATCAACAGGACCTCCATACAATCGCCATAAATAGGGTATAGCTCTTGACAAGCCTCCACAAAATAGGTAGCTCCCTTTCGAATTTCCGACAATTTAGCAGCAGCAAATAACACGAAAAGTCTATCTTCTGCCAAATGAAAATGACGACGAGCGACAACTCTCTCCACTGGTTTAAAAATAGACACATCTATTGGATTCGGTATGGATGTAAAAGATGCTGATTGCAGCCATTTCCCCTGCTTTGCCTTTTGAGCAATCCACTGACTGCATCCCACGAAAGTAATCGAGTTCAAAGCAACTCTGCCCTTCTGTCGGAAAGTAGAGACGGCTAAATCCCATAATGGATGCGGCACAGAAAGTGCGCAGTGAGAACAAGCTGTCAGATATTTTGTGCAATCTCCTGGGTAATGGCATATCGCCGTTGCTGGCCACATATCATGCAACGTCCAAACAATGGGCTTGCCTGTAGCAATCAGTTGGCGAAGCCCTTTCAAAGAGAGGAATCCTTGGTTGATCCAATGCAGATGGATGACATCCGCCTCTTTCACCAAAGGATGAGCGGCTAAGTTCACACCCGTATTGGCAATCGAGACCCGAAACAGATCCTTGCGATTCAACTTGTTACAAAGGAAAATCACCAATCGTTCCCAGACAAAACGCAAGAAGTTCAATCTTCGTTGGAACCATGACTGATTGACCGAGATTACTCGTTCATCCTCACTTTGTTTATCACGCACCAACATATTGGCCTCTACACCCTGTTTACAAAGTGCATTCATCAGACGATTGGCAGCCACAGCCGCACCACCCGTCCGTTCCGAAGTATTTAAAATCAGCACTTTCATTCCAAGCAATCAGATGCCGCGAAGCTACACCATTTCGCTGAATCAGCCAAATATGCTGTGCGTTATTACTTTTATGATTCAGTTCCTTTATGTATGTTGCCATCTTTGTACCATAATCATGATTATACTAACAATCTTTACCATGTAGCAATAACCTGTATCGAAACATCAAGTAGGTGGATGATCCTATGCTTTCATTCAAGTATCGGAATCCACAAAATACCATGAAAACAACCGTAAGCTATTCCCTATCCAAACCGTAAGTTAGCGAGTTGGAGTAGCCGTAAGTTAATGGCTCAACAAGCCAATAGTTAGCGGCTTAATAATCCATTAACCTGTCCCTTAAGAAGCCCTTAATACATGGCTTATCAGCTCTCCTACATATGTAAAATATTGACAATCAAATTATTCTACGGGAGAAGCAACGAGTCATGTTTACCGATAGAGATGCCATGAGGCACTTTTCAATCCACACACCCACGAGGAGTGCGACTTGTCTTGCGTTTACGGCCACGCATGACGTAATCGTTTCAATCCACGCACCTACGAGAAGTGCGACGCACGAACAGGTACTTCACGAACTCCCAGTCTCCGTTTCAATCCACGCACCTGCGAGAGGTGCGATCTGATTGGGCCATCGTTGATGTAGCCAGCGAAGTTTCAATCCACGCACCTACGAGAGGTGCGACAGTACTATCCTTAAGATAGTGGCACAAAGATATATAAAAGCTGCATTCTGCGAAACGTATAACCAAGTAAGATTCTATTCAATAAATCCTCCAAGTCATTCTGATTACACATTGATTTTCAACACATGCGAAACCCTCAACAATCATGTACCACAACCAGTTCGCATTTTTATATAATGAGTGTATCCTTAACATTATAGGCAGTTTCTGCTCCTAAAACCTCTACTCATCTTTGCTCATTTCTATGAAGATGATAAAAACGAATACTATCTGATGAGCTGTTAATGATTTCTTTGATTCGATCCTTTAATAGACAGAACTGAGCTTCGGTCAACTCGCACTCAAAAACCGAGTTCTGCACCCTTTGCCCATAATCTTGACATGCCTTCGCCACCTGTCGAAGCCTACGAGTCCCTTCTTTTGTCGTAGTATCTACATCGTATGTTACTAGTATGTACATATTCAGCAGTTTTCTCATGTGTACAAATTATTTTGAAGATAAGTGGCCACTTTAACACATCCTCCAAGTTCCGGCATGCAGAGATCTTTTAATGAACAACCTCCACAGTATTTGTCTTGTTTTACTTTGGGAATAATCGCTTTTCGAAATATATCGTGCATTTCCTGAGCACATTGTCGTACAATGGAACGTAACCTCTCCGTGATTTCTACCTCCGTACGATGCCGGATTTCTCCATAGAAGAACACACCATAAGGCACTCTCACTGAATACATCTCCTCGATACACATGGCTTGAGCTACCAATTGAACCTCATCTACTTCATTGCGTTTCGGCTTGCCATGTTTGTACTCCACAGGAATCGGTATCCATCGGCCCGGATATTTCGGATGAGAAATAGTATCTTCTGCGGATACGGATGGATGAAGTTCAATCACATCTGCTACCCCATAAAGCCCCAACTCCCGTGAGGCAATATTCACCGCACGAAGCATGATGTGTTCACCACATTTCTGACGATAGAAAGGATCGTCAACATGCTTGTGCAGCAGTTGTCCTTCAATCGTCAGTCGATTGTCATCCCACTGCTGCTCAAGATGTATGAAAGCCCATTGTCGGGGGCAGAACCTGTAGTGCTGTATCCCCGACAACATCAGCATATCGTCCTCGCTATACATATATTATATAAGCTTCTCTACAGTGACGTTTGCGGGCAATCCTGCCTCGTCTATTGTGACGGAATAGTCGCCGAAAGAACGAGGAGCCCCATCACATGTTTTCTTTACCTTAACCAACTCGAATAGTTTGTTGGCTGGGGCATTGCCAAGTATGGAGTCATGCTTGAATACTATTAGTTTCTGCGCACTCATAAGTCCACGTGCTGCCGAGCGGTCAACATCGAACATGTTCTTCAGTGCATCCCAGAAAAGCTCAAGGTCTTCCTCTGAAAAGCCTATCTGCTTGGCAAGGTTGGCAGATATGAAGCCATGACATACATAGAGACCGTAGGGGACAGTGGCTTTGCGACCCATCGTGCGATTGTCTCCACCTTGCTTTTCCGCCTCCTTTTCCGTAGCTACAGCCATACGAGTAATGGAATGCTCCGCAGTCGCAATTGTATCTACAGACCGTGCAAAAGTAAGCTGTATGGCCCCACGCACTTGTCCTGCATTCTTACCAGTTGACATAACGGCTCCAAACGTACGAATATCATAATAGTTTTTGCACATGAACATACGGGCTGCTTCAGTCTTGTCCTTTGCAGCTTTCACTTCCGAATCATCGTGAGCCTTATCAATCAGTGTGTTCAAAACAGCTTTTTCCTTGATGAAAATATCATAGCCGTTAACTTGTCCTTTTACAGTCTGGACATAGTTCCTTACTTTACGTTTGAGACAAACATCTGTAACTAGTCCCATTCCTGTTTCTGCATCTACACGAGGGAGGTTACCTGCATCAGGGTCTCCATTGGGGTTTCCATCTTGTACATCAAAAATGTAAACGAAATCGATTCTGTTTTTTAATTCTGACATAATTGTATATTTTAAAGTTGTTATTTACTGTTCCTTTTTACTTGTGAAGAAGTCTTGACGCTGATGGTAATAGCCCACAAAGAATCTTCCTTGATCTTGAAGGTCAAGATGTGTGGGGAAACCATCGGCAGGCAATTTGTCAAATATTTCCTGCTTTATTTTCTCAAAACTAATTTTTCTACCTTCGTTTAATTTCTCAGCATGATGCTGAGACAAATTAAGAATGGTAGCAAACACTGTGGAGGGTGTTGCACTTGCAGCATTCATATAACGTTCACGGATACTGCTGATATTGTTCGCTTCTTCCTGAATTTTATCCAGTACTGCAAACAGGCGACCACACAGGTAGCCTTGGTTGTTGTTGTCTTTGTCTAACATAATGTCTATCTTTTTGTTGTTATTACTTTGTCTGTTCAAATATGCCTTGATGATGGCTGCTCGTGTAATAGTCAGCTTCTGCTCAGCCCTAATTCTACGTAAACAAGCAGAGTATAGTGTTGCAGGATATGGCAGACCTTGGAAGATACTCTTCACTACAGCTTCGGGAAGATTAGGAGTTGCATCCGACATTTTTCCACCAAGAGTAACGGAGGAGATTATCTCCCTAATACCCATATATGGCTTCTTGTCTTTTCTTGTGTCGTGTATCTCCATATCGCTGAAATGTCTGAGTATTTTTTCCGCAAAATCTTTCAATGTAGTTTCCGACCAATATACCACAGCAATGCGAGCGGAGTTTGGAGCAAGACCGAGAATATAAAACTTGTCATCAAGTCCTGTTTTCATTATTCCGGAATAGATGGACTCAAACACCCTTCTCACTTTCATAATCTTGGCATTTGGGTCATCATTTGCATCTTCCGAAAAACCAAGCAGGTCAAACAGGCTCTCTTCTGTTTCCATTGAGGCCTCATTGTTGTTGGAAGCCCAGAAAACAAATGTACGGGTTCCGAGCATAAACTTGTTACGAGATCCTTTCTGCAGCATCGTGTTAAGAGCCGTAGTATAAGCGAACTCTGCCTCTTCAGAAATAGGGGCATTCCTGCATTTTGTTTTCCCATAAGAGTCATAACCAGAGTTTACCTGAAAAGCCACAAGTTTTGCAATTGCTTGACTACCTGGTATCATGGTGGCAGTTGTAATTTCAACTGATGCTCCATGCTTACCTGAAACCAAACAAAGACTACTCTCCTGTGTGTTGTCATTCGCCTCCAATTGAAGGATTTCTTTCTTCTCTGCAATGATTCTCAAGTCTCCTTCTATCCTGAAAGAAAATGTAGAATACTTTTTAGATAGGTTCTTCTTGATGTCTTCCCATAATGGATCCTGCGAAACCATGGAAAGGATGGATTTCCTGCCATTATCGTAGAATGCCTTTAGTGCATGAAGGTCTTTGTGACCAGGATAAATCGCCGCAATTGAGTGGACTCTTTCCTTGAAAGTGTCAAAATAAATTTGCTCCTTGCCATTGCTTTTATCTGAATATCCCAACACGTATGCGCTATTATCATAGAGATAATTTGCAACGGCAGCACTTGAACGACCCACATGTTTCTTTACAAGATAAGTTCGGGCATGGTCTCTACCCAATCTACAGTCCTCAAAACGCAAGAAGCATCCATCGGATGACAAAACCAAGAGAAAGCCAATCTCCTTCTCCTCCATTCCTCTTGCGGGCAGATTATCACTCCTATAATAATAGTCATATAAAGCCTTAAGTATCATCTTAATATATCCTCGCTGTTAATTGATGGTACAATAATAACGCCTTCTTTCATCTCTGCCCTGTAGAACATAGCTTGGATGTCTTTGGGATTGGAGAAATCCATATCATACAGCATGATGCCAAAGTCCCGATTGCCGCCTTGTTCTGCCGAAAGAGCGGGGCATAATTCATCAGTGTCAGGATCAACAAGACGGAATGACGCAGAAAACTCACGAGTGCCGAGATAAGGCTGGGTAAAGCATTGTCCTTGGGCAGCCCTACGCTCGAACATCTGATAGTACTTCATCGGATTCTCATCGGCACCAGGCTTGTGTTTTGCAAAAGCTTCTTTTGGACGTTCGCTGACAGGAATAAACACCAGCTTTGCCCAAATGCGGTACTTCACGTCTTTGAGAAGAAGTGTGTTCTTCTGTTGACGCTTATCTTCAATATATATACCCGAACTTTTGGTACTTGCCGTAGCACCCACTTCGTTTCTTCTTACGGAAGCCCATTTTATAGGCTCCAGCACTTCTATCTTTGTCACTTGCCATCTCATTGCATATCTCTTAAACAAGATGGCTTCGAATATGGCACGGGCAGCAGACGGCGTAATCACGTCGTAACTCACACGTTCCACTTTCAGTTCTGGTCGGGTGAAGCAAGCATAGTCGCCCCACACCTCCAAGCAATATTCTTTGTCTGTATATTCCATATTTTTTTATTCTTATATGGTTAATATTTCGTTCATCCAATGGTTATCAAGCCTTAGCCCTATGTTTTCATCATATTGAGCCCGATCGTTGACCACATAAATGCATTCAATCACTTCTTCTATGGCCCCATAACTCAACAATTTTTGAAAGTCTCGCTCGTGGATATTCACGCTGTATTGCGACAATTGTTTCATCAGCGAATAGGTGATTCCGTCGGACTTCAGACGTTCAATCAATTCAAGGCTGTTGCCCATATCCACAATAACTGTTTTTCCTGCTTCTTCAATGAGCCTGAACTCTTTTGCTGCTTCAGCAAAGTACATTTCTGTAGGTTTATACAATAATGTCTTGAGATCTTTTTTGTCAAAAGTTTCTTTTCTGCAATAAAGCTGCCTGAAGTACTCCGTCATTGCCTCTGGCGCAAACCAGTCATTGACGTTTATCATATTGAGTCGTGCATTGTTGGCATCAATGATGCTTCCATAAAGTTTGTGCTCCACAGAAAGGCTAAATACATAAGTAGTTGCCATGTCCAACTTGCCCTCACGATTGCATCTTCCTGCAGCTTGCAGAATGGAGTCAAGTCCTGCCTCTTGTCTATAAACAACAGGAAAATCAATATCCACTCCAGCTTCTATCAGTTGGGTTGACACAACTCTAATAACTGTTTCCGAATTATCTGACAATGCTTGCTTAATCTCCTGAATGACTTTGGAAACATGCCGAGGACACATCATTCTTGACAGGTGGATGGTCAACCCCTCCTTGGGAAGACGCTCGAATATTTCCCTTGCATCATTGCGGGTATTCACGATGCACAACACTTTATTATGCCGTGACAGTCGAGCGGCTATTTCATTATACGTACTTCCAGTGTTATCTGTCTCCAAGCACACCCTTCTCAATTTGTCGTGAAGAGCATATTCCTTGGGTATTATTTCCATTATATTATCTATGCCCTGAAATGCAGCCTTGGGATTGCATCCTTCTATCAATCCACTGATCACCGGCTGGCTCGCAGTAGTAAACAACACGGATATGCCAAACATCCTTTGATAAGACTTCAAGGCATCGACTATTGGCTGGAGATAGTCTGTTGGCAATGTTTGAACTTCATCGAGTATGATGACGCTATTAGCAATATTGTGCAACTTGCGGCAGTCTGACGGTTTGTTACTAAACATCGACTCAAACAGTTGCACATTGGTGGTGACAATAATCGGGTAGTCCCAGTTCTCAGTAGCCAATTTAGCTTTGTGTCTGAGACGGACATCCTTGATGGCTGAAAGCTCAACATGACTATGATGCTCCAGAACATTCTCTTCTCCAAATATCTCCTTCAAGATGGAAGCTGTCTGGACAATGATGCTTGTGTAAGGAATGGCTATGATAATACGTTTCATGCTATGGCAGATAGCGTGACGCATAGCCCATAGTAAAGATGAAAGCGTCTTGCCGCCGCCCGTAGGAACTGTCAGACTGAAGAATCCCTTAGGCTGAGCAGACATCATGCTGCAACGTTCTTGTACCTTCCTCCTAATCCTATTGACATCTGAGTCTACTGCCTCATGCTGCAAACGCTCAATATACTCTTCGAGCTGCAACGTCATTGACGATAATGGTGTATGACTACCTCGCATGTGTACATCAGCTTCATTCATAAAAGCTTCCGTATCCAGATAATCTGCATCGACAAGGCATGAGAAAAGCATTCGAGAAAGGTGATGGCAATCTTCTTTGCTCATTTTAAACGATGGCTGGGTGAGTTTGCGTCTTTCCGTCTCCTCTATTACATCTTCAGGCCACGGTTCATTGAATAGTTTTTCTAACTCGTTGTAATCATAGAGTCCCCTATGATGTGATGCTATCTGGTTACAAAAAAATGGCAAGGCCGAATTTCCATATAATTTCTTTGCCATTATTGCTCCCACATAGGCATGAGCCTTTCCATCATGAGTATAATTCTTGTGCCCTGAAATTCCATTCACATCGCGTATGTATTCCTGAAACTGATGTTTTTCTTTGCCTTTGTCGTGGAGCACACCTAGGACATAGCCCCATTCGCCCATACCAAACTCACTTGCAAACTGTTCTGCCAGTTTTGCAACATCCATACAATGTTCCTCATTGCTTTGGAAACATTCTATCTCTCCCATAGCATTTTTTCTGATGTGAGAGATGTATTTTGGTATTTGAATAGTATATTCCATAATCAATAGTCGTTTGATGGTGCAACTTCATTCTCTAACGAGCCTTACAATCGCTCTCATCCGTTTTTCCCGACCCAGTGTCTCGGGGAAACGATAACTTCCCCACCCCTCTTCCTTGACATTCTTTTTGATCATTTCCTCATACCACCAATCATAGTGCTGTCGAGAAATCAGGTGAAGATCCCATGCCTCATGTATTTGCGCCGCTATAGAAACACCGTAGAGTTCCCGTAGATCAATTAATTCTTCCAAAGCAAGTGACTCACGGAAATCTCCACCGATCTCTTCCTTAAATGTGTGACGAGGGAAAAGGAAAAAACTGGCGAATTGGTTGCAAAGCTGCTCCACCTTTACCCCATCTGGAAAAGTCAAAAGCAAATGTCCCAATTTATGGCATGCGGTGAAACGCAATCGTTCACAATTCGTTTTATCCGAACTCATATCTATCAGGACTAAGGGATGCTTCTTATCCGCCCATGTGCTCAACCCAATCACTCGACTCGGCAAAGAAGCATTCAGTACCTTGATACCTTTTCTTTCCATCAAACGCAAGACACTCGGTATGGGGCCATCGCCACAATGCCATTGCTCTCGTAATAAATTGGCTGCATTGATCACCTCTTCAAGATTGGAAACACATACGCCCTTTAAAGGATTAGAGAAATGCGTTGTCATCCCCGATTGGCATTCTACCTTTAGATATTGTTCGGCTTTAAATGACAACAAAGCCTCTATCTCCACCAATTGCTCCGCAGATAATGTATCTGCTGATGATGAACGCAACATAGGTTCATCAAAAACCATATTCGTTCCTTCAAAATAAGCCGTACTAATTTCTAATGCAGCAGCTAATGTGGCAAGAACATCAGATTTAGGCCTCATAATTCCTGCTTCATAACGAGATAAACTCTGCTTCGTGATAGCATAGCCCATTTTCTCTGATAGCTTTCCTAAACTCAGTCCCATGATGGAACGAGCCAATCGAAGTCTTATAGGAAATTGTTTCATGTTCAAACTTGTTTTGTTGACAAACATATGTATTATTATTCATATCGTCAATAAATCAAGCATTAAAATAATGTAATGATGCACTCCTTACATTAGTAATGACACCCCTTTAGTCTTAGTAAGAGCACAGGCACTGTCTTAGTAAGGACGCACCCTCCATCTTAGTAAGAGCACACCCCTGCTCATAGTAAGAACGTACCCTCAGTCTTAGTAAGAGCACACCCTTAGCCTTAGTAAGGATGCACCCCTACTCTTAGTAAGAACACAGGCACTGTCTTAGTAACAAACCAATCTCTATCTTAGGAAGAACCTATGGATTCTGTAATGCAAATCACATCCCCCAATTCTCCCGATCGAGGCTGCGGTATTGGATGGCCTCGGCTAAGTGGGGGACCTCTACTTTCTCTGAATCAGCTAAGTCCGCAATGGTTCGAGCCACCTTCAAGATGCGATCGTAGGCACGGCCGGATAGGCTGAGTTTGTCCATAGCCCGCTTTAAGATCTGTAAGCCGGCGGCATCGGGTACCGCAAACTGATGGAGCATTTTGGAGGTCATTTGCGCGTTGCAATGGATCCCTTCATACGCCGCAAATCGTTTCTCTTGAATGGCTCTGGCCTTCACTACTCGCTCTCGAATCGCCAAACTGGATTCAGAAGGAGTCGCATCTGAGATCTTCTCAAAGGGCACGGGTACGATTTCCACTTGAATGTCAATGCGATCCAGCAATGGACCTGATATGCGATTCATATAACGCTGCACTGCTCCCGGCGCACAGAGACAAGGGCGTGTCGGATGATTGTAATAGCCACAAGGACAAGGATTCATAGAGGCAACCAACATGAAACTGGCGGGATAATCTACCGATGATCGGGCACGGGAGATATGGATTGTCCGATCCTCTAATGGCTGACGCATGACTTCCAAGACGCTTCGATTAAACTCCGGAAGTTCGTCGAGAAATAAAACGCCGTTATGCGCCAAACTAATCTCTCCGGGCATGGGATAGGTTCCTCCTCCAACAATGGCCACGTTTGAAATGGTATGGTGAGGTGATCGGAAAGGACGCTGTACCATTAAAGAAGTGCCATCCCCCAACTTCCCGGCTACCGAATGGATCTTGGTAGTTTCTAATGATTCTTGCAGGGTAAAAGGTGGTAAGATGGTAGGCAAACGTTTCGCCAACATCGATTTACCACTTCCCGGTGGACCTACCATAATCAGATTATGCCCACCTGCCGCCGCTACCTCCATGGCTCGTTTCACATTCTCCTGGCCACGCACATCACTAAAATCGCAATCAAAAAACTGTTGGCGCTCATAAAATTCCTTTCTCGTATCAATCACTGTGGGCTGTAGGGAGCCTTCTCCCTTCATAAACTCGATGACCTCTTGAATACGAGAGGCTCCATACACCTCCAACCTGTTGACCACAGCGGCTTCCATCACATTGGCCTTCGGTAATATCAACCCCTTATAGCCTGCCTCTCTGGCCTTGATAGCAATCGGCAAAGCTCCTCGGATGGGTAGCAACGATCCATCCAATGACAACTCTCCCATCATCATATAATCTGCTAATCGACTGGTATCCAAAGCACCCGAACCAGCTAATATACCTATCGCCAAAGGTAAATCATAAGCGGTACCCTCTTTCCGTATATCCGCTGGAGACATATTGATAACGATGCGTGTACGAGGAAACTTGATACCACAGACCTCCAGTGCCGAGAGAATACGTTCATGACTTTCTCGCACAGCCACATCGGGCAACCCCACCAAAAAGAATTGGATACCTTTTGAACAATTGACCTCAATGGTCACGATCGTCGCTGAGACTCCTTGCACAGCAGCAGCATACACTTTGACTAACATAGCTAAGTTTTTAAGTAATAAATATGGACAGTAATCTGGGAGGTCACGTGAGTAACCTCCAGCAGGAACCATCCTAATCCTCAATCAATTTCTCCAAAGTCTGACGGATCTCAACCTCGTTATCGGTTTTCATAATGATCCGTTTCTCCTCATCAATCAAGAAACAACGAGGCAATACACTGACATTATATAAATCAATCAGTTGCATCGCTTGACCCGCTGAATCCGTCACCACATTCCACGCAATGCTATCTTTGGCCACACTTTCCCGCACACTGGCAGGTTGATCATCCAAGCTAACTAATAAAATAGCCAATTTATCGTTAGGATAACGCATCGCCACCTCATCTAACGAGAGATCCTCCGTCTGACACATATCACACCATGGTGCGGTGAATGCCAACAATAAATACCGATTGGCAAAAGAATCCAAGCTCAGCGACTTTCCATAGATATTCTTCACTGTAAAATCGGGAGCTTCCGCCTCCAAGGCAATACGTTGAGCTCGAGCACTGAACTGCTCTAACTCTCTCACCAAATAATAATCTTTTAAACGTGGATCAAGTAATGCCAACAATTCATCGATCTTACGCGTATCATCAGGATCAGCAAAGAAAGATTGAATCAACACAACAGAAGCCTCCTCATCAGGATGCGCTTTCACATAAGCAGCAGCCGCTTCTGAAAGGCGCAAATTCAAGTCTGCTAAGCGGGCTGTTACATCTGTCTGCTCTACGGTGTTCGCTTTTTCCTCCAACTGTTGATTCAGACGACTCATCTCGTTAAACAGATCGGCCTGCTTCTTCCGAAAAGCCGCTAACTGATCATTGATCTTCCCGCCTTTCACCTGCAACAAAAGTGGGGTTTGCGCATCTCCTTCGATAGAAACCGTCTTTCCCGATTCCAAGTAGGCAGTCACCCAACGAGATCGGCCCTCAAAGAAAAGCGTCACAGAATGGAAACCATCCATTTGCTCTTTCAGCTCAAACGTGCCATTATCCGCACAGAGAATGGTATCGACCTTTTTCTCTTGCTCATTCTCAAAAACCGCATATATCGTCGGCTCGGTCAAGTGGCTTAGTTTACCCTCAATCCGATAGGTGTAATCCTTGCTGCACGCCGCCAAACAAAGTATCCAACCAACAATAAATATCCAATTTTTATACATAATCTACTCCATCTCACAGATTCGGGCTAAAGGTAAGCATATTTTTTGACATATTTAATATTTAATCGAAATATTAAGAGTGCAGGCATAAAAAAAGCGTCAGATGAACCACCTGACGCCCTTTTATGTTGATTTTGCAATCGTTGATTACAACTTCGGACCAGCAGCAACCAAAGCCTTACCAGCCTCGTTACCAGTGTACTTAGCGAAGTTCTTGATGAAGCGGCCTGCCAAATCCTTAGCCTTCTCCTCCCAAACACTTGCATCAGCGTAAGTGTCACGCGGATCAAGGATAGCCGGATTCACGTTAGGCAATGAAGTCGGAACCTCGAAGTCGAACATCGGGATCTTCTTCGTCTCAGCCTTCAAGATAGAACCGTCGAGGATAGCGTCGATGATACCACGAGTATCAGGAATAGAGATACGCTTGCCTGTACCGTTCCAACCTGTGTTGACCAAGTAAGCCTTAGCGCCGCTCTTCTGCATCTTCTTAACCAACTCCTCAGCGTACTTCGTCGGGTGCAACTCCAAGAATGCCTGACCGAAGCAAGCAGAGAATGTCGGGGTCGGCTCTGTGATACCACGCTCTGTACCTGCCAACTTAGCCGTGAAGCCAGAGAGGAAGTAGTACTGAGTCTGCTCCGGAGTCAAGATAGATACCGGAGGCAATACGCCGAATGCATCAGCAGACAAGAAGATCACGTTCTTTGCTGCAGGTGCAGAAGAACCCGGCTGGATATTGTTGATGTGGTTGATCGGATAAGATACACGTGTATTCTCTGTCACGCTCTTATCGTTGAAGTCGATCTTACCGTCAGCAGCTACAGTTACGTTCTCTAACAAAGCGTTGCGCTTGATCGCGTTATAGATGTCCGGCTCGTTCTCCTTGCTCAAGTTGATAACCTTCGCATAGCAACCGCCCTCGAAGTTGAACACGCCATTGTCATCCCATCCGTGCTCGTCATCACCGATCAAGCGACGCTTCGGATCCGTTGACAACGTAGTCTTACCTGTACCAGACAAACCGAAGAAGATAGCTGTGTTCTCTCCGTTCATATCGCAGTTAGCAGAACAGTGCATAGAAGCGATGCCCTTCAACGGCAAGTAGTAGTTCATCATAGAGAACATACCCTTCTTCATCTCACCACCATACCAAGTGTTGATGATCACCTGCTCGCGAGAAGTCGTATTGAAAGCGACGCAAGTCTCAGAGTTCAAACCTAACTCCTTGTAGTTAGCTACAACAGCCTTAGAAGCGTTGTAAACCACGAAATCAGGCTCGAATGCGGCCAACTCCTCAGCGGTCGGACGGATGAACATGTTTGTTACGAAGTGAGCCTGCCAAGCGACCTCAACGATGAAACGAACAGCCATGCGAGTGTCCTTGTTAGCACCGCAGAAACCATCCACTACATACAAGTTTTTGTTGCAAAGCTCCTTTACAGCGATCTCTTTAACAGCTGCCCAAACAGCCTCAGACATGGGCTTGTTGTCATTCTTATATTCGTCAGAAGTCCACCATACTGTGTTCTTTGAGTTCTCGTCTAAGACGATGTACTTATCCTTCGGTGAACGGCCTGTGTAGATACCGGTCATCACGTTGACAGCACCCAGCTCAGTCTCCTGACCTACCTCATAACCTTCCAAACCTGCCTTTGTCTCCTCTGCGAACAAAACCTCGTAAGAAGGGTTGTGAGCGATCACAGTAGCACCGGTAATGCCATACTTGCTTAAATCCAAATTTGCCATTTTGCAATTAATTTAAATGATTGACTTATATATTATTTATTTCTCTCTGTACATCTTTATGCTCGAAATCGGATGCTTTCATTTGCTCTCTTTAGAGATTGCCTAAACAACACCTTTTTTCCGCGGTACAAAAGTAGCATTTTTTTCAAACGGATAGGGCGTATTAAGGAAATTTTTCAGTCAAATTTATGCTTTTCCAAGCTATTAACAGAGAGGGCTCCTGTTTTGCAAAGTGCAGATAGCAAAAGCGGCTTAAGGGGGACAAAAAAAGAGAGCTACATCGACTGCAGCCCTCTCTTCGTGTGATTCGCTTGGGGCTCGAACCCAAGACCCCAACATTAAAAGTGTTGTGCTCTACCAGCTGAGCTAGCGAATCATCCACATGCGTTACTTCTCGTAAGCGGGTGCAAAGGTAGTGCTTATTTTTAAATTTGCAAGCAATGTGCTCACTTTTTTTCCTTAGTCTCTTCGCTTGCTCTCGCCAACGGTGGTTGCTTAGCCCTCTCCATCTCACTCATCTCCATTCCTTTATCATCCTGCAAAATGAATCGTTTGTAATAGGAAAGGCAAAGCGTTGTCAATGGCAAGGCGACAATCAATCCAATGAATCCCAACAATGTACCCCATATCGAGAGGGAGAGTAAGATGATCGCCGGATTCAAGCCCATCGCCTTTCCCATGATACGTGGAGTCAAGAAGAGATCTTGAATCATCTGCACGATGCCCAATACCAAAAGCGCTAACCCGAATATGATCCAAAAATTCTCACCCGTCTCCGCCGAACGTAACAACGCCAAGATAAGCATCGGGATAATGCCTATGGTCTGCATATAAGGAATCATGTTGAGCACACCGATAAACAATCCCAAGGTGACTGCCAACGGGAAGTCAATAATCTTGAAACCGATCGCCAATAGCACGCCTACGCACAACGCAATCAACGCCTGCCCACGGAAATAGCGGTTCATGTTATACTCCACATCTTCCACCAATCCCTCCACAAAGGGACGGTATTTACCAGGGATCAATTGCGGCCATCCATTGGCAATCTTCTCATAATCTAACAGGATAAAGATGAAATAGAGCAAGATCATAAAGACGATGGTGATACTCAGCAATACAGAGAAGGTATTGCTCAGGAACGACCAGACTTGCGGAGCGATCTGCTTGATCGCTTTCAGCAGGTTGTCCTTATTTAAATAATCCATCAGCTGCGTGAAATCCACATTGGCTTCCAAATACTCCAACCAAGCCTGTGGGATAAAGGGAATATGGCCCTCTCCGGGATCATGCGTGCGCAACAACTCGATCGTTTTATCGGCTTCGGCGGCAATGGAAGGCACCACCATCACTACTAACAACGTAATGATCAACAGCATACTGACCAATAAAGCCATAATCGAAAGGACACGGCTGCGCAAGCCTAATTTGCACTGGAAGAATTTCACGAAGGGCTGCATCATATAAGCTAATAGCCAAGCGATCAAGAAGGGCAAAAGCGCATTACGCAACAAAGTGACCAAATAGACCAGGCCGCTTATCAGTGCGATACCAAAGACGATACGCATCACCCGATCGAATGTGAATGGTTTATTAAAGAGTGTGTCCATAGATTTTCATTACCTTTGCTCCAGACAAAGGTAGTATAAGTTTTCTTAAAGTGACTGTAGAATGATCCATAAATTACTTCACAGCTTGTTTGTGTTGCTTGTCTGGGCAACCTTTACAGAGGCGCAAGTGCCTCAACCCATTCGCCAACTTTTGCGTCAGCCCTACATGGAAGGTGCCTCCTTTTCGTTGATGGTGAAAGAGGTAGAAAATGGACAAACCCTGTTTGCTTATGACACACTGCGACAAATGACTCCCGCCTCTGTCATGAAATCATTGACGACGGCCACTGCCTTGGAGCTGTTAGGTCCAGATTACCGTTTTCCCACAACCATTGAATATGATGGAACCATAGAGCAAGGATGCCTCAATGGGAATCTATATATTAAAGGTAGCGGAGATCCCAGTTTAGGATCCTCCTTCCTCGAAGAGGAGATCGATTTTATAGGTGAATGGATAGACGCTATCCGCAACGCAGGGATTCAAACCATCGAAGGAGCTGTCATTGCGGACGAACAACTGTTCGACACCGAGGGTACCTCCTTGAAGTGGGTTGTGGAAGATATGGGTACCGATTACGGAGCCGGCAGTTACGGTCTCAATGTGTTCGACAATCGCTTTAAGTTGGGCTTGCAAACCGGCGAGGCAGGCAGTCGTCCGCAGGTGAAAGGGATAGAGCCTTGGATGGATTTGCGTTTCCACAATTACATGACCGCCCAAAAGGTGGCCACCGACAGTTGCTATATCATGGGAGCTCCCTTCTCCAACGAGCGCTACTTGTATGGTGTCGTGCCCGCAGGAAAGGCTTATCACGAGCTGCAAGGCGATATTCCTGATCCTCCCTCCTTTTTAGCGGATTACCTGACCAAACAATTACGCAAAGCGGGTATCGAGGTGAAAGGCACTCCCTCCTGTTTTCGTCTGCTGCAAGAGGCTGGGGAATGGCCTACGAAATCCCGAGAGACCTTAATCACCACCTATTCTCCACCATTAAGCGAACTTGTCCGCATTACCAATTTCGTCAGTCACAACCTGTTTGCGGACGCACTCTTGAAAACGATCGGACTGCGTTACCAGCCAAAGAAAGGCGAGGTCATCTCCTCGTTTGGTCGAGGCGTGAAAGTATTGCGGGCCTATTGGGAACAGCAGGGCTTAGACGTGGCTACACTCTATCAGGTTGATGGGAGCGGGTTAGCAGCTATCAACAAGTTATCAACAGCCTTTATGACTGATTTCCTATGTTATATGCGCAAGCATTCTACGCAATCCACCGTTTTCAACAACTCTTTGCCCAGGGTAGGCATCGAAGGCTCTGTGCGCAATTTCTGGAAAGGAAAGATCTCCGCTAAGCTGAAAAGTGGCAGCATGACACGGGTGAAAGGTTATGCGGGTTACGTGACGAAAGCAGGCAAAGAATATGCCATCGCCCTTTTTGTCAACCATTATGGATGTGACGGCAAAGAGATGAATCGAGCTATTGAGAAGCTGTTGACAGCCTTGTTCATCCCATAAAGTTCCATCAAGTCTGTCCTATTATCCTGCTTATCCTCCATAATTTGCACTTACAAAGTGCAAATTATCGCACAAATTGCACTTGAAAAGTGCAATTAACGTTACCTTTGCATCTAAAAGCAAGGAGATATGGAGAGTTTGATGCGCTCTATGTCAATGCGGATGATCTATATTTCAGCGAACATCGACTGATTGACTTAGCTGAGCTATTGGTACAGCAAGGCATTCACTATTTCTTTATTGATGAGATCCATAAATATAAGGACTGGTCCAAAGAGTTGAAATTGATCTATGATTATTTCAGTGAGTTATACGTAATTTTTTCAGGTTCATCGGTATTGGATCTCAATAAAGGTTCTTCGGATCTCAGTCGTCGAGCATTGATGTATCACCTCTATGGCCTCTCTTTTCGTGAATACTTAGCGCTTTTCCACGGCCTGTCTTATCCAACTTTCACTTTGGATGAACTGATTGAAGGTGCGGTGGAATCAATAGATGTGGCTACTCCGCTACGCTATTTCGACGAGTATCTAAAGCGGGGCTATTATCCTTTCGCCAAGGAATTAGGCTTCGAGGAAAAGTTACGACAGATCATCAATCTGACATTAGAGAATGACATTCCAGTCTTTGCGGGTCTCTCTGCCTCCATGGGTCAGAAACTCAAACGGCTATTAACGATCATCGCCAAGAGTGTTCCTTTTAAACCGAACATGAGTAAATTGGCCGAGCTGATCGGGACAGGACGAAATCAAATGCCCGACTATCTCTTTTTAATTGAGCAAGCAGGCATGATTGCCCAATTACGAGATGATACCGGAGGAATTAGAGGCTTAGGCAAAGTCGATAAGGTTTATTTAGACAATCCCAGCTTAGCCTATCTGTTGGGAGAGGGTGAGGCTGAAGTGGGAAACATACGGGAAACTTTCTTCTTGAGCCAGCTGAGGGTCAAGAACCCGATTATCTCCTCATCCCTATCTGATTTTGAAATTGGATCACGTACCTTTGAGATTGGAGGGAAATCCAAAGGGAAAAAACAAATTGAAAACGCCGCAGAAGGCTACGTCGTCAAAGACCAGATTGAATTTGGCTCAAGGAATACCCTTCCCCTCTGGTGGTTTGGATTCAATTATTGAGTAAAAGCATCCACCCGGTTCAGCTTGTACATCGAGCCGACTCAAAGAACGAACTGAGCCGGCTCTACTTCCGTGTTGAGCCGGCTCAGTTATACGATTGAGGTTGCCCAAAACCTTACGGCTTCATCACCACCTCGATATGATTGCCTTGCTGGAGTAACTCCTTGACAAAAGATTGGATCTTGGCAGGTGTCATGCCTTTGACCAGAGACTCGTAGTCGGTTTGGAGATCGAATCCTTTGTAATAGTAATCGTCCAACACATTCAGCCAATAGCTGTTCTCCTGCAATACTTCCGCATAGCGTTTCAACAGGTTATCCTGTGTCTTCGTGAAGTCTTCCGCTTTAGGCCCCTCCTCCGCTAACTGTTTCAAAGCGGTCTGGATGATCTGCCCCATACGCTCCCACTTGGCCGGATCGGTATCGAAATAGATCTGCAAAGAGGTACGTCCCTCCGGGAAAGCGGAGATGCTGGTCGATACACCGACACCATAGGTGCCTCCCTCTGCCTCTCGTACCTGCTCATAATAGATCAAGTCCAGAATCTGCTTGGTCATCGTTGCCATCAGCTTATGCGCCAAGTCGTAGGGCATCTGACCTCGATAGAGATGCAACACGGTTACCTTCGGGATTTCCATGGGCTGACTGAACACATTGCTGATTTCTCCCTTACGTACATCGGGCACCTCTGCCGGATTGGCTTTCTCCACCCGATGCGATGAGGGAAGCGTAGCCAAATATTGCTCGATCAGTGGGCGAATGCTATCCATCTGGATATTGCCCACAAAGGAGAATACGAAACCAGAGGCATCCGCAAAGCGTTCGTCGCGCAGCTCCATGATGCGTTGGTAGCTGATCCGGTCAAAGTCTGCCGCTCGCAAACGAAGCGCACGGGGATGGTTGGCATAGGCTGTCGAAGTCAGTGAATCACTGAAAATCACCATCGGATTCAACTCGCTGTTTTGCAGCTGTGCCCGCATACGGTTCGCATAAGAGGCGTAGGCCTCCTCGTCGATCCGTGGAGCGGTGAACGCTAAATAGATCAGCTCAAAGAGCGTCTTCAAATCAGCGGGTGCAGCCATACCGTTGACATTCTCTGCGTCCAATCCCAATGAGAGCGCACAAGAGACCTTCTTGCCTGCCAACCGTTTGCTCAGATCCGTCGCGGAGAAATTGCCCAATCCGCCTAACTCGATCACGTCATTAAAAACCTTGAGGTTCAGGATCTCCTCTACCCCATACAGTGTACTGCCGCCTGGACTGGTAGCGGTCATCAAGATCTCATCTTTCTTGAAAGTGGTTGGTTTCAAGACCACCTTTACCCCATTGCTCAAGGTCATCACCGTCGCGTCGAAACGATCTCCCGGTTTGGTCTCTATGATCTTTCCCGGAGTCGGCAGGTTCGGGACTAACGGCTCATTGGAGAGGGTCTCCTTATAGGGCTCCACCGGCAATTGCCGAGCCGCTTCGAAGGCTTGCAGCAGTTCCGCTTCGGAAGGATAACGTAAATCCGCCTTATCGGGACCTGTCAGGCCAATCACGATGTTGTTATCTCCAATCACCTGCTGCACGTATTGATTGACCTGCTCCACCGTGATCTGCCCTGCCACTTGATTGACTAAGGCATACTCCATCTCAATGCCGGGGATATAGCCGCCCTCTGTGAAATGGTTGACATACTCACGCACATAGGTGCCGTTCTTTTGGTTCTCTCGCTCGTTGAAAGCTGATTCATATTGCTTCAAGACGTTGATGCGCGCACGCTCATACTCTGAGGCCGTGAATCCGAATTGCTTTACCCGTTGCGTCTCATTGACCAAGGTGTTCATAGCGGCATCAAGTTCTCCCTCCTTCACCAAAGCGGCTACCGTCCATGCCCCTTTGGTCTTAGCGATCATGAAATTATCACTGTCGTAAGCCTCCGCATAGATGAACGGTGGATTCGCTTGGTGCAACAGATTATCAAACCGCTCGCTCATAACAGCAGCCGCAATTTGCTGGAAATAGTTCACCACAAAGCCATCGATCGTACCCTTCTGCTCGGGTGAAAGGATGTCATGCTTATAAAAAAGGTAGAGGGTCGTATTGGCTGCCTCCTTATCCGTTGCGATAGAGACCAACGGTTTATCATTGTCTGGTACAGGCATCGGCTCCCGCTTCGCCGGATTGACCGGAGCAGAGACATCGGCAAAAGTTCGCTTCAAAGTAGCCTCCACCTGATCCACGTCGATATCTCCCACTACAATGATCGCCTGTTGATCCGGCCGATACCATTTCTTATAATAGGCTCGCAACTCCTCCGGCTTGAAGTTTTCAATCACCTCTATCGTACCAATCGGCATGCGGTTAGCATAACGACTGCCGGGATACATCTGTGGGAGTTGTTGTTCCCACAAGCGCGTTTGTGCATCTTGTCGGGTACGCCACTCCTCCCGAATCACGCCCCGTTCCTTCTGAATAGCCGAATCGGTCAGCGAGAGGAAACCGGACCAATCATGCAGGATCAATAGGCAGGAATCGACAACGCCCGCTTTATGCACCGGGGCATTGGTCACCATATAGACCGTCTCATCAAAAGAGGTATAGGCGTTGAAGTTCTCTCCATTACGCATTCCCACACTTTCAATGTATTTATCCATGCCATTGTTGGGGAAATGAACACTTCCATCAAAAGCCATGTGTTCCAAGAAATGCGCCAATCCCCGCTGGTTCTCCTCCTCCAAAATAGAGCCCACGTTTTGGGCAATATAAAAATCCGCTCGCTCTTTCGGCAGCTCATTGTGGCGGATATAATAGGTCAATCCATTACTCAACTTCCCGTAGCGCACTTTCGGGTCTATCGGAAGTTGCTCCGGCTGTTGGGCAACCAGAGGGATCACGCAGACCCAAGCCCACAGCCATGTCAAAAATAAAGTCCGTTCTTTACGCATCTTACAATAGTTATTGATGCGCCAAAGATACGGACTTATTTGTTAGTTTGTATAGGTCGCTTACTTAAAGAGCAACGGAACAAAGTTGTTCAGGTAGTAGCGCCAGTTGGTCCATGTATGACCACCGCCACTGATAAACATTGTGTGCTCCATGCCCTGCTTTGTCAGCATCTTATCGAGCACTTGCGTACCCGGATAGGCAAAATCGGCATCTCCACAGCCTACCCAATAAAGTTTGTAACCTGTTTTCTTGATGTTGGCCAACAGGGCATTGTTCTCCGGTGTATCTTGCGAGCCACAACTTAACGGACAGATATAATCAAACATCTCCGGATAGTTACCCGAAAGGGCCAACGTATGACCACCGCCCATCGAGAGGCCGGCTACCGCCCGATGTGCCTTGTCAGTCAAGGTGCGGAAATGGCTGTCGATATAGGGAATCACATCTTTCGCTACGGAATGGATGTAGCTGTTGCGGGTGGTGGGATCGTTCCATACGAAAGGTTTCTCCGGCAACTGCAACGTCTTGGCTGCCTGCTGCCCGGGGTTACCGTTCGGCATCACCACGATCATCGGCTCCGCTTTTCCCTTCTCAATCAAGTTATCCAGGATCTGGCAAGCACGTCCCATATTGCTCCAAGCGTCCTCATCGCCACCAGCTCCGTGGAAGAGGTAAAGCACCGGATAACGTTTGCCGGCATTTTTCGGATCATCATAACCATACGGGGTATAGACATACATCCGACGATTCAATTGCAACGTAGGAGAGTCATACCACACCTTTCGCAGATTGCCCCTCTGGTTGGCTTCGAAATAATTGGCTGTAAACTCGCCTGGGATAATCACGATGCTCAGATAGCGCACGCCATCACGCTGTTGCAAGACGTTCAACGGATCATTCACCGACACCCCATCCAAGATAAAGTTATAGGTATAGAGATCCGGTTGAGGCAGGTCCATCGTCAACTCCCATACCCCTTGACCGTTTTTCGTCATGTCCGCGGGAACGGGTACATCCATCTCTCTGTTATTATAAGTTACCTTTTTCGTCGGCATAAAGCCACCCGTCAACTGCACCGTTTTAGCCTCGGGAGCCACCAATCGGAAGGTGATCTTTCCCTCCTTGATCTCAGGAGATACGACTTGCTCGCGATTGGCGAAGTTGCTCAACTCCTGCGCATAAAGCGGCCATGCCAAGCAAATAGCGCATAAAATAGAAAGTAATCGTTTCATTTTACATGGTATTTAATGGTTATACATTTATGAATTGAGAAATCGGTGCAATATTCGGCAGAATTTCCGAAAATACCAAATGGAAGCGTCTGTTCTACAACAGCTTTTTAGCGGAAAGGTAGGCACGACTGTTCCGTAACAGGCCCTCATACTTGGCGCGTTTCACCGCAGAATGGGCGAAGAGCCATTGATAATCCGTCTGCGTAAAACCATGAAGCTGAACATCATTGAGGGAGAGAAAAGCGGCTGAGGGCTGGAACTCGGCCACTTCCGTAGGTTGGGCAAAACGATTCCAGGGGCAAACCAACTGGCAGGTATCACAGCCATAGAGTCGATTGCCTAAACGAACTACTTGCTCATCCGGAAGTTCTCCCCGATGCTCAATCGTGAGATAGGAGAGGCATTTGTTGGCATTCAATCGTTTTGCATCTTCCAAGGCACCGGTTGGACAGGCATCCAAACAACGTTGGCATGTGCCACAACGATTGCGCTGCGGTTGGTCATAATGATCCGCTTCCTCCGTAGTCACGATCTCTCCCAAGAAAAAGAAGGAGCCTTGGTGTGGCAGGATCAAGCAGCCGTTCTTCCCGATCCATCCCAATCCCGCTTTCCAAGCCCAATAACGCTCAAAAAGGGGAGCAGAATCGGTAAAGCCACGCATCTCAGCCGGTTCACCTAAAGCTTTCCAGAGCTGGCGCAACCGCTCTTTCACTACGACATGATAATCTTTCCCGTACGCATAGTAGGCAATTTGCGGCGCCTCTGCCGGTAACTTTTGGGCGGGATAATAATTCAAGGCTACCGAAATAATCGTACGGGCACCCTCCAAGAGCTCTTCGGGATGCAGACGGATTTCTCGATGATTGGCCATATAGTGCATCCCGGCTTGATAGCCCTTAGCGATCCATCGGTCATAATAGCCAATTTCACTCACTGCCGGCTCTATCTTAGCCAGTCCACAAGCGGAGAAGCCAAGGTCTAAAGCGATCTGTTTGATGATTTTGCTATGTAACATACCTATTTAAAACACCTTGAAAGCATACCCTTGTTCCAACAACCACTCGACGGCTTGGGGCATCGCCACACGCATATTGCGTTCGGCTTTCAAAGAATCATGAAACACGATGACGGAGCCATTGCGGGTATAACGCTTGACCACCTGAAGAACTCCTTCTGGCGTCATGTGCGGACTGTAATCACGCGTCACCACATCCCACATAATCACCCGATATTTCCGCCGTAAAAGGAGCGTTTGTGGAATACGCATGTGACCATGAGGCGGACGAAACAGGTCGCTGGGAATATACTCAGCGGCCTTTGCCACATTCGCCAAATAGTTCTTAGTCCAATAGCGCAAGCCTTGGATATGGTTGAAGGTGTGATTGCCTATCCGATGACCTCGCTCCACCACCATCTGATAGATGTCGGGATGTTTCCGTACATTATCGCCCACCATGAAAAAGGTGGCTTTCACGCCAAACCGATCCATCGTATCTAAAACCCAAGGGGTAACCTCGGGAATGGGACCATCGTCGAAGGTGAGATAGACACACTTCGGCTCAGCCGGCATTCTCCAGGTTACCCCAGGGAACAGTGCCCTGTAAAACCAGGGCGGTTGTTCTATGAACATCGCTTATTCTTTCGCTACCGATCCGTAAGCCATGCGGTAGTTATCAAACTCCTCTTGATACTTCTCGCAGAAGGTCGGATTGTATTGTTTATTTATACGTAATACCTCTTGTACAACAGCTAAATTGTGACCCAGGTCACTCTCCACAGAGGACAACTGTCCGGGTTTCAAGCGGAAATACCAATTAACACTGCGCATCGCATTGTCTGCGATACCGGTGAAGATGGCCTCTGCCTTCTCCTTCTCACCCAGCTGATAATAGAGTTCGCCCATCGACAACGCACTGTAATCCAACGGTACGTTCACGGGCGGCAACACCTCCATACCTTTATCCAAGACCTCAACAGCCTGCTCGTTCTTGCCTTCCGCAATCAGCGCAGCCGCCAACTTGCTGAACAAAGCGATACGATAACTCTTGCACATACGCATCACGTTCTCGTCCAAATAGACACCCGGTGTGTTCACACCACCCCATTTGAACTTGTGCATCACGTTGTCATACATCCGCTCCGTGTTGATCGCCCGAACAGTTCCTTGTGTAGCCATCGGGACAATCTGATAGGCCATACCGGTCTGCTGGAAATAGGGATCCAACTTCACGAACTGATCCGGACTGACCGTGATCGCATAGTAAATCGGACGCTTCCAGTTGTTGGTTTGCAACATATCCAGAATGATCAACTCCTGCTTACCCAATACATCCTTGCCTTTCAAATCAATGGTCATTTCCGGCTGCATATAAGGCAGGTAAGCGGGATCCAGGGCTCCTTCAGCCACTACGACCGCGGAGTCAACCGCATAGGTAATCGTCTGTGCCGGGATGTAATCCAACGCTTGGCTGATACCCGGGATCTTCTTGAACTTCGGATCGTTGCTACGCACGAAATCGAGGGCTGTCTTCAAATCGATCGACTTCTCCGTCAACGGGAAGATGTAAGCGGCATCACGTGTGCCCTGCACATAATCTTCTGGTTGCCAGGAGATCGGCAGCGGTTCGGATGCATAAGACTGCTTCTTCATCTGGTTGATATACCAATCGGTCTGCAAATAGCTGGTGTTACAAACACGCACATCGGTACGGATGCCCTCTACCTCTTGTGCATACCACAAGGGGAAGGTGTCGTTATCGCCATTCGTGAAGATCACCGCATTCGGCTCGCATGACTCCAAGTAGTTGGAACCAAAGTCACGGCAGACATAACGGCCGGAGCGATCGTGGTCATCCCAGTTCTGCGCACCCATCTGGATGGGGACAAACAGCGAAAGCAACGTAGCCACCGAGCCGGCGATGACCGGAGAGAGTTTGCCATATTGCCGCAACCCCTTCGCCAAAGCCGCCACACCAAAACCGATCCAGATACAGAAGGCATAGAACGAACCGGCATACGCATAGTCACGCTCACGCGGCTGGTAAGGAGTCTGGTTCAAGTAAAGCACAATCGCAATACCAGTCATAAAGAAGAGGAAGAAGGTCACCCAGAAACCTTGAATACCCTTCTTGCCGGCATACGCCTGATAGAGCAAACCTAAGATACCTAACAGCAGCGGCAACATATAATAGACATTGTGTCCCTTGTTGTTCGCAATGTCCAACGGCATATCCTCTTGCGGGCCTACCAATGCCTCATCAATGAAGGAAATACCGGTGATCCAGTTACCGTTCGACACCTCGCCATGTCCTTGAATGTCATTCTGACGACCGGAGAAGTTCCACATAAAGTAACGCCAATACATGAAATTCAGCTGATAGGAGAAGAAGAAACGCAAGTTCTCCGCAAAGGTAGGCTTCATCACGGTGGTCATCTCCCCACAACGATTGAACTTCACCGGCGTACCTTTCACCTGTGCCCACTCTTTGTAGGCTTCCACGTGAGTGCCACTGGTGCTGTGCATACGGGGGAAGAGCATATTCAACTCATCCACATACTCATACTCTGTCTCATAACGAGAGATGTAGTAGCGATCCTTCTCTTGCTTGTCCTTCTTGATGATGCGGCTCCAAGTCGGTTCGCCCTGCTTAGAAACCGGGACGCACGTGCCTCCTTGATTCTCACGCTTCACCTCTGAAACATAGGTCTGACCGTAGAGCAACGGCGTCTTACCGTATTGCTCACGGGCCAAATAGGTACGCAACGTAAAGATGTCTTGCGGTGCGTTCTGGTTCATCGGCGTATCAGCCGTCGCACGGATCAGGGTCAAGGCATACGAAGAGTAACCGACCACAATCACCAAAAGGCTGACCAGAATGGTATTCAACATCTTGATGTTGACATCCTTGCTGGTGAACAAAATAGCCGCCAAACCTACCGTCAGGATAACCGCGATGACGTAACCGCTCCCAATGAAAGGAATACCTAATAAAACAACCGAAAGGATGAAAGCGATCTTCATGCGAACGGGATGCACCTCATCACGCATCGTCTCCCAAATAGCCCAGATCAACGTAGCCGCCAATACAATAGCGAACGCATATACACCTGAGTTGTACGGCATACCCAATACATTGACAAAGAGCAACTCGAAATAGCCACAAACCTCTACCAAACCCTGCACGACACCGAACATCATCAAACCGATGATCGCAAACGAAATCACCAAGGCGGCAATGGTTCCCTTCATGTTGGGATTAGGTACCTTCTTATAATAGTAAACCAACACAATCGCCGGAATACAGAGCAAGTTCAGCAAGTGGACACCGATACTCAAGCCCATCAAATAGGCAATCAAGACAATCCATCGGTCGGCATGAGGTTGATTAGCCACCTCTTCCCATTTGAGAATCAACCAGAAGACGACGGCGGTAAACAGAGAGGAGTAGGCATACACCTCACCCTCTACCGCACTGAACCAGAAGGTGTCGCTGAATGTATAGGCCAAGGCACCTACCACACCACTACCCATGATCGTGATCAGCTGCCCTAAAGAGATTTCCGCACCTTCGTCCACCATGATCTTCCGAGCCATGTGGGTGATACTCCAGAAGAGGAACAGGATCGTCAATCCACTGAACAGGGCAGACATCCCATTGACCATGAGCGCCACTTTCGACGGATCAGAGGCGAACTGCGTAAAGAGGTTCGCTGTCAACATAAAGAAAGGTGCTCCAGGCGGGTGTCCAACCTCCAACTTGTAGGCCGACGAGATGAACTCACCGCAGTCCCAAAAGCTGGCGGTGGGCTCCATAGTCATCAAGTAAACGGCTGAGGCAATCGCGAAAACAATCCACCCCAACACGTTGTCAATCAGTTTGTAATTTTTCATACGCTATGTTATAGATATTATTTCTTTTCTTCCGATTGAGCCAATTGGCGGCAAAGGTAATCATTTGCCATCTAATACCCAACGTTCTATGTCCTGATATATTGCCTTTCTGCCAAGAATGAGCACCGAACACTTAAACATGACGCAAAGGAACCTCCACCACAAAACGGGTAAAGCTGCCCTCTTCCGATTCAAAAGCGATCGTTCCTTTGTGTTTGTGCTCAATGATGTCACGTGTGATGGATAATCCCAAGCCAGTACCCTCTCCGACAGGTTTAGTCGTGAAGAAGGCCTCGAACAGTTTCTTTTTCACCTCATCCGACATGCCTACGCCATTATCCTCAATCGTTACACATGCCCTATCCGCCTGTTTGACAGTGCGTACGGTGACGGTCGGCACATAATCGGGCTGATCCGTTCCATGTTGTTTCTTCCAGACCGCGTAACAGGCGTTGTTCATCAAGTTGATGATTGCCCGGCTGAAATCTTGCGGAATCAAATCCACCTCTTTGAGGTTCGGATCATATTCCTCATGAATCGTCACGTTGAAATCGGCTAAGTTGGCTCGCATCGCATGGAAAGAGAGCCACACATACTTTTTCAACAGCCCTTGCAAATCAGTAGGCATGAACTGATCTGCTTTTCCTCTTGAATAGAGCAAGATTCCTTGGATAATATCGGTTGCCCGATGGCCATGTTCGGCGATCTTAGCCAAATAGGAACGCAGGGTTTGCAACGTTTCCGCGATCTCCGCATTCTCCTCGCTATCGAGATCGATATCTTGCTCATCCAACAGCTCTTCCAAATCATCCACCATATCATTGGACATTTGGCTAAAGTTAATGACAAAGTTCAAGGGGTTCTGTATCTCATGGGCGATGCCTGCGCTCAAAACGCCCAAAGATGCCAATTTATCCGATTGTTGGAGCTGACCTTGTAGCTTCTCAATACGTGCTTGCAATTTCTCTTCGTTACTCATCGCTTTGTTATTTAGTGGATTGATGAATCGGGATCGTTAATACAAACTGGGTAAACTCATTCTTAGCGGATTGCACGGCGATCTGTCCTTTATGACCTAAAATTACCTCTCGACAGAGATAAAGGCCCACACCTGCCGCCTCCGCGGTCGTCTTCGTCGTGAAGAAGGGATCAAAGATTTTCTCACGGATATTGAGTTCTATACCAATACCATTATCATGCAAGTAGATCAACAGCTTATCCGCCTGCTGCTCCAATCGGATCTGCAACTTGGCCTCAAACGGTTGCTGCGCATACTTCTTCGCCAAGGCATAGACGCCATTGTGCAAGATGCTGACGATCGTCTTTCCCAATCGCACAGGATCCACCTCTACCTCCAAGGGGGAATCCAACGGCGTGAACTCAACCGCAATCTGATTCGCCGCGATCTCCTTTTGGTCATATTCCCGGAGCATGGCGATATTGTTATGGATCAGCTGATTGATATTAACCATCTGGAAATGCAGCGTCTGATCAGACAACAACTCCTCCATCGCCTTCAAGATGCGAGAGGTGCTTTGCCCATGCAGCTCGATCTTCGTCAAATGGGTGTTGAGCATATCCAATATCTCTTGCATATCCTCGTAATTATCCTCACTGATCTGCTCCTGTTCATCTTCTACGTCCTCCCGCATGTCTTTCAGTAACGAATGGGAGAGGTGAGAGAAATTGATGATGTAGTTGAGTGGATTCAAGATACGGTCAATCAAACCCTGTGTCAATTTGCCCACAGTAGCCACCTTCTCTTGCCGAATCAACTGCTCCTGCGCCTCTTTCAACTCATGGAGGGTCTGCTCCAATTGGGTGGATTTCTCAGCGATCTCGTCACGCTGCGCCACCACCTCCTGTGTGCGTTCTGCTACTACTGCCTCCAATCGCAGCTTCTCTTGCCACAATTTATGTGTACGATAGCGCAAAAAAGCGATGATCAAAGCCACAAAAGCCAACAGATAGGCCAACAAACAATACCATTTTAAATAGAAGGGAATCAAGATCGTAAAAGTAAAGGTCTCTTCTGCGCTTTCTCGTCCGAATGCATCACGCATCTTCCCATGAAAGGTATAGGTGCCATAAGAGAGGTTGGTATATTCCTTCTGCTGTTCTTTCGACCAAGGGCGCCAATTGCTCTCATACCCTTCGAGATAGAAGCTGTACTCCGGGAGGTCTATGACATCATTCGCATCCGAAGAGAAGGAGATGGTCAGCTCTTTCGTATCGCTTGGGAAAACGGCGTGATCCAAGCCGAACGATGCCATATCGGTATGCGTCCCATCAAAATAGAGCTGCTCTTTATTGAGCTGTATCTGGCGAATGTGAATATCCGGTTGATGCAAATAGGCTAAATCCAGTTGGTTGGGATCAAAATGGATCAATCCGAAGTCTCCTCCTATCCAAGCCGTACCTTCCGGCTCGACATAGAGCGCACGAATCGTGTATTGGTTCAAGGGATGTAGCTTGCGCGTGCTTTCTTGATCTTGCTTTCCATCTATTAGGATTTGTAATTCCTTTCCTTCTCCATTGGCCACCCAATAGCTGGAATTATTGGCCCCTTGCGCTAAAAGTCCGGGCCACCAAACGCCTTCTGCGATCAATGAATCCAACGCTGTTTGGTGGGATACAAACCGTTGCGTCATTCCGTCCCAATAATGCAGACCTTGGGTAGAGAGCGCCTCAGCTCTTCCCTTCACATTGTACAACTTATTTCCACTGGTGGAGGGTAGTCCATGCAACGTATCTAATGGCAGAACCGTTCCTGACTGTTCCCCGATTTGATAAAGTTCGCCATACAGGGTCTCTGCCCAGAGCTTTCCTTGGATAAACTCCAGTTTCATAGCCCTTTCCACATCAGCGATCTTCGTATGCGTTTTCCCTTGCAAGCGGTAAATACCATCCAATTCGCCGGTGTAGAAAATCCGCTCATCATCCGGATCGAAAGCCAAACTGAAGGTGGTATAATCGGAGAGTTGCTCCACCTTACGAGGAGTGATACGAAAGAGGCCATTGGTAGTTGCCGCATAGAATTGTTCAGAGAGACTCTCCTGCAATAGCCAACAGGCTTGTCGGATTTCTGGTATCGCCTGAAAAGTACGTGTGGTGGCATCCAAACAAAATAGTCCATGTAGCGTTCCCACATAGAGTCGCCCCATGTGACGTAGGATGGTCGTGACCTCTCCCTTCAATCCCTCGGTAGGTGTGAAGCGAGAAAAGAAGGAGGGGAGACTCAATCGAAAGATACCTTGATCGGTCGCGCCCCAAACGGTGCCATCTCCATCCGCTGCCAAGGCATTGATTTGATTGCTGCACAGACCGTTGGCCTCATTCAAGACATAGGGAGCTTGCGTTTCATCCGTCAAGACCAGTCCTCCGCCAGCTTGTATGCGTATCTCCGTATGATTCGGAAGGGTCAACTGCTTCACGGTTCCACCCGTTGACAGGGAATGCGTATCCTCTTGAATAGCCAAGAGGCTATCTTTATATAAGGTCACACAATACTGTGCCGTGTAGAAACAGAGCGAATCCTCCCGCTCCACGATGCGATTCACCTCGCCAATCCGAGGCGAGGCAGCTGCTCCTTCCGCATCCGACAGATAGGAGATCAGCTGAGGCGTACCAATCGGTGAGCCCCCTAATTTACCTATATAATTATAACCGCCCGCCCAAAGTTGATTGTAGCGGTCGATGTACAACCGGGTTATCCGAGAGATGCCGGGTGTCAAGATCTTTCCCCAGCGCTCGCCATTGTAATAAATGATTCCCTCAAAATTGGCGAAATAGGTTGTGCCTGCGGAGTCGCACACCACATCGAAATTCCGGTTATGCGCTTCATACTCTTTCGCTGAATAGTTTATGAAGAATGGTAAACCTTGTTGCGCGAACAGGGATAACTTTGCCAACCCTAAGAACAGGCAGGCGATCCAAAGCCATCGCCAGTGTTCACTATTTCGACAGATAGGTTTCATAAGCACTGACCTCCCCAATATAAAGATTCCACTCCTCTGGTGTAAAATTCCGTTGCAGCTGCTTGTGTATCTCTTCTGCCATACGTTGCGGATCTACAACCACCCAATTCAAATCTCCCCTTTCATCTCCAATTATGATGTTTTGTCCATTTGGACTAATAATAAAGGTATGTAACCAACTTTTCCCCTGATAGACCAAGGCGGCTGAGCTCTTTGTCTGCTCATTCAGTTGCCACAGGCAGATGGATCCATCCATGCTGCTGGTATAGAGGTGTGTGCCGTTAAAACGAATGCAGGTGATGGGGGAGACATGCTCTGATAGCTGCTGCGCCTTCCGGTCTGCCCCGACAACTTGCGCTAATCCGTTTTTATAGCCAATGGCTAAATGGCCGGTCGTCTCTTGAAAGCACAAAGAGGTGATGGGCTGGGTAATTTGTCCCCAGATAGCGTGAGCTTTCCCTTGGTGGTCTATCTGATAGACTCTTCCCTTCTCATCGCCGATCAGTAACTCTCCTTGGGCTACAGTCAAGGCGGTAATAGCGCAAGGATGTTGATAGAGCGTCTGTGTTGCCCAGCTATCAGGAGTGACCACACGGAGATCTCCCTTCTTGCTTGCGATCGCTATTTGTCCCTCCCAGTTCGCCATGCCTACAGGTTGGGAGAGGGGTAGCTCCTTTATTTCCACCTTGTCTTTAGAGGAGATGATAAGTAGCTGACCTCCTTGGCATAAGGCGAACAGGCGCAGGTTGATCTTGTCTTCGTGCAGCAGACGAACATCATATTGTTGGTTGTTGAAGAGGGTTATCCGATCAGTTAATAGGTTGCCAGAGAGTGTCCATCTATAAATCTCCCCGTATTGGCTGGCGGTCAATAGATACATGTGTCCAGCTTGTGAGTAGGAGAGTATGGAGCGAACAGCTCCTCGGTGGATGCGCCATTGCCTGGAAAGCTTGCAGCAGAGCGATAGTGCTTTATAAATGTCCGGCGAATAAAGATCTCCCTGATTCTCGGCAGTGAATTTCCAGGCCGCATAGCTGAGCAGGGCTGCTAAAGGCTCGTTGTCTGCTTCGTATTGTTTGGTGGCTTGTACGCCTAAAGAGCGAGCTAAGGCCAGTCGAGCCAAGCTGTCTGCGCGCATTTGTGCCATCACCGCCTCCGCTCTGCGCTGCTCCGCGATCCGTTTCTGCGCATCCATCTCCTCATAAGCCTCCAAAGCGGCCTGTTGAGCGACAATCGCCTTCTCCCGTTCCAGCTCGGCATGATCACGCATCTGCTCCGCGATCAGCTTCTGGTTTTCCGCCTCCAACTTTTGTGCGTCGGAGATGGCCTTCTGTTGATAGGCGATCTCCTCCAATTGCGAACTGACACGCCGGGTGATGATAGCTGTCTTCTGCTCCTCGTTGATCTCTCGTAGCTGGGCGGCTAATAGCTCCTTTTCTTCAGCTTGCGCTTGTGCCTGTTCCCGAAAGACAATCATGAAGTAGCCACTAATCCCCACCAAAAGGAGGAGAATCAGGGCGACCCCTAAGACATATCTTTGGAGAAAGGCATTCATAGCTATATCTTTTTCCGTTTGATAACCAGCATCGTAATATCGTCGGATTGCTCCGTTTCTCGAATGAAATCACGCAGGTCATCGTGCACTCCACTGATGACCGTGGCGGCATCCGCATAGCAAAGCTCAGTTAAGGAGGATTTTAATCGATCCACACCAAATTCCTCTTGGGTTTCATTAAAGGCTTCGGTCACTCCATCCGTGTAGAGCACGATGGCCTCGCCTGGCTCCAAACGGGTTGTGTTGGAACGATAGGGGAAATCCTCGATACCGCCTGCCACGAAGTTAGCATACTGCTCCACCTCTTTCACCTGACCATTCGTCTGGAGGATGTAGGCGGGAGTATGACCGGCGTTGGTGAAGTCGATGTCACCGGTCTTATGGTTCAAGATGCCATAGCATACCGTCACGAACATGGAGTTGACACTGGCTCTCGACAACAGGTTGTTGACCTCCGTCAGGCATTGCGCCGAATCTTCCGAAGCTAAAGCAACCGAGCGTAACAGGGTGTTGCTCACTGCCATAAAAAGTGCGGCTGGAATGCCTTTACCCGACACATCGGCGATGACAAAGCCTATGCGATCCTTATCCAACCGAAAGAAATCGTAGAAGTCGCCTCCAATCACCTTGGCGGCTGTCATCGAGGCCGCGATGTCCAATTTATTAGCCAGCTCCGGGAAGGGCGGGAATTTATTCGGCAATATAGCACGTTGAATCTCGCCCGCGGTCTCCATGTCGCTCTGCAACGATTGCAAAGCCGCATGTTCTTTCTGCGTCTCTTTCACGAAGTTAATCTGTTCGATCGCCTTCTCGATCGTGAGCGAGAGATCATCCATATCAATGGGCTTGGTCGCGAAATCAAACGCACCCCGGTTCATCGCCGTACGGATATTCTTCATGTCGCCATAGGCAGACACCATGATGCACTTCTGTGCCGGGTTACGTAATTCATTGATTTTGGAAAGCAGCGTCAATCCATCCATCTCCGGCATGTTGATATCGCTCAGCACAATATCAAAATCAGGATGTTCCACCATCAGCTTCAGCGCTTCCAATCCATTGTGCGCAAAAGTGAACGCATACTCTCCTTTCCGAATTTTCCGACGGAAATAATGGGTCAAGAGTACCTCCAAATCTTCCTCGTCATCGACGCTTAATATTTTAATGGCCATATACTATCTGTTTTCCTATGTTCTATTGCTTGCAAAAGTACGTTTTTCCATGGATTAAACGTACTTTTCTTTCTCAAAAAACGCCTGCTTGCTCATTACCTGTCGGGCAGTTGGAAGCCCAATTGGCGCAGGCAGTGGGCCTCCTCTGGGGTCGCTTGCAGCACTTGATAGGCCGAGAACTCCCTCGGGTGGGCATAATGGTTGCGTTGCCACTCAAAGCCCTCCGGATCGGCCCGCAAGGTGCGATCGACCCGCTCGGGGGAGAAGGTATGCAAAATGGCCTGCTCGATCCGATGGCTCGTCCATTGATTCAGGTCGATGAGTGGATCCTGCGGAGCGGGCGGTTGCACCTGCGACAAACGTGCGAAGTGCACCCCAAAATAGCGCTCGATCGCCTGCAGGCAAGCAAGGGTACCGTTTGCCTTGCCATCCGCGGAGAAGCCAGCGATGTGTGGCGTAGCTAATGTGGTCATCGCCAATAGCTCACGATTGATTATCGGCTCGTTTTCCCAACAATCTAACACCAACTCACTGACCTTGCCCGAACGTTTCGCTGCCAAAAGTGCCTCCGTATCATGCACGGCGCCCCGGCAGCTGTTGATCAGCCAAGGCCGTTTGGCCAGCTGATGGAAGAAATGGTTATCCGCCAGGTGGTAGGTGGGGTAATCTCCTTCCTTGGTGAAGGGTACATGCAGTGTGATGACATCTGCCTCAGTGGCGATTTCCGCTAAAGAGACAAAGCCTTCCATGCCCTCAGCGGCCGCGCGAGGCGGATCGTTACGCAGCACACGCATTCCCATTGTTTGGCAATGCTGCTCGACGAGGCGTCCTACATGGCCAACCCCCACGATGCCAATGGTTTTCCCGGCCAAAGGGGAACCGGTGCGCAACGAGATTGTCACCAAGCAGGCCAACACATATTGCGCGACGGAGGCGGCATTACAACCCGGGGCATTGGTCCAACTAATCCCGTTTTGCGCGCAATAATGGGTATCGATATGGTCAAAACCGATGGTAGCGGTCGAGATCAGCTTGACCCGGCTCCCCGCCAACAGCGCCGGGGTGCATTTATCGATGCTACGCACGATCAGCACATCCGCGTCCCGCACCTGCTCCGGCGTGAACGCCTTGGCATCCACATAGATCACCTCCGCGACCGGTTCGGCGATTCCCTTCAGATAGGGAATGGTATTATCCGCTATGATTCTCATTTTTCTACTTTCTTTCTGCATTTCGTCGCGATATTAGCCAAATTATCCTTACATTTGCTCAGTATAACAGATTATAATACATCGTATCATGAAAAAAATTGTTGTCTTCCTGGCGGCCTGCTTAGTCACACTGGGCGTAAACGCACAAATTTCTGCCGATGCTTTTCAGCGCTGGCACCAGAGTAAGTTTTCCATGTTCATCCATTTTGGTCTCTACTCCGAGTTGGGGGGCGTATGGGATGGTAAACCGGTCAAATGGGGATACAGCGAGCAAATCCAATCGTTTGCCGGTATCTTCAGCGACTGGTATGGCGACACCGCCCTTCGTTTCGACCCGACCGCTTTCAATGCGGATGAGATTGTCGCGTTAGCGAAAGAGGCGGGGATGCGCTCGATCGTGATCACCACCAAGCATCACGACGGCTTCTGCATGTTCCGCACAAAGACAACCGATTATAATGCCTACGACGCGACGCCCTGCAAACGGGACTTTGTCAAGGAGTTAGCCGATGCCTGCCAGCGAGGGGGCATCCGATTGGGTCTCTACTACTCAGTCATCGACTGGCATTTCCCGCAGGCTTATCCCATCTCCAGCCACAATTGCGACTTCGTGACGCCACAACACCATGCCTTCTCGAAACAGCAGGTGACGGAGCTGCTGACCGGCTATGGCCCGATCTCGGAGCTTTGGTTTGACATGGGCTCGAACACCCCGGAGCAGAGTAAGGAGTTGTATGAATTGGTGCATAAGTTGCAACCGGATTGCATGGTTAGCGGCCGGGTTGGCAATGACCATTATGATTTCGCGGTGATGGCAGACAATGCCTACCCGGAGGGCTCTTTGCAATGTGCTTGGCAGAGTGCGGCCTCCATGTTTGATGAGACCTGGAGCTATCGTTCTTGGCAAGAGCGGGGCGAGGCGCATGTCAAAGCGATGGAGAAATTGCGCAGCCTGATTAATGTGGTCTCGTTTGGCGGTAACTTCCTGCTGAACATCGGTCCGAAGGGCGATGGCTCGGTGGTGCCGTTCGAGCGGGAGGTGTTGCAAGAGATGGGGGCCTGGCTGAAAGCGCATGGCGAGGCGATCTACGCGACAGAGGCTTCTCCCTTCCGGCAACAATTTGCGTGGGGAAAGATCACACGCAAAGCGAACCAGCTATACCTGATCCTCTCCGGTCAATATCCGGCGGAGGGAAAGATCTCCTTGGAGATTCCCAACCGCAAACTGTTGAAAGCGGAGGGACAACTGACCAGCCACACGCAAAAGGGCAACGTGGTGACCATCACTGTGCCGCAGACCGCCTTCAACGACCAGACGATCGAGGTATTGACCCTGCAGTTCGACCAGCCGATCGAGCCGCAGCCAATGAATGTGGTGAAGGGCAACGCGTTGCTGACGGCCGACAACGCGACACCCAACTACAGCTACTCCTGCTTCGACTATTACAGCAACTACCGCAGCACGGTCAGCTACAGTTGGAACATCGAGAAGAGCGGCCTGCGCCGGATGGAGCTGCTCTACACCCCGCAAGAGGCGGGCAAGACCATCGAGGTGACCTTGGATGGTCAGACGCAACAGGTTACCTTGGGTGAGGGGAAGGTGATCAACCTGCCGAACGCACCGGTTCAGTGGGGAGCCCGTTACCTCTGCGGCCCGGGCAGCAGCGTCTTCGACGCGCCCTCCACGCTGCAAACCGATTTGCAGACGCCTCCGGCGAAACGGGCTACTTGGCAACCGGTGGAGAAGGAGCAAGATGAGTTCCAAGCCAACATCATGCAGACCTATTTCTTGATGCAGGAGGTTGAATCGGAGCGGGCACAGAACTACTTGGTTGAGGTGGGTGCCGGCAATGGCATCGAGTTGATTCTCAATGGCGTTTCGCTGATGAAGCACCTGAATCCCTATCGTTGCACCTTCCGGAAGGAGTTCGTGCTCTTGCCGCTGCAGAAGGGCAAGAACCAGATCGTGTTGCGTCTCTATAACCGCTTCGAAAAGAAGACCGGCTACCTGTTGCGCCCGGCGGAGGCACAAACGGTCTATGCCCAGCCCTTCACTTGGCCAGAAGCGGTATCAGGAAAGGCGCATACGCTGACGGTGCGTCAGACGGGACTGCCCTCGCAACACACCGACACGGAACTTTCCAACCTACGGATTCAACTGAGATAAATAGGTACGTATCGAATGAAAAAACGACACATCGCGCTGGTCGGGCTCCTCGCTTGGAGCCTGACCAGTTTGGCACAGGAGAAACAGGTCACGATCCTATCGATCAATGACATGCACGCCACGATCGATCAATTCCCGAAGTTAGCAGCGATCGCGGATAGCTTGCGGGCCCTCTATCCCTCTTTGTTAATTCTCTCCGCCGGCGACAACTGCACCGGCAATCCCTACAGCGATCGCTACAAAGAGCCCTCCTACCCCATGACGGCCCTGATGAATGCGGTGGGTTTTCATGCCTCCGCGATGGGAAACCATGAGTTCGACCTGAAGCCGGAGGGTTTTCGTCGGCAGGCGAGCCGATCCACCTTTCGTTACCTCTGTGCCAATCTGATCGCGCCGGATAGCCTCCCCATGCCGGTGCTCCCCTACCAGATCTTTGATTGCGAGGGAGTACGCGTCGGCGTGTTGGGCGTGGTGCAGCGCGGGGCGCAAGGCACGCCAGACACCCATCCCGACAATGTGCGAGGCTTACGTTTCCTCCCGGAGGAGGAAACCATCCGTCGTTATGCCGGCCTGTGCGACTCCTGCGAGGTGGCTATCCTGTTGAGCCACTGCGGATATGAGGCGGATCAGCAATGGGCAGAAAAGTTTCCCTTTTGGGATGTGATCATCGGGGGACACACACATACGAAGGTGGCAGGCAACACCTTCCAAGGGAATGTATTGATCACGCAAGCTGAGAACAAACTGCGCTACGCCACACTTACCCAAATTAAATTGTCCGACGGCAAGGTGGTCAGCAAAACCAGTGAGTTGATAGATGTGCGTGCCGCTTCGCACGAGCAGGAGTTGGCGACGGCGATGCTCGATTATTTCAGCCACAACGAGGCTTTAGCGCAGGTGCTGACCCAAGCGGAAGCCGATCTGACCACCTACGAGGAGTTGGGAGCCTTGATGGTGGATGCCTATCGGGCGGAATCGGGGGCAGAGATCGCCCTGCTGAACGCGGGAGGGGTGCGTTACGACAACCAGCCCAAAGGGCCCATGACCGTAGGCGATGTGTTGCGCTTAGATCCCTTCGGCAACGAGAGCCTGCTTTATCAGCTGACAGGCAAGGAGGTCGAACAGCTGGTGATCGAATGTCGGGCGGCGGATGGTTGCGGCGCGCCCTACGTTTCGGGCATCTCCTATCGGTTAGTGGCGGATAAAACCGATCCGGCTCAGGTAAAGCAACTGCAAATCTACGACGAGGCCGGGCGCAAACTGAATCGCAAAAAAAATTACACCGTCATGGTCAGCAGTTACGTAGCTGCCATCTGTCCGCTGCTCAGCGACAAGCCGGCACAGCGGCTCTACACCCAAACGGCTGATCTTATCATCCGTTTTCTCTCGAAACAACCCACGATCAATTACCAAGGCGCCAAGCATTCCGTCATCCACTGAAAGGGATGGATTGCCGTCAGCTGACGACGGCTCAGCTACCCCGTGAAGAAACAGGCGCGCAGCCCGCGATGACTCAACTACACCGTGTAGTAAAGGGCGCGCAGCCTCGCGATGACTCAACTACACCGTGTAGTAAAGGGCGCACACCTCCGCGATGACTCAACTACACCGTGTAGTAAAGGGCGCGCAGCCTCGCGATGACTCAACTACACCGTGTAGTAAGGGGCGCGCAGCCTCGCGATGACTCAACTACACCGTGTAGTAAAGGGCGCGCACCTCCGCGATGACTCAACTACACCGTGTAGTAAAGGGCGCGCGGACCGGCGACAAAAAAGCCGCCAGGCTTGTTGCATCCCGACGGCTCCTTTTTTGTGACTGCCTTTCGTCTCTCACGAGATTACTCCGCACTAAGAACTTTTAATTTCTAATTAACATCCGGATTCCCGCCTATTCGCTTTCGCAAGCTACTTGGTGCATCCACCGCACGGGAATCCCTTATTTATTATGAATTATTTTTTTCAGTTCTTGATTTACTTAACCACTACCTTCGTAGCCTCGCCCTCAACAGCAACTACTACGATACCTGCCGGAGCAGCGATCGTTACGTTGTCAGAAGCAGCTACCTGGTTAGCGATTGTCTGACCCAAGACGTTAGCTACCGTAATTACCTTACCAGCAGCACCCTGTACAGTCACAGCGCCCTTGCCACCGATTACCTGAACACCAGTTGCCTCGATTGCCTCGTTAGCTGTAGCGTCGCCCTCGCCAAGTGTTACAACCAATGCCTCGCTTGCTTCATCCGCCAAATAGAGCTTACCATTCACGTTGGACAAGAAAGTACCATCGGCCACGCTGCGGATGACGTACTCACCCTCAACAGCCTCATCAGCTAACAAGATCTGGAACTTAAAGTTCTCCAAACCATTCTCAGCGTCAACCTCAACCAACTTATCCTTAGCCGTTGTTGTCAACGAATCCGCATTGATCAATGTAGCCTCTTTGAAGATTGCCTTCAATACACCGGTTCTCGGATCGTTATTGTAGTAATACTTCGGATTTGATACGTAATTTGCAATGCTTGAGTTGTAATATTCAGCAGAATCAGCCGGGTTCCACAAGAAGTTACGTGCAACATTAGCCTTCAACACAGAAGGAGATTGAGAGATATAGAAGGACGGTGTCACCTCCTCTACATCAGCAGTATCCAACCAGAAGGTCAAGTTTGCAGCCTCGTCAGTTGCTGCAGCGATTACAGCTTGATTTCCTTCACCAACAGCGATGTAACCACCATTTACGCCCTGGAAGGATGCATGACGAGAAACAGTCTCCAAAGAGGTTGTCGGCTCTGTGATCTCAATTACTGGCATCGGGTTGCTACCTGTCAAGTTAGGCACAACAGCATAATCCTGAGCAACCGCAGTACCTAATATATCATACACAAGTGCCTTCGCAGTGTTCGCCATTGTTGTATTATATGAATTAGTAGCACCTACGACCACCAAAGAAACTGTACCATTCACATTTTTCTTGATGATGAAATTATTGCCAGTACCAGCAGTTACTGGTATCAAATCATAGGTTCCTGCGCCAGCATTATACATTAAATAATGCACCACTCCATTTATCTTTGTAGTCAACTTATAAGAAACGAATGCCTTATCCACCATGCGGTCAGTCTTTACAACCACCTTCTTATCAACAGTTGCCTGGTAAGCATACTTCAAAACGTCTGTGATAGAATCCGTAGCAGCCGTATTCTTAACCAGCGTCCACTCAATTGCATCAGAAGACTCCTTAGTCACCGCCAAATTATTTGTCGCATTCGCAGTCACATACAACTCGCTTGCCGTCCAAGTATCTGCCACATTGAACTTCAGCACAGCTTTTTTAGCCAACTCATCTTTTGTGAAGTCAGCTACGCCTGCCGCAGCATCAATAACAGCCGGCACCAATTTCACTTTCACAGTTCCCAATGTTGCTAAGTTAGTAGCTGCCGCTGGGGTAATATAACCTGCTGCTCTATCCATTGTTCCCCACGTAAGATCAGTAGCATTAGTTGATGTCAACTCATAAACATTCTCTGTATCTGTCTTGCGTAATTCTGCGTTAAATGTAACGGCTTCATTCTCACGGCTCTCAAAAGTAATTGTTGTTCCGTTTACTCCGCTGACAACCCACTGATTCTGCGGAGCATCCAGATTCAGATAAGCCGAACCCTCTGCAAACAATTCATACACATCTGAAGTTGCTACAGCGTCATATTTCTGTCTTAAGCCCAGATACTTTCCATACTCAGAACCTCCAGCAGCAGTGATGTTGTCCTTACCGCTCAAGAATTGGATATTGAATACAGCAGGACCGTTAGTCTTTAAGATATCTGCAGCCTTAACCTTGTTGGTTTCGCTGGCTGTTAATTTCTGAACGTTCTTATCCTTTGTGGTAGTCACATAAGTTACGCCCACAGTGGTGATGGCATCCACATAAACATCCTTCACTTCTGTGTGAGTATCCTTTTTCGGATCCAACTTAACATATACTTTCGGCAGCTTCAATGTGTACTGACCTTCCTTATTCACAGGATCAGCATAGTAAGCCTCGAAGATAGCATTCTCAACACGAACTTGTTCTTTCTCAGTGGTTCCGTCCACCAAGTCACGTCCAGACACAGCGATAAAATCGAAACCTACACCGTCGCTTTGCTTCAAACCGTTGATTCCAAAGTGCTTAACCGGGCTAACAGCTACGAATGTAGAAGCCTTGAAATCATCGATATTGGTGATACCGCGAGTTGGGGTAGAAATGGCATAGTAAGTACCATTCACAGGCGCTTCTGTTGTCAAATCATACGCCGTCAATTTTTGATCGAAGATATTGGTAGCAGGCTGCGGATCTACATCGGGAAAACTCAAAGCGAAACCGTCACCTAACACACTGTTCAATTTGTCATCATCTCTTTCATCTGCTTTAGCAACAAAGAGTTTCAAGTCAGCGGTTCCGCTATCATCCATTGACCATGTTGTGCCGGTCAGGTGCAACTCCTTTGCTTTTACGACCAACTTGAAATTACTACCATCTGCATTATATTCTTCCGGCACACCATCTCCATCAACATCATCGACAGCCTCCCATTTCACAGCTGTTATTTTGTGATCAGTCTCAATTCCTTCGTCTCCGTCCGCATCTTTGAACGAAAGAGCCTGGCCTGTCTCAGCGTTCACAAATTTTACTACATAAGATCCATTATACTCAGATACGGAAATTTTCCACATCATCAGTTTTGCACCAGCCGAGGTCAGATCAGTCGGAACACTTCTCTCAGCATTCGCCGCAAAAGTAGTCCACTTAATGCTGGGGTCAACTGTTCCAGTCTCTGGTTCAGCTTTCAAAAGATGAGTTGCATCTGTACCCAAAAAATAGAGGGTCTTACCATCCAGCTTAGCTCCCTTCGGAGCCTCAACCTGTGCATTTGCCACAGAAAATGCAGAACCAAGGATAAGTCCTGCAGCCAGTGTAAATAGCTTTTTGTTCATAAATAATACATTTAGAAAATTAATAATATGTTATAAATAACTCGTTCTTTATTCACGGGAAAGATTCGTTAGAGGGAGGCGGATTCCGAGTGGAAATATGGGTTTTTTCCCCCTTTTCCGACTGCTCCACGAAAACGTTCCTTACATTTGAGCACAAAGGTACGCGTATTTTCCTAATCACCAAGGATTGCTTCAAGAAAAAGATGCGTGTCCCCATTTTTCTGAACAAGGCGGTTGGTTTGCGCAACGAAAATGCCACTTTTCTGCATAACTTCGCTTTGCTTTATTTGCGCATCATTCGCAAATGGCTCACTATCTGTGTCTTTGCGGGCTTGACCCGCAATCTCATCCTCGTTTTATCTAACGCAACACGTTGCGTCCCTACCCGTTTGACAGGCTGTCCTGCCGGGTCAAGCCCGGCAGGACACGAGGGTCAAAAATACCCCCTATTGTTCCACGGTGACTGCTCAAAGAAAGTGAACCTTTTTGTTGAGCAGTCCGCTCCTTCCCCAATTCCCAAACAAAACAGAGTATCAAGCGTTTACGAGGATGATTCCCCGTGGAACATTTTGCGCAATGCTTCCTAAAATGCGCGAAAAAAGGCGGTTTTAGCCCCTTTTGCGCCCTTTTATTCTACATACCTTTTTGTTGAGCAGTGTTCCACAAATGTTCCACGGAACCCCATTTTATATTCTACAATGATTATCAACCGATTAACAAAAACCGACTGCGCAACGAAATTCCGTGGAACACTATGTTCCACGCCTCTTTTCCCGATGTTCCACGGAATGTTCCACGGACAGACAGATTAGATTTAGGAGTGAGGAATTAGGAATGAGGAGTTATATTAAATTAGGAGTTAGGAGTTATATACATAATATATGTACGTGCGTGCGCGCGCAAGAAGGCGGGTTATACATTACTAATCTTCAGTGCTGGTCATTACTAATGACAAAGGCCAAACATTAGCATTGACCGTAGAGACGTGCCACTGGCGCGTCTCCACGATGATGACCCCAACGGGGTCTAACCTTCGATAACCGCATATCACCAGATGTGCGGAGTGGATAAATCTACCCCCAACCCACGACCCTAACGGGGTCGAACCATACAAAGCATCAACAGGTGCGACCCATTCAGGGTCGGATGAGAAGAGGCGGCTTTCATGCGACCCGCCAGTCTCCGACAGGCGGTTAACAAGGTGCGACCCATTCAGGGTCGAAACGCCCTTCATGAGCCCATTTTGGGCGCACTACTACAGAAAAAAACGAAACCCAATCACGGGCTGAAAGCCCAATAAGACCGAAGCCTAAGGCAAGGCGAAGCCGACACCTTAGGTAGAGAGTGATCCATAAAAAGGTATATGCCCTCACTCAAAACATCTTCCGCACGCGATCGACAGCGGCAATGAAGGTATCAATCTCCTCCTTGGTATTATAGAAAGAGAAGGAGGCACGGACGGTGCCCTCAATGCCTAACGCCTGCATCAAAGGTTGGGCGCAATGGTGGCCGGTGCGCACGGCGATTCCCAAACGGTCGAGCAACATGCCCATGTCGTAATGGTGGATGTCGCCAATCAGGAAAGAGAGCACCGCACCTTTCTGCGCGGCCTCGCCAAAGATGCGTGCGCCTTCGATGGTACGCAATCCGGCTGTGGCATAGCGCAGTAACTCTGTCTCATAGGCAGCGATCTCATCCATTCCCAAACGATCGACATACCGCAACGCTTCCGCCAAAGCTGTGCTTCCGATGTAATCGGGCGTACCGGCCTCAAACTTAAAAGGCAGCTCATTGAAGGTAGTTTTCTCGAAAGAGACAGTTGCGATCATCTCTCCTCCCCCTTGATAGGGCGGCAACCGATCGAGCCATTCCTCCTTGCCATAGAGCACACCAATACCGGTCGGGCCATAAACTTTGTGCCCGGAGAAGACATAAAACTCGGGATCTAAATCCTGCACATCCACCTTCATGTGCGGCACGGCTTGCGCCCCGTCGATCAACACCGGCACGCCCTGCTCATGGGCGATCTCGATCAGCTCTTTCACGGGATTGATCGTACCTAACACGTTGGAGACATGCGCCACAGCGACCAAACGGGTACGCTCCGAGAAAAGCCGACGATAGGCATCTAATTGCAGCTCGCCCCGCTCATTCATCGGTATCACCTTCAAACAGATTCCTTTACGTGCCGCCTGAATTTGCCAAGGCACGATGTTCGAATGGTGCTCCATAACGGATACAATCACCTCGTCCCCCGCCTTCATGCAGGCATCGGTGAAGGAAGAGGCCACCAAGTTGATGGATTCGGTAGTGCCCCGGGTAAAGATGATCTCGTTCGCCGAACGAGCATTCAAGAAACGCTGCACCGTCTTACGCGCCTCCTCGTGCGCCTCCGTCGCCTCTTGGCTCAGGAAATGGACACCCCGGTGGATGTTCGCATTCACGTTGTAATAACCGTTCTCAATCTTTTCCACCACGGCACGAGGCTTCTGTGTGGTCGCCCCGTTGTCAAAATAGATCAAGGGTTTGTTATAGACCTTGTGACTCAAGATGGGGAAATCTTCCCGAATGGATTGTATATCTAACATCGTCGTTTTCTCTTTTTGCTGTTCAAATCAAGGTGCCAAAGGTACGAAATTTGTCCCAAAACCTTTATATTTGCTTCGCAAAAGCGAAGATAGGCAGCACCTCGGCAAAACATTCAAACAAATTTGATGCTTTTGCGCTCGGTTTGCGCTATCTTTGCCCTCAAATTCAACATTATTCAATAAACAAAAAGAAGTATCATGAAAAGGCACCTATTCTTGAGCCTGTTATTGGCACTCTTCGCTACCAGCGCATTAGCTGCCGATCAAGTCAAAATCGAACCGGCATTCTGGTGGAGCGGCATGAAAAATCCCGAGTTGCAACTGATGGTTTATGGAAAGGATATTGCGGGGTATTTGCCCAGCATCAACTATCCGGGCGTGCAACTGAAAAGTTCCGTAGCGTTAGAGAGCCCCAATTATCTGTTGATTTATCTTGACGTAGCGAATGCCCAGCCCGGCACCTTCGACATCACCTTCACACAGGGAAAGAAGCATTTCAAGATGCCCTACGAGCTGAAGGCACGCAAGGCGAACGCTGATCAGATCAAGGGCTTTGACTCGTCCGATGTGCTTTACCTGATCATGCCGGATCGTTTCGCCGACGGCGATCCCTCATTGGATCAGATTCCGATGCGCACGGAATATAAGATTGATCGCAACAATCCCAACGCCCGTCACGGCGGCGACTTAGCTGGTATCGAGCAACATTTGGATTACATCGAGGATCTGGGTGTGACCGCTATTTGGTTGAATCCCGTCTTAGAGAATGACATGAAGGGAGGCTCCTATCACGGCTACGCCACGACCGATTATTACCGGGTGGATCCCCGCTTCGGTTCGAATGAGGATTATAAACGATTGATCGACAAGACGCACCAAAAGGGTATGAAGGTGGTGATGGATATGATCTTCAACCACTGCGGCAGCGATCATCCTTGGATGAAGGATGTGCCGAGCCATGATTGGTTCAACAACTTGGATCATTATGTGCAAACCAACCACGACAAGGAGGCCTATTTCGATCCCTACGTCTCTGACTATGACAAGAATGCCATGATCAACGGCTGGTTCGTGCCCACCATGCCGGACCTGAACCAAAAGAATCCGCACGTGGCGAAATACTTGATTCAGAACTCGATCTGGTGGATTGAATACAGCGGTGTGGATGGCATTCGGCAAGATACCTATCCCTATGCCGATGTGGATATGATGCACGATTGGTGCGAAGCGGTCGAGTTGGAGTATCCGGATTACAACATCGTCGGTGAGGCGTGGATGAATTATACCATCGGCTCCGCTTACTGGCAACGAGGCAGTCGCTTGAACTTCGGGAAAGACACCGGTTTGAAATCGGTGATGGATTTCCGTTTGATGGGTATCGCGCATGACGTGTTCCATGCCGACGGCGGTTTACAAGGTGTTTTTGAGCATCTGTGTTATGATTATGTCTATCCCGACATCAACCATGTGCTCCGTTTCTTGGAAAATCACGACACCGATCGCTTCTTGCGGGAGATGCCGAAGAGCTCAGCCGATTTGTATGCGTACAAACAGGGCATTACCTTTTTGCTGACCATCCCCGGCATTCCGCAGCTTTATTACGGACAGGAATTGCTGATGAATGGTACGAAGGAGAAGAGCGACGGCTATATCCGCTTAGATGTGCCAGGTGGTTGGGCAGGCGACAAGGTGAATCAATTCGAGGCATCCGGTCGTACAGCCGTGCAGAACGAGGCTTGGACCTTCATGCAGACCCTGCTCAAATGGCGTAAAGGCAACGAGGTGATTGCCAAAGGAAAAATGAAACATTTCATGCCGAATCGCGGCGTCTATGTCTATGAGCGCAGCCTCAACGGCAAGCGAGTGGTTGTCTTCATGAACGGCAGCAGCAAAGCCGTTGAGTTGCCGCTCGATCGCTATGCCGAGAGTTTGCAGGGCACCACACAAGGCAAGGATGTCTTGACCGGACGAACGGTCGCTTTGGGTACTTCACTCTCCATGAAGGCGAAAGAGATCTTGGTGTTAGAGCTGTAGGCTAAAGACCATCCACCCGAAGGAATCGTAAAAAGCAGAATGACCAAGAAGCGATCAATCATAAATCATCTTCTTGGTCATTCCTCCATCTATGGTCAAGTTCTCGCCGTTGATGAAATCATTCTCGGTCTGTGACAGGAAAAGCGCCATGCGGGCGATGTCTTCCGGTTTGCCCACTCTGCCAGAAGGATGCTGCGCATGATCTTCCGGACGCAGTGATGCATAGTCTTGATTTTGAATCCATCCGGGAGAAATAGCGTTCACAGTGATGTGATAAGGTGCCAAAGAGATCGCCAAAGCATGCGTCAAGGAATAGATTCCTCCTTTGGAAGCCGCATACGCCTCTGTACCCGCCTCACTCATCAGATAACGCGTCGAACAGAGATTGATGATACGTCCGAAGGGATTAGGGGTGACGAGTTGCTCCCGGTGCAACGCCAAACAACGAGCCGTAATGAAAACCGGACGCAGATTGATGGCTAAGATGCGATCAAATTCTTCCACGCTACAGGTCGTCAGCGGCTTGAAATCAGAAACGCCTACATTATTGATTAAGATATCCAGATCGCCCCAAGCCTCAAAGAGTTGATTCATACAGGCCTCCAAGCGGTGAGCCTCACGCACATCCACCGGATAGAAAGTGGCCCCTGTATGCAGCGCCAGCTCCTTGCCTCTCGGCTCATCCACATCGCAAAAAGCGACCCGATGTCCGGCCGAACGGAAAGCACGCACCATCGCTTGCCCAATTCCGTTAGCCCCTCCGGTGATGAACACCCGACGCATCGGTTGGGAGGACAGCGACGTACGCCCTTTGGATGGCGTACGTTTGCGCTGCTGATATTCCTCGAATTTCTTCTCTAAATAGTTGTCAGCCATGTTACTCCTCAGCCAAACAGGCATCCAACTGCTTCGTCAGCTGCTCTTTGTCGAGGTGCTGGCCAATGAAGACAATCTTGATCATGCGATCGCCATACTTCTTATCCCAGTCGCGCATCAAGCCCGGCTCCTGCTTCATCAGCTGGATCAGATCCTCCTCCGGCGCAGTCGCATACCAAAGACCCGCTTGTGAGATCTGCTTCTGCTTGCCTGCCTGCTCGAAAAGGATGGACATATCCCGATTGTGCGCAAAGTAGCAGATACCTTTCGCACGAATCACATTGGAAGGCCATTGCGTAGCCAAGAAACGGTCGAACTTATGAATATCAAAGGGAGGACGGCGGTAATAGACAAAGGTACCAATACCATATTCCTCAGCCTCTCCCTCCTCGTGATGATGATGGTGGTGGTGATGGCCGTGCTCATGTTCCTCATGATCATGCTCATCGTGGTCATCGTGATCATGATCGTCATCCTCATCGTGATGATGATGCTCGTGATGGTGGTGATGTGCCTCTTCCTCCTCTTCCTCCGTCGGAGCCTTCTCAATGCCTCTGATCCAACCCGCAGAGGTCGCTACCCGCTCAAAATTGAAGAGTCGAGTGTCTATCAAATCATCCAAGGCCACCTTCGCATAATCACACTCGATGATCTTCGCGGCCGGCTGCAACGTGCGAATGATCTGCTTGATACGGGCCAATTCCTCCGGCTTCACCTCCGAAGCCTTATTGAGCAGGATCAGGTTACAGAACTCGATCTGCTGGATAATCAAATTCTCGATATCCTCCTCGTCGATGTGCTCACGGGTCAGCTGGTCGCCACAAGCGAACTCGCTCTCCAAGCGCAACGCATCCACTACGGTTGTGACACAATCTAAGCGGCAGCGGCCATACTTCGTATAGTTCTCGCCCAAACGAGGAATGGAACAGATGGTTTGCGCAATCGGCTCTGGCTCACAGATACCGCTGGCTTCAATCACAATATAATCAAAACGTTGCATCTTCATGATCTCGAAAATCTGCTCAATCAGATCCGCCCGAAGCGTACAACAGATACATCCATTCTGCAGGGCCACCAAACTCTCATCTTTCTTACCGACGATGCCCCCCTTCTGGATCAAGTCCGCATCAATGTTGACCTCGCCAATATCATTGACGATCACAGCAAACTTGATACCTCGTTGATTGGAAAGAATATGGTTGACCAATGTCGTTTTCCCACTGCCCAGATAACCGGTCAAGAGCAGTATAGGAGTCTCTTTTGTATTCATCTTTTTACCTTATTAATATTGCGCGAAAGTACGCTTTATTTTTCATAGATGATACGCATAGGCGAGTAAACAAAAAATATCCTCAAATTTTGAGGAACACGAAAAGAATGATTACCTTTGCCTAACTCAAAAAAGAGTTCGTTCATGGAGATTACATTTGAACAAACCTATTTGGAAGAGCTATATCTGAAAGGATTGTCAAATCACTATAAATAAATGGCTTATGACAACAGTAAGATTTGGATATACACCTACCCATCCCGGAGAGGTATTAAAAGATGAGATTGAGTATCGGGGAATTTCGCAGCGCCAACTGGCAGAACAGATGAATTTCTCCTATAAGGCTTTAAACGATCTTTTAAATGGAAGACGACCTATAACCACTTCAACAGCCATGATGTTTGAAGCTGCATTAGATGTACCCGCTACCTCTTTATTACAGTTACAGCTGAAATACAACTTGTATCAAGCCCAACAAGACCAGACTCTTTTGGGTAAACTAAGTCAAATTAGGAAGTTCGCCGCCGCTCTGTGAGCAAAGCGGCGGTTACGTTTTCTATCAGAACGGCCAAAAGAGCGGGGCGAAAAGTGCCGATACCACTACGGTCATCAGGTTCATCAAGATACCTAAACGGGCGAAATCCTGGAACTTGTAACCACCGGGACCATACACCAACAGGTGCGTAGGCGATCCAATCGGCGTAGCGAAGCTGGCCGTTGAAATCATCAAGGAGAAGAGGAATGGCTCCGGGTTTACCCCTAAGACATGTGCCGTCTGCATGGCAATCGGGAAAAAGATCGCAGCAGCGGCTGTATTGGAGATAAACTCACTCATCACGCACACGGTCAAGCAGATCACCATCAATGCGACGTAGGGATTCGTTCCACAAAGGCTTTGGATACTTCCCGCGATAGCCGCCGCCAAACCGGTCGATTGGATCGAGGAGGCCACACCAATGGAGGCCGCAAAAACCACCAAAGTACTACCCGATACATTCGAGCGTGCCGAGGCTGGTGTGCAACATTTCGTAAGCAGCAACAAAATCATGCCCACCAACGCAGCCGTCACCAACGGAAAAACATTGAACGCACTGACTGCAATGATCGCAAGCATAATGGCTGAAGCCACATAAGTCTTCCGAGTAACTGGGATGTCTTTCTCTGGCTTGTTGAGCAGAAGCAGGTCTTTCTCCAAAAGGCTCACCTGGTCATAGAAACCGGGGGTACATTCTAACAACAGCGTATCACCAGGGAAGATAACCGTCTCACGCGGGCTGGCCTCAATACGTTTGCCTTGGCGGGAGATAGCGATCAACACCACCTGAAACAGCTTCTCGAAATTCTGGCTCATAAAGGTACGTCCGATCAGGGAGCTGTATTCCGGCACCACAGCCTGCACCAAATTACGTTCTCCGCTCAACTCCGATACCGAATAGACATGCTCAGAGGCGGTCACCAATCCATGCGATTGTTTCAATGCCATCAGCTTATCAGGCATACCGGTATAGATCAAGCGGTCACCTCCCATAATAAACTCATCATCGGGGACAGGAGAGATCAGCTCCTTGTCAAAGCGCAGGATCTCAATGATGTGTCCACCCTCTACCTGTCCTAAGCCCGCTTCCGCCACGGTTTGGCCCACATAAGGACAATCCGAAGGGACCAATAACTCAACCGTAAACTCCTTTGTATCGGAGAATTGCTCCTCACTCTGCGTGCGCTCCGGCAGGAAGCGACGCATCAAAAGGAGAAGTAGATAACCGGCGATCAAACAGATAACACCCAATTTACCTACCTCGAAAAAGCCGAAGGAATGGCCTGTCTGATCCGCATAAAGACCACTGACAATCAGGTTGGGCGGTGTGCCGATAATCGTACAGAGTCCACCGAACACAGAGGCATAGCTCAACGGGATCAAGAGTTTAGAGGGCTTGATGTTGAGCTTCTTGGACCAAATCATCACCACCTGGATAAACATCGCCACAACAGTCGTATTGCTCAGCACGGCACTGGCCGCTGAGACGGGTGCCATCAAGCGCAACAACGCACCGGGATAGCTCTTAGGGGTACCCAAGCAACGACGGGTGATCCAATGCAGCACACCGGTTTGTGTCAGTCCAGCCACCACGACAAACATAAAAGCAACCGTCAACACAGAGGTGGAGCTGAATCCACTCAACGCTGCTTTCAGATCAATCGTTCCAGTCAGCAACAAAACGGCCAACCCACCCAAGAAAGCAAAATCTGTCGGCACTTTCGTAAAGATCAAGAGCGCAAAAATGCCCAACATGGTCACAATAGCGATCCATGCGTAACCGGTCAATCCAGCGAATAAGATTTGGTCCATAATCTGTATGATTTAAAGTTAATATACAAGGGATTTGTCAGCCTACCCGATCAGCCACTTGCTACCGGGCAGGTAAGAGAGCACTTTCGATGTCACCGCACAGCAGACAAACGAAAGGATCGCAATGCAAGGGATGGCCAAAGAGACGGGAATCAGCGGATTGGCTTGATCACCATTCACGAAGAAACTGGCGATCGGTGCCAAGAAAAACATGTGCATCAGATACATACCAAACGAGAGTTTGGAAAGCTCGGTGATCAGACGAGGCGCCTTTACCTGTTGGATGCAGCTAAAGAGCAGGAATACACCAAACGTGGAGCAGAGCACATTGGGCGTGCAAAACTCCCAAGACCACTCCAACATAGGTGTCTCGATCAACTCACCCGGCACACCTCTCCACCAGAAGGACCAAGCCGAAAAGGCCCCACCTAAGAGCGCACACCACAAACCGACACGGAATCGTTTACGACGATCCCAGTGAATATGCACATTGATGTAATGCGCCAACACCAAGTAGCCCAGATAGCCCGAGCAATACCACAGCATGTGATAACCATTCCAGAAACACTCGCCCCACAACTCCGCAGCCACAAACCGATGCAACCAAGGCATCAAGGTAGAGAAGAGGAATAGCCCCAGGAAAAGGCGCTCCTCCTTCGCTGAAGCCCGCTCCAACCAAGGAGAGACAACCGGCATAATCAAATAGAGGCTGATCAGCGGATACATGAACCAAAGGTGTCCCGCCATCGAGGGGAAATTGAAAGGCAGCATCTTCAGGTCAGCCAACGATTGCTCCCAACGCATACCGCCCCACAACAGGGGTAAAAAGCAATACAGCAAGGAAAAGAAGATGAACGGAGGCAAGATACGCTTGAAACGGCGACGATAGAACTGGCTCATACTGACCTGCGGCTTCAAAGGAATCAGCAGGAAGGCTGAGACCACCATGAACAGAGGCACGCAGAAACGAGATACCCCTCCATCATAAAAGGCAACCCAAAAACGATTGGCCTCATTCGCCAACTGAGAGAAACTCCCAGCCAACCCTGAGCTGTCCGCTCCATAAAAATTCTCACTGGCATGTACCAGCATCACCAAAAAGCAAGCGATTACACGAATGTAATCAACGAAAACGATTCTTTCTCCGTTTGTCTTCATTCTATCCTCATTTTATAACCTTTTTCTTAAGAACGCTACAAAAATACGCTTTTTGTTCAGACACTACCCTTGAATCCCTAAAAAACATTGTTATTCTTTCGCTAACCGATAGCTGACAAATGCGAAACGACGGCTGTCGGGTGCCCAAGAATTGACATTGATCGTACCTTGCCCACCAAACAGCTTCACCAACAGGCGAGACTCCCCGCCTTCCGCCGACATAATGCGCAACTCCACGTTTTTATTCGCCAGGTGCTGCCCTGGCTCCAAGTCTCCTTTATAATAGGTAATAAAGACCACCTGTTTGCCATCGGGTGAGACATGAGGGAACCACGCATTGCGTGTCTCATCGAAAGTCATCTGCGTCTGCTCACTGCCATCCGCTTTCATGCGCCACACCTGCATCAAGCCACTCCGCACGGAATTGAACCAGATATGCTTGCCATCCGGCGCATACTCAGGTCCATCATCCAATCCTTCCGCCGTAGTCAACCGTTGCTCCTCACCACCATCTGCTGGAATGACATAGACATCATAGTTGCCCTTGCGCTCCGCGCAATAGGCCAACTGCTTACCATCTGGACTCCATCCGTGTAAATAACTGGGAGCCATCGGAGTGACCAATTGAGGAGTACCTCCTGAAATCGGCAAAGTATAAATACGTGAGCGACCATCCTCCTTCGTGCCGTGACTGATCGCGATGCGTTGGCCATCCGCAGAGAGCACATGATCGTTGTTACATCGAGTCGCATACCCGCTCTCTATTCGTTGTGGCTCCCCCGGTTGGTCGGGCGAAAGTTTATACAGTTGTCCCCCACTGTTGTAAATCAGCCATTGGCCATCAACCGTCCAATTAGGCGCCTCAATCAAGTAAGGAAACTCCTTGACCACTGTGCGCTCGCCCGTTGTTGCGTCACAAACCTCTAAAACGCTGATTACTTGCTGTTGTTGCGCCTCCGCTATGCCGACCGACAAACCCGCGCAAAGCACTATTCCTATCCATTTTCTCATGAGATAAACAAGATTTAAGTTGAACATGCCCCAAAATTAGCAAACTTTTCGGGAATAGCGCACAACGCATTCAATCGCATAAATATTGACTCATTTCCAAGTAAAAAACCTATTTATGCAGAAATAAGACATAAAAACGGCGAAAAATCTCACCATTTATCAATAAATATACAGAATAGTTGTATATTTGCGCACCGTTAAGACAAGAAGAAAAGAACGAACAAACGTAAAAAGACAAATACAAACGAGTGAAAAAATGAGAATGAGGAAGATTTGTTTAGGGATGGTAGGGCTAACGCTCTGCACCCTCTCTGTCATGGCACAGAGTCGCAAGGTGACAGGACGAGTAGTCTCTAAGGAGGATGGAGAACCCATTATCGGTGCCTCTATCATCGCCAAAGGAACCTCCATCGGAACAGTGACGGATTTTGATGGTAACTTCACGCTGGATGTGCCCAACGAGGCGGGAACATTGGTGATTTCCTACATCGGTATGGCCACACAGAACGTCAAGGTGCAACCCTTGATGAATATCTCCATGGAGTCTGACACACAAGACTTGGACGAGGTGGTCGTAACAGGTTACGGCGTAACGAAAAAGGCGGCCTTCACCGGATCGGCCCAGGTAGTAAACAACGAGGTGCTGACCCAGAAGACAGACGCCAACTTCATGAAATCGTTGGAGGGATCGGTAACCGGCTTGCAAGTAAACAGTGCTTCCGGTCAGCCCGGTGCGTTTGCTACGACAACTATTCGTGGTAAATCTTCCATTAACTCCGGTACGGAGCCGCTTTATGTGATCGACGGTGTACCCATCTTCACCAACAAGGTTGGCTCATGGAGTGGACAAGAGGTCAGCCCGATGGCGAATATCAACCCGGCAGACATTGAGAGCGTTACGGTATTGAAGGATGCAACAGCTACCTCTATCTATGGAGCACGCGCCGCCAACGGTGTGATCGTCATCTCCACGAAGCGAGGGAAATCAGGTCGTGCCCGCTTCACCTTTGACGCCAAAGCTGGATTCAGCCAGGCAAGCCACTTGGATCGGGAGTATCGCATGGTCGATTTGGACAAATACAAAGAGATCTGGTCAGAGGGTTACGTCAATGCCGGTTTGGCCACGACCAAGGAGGAGGGTTATGAGATACTCCGTCAGAATGGTATCGATTGGTATGGCTTTGACATGAACGAGACACCAAGTGTGGATTGGCTCGACGAGATCTTACGAACAGGTGTGACACAGGAGTACAACTTAGGCGTACAAGGCGGAACAGAAACGGGTCGTTACTTTGCCAACCTGGGCTATTTCGAGAACCAAGGTACGATGATTGGTTCAGGCATGAAACGTTACTCCGGTCGTTTGAACCTGGATGGCAATCGAGATCGCATTGGCTATGGACTTTCGGTCAATATGGCCCTTTCAGACATCGACAATATTCCTATTTCCAGCGACTATACCAACCCTATGGTGGTTGTCTATGATTCACGTCCTTTCCAGCAGGTCTATAACCCAGATGGATCCTACGCCATGGTGCAGGAGGGTTTCTATAACCCGGTGGCTATGTACGACAAAGAGTCAGGCGACGAATATAACCAGAAGACCTTGACAGCGATTATCAATCCCTACTTCACCTATAAGATTATGGAGGGATTGACCTGGAAGACCAATGCCGGATTAAGTTTGATGGACATTCGTGAGTTCTGGTACAACGGAATGAACAACCCGGAGAGTTGGTCGAGCACCGGTTGTACGGAAATCTCTGGCAGTCGCTACAACTACCGCACGACCAACTACACCTTGACCAACACCTTGAATTGGATCAAGACATTCCAGGAGAAGCATAACCTGAACCTGATGCTCGGTCAAGAGGTACAGAAGCAGACTTTTAGCAAAGTCTCAGCCGAGGCCAAGGGTTATCCGCAGAGCGACTTGCGCGAGTTGGATAATGCCTCTACACCCGTCACCGCTGGATCACTCTATAAAGCGAGCACATTGAGCTCATTCTTCTTTAATGGCGAATACAACTATAATAATAAGTATTACGGCTCTGCCTCTTTCCGCTACGACGGATCCTCCCGTTTTGGTGAGAACAACAAATGGGCACCCTTCTGGTCGGTCGGTGGCAAATACCGTATCTCGGAAGAGGAGTATATGGCCGACACCAAAGATTGGCTGAACGACTTGACCCTGCGCGCCAGCTACGGTACGGTGGGTAACCAAGACATCGGTGAATATGCGGCGATGGGTCTCTATAGCTACGGTTATGGCTATAACTCACAGCCGGGTGCGAAACCTTCACAGATCGCCAATCCGGATCTGAAATGGGAGACCGTAGCCAAGTTTGATATTGGCATGAACGCCTCCCTTTTCAACTTGCTTAGCGTGGAGTTGGATTACTACAACCAACGCACAAAAGACATGATCTTCGAGGTACCCACCTCCTACACGACTGGCTTTGATTATGTGACCAAGAATGTGGGCGAGATGGAGAACCGAGGCATAGAGGCGATGGTGAATGCGACGTTGATCCGCACACAAGACTTCACATGGAGCGCAACCGCCTCCTTCACCTACAACCGTAATGAGATCAAGAGTTTGGCGACCGACGAGCCGATCACTACGACCTACAGCATCCAGCAGGCTGGTCACCCGATCAACTCCCTCTATCTGAAAGAGTATGCTGGGGTAGATCCGCAAACCGGTAAAGCGCTCTTCTATACGGATGGCAAAGGAAGTCCTACGACAGACAATCCCAATGAGGCGAAGCAGGTCATCCTCGGACAGATGGCTCCTAAATATTTCGGTGCGTTCAGCATGAACTTCCGCTATCGCGACTTCGACCTCGCAGCCAGCTTGAACTACTCCGCAGGCAACAAGGTGTATAACCGTGGTATGGAGTTTGACTTGATGTGTGGTGACTATGAGTTAGGACCTGTAGCTACCTATGTGTACGAAAACCGCTGGCAGAAGCCGGGCGATGTGACTGACGTACCCCAGTTTATCGCAGGTGGACAGGCAGAGGCAGCTGCACGAAGCAGCCGTTTCTTGATGAATGCCGCTTATGCCCGTATGAAGAACATCACCTTGGGCTACACCCTGCCGAAGAAGATCGCCAAGGCGTTGACCATTGACAACCTGCGTGTGTATGCGTCAGTGGATAACCTCTTCACGATCACGGCTAAAGATTTCATCGGATTTGATCCGCAGGCTGAGGATGATTACTATCAGCAGTGGACCTATCCCGTACCGACCACCTATCTGTTTGGTGTGAACTTGAGTTTCTAACAAATTAATCCAATTATTGAGCAATAATGAGAACTAACATAGCAACCTTATTTTTATGCGGAAGTCTCTGCATGGGCTTGACAGCTTGCGACGACTTCTTGACGGAGAGTCCTTCTGTCTCTATCCCTGACACGGAGGCTTTCCAGAAAGCCAGTGACTTCACCAACAACCTGCATGGTATGTATTACGCCATGGAGAGTTCCCGTTTCTTGGGACGTGACGTACAAATCCTGGGTGACGCTTGCGCCGATCTCGTGAACCACAGCAATTCAACCGGTCACTGGCGGCAACTTGCCCACTGGCAGGTCTATGATACGGATGGCTATCTGCAAGACATCTGGCAGTATGGCTATCAAGTGATCGACCGTGCGGCACGCATTATCGCGAATGCCGATAAGATTGGCGAGATGCCGGATGGAGATCAGCCCAAGGTGAACGAGGTGATTGCTGAGGCTTACGCCGCACGGGCTTTGTCCATGTCTTACATGGTGCAAATCTGGGGTTTGCCCTATAACGAGGCAAACGCCGGCAAACCGGGTATCGTCAATGTGACAACTCCAGTCAGCGAGGGGGAAAAGATCAGTCGAGCTACCGTGGGCGAGAATTACAAGCAGATCCTTTCCGACATCGAGCAGGCGAAGGCCTACTTCGCTAAAGAGGGTGTAGAACCCGCAGGGTCTTTCTACATGAATCCTGCGGCTGTGGATGCCTTAGAGGCTCGTGTGCGCCTCAACATGCACGATTATGCTGGAGCGCTTACTGCCGCTCAACGAGCTATTGACGCTTTTGGGGGTGAGTTGATCAGTAACGCTACCGATTTCGAGGCACGTTGGCGTTCCTCTAACGACTCGTCAGAGGATCTTTTCATCATCCGACAGAGTGCGACAGACAATCCAGGCGCAAACTCTATCCACACGATGTATAGCAACTACGGTCTCTCTATCAACGCAAACTTTTTAGCAACTTATGGCGACGATGATATTCGCGCAAAGGTGATGAATATGGAAGCAGGTAAGTTCATCGGTACGAGCGAGGGTGCGAATGCCAACAGCATTCCTATTCTTACCCTGCCAGAGCTTTACCTGATCATCGCTGAGGCAGAGGCCGCACAAGGCAACTACGCAGCGGCGAAAGAGGCATTAGCCACTTTGCTCGCAGCCCGCTATACCGACTTTGACGCAGCTACCCTGCCGACAGATGCTTCTTTAGTGACACGCATCCGCACAGAGCGTAACAAGGAGCTGATCCAGGAAGGCTTTCGCTGGTATGATGCTCGTCGTTGGGGAGAGAAGATCACCGTCTCTGCTGGTGCCTTTAAGGATTTTGACATCGCTCAATTTGTCTATCCCGTCCCTGCCAACGAGATCAATGCGGGTTATGGGGTAACGCAGACGGAGAACTGGAGCGCTACCATGCCGGAATAAGATTTATCCATTTAGAGATTAGGGATGAGGAGTGGGAGTCACCTATCCCTCATTCCTAATAGTTATTATATCACAATGAAAAAGCGTATTATTTCTTTTGGCTTGGCACTTCTCCTCGGGGGGAGTGCTTTTGCGCAACCTGCTCCTCAGACTTTTAGGGAGGAGCTTTCCTATTTCATGCCTACCGAGTGGCATTACACACTCGATAGCCAAGTGCCCACCCCCGAGCAAGAGATGGGCTTTCAAGTAGGTTCCCAGCATGTCAATTGGGAACAGGTAGTGGCTTACATGAAACGGTTGGCCGCATGCTCACCCCGTTTCTCCATCCAGGAGTATGGCCGCACGTTCGAGAATCGGCCGTTGATCTGCGTGGTGATCACCTCTGAAAAGAACCAGAAAAACCTGGAGAGCTTGCGTAGTGCCCATGCACAGCTGGCCGATCCTGCAGCGAGCGTAGATCCAAAGTCACTCCCCGCCGTAGCCAGCGTGATGATGTCTATTCACGGCAATGAGGCCTCTGGCGTAAATGCTTCCCTGCCCTTCGCCTATTTCTTTGCTGCCGCTCAAGGTCCAGAGATCGAAGCTTTGCTCGACAAGACGATCATCACCTTGATCCCGGGACAGAATCCGGATGGCATCACCCGTTTCTCTACTTGGGTAAATTCCAACCGTAGCCTGCGCAACGTGACTGACCCACAATCCAGGGAGTTCAGCGAACCATGGCCGGGTGGACGTAGCAACCACTACTGGCATGACCTCAACCGTGACTGGCTGAATGCCTCTATGCCGGAGATGAAGGCGCTGCTGAAGATCTACCACGACTGGATGCCCAACACGGTGAACGATCACCATGAGATGGGCAGCAGCTCCACCTTCTTTTTAGAGCCAGCAGATCCTGTGGGTTATTATCCACACATTCCGCAGGAGAACAAGGATTTGACACAGAAGGTATCATCCTATAACATGGCGGCACTCGATCGTATCGGCTCGCTCTACCTCTCCAAGGATCAGTTCGACAGCTATTCTTTAGGAACAGGCGATGTCTATGGAGATGCGCTTGGCTCTATTGCCATGCTGTTTGAGCAGGCTTCCGCACGTGGCCACCAGCAGGAGACGGAGAACGGCATACTCAATTTTCCCTTCGCTGTAAGAAACCATGCAACTACGGCATTTGGTAGCGTGAAAGCCGCTTACGAAATGCGTGAGGAGTTGAATGACTATATGCACCAGTTTGTAGTAGCTCGTCATAAAGAGGCCATCGCCCTGCCGGAGAAAGGCTATATCTTCGACGGCAATGGCTCAGACGCTGTTAGCTACCATTTCATCGAGATGCTGGCGCAGCATGACCTGCATGTCAATCGTTTGGCCAAAGAAACGACAATCAACGGACACACCTACGATCCGGCTCATGCCTACGTTATCCCAATGGATCAACGCCACTCCATGCTGCTTCGCTCACTCTTGGAGTGCAACACGCAGTTTAAGGATAGCCTCTTCTACGACCTCTCTACTTGGAACATGGCAGAAGCTTATGGCCTGAAATATGCCCCGCTGAAATCTATCGCAGGTTTGCAAGGTGAGGCAGTGACTACACCTACTTTCCCAAAAGGAGGTGTCAGCGGTAAAGCAAACTATGCTTACCTATTTGACAACAAAGAGTATTACGCTCCACTGTTTATCAAGCGCTTGCAAGATGGAGGCGCAAAAGTGAAGGTCTCTGGCGTAGGATTACACGCTACCGAAGGCTATCAGTATGGCCCAGGCATGTTGATGGTGCCTGTTTCCGGACAGAAAATCTCTGCTGATTCACTCTATACCTTGATTCAGAAAGGAGCTACGGAGGCTGGTATCACTGTGCGTAACGTATCCTCCGGCCAGATGAAGGATTACGACTTAGGCCACTTCTATAACCGCCCAGTCAAAGAGGCTAAGGTAGCGGTGTTGATTGGGGGACGAATGCGCTCTAACGTGGCCGGCTCACTTTGGTATTTGCTGGACAACCGTTATCAGATGCAACCCACGATGCTGGACGAAAGCACCTTGTCACGCACAGATCTGACTCGCTACAATGTGTTGATACTCTCTGGTGAGCTCGCTGGTGGTGAGGCTGTCGCACAACAGATCGCCAATTGGGTAAAGGCGGGAGGCACACTGATCACTATCGGCAGTGGCTATCAAACGGCTAACAAGGCCAAGTTGACAAAGATTGAGACAATCGACCTCTCACAACCCGACTCGGCTACCTATGTGCCCTACGACAAGCGTTCCGACCGTTTCGCCGAGTTCCAGATTCCAGGCACGGACTTGCAAGTCTCTTTGGATACTACCCATCCTTTGTGCTGGGGTTACACGGAAAGCGTAATGCCAATCCTGAAAAACTCCAACCTCGTCTTTAAGATGCCCAAGGAGGCCAACTTAGCACCGGTTTGCTACGATAAGAAGCAGCCTTTGCTGAGCGGTTTTATCCGTCCGGAGCATTTGAAGGCACTGACCGGTATGCCTGAGGTCATTTGTCAGGGAGCTGGTAAAGGGCAAGTGATCTGCTTCGCCGATGATCCCAACTTCCGCTCCATCTGGTATGCCGGCACCCGCCTCTTCATGAATGCCGTCCTGTTTGGCAACCTGATTCGGGAGTAAATAAGCCCTGTTTAGGGGTGATCAAGTGAATAACTTACGAGTTGTTGAGCCGTAAGCTTACGGCTATAGGTAGTGACAAGCTTGCGGCTTGACAACTCGTAAGCTTACGGCTTATTTAACTATTTACGCCCCACTCTAACGATCTTTGCCTCAAAGGTCTGCGGAGCATCGATAAAGAGATTGTACATCGGGCAGATCTTCTCTACAGCCGCTAATAATTCCTCAATACGAGCCTCGCTCTCAGGGGTTTTGACATGCAAGGTGTAGTGAATGTCCGTTGGGTATTGAGGCACCTGCTCAAAGCCGGGACGACCGCCACGGGGATCCCATTTCCCAGTTACCTCCAAGGCCAACGAGTCGAGCGTTACATTCAGCAGTGCTGCCTGTCCCTCGGTGATGTGCGTAATACAGGTGGCCAACACACCTAACAGATTCTCACGAGCTGTCATACCCGTATTATAACCACCCAAATAGGCGGGGTTGTCATGCAGGATGCGATACTTACCATTGACCGTCAACTCACGCACACCATTGTTGAGCACACGTACCCATGGGCCCTCTTTCACGGTCGGTTGTTGTGCCGTTTTCCCCTGTTTGGCCGCTTGCTCACGCGCCTTTTGCGCAGCTAAAGTGGCTTGCCGTTTGCCCTGGATATACTCGCGCAAGCCAGCCAAAGTAGCCCCTTGTACCTTCTTTGTTTTAGGTGAGGGAGTCACCTCAATGCTATGACTCAATGGAATGGCCTGCTTGATGAACTGCACGATAGGGGAATTTGCCTCTGCTCGTTGGCTCAAGAGCTGTAACTCCGCATCCGAAGCGGGTGTGTCAATATAGACCGTGTAGAGGTAATTGCGGGGATAATAGACACGACCCGTCGGCTGCTCATCAGGACGTCCGTGGATCTCAATACTCAGTGAATCAATGGGAATACCCAAGAGGGCTGCCTCGTTCAGATAGCTATCCGCAATGTCGGAGGCAAAGACCGCCTGTGCCGTGGTGGGCGTATCGACACCTGAATCCTGCCCTCCATGACTCAATGCGCAATCACCGATATAGTGGAAGCGACGTACACGCAACTCACGCATACCGCCTCAGTTCTTAGCTACGGCCTGCACACGCAAGGTCACCGGTTGCAACTCCGCTGGATCGAGACTGTTCCATTGCAACAGGGCGGAACGGCGATGCTGCAGATAATCACGCAACGTGCTGGCATTCTGCTCTAAGCTCTGCTTAGTGGATGCATTCACAAAGATAGATTGAGGACCCTGTGCATCATCGAAGGGCACATACTGGGCAGACGCTTGGCCGCCTCCAAAAGCCAAGGCCCCAATGAGGCCAAGGCTGAAAAGATACTGTTTCGTTTTCATTTGATCACTTGTATGATTTACCAATTCATTGTTCATTTTCGATGTTTGTTATTCAAAGCCCGCATAGGGATTGGCTCCTGTCTTGCTCTCGTCATAGCTGTCATACCCCCAATTCTGCCAAAGCCCTTCGGGATTAATCTCACGTTGAGCCTGTGGGATCGGATAGCGATAATGGTGAAAATCGATGGTCTGCTTGTTGTATTGCGGATCTTGTGCCACGGTACTGTTTTTGATGGTCTTCACCAAGATGCGCCAGCGTACCAAGTCCAACCAATGCTTCTGCTCATAGACAAACTCCCACTGCCGCTCTTGACGGACTGCCTGCTGGAAATCAGCATAGCTCAAACCTGCCGGCAAATCGTGAGCCGAAGGTTGCTCCACAGGGAAGCTACGGAATGCCCGGCGGCGCACCTGGTTGATCGCCTCGTAAGCCTCCGCATTCGGACCTCCATCCCGCTCATTGATCGCCTCAGCCTTGATCAGCAACACCTCCGCATAGCGCAAGATCGTACGGTTGACATTGCGGTTGTTAGCACTGCCATTGGGATCGCTGATATCGATATATTTGCGAAAACGGGGCAAGTCAAACACATAGTAGTTGCCCGTTTCCGGGTTATACAGGCTATCCGCAAAGGAGGCCTCTCGCCGATGATCACCGGGAGCATAGCTATCCTCCACGTCCCGATTGGCAGGTACCACGTGAGGCAAGCTATTGCTAAATCCGCAACTGAAAGCACAGTGGCAGAGGTGATTGCCACCTGTACCGTCAGCAGCAGAACCGGTATTGTGCTGCGTAGCGAAAATGCTCTCTTTGCCATTTCGGTTGTTGTTATCCCAGTTGGCGGAGAAATCTTCCTCCAAGGCATAGCCCGTCACTTGGTTCGCAGCCTCTACCGCTTGCGCATATTTCGCCTTGCGTTCTGCCTCGCTGAAGGTGGGCGACACCTGTCCCCACGTCAGATAGACCTTCGAGAGCAATGCCCAAGCGGCTCCACGAGTGGCCCGTCCTAAATCGGTGGAACCGTAAGAGGCTGGCAACACCTCTGCCGCATCTAACAAATCTTGCTCAATCTGCGCATACACCGCATCTACCGGCTGACGTTCTACACTACTCCCCTCCACGTTGTGCAACACGATGGGATAGTCACCCCAGAACTGAACCGCATAATTCAGGTAATAGGCACGGAGGAACTTCGCCTCGCCAATCACCCGCTGCTGCGTAGATAGAGAGACCTGCGCATTGTCTTGCACACGGTCGATGGCGTCATTGGCATTAGCTATACCCTTCGCCAAATCAGTCCACATCCCGACCACATAGGAGTTGTTCGCATCCCATTTCAAGAGGCCCAACAGACCTCCACCACCGTTCGGGTTCTCACCAGAGATGGTTGTCTCAGTGACCAAGTCAGTCATATAACCAAAGGCGGTACTCTTACCAATATTCACCGCATAAACGGAGTTAACCAAGGCAATGGCATCTGCGTCAGAGGCCGGCAATGTGCTCTGCGAAAGAGAGCTGATCGGAGCTTGATCAAGGCTATCGCCACAAGCTGTAAGGGCGGCTGCCCAAAGCACTATATTGAAGATACTATGTTTCATCGTTCGTTCGACTCTAAAAAATGAATGATTCCTGTTAGAAAGAGATATTTGCACCTACTGTATAAGTCCGTGCCGTAGGATAAGCACCTGCATCTACACCACTGGCCACCTCCGGGTCATAACCCTTATACCCAGTGAGGGTAAAGAGGTTGTTGGCTGAGAGAAACAGCTTCACCTTCAGCTGTTGCGCACGTTGCCAATGGATCGGCAGGAAATAGCTCAACGTCACGTTCTTCAAGCGGAAATAAGAGGCATCCTCAATGTAACGACTATCCACATAGTTGGAATAGTTGTTGGAGGCATACGCCTTGGGCTGGGTAGCCGTGAGGTTGCTCTCACTCCAGCGGTCGAGCAACACCCGTGAGCCGTTATAGCTGGTGCTGGGCGACTCCAAACGCTGACGCAAGCTGTTGTAAATCTCATTTCCCTGACTACCTTGGAAGGAGGCAAAGAGCGACCAATCCTTATAGCGAAGCGTCGTGCTCAAACCGTAGGTGAAATCAGGCTGGATGCTGCCCAAGACCACCCGATCGGCCGATTGCGTGATCTCGCCATCCCCATTCTGATCCACGAACTTCGCATCGCCATACTCCACGTTCGGTTTGGGAGAGGGCACAGGCACCTTGGAGAGATCCTCACCCGGCTGTACCAAGCCGTCATACTGCCAACCATAGAAAGCGCCCAACGGCTCCCCTTTTTGGATAATTTGGCTGCCACTCAAGATATAGTCTAACGAACCAAAATTGACACGTCCGCTATAACGCTTGAAGCCTGTGTTCACCAAGATACCATCCTGATCGGAGAAGTTGCCACTGATCAAATAGCGTGTGCGCTCGTCTCCCCCGCTGATGCTCTGCTGGTGATTCTGTGTGGTTGCGGTGCGCAGGGCAGCACTCTGCCAGTCATCACCCTCTCCCCAGGCAGCCACAATCACCGGGGTCAAGCCGCTATTGGCGATCTGCGTCGGAGTAGCGATCTCCAAATAGAGATCTCCCCATTCGCTGGCATTGAGCAAATCCAGCTTTTTCGCTACCTTTTGCCAACCAATCGCATATTGATATTCTATGCTCGTACGCCCCTTCTTGCCGCTCTTGGTCGTGACAATGATCACACCATTGGCACCCCGGCTACCGTAGATCGCCGTAGCTGAGACATCTTTCAGCACCTCTATGCGCTCTATATCATTTGGATTAATCGCTGAGAGCGGATTGAAATCACTCGTCGCACGTGTCACACCTGTACTGGTGGCACTTTTATCGTTATAAATCAATACACCATCTATCACATACAGCGGTTCATTACCTCCCGTGATGGAGTTACCGCCTCGAATACGAATGTTGGAGGAGGCTCCCGGCAAACCACTGCTTTCCGAAACCTGCAAACCACTGACTGCTCCTCCCAACAGGTTGTCGAAGTTGGTGATCGGCTGCGCCAATAGCTCTTTATCCACAGAGGCAATCGCTCCTGTCAGCTCCTTGCGCTTCTGCGTACCATAACCAACCACCACGACCTCATTCAATTGCTGGCTGTCTTCTACTAATCGAATCTCTATCGTTTTTCCTGCCTCACTCACCTCTACGATTTGGGAATGATAACCTACATATTGCACTTGCAGGGAATAGGGTGCTTTTTGACGAGTTTGTAGGGTGAAATTCCCCTCTATGTCTGTCACAGTGCCCTCATTGGCCTGTTGAAGAATAACTGCCGCGCCCATGAGTGGCTCGCTTGTTTTTGTGTCGATCACCCGACCGACAATACGTTGCTGCTGGTCAACCTCTTCTGTTACTTTATGTGCATCATAACCGAATACTCGGCTTGTCTCAGCCCAACCAGAAGGCAGGGCCAACGGCCACAAGGCCGCTATAAATAAAATCTTTGTTTTCATTGTTGTTTCTTTTTCTTGCTAATTGAATACTTCTGTTTGCTAATGCGCTACTACCTCTCCCGGCTGCCTTGGACATGCCCATACAACAGCTATGCATTCGTTTCTGTCTCATTTTGATCATTCTTTTAATTTGTGAATATTTAGTGTTTAATTTTACAACGCGAATGTATAGTCTTTTCAAACACTACAAAATAACATATTTGTGGTATATTTAATCTTTCCCTCGTTTTTCTATCATACGCTCATAGCGATTTCAATCGAACATGAAATACCACATTCATGGGATTGTGTGTTATCCCATGAGCGCATACCTTTGTTAGCTCAAACATATAAATAGAAAATGAATAGAATAGAAGAACTAAAAGCGCGTGTTATTGGCGGAGGCTCCCTGACAGAGGAGGAGGCTTACAGCCTACTGGATACTCCTAATAAGGAGGAACTTTATCAAGCAGCGGGTGAGATCACTCGTCATTTTGGCAAACCTGCCTTTAATCCGTGCAGTATTATCAATGCTCGGGCAGGACAGTGCTCAGAGAATTGCAAATGGTGCGCCCAATCGGGGCATTATCATACGGACTCTGACGTGCATGGCATCGTCTCTGCAGCGCAGGTACTCGACCAAGCTCGCTACGACGAGAAAAAGGGCGTGAAGCGTTTTTGTCAGGTGACGAGCGGACGTAGCGTGAAAGGGGCTGCCCTACGTAAGGTGTGTGACAACTACCGGGCTTTGCGCAAAGAGACCAATCTCTTCCTTTGCGGCTCATTAGGATTACTGACCAAAGAGGAACTGACACAGCTATGGGAGGCAGGTATGCGCCGTTATCACTGCAACTTAGAGGCCGCACCCTCCTATTTCCCCTCGCTCTGCACCACACATACCATCGACGAGAAATTGCAAACCTTGCGTTGGGCACGCGAGGTGGGCTTCGAGCTGTGTAGTGGAGGTATTATTGGTATGGGTGAGACACCGCGGCAGCGGGTTGAACTGGCCCTGAAACTACGAGAGGTAAAGCCAGACTCCATTCCTATCAACATTCTTGTGCCTATCAAGGGAACGCCATTGGCCGACACGCCGCCCATCAGCGACGAGGAGATCCTGACTATGGTGGCTATCTTCCGTTTTCTTCATCCGAAAGCGGAGTTACGTTTCGCGGGAGGACGTGCTCGCTTGTCTCGTGAGGTGCAGCTTCGTGCGCTCCAGATTGGTATCAATGCCGCTGTGGTGGGTGACTTGCTGACCACCGTAGGCTCCAAGATCGACGAGGATCGTCAGTTGGTGGCAGAGGCCGGATATCAATAAACCCAACCGTCCATTTTCGGGGAGCTGCGTATGCTGCATAATTTCACAGAAATAGTTAGAGCCGTTGTACGCAAACAAAGAAAGCCGTTGCACGCAACGGCTCTACTACTCTTCCCAATCTTCTATCTGTATCTGAGGAATGCGGGCAAGATGCTTGATATTATGTGTAACCAATGTCATTCAATGCTGTAAGGCTGTAGCACCAATCAACAAATCAAAATCATCAATACGCATACCGCTTTGCTCCAACTGGCTTTTCAATACGCCATATCGCTCCAAACAATCTGAAATAGGGACAATTTGGAATAAACGCATCACATTATACACATCTTGAAAATGTTTTGCTCGGCCACTTTTGGCAGCTCCATAAAACAGTTCCGCAATCGTAATCTCACTAACCGCACAATGCGCTATTCCTGCCTTTTCTATCTTCTCCCTAATGTGACCTGTATTCCGGAAAATATTGATACACACATTTGTATCCAACAGATATTCCATACTACCATGTAGTTGTTGGGTGATTAAAACAGCGGGCATTTCGTAATTCATCAGCCACCTCTTGCGCCGATTTTGTCTCATCGCCCCACGAGCCGGAGAAACAAGCAAAAGGATCATCCGTTTTGGTTTCTCCTGTTACTTTTACTTTCGGAACAGATGTAATAAGAATGCGCGCAAATGCTGTCAGTTGCTTTTTCAATAATTCCAAGTCGCAAGTTGTCGCATCAGGTATCTCAATTCTTAAATCAATTGCTGCCATATTACTTTTTTCTTTGTTGTTGCTCGACAAAAATACAAATCATTTTTGAATCTCACCCCAAAAAAGGGGCATACATCACTTGATGCGCCCCCTTCCTTAAACTTTATTTGATTGTCTTCAGCATCTCCTCCACCGCACGACGAAGCTGAGCGTCCTCGCCACTGAGTTGCTGCTCAGGTGTGTTATACACCTCGATGTCAGGTTGCAGCTGTTGATTCTCCAAGTAGTTGCCCCGCATATCCTTCACACCTACCTGCGGAATACCGAACACTAAGGTCGGGTCAATCTGTGTCTCCCACCAGACGGCAGTCATCGTGCCAGGCACAGGCGCACCTATCAGCTTACCGATGTTCAACTCTTTATAGACCCAGGGGAAACCGTGGGCATTGGAGTAGTTATCCTCACACATCAACACACAAGAGGGTTTCGTCCACTTGTTATAAGGGTCACTGCCGATGTACTGGCCACGCGGCTCAAAACGCTGATATTCCTTACCGCTAAGCAGGGTCGCCAAATCATCGTGCAACCAGCCACCGCCATTGTGACGCGTATCCACGATCACCGCCTTCTTCAAACGGCAACGGCCTAAGAGCGCAGAATAGACCTCTCGGAAACTTTCGCTGTTCATGCCACGCACATGCACATAACCAATCTGTCCGCCCGACAGCTTGTCCACCGTCTCCTCACAATGCTTGATCCAACGTTTATACAGCAGCTCACGCACATCGCCTTGGCTCACCAGCTTCACCTGCTCCTCAAAGCGGCTACCCGTGGCCGGATCATAAACGGCCAAGCGGACCTTGTTGCCCGCCTTGCCACTGAGCAACGGGTTATAGTCATTCTCCTTACCAATCTTCACACCGTCAATCGCCTCAATCACGCAGCCTTTGCGGATCTTCGTATCTGCCTTCGTCAACGGACCTTTCGCCAAGATTTCCTCAATCTTCAACCCCTCGCCGGTGTACGCATTATCAAAGAAAGCGCCTAAAGATGCGGTCTCCGGACAGTTCAGCGGTGCATAATAGCGAGCACCAGTATGCGAACCGTTCAGCTCACCCAGCAACTCGGAAAGCAACTCCTGGAAATCGTAGTTATTATTGATATGCGGTAAGAAACGGGCGTAAGCCTTGCGATAACCCTCCCAGTCAATACCACGCAGGGTCGGATCATAGAACTTCTCCTTAGCCTGCCGCCAAGCGTGCTCGAAGATATAGGCACGCTCCGCTGCCGGACGATAATTGAACTCCGCCTTGAAGGCTATATTCTTCTCCTTGTTGTCTTTCAGCTCAATCTTCTTCAACTTGCCACGTGCCGTCAAGAAGAGATTCTCCACCTTCTTGTCCGCAAACAGTGCGCCACGACCTACATCCTTCAACAGCAGCTTCGTGGAGCGCTCCTTCAGATCCTGCTCCCAAAGGTCATAGCCCTTCTCAAAGGTCGTGCAATAGTAGAGTTTATCCCCCTTCTTGCTCAACACCGCATCCCCTAAATGGGACGAGTGAGCAGTCAAGCGGATCACCCGATCTTGCCGATTCGCCAAGTCAAACTTCAACGGCTCAACCGGTTTGTCAGCTTTCTCCTCCTTTTTATCCGTTTTCTCCTTCTCATCCGCTTTCTCGTCATCCTCTAACAGGGCAGTCTCCTCCTTGCTCAGACGAAACTTGTCATACGCCTCTCCGTCGAAGAACATGATGTAGATGTCTCGCTCCGCACCCCAGCTACCGTGACTACGATAACCCGCCCGGTCTGAACTCCAAATCATGGCCTTACCATCGAGTACCCATTTCGCGTCACCATCCGAGTAGCCGCTCTCTGTCAGGTTCGTCACCTCTCCACTGCCATCAGCCTTCACCAAGGCTACATCCGTATTGTTCCAACCGCCTACGCTGATGTAATCCACCAAGAGCCAACGGCTGTCGGGCGACCACTGATAATGCTGATCACCATCGCTATACGAATAGAGGTATTTGCCATCGAGTACCGTACGAATCTGCTTTGTCGCCCGATTGACCACCTTGAGGGTCGTGCGCTCCTCCAAGTAAGCCACCTCCTTGCCATCTGGCGAATAGGTCGGCTGGAAGGAGGTTTTTCCATTGACCACCAAAGCCTCCTCCTTGATCTCTGGCGCATAGGTAAATTGTTTATCCTCCTTGTTGATCAGCTTACTCTCATAGAGGCTCCATGTACCTTCTCGCTCTGCGGAATAGACCAACGAGCGGCCATCCGGACTAAACTCGATGTTGCGCTCCTGTTGCGGTGTATTCGTGATCTGGCGGGTTGTCTCATACTCCACGGAGGTTACATACACATCCCCGTGCGTGATGAAAGCCACCTCTTTCCCATTCGGTGCTACCGCAATATCGGTTGCCCCATCACTCAGCAGGCGATGGATCAAGTCACTCCCCACATTGTCCTTACGAATGCGAATATTCACCTTTTTCGGCTGCTCTCCCTCTCGCAAAGTGTAGATTTCTCCGTCATAGTCGTAGCAGAGCAATCCCTGCTTAGAGGCCGTCAGATGGCGCACGGGGTGCAGCGTATGGTTGGTCAACTGCTGGGGTTGTCCACCGCTAAGTGCCGTTTTATAGACATTAAAACTACCGTTCTGCTCACTCAAGTAGTAGTAAGACTGTCCATCGGGGGCCCAGACCGGATTGCGATCCTCTCCGCCAAAACTCGTCAGCTTTTGGAAATGGCTCTGCGTAGCGTCTGTCAGCCAAATATCACGGGTGATAGAGGATTGGTGATGCTTACGCCAAGGATCCTCATAGCCCTTCCAATCGTTGTAGAGCAGCTGCTTGCCGTCTGGACTTACTGCCAAATGATCCATATAGAGTGAGGAATAAAGCTTTGGGCGATGCCCCTCCGTATCTACGGAATAGACCTGCATGAAGCGTGTGCCAGGGAATTGGATGTCTTTCGCATCCTGCATGATATTGGCCTGATAAAGCACATGGCTGTTATCTGTAAATGCCAACGGATATTCGCTGGCGGAGTGGGTAGTCAGTCGCTTGGGTTCACCGCCTTCCTTATCAATCAGATAGACATCAAACTGGCCCTCTCGGTCAGAGGCGAAAGCGAGTTGTTTACCATCAGGCGACCAGACAGGTCGTGTGTCTTGCCCGGGATGTATGGTCAACTGACGTGCTTCACCACCGGTGGCCGGCACAGTGAACAGATCTCCTTGATAAGAAAATGCAATGGTTTGCCCATCTGGAGAAAGTGCGCAATAGCGCATCCAGAGAGGTGACTCTTCAGCATGCGCAGTCGCTACTGTCAAAGCAAACGTCAACGCTGGAATCAATACTTTCTTCATAACTATTACTTTTAAAACATTCCACCCTTCGGGGTATTCTCCGGATAACCTGGCTTCACAGGAATACGGGCATTGTCCATCGCCGCATTTAAGACAAGCCATGCTGTAATGGCCGCATCTACCTTCAAGTCACTCAGCGAGAGACGCTCGTAGGTGTCCATCGTCGTATGATAAGTGCGATCATATTCCAACTCATCTTGGATAAACTGATAGGCAGGCAAGCCCATACGGTCAAATGCCATGTGATCCGTGCCTCCTGTCTTACGCAACGAAAGCGTTTTGAAACCTAACGACTCAAACGGCTTTTTCCAAGTTTCGAAGAAAGGAACCGCCAGATCATTCTCTTCCAGGTAGATGCCACGGAATCGGCCAGAGCCGTTATCCATGTTCAAATAGAGTGCAAAGTTGGAATAACCGGGGAGTGCCTTACTCTTCTCACTGTCGTAAAGATACTGGTTTGCATAGCCACGCGAGCCGAACAAACCCTGTTCCTCTCCACCCCAGAGCGCAATGCGGATCGTGCGCTTCGGCTGAATATTCATGGCTTTCAAGATGCGCATAGCCTCCATCATCACAATGCAACCGGAAGCATTATCAGCAGCACCTGTGCTGCCATGCCAAGAGTCAAGATGTGCTCCAATCAGGATAATCTCGTTCTTTAATTTGGGATCCGTACCCGGAATCTCAGCAATCACATTGTTTATCTTCGTGTTGTTTGTGAAGCTGTTCTTAATCTCCAACTCCATCTCTACCTTCTCACCTCTCTTCAGCAAGCGAGCCATACGGCCATGATCTTCTATTGGCAGGATAAGCTCTGGGGTCGGCTCAGGGTCACCTTGTTTATATTGTACGCCACGTGAGCTGGGCACATTGAAAACACCGCTACCACTCACCACCGCCAGCGCATGCTCACTCTTCAACATCTCACTAATCGCATTCTGTAACTCGCGCATAGCTTGCCAGTTGCTCGGGAAACGTCTGCGGTTTGAGGGACGGGGATCTTGTGCCAATTCCTCCAATTGCTCCTCCGTATAGCGAGAGGCCAACGGCTCAAATTTAATTTCGTAGGTCTGTTGCACCGGCATCAACACAATCTTCCCTGCCAATTTCCCTTTATATTTCTCCAAATCAGCCTTCTCCTGCACATCGAGCAGAACGCACTCTCCCTTAACCAAACCATTGGTACTTCCTGACCAAGCCTTGGGATTAGCCGCAAAACTACAATAGTAAGGAGCAGTCATTGCCACATAGTTCTTCTCGTTGTCCCAACCACCTTTCTCAAACTCGTAGGCAAACTCAGCACGCGGATTGGAAAGCCCCATCTCCTTCAATTTATCGATTACCAATCCCTCCGCACGTAACTTCATCTGCGAAGCGGCCAAACGAGAGCCTAATTCGTCGGTCATAAACTCAGACAACTCCTCCACCTGAGAATGGTTAAAAGCTTGATCCTTTACACGAAATGCCCAATCGTCACCTAAGCAGGTCTGTGCATAGGTCGAAAAACTTGTCGCACAAGCTACGACCATCATAAGTAGTGTTCTTTTCATATACATACAATTTGCTGATTTATTATTTTGTCAATATCGCCCCAAAAGTACAACTAATTCAAGCATGCGCTTTTCATTGACTACAAAAATATTCCGCTCCAGTTAGAAAAAAAATAATTCGCCAACTGGAGAAATTCATGACCAAAACAACTCATAACAGAGTTTCAAAAAGAAAAGTGTCAGCACCACGATGATGACCGGCTTCACAAAGCCGGTACCCTTGCTAACAAAATAGCGTGCCCCTAAGTAGTTGCCCACGATGCTAAACGCCGCTGCGGCCACCGCCAAGGGCATCCACACCACCCCATGCGTCAAGAAGACAGCCAAGGCCGCCACATTGGTGGAAAGATTGATGACCTTCGTAATACCTGCCGCCTCATTGAGGCTGACATGGGCGACCGCAGTCAGCAAAAGCATCAAGAAGGTGCCCGTGCCTGGGCCATAAAAGCCGTCATAGATACCTATCACAAAGCTCAACACCGCTACAATTAGGATGGTTAAACGATTTGAATAGGGTGAATGATCCGATTTCAGCGCCTTCTTGTTCAATACATAGACGCCCGTCAAAGGAAGGATGATCAACATAATCACTTTAAATGTATCAGCGGCCACCAGCAGGGCCAACCGAGCGCCCAACCAAGAGCCAAGGAGCGCCAAAAGCACCGCAGGCAACACCCTACGCCAACGGATAAACCCGTTGCGGGCAAACTGCCACGTAGCGACACAGGTGCCACAGCAGGAGCCAAACTTATTGGTGCCTATGGCCGCATGGGGCGGAAGGCCCGCAATCAGATAGGCCGGCAAGGAGATCAAACCGCCCCCTCCGGCAATCGCATCAATAAACCCGGCTAAGCCCACCAACGGGCACACAATCACAAATGTCCAAATATCCATCGTTTCTGTTTTTATTTATTTCCTCCCATGAACCACTCCTTGAACTCCGTGGCCCGCACCTTGCTGACAATGATACGTTCGGCTGTTGGCAACGCAAGGTTGATCGCCAACCGATTGTTGAACCAAAGGTCGATGTCTCTGACTGCCTTCCGTGCGATCAGATACTGGCGATTCGCCCGAAAGAAACGGTCGGGATCTAACGTCTCTGTCAGCTCATCCATCGTCTGCGGCAGGTCATACACCTTTCCCTCCAGCGTCACCACCTTCACTTGCCCCTCCGCAATGAAGCCATAGGCGATGCGATCCACCGCCAAAGGGAGCAACTTATCGCCCTTCATGGGAATCAGGAAATGAGAGGGATAACGCTCCGCTTTCCGCAAGGAATGAATGAGTTGCTTGAAATCCGCCCCCTCCGTGCGAAGCGCACACAAATGACGCAGCTTGCTCAACGCCGCCCGCATCTCCTCCTCGCCAATCGGCTTCAAAAGGTAATCAATGCTATTGACCTTGAACGCCCGCAAAGCATATTCATCGTAGGCGGTCGTGAAAATCACCGGGCAACGGATCTCCACCTTCTCAAACAGCTCAAAGGCGGAGCCATCGGCCAAATGAATATCGACAAAAGCTAACTCGGGCAGCGGGTGCGTCTCAAACCAATCCAAAGCATCCGCCACGCTGTCTATCACCTCGATCACCTCCACCTCCGGGGCTACCTTTGTCAAGACGGCCTGCAAGTTGCGCACAGCTGCCTTCTCATCCTCTATAATCAGTGCTTTCATTCGCTGTTCGATTTATGCCGTAAAGGAAGTGTGACTTGGAAACAGCCGTCCGCCTCCGAGATCTGAATGGCTTGTCCGAAAAGCAGGTCGTAGCGTTTGGACAGATTGGCCAATCCTACCCCCGTTCCGGCGGGGCAATCTCGCCGGGGTTGCAGATTGTTCGCCACCAGCAAACCGTGCACATTCGGCTCATCGGAAAGTGTCACGGTACGGATGGCTATGGTGAGCGGTTTGCGGCGACTGATCTCATTGTGCTTGATGGCGTTCTCCACCAAGGTCTGCACGGAGAGCGGAGGCAGCTGATCGTCGAGCCAAGTCGGATCCACGGCCACCTCGAAGCGCAAGTTCTCCTCATAGCGCATCTGCATCAAGTAGCGATAGGCCGCCACGAAATCCATCTCCTCCCGCAAGGTCACGGTTTGTCCCACATTTTCTTGAAGGGTGTAGCGCAGCACCCTTGATAGTTCACGGATGTAATCTTCCGCCTTGTCGGGTTGCTCTCGCACCAACGACTGCAAGGTATTCAAGGAGTTGAAGAGCATGTGGGGATTGAGTTGATTCTTCAGTGCCAAGTATTGATTGCGGCTGTTCTCCGCCTGCAAGGCACTGTTCTGCACCACCATTGCCTGATGCGCCCGGATCAGGTAGTAGATGTAGCAGGTACCATTCACGATCAAGATGATGACCAGGTCGCGGATGGGGTGCAGGTAGAGATGAATGCGGGAATGGATGGCGGGAATGTTCCACTCATGATGCAGGAAGACGAACAGCTCGCCCAACAGCTTACTGAGCAACCAGGTCACGCAGAAAGAGAGTCCCAAAGTCCACCAACGCATCCGAATAGTCGGGTCGTTGAAACGGAAGAAACGCAGGTTGATGAGGAATAGTAACCAGAAAGAGCCTGCGGCATAGGCGATCTCGACCAACACCTCCACGGGGGAGAGGTGCTGAAACATCCGCTTATTTCCCCAAGCATCGATCAACGACAACAACTCCGGGAAATGGATCAAGCTACCGACCAGCAACGAGATGCCGATCAACAGCCCCCACTCCTTCTTTCGTAATGTACTTTTCATACGCACCTGTTCCATTCTGCGGGGGCAAAGATAAATACTTTCCTCCGGCTATCGCTCCACGAAGGCAGAAACATACATGCCCGGACGGAAAAGAGCATGTTGGCTCTTCACCCGAGCATACAGCTCCACCGAACGATTCTCCTCATCTACCTGTTGCCCGATAGCGACCAAGGTCGCCTCAAAGGTCTCCTCGCCCAAGCCATTCACCCAGAAACGTAACGGAACACCAACCTCCAAGCCCGCTAAATCCTTCTCGTAGGCGGTCAGCCGCAACAGCACTTGCCGCTTATCAATCAGGTCACAGAGCGGATCACCCGCCTGCAGATAGCTGCCCAAGTTGACCTTGACTGACCCCACATAGCCGCCTATCGGGGCTTTCACAGCCAAGAGAGGTTCAATGCCGGAGCTTTCTAAGTGTCCCGGATCTACTCCTAACAAACGGAGTTGCGCAGCGGCGGCCTCCGCCCGGCTCTTCATGGTCAGCCAATCGGCCTCACTCTGTTGCAACCGCTTTTGCGAAGCGACCTCCGCTTGCGAGAGGGCCTTCTGCCGCTTATACTCCTCTTCCAAGAAACGCAGTTGCGCCCGGCTCTCTAAATAGGTCTGTTGCAACTGGATGAACTCCGGATTCTCCAAGGTAGCCAACAATGTCCCCTGTGCCACATAACTGCCCGGCAAGAGGGAGAGCGTACGCACCACGCCGCCCATGCTCAACGTCACAGTCGCCAACCGCTCAGGAGGAATCTCCAAAGTACCATTGAAAGAGGATGTACGCACCGACTCCGTCGCCGCTGTAGTGCCATCCACGGCGGTCGTATCTATTTGCGCTGTGGGCGTGACCTCCGCGACTGTCGCTTGCGGAACGCTTTGCGCTGTTCCCGTTGTCTGCGGGTGCTCTCCCGTGCAGGCCATCAAGCCCGCAATGCCTATAAATAACCAGATCTTTTTCATCTCCATATACCTATATATATTATGTATTTATTCGTGATATAACTCATATTCCAACGCAGCCACATTGTATTGGCGCACGGTCTCAATATATCCTTTTCGGATCTCCACCGCCGCATTCATGCTCTGGATATACTCCGTGATGTCGGTCTCGCTCTCCCGGAATTGCAGATCGGCTGTTTTCTGCAACTGCTCGGCTTCCGGCAAGGCCTGCTCTTGATAGTAGCGCATACTCTCGCCATATCGGCGCAAGGTAGAACCTAACTCCTCCACCTTGTTGCGTAACGCCAAGCGGTTGGCGTCAGCCTCCACCTGCGCCTTGCTCCATGCGAGCTTTGCCTGCTTGATACGACTACGCTGCGGCAAGAACCACACCGGGAAGGAGACACCCACCGTCCAGGCATTCAGTCCTTTCACCGGAAGAATGTCTTGTCGGCTGTAGCCTAAAGAGATTTCCGGAAAGAAACGGCTTCGCTCAATTTGCAGCATCGCCTGTTTCTCCTTCACCTGACTCTCGAAATAGTTGAGGTGCGCCACCGAAAGATAGGCACTGTCCATCGCTACCGGATAAAGGTACGTCTCCCGCTCTTGCGGACGAATCGGCTCAGGGGCGTAACAACACCACTGCAAACGTTTTGCAGCTAACTTCAACTCCTCTTCCGCCTGGAATAGTTTGTTGCGCATCTCTGCGGCAATGGTCACTGTCATCTGCTTCTCCAGCAAGGTGCTCTCACCCTGCGTATAACGGAGTTCGCCTGCCTGTTGCAAACGATCGGCCCATATCCGCTGCTCGGCATACATCGCTCGCAGATTCCATGCATAGAGGTATTCCGCCCAAGCACGCTTCACCTCGGCTTTCACCTCCTTCTCCACCAGTTGCCGATAGGATTCACCCATCGCCACCTGCTGATTCACCAAGGCGTTTTTATAGAAGGGAGTTAACAACGACCCTAACGATTGCGTAACTGCCAACTCCTTATCCTTCTTCTCTGGCCCGTTCAGCTGTCCCCATGCATAGGAGAACTCCGCGGGAGCCGCCTCCACGACCTCCCCTCTCGTCGCTCGTATGCGTTGCAGCTCCAAGGTGGCAGTCCGTAAACGGGGATGGTTCTGCAGGGCTAACGCTATCGCCTCCTCCAGCTCCACGGGGTTAGCCGTCTCTTGCGCACTCAGCGGCATGACAGAGCAAAGGCATCCCAGGAATAAGGCGGCAAATCCCGTCCGGCACTTCCACTTATCCCAGCGGAAAGTGGCCGACACATGCACCAAGTAATAGCAAACCGGAATCAGCAGCAACGTCAGAACGGTGGAGACAAGCAAACCGCCAATCACCACGGTCGCCAACGGTCGTTGCACCTCCGCACCTGCGGACGTGGCGATCGCCATCGGCACGAAGCCCAACGAGGCGACCAAACCGGTCAAGAAAACGGGGCGCAACAGATGCGGACAGCTCTCCGCAATCACCCGGGAGGTGCACATCGGATGGTTCGTCCGATGACGTACCGCATTGAAGTGGTTGATCATCAAGATACCATTCAGCACCGCCACGCCAAACAGGGCGATGAAACCTACGCCCGCCGAGATGCTGAAAGGCAAGCCCCGCAGCCACAACGCCAAGATACCGCCAATCAGTGAGAGAGGCACCGTGCTAAAGACCACCAGTGTATAGGTGGCCGACTTAAAGGCGAAGAACAGCAGCAACAAGATCAACGCCAAGGCGACCGGGATCACCACGGTCAATGTATCAATGGCATTTTGCAGGTTCTCAAACTGACCACCATAGGTGAAATAATAGCCAGGCTTCAACTGGATATTTTTTTCCAACGTCTGCTGAATGGCGGTCACCACCTGCTGAATATCGGAGTCACGCACATTCACGCCAATCACGATACGTCGTTTGGTGGCATCGCGGTTGATCTGCAACGGGCCATTGTTCAGTTCGATGGTCGCCACCTCGCTCATCGGGATCTGAAATCCCTCCGTCGGGCGCACAAACAGCTTGTCCAAGTTCAAGTCTTTCACCTTCTCCTGATCCAAACGTAGCGCTAAGTCGAAGCGACGCTCATTCTCAAACACTACGCCTGCCACCTCACCCGCATAGGCTGTTCGGACAATCGTGTTCAACTCCTCGATATTGATGCCGTAGCGGGCAATCTTCGCCCGGTCGTAACGCACCACCAACTGGGGCAAGCCCATCGCCTGCTCAACGAGCACATCCGAAGCACCCGGAATCTGCTCCACGTAGCGAGCTGCCTCTTTTGCCTTTGCATAAAGTTCAGCCATGTCCTCCCCATAGAGTTTGACAGCAATATCCGCCTTAGCACCTGTCATCAACTCATTGAAACGTAACTGAATCGGTTGGGAGAAGTTAAACTCGGCACGCTCCGACAACGGCTCCAAGGCCGCCTTCATCTTTTCCACCATCTCCGCCCGCGAGGAGGCGCTTACCCACTCCTTGAAAGGCTTCATCACAATCATAATATCCGCATCTTCCACGGCCATCGGGTCGGTCGGCACCTCTGCCGTACCAATCTTTGCGACCACATGCTTGATCTCCGGGAACTGCTCCTTCAACGTCTGCTCCGCCAAACGGGACAGCTCGATGCTCTCGCTGAGCGAACTACCGGCGGGCAACGTCATCTGCATAGCGAAATCGCCCTCATCCAAGGTCGGGATGAACTCCGCCCCTAAGCGGGTGAAGAGCCATAAGCTGGCGATAAGCGCCAAGAAAGCCGACCCCAACGTCAAGCCTACATGACGCAAACAGCCGGTCAAGGCACGCTGATAGATGTGGTTTAGCCAGACAAAGAAGCGATCCGCCAAAGTCGGTTTCAGCTCTATAGTGCGTTTCAAAAAGAGCGAGGCCATCATTGGGACATAGGTCAGCGAGAGCAGCAGCGCACCAATGATGCAGAACACCAAAGTCTTGGCCATCGGCGTGAAATATTTCCCCTCGATGCCACCCAATGTCAAGATCGGGAAGAAGACAATCAAGATAATCAGCACGGCGAAGGTAGCCGAACGCACCACCTTGCCTGCGCCTGCCTCCACCTCATCAGCCATCTCCTCTGCCGTAAGCGTACGCCCTTGCAGTCTTCGACTATATAAATGGGCCAAGATACCCTCCAAGATCACGATCGAGCCGTCCACCACGATACCAAAATCAATCGCACCCAAGCTCATCAAATTGGCCGTGACCCCGAAGCAACGCATCAGGATGAACGCGAACAGCATCGCCAACGGTATGACGGAGGCTACGATCATGCCGGCACGCACATTGCCCAAGAAAATCATCAGCACGACAAAGACAATCAAGGCCCCCTCCACTAAATTGCGGATCACCGTCGAGACATTGCGACTCACTAACTCCGAACGATTCAAGTAGGGCTCGATGCGGATACCCTCCGGCAATAGCTTCTGCACACGCTCGACCCGCTGCTCCAACTCCGCCGTCACCTGATTGGCGTTCGCCCCTTTCAGCATCATGGCGATACCGCCCACACATTCTCCCTTGCCATCAATGGTCATCGCACCAAACCGCTTCGCACTGCCATAGCGCACCTTCGCCACATCGCTCACATGGATCGGGATGCCACCCCGATTGGTCACCACAATGCGCTCAATGTCATGCAAGCTATTGATCATGCCCTCCGAACGAATGTAATAAGCCCGATTGATTTTCTCAATGTAGCTACCGCCTGTATTCTGGTTGTTGCGGCTCAAGGCCTCAAAGAGTTCCCCGATGGTGATGTTGAGCGAGCGTAGCGCATCCGGATCTACCGCCACCTCATACTGCTTCAGATAACCCCCGAAGCTGTTAATCTCTACAATACCTGGGATGCCTGAAAGTTGTCGCTTCACGATCCAATCCTGAATCGTGCGCAACTCCATGGCATCATAACGATCGGCATAGGCAGGATCCACCTCCAACGTATATTGATAGATCTCACCCAAGCCGGTCGTGACCGGCATCAGCTCGGGAGTACCCAGTTGCTCCGGGATGTCTCCGGCAACCGTTTGAATCTGCTCATTGATTAACTGACGCGCCTGCAACGTAGGAACCGACTCGTCGAACACCACCGTTACCAACGAAAGGCCGAAGCGGCTCACCGAGCGAATCTCCTGCACCTTCATGATGTTGCTCATGGCAATCTCGATCGGGAAGGTGATCAACTGCTCCACCTCCTGTGGAGCCAACGTAGGCGAGACCGTCACGATCTGCACCTGGTTATTCGTAATATCGGGCACCGCATCCACCGGCAGTGTCCACATCGCATACAAGCCACCCAGTAGGAGCATGAGCGTTGTCAACCCCACGAAGAGCTTGCTGCGCACGGAGAAATGAACAATCTTCTGAAACATCTTTTTCGCCTCTATATAGATTCTACTTAGGTAGCAAATGTAACGGAAAGGCACCACCCCCAGCACCGCCCGACGGTGAACAGCCCCAAAAGGGGGTTGAAGCCGCCCAAAAGCGCATTGAAACATTTAGTATTGTTTCCCTCTCCCGAACGTGATTCCGATAAGAATAAAGATGTTCCTACCCATTACTGCCCCCATTCAGAACGACATTCCTAAATTTTCCTTACCTTCGCCCCCACATTCATTTAATTATTTACTTACTAAATCAAGATCTGTATGAATTTTGCAATGAAAAAGACGATGGCGGCTCACCTATTTGCGATGGGTGCGCTTTCGATGGCGCTCTTTACCGGCTGTGCCGGACAAGAGCCTAACACATTGACGCCAGAAGAGGTCGCCGATGGTTGGGTATTGCTGTTTGATGGTCAGACATTAGATGGCTGGAAAGACTACAACGGCACAACACTGACGCAGCCGTGGCACGTAGTGGATGGTTGCATCCAAGCGAAGGGCGATGGTAGCGATGCCAGCGGTTACATCGTGACCGCCAAGGAGTATGAGAACTTTGAGCTCTCTTGGGATTGGAAACTCTCGAAAGGTGGCAACAGCGGTATGTTGTATCACGTAGTGGAGCGCCCGCAATACGCCGTGCCCTACGTGACTGGCCCTGAGTATCAGCTGATCGACGAGCCAAACTTCGCCGAGCCTTTGGAGGAGTGGCAGAAGTTAGGCGTGGATTACGCGATGTATCTGCCCGACAAGAGCAAGATGAAGGTGAATCCGCAGGGTCAATGGAACAACTCGAAAATCGTCTTCGACAATGGCCATGTGGAGCATTGGTTGAACGGCCAGAAGATCCTGGAGTTTGAGGCTTGGAGCGATGACTGGCACGCACGCAAGAACAGCGGTAAATGGGCGAACGCACCGGAGTATGGCTTGGCGAAGAAGGGTGTGCTCTGCTTGCAGGATCACGGCTATCCCGCCTCTTTCCGCAACATCAAAATCAAGGAGCTGCCGCGCAAGGCTGGCAAGGAGGTTGTTTTGTTCAACGGCAAAGACCTGACCGGCTGGGAGGCATACGGCACGGAGCAGTGGTATGTGAAGGATGGCCTGTTGGTGTGCGAGAGCGGTCCCGACAAGAAATATGGCTATTTGGCTACCCGCGACTACTATGACGATTACGATCTGAGCGTGGAGTTCAAGCAGGAGGCTGATGGCAACTCCGGTGTCTTCATCCGCTCCTTCGTGGAAGAGGACGTGAAGGTGAACGGCTGGCAGGTTGAGGTGGCTCCGAAGAACCACGACACAGGTGGTATCTACGAGTCATACGGCCGCGGCTGGTTGATCCAGATCCCCGACGAGAAGGAGACCATCCTGAAAGAGGGTGAGTGGAACACGCTGCGCATCAAGGTGCAGGGCGACAACGTGCAGACTTGGCTGAATGGCGAGGAGATGGTCAACATCCACGATGACAAGATCGGTGCCGGCAAGGGCCGCATCGCACTTCAGATCCACGATGGTGGTGGCATCAAAGTGCTCTGGCGCAACTTGAAGTTGACGACACTCTAATAAATAAAGGGAAAGAAAAAGTGGGTGTGTCAAAATGATGCAGACGTTCTCTCCGTGTCTTGCCGGGCTTGACCCGGCATCTCATCCTGTCTTGAAAAATTTTGACACACCCTCTTCTTTTTTAGTACCTACATCAACGCCTGTCTCGGTTGGGCCGATCCTTCTGTCGATCCTTTTTCGGCATCGGCTGCTTCTCTTTGAGCTGTTTGTATTGCTCCTCCGTGAGGAGTTTCTTCAGCTCCGCATCCTGCTTGTCACGCAAAGCCTGCATCTTCTGCTGATGTTGCTCCCGCAAGGCCTGCATCGCATCACGCTCTTTCTTCGCCTGCAGCGCAAATAGTTTGTGTTGCTTACGGAACTCCGCGGCCTGTTTCTCATCCATTTTCAAACGAGTGATCATCCGCTCACAACGGATCGAGTCGTTCATCTCACCCATTCTTCCTCCACCCCGACGATGGTCGCGAGCGAAAAGGGAGGTAGTTGCCAACACGCAACCCAAACATAAACAAATCACATTTTTCATCATCTTTCTTCATTGAATCGTTTTTACTACTATACCTATCTCGAAGCGCTTCAATCCTTCAGACGGGAAAAGCATGGAAAGGTTTAATGATACACCCGCTTTCTTTTGCCTATGGATGCCGAAGGGATTTTCCTTGCATGGGCTTTTACTTTCTTCTTCTATCGGATGAAAAAGTCCAAGAAGCCGAATGAAATCTTCGTTCCAAAGTTCAGAACGCACATTCAAAAGTACGGAATGTTGGTTCAAAACTTTTGAACGTACATTCCAAAGTTTTGAACGAAGAATTATTACCCTATCCGATACATTTTTCATACGGCTCCACCCCTTTTCCTTAATGGCTGCAAGCACTTTTCAACTCGACCGTTTTCCCTATTTCTCCCGAACAATCCACATGCTTAAGCCAATGAGGGTGTATCAAATCTATTCATTTGCCGAATGCGCTGTTGTGCGGGTGTGTAATCCGTTTAACCGTTAATAAAAGTAAAACTTCGGCGGTTCCATTAAACTATTCCCGATAGCAGCTGTCTATGCCTGCAAAACAAGGAAAAAATAAACTATTAATGAATCAAAATTATGAGATTAGGTAAATGGCTTTTATGGTTATGTCTGGCGGCCTTCTCACCAGCGATCTTCGCCCAGCAATCGGGGGTGGAAATCAAAGGAACCATTGTGGAGCAAGGTTCTGACACACCGATTGAGCAGGCTACCGTCCGTCTGCTGAGCGTGACGGATAGTGCCATGGTGCGTGGCGTGGTCAGCTCGAAGAATGGATCGTTTTCCCTCAAGAATGTCAAAAAGGGAAACTACTTGCTGCACGTCACTTTCGTGGGTTTTGACCCACTGTATCAACCGCTGCAAGTCAGCGGGAAGAAGAACCCCGTGAATGTGGGTAAACTGGAGCTGAATGATGGCTCCATTGAATTAGGTGAGGCCGTGGTGGTCGGTAAGGCTCCGGAGGTGAGCGTGCGCAACGACACGATCGAGTACAACGCCGACTCCTATAAGGTGACGGAGGGATCCGTCTTGGAAGACCTCTTGAAGAAGATGCCCGGCGTAGAGGTGGATAGCGAAGGAAAAATCACAGTGAATGGTAAAGAGGTAAAGAAGGTGATGGTGGATGGAAAAGAGTTCTTTTCCGACGATCCAAAGGTGGCCTCCAAGAACCTGCCCGCCCAGATGATTGACAAGCTGCAGGTGCTCGACAAAAAGAGCGATATGGCCATGATGACTGGCTTCGACGATGGCGAGGAGGAGACGGTGATCAACCTGACCGTGAAACCGGGCATGAAGCAGGGCTGGTTTGGTAATGCGTATGCCGGTTATGGCACAGAGGATCGCTATGAGGCGAACGCCATGGTGAACCGTTTCATCAACAACGATCAGATCACCTTCATGGGTGGCGCAAACAACACCAACAACATGGGATTTTCAGACATGGCCTCGACGATGTTCTCCGGCATGGGCGGTGGAGGTCGTTTCATGGGTGGATTTGGCGCAGGTAGCGGTATCACCTCTTCTGGCAACGCCGGCTTGAACTTCAGCAAGGAGTTCAACAAGCTATTCACCTTGGGCGGTAACACCCGCTATTCACACTCCGACAACGAGGCACTTAGCAAGAGCGAGAGACAGAATTTCTTGCCGGGCGATAGCACCTCCTACGAGAACACACAGGCCAGCAGCCGTACGAAGAACGACAATCTCGGTGTGGATTTCCGCATGGAGTGGAAACCAGACACGCTGACGAAGATCCTCTTCCGCCCCAGCTTCAACCTGAGCCACAGCATGAGCGACAGCTATACCGATGCGACAACGCTCGACAATGCCCGCGACTCGGTCAACACCAACCGCACGAGCAACCACACGGAGAACGACGGCTACCGACTGAATGCCTCCTTGGAGTTCAGCCGCAAGCTCAACAGCAAGGGACGTGTGTTCAGTGCCTCGATCACGGGCGGCAACAGCCACTCAGAGAGCGACGGACAGAACCGCTCTGAATTGGAATATTTCAATGAATCGAGTGCCCTACGCAACCAGTTGATCGACCAGCAGTCGCGCTACGAGAACAATGGCTTCAACTACAGACTCTACCTGTCGTGGGTGGAGCCGATCGGCCACAACAACTTCATCCAAGCTACCTACAGCTTCAGCCAGAACAAGCAGGAGGCGTTGAAGTATGTCTATAGCCAAGATGAGGCCGGTATATATAATGTATTGGATTCGGCCTATAGCCAGAGCACACGCAACAACTTCATCACCCAGCGTGCCAGCTTGAGTTTCAAAGCGCAACGCGCGAAATATAACTACACCATCGGTTTGAACTTCGACCCCTCCTACTCGAAGAGTGAGAGCTTCGTGGGCGACACGACCCTGTTCAGCCTGTCGCGTAAGGTGCTCAACCTCTCGCCGATGGCGCAGTTCAACTACATGTTCGACAAGCGCACCAACTTGCGCATCATCTACAATGGCCGTACCTCACAGCCGAGCATGACCCAGTTGCAGCCGGTGGCCGATATCTCTGACCCGACCAACATCAAGATCGGTAATCCGGATTTGGACCCGACCTACACCAACAACCTCATGATCCGCTTCCAGCGATTCAGACCAGAGAGCCAACAGGCCTTGATGGTGATGGCGAACGGCAACTATGTGGTGAACGACATCGTGAGCTACACCGCCTATGACGCACAAACCGGTGTGAAGACTACCTCCTATAAAAACGTGAACGGCAACTACAGTGCCAACGCCCGGGTGATCTTCAACTCACCGCTGAAGAACAAGAAGTTCTCTATCAACTCCATGACGATGGCCTCCTTCAATAACCGCAACGGCTACATCAACGAGGCGAAGAACACCAGCAAGAACACCGTCCTCAGCGAGCGAGCAGGCATCGACTTCCGCTCTACTTACCTGGATCTGGGTGTGAATGGTAACATCCGCTACAACAAGGCACGCAACAGCTTGCAGGGGCAGAACGACCAAGACACCTATAATTATGGAGTCGGCGGTACGACGACCATCTACCTGCCTTGGGACATCAAGCTGGAGAGCGACATCACCTGGAGCACCAACGCCGGTTATGGCGAAGGCTATGAGCAGAACGAGGTACTGTGGAACGCCTCCATCTCGAAGTCGTTCCTGAAGGGCAACCAAGGTACGTTGCGCTTGAAGGTGTATGATATGCTGCAACAACGAAGCAACATCACTCGCTCCGTGACAGCCAACTACATCCAAGATGCGGAGTATAACACCTTGAGCAGCTATTTCATGGTACACTTCATCTATCGTTTCAGCATCTTCAAGGGTGGAGCAAGCGCCAGTGACATGCGTCGTCCAGGTCCTGGTGGCCGTGGCCCGATGGGTCCGCCTCCCGGAGGCCCCGGTAGATTCTAAGTAATTGAGGAATGAGGATTGAGGATTGAGGAATGAAAATCCCGACTCCTCATTCCCAATTCCCAACTCCTCATTCCTAATTCTTCACTCCTAACTCCTAACTCCTCATTGAGCAAAGAGACTACCTCCTAATTATGAAATAGATAGCTTAAACCCATAATTTATATTTAACAATTCAAGCCCTTATATTTTACATTTTTTATATGAATATTAAATGAAAACGTGCGTTCTTTGTCACAGAATAATTGAAGACGAGATTACAATGAAGAAATCTACAATTTGGTTATTGGCTATCGTAATGGGTTTTGCCTTCGCAGGATTGCTCTATCTACAAATTAGCTACGTGAATATCATTCTCAAAACACGTAGCGAGCAGTTCAACGACACGGTGAAACGTAGCTTACGCCAGGTGTCGAAGAACTTAGAGCTCGACGAGACCCGCCGCTACCTCGAAGAGGACATCGACCGAGAGGAGAACAACTTCATGTATCAGAACGCTCCCAATGCGCAGAGCTTAGGAAATGTGATCAGCGGCGAGCAATATCAGCTACATATTCAAGACGCGAACGGAAAGATACAGCACATAGAGATGCATAGTTTCAGCTCACACAAGTTCGAGCCGCATACCTCCATCTCCAATCGTCCGTCAGCCAATAGCATCGTCAACACCTCCAAGGACCTGCAAAAGACCTTGAAACGGCGCTATCAGTACCAAGGCGGATTGATCGAGGAGGTGATTCTCAACATCCTCTATACGGCCAATCTGAAGCCAATTGAGGAGCGTTTGGATTTCAAGAAATTGGATAATTACCTGAAGGGAGAGTTTTTGAACAACGGGTTGAACCTTCCCTACGTCTTCTCCGTTATTAATAAGGATGGCAACGTGGTGTATCAAAGCGCAGAGATCAACAACCAGCCGATTGCCTCTGACGTGGTGACGCAGGTGCTCTTCCCCAACGATCCCCCTTCGAAACTGAATTACCTCCGGGTTTATTTCCCGACGAAGAGTAATTACCTCAAGAGCTCGATCAACTTCATCGTGCCGTCGGTCATCTTCTCGTTGATCCTGCTGATCACCTTTGTGTTCACCATCTTCATCGTCTTCCGCCAGAAGAAGCTGTCAGAGATGAAGAACGACTTCATCAACAATATGACGCATGAGCTGAAGACACCGGTCTCCACCATCTCGCTGGCCGCACAGATGCTGAAGGATTCAGACATCACGAAGAGCCCGGATGTGTTCAGGCATATCTCCGGCGTGATCAACGACGAGACCAAACGATTGGGCTTCTTGGTAGAGAAGGTGTTGCAAATGTCGCTGTTTGAGCGGCAAAAAGCAGCCTTGAAGCTGAAAGAGTTGGATGCCAACGATCTGGTGGCCAACGTAGCGAACACCTTCGTGCTGAAAGTGGAGAAATATGGCGGTTCGTTAGACATCGATTTGCAAGCGACCGACTCAAATATCTATGTGGACGAGATGCACATCACGAATGTCCTGTTCAACTTGATGGACAACGCGGTCAAGTATCGTCGCCCGGATGTACCGCTCGAATTGATGAGCCGCACCTGGAACGAGAACGGCAAGCTGTTGATCTCCGTCGAAGACAACGGCATAGGCATCAAGAAGGAGTATCTGAAGAAGGTGTTCGATCGCTTCTTCCGCGTGCCCACCGGCAATGTGCATGATGTGAAAGGCTTCGGTTTAGGCTTGGCCTACGTGCGCAAGATCATCGAAGATCATAAAGGATCCATCCGCGCCGAAGTGGGCAACGGTGGAGTAGGAACAAAATTTATTATTACATTACCTCTTATAAAAAGTTAGTTATGGAAGAAAAAATGAGAATCTTCTTTTGCGAAGACGATGAGAATTTAGGTATGCTCCTGAGAGAATACCTGCAAGCGAAAGGGTATGAGACAGACCTCTTCTCTGATGGCGAGGCCGGCTACAAAGGCTTCACAAAAGGGAAGTACGATCTGTGTGTATTAGACGTGATGATGCCGAAGAAAGACGGTTTCACCTTGGCACAGGAGATCCACTCCATCAATCCTGAAATCCCCATCATCTTCCTGACGGCTAAGACACAGAAGGAAGACATTCTTGAGGGCTTCAAGCATGGTGCGGACGACTACTTGACAAAACCTTTCAGCATGGAAGAGTTGCTCCTGCGTATTGAGGCAATCCTTCGTCGTGTGAAGGGTAAGAAGCTGAAAGACATTCCTTTCTACAAGTTAGGAGGCTTCTTGTTCGACACGCAGAAACAGACATTGACCATTGGCGAGAAGGTGACGAAGCTGACCACCAAGGAGTGCGAGCTGCTGAGCCTGCTCTGTGCGCACGCCAACGAGGTGCTGGAGCGCAACTACGCCCTGAAGACCATCTGGGTGGACGACAATTATTTCAACGCCCGCAGTATGGACGTATATATCACCAAGTTGCGTAAGCTACTCAAGGATGATCCAGGCATCGAGATCATCAACATCCACGGCAAGGGCTACAAGCTGATCACCCCCTCCGGCGATGAGCAAAACCGCAAAGAGAACATTCAGGAGCTGTAAGCCGCTGGCTGCATAGTGAAACAGGAAGGGCAACGAATTTTTCATCGCGTTGCCCTTTGTTTTGAAAAACGTTGCCCATGAAAATAGAAAACATTGCCCATGGTTTTTCAAGCGGTTGCCCATGGTTTTTTCAAACAATGGGTAACGAAAATGGATCAGTCCTCCTTCAGCCGCTTTCCGCGCCACAGGACGAAGGCGATGGCCAAGCAGCCGGCGATCACAATGCCCGCGATCTGAGAGGGCAATGTGGGCAGATGCAGACCTTCGGGAGCCACCAAGATGTAGGTGGAGCAGACGGCACTCATGAACAGGGCCGGCAGAAGGGTGATCCAATAGCACTTACGGGCACGGGCCAAATAGACCGTCAACGCCCAAAGCGTAAAGACCGCCAACGTCTGGTTGGTCCATGCGAAGTAACGCCAGATCATGTCAAAACCAGCCGCATCTTTCTGACTATACAACAGGATGCCAATCGCCACGATAAACATCGGCACACAGATCAGCAATCGCTTGACGATGCTATGCTGCTCCACATGCAGGAAATCAGCCACAATCAAACGAGCGGAACGGAAAGCGGTATCTCCGGAAGTGATCGGGGCGGCAATGACACCCAAGACCGCCAGCAGACCGCCTACAACGCCCAACCATTCCTTCGTGATCGCATCCACAATGACAGCGGCATTGCTCTCTGCCATACCCTGCTCTTGATAGAAGTAGGTGGCTGCCGCAGCCCATACCAAAGCGACAATGCCCTCCGTGATCATAGCCCCGTAGAAGACCGGGCGCGCGTAACGCTCATTGGGCAAGCAACGGGCCATCAGCGGACTTTGTGTCGCATGAAAGCCGGAAATCGCTCCACAAGCGATGCTCACGAACATGATGGGGAAAATGGGCAAACCGGAAGGATGGGTATTGGTCAATCCATCGGTCAACTCCGGAAGCGCCGGATGATGCACGAACAACATCACCAAGATGCCTACCGCCATAAACAACAAAGCGATGGCAAACAGGGGATAGACCTTGCCGATGATCTTATCCACCGGGAGCAACGTTGCAAAGATATAATAGAGGAAAACCACGATGATCCAGAAGGTGGCATCTAAGCTCTCCGGTGTCAGCTTGGCCAACAATCCCGCTGGGCCAGCCACGAAAACAGCTCCTACCAAGATCATCAAGACCACTGTGAAGCCTCGCATGAACTGCTTGAAGCCATTCCCCAAATAACGTCCGACCTGCTCGGGGAGGCTCTCGCCATCGTGACGGAGCGACAAGGCACCGGAAAGGAAGTCGTGTGTAGCTCCCGCAAAGATGCTGCCTAACACGATCCACAAGAAAGAGGCCGTACCAAACTTAGCGCCCAAGATCGCACCGAAGATCGGCCCTAACCCAGCGATGTTGAGGAACTGAATCATAAAAATCTTCCAAGTAGGCAACGGCATGTAATCTACGCCATCCTGCTTGGTGAAGGCCGGCGTTACCCGATTGGGATCGAGGCCAAACACCTTTTCCACCAATCTACCATAGATAAAATAGCCGGCCACCAAGGCTAACAAACAGATTGTAAATGTAATCATGCTTGATTCAACAGACTTTTCACGGCCTCAGAGATCGCACGTCCCTCGGCCTTACCCGCTAAACGCTTCGAAGCTACGCCCATCACCTTGCCCATATCCTTCGGACCGACAGCACCCACCTCAGCGATAATCTCTTTCAACACATTCTCCAACTCCTCGGCACTCATCTGCTTCGGCAGGTAACGCTCGATCACGGCCACCTGTGCCAACTCCGCATCGGCCAGATCTTGACGACCTTGACCGGCATACACCCCGGCGGAGTCTTTCCCCTGTTTCACGAGCTTCTGCATGATCTTCAACGCATCCGCATCGGTCAAGGTATCGTTGGCTCCCGGTGCTGTCTTTGCCTCCAAGAAGCATTTCTTCACGTTACGTAAAGTCTCTAAAGCAACCTTATCTTTTGCCTTCATTGCGTTTTTAATGTCTTCGCTGACCTTCTCAAATAAATCCATTTGTATTGTGTATTTACTTTAATTACTGAAAACTAATCCGTCCACTGCTTTTCTTCTCCGAACGGGGAGCGGCTGGTTGAACGGCTGATTGCGTCACAGAGGTTGTTTTTGCCTCCTCATTGCCTACCTTCGAACGGGCACGCACCACGATCTTCGGATCCCGATTATAGGTCGGGTTCTCTTCCAAGATGGTAATGAACATATCATCGTCAAGCTCCTCTTCCGTCAGGATAGTTGCCCGTGAACGAGTTGAGAAACGAGAGGTGGATTGCACGGCATTGCCATAATACTTCTCTAGCAACTTCTGCTCCTTTCGTTGTTGCTCGATGCGCTCCTCTTCCAAGCGGAGCTCCTCCTCGGTCATCTGCTGCGCCTCAGCCTTGTGCTTATCCGCGATCTGCGGAATATCATCCATCGTAAATCCGGTGGCCAAGATGGTCATCTTCACCTGGCTGCCCAAGGTGTTATCCACGGCTGTACCCCAAATCACCTCGATATTGCGATTGAACTCCTTCATGAAGTCGCGAATATCATTCATCTCCTCCATTAACAAAGGCGCCTCATCACTGAACGAGACATTGAACAGGATTTTCTTTGCATTACGTACGTCGTTGTTGCTCAGCAACGGTGAATTGAGCGCATCCTCAACAGCCTTGCGTACACGCCCCTCGCCTTCGCCATAGCCGTTGTTCATCAGCGCAACACCACCATCCTTCATCGTGGTCTTCACATCCGCGAAGTCGAGGTTGATGATGCCCGGAAGCGTGATGATCTCCGCGATACTCTTCGCAGCAACCGTCAAGGTGTCATCGGCTTTACCGAACGCATTCATCATCGTCAAGTCCGAATAGATCTTCAATAAACTCTCGTTGTTGATCACCAGCAGGGCATCCACATTCTTGGCAATCTCCTCCACGCCATTCAACGCCTGAATGATTTTCGGTTCACCCTCGAAAAGGAAAGGAATCGTCACGATACCCACCGTCAAGATCCCCATGTCCTTCGCCACACGGGCAATGACTGGAGCCGCACCGGTTCCGGTACCACCACCCATTCCAGCCGTGATAAAAACCATCTTCGTGCCATCGCTCAACATATTGCGTAAATCATCCAGGCTCTCCTCAGCTGCCATACGAGCACGTTCCGGCTTATTGCCAGCCCCCAAGCCTTGTGTGATTTCTCTACCTAAAAGCAACTTCACAGGCACATCCGAGCGATTCAACGCCTGATTATCCGTATTACACAACACAAAGGAGACGTCGTAGATGCCCTCTTTGTACATGTGTGTGACAGCGTTGCCACCGCCTCCACCGACACCGATCACTTTGATAATCTTAGGTGTATCTGTGGGTATATTGAAATTTAATAGCGTGTCGTCCATATCTTCCGGTTTTTATTTCATGTTTTAGATTACTTTTTCTTATTCTCCAGATCGTCGTCGATAAAGAGCTCCTGTTGTACACCTTCCGTAAAGCTGCCCAACTTCTCACCTATTTTTCCCCAAAGGCTCTTGCCTTTCCGTTTCTCTTTTACCTGGGGCTTCTTCACCTCAGGTTCCGGCTTCGGCTGCACCGACTCTGCCACAGGTTCCGGTTTAGGCTCCGGCTTCGGTTCCGGTTTAGGAGGCATATAATAAGCACAATTCAGCGAACCTTGCGCCAACAGGCCAATAGCCGTCGCAAACTCCGGATTAGAAGCGATCAAGGTGTCACCTCCGGCCACGATTCCCTTCCGTATAGTAGCATAACGCACCTCCATCTTCAACCGCTCACTCATGATAGCCGGCAATCCTTTCAAGGCCGCACCACCACCAGCGATCACGACACCAGCCCCCAAATCGGGCAACAAACCGCTGCTCTCCAACCGGGCATACACATTCTGCAGGATCTCGTCCATTCGGGCCTCAATCACCGTATTCAAATCGAACAGGCTCAGCTTGCGCACTTTGCCGTCAGAGGTACTAAGCGGGATCTCCATATCATGCTCCCGATCGGTCTTAGCACTGCCGTAGGTCACCTTCAAGCGCTCCGCTTCCGACTCCACCACACGCAATGTCGTAATATCTTTCGTAATCAGATTGCTACCTAATGGAATGACCGAGAGGTTAGCCAATTTTCCACCTTTATAAATCGTCACACTGGTGACTCCTGCCCCGAAATTGACCAAGGCACAGCCTAAGTCTTTATCGCTCTCGCTCAGCAGCACATCGCCCAAGGCCAAGGGAGCGATCTGAATGCCAGCAATATCCACCTTGGCCACCTGCTCCACGCTGTTCACCACATTCAAGCGTATAGCCGGACGGCCTACGATCAGTTTATAGCGTGCCTCTATCCGATTGCAAAGCACCCCAACGGGATTCGGCTCTGGTTTTCCATCTACCATATAGGCGGGCGCAACCACATCCAACACAGCCAGCATATCCGGGCGGAACGCCTTGCACTCAGCATACAAGCCATCGATAATCTCTTCCGTCACTACCCCCTCAGCACCTAACACACGGGAGACAACGTGATCCAAGGAGCGGATAGACTGTCCACCAATACCCACATATACCTTGCTGATCTTGGCACCATCCAACTTATTTTCCAACTTCAATATCAGTCGTTTAATATTGGTTGCCGCATCTTTCACGTTGTACACATAGCCTCTTCGTATGCCTGTACTGGTGTTCTCTACTTCGTAGGCAATAATCGAGAGCGCGCCTGTCGCGTCCTTGGTTCCCACCATACCTACCATGTGGGAGGTTCCTAAGTCAATAGCTGCTATAAAGTTTGTGTACGCCATAATCCTATTTTTTTGTACAAACAATTTGATTCTTATACTTCAAATTGATCATGCTGTATTTCTCCCATCCCATCTTGGGAATGGCCTGTTCATAGAAAAGCTTGAGATGCGCCAATTTCTCCTCAAACCCCTCCAAGGTTCCCAGCATGATCCGGTGGCTGCCCACCCGCGGAACGAGTTCCACCTCTTGATCCGGATGCACATAGATTTGCTCAATCTGATCGTTCCAGAACTCATTCTCTTGCAAAAATAGTGCAAATTTATATAAGTCGGAAACTGCGAAGCTTTTTTCCACATATCCACTCACTACAGGCACATGCGCCACATAACGGGAACTAATCGGCATGGTCGTTCCTTGGTTATCGACATAGTAGTTGCCATTGGCCGAAAGGATGCGCATAATCGGCATTTTTTGTGTCACCTCCAGCTTGATGATGCCCGAGGGTGTTTTATAGGCCTGAATGTCGGAAATCATCTCATTCTTGAGCAACTCCTTCTCGATCAACTCCGTATTGATGGATTTCATCGGCTGCTTGCGAGGATCCAACTGGGCTTTTTTCAGCAGTGCCACCAAGTCGCTCTCGCTGATAAAGTGCTTCTCCAAACTGTCTTTCACCACCACTTGCAGGGATTGGCAAGACATATCCTGCCGCTCTTCGCTAAAATAGAAGGAAGCGAACAGGATATAACCACTCAACAACGTGGCAACGACTATGGAAATCACTCGAATCACGATTGCTTTAGTTTTTTAATCAACAGTTCTTTTACGGGTTCAACCAAACGCTCGATATTGCCTGCACCCACCATCAACACGACCTCGAAGCGCTCCTTATCAACCAACGCTAACAGCTCCTCCTTGCGGATCAGTCGTTTCTGATCTGCCGGCAACGTCACCTGATCAAAGATTAATGCGGAGGTCACTCCCGGAATAGGTTCCTCGCGTGCCGGGTAAATATCCAACAGAATCAATTCATCCAAGAGGGAAAGACTGGCCGCAAAGTCAGCCGCGAAATCTCGCGTACGTGTATAGAGATGCGGTTGGAAAATACCGGTCAACTTGCGTTTCGGATACAGCTCCTTGACCGACAGGATGCTTTGCCTCAATTCCGCGGGATGATGCGCATAATCATCAATCAACACACATTGAGGTGTTTTCAGATGAAACTCAAAACGGCGATGCGGCCCTTGGAAGGTAGCCATACCGCTACGAATCTCCTCCTCCGTCGCTCCATTCAACCAAGCAATGGCCATCGCAGCCGTTCCATTCTCGATATTGACCTTAACGGGTACACCCAACTCCACCTGAGCGATACGCACATCTGGTCCTACAAAGTCAAAGGTAATGCTGCCGTCTGAAACGACCACATTCTCCACATAGAAATCAGCCTTCTCGGTGGTGGAATAGGTGTAAAGACGTACACCTGCTTGCAATCTCGGCGTCACTTGTACTCCCTTCTTCATCAGCAACACGCCACCCGGACGAATCAAAGAGGTAAAATGCTCAAAGCTCTCCCGATAGGCCTCCGCTGTGCCATAAATATCCAAATGATCCGGATCAGCGGCCGTAATCACAGCCATATAGGGAGACAACCAATGGAACGAACGATCAAACTCATCCGCCTCAATCACGGTCAGGTCGCTCTTGGCAGAAAGCATCAGATTGCTCTCATAGCCTCGCAAGATACCCCCTAAAAAGGCATTACAATCCACATGCGATTGCTTCAAGATATGGGCCAGCAACGAGGAGGTCGTGGTCTTCCCATGGGTACCTGCCACACAAAGCCCCCGGTTGCAACGGGTTATTTCGCCTAACAATTGCGCACGCTTCACCACCTGAAAACCATGCGTGCGAAAATAGGTCAATTCCGTATGGTTCTCCGGAATAGCTGGGGTATAGACCACTAAGGTATGCACTGGCGAACGAAACACCTCACCAACCAGCTCCATATTGTCCTCATAATGGATAGCTGCCCCCTCACGAATCAAAGCAGCAGTCAGGTCGGAAGGAGTCTTATCATAACCGCCTACTTGTTTCCCATTCGCCAAGAAATAACGAATCAAGGCACTCATGCCAATACCCCCAGCCCCTACGAAATAGAGGGATGTCAATGTATGTAAGTCCATCTACTTTTGCCTTTCTATAATCTTCACCATCTCATCTACGATGCGCTCCGCACTGTGTCGTTGCGCCATCGCCTCGATGTTTTCACTCAACTGTTTCAAACGGGCCTCATCAGCAACCAACGCTAAAGCAGTTGGCACTAACTTATCCTCCGCCTCTTTATCCACCACCATCAAAGCTGCCCCTTTCTGCAACAGAGCCAAGGCATTTTTCGTTTGATGATCTTCTGCCACGTTGGGCGAAGGCACCAAGATAACCGGCTTACCTAACAGACACAACTCTGAGATCGAGCCGGCTCCTGCCCGAGAAATCACCAAATCAGCCGCCGCATAGGCATAATCCATGCGTGTAATAAAGTCAGAACACCAGATCGTTTTGTCTCGATAGGCCTTCAAATGTTTCGAAGCCTCCTCATAATAATAACGACCGGTCTGCCAAATAATCTGCACATCCGCTGCGAACAGCTGATCCAAGGCTCCTTGAATGCTTCGATTGATCGTGCGTGCGCCCAAACTACCTCCTACGACCAAAATGGTCTTCTTCTCTGGGGAAAGTCCGAAGAAGGCCAAGGCCTCCTCCTTCCGGCTACGTGCCTCCTCCAAATCCGCACGAACAGGGTTGCCGGTCAACACGATACGATCAGCCGGGAAGAAGCGCTCCATGCCCTCATAAGCCACACAAATCTTATCGGCTTTCTTAGCCAACAGTTTGTTGGTGACCCCCGCATAGGAGTTCTGTTCTTGAATCAATGCCGGAATGCCCAACGAAGCCGCCATCCAAAGCGTAGGTCCACTGGCATAGCCACCCACGCCCACGGCCATATCGGGTTTAAAATCGCGGATCGTCTTCCGGGCCAAGAAAAGACTCTTCACCAACCGGCCCACTACCTTTATATTATTGAACAGGTGAGTGCGATCAAACCCACTCACCGGAAGTCCTACAATCGGGTATCCTGCCGCCGGCACCCTGTCCATCTCCATGCGATTATCCGCACCAACAAACAAGATTTCCGTATCGGGGAAACGGCGCTTGAAAGTATTGGCAATGGATATGGCCGGGAAGATGTGTCCACCCGTTCCACCACCACTGATAATTAATCTGTACTTTCTCATATCGAGGTTATTACATTTTCTACACTGATGTTGATACTGTTTGGGATTCCTCCGCAGTTGCAGCAGGCACCTCTGCCGAACCCATTGTTTCCTCGGGTTGCTCCAACTCCTCTTCATCTGTCTCTCGGATGTGCGCACCAAAACGACTTATACTGAGGATAATACCAAAATAGACGCAAGAGATAACCGTAGAGGTTCCACCACGACTGACCAAAGGCATCGGCTGACCTGTTACCGGAATCAGGCTCACGGCCACCGCCATATTCGCCAAAGCCTGCACCACAATCAACAAGCCACAACCTAACACCAAGAACTTCGGGAAAGGAGTCTCACAACGTCGGGCGATCATCCCGACACGCACCAATAGCATGATATACAGGAGTAAGACGAAAACGCCTCCCGCAAAACCCAGCTCTTCCAAAATAATGGCATAGATAAAATCCGAATAGGCTTGTGGCAAGAAATCTCGCTGCTGACCATGTCCGGGCATCTGCCCGAAAAGGCCTCCCCTTGCGATAGCAATCTTCGCATGAGAGACCTGGTAGTTCTCATCCGTCACGATATAGGTACCTGCCGCATTGTAATTGGCAGAATCATCTCCGAAGCGTTCCAATCGGGCTTGCCAAGTGGCCAAACGCCCAGGCAAATAAGACTGTACAATCTCTCTCGGGGTAAACTTCAACACCGCCAAGAACAGCAGCAGCAAAGCCACCAACGTACCGGCCAATTTCATCAACTTTTTAATAGGGAGCTGGCCTATGAACATCATCAAGAAGCTCACGCCAAACAGCATAAAGGCGGTTGAGAAGTTTTCAGGCAGGATCAAGCCACAAGCCACTAACGTACAAATCAGTATCCATTTAAAAATCTGATCATCCGTAATGCGCCCTCGCTTGCTCAACAGAAATGCAATCAAAATCAACAAGCTCAATTTCGCGAACTCAGAAGGTTGCAACTGCACGCCAAAGATGGAGAGCCAGCGATGAGCATCATTGGCACTAATACCGATAAAAGGGGTAACGATCAGCATAATGAGCGAGACCGGGAAAAGCAAAATGCCTGCCCGGAAAACGGTGTACGGGACATTGTGCAAGAGCACAACAGCCAAGAAACCACCTACCAAAAAGGTCGCATGACGACCAATAGGTGCCCAATGGTTCACGTTCTGGTAGGCCAATGTACTGGTCGCACTAAACACCTCCACCGCCGAAATCAAGCAAAGGAACATGAAGATGATCCAAATCACTCGATCTCCCTTAAATAGTTTACTCGCCAAACTCATCGTTATCCGCTTATTGCTCGCAAAGTTACAAATTTCTCACACATTTCTTGAATTGCTCTCCACGATCCTCATAGCTTTTGAAGAGGTCGAAGCTGGCGCAACAGGGCGAGAGCAAAACCGTATCTCCCTTGTTCGCCTTTTGATAAGCCAAATTCACAGCCTCTTCCATGGAACGTGCGTCAGCAATATCAGCGATCTTATTGTCGAAGAAAGCGTGCAACTTGGCATTATCCACACCCAAGAAAATCAACGCATGAACCTTCTGCTTGACCAACTCCTCAATCTCTGTGTAATCATTGCCCTTATCCGTACCGCCTAAAATCAAAACAACAGGGGTCGTCATGCTTTGCAGCGCATACCAGCAGGAGTTTACATTCGTCGCCTTGGAGTCATTGATATACTCCACACCGCGGATTCGCAAGACCTTCTCCAAACGATGCTCCACACCCGCGAAATCGCTCAATGAGGCCCGCAATTGCTCATCACGAATGCCCATCAACTTGGAAGCGATCGCAGCCGCCAATGAGTTGTATAAGTTATGCGTACCAGCCAAAGCCAATAAATCCTGATCCATAGTAAATGTTCCGTTTTCCATCTCAATCATTACTTCCTTATTTTCCGTATAGCCCTTCACACCTGCCTCATGGGTCTCAGCGAAAGGATAACAAGTAGCCTGTGGATGATGTTTAGCGATCTCACGTGCTATAATGGGATCATCGTTCCAATAGATAAAGGCATCTGCCTTTGTCTGGTTCTGCACGATGCGCAACTTCGCATCCACATAATTCTGCATCTCATAATTATACCGATCCAAATGATCAGGAGTGATATTCAAAAGAATGGCGATATCCGCCTTGAAGTCATACATATTATCCAGCTGAAAGCTACTCAACTCGATGACGTACACCGCATGAGGATCTTCCGCTACCTGCAAGGCCAAGCTGTTACCCACGTTACCTGCCAAACCCACATCCAATCCGGCTTGCTTCAAGATATGGTAAGTCAGCATGGTCGTTGTCGTCTTGCCGTTACTACCCGTGATACAGATCATCTTAGATGATGTATAACGTCCGGCAAACTCAATCTCCGAGATAATCGGCGTGCCTTGTCGCTTCAATGCCTGGATAATCGGAGCCTTATCCGGAATTCCGGGGCTCTTGATAATCTCGTCGGCATTCAGAATGTCGGCTTCGGTATGCTGTCCCTCTTCCCATGCGATCGCATGGCAATCCAACAACTCCTTGTACTTAGGTTTAATCGACGATTTATCGGAAACGAACACCTCAAATCCTTTCGCCTTCGCCAAGACAGCGGCTCCTGCGCCACTCTCTCCCGCACCTAAAATCACAATTCTCTTGCTCATTTTTTTATCTCATCTTTAACGTCACAATCGTAATTACCGCCAAAATAATACCAATCAACCAGAAACGAACCACAATCTTCGATTCAGGCACAACCGCATAAGGTTTCTGAATCAAGGCTTGCAATCCGGCGTTACCCGGTTTCTGGAAATGGTGATGCAAAGGGGTCATCTTAAAGATGCGACGTCCCTCGCCATATTTCTTTTTCGTATATTTGAAATAGGCCACCTGCAACATGACGGATAGGTTCTCTACCAAGAAAATACCACAGAGAATCGGGATCAACAACTCCTTGCGGATAATAATCGCGAACACAGCGATGATACCTCCCAAGGTTAAGCTACCCGTATCACCCATGAACACCTGTGCCGGATAGGCATTATACCACAAGAAACCAACCGTCGCTCCAATAAAGGCAGCCGCATATACCACCAATTCCTCCGCTCCGGGAATGAACATGATGTTCAAGAAGGAGGAGAACTCAAAGTGGGAAGACATATAGGCCAATATGCCCAACGCCACACCGATAATCGCAGAACAACCAGCAGCCAAACCATCCAAACCATCCGTAAGGTTAGCGCCATTGGAGACAGCCGTCACCACAAAGATGACCATAGCCACAAACAATAGCCAAGCGGCCTCCTGCTTATACTCGCCTGCCCAACTCACCAAATTAGCGTAATCGAGGTTGTTGTTCTTCATGAAAGGAATAGTCGTCTTGGTGGACTTGGTCTCCACATTATGGTAGCGCACCTCCTCAATCACGTCGCCATGACGCACCTCCATATTCTCCTTGATCACCACATCGGGACTCATGAATAGCACTAACCCGACAATCAACCCCAGTCCTACCTGACCAACAATCTTGAAACGGCCATGCATTCCCTCTTTATTCTTCTTGAACACCTTGATATAATCATCGGCGAAGCCCAAGCATCCCAGCCAAATGGTGGTAATCAACATCAAGAGCACATAGATATTCTCCAAACGGGCACATAAAAGCACCGGGATCAAGATGGCAATGATGATAATGATACCGCCCATCGTAGGCGTACCCTTCTTGCTCATCTGTCCCTCCAATCCCAAGTTTCGTACCGTCTCACCGATTTGCAACAACTGCAACTTGTCGATGATACGACGACCGATCGCCGTAGAGATAAACAAGGATAGGATCAAAGCGAAACCCGACCGGAAAGAGACGTACTTAAACATACCCGCCCCGGGAAAATCCAACTGATCCAGATAATTAAAAAGATAATACAGCATAATATATAATCAGATAATTATTCCTTATGGAATAGCTTACGTAATTGTTCTCTATCGTCGAAATGGTGCTTCACCCCTTTTACCTCCTGATAGTCCTCATGTCCTTTACCGGCTACCAAAATCACATCATCCCGTTTCGCCAGCATCGTAGCGGTCTTGATCGCTTGCGCCCGATCAGTGATGCAAAGCGTACGCTCCAAATCCGCTTTCGTCAAACCTGCCACCATATCCTGAATAATGGCATCCGGCTCCTCAAAGCGAGGGTTGTCAGAGGTCAAGATCACCTGATCGCTCAAACGAGCCGCCTCTTTCGCCATCAAAGGACGTTTACCCTTATCTCGATTGCCTCCGGCACCTACCACCGTGATGATACGTCCTTTACCTTCCAATACCTCATGGATACTGTTCAACACATTGGTCAACGCATCCGGCGTATGAGCATAATCCACGATGGCCGTGAAGCCCTCCGGCGAATGAATCGTCTCAAAACGTCCAGATACCGGATGCATCGCACTCAAAGCGACCAATACTTCATCGGGATCTGCTCCCAAAGAGACAGCAGCTCCATAGACAGCCAACAGATTATAGGCATTGAAACGACCCACAAAACGAACCGTCACCTCCTTGTCATTGATCAATAAATCCGTGCCCTCGAAATGGGATTCCAAGATTTTTCCCTTGAAATCGGCCACAGTACGCAAGGAATAGGTCAACTTCTTCGCTTGGGTATTCTGCAGCATCACCATGCCCGACTTATCGTCTAAGTTGGTCAACGCAAAAGCCTTGGCGGGTAACTCATCAAAAAATTTCTTCTTTGCCTTCAAGTAATTCTCCACCGTCTTGTGATAATCCAAATGATCTCTCGTCAAGTTAGTAAAAATGCCTCCGTCAAAATCCAAGCCACTGATGCGACGTTGATCGATCGAATGGGAACTGACCTCCATGAAGGCATAGGTACATCCCGCCTCCACCATCCGAGCGATCAAGGCATGAAGCGTAATCGGGTCGGGTGTCGTATGATCCGTAGGAATAGCCTCTCCATCAATGTAGTTGCAAACCGTAGAGAGCAAACCTACCTTATACCCTAAACGGTGGAACAACTCATATAAAACCGTAGCAATAGTGGTCTTACCGTTCGTGCCGGTCACTCCCACCAACTTCAATTTTTGAGACGGATCCCCATAGCTTTTAGAGAGAAGCATACCCAACGCATAGGCAGAATCCTTGACCACGACAAAGGTCGCTTTATCGGCTAACTCCTTAGGATACTCCTCACAAACAATGGCTACCGCTCCCTTCTCAATAGCACTGGCAATATACTGATGTCCATCAACCGCCACTCCACGTACCGCTACAAACAACGATCCCGGAACCACCCGACGGGAATCAGACACGATTTGTCCAATCTCTAACTGATCCACTCCAACCACTTGTGGAGTGTCTAACGCACTGATTAATGTTCTTAACTCCATGCTATTTCAATGTTATCAATATACCTTGTCCTTTTACTACCTTATGTCCGGCCGGAATGCTCTGTGCGGCCACTCGTCCGACACCTACCATAGAGACACGCAAACCTGCCTGCTCCAACAGATAGATCGCATCCTTAGCACCCATCCCTATCACAAGGGGCACCAAACCCTCTCGCAAAGTCACATCCTGCAGCTGCACCTTTCTCACCTCCTCCTCTCGGGAAGTCTTTGCCCAGCGAGTGTGCAAGCTATCTTCATCCATCGGGATATCCAAACGATCCAAAACAGACTCAATCGCACGAACCTCTCCTCCTTTCACACGAGGCAACAGCACTGCGGTCGAATCCACCTGCATCGTATCCAAATCAATGCTGATGTTATTGGCATAGATTTTCTCCGCGATAGATCGCACTACGCCTCCAGACATCGTTCCTCCAGAAGGATAGCCAATCCGAGGACGGCGAATCACGACGATGCAACTATATTTGGGGTGATCCGCCGGGAAGTAGCCACAGAAAGAGACCTGGTGTCCGCTCGTACGATAGACACCTCCCGTAGCAATCTGTGCCGTACCGGTCTTTCCTGCTATACGAACCGCCTCTGAATGAACAGCCTTACCCGTTCCCTGCTCTACGACACCCAGCAACATCTCTTGAATCAGCGCCAACGTACGATCCGAACAAATCGCAGGCTTGATCACCTCTGTCGAGAACGTCTGCACCGACTTACCATTTTGCAAAATCTCCTTGGTGAAAAGTGGCCGAACCATCTTACCCCCATTGGCAATAGCATTATAGAAAGTAAGCGTACTGATAGGGGGAATCTGGGTCTCATAGCCAAACGACATCCAAGGCAAAGTAGTCTTTGACCAGGGATTACGCTTGTCATCCGGCTTGCGAATCTTGGCACGTCCAGCTCCTGGAATTTCCAAATGCAGATCCGCAGTCATGCCGATCCGATCTAATCCCTCCCAAAATTTCAACGGATTCTTCTCATAGCCCTTCAAGATCACTTTTGCCACACCAATATTGGAAGAATTCCAAATGGCTTGCTCCACCGTGATCTTTTTATATCCGCCCTTGTTCATGTTATGGTCGGTCATGCGTGCACCCTTATACATATATATACCGTTGCCGGTATCTACTGTGTCACCCGGTTGACATATATTATCTTCCAAAGCAACCATAATAGAGGCCACTTTAAACGTAGAACCCGGTTCTGTCTCGTCTGCCACCGCATGATTCTTCGTCTCCGCATAAACGCCCTCCCGAATACGAGCCATATTGGTAATCGCCTTGATCTCTCCGGTTTGTACCTCCATCACGACAGCGGTGCCACTCTCCGCATCAATCTCCTTCAGCTTATCCACCAACGATTTCTCCGTGAAATCCTGGATATTGATATCTATCGTAGTGCGCACATCCATGCCATCTACCGGCTCAACCTCAATGACATTGGTCCATCCACCGCCCACACGTCGGACAGAGCTGATACCTGCTTGACCACGCAACAAGGAATCATATTGCAGCTCCAAGCCATTCTTTCCCTTGGTCACGCCACCCTCTTCGATCTCACCATATATGTCACCAATCGTACGAGAAGCCAATGAGCCAAATGGCTTCTGCCGCTGCACCATCTCTTTCGTATAAAAGCCACTGCGGAAACGTCCCAATCGTAGGAAGGGGTATTTCTGAATCTCTTTCAGGTCGGAATAGGAGACCTTACCGGGGAATATCGGATACTGACGGCTCTGGCTCTTCAACCCTTTTAAGAGATGCGCCTTATACCCTGCCGTCGTGCGGTCTTTCAACTTATGCGCCAAATAGAACGCCAATGAATCTACGCCATTGTTTCGGGAGTGATAGAAGGTATCCAACCAATTATACTTTCCCTTTTGATCAGGTTTGAACGCATCGGCCTTAAAGTCCATGTACAGGTAATAGCGAGGCACACTGGTAGCCATCAACTTTCCATCGGCAGAATAGATATTGCCTCGCCCCGGTAACACCAAATGATTCGGTCGTTTCTGGCTCTCAGCTACTTTCAGCCATTTATCACGCTCCACAAAGGCTGTATCGAACGCACGAACCAGTACCCCTATGGCCACCAAACCCAACAAGAGCACCACCAAGAAATAGTAGGAAAGTACCCGCTTATTCTTGGGATCCACTGTGTTTGATTCGTTCTCTTGCTCCATAATTCACACGTTCCTTATTTTATTTATGCAACACATAGGAGGGATTCTTCGCCACCTCCAAGTCAATACCTTGTTCCTCTACCAACGCCTCTATTTGCGACTGGCGGCTATGCCCGGTCAGCTCAGATGAGATGGACAACGCCTCAAAGCGTACATCCCGCAATCGTTGATTCAACCGATCGATCTCGCGCAATTTCTGCATGCAGGTGTAACGATTACCAATAAAAAAGAAAGCCAATACCACCAACAAGACAATCATACGGGTATGTTTCAAGATGAAATCCTCTTTCAGGATACCTCCACCAAAGATATACCACATCGACAGCCTACGCTCTGTCTTTTTCTTTCTTTCTTCTCCTTGTGCCTCCATTGCTCTCTCCCTTTATTTCAATTCCGCAATACGTAATTTTGCGCTTCGTGCCCGAGGATTCCGTTCGATCTCCTCTGCCGAAGGCACGATCACCTTATTGTTTACAAGCCGGAAGGGCGACTGTTGATTACCAAAGAAATCCTGCTCGCTCTTTCCCTCGAAGTTGCCCGCCTTCATGAAGTTCTTCACTAAACGGTCTTCTAAAGAATGATAGGTAATGACCACCAATCGACCACCCGGTTTCAACACCCGCAAAGTAGCTTTCAGCATGGCTTTCAACGCACTCATCTCGTCGTTCACCTCGATACGCAACGCCTGGAATGCCTGCGCCAAGAACTTCTTCTCTTTGTCTTTCCCTACGAAGGGCTTAATCACCTCCAAGAAATCGCCAATGGTAGCGATCGGTCGTTCCGCCCTCGCCTTCACCAAGGTAGCGGCTAACTTACGAGCCACCTTCAACTCTCCATAAAGATAGAACAGATCCGCCAAAGCCTCCTCGCTATATTGATTCACCACGTCTGCGGCCGTTTTCCCCGCCCGGGTATTCATACGCATGTCCAACGCACCCTCAAACCGAAACGAGAAACCGCGTGCCTGATCATCAAAATGATGCGAAGAGACACCCAAATCGGCCAAAAGGCCATCCACCTGTCCCTGTACACCATGATAACGCATGAAATTATATAAATAACGAAAGTTACTACGCACAAAGGTAAAACGAGGATCCGAAGGGATGTTATGCTCTGCATCCGCATCCTGATCAAACCCATAGAGATGCCCCTCACCCTGCAAGCGAGACAATATCTCACGCGAATGACCTCCCCCACCAAAGGTAACATCCACATAAACGCCCTCTGGCTGAATGGCCAATCCCTCAAGGCTCTCACCGAGTAGGACCGGTACATGATAGCTGCTTTCTATTTCTTCTCCCATGCATCGTCTTTAGTTAAACCTATTCTTAAACGAAAGTCACGTACCACTTTGATATGCACGCACATGTCCTTGTTTGAGTGGGTAAAAGTACACATTTCCCTACTATCCGTACAACATTTAAGAGAGAAAAGTGAGAAAAAGTTATCAACAGGGGGTTGAATTCACCGCTACAAGCACTATCTTTGTACGGATCAAGGTCTCAAGCGATCCCTTTCATAGACAGGATGCTCTCGAAAGAGGGCATAGTTTAACGGCCGTTGAAAGGTTGCTGCTATTAGACCATTATTATTATACCTTACTTCATAGTCCCCCCAGAGCGTCCGAAAACGCTCATTTTTGGCTATTTATCATGATTTTAGTGATTGCGAAAATGGTTTGATTTCGATTTAAGTACCCCACCGATTAGGGCTCAAAAATGGTGTTATCAATTTTGGATGCGTCCTGTGGGCACAAA
>JAFBIR010000089.1 GCA_021531385.1 Parabacteroides distasonis | reverse complement strand
CCATGGCTTCTGCGACTTCTTCCTGCTGCCCGACTTGACGCATTACCAAGCGGAGCACAGCTACATCTTAGAGTTGAAATATCTTTCCAAGAAGGACTTCGCAGAGAAGAGCGCATCGCAATGGCAGGATGCGGTGGAGCAGATCAACCGTTATGCTGTCGCTCCCCGTGTGGAGGCCTTACGTCAAGGCACGCAGCTGCACAAGATCATCCTGCAATTTTGTGGTTGGGAA
>JAFBIR010000088.1 GCA_021531385.1 Parabacteroides distasonis | reverse complement strand
GTTAGGGCAGATAGACGATGTCATCGCCCAGGAGAAGTCATCGGAAAGCAATGAGGAAATAGCATTCACCCCGGCCATGTTGACTGAGATGGCGGGAGAATTGCGTCAAGCACTGGAACAGGTCCCTGAGCCCTCCACGAGAGAGGAAAAGACAGAACTGAAAAAGAGACGCAAACAGCAGAAGGAGCTGGAAGAGCACAGGGACAAGCTGCGGGAATACGACAACCATCTGGATACGC
>JAFBIR010000087.1 GCA_021531385.1 Parabacteroides distasonis | reverse complement strand
GAAGGAGCTGGAAGAGCACAGGGACAAGCTGCGGGAATACGACAACCATCTGGATACGCTGCGGGGCAGGAACTCCTATTCCAAGACGGACAATGACGCCACTTTCATGAGAATGAAGGAGGATGCCATGCGTAACGGTCAGACAAAGCCCGGTTACAACCTTCAAATCGGCACCGAGAACCAGTTCATCACCGATTTTGCGCTCTTCCCGAACCCTACGGATACACTGACCCTGATCCCT
>JAFBIR010000086.1 GCA_021531385.1 Parabacteroides distasonis | reverse complement strand
GTTGGAGCGCATGGAAAAGCAAATGTAGGTATGAGTAACGATAAGGAGGGCGAGAAACCCTCCCGCCGAAAGACCAAGGGTTCCTGATCAACGCTAATCGGATCAGGGTAAGTCGGGACCTAAGGCTCAGCCGAACGGCGAGGCCGATGGAAGAGACGGTGAACATTCCGTCACTGCCCTATGGAGTGACGTGGAGACGGAGAAGTGACAGCCCCGCCGGCTGACGGAATAGCCGGTTGAAGGGTGTA
>JAFBIR010000085.1 GCA_021531385.1 Parabacteroides distasonis | reverse complement strand
TTGTTACAAATTCCAATATCTAGCGACTGTCGGCCACGACAGCCCTGTCTCACGGGCGCAGGCGGCTTTCGTACCAGTCGGGTTGGCCGCACGCCATTCTTGCACCATTTCCTGAGGGCTGTTTTCATCGCCCCAATGTTTGGCAACTGTAACATAGGTAATTTTCAACTCACGGGCGCAGGCGGCTTTCGTACCAGTCGGGTTGGCTGATCGCCATGCTTGTACAAGCTTTTTATTTTTAGTTGTCGCACAAGA
>JAFBIR010000084.1 GCA_021531385.1 Parabacteroides distasonis | reverse complement strand
TTCTTCATCAGGCGTTCACGGTTCCGCTCAACCGTTTTTCGCCAGACGAAAGTATACTTGTTGGCCTTGGACTCAATCTTTGTCCCGTCAATGTATTCCACATTCAGACTGATGAAGCCTTTGGAAGAGAGAAGGAGTACGGTTTGGGTGAATACCTCGTTGATTTCCTTCTTCACCCGGTTGCGGAAACGGTTGATGGTAATGAAGTCCGGTTTCTCATATCCAGCCAGCCAGATATAATGAATGTCACGGTGAAGAAGTCTTTCGATTTTCCG
>JAFBIR010000083.1 GCA_021531385.1 Parabacteroides distasonis | reverse complement strand
CGGGACAAAGATTGAGTCCAAGGCCAACAAGTATACTTTCGTCTGGCGAAAAACGGTTGAGCGGAACCGTGAACGCCTGATGAAGAAAATACATGTCCTGTTAGGGCAGATAGACGATGTCATCGCCCAGGAGAGGTCATCGGAAAGCAATGAGGAAATAGCATTCACCCCGGCCATGTTGACTGAGATGGCGGAAGAATTGCGTCAAGCACTGGAACAGGCCCCTGAACCCTCCACGAGAGAGGAAAAGGCAGAACTGAAAAAGAGACGCAAACAGC
>JAFBIR010000082.1 GCA_021531385.1 Parabacteroides distasonis | reverse complement strand
GACAGTGCTTTTTCCTCAGAGAATTGATGAGGATATTGCAGAAAACGATCCGGTGCGCATGGTTGACGCCCTGGTTGAGAGCTTGAACCTTGAAAGCTTCAGGAAGTTATACAAGGAATGCGGCCGCAGCCCTTACCACCCCAAGATGATGCTCAAGGTCATTCTGTATGCCTACATGAACAACATCTACTCTTGCCGGAAAATCGAAAGACTTCTTCACCGTGACATTCATTATATCTGGCTGGCTGGATATGAGAAACCGGACTTCATTACCATCAACCGT
>JAFBIR010000081.1 GCA_021531385.1 Parabacteroides distasonis | reverse complement strand
CCAAAATGTCGGAAACGTTTGTAGTTCATATTGTTTTTAATTTGTCCGAACACGGCTTCCGGTTCTATGCATCTCTGTCCTCTGTGCTTCAGCCCTTCCTCGGAGCAAAGCAGCTCTTTGGCCTTTTGCTTGTATTTCCTAAGCCTGTGATTCAGTTCTATCGTCCTGTTCTCTTTTGCTTTAAAACAACGGCATCTTAGGGGACAGCTGTCATACCTGCTTGAGAAGGATTGAAGGAAAGGGATCAGGGTCAGTGTATCCGTAGGGTTCGGGAAGAGCGCAAAATCGGTGATGA
>JAFBIR010000080.1 GCA_021531385.1 Parabacteroides distasonis | reverse complement strand
CACCAAGGGTTGCTCAAAGAAAAAGATGCGTGTCCCCATTTTTCTGAACAAGGCGGTTGGTTTGCGCAACGAAAACGCCACTTTTTTGCATAACTTCTTTGCAACGTATTTGCGCATCATTCGCAAATGGCTCACTATCTGTGTCTTTGCGGGCTTGACCCGCAAGCTCATCATCGCTTTTTCTAACGCAACACGTTGCGTCCCTACCCCTTTGACAGGATGGGATGCCGGGTCAAGCCCGGCAGGACACGAGGGTCAAAAATACCCCTTTTTGTTCCACGGTGACTGCTCAACGAAAGTGAAC
>JAFBIR010000007.1 GCA_021531385.1 Parabacteroides distasonis | reverse complement strand
CTTGGTGATTAGGAAAATACGCGTACCTTTGTGCTCAAAAGTAAGGAACCTTTTTGTTGAGCAGTCCGCTCCTTCCCAATTTCCAAACAAAACAGATTATCAAGCGTTTACGAGGATTGTTCCCCGTGGAACATTTTGCACATTGCTCCACGAAATGCGCAATAAAAGGCGGTTTTAGCCCCTATTGCGTCATTATACGCAACATTACCTTTTTGTTGAGCAGTGTTCCACAAATGTTCCACGAAATGCCATTTTATGTTCCACAATGATTATCAACCGATTAACAAAAACCAACTGCGCAACGAAATTCCGTGGAACACTATGTTCCACGCCCCTTTTTCCAATGTTCCACGGAATGTTCCACGAAACTCATTGCGCAATTAAATGGAGCAGTCTTTTCCCCGTTTCGTGATACCTATATTATATAATGTTCACGCGCGCGCAGAATATCGTAGAGACGTGCCATTGGCGCGTCTTCCGTTTACCAACCTGGGTATTTTCGAGACGCCGCAATGCGACGTCTCAACGATTCGGGAATACAAGGACGGGCTGAAAGCCCAACGAGATCGTAGCCCAGGGCGAGCCGAAGGAGCGGAGTAGCGAAGCAGGTTCAGCCTTGAACTTTTGGTTACTTTTCCTTCAAGGGAAAAGTAACGAAGAAGAGGCATTCATAATCTTCAGCGTTGGTCATTACTAATGACAAGGGCCAAACATTAGCATTGACAAGGGCTTGACATTAGCATTGACCGTAGAGACGTGCCAGTGGCGCATCTCCACGATGATGACCCCAACGGGGTCTAACCTTCGATAACCGCATATCGCCAGATGTGCGGATTGAGCGGACCTACCCTCCCAACCCACGACCCTAACGGGGTCGAACCACACGGTGTAAACAGGTGCGACCCCTTCAGGGTCAAACTACCCGTCATGCACGAAAAGGCCCCCAAACGACCCTATTTTTGGCGCATCACGATGGAAAAAAAATCACGTCACGGAGCGGAAAAAATCACACCACGATGGAAATTTTTTTGCTTCGTGGAGCGAGCACCCTTCGCATCACGATGTAATTTTTTTTCCTCCGTGATGTTTTTTTGGCGACATCGCCGAAGGCTTAAAATTCGTTTATGAGCAGGGAGAACGACAGGCTCCGCAAGAGCGATAAAAAGGATGGCTGATAAACGTAAATTCTATTGCCCATCGTTTCGAAAAACATTGCCCGTAGTTTTTTCAAACGTTGCCCATCGTTTTTCAAAACAATGCCCGTGATTTTTTCGAACCACGGGCAACGTTTTTTTACTGCACGACCTCTTCCACTTTACCCTTACCGATCACACGTTGCTCAACCGCGGTGGGGCCTTGGTAACGGATGTTGCCCTTGCCTACAATCTGCGCTTTGAGGTGTTGCTTCGGGGTGATCTCGGCCAGGCCATTACCGGTCACCTTACAGTTGATCTTCGAAACCTCCAAACCAAACGCATGGATATCGCCCTTGGTCACGATGCTATAATCGCCCTCGTTGGCGGTTCCCTTCTTCACGGTGATGGAGCCATCGCCATCAATATCCAGCTCTACCTTATCGGCTGTCACGTCGTTGACCACCATATTGGCACTGCCAGACACCTTCAACGCCAATTTGCCCACCTTGACCGGCTGCTTGAACTGCACCAAGCTGTTGGCATTGGCTTTGATGGTCGTCTCATCGCCATTCAATGCGCTATTGATCATGAGGTTCGCATTGCCAGACACCTTCGCGGAAGCCAACCATTTGGAGTTGGTCGTAACAATGAACTTGGTGAAGTGGTCCACCTTCGCCCCCTTGAAGCTGACCGAAAGGGTACGGTCTTTCACCTCGATATTGACATAGGGATGCAGGTTGCTATCCACGGTCACCTCGATGGTCGGTGTCGCATTCGACTGCACATAGTTGAAATCAATCACACCATCCACTTTGATCTCGTTAAAATCCTCAATCTCAATCTTCTTAGTCGTCAGCTTGCCATCGCCTTTCACACGATCAGCTGCCCAACCTCCGGCTGCCCAACCCAAGAGCATCACCATCAACAAAAGCGTCTTTGTTCTCATTACTAAATTGTTTAGTTGATTATATTTCCGCAAATGTAACGATAAAAAGCCACTCGATCTCACATCGGATGGCTTTTCTCGCTATAAAATGTGTCTATGTGTGTTTTAAACTATCTTTTCTTCACTTTGCCCGAGCCGAGGCAGCTGCTTTCGACTTTCGGATCACCTTTATAGTAGATATCACCACTACCTACGATGTTACCCTTGAGCTTGCGTGTGGCATAGGCCTCCAAGTCGCCACTACCAGCGATGTTGCCTTCCACCTCCTCTGCCTCGCAGGCATCGGCCTTCACGTCACCACTGCCGGCGATATTGAATTTCGCCTCACGCACCTTGCCTTTCACGACCAGATTGCCACTTCCCGCCAGATTGCCTTCCAGCTCATCGGCTTGCAGCATCTCGACGCACATCGTGCCACTACCCGACAGATTCAATTCCAACTCTTTTGCCTTCACCAACTGATCAGCCTTGAAAGAACCGCTACCCGCAAGGCTCACCTCCTCCAATGTCTTGGAATTGGCCTTGATCTTGAAGACCGTGGGACGCAGCTCTTTGGAGCGTCCCAGCATCCCCTCTGTCTTCGGGCCGATATGCAACTCCTTCCCCTTCACCTTCACCTCTAAATAGGGCAACAGGTTCTCGTCGATCGTCACGGTCACTGAGGGAGCCGCCTCCGATTGCTCATAGGTAAACTCCGCAGGACCTACAAAAGAGATCTCATCGAAATCCGCGAATTGATACTCCTTGGTGACCACCTTCCCATTTCCTTTGATTGTCTCCGCACGCAAGGTGCCACACCAGGCTGCCATACAGATCAGGCAGACCAAACTCCATACTGTTCGTTTCATTGTCATTCCTTTTTAGTTTGTTTTCCCTATTAGACGAGTGATGCTTAGCGGAGGTTGCATAATTCCACAGAAAAAATGCTACTTTTGTTGCGTCATGTAAAAAGATTCACATTATGCAAACATTAGTACATCAAGATCAAGTGTTTATCGAAGAGGTGCTGCGTGAAGCCAAAATCTGCTTTGTCGGCATGGCCGACACCGACGGCACCCCCTATGTCATTCCCATGAACTTCGGTTATCGCAATGGTTCCTTCTATTTGCACTCCGCCCAAGAGGGACGAAGCATCTCCATCCTCAGTCGCAACCCGCAGGTCTGTATCTCCGTGAGCGTTGAGAACAGCTTGGTATTCCAAAACGAGGAGGTGGCCTGCAGCTATCGCATGAAGGCGAAGAGCGTGATTGCCTGGGGCAAAGTAGTTTATGAAGAGGAGGAAGAGCGCAAGCGGGAAGCGCTCGACATCATCATGAAGCAGTATGTGGAGAGACCCTTCCGCTACAGCGATCCCTCCGTGCGCAACGTCAAAATCTGGCGAGTGGATGTGGAGGAGATCACCTGCAAAGAGTTTGGTGCGCCCCATCCCAATCGGGCTTACCGGCCATAGGTCATCGGGGGACACTTTTCAAAAAGTGAGGGATTCTATTCCGCAAAGCGGACATTGATGCCGGGATCTTCCCTGGCAATCTGGCTGAATGCGCGGATGCGGTCTTTAACCTCGCCGGTAATGAACTCCGGGATGTTATAGGATTTCATGAGGCGAAGATAGTAGTCGGTATCGGCTTGGGGCAGGAGGAAGGGTTTGGCCACCTTGCCCTCCGCATCCACATAGGCAAAGAAGGGACGGGTGTAAAGTCCATCCAGCCGACGGCTGCTGAACACGATCCAGCGGCTGTTGCTGCTCCAAGAGTGATAGCTCTCCACATCATCGCTATTGACCGCAGTGAGAGGGACAGATGCTTTCGTCTGCAAATCCGCCAAATAGAGATCGGCTTCCTTGTGCCAAATGGAGAAATTGCCATACCCGGAGAGCGTATAGAGCAGCCAGCGCCCATCGGGAGAAACCCGCGGGAAAGAGGCACTTAACCCACCCTTAACAGCCGAGTAAAGGGTATCTACTTGGCTACTAAAACTCCGCTGCTCGGGGTCAAAGCCGATCGAACAGAGGCTATATTTCACCTGCTTGAAATCGACAGGCATGGACTGTGCCTGCGCCGAACAGAAATAGAGCGTACGTCCATCCGGGGCAAAGGTGGGGAAGGTCTCAAATGCCTGCGCTTGACTGAGTTGCGCACAGGTCACCACCTCATGCCGATCGACATCATAGACCACCACATCCGAGGCCTTGTCGAACACCTCCACCCGATTCTTGTCATTAGCATGAAAACTTTGCTGCGTCTGGTTCACGGAAAAAGCGACATAGCGACCGGAGGGATGCCAAGAGGGATAGACCAAAGCCGAGAGTGTTTGATCGGTCTTGGTGTTCAGTTTTTCAATCTTATCCCCCTGGACCAGATAGGTGCCTGCGTGTTTATCACGCATGTGGAAAAGGAACCGATCGGGATCTTGCCTGCAGAAGGAATGGCAGTTCATGCAATTCTGATCGCTGTATTTATTCTCCATGATCGCGGTTTGTGCATAGCTCCCTAACTGCCTTTGGTAGATGCCCATCTGGTTCCACAGCTCATAGCCCGGCTCAATGAGGCGATAGGCGATGTAGGGATCGATCGGCTCTGGGGCAATATGCAGTGAACAAGCAGGGAAAGCTAACCATTCCGCATCCTGCGCAAAAAGCTGAATCGTCAACGTTTGGCCTCCAGCGTTGCCTATCAACGATTTCCAATCCGAATCGGGAATCGTGAATTGCCCTTTGCGCTCCTTCACCTGTATCTGTTTGTCCCCTACCCGCAACAAGGCATAGGCTGCCGAGTGCGGATTATCCAGTCGGAAGTTGAGCGGAGCGATATTCGTCGGAATCGTCACCTCCGCATAATCCGGAAAGAGACGTGCCGGTTCATCGGTAGGCCGAGCGGTCGGGATAGATTCCTGACAAGCCATCAAGCCCATGAAGCCACAAAAGATCAAACCGGTATAAAAAGAGATTCTGCGTATCATGATTATAACTATTTCGTCAATAAATAATAGGCCCAATAGGTTGAGCCGAAATACCGTTGAATGAGCAGAGGCAACTGCGTATTCCCCCGATTCTGCAACACCAAGTTACGGTACTCCCCATAACGGGCCGCAACCGCTTGGGAAACTTGGTAGTAGCTCCATCGCTCCGGCTGCTTTTCATGCAGCATGATGACCGCCTCCTGGAAGCTCACCGGCAATGTTGGCAAGGCCGGTGTACCGTAATAGGTGTCGAGCAACGCTTGGAAACCTTGCAGGTCTTTCGCCAACAGACGCTGTACGCCCACGAACTGGATCGGCAAGGTATGCTCCGGTTGCTGCTCGGCGCGCAGCAGCAGGTCATGCTCCAGTCCATGAATCCCCGCCAAGCCGCTCGCCACAGGCAATCCCCTACGTTTCAAGCCTAACAAAGGATCCGCATCCACAGCGGCATCGTTGTAGAGAAAAGCCCGATGCTGTTTAGCCCAATCCCGATAAACGGGCATCTGTTCCAGCAAACGAATGTATTTTTCCGCAATGGGGTAAGCACCAAAGATCAAATTGGTTTGCACCAGACGCATCAGACTGCGGGGACTTCCTGCACCAATCACACTGACATTGGCCTCAAAAGCCATCTCCTGCGAAAGTGCGATCTCCCCCAAGGTGAAATAGAGATCGCTCAAGAGCCAGGAGACGGAGAAGGTCTTGTCCCAGCCGACCATCAACCCTTGCGGACCATGCTGATTGAAGGCAAATGCCTGATCGCCCAACACGCCCTTCTCCGCTAACGCCCGATTCAGATAGTTGAGATAGAGGTAGTTTTGGATAGGCCCTTGGGAGAGACGCAACACCTCGTCCCAATCGCTTTGCCGATTGGCATAGTCCAATTGTTTCAACAGATAGGCCTCCCGATGCGCATAACGAGGAATCGCCACATAACAAATCGCCGCAAAAAGGGCCCATTGCACCACACCCTCTATCCATTGACGGCGCACACTCAACTCCGTTTTGGCCGGCCATAAAGCTGTCAGCACAAGCGCCAAAGGCAAACTAATCCAAGCCCAATAGATCTCTGACTTCGGCGCTAAGATGGGATGATAATAGGCTTGTGCCGTCCAGGCAAAAGCGGCATTGCGCACCCAAGTCGTTTCAACCGCCAACCAAGCTAACAATGCGAAAGCTACAATAGCCGATAAATCAAACAGATAGGAAGACTTTCCCTTGCGGGTAAAGAGGTCGATCAACAGCGCACAAACAGCAAACAGGCCAGCCACAGGTCCCAAGGTTATATAGAGAAAGAGCACCCCAAAAAGCGCAGAGATGCCTCGAAGCCCAGGCCGCTGCACCCGCATCCAAGCGAGCAAAGCCAACTCCATCCCCGCAAAAGCGACCGTCCCTTTCAACAGGTAGTTGAAATCAAACTGTATCAACAACAACGAGAGGGCGGGCAGCAACGCCAAGAGCCAAGGCTCTCGCTTCGGTTGGATCTGACGAAGAATCGCTGTGGTGAGTCCCCAAATGGCTGTCAATAAAGCCGCTACCACCACCGGACCGACATAGGGATAGGCAAAATATTGCGTGAGCCACTCCCCCAACAAGGCCGCTACGCCACCCACCTCTGTCACTTGCGCAGTCCAATAATCGGCGGCATAACGAAACAGCTGCAGCTGCTCAATGTAATAAAAATGAAAGCTATTGGTTACTTGCAAGAACACCGCTGTCACCACAAAGCAGCCAATTCCTGCGATCAGTCGTATGTATTTCATGTTATTATGCGCTCTGTAATCTATCCTTTACAGGGCAAATGTACAGAAAAGGCCGGAAATTCCGCCTATATGAGGCCGCTTTTCTTAGGGAATCAGCAAATAGGCCTGATAATGGGTGGCTGGCGTGACCGGACAAAGCGACAGGTAGCCTTTCACGATTCGTCCCGCTTTCAAGCACAAAGGATGCGCAGCTTTTGCCTCCTGATGCAACCGATAAGCCTCACACTCCTCCTTTTGATAGGCTATTTGGAAAAGGCCCGAAACCTGCTCGGCCAACAGCCGTTGTGCCAGCTTCAAGGCAACCAATCCCATCGTGTAACGCATGTTAATCTCCACACAGGGATGCCAAGCAAAAGCCCCTGTCTCTGTGCGATAGATCAGCATATCCACACCGATATAGCCCTGATAATAGGGTGAATACAAGGTCTTTAGAAGTTGCGAAAGTACCTGCTTCACCTGTTCAAAAAGGGGTTCTTCCACATAGCTCAGGAGCGTCTGTCGCAATTGCGTTTCGGAGGCTAACCGATTGCCTAAGTAGGCACCTCGCTCCGCTGTCTCAAACAGCGAAAGCCCTTCATAGCTGACCGCTCCCGTTTCCTCCACCTGAAACTCCATCGCGAAATCCAGCACCTTATCCAATCCACGTTCCACACTGATTGCCCCCTGTCTGCGAATCGCCCCTTGCACCCAAGCGCTTTCCTTCTCGCTCAAGCCCTCCGTACACCAAAGCAAGCCTCTGCCGGAAGAGGAGAAGGGCGTCTTCAACACATAAGGGCCTTTCCCCGAAGTGACACAGGCATTGACCTCTGCTAACGTGGAACAAAAAACCGGGACTTGTGGCCATTCTACCTCAGGCAATAAAGCACGTAACTGACTTAAACAGATGGCCGCCGTTTGCCGACCTGTCAATCGTCGATAATCAGTCTTCCACGCCGTTCCGATGATTTGTCCGGCTCCTTGCTGAGTCAATTGCGCCATCCGATACAGACTATCAGGCGATAATCCCCACGGTTGTGCCCGACAAACCGCTCCTGTCGTCAGCTGTTGCAGCAAGGTAGGGGTCGTCATCGCTTGGCCGGAAGGGTGTATCTCTGCAGGAAGGAAATCTGCTAACAGCGGCTCAACGCCAGTCTCACACCAAACCCAGTCTCCGGGTTCAGCATACCAAATGGGTAAAGCCGCCAGATCACGACGCATAAGCTGCACATTGACCGGAGGTGTATAGCGCACCTGCCCAGAAAGAACCGCTGCCTCATAACCCGGATTAAATAAATGGATTGCCCGCATACTTTCAATAGAAAAGCCGTCTTCCACTTAGGAGAAAACGGCTTTTCAACATCAATCTTAACTATCTACTCATGATATACTATTCCAAATTCTCATCGATTGCATCAATCTTTTTCACAATCAATGCCATATCAGCTTTCAGTCCTTCGATCTTACGCTCCAAGTCTTTCAGCAAACCGCCGCCACCCTTGGAAGAGATGCTCAAGAAGCCGATATTGTTCTCGTAAGTCTGCAGCTCACTCTTCATGCGCTCATACTGACGGAGCAACTTATCCCGCTCACTGAACAGGCGATTCTTACCCTTCTCACCTGCGTTCATCTCAGTCAAGTTGTTACGGAAAGCCTGGATCTTCCGATCGTTCTGATCCACTTTCAAGCGATCAAACTGTTTATCCAAGGCCTCACGGTAAGCCTTTTGCACCTTATCTTTATCACGCAACGGCACGAAACCGATCTGATTCCACTCAGTCATGTAAGCCTTCAACTGCGCGATTGCCTCGTTCGGCTCCAATTGCTCGTCCATTTGGTTAATCTTTTCGATCAATGCCCGCTTAGCGACCAAGTTACTCTCCTCAGCGGCTTTCTGCGGAGCCAAGTTCTTCTTCTTCTGATCGAAGAAGTAGTCGCAAGCCGTATTGAAGCGTTTCCAAAGCGCATCGATACGTTTCCGGTTCATCGGGCCGCCTGTCGCCTTCCACTCTTTCTGCAAAGCGATCAACTTCTCGCTGGTAGCCTTCCAGTCGGTGCTGTCTTTCAAGGCCTCTGCCTGTTCACACAACGCACGCTTTGCCTCCAAATTCTTCTGGGTCTCCGCCTTAAATACCTTGAAGAAAGCACCTTTCTGCTCAAAGAAGTCATCGCATGCCTTGCGGAAGCGATCGAAAATCTTCTGGTTATGTTTCTTCGGCGCATAGCCGATCGTTCTCCATTTCTCCTGAGCCGCAATGACCACCTTGCTCTTCTCATCCCAATCCTTAACGCTCTTCAAGGCAGCGAAATCAATGGCCTCTATCTCTTCGCAGATCGCAGTCTTCGCCTGCAAGTTGGCCACTTCCGCCTCCTTCATTTTCTCGAAATGAGCCTGATGCCGCTTATTCACGACAATAGAAGCCGCCTTGAAACGAGCCCACAAATCCTCGCGTATCTCTTTCGCTACCGGCCCAATCTCACGCCACTGCTGGTGCATCTTCTGCAACAGATGGAAAGCCGAAATCACATCCGGCTCCGTAGCCAATTTCTCCACCGCTTCGCAGAGCGCCGTCTTCAACTCCAAGTTTTTCTTGAAGTCGTACTCACGGAACTGATTGTTTATCTTGATCAGATCATAGAAATGCTCCGAATAGGATTGGTAACTACGCCACAGCTCATTGGCATACTCCTGAGGAACCAGCTTGATCTCTTTCCAACGCTGTTGAATCTCCTTGAATGACGAATAGAGCTTGTTGAAATCCTCTTGACTCTCCGAGAGGGCTTTCAGTTGATCGAGCAACTGCAGCTTCAACGCATAGTTCGCAGCCTTCAGGCGCTCCTCCTCTGCCAAGATTGCGGCTCTTTTCTCTTTAAATACGGTTAGCAAAGCTTTGATCTTCCCCTCTGTCTCATCTTCCGGGGCAACAAAATCAGCCTCCTCACCCCCATTGGCAACAAAGGCTTTCTTCTGCTCCTCCACCTCGTTATGACGAAGTTTATAGTAAGCCTGCTTGAGCGCTTCCACCTCACTACGTACACCTTCCGCTGACGACTCTACACATGCAGCGAGTTTATCTACAATCTCCTCCTTGGATAATTTACTTACGTCCATAAGGTTGGCCGCCTCCCCAGCTGCGTCTGTTTCAACGGCTGTGGCAGTCTCGATCTCCTGTGTCTCCACCGAACTCTTCGTCTCTTCTACTTTGACCTCGTCTTGCGACAAATTGGTCTCTTGCGTGTCCTTCATACAAAAATTGCTTTTTTAGGAAAGGATTATCTCCCGATTATGTCACAAAATAAGCTAAATAATTTGGTATTCTTAGCATCCAAAGGCTACTTTTTTATCTAAAATGCATGATAATCGTCATTTTTTTGTTTTAGCCCTACCCCAAAGCCTCCTCAATGCATGAAAGAGCAAGCCTAACAGGCGGTTGTATGACAAAAAAAAGTGAGGAGCCGGGAATCTCCCCACTCCTCACTTCCTTATTCGAAATAACTAAATGATTCGTTTTCTATCCCAAGAAAGAGATCAGCACACCGGCAGCTACCGCTGAGCCAATCACACCGGAGATATTACTTGCCATGCAATATTGCAACACATGGTTCTTCGGATCATATTGCAAAGCAATCTCATTCGCCACACGGGACGCCATCGGCACCGCACTCAAACCGGTCGCACCAATCAACGGATTGATCTTCTTACTGGTAAAGAGATTGAAGATCTTCACGAAGCAGATACCACCGGCAATGGAAAGCGCAAACGCCAAGAAACCACCGATCACGATACCGATTGTCGTCAAGTTCAAGAAGGCCTCGGCTGTCATGGTCGCACCGACAGACAAGCCCAAGAAAATCGTGGCCGCATTCATGATGCTATTGGAGGCCGCATCAAACAAACGAGAGGTATTGGTACCAATCTCCTTGACCAAGTTTCCAAACATCAACATACCAATCAAAGGTACGGCACTCGGCACGAACAGCGCCACAACCGTGGTAACCACGATCGGGAAGATAATCTTCAAGACGGTCAAGTTCTTGATCTCATTCTTTGAGGGGAACTTCTTCTCTTGCTCTTTCATGTTGATGCACAACTCCTTCTTGGAGCAGAGCAGTTTCACTACGATCGGGATAATCACCGGCACCAATGCCATATACGAATAGGCCGCAATCGCGATCGGGCCTAACAGATGAGGCGCCAACTTAATCGTCGTAAAGATAGCGGTCGGACCATCCGCACCACCAATGATGCCTAAAGAGGCTGCCTCTCTCGGTGTGAAGCCCATCAAGATAGCGACTAACAGGACCGTAAAAATACCTAACTGCGCAGCAGCACCAAAGATAGAGAGACGCAGGTTACGCAACATCGGGCCAAAATCGGTCAACGCGCCCACACCCATGAAGATAATCGGGGGCAAGAAACCGGTCTTGATCAACATGTAATAGATGAAGTTCATCATGCCTAACTCATGCGCAATATCGTGCAACGGCATCTCCCAGATGTTCTTCATCACCCCATGCACGTTCACGAATCCATTCTCGTCCGCTTGGATCACGCCCATATCTCCACCAGGGAAATTCGCCAACAGCACGCCAAAGGCGATCGGCACCAGCAGCAACGGCTCATATTGCTTCTTGATACCCAAGTAAAGCAACACGAAACCAATGGCATACATGACCAAGAACTGCGGTTCAGCAATGATATTGCTGAACGCAGTCATCTCGTATAGATTCTGAAATATCTCCTTCATTATTGAATCGTCATTAATACGTCATCCTCAGACACCGCATCCCCTGAATGGAAACAGATGGAAGTAATCTTTCCGGCGAACTCCGCACGAACGGCATTGTAGGTCTTCATGGCCTCCACATAGCAGAGCACGTCGCCCTCCTTGACCTCATCGCCTACCTTCACCGGGGTGTCAGACGCATTCTTAATCATATAGAACTTACCCTCCAACGGAGAAAGCACCTCTTTGCCCTCGCCTGCAGCAGGAGCAGGTGCGGCCGGAGCCGAAGGAGCGGCTGCAGGTGCGGCCGGGGCTGCTGGTGCAGCGCCAGCGGTATCACCAAACGCTACCGTCACCCGATAAGCCTGACCATTCACATCAACTGTCATCACCTGAGGTGTAGTCGGCATAGCCAGCGTAACAGGACCTGCGGGCGCAGCCGGAGCAGCAGCTACCTGCGGTTTACCCACATTCGCCTGCTCTGCCTTGCGTTTAGCCACATCCGCCTTGAACTCCACCTTCGCCTTGCCTGAGCGATAAGCCTCATACTGAGCCGGGTGCATTGCATATTCGAAGAGTTCCTCTTCATCCTCACCAACCTCCCATTGCTTCTCGTTCATCAACTTGCGATATTTATCCAATGCGTCGGGATAGTTGTCTTGCGGATTCCCCTCGAAGAACTTACGGCCCTCAGCCTTCGCCTTCTCCACGATCTCAGGAGCCAACGGACCCGGCAGACGACCAGCCTTACCCAAGATCATGTCCCAAATATCGTCGGCAATCATGCTCCAACGAGCCTTGCCCTTCTCCATTTGCATCACGTTCATCAACGCCAAGTTCTTCACATACTGGCTGAACGGCGTCACCAATGGGGGATAACCGACGCGAGGCCATACATAAGCCACCTCGTTGAACAGCTTGATCAACAACTGATCTTGCGACATCAACGGACGATTATTCTTGATGTTGTTCTTATTGATGGTCTCCAAGTTCTTCTCCAAGTCGGCCATTAAGCTACCCATCATACCACCCGGCAGACCCGGACCGATCAGTAAGGAGTTCATCAAACGGTTCTTCGGGCTGATGTAAAGACCCAAGAAATCATCCATAAACTCCTGGATCAACGCACGCACCTTCATGTAGGCCTCCATGTTGATCTCCGGCACTTGGAAACCAGCATCTTTCAGCATTGCCTGAACCGTCAAGAGATCCGCATGACCTGTTCCCCATGAGAGCGGCTCCATGCCCACATCCACGTAGTCGCAACCTGCCTCACAAACCTCCAAGATAGAAGCCACATTGAAGCCAGGACCCGCATGGCTATGATATTGAACCGGGATCTCTGGATATTTCTCCTTGATATTCGCCACAATACGGCCCAAGGTATGCGGACGGCCAATGCCGGCCATATCCTTGATACAGATTTCATCCGCACCCAGCTCGATCAACTCATACGCCATCTTCGTATAATACTCAACCGTATGTACCGGAGAGTGCGTGATACACAACGAGCACTGAGAGATCATACCAGCCTCTTTCGCATAGCGAATAGAGGGGGCGATATTGCGCACATCATTCAAGCCACAGAAAGTACGAGCGATGTCCGTACCCTGCGCTTTCTTTACCTTATAAAAAAGGCGACGTACATCATCAGGCACCGGGCTCATGCGCAGACCGTTCAACGCACGATCCAACATGTGTGTCTGAATACCGGCCTCGTGGAAGGGCTTCGTCCACTCACGAACCGCTTTATTGGGATTCTCGCCAAATAATAAATTTACTTGCTCAAAACCTCCACCATTGGTCTCTACACGGGCGAAACAGCCCATCTCGATAATGGCCGGAGCCACACGGGTAAGTTGATCTACAGTCGGGACATATTTACCGGCAGATTGCCACATGTCACGAAAGACCAAACTAAACTTGATTGCTTTCTTCATGATAACTGTATGCTATATTATATTTTTTCGATTTTTACTACTTTACCTTGGCCTGCGGTCAATACGCTCACTGCAGAGACGATAGCCGCTGTCTCAGATCCGCCCATCACGGCCGCAGCCGCCACAGGAGCAGCCGCTTTCGCTCGACTGGGAGCTGCTTTCTTTACTACCACCTCTTCCGGGGCATACTTGTTGACCAAAAGGATAAGACCCTTTCCTAAATTAATCACTATTAAAAGGATCGCAAAAACGGTCATCATCCCGACCGCCATCAATAAAAGTCCTGTTTCTATATTCTCCATAACTCCATCTGTACTTACCTCTACTGACAAGAAAAGCAACTGAAAACTTCTCCCCCAAGTAAAAACAGGTGCAAAATTATAAAATAGTCGTAGATAGCCAACGGCATTTGCATTAAAAAATGAAAACAAATAAGTTATCCAAGGGATAAAATTACGCTTCGTAAGCAAATAACTTATTTACCTTACATTTTGAAATCCACAAAGGGGCATGCACCTCCCATTTCTATCTATTTTCGGCGATGGATTTAAAGGAGTGATTGTAGCGCCTTTCCCCGTTCAAATTTTGTTTCCTCGGGATGTAGCAAAATCTACCTCGCCACAAAAGCACATTTTGCCCATTAGCCAAATATTTTTTCCCAGTTAGAGAGATATTTTTCGTCAGTTGGCAAAAAATAGCGTACCTTCGCAGGCAAAAAATAAATCAAGTCAAAACATGGGAAACTTTTTCACATCGTTGTTCTCCTCTTCCAGCAGCAAAGAGCATACAGAAGAAACAACGCAAGCTAAAAACGAAGAAAAAAATTTCGACATCTTAAAATACGATGGCGTGCGTGCGCATCAAATGGGCAAATTAGGTTATGCCATCAAGTGCTATACCGAGGCACTGGCCATCAAGTCTGATCCCGAGACGATGAACTTTCTCGTCACAGCTTATACAGCCAAAGGCGAAGTGGCAAAAGCAGAGCAAGTGGTCAATCAATTAGTCGAATTAGATCCGACCAGCGTAGAGTACCGCCTCGCGCGCGTACATATATTATTTATGTGCGGCAAAGAGGCAGAAGTCGTTACCGATTGCGATTACATCATCGCCCAAGACCCGGACAACGCATTGGCCTATTTTATGCGCGGCAAAGCGAAACAGACACTTGGCGGACGCTTGAATGCGGTAGCCGATCTGACCAAAGCTATTACCTTGCAACCTAATTTCGGCAGTGCCTACCTGTTGAGAGCGGAGCTTCTACTCATCATGGGACAAGGGAAAGAGGCCTTGGACGACATGAACCAGGCTGTCACGTTGATGCCGGAAGAGGAGATCGCCTATTTGCTTCGTGGCCGCATCTATGGGATGAGCCATCAATGGGAGGCCGCTCAAGCCGACTTCGAGCAGGTGTTGGCACTCAACCCCTTCAATGAGGAGGCACAATTGCGTATCGGTCAGTTGATGAGCGAGCAGGGTAAGCTGGATGAGGCCTTGGCCTATTTTGACGAGCTGATCTCAGACGAGCCTAACTTCAGCAAAGCGTATGGCGAGCGTGGACGGGTGCGCCACCTCAAAGGAGACAAGGAGGGAGCCTTAGCGGATCTGAAAAAGGCTATTGAGTTGAATCCGAACGGTGAGGAGGCTAAACGCATGAATGGTCAACACTCCAATTTCAACAATTTATATCAAGGCGCTATTTACTGATACGAGCAAGGAAATCAAGGCTGATAAACGAAAAAATCTCGCTTCCTTTTGTTTATTACAAAAAAGGGGCTATCTTTGCAGCCCGAATCAGTATGCGAATAATATAAAAAACATAACAGTAAGATGAAGAGAACATTCCAACCTCACAACAGAAAGAGAAAGAACAAGCATGGCTTCCGTTCAAGAATGGCTACAGCTAATGGCCGTAGAGTATTAGCAGCTCGTCGTGCGAAGGGCAGAGCTAAATTGACAGTATCTGACGAGTACAACGGATAATCGCTCGTTCAAAAGATTTACTTGGAAAGTAAAGGTTTTTGTGAAGAAGGCCTTTACTTTCTTTGTTTTTAAGCCCCTCTTTTCCCCTTTCGACCTTAAATAGCGTTATTTCGCTATGCGATTGGTGTTTTTTTGCTACTTTTGGGACCGTCAACGAATATAGAAGTGAAATGAGTAACTTTATAACGAGACTGATCAAACATCCCTTTATCATCAGCTTGCTGCTGATGGTCATTGTGACGTGTGGCATTTTCTACGGTGCACTTTCCTGGTTAGACACCTATACACGGCATAATCAAGCGGTTGTCGTCCCCGATGTCAAGGGAATGAAGTTGGAGGATGCCATTCCTTTCTTAGACAACAATCATTTACGCTATAATGTGATCGACTCTGTCTTCTCAAAAGATGTAGCGCCTGGAGCGATTGTGGAGGTGGTACCTTCAGTAGGCTCGAAAGTGAAAGAGGGAAGAATCCTTTTCGTCACCATCAATGCCCTGACCTCCCAAATGGCAATGGTCCCAGATATTGAGGATCAATCCTTCCGGCAAGCTTATGCCCTACTGAGAGCCCGCGGGTTCAACTCGGTAGAGATTGAGTATATAGCAGGAGAATACAAAGATTTAGCCGTTGCGGTTGAGCACAATGGGCGCACATTGACCAAAGGTGAGTTGATTCCGCTCACCGCTCCTTTGGTATTGAAAGTGAGCAGTGGCGATCCGAACTTCTCGCCAGACTCCTTGGCATTAGATAGCATCCCTGTTGAGCAGCTGAATAGCGACATTGAAAAATGGTTTTAAAGGTGATGGATGAGTATTTGGACGACAGGGATGACGAGCAACTAGACGATGATCTGTTGCTGGAGGAGGAAGATGACGAGACATCGGCCAATCCGATGTACGAGCATTTTCGCTTTGTGGCCGACAAAGGTCAATCCCTGCTCCGTGTCGATAAGTTCTTGGTCGATCGCATGATGAGCGCCACACGCAACCGGATTCAGTTAGCGGCTGAAGCTGGTTGTATCTTGGTGAACGGCAATCCGGTGAAAAGCAACTACCGGGTAAAGCCATTGGATGTGGTCACGATCGTGATGGATCGTCCACGCCGAGAACTGGAGATCATCCCTGAAGATATTCCCCTCAACATTGTCTATGAGGATAATGACCTATTAGTGGTAAACAAGCCAGCCGGCATGGTGGTGCATCCGGGGCACGGCAATTATACCGGCACCTTGGTGAATGCGTTAGCCTATTACCTGAAAGATGATCCACTTTACGACCCCTCCGATCCCCGTTTAGGCCTGGTACATCGCATTGATAAAGACACTTCCGGACTTTTAGTGGTAGCGAAACGTCCAGAAGCGAAGAGCCACCTCAGTTTGCAATTCTTCCATAAGACCACGAAGCGGAAATACCGTGCACTGGTATGGGGCATCGTGCGAGAAGATGAAGGGCGCATTGAGGGAAATATCGGACGTGATCCGAAGGATCGGATGCAGATGCGTGTTTTCCCGGAAGGAGACCAAGGTAAAACAGCAGTCACCCATTATAGCGTATTAGAACGACTGGGGTATGTGACCTTGGTGGAATGTCGGCTGGAAACCGGACGCACCCACCAGATTCGTGTGCACATGAAATACATTGGCCATACGCTTTTCAACGATGAGCGTTATGGCGGTCATGAGATATTGAAAGGAACAACGTTTACTAAATACAAGCAATTTGTACAGAACTGTTTTGCCATCTGTCCGCGACAGGCTTTACATGCCAAGACATTGGGCTTCGTACACCCCACAACAGGCGAAGAGCTGTTTTTCGATTCGGAGATTCCTGCTGACATGCAACAACTGATCGACAAATGGCGAATTTACGCAAACACTAAAGAAGGATAAAAATGAAAAAGAATATCGCTATCGTAGCTGGAGGTTACTCTTCAGAATATATCGTCTCTTTAAGGAGTGCACAAGGCATACACTCTTTTATCAACAAAGAGCGATATAATCTCTACATTGCGTTGATTACTCACGAAGAATGGAAAGTGCAGCTTCCAGATGAGAGCTGGACACCGATTGATAAGAATGATTTCAGCTTCACAGAGGGTGGAGCCGTAAAACATTTCGATTTTTGCTACATCACGATTCATGGCACACCCGGAGAGGACGGACGCTTGCAAGGCTATTTCGATATGATCGGGATGCCCTACTCCTCTTGTGGCATGATGGTTAGTGCACTGACATTCAACAAATACATCTGCAACCAATATTTACGTCAATTCGGGGTCAATGTGGCCGACTCCATCCACCTGTTCCGTGGGGAAAAGATCGCGGATGAGGAGGTGATCGCTCGTTTAGGATTACCGATTTTCGTAAAGCCGAATGATGGAGGGAGCAGTTTTGGCGTGACCAAGGTGAAGACGCCAGAGGCCATCCAACCCGCTATCGAGAAAGCGTTTGGCGAAGGTAAGGAGGTGGTATTGGAACGATTTATTGCTGGTACGGAGGTCACTTGCGGCTGCTATAAGGTTGCCCATAAGGCGGTGGTATTTCCGCTGACAGAGGTCGTTACCCCCAATGAGTTTTTTGATTACGATGCGAAATACAATGGCCAGGTGGATGAGATCACCCCGGCCCGTCTCTCCGATGAACTGACGAAAAAGATCCAACAGGAAACGTCGAGAATTTATGATCTATTAGGGGCAAAAGGCATTATCCGCATTGATTATATTATCACAGCGGAAGGCACACCCATGTTGTTGGAAATCAACACTACGCCTGGCATGACAGCCACCAGTTTCATTCCGCAACAGGTAAGAGCGGCTGGCATGGCGATCGAGGAGGTCATGACCGATATCATCGAAGACGAACTTAACAACAAGAAAACTAAATGATAAGATATGGATACAGCAACCATTTCCCCTAATTTCGACGACATTCGTCCGTTAAACAACGACGAGGTCAAAGATGCGATCGAGAGTTTGATTGCTAACAAGGACTTTGAGCGCGCCTTGCGTTACATCAAGCCGCAGTTGGATTGGGCGGAATTTTCGGCAGCCATGCGAGCATGTAAAACAAAGGAGGAGTTCAAATCGACATTGGCCTACGATGCCGTAATGACCGTGGCGAAAGCAACTACCTTCTCGTTGACCATCTCCGGCCGCAGCCGCCTGCCCAAAGACAAAGCGCCTTGCACCTTTATCTCCAATCATCGCGACATCGCACTCGATGCCTCTTTCTTAAACGTCATGCTTTATGATGTGGGTTACGGTATGACACAAGTAGCGATAGGTGACAACCTGCTGATTCGCTCCTGGATTGAGACCGTAGTACGTCTCAACAACAGTTTCATCGTAAAACGAAACATCCCCGTTCGTCAAATCTTAGAGGCCAGCAAGCGCCTCTCTGCCTATATCCATCATACGATTCGTGACACCAAAGAGTCTGTCTGGATCGCTCAACGTGAGGGACGTGCGAAAGATAGCAACGACCGCACCCAAAGCAGCGTCTTGAAGATGTTGGCTATCGGAGGCAACCACGACAACCTGATTGATAATCTCATGGAGTTGAACATCGTGCCGGTAGCGATCTCCTACGAGTATGATCCCTGCGACTACTTGAAAGCGAAGGAGTTTCAGCAAAAAAGAGATAACCCTGATTTTGTGAAGTCACAGCGTGACGATCTCCTCAGCATGGAAACAGGTATTTTGCGCAACAAAGGACGGGTACACTTCACACTCACACGTCCTATCAATGAGTTGTTGTCGCAAGTGGATCGTAGCTTAGACAAAAATGCGATGGTTGCTGCCGCTGCGAACATTATTGACCAGGAGATTTACAAAAACTACCGTTTTTATCCTTGCAATTATGTCGCTTACGATTTATTGATGGGAACCCGCCGTTTCCAAGATCATTACGGCTTAAAGGACAAAAAACATTTCGAGGAATATCTACAAGGCCAGGTAGATAAAGTAGATTTAGAGCAAAAAGACGAAGAGTTCCTTCGCACCAAGATCTTGGAAATGTATTCCAATCCGCTCAAGAATCACCTCACAGCATTGTAAACAGGTAAGAAAGATTTCATGCCCGACGTTTCTACAAGCAAAGAGACGTCGGGTTTTTTATGCCCACAAAAAAGGCAGGCGAGAATATCCCTACTCAGCCTGCCCAACAACTTAATATAAAAAAGGGGAAATATAAAGTGCTTATTTAATATTGCCAACCTTCAACAGATACTCAGCGATCTGCACAGCATTCAAAGCCGCACCCTTCTTGATCTGATCGCTGACCGTCCAGAAAGTCAAACCATTCGGATTACTTAAATCCTTACGGATACGACCTACATAAACAGGATCGTGATCGGCTACGAACAACGGCATCGGATAGACCTTGTTTGCGGGATCATCCTGCAACACAACGCCCTCTTCCTTAGCAAATGCCTCACGAGCCTCCTCTACGCTAATCGGACGCTCTGTCTCGATCCAGGTAGATTCGCTATGCGCACGCATAACCGGCACACGTACACACATCGCACTTACCTGGATGTCTGAATGCATGATCTTACGGGTCTCGTTGTACATCTTCATTTCCTCTTTGGTATAACCATTATCCTGGAATACATCCACATGAGGAATTACGTTGTAAGCCAACTGGAATGCGAACTTCTCTACGGTGGGTTGCTCACCCTTCAAGAGTTGCTCATATTGTTTCACCAACTCAGCCATAGCGGTTGCGCCCGCACCACTGGCAGCCTGATAGGTGGATACGTGTACACGCTTAATGTGTGACAATTTCTCAATAGCATTCAAAGCAACGACCATCTGGATCGTTGTACAGTTTGGATTAGCGATCACACCACGCGGACGATTGAGCGCATCCTCCGGATTTACCTCTGGAACTACCAAGGGCACATCCTCATCCATACGGAAAGCACTGGAGTTGTCAATCATCACTGTGCCATGTTTTGTAATCGTCTTCTCAAATTCCTTGGATGTACCAGCCCCAGCTGAAACAAAAGCGACATCAATACCCTTGAAATCATCGTTGTGCTTCAATTCCTTGACCGTATACTGTTTATCACGAAACGTATATACGCGTCCGGCACTACGAGATGAGCCAAAAAGTACCAGCTCATCGATGGGGAAATTCCGCTGGTCGAGTACACGCAGGAACTCCTGTCCTACGGCTCCACTTACACCAACAATTGCTACATTCATTTTGAGCACTGATTTAATATGATTTAAAAATTAAATTATAACTTTGCTGCCGCTATGGGTTACTGACTTCAGTCGATTAGTCACCCTTTTGTGACAGTTATTTGTTAATCGGGTGCAAATATAGAGAAATTATTACTAAAACACAATGACTATGAAACATTTATTCCTGTTTTTGAGTTTACACATATCAACGTGCTTATTCGCACAGTCTCAACCAGACATCCTCATTAATGAAGTAATGGCCAACCCCAAAGGATTGCTTCTGCTTCCAGAAACCGAGTATGTAGAACTCTATAACACCACGGAACAGCCCATTTCGCTCACCGATTGGTGGTTCGTCTATGACCAAACTCAAGTGAAAATGAGCGAATTGACACTTCCCGCAGGAGGTTTTGTCGTGCTTTACCGAGTTAATCGAGAAATCACAGTAGCAGGGAATGGCTTAAAAATGCCCTTGGAGAAATTTCCCTATCAACTCAATAATAATGGCAAGCTATTGCAACTCTATGATGCCCAATGGGTATTGAAAGACGAGGTCTATTACCCCAAGGCAATCGCAGCCATCTCTTGGGAGCGTTTTGGAGATGAATGGATCAGCTGTACCGATGAACGAGGGGGTACACCGGGAGAGATCAACAGTTGTGGTGCTCCTAACCCCGAAACGCCAGAAAGTCCCTCAGCACCGGAAGAGCCTGCCACTCCCGAACTGCCAGATACACCCGAGACACCGATCATTCCAGAGGAGCCAGAAGAACCTGCGATAAACTACACGGTAGGCTGTGTATGGATCAATGAGGTCATGGCAGACCCGAATGGATTGGTGACATTGCCCCAAACCGAGTATGTGGAATTGCATAATCGGAGCGATCAACCCATCAATCTGGAAAATTGGCAATTTATTTATGGCGATAAACCAACTGTCTTGACCGCTTACACGCTACCCGCCCAAGGATACGTAGTGCTCTATCGCTCCGGAAGAGAAATAAAGGTAGATGCTCAAGGTGGAGACTTACCTTTGGCAAAGTTTCCCTCCGCTTTGCTCAATACGGGAAAGACACTTGCGCTATTGGATCCTACAGGACAAGCAATCGACCAGATTACTTATGAAAAGGCTAAAGCTGGCATTGCCTGGGAACGCTCCGCTACGGGATTTTACCTTTCTACAGATCCCCGGGGTGGGACACCAGGAGCAGTCAATTCACCTCAAGCAGCCACGCCTCCGGAAGAATCAACGCAACCGGAAACACCTGATGAGCCCACAGCACCTGCTGAACCAGAAACACCGATTGAACCGGAAACACCTACCGAAGTATCTCCTGTATTACCCGGCGAAATCATATTGAATGAGATACTACCTGCCCCCTATGCCGAGGGTAGCGAATACATCGAACTCTATAACCGTTCACAGCAGACACTATCCCTTACAGGACTTGCCTTGGCAACTCGTAAGACGGATGGTAGTTTAAGCACACTCTATCCGCTCTCGGCCATCTCAACTCCTTTAGAGCCTGGAGACTATGCGCTGCTCAGCAAATTACTAAGCGGAGTAGAAGCCTTTTACCTCATTTCCTCTCCCCATGCCCTACATGAAGTGAAGCTACCCGTATTGGCGAACAATGGAGCGACAGTCGTCTTGCTTCGCTTGGCAGATCTCACGGTCATTGATGAGGTAAGCTATTCCCCAAAATGGCACGACAGTGCCATCAAAGAGCCGAAAGGAGTAGCGTTAGAACGTACGGATCCAGATAGACCCACCCAGGATGCGACCAACTGGCATTCCGCAGCCGCATCAGCGGGCTATGGCACACCAGGGTATCGCAACTCCCAGCAAATCCTGCCATCAGGTACACTCAATGGCTTTGAACGTCCCAGTTGGTCGGAAAGCGAGCGCAGTTATTTATTGCATTATCAATTAGCAGATGCAGGCTACCGTTGCCGCATCTGGATATTCGACACCATGGGTAGGCGCATCGCAGAGATAGCTAATCTCTCCACCTTAGCCACAGAAGGGACATTGCGTTGGGACGGTTTGGGGCACGACGGAAGTCGCCCCAAACCAGGCATCTATATTTTTTATGCAGAACTGTTCCTACCTAATGGCACGACGCATACCCAGCGAGAGGTTTTCTTGATGCATTAATCAAGACTACTGATAAACAGCTTGGTACCATTCTAATTGTTGGTACCAGTTGTTTAACTCCGCTAACTCCGCTTGCGGGACATAGATAGACAGACCGCTAAAGCGATTAATAGGCAAGTAAGTACCATTAGCGTAGGCATAAGCGCTCTTGGGTGTGGTGGCTTTATAGATGACTGCCCGATCCAAGCAAGACTGGAACTCCTCATATTGGGCATCGGTAGCCAACTGGCGCACATAATCGGCACAATCATAAAGCGCATGGATGTTGCCTGTCAGATACTCCATGATCTGTAGCTCCTGTACGGGGACAGCGAAAAGTTCCTCCTCGCTCTTCCCCTGAAAGATCACCCGGTAAGCGGTCGCTAAATCGGCTAATTCCGCCGTTTTGGTGACGGAAACCGTGCCGTAAGAGGATTGATAATAGGTATAAAACTGAGTGGCGATATCCACCACATTGGCCTCTGGCGTAAACAGATCTTGCATAAAGAGCTGATAGGGAAACCCATCAGCCAATACCTCCGTAGGAGAAGCGATCAGGTAATCCGTGCAATGCCGTAATGCGTATGCCACCTCCAACGAGGCCATGTAGCAAGCATCAAACAGGAGAAAATCAAAATGATAATCAGACAAAGCCGCAGTCAAATCATTTACGCTCATGAAATGATTCCCAGTGTCCGTGCCAAACGAGCGCAGATAGTTCTTATAATCAGCAGGTAGCCAAGCGGTGCCGTGGCTCCAAAGCACCAAACCATACCGATCAGATGGATAGCTATCGGTCACCTGTCGGAGCACCTGACGCAATCGTTCGGCCGTGGCAGAAGCGTGATCAATCGCATATTCCTCGATCAGCTCCCGGCATATGCTGTCTCCCTCCTGCACCAAGCGAAGCAACTGCGGGGATTGGCCCTTCTTATCCACATAAACCAACAAGTTGCCATTGTGCATATCCGTATGCAACAATCCATCCTCCATAGCTGCTATGTCTCCCTCCACACTACCGCTCAGATTGTTGTCTGCAGCGAAATAAACCAGCACCGTGCGTCCAGCGACAAGAGGCACCTGTGGTTCTTCCTCTTTCTCGCAAGCACAAAGCAGCAAAAGAGCTATCGTAAGGAACCAATATAACAATCCTTTCATCGCCGATTCATCAAAGTTTCACCTTCTTTGCTTTACCTTGACTCTCATTGTGGAAACGATCCACGGCGGTCACCACATAGCGATACTTCACCTGTCCATGATCGTAAGGCAAGCTATACCAGGTGTTGCGTGTGATAGAGACAATCTTCGCCGGATTACTCAAGTCGATTGGCTCATCCATACGGAAACGGTAAACCACGAAATAGTTGGCCAACTCCGGATTCGTGGGGCTCTGTTTAGCTTTCCAATGGAGCAGGAAGCCATCAGCCGTCCATTCGGTCTTCAAGCCCTTCACCTTCTCGGGAGCCCGATCATGTTGATGCGTATAAGCCGGGATCAAGGCGGGATAACGATGATAGTGTTGTTTCAGGCTATCCGCCACTCCCTTGTTGTTCCAAAGTATCTCATTGGCGGGCCAAAAACAGTTGCCCAACACATGGGGCAACGCACGCTCATACCGCATCTTACGAGTCAGCTGATCAGCCTTCATCGTGCGATCCACATCCTGGCCAATATACAAATGGCCACCGTTCGCATTCTTGTCCCACCATTTAATTAAGGTAATGTAATCGGCAGCCGAATGACCAATCTCCCAATAGATCTGCGGAATGTTGTAATCAATCCAGCCCTGTTTTACCCAATAGAGCACATCGGCGTAAAGATCATCGTAGTTCTGTAAGCCGTTGGTATCACTACCCGATCCATCCGGTGTGCTTTTTTTGTTGCGATAGATGCCAAACGGACTGATGCCAAAACGCACCCAAGGCTTGGTTAACAAAATCGTCCGACGCAACTCACTGATCAACGTGTTCACATTCTGACGGCGCCAGTTGCCTTTGGTCGCCTCGGTATATCCCTTAGGCACACCATACTTGCGGAAGCTATTCTCATCGGGGAAGGGAGCTCCGCCTGCCGGATAGGGATAAAAATAATCATCCATGTGGATTGCATCCACGTCATAACGAGCGACAATATCCTTCACCACCCGACAGATAAACTGACGACACTCCGGCAATCCGGGATCAAACAGGATCTGCTTATTATAAGTTACAAACCACTCGGGATGACGGTGATAGATATGGGAAGCCGCAAAACGGGTATTACCTGCTGTACTGGCCCGATAGGGATTCAGCCAAGCATGAAACTCCATGTTCCGCTTGTGGCACTCCTCTACCAAGAAAGCCATCGGGTCAAAATTGCCTTCGGGAGCCAATCCCTGCTCACCGGTGAAGAAGCGGCTCCACGGCTCAATATCGGATTTATAGAAAGCATCGGCTTCCGGACGCACCTGAAAGATAATAGCGTTTATACCACAAGCCTGCAAAATATTCAGTTTACGGATGAAATCCTTCTTCATCTGTGCCGGTGTCATAGATTTATACTCTCCTTGGAAAGCGGTCTGGATCCAAGCTCCACGAAACTCTCTTTTCGCCTCTTTGCCCCGTTGCGCAACAGACTGAGACTGCCTGCGTAAAGTTGAGCAGGAGGTGATAGTCAAGCAAAAAATCGCTATGAACAAGCGATATAAGGTTGATCGCATAGTGATATATTCTTGTTTTTTCGATTAAATTTCCAACAAAAGTAGCGCATTCTAATAAATAACGAAAAAAATAGGCTACGTTTTATGGCGGTTAATGGCTATCTTTGCTGCCCAAGTAGCAAAGATAGGCTGCGGCACGAAAAAAGCAAGAGATAGCATGGCTGAGAAAGATACGATTTTCATCAAGGGCGCACGCGTCAACAATTTGAAAAATATAGATGTAGAGATTCCTCGCAATAAGTTTGTAGTCATTACCGGATTATCCGGCAGCGGAAAATCCTCCTTGGCATTCGACACCCTTTACGCCGAAGGACAACGCCGCTATGTGGAGAGTCTTTCGGCCTACGCACGTCAGTTCTTGGGACGCATGAGCAAGCCGGAATGCGACTATATCAAAGGATTGCCACCAGCCATCGCTATCGAGCAACGAGTGAACACTCGTAACCCTCGTTCCACCGTAGGTACCTCCACGGAGATCTATGAATACCTTCGCCTGCTCTACGCCCGCATCGGCAAGACCATCTCGCCTCGCTCAGGCACAGAGGTCAAGAAGCATCAAGTCAATGATGTGGTCAAAGCGGTGATGCGCTATCCAGAAGGCACTCGTTTTGCCATCTTCGCCCCAGTGATTCTACCGGAAGAGCGCTCCATGAAGGCGCAATTGGAAATCTTGCGTAAAGAGGGTTACGCCCGTCTATGGGTCAATGGCTTAGTGTACCGCATCTCTGAGGTATTGGCGAGCGAGGAGCTGCTCTCCTACCCGATTGAGTTGATGATCGATCGCCTGACCGTGGCGACCGATCAAGCTTTCCGCAGCCGTTTAGCGGATTCGGTGGAGACCGCCTTCTTCGAAGGACAAGGCAGCTGTTCGTTGCGCTTCTTCCTGGAAGGGAAGGTGGAGACACAGGAGTTCTCTAAGAAATTTGAGGCTGACGGACTTACCTTCATCGAGCCGACCGACATGATGTTCAGCTTCAACAATCCGTTGGGAGCGTGCCCGATGTGTGAGGGGTTCGGCAAGATCCTGGGCATTGATGAGCATTTGGTCGTGCCTGATACCAGCCTCTCGGTCTATGAAGGAGCCGTCGTTTGTTGGAAAGGCGAAGTGATGAGCGAATGGCTGAGAGACTTCATCCGAGACAGTGAACCCTACCATTTCCCAATCCATCGCCCCTACTACGAGTTAACCCAAGCGGAGAAGGATCTGCTTTGGCATGGCGCACCGGGATTACATGGCATCGACGACTTCTTCAAGTTCGTGGAGGAAAACCTTTATAAGATACAATACCGCGTGATGCAGGCTCGCTATCGCGGGAAGACCACCTGCCCGGCCTGCCACGGCAGCCGCCTGAAACCGGAAGCTCTTTATGTGCAGGTTGGTGGTAAAAATATTGCGGAGCTGGTTTCTATGCCGGTCAGCGAGGCCAAGCGTTTCTTCGATGAACTGACCTTGGACGAGACAGACGCCGCAATCGCCAAGCGGTTGCTCACGGAGATCAAGAGCCGCCTGCAATTCCTGTTGGATGTAGGTTTGGGTTATCTCACCTTGGATCGTCTCTCCTCCACCCTCTCCGGCGGTGAGAGCCAACGCATCAATCTGGCCACCTCATTGGGCAGCAGCTTGGTGGGCAGTCTCTATATCTTGGATGAGCCCAGCATCGGCCTCCATTCCCGTGACACCGATCGTCTGATTCATGTGCTGCGACAACTGCAAGCTTTGGGCAACACGGTCGTGGTCGTGGAGCATGACGAGGAGATCATCCGGGCGGCCGATTACATCATTGACATAGGTCCAAAGGCGGGTCGATTGGGAGGTCAGGTGGTCTATCAAGGGGATGTCAACCACCTACGTTTGTGCAGTGATAGCTACACCGTGCGTTACCTAACGGGAGAGGAACGCATCGAGCTGCCCGCTTATCGCCGTCCATGGAACAACTTCATCGAGGTGAAAGGGGCTCGAATGAACAACCTGAAAGGGATCAACGTTAAGTTCCCCTTGAATGTGATGACCGTAGTGACGGGTGTCAGCGGTTCGGGCAAGAGTTCGTTGGTGCGAGGTATCTTCTACGAAGGGGTAAAGCGACTGTTGGATGATGCAGCAAGGCTATCCGTCGAGTGCAGCGGCATCGAGGGCGATCTGAAAATGATTACTGACGTGGAATATGTCGATCAGAACTCTATCGGGAAAAGCTCTCGTTCCAATCCCGTGACCTACATCGGCGCTTACGACGAGATCCGCAAGCTTTTTGCCGAGCAGGCGCTCTCCAAGCAAATGGGCTACAATGCTGCCTATTTCTCGTTTAACAAAGAGGGCGGTCGCTGCGAGGAGTGCAAGGGCGAGGGAAAAATCACGGTAGAGATGCAGTTCATGGCAGACATCACCTTGGAGTGCGAAGTCTGTCACGGCAAGCGATTCAAGCAGGAGGTATTAGATGTGGAATACCGAGGAAAAAATATTTACGACCTGTTGGAGATGACCGTCAATCAGGCCATCGAGTTCTTCGCCGAGGGAAAGGACACACAAGCCAAGAAGATCATCAAACGTCTGCAACCCCTGCAAGATGTTGGTCTGGGCTATATCAAACTGGGACAAACCTCCTCAACGCTCTCTGGCGGTGAGAACCAGCGGGTGAAACTGGCTTACTACTTAGGACAAGAGAAACAACAGCCTACACTGTTCATTTTCGATGAACCAACCACCGGGCTGCATTTCCACGACATCAAAACGTTGTTGAAAGCCTTCAACGCCCTACTGGATAAGGGACATTCCATCGTGATCGTGGAGCATAATTTAGATGTGATTAAATGTGCGGATTATGTGATCGACTTAGGTCCGGAGGGTGGTCAAGCTGGCGGGCAGTTAGTGTGTGCTGGAACACCGGAGGAGGTCGCTGCATGCGAGACCTCCTATACCGGTCATTTCCTGAAAGAGAAACTCTGACTTATTGCTGTACAGAGAACTTATAGATACACTCGCTCTGGTAAGTCTCGCCCGGGCGAACCACTACGCTGGGGAAGTTCGGCTGATTGGGAGAGTCAGGATAGTGCTGTGTCTCTAAGCAGAGCGCACCACGCACCGGATAAACCACGCCTAACTTACCCTTGTCGCCCTCCTTGGCCATCATGTTACCCGCATAGAACTGGATACCCGGCTCGTTGGTATAGACCTCCATCACGATGCCGCTTGTCGGGGAAACTACCTTGGCAGCCACCTTCGTGATGTCGCCACCATTGTTCAACACCCAGTTATGGTCATAACCACCGCCGTAAACCAACTGCTGATAGGGGTTGTCAATATCAGTACCCACCGTCACCAACTGACGCAGATCCATCGGAGTACCCTCCACAGGCTCAAACACACCAGTCGGAATCAAAGTCTCATCGACAGCCGTAAAGGTATCGGCATCGATCATGATCTGGTGATCAACAATCTGAGAGCCCGGTACACCGGAAAGGTTGAAATAGCTGTGGTTCGTCAAGTTCACCACGGTCGCCTTGTCGGTCGTCGCCTCATAGCGAATGTCCACAGCGTTGTCATCGGTCAATTTGTAAGTCACCTTCACTGAGAGGTTGCCAGGGAAGCCTGCCTCGCCGTCCGGAGAGAGATAGGTCAGCTCCAAGGTCTGGTTGTCGATCTGTTTCGCATCCCAAACCACAGCGTGATAGCCTTTCGGACCGCCATGCAAGCAGTGACCGTTGTTGTTCTGCGGCAAGTTATACTCCGCACCATCCAACGTAAACTTCGCATTGGCGATACGGTTGCCATAACGACCGATCAAACCACCATAGTTGTTGTCCGGGTTGGCCACGTACTGATCGATGTTGTCATAGCCCAGCACCACATCCGTCAGTTTACCATTCTTATCTGGCACCATAACAGAAACTAAGCGACCGCCCCAGTTCGTTATGCAGGCCTCAGCGCCTTGCTGATTGGTCAATACATACAAAGCGGTCGGTTTGCCATCGACCTCAGACACGAATTTCGCTTGCTCCAAACCGGAGAGCGTCTTCTGCGGAGCAGCCTCCTGTTTCTCTGCGCCACCGCACGCTGCCAAAAGACAGAGCGTCAAGGCAGCCATACAAAATTTCTTCATCGTTCTTATAGATTTATTGATTGAAATATGAGTTTATTTGGTCGCGAAGATAGTGCAAACCGAACGCAAAAAGCCAAGCACGTTTATCTTTTTTGCGGAGGCACCGCCTATCTTCGCTGCTTTATCAGCAAAGCGCAAAAAAGTTCGTATCTTCGCCGTCAAAATGAAATAACATGAAACAATATTTGGATCTGCTTGACAGGGTGCTCCACGAAGGAGTGCACAAAGAAGACCGGACAGGCACCGGCACGATCAGCGTATTTGGCCACCAGATGCGCTTCAATTTGGAGGAGGGCTTCCCGCTGCTCACTACCAAGAAACTGCATCTCAAGTCTATCATCTATGAGCTGTTGTGGTTCTTACGTGGTGACACGAATGTGCAATACTTGCAGGAGCATGGTGTACGCATCTGGAACGAGTGGGCAGATGCTAACGGCGACTTAGGCCATATCTACGGCTATCAATGGCGCTCTTGGCCAGACTATGACGGTGGAGCGATCGACCAGATCAGCGAGGCGGTGGAGACCATCAAGCATAACCCCGACTCACGGCGTATCATTGTCAGCGCTTGGAACGTGGCGGATCTGAACAAGATGAATCTGCCTCCGTGCCATGCCTTCTTTCAGTTTTACGTGGCCAATGGCCGACTGAGCCTACAGCTCTATCAGCGTAGTGCGGACATCTTCTTGGGTGTACCTTTCAACATTGCCTCCTATGCCCTGCTGCTCCAAATGATGGCACAGGTAACCGGCTTGAGGGCGGGCGATTTCGTACATACCTTGGGCGACGCACACATCTACAACAACCATTTGGAGCAGGTTAAGCTGCAACTGACCCGTGATCCCCGTCCGCTGCCGCACATGACGTTGAACCCGGAGGTAAAAAGTATCTTCGACTTTCAGTATGAGGATTTCCAATTGACAGACTATAATCCGCATCCACACATCAAAGGGGAGGTATCGGTATGAATATAGCTATCATTGTCGCCATCGCCGAGGGCAATGCCATTGGCAAGGATCAAGAGTTGCTCTGCCACATGCCAGCCGACTTAAAACGGTTCAAGGCATTGACCACGGGACATACCATCATCATGGGGCGCAAGACCTTCGAGTCGCTACCGCACGCACTGCCGAATCGCCGGAATATTGTCTTGACCTCCCAACCCAATGCGTATTTTCCCGGCTGTGAGGTCTGCTCGTCGCTTCCCGAGGCCTTAGCGTGCTGCGCAGGCGAAGAGGAGGTGTTTATCATCGGAGGTGGACAGGTCTATCGGCAAGCGCTCTCCCTTACCAACAAATTGTATATCACCTATATCCACCATGCTTTCCCCGAAGCGACTACATTCTTCCCAGAGCTGGATGCTGCACAATGGGAAGAAACCGATCGAGAGGAGCATCCGGCGGATGAAAAGAACCCCTATCCTTATACCTATATTAATTATAGTAGGAAAAGGGATTCTTAACGGCTCCTTCACACTTTTTTGTGCGCACATTGTATCTATGCGAATAGGTAAATGTGTTGCACAACTAAAAAGAGAACAGTTATGAAGTTAAGCGCAGTGATTATTTCCGTATGTATGCTTTGCGGGCTTTCTGCAATCGTTGCCTATAGCTGGCCATCCGCTCCCCAGAAGCAGGCGTTGGCACAGCAAAAGGCTGCCGAGTTAATTAAAGAGTGGATGATTCGTTCCAAAGAGACGTTGGAGGTGGATACCGACCGTTATCCGGACCTGTTGAAACAGGCAGAAGAGATGGCCACAACGAACAGCGATCCGGCCACCACCGCCCTGCTCCATTCCATAATCGCTGAGATGTATCAACACTATTACGACCAGCATCGTTGGCACATCGACCAGCGGACACCCCTGATTGGTTATGAGCCTACCGATGTGCGGGAATGGAGCCGCAATCTATTCGAGGAAAAGATTACAGCGGAACTGAATGCCTCCCTGCAACCTGCCGACACCCTGCAGGCTACTCCGACACGCACCTATCAGGCGTTGCTGACCTTTGGGGATGACTCGCCCACATTGCGCCCTACCCTTTTCGAATTCTTAGCCTACAGGGCCTTGGAAATCCAGCCCTCAACGGCCATCTACAATACACTGATCGCTTTCCAAAATCAACAGCATCACACGCAAGCAGCTTTGCTGACAGAGATCGATCAGCTACGTTTCTTGCGAGAGAAGGGCGAATGCACGTTGGCGGAGCAGAAAGCCGCTTTAGAGGCACTTTATCGGGAGCAAAAATCATTGCCCCAAGCAGCAGAGATCGTGATCGCCCTGTATGAGGTGTTGCGGGAACAAACCTATCGCCTCGCACCAGAGACACAAGATAGCCTGCGCGGTGAACAGGTGCGCCTGTGCCGAGAAGGCATCGAGCGCTATGCAGATTATCCCCGCACATCCATCTTACGCAACTATTTAGCTGAGTTAGAGCGGAGCATGCTTCAAGTGACAACTGACCCAACAGTTTATCCGGGCAAAGAGGTAGCCCTACGACTGCATTACAAACATCTCTCGCAAATCACCGTACGTCTCTACGAAAGCAAACGTACACCTGTGGAGGTAGCGGCTCAAACTCATCCGACAGACAACCACACCTTGGGGCACTTGGTGCAAACAGAGACTTTCAACCTGCGCTGTCCGAACAGCTACACGTCACTCGACACCCTTTTGCGAATCCGCATCGCAATATCAGGGCTTTACGAGTGCAAGGTGACGGCACAAGGAGGGCTGAGCACTACCCTGCCAATCCATGTCAGCCGATTGATCGCCCATCATCGAGACCTACCCAACCAGCAACGTGAAATATGGGTGACGGATGGGGAGACCGGCAAACCGATACCTCAAGCCGAGGTTGTCTATTATGGAGGGAAACGGCAGCAACTGAAACCTATAGGCCATGTGACGACCGATGCACAGGGATTGGCCCTGTTACCTGCGGATAAGCAGCTGTTAGCCATTCAAGCCACCCTGCCCAACGACACCCAAGGGCGTATCGTGCCTTTATATCCCATCTATACCGCTCGATCAGCAGAAAAGCCAACCTCTCGCTTAACACTTTTCACGGATCGAGGACTTTACCGTCCAGGCCAAACACTCTATTTCAAAGGCATTGTTTACAGCGACCATTGGGAGAATGCCCATACGATCGAAGGCGAAGAGATTCCCGTCATCCTCTATGATGCGAACCATCAAGAGGTAGCCAAACAGCGATTCACGACCAATGCCTACGGATCATTCCATGGCTCGTTCACACTGCCACAGCAGGGATTGAGTGGCTCCTATCAGTTGGTGGCAGGCAACCATTCCTACACCTTCCGGGTGGAGGAGTACAAACGACCGACCTTCCATGCAGATATTCAACCGTTGCAAGAAGAGGTGGCGTTTGGCGATACGGTGACACTGACCGGGCAAGCCAAGAGCTTTGCAGGCGTAGTACTACCCGAAGGACAAGTTACCTGGCGCATCTTGCGCCGACCTTTCTGGGGATTACGTGGAATGAGAGGAGAGCGCCAAGTGGCTGAAGGGAAAACCTCTTTGAATGCGGAGGGTCTTTTCCAGATGCGCTTCTGCCCCACCAAAGCGGCACAAGCAACGGCTTGGAGCAACTACGAACGTTTTGAATTGCAGGCCACCGTGACCGATAGCAAAGGGGAATCGCAAGAGACTACCTACACCTTTAGCGTAGGAGAAAGCAGCTTGGTCGTGCTGCCGCAACTGACTGAGCAGATGGAGAAAGAGAAGGCCAAGATCAGCATCGCTATCCGCACTTTGAATGGGGAACGTTATACGGGTACCGGTCGTTATCAACTCAAGGCATTGCAGATCGTGGATCCAGCTGCAGAAACTGTGACATTCCAAGAGGGAGAGACAGTGTTAGCGGGTACCTTCACCGGCGATGAACCGTTAGAAGCCTCGTTAGTTGCCCAATTGCCTTCAGGACGTTATCGCCTGTGCGCAGAAACGACCGATCGCCAAGGACGGATCAGCCGTAACCAAAGTGATTTCACGCTATATAGCCGGACAGACAAACGCCCGCCCTACTTCCTGCATACCTGGTTGCTCAAAAACAAGACGGAGTGTCTGCCGGGCGAGGAGGCAGAACTGGTTTTCGGTACTTCCGACGCACCTTCTTATCTATTATATGAATGGTTCCAGTCAGATCAACGCATCCACCAAGAGCTAATCAAGCTCAATCAAGAGAACCGCACCTTCCGCATCCCATTCAAAGCGGAATATAAAGAGGGGCTGATGGTCTCTTTCACCTTGGTACACCAAGGGAAGCTCTATGTCGAGCAGGTACCTATCACCCGACATGTGCCCAACCGACAACTGACCATCAAACCGATCACTTTCCGGGATCACCTGCAGCCGGGCAGCCAAGAACATTGGCGTTTCCGTCTGACGAATGCCGACTCCTTGACTGTAGAGGCCGAAGCGCTGGCCAGCCTCTATGATGCCTCCTTGGATCAACTCCTACCGTTCGCTTGGAGCCGGTTACCGTTGCAGACACCGACAATCAAAGCACCTCGTTTCACAACCACGGTGCACCGCTACAGCGATTTCACCCAACAGGAGATCCGCTATGCAGAGGTGCCTACCTATACCTACGATGCACTGAACTGGTTCGGATTGTTAGAAGCCTCTTGGAGTGGAACACGCAATGGAGGTTATCTCTTAGGCAACGCACGGATGATGAAATCGGCGGCTGCAGCGCCGCAAATGGATGGACTGATGGTAGCCGAAGAGAAGGCCGTTGCAGAGGATCAAACGGAAGTGGATATAGAAGTAGAGGGAGCCCCTCGCTCCTTGCGGACAGACTTTGTGGAGACCGCTTTCTTCTATCCGGTATTGCAAACGGACTCCCTCGGTGATTTGTGGATCGACTTTACCCTTCCCGACAGCCATACGACCTGGAAGTTCCAGCTGCTCAGCCATACGAAGACACTGCAACAGGGACTGTTCACCCAAGAGATCGTAAGTAGCAAGCCGTTGATGGTGACACCGAACCTACCTCGCTTTGTGCGCAAAGGTGATCAGGTGACCCTCAGCGCACAGATCACCAACCAATCGAACGCACCGATTGAGGGACGTGCGGCCATTGAGCTGTTCGATCCGGCGACCAATCAACCGGTGATCTGTCTGAGCAAAGCGCAACATCCTTTCCAATTGCAACCTGACAGTATGCAAACGGTCGCATGGCATTTCACAGTGCCTGCCATTACTCACCTATTGGGCGTGCGTATCGTAGCGGATAGTGAGACAGCTACCGATGGCGAACAGCATATACTCCCCATCTTGAGTGATCAGCTGTTGCTCACAGAGAGCCAACCCCTCTATCTGTTGGATAGCGACGAGCGGCAGATACAGCTGCCTGGATTCCGCAAGGGGCAAACACCCTACCGAATGACCTTGGAGCTAACCGCTAATCCGATTTGGTATGCGGTGCAGGCACTCTCCACCGTAGATGCAACAATGTCTGCCAACTGCCTCGATCAATTGGCCAGTTATTATACATACACTTTGGCCACACAGTTGGCGCAAAGCCAACCCAAAATCCGACAGCTCATCTCCCAATGGCAAGCGGAAGGAGGGAATGTAGAGACTTTACAGGCCGCTTTGCATCGTAATGAGGAGCTGAAGAACATCCTTTTAGAGGAGACCCCTTGGGTGATGGAGGCACAAGACGAGGCGGAGCGCAAACAGCGGTTGAGCCTGCTGTTCGACCTGAACCGGGCCAATAACCAACGGCAGATGGCCATGCGTCAATTGCAGAAACTGCAAAACGAAGCGGGTGGCTTCAGCTGGTTGGAGGGTTTCCCAGCCAATCGAGCCATCACCGTGGCCGTGTTGGAGTTCTTGGCGCAGCTGACGCAACTCAACGCCGTGGAATACGACCAAGCGGAGCGCACGATGATCATCCGGGCACTGCGTTATTTGGATCAACAGATCGAGAAGGACTATGAGTGGATGCGTCAGCACAATCCCCAATGGGCCAAATCGTTACCTACCACTGAGCAGGTGGATTACCTCTATGTGCGCAGCCATTATCGGGATATACCGGAGGTGGGCAACGCATTGGAGGCAGCCAAATTCTTCACCCGCCAAGCCTTTGCCAACTGGAAGAGGTATGGATTGCTCCACAAGGCGGAGATCGCGCTTTTGGCGCACCGCAACGGGGATCAGAGCCGCACGACAGAGATCCTGAATTGGCTACAAAAAACGGCCTCTACATCTAAAGAAAAGGGCATGTATTGGGCGAATAACCGTAGGGAAACGATGGGCTTCGTGTCGCCTATCTGGACACATTGCCGACTGATGGAGCTGTTCCACACCGTCGCACCGGACACGCAACGGATGAATCAGCTGAAACAATGGCTGCTCAACCAGAAACGGGTACAGGATTGGGAAAGCACACCGGCCACCCTCAATGCCATACACATGCTGCTGCTAACCGGATCCGACTGGCTCGACACCACCAACCGCTGCGTGGCCACTTGGGGTGACAAACGATACGACACCGCAGCTGGAGAGACCGCTACCGGCTATCTGAAAGCCAGCCTACCGATAGGAACTACCCCACAAACCCCATCGACGCTGACCTTACGCAAAGAGGGAGAGGCACCGGCCTGGGGTGCGCTCTATACGCAATATCTCCAGTCGATGGATCAAGTGGAAGCGCAAGGCCAAGGATTACAAGTCGAGCGCAAACTGTTTGTCGAGACCTTAGAAGAGGGGACTCGCCAGATGCGTCCGCTTACGGAGGAACAGTCGTTGCAGGTGGGCGACAAGGTGATCGTGCGATTAACCATCCGCAGCGATCAAGACTACCAATATGTCTGCCTCAAAGATACCCGTGCCGGTTGCATGGAGCCCACACAAACCCGTTCCGGCTATATCTGGCGAGAGGGCATCGGCTATTACCATGTGGCGAAAGACGCATCTGAGCAATTCTTTTTCGAGCAATTGCCGCAAGGTACCTATGTAGTAGAATACAGTGCTTACATCACTCGCTCAGGCGATTATGCCGCCGGAGTCAGTACATTGCAATGCCTCTACGCACCCGAATTTGTAGCCCATTCCGCTGGTCAACGGATAAAGGTGAAGTAGAGAATGGATGTAGCTTACCGATTGTTTTGTATTTTTGCAATTTCGTAACCTATAATTTCATTTGTTGCACATGCAGAAAGAGACCGTCAGTCCCTCATACAACAGCTACGCTGATCTGATCCGTGAAACGGAGTTGCCTACCTTCCCGCAGGAGCCGGCCGGAGGAGTACCTCCTTTGACCATGCTCTCCCTTTTCTCCGGATGCGGCGGGATGGATTTGGGTTTTGAGGGAGGCTTTATCTGCCACCAGCAATCGGTAGGCGCTCACTCCCCCTGGATTGAACGCCCCATTAACGACCAATGGGTATTGCTCAAGCGGAATCGCTTCCGCACGGTTTTTGCCAATGACATTCTGAAAGAGGCCTTTGTCGCTTGGCGTAACTACATGGAGCGGTTTCATTATCCGCCCTCGATCTATCACCAAGAGAGTATCGTGGATTTAGTAAAGGCGCATCAGCAAGGGGGGAAGATCTTTCCGGAGGAGGTGGACATCGTCACCGGCGGCTTTCCCTGCCAAGATTTCAGTGTGGCAGGAAAACGCATGGGCTTCAAGTCAGACAAAGCGCACGATGGAAAGAAACGGGCCGAGGAAATCCCTACCGAGGAGAGCCGTGGCAAACTCTACTATTGGATGAAACAGGTGATCGACATCACAAAGCCGAAGATCTTCATTGCGGAGAACGTAAAAGGATTGGTCAGCTTGGGCGATGCGCATCACATCATCCAGCAAGATTTTGCGCAAGCGGCAGATGGTGGCTACATCGTGTTACCTCCACAGGTACTTCATGCAGGCAACTATGGCGTACCGGAAACCCGTGAGCGTGTGATCTTTATCGGGATTCGTCGCAACGCATTGACCGCAGAGGCCAGGACACAACTGGAGCAAGAGCTCATCCCGGAGGCCTATAACCCCTACCCCGCTCCTACCCACCATTTCACCCCGGAAACCGACAAGGAATTATTACCACCCGTCACCTGCCAAGCGATCTTCGAGGGGCTGAAGGAGCCGGAAGAGAGCCTCGACCTTTCCCAACGTCGCTACTCCAAAGCCCGCTATTTAGGTGCCCATTGGCAGGGACAGATCGAGATCCATTTAGACGGTCTGGCCCCCACCATCCGCTCTGAGCACCATGGCAATATCGAATATCGACGACTCTCCAAAGCACACGGCGGTATCCTGGAGGAGGAACTCAACCGAGGATGGACGGAGCGACGCCTCACCCCCAGGGAGTGCGCCCTGATCCAGACCTTCCCGCCCGACTATCCCTTCGTGACCTACAAAGCCAACAGCAAACGATTTCAGCTCAACCCTTCGGGTGCCTATCGGGTGATTGGCAATGCCGTCCCGCCCCTATTGGCCTATAATATGGCGAGAAGGATTCAGGAATTGTGGCCACTCTATTTTGAGTAAGCGCAAAGATATGGCAATAAAAAAGCCGGATGATTCCTTGAGGGAGTCTCCCGGCTTTTAGTTATACTTGGATAATATTTACTTTCTGATACCCAACTCTTTGATGATAGAACGATAACGCTCGATGTCAACACGGATCAGATAATCCAACATACGACGACGCTTACCTACCAACATCTTCAATGCACGCTCTGTAGCGAAGTCCTTGTGGTTCTTTTTCAAGTGCTCAGTCAAGTGAGCGATACGAACGGTGAACAACGCAATCTGGCTCTCAGGTGAACCGGTGTCAGTCACTGATTTGCCATACTTCTCAAATAATTCCTTTTTCTTTGCTGAATCCAAATACATGGTTCTTGTTACTTTAATAAATGAATACTATGTTATCTAAGCGGCTGCAAAGGTAGCCATTCCTTTCGGATTAGCAATGATTTTGGTTGCTTTTTTCTGCGCATTGTTCCGTTTTAACGCCATTGTATCACCATTTTTCTAACTTTATTTGTAATTTTGCGCCCAATAAATTAGTCTTAGATGCAGAAGATAAGAAACATCGCGATTATCGCGCACGTTGACCACGGCAAGACGACGCTCGTGGATAAGATGTTATTAGCCGGTAAACTTTTCCGCGAGGGACAAGCGGAACCCGACCAGTTCTTGGATAACAATGACCTGGAGCGGGAACGAGGGATCACGATCCTGGCCAAGAATGTGTCCATTAATTATAAAGGGTATAAGATCAATATTATTGATACACCGGGGCACGCCGATTTCGGTGGCGAGGTGGAGCGTGTCTTAAACATGGCAGACGGATGTTTGCTGTTGGTAGATGCCTTTGAGGGGCCGATGCCGCAAACCCGGTTCGTATTGCAGAAAGCCATCCAGATCGGCTTGAAGCCGATCGTGGTGATCAACAAGGTGGATAAGCCGAACTGCCGTCCTTCTGAGGTGCAGGAAATGGTGTTCGACCTGATGTTCAGCTTGGACGCAACGGAGGAGCAGCTTGATTTCCCGACGATCTATGGTTCGGCTAAGCAGGGTTGGATGTCTGAGGATTGGCAGAAGCCGACCACCGACATTACCGCTTTGCTCGATGCGATTATCGAGTATATCCCTGAGCCACAGGTATTGGAGGGTGCTTCACAGATGCTGATTACGTCATTGGATTATTCGAAATATGTAGGTCGTATCGCTGTGGGCCGTGTGCACCGTGGCGAGTTGCGCGAGGGGCAGGACATCATGCTCTGCAAGCGTGACGGCTCGATGGTGAAATCGAAGATCAAGGAGTTGGACGTGTTCGAGGGCTTGGGACGCACGAAGGTCGAGTCTGTCCAATCGGGTGATATCTGTGCCGTGATTGGTGTGGAAGGCTTTGAGATTGGCGAGACCATCGCCGATGCCAATGAGCCGGAAGCCCTGCCGACAATCGCCATCGATGAGCCGACCATGTCTATGCTCTTTACCATCAATAACTCCCCCTTCTTTGGCAAGGATGGTAAATATGTGACCTCCCGTCACATCCACGACCGCTTGATGAAGGAGTTAGACAAGAACTTGGCGTTGCGTGTTTTGCCGACCGACTCTGCCGATTCTTGGTTGGTTTATGGCCGTGGCGTGTTGCACTTGTCTGTCTTGATCGAGACGATGCGCCGTGAGGGGTATGAATTGCAGGTAGGTCAGCCACAGGTCATCATCAAGGAGATTGATGGAGAGAAATGTGAGCCGATTGAGCAGTTGACGGTCAACCTGCCGGAGGAGTGCTCCAGCCGCATCATTGATATGGTGACCCGTCGCAAGGGCGAGATGACCATGATGGAGAGCAAGAATGGCCGTATGCACTTGGAGTTTAACATTCCTTCCCGCGGTATTATCGGTTTGAACAATGCGGTGTTGACGGCTTCCGCCGGTGAGGCGATCATGGCACACCGTTTCTTGGAGTATCAACCTTGGAAGGGTGATATCGAGCGTCGTTTGAATGGTTCAATCATCGCGATGGAGACAGGCCAGGCCTTTGCCTATGCCTTGAATAACCTGCAGTCTCGCGGTCGTTTCTTCATCGCTCCGGGCGAGGAGGTCTATGCCGGTCAGGTCGTAGGCGAGCATACGAAAGACAACGATTTGGTGGTGAACGTGACGAAGTCGAAGAAGCTGACCAATATGCGTGCTTCCGGATCAGATGAGAAGGTCTCTTTGGCTCCTCCTGTTGTCTTCAGCTTGGAGGATGCGTTGGAGTATATCAAAGCCGATGAGTATGTAGAGATTACGCCTAACAGCATGCGTATGCGTAAGATCATCTTGGATGAGTTGGAGCGCAAGCGTCAAGCGAGAAACTAACGGAAGCCTTTGCTTCCATCCCATAAGTGGAGCGGTACTCAGATCGTGAGCACCGCTCTTTTTTTATGCATTCGAAACGCCGCACGGCGTATCGTTGGCGAAATAGACAAAAAAAGCCGTCAGGCTTGTTTCATCCCGACGGCTCCTTTTTTGTGACTGCCTTTCGCCCCTCACGAGGCTACTCCGCACTAAGAACTTTTTATTATTAATTTTCTATTACCCTGCCTGTTCACCCTCGCGGGTTACTTGGCCCGATGGGCCGCACAGGGATATTACTTATTATGAATAAAATTCGTTTGTTCTTTTTACTTAACCACTACCTTAGTAGCCTCGCCCTCAACAGCAACTACTACGATACCTGCCGGAGCAGCGATCGTTACGTTGTCAGAAGCAGCTACCTGGTTAGCGATCGTCTGACCCAAGATGTTAGCTACGGTAATCACCTTACCAGCAGCACCCTGTACAGTCACAGCGCCCTGGCCACCGATTACCTGAACACCTGTCTCAGCCTCGATTGCCTCGTTAGCCGTAGCGTCACCCTCACCAAGAGAAACGATCAAAGCGTCAGCGGCAGCACCGAAACCAATCTTGCCATTGATGCTGACCAAGTATTTGTCACCAGACTTAATAGCATACTCATCACCATCCTCATTGGCCTCAACGATCTGGAACTTGAAGCGATTCAAACCATTATCCTTGTTCAAACCTACCTCTTTATCCTTGATGATCGTGTTGATAGAATCCTTATTGATCAACGTAGCAGCCTTAAACATGGCCTTCGTAGTTGCCTTATTACTCAACAGATAGTTATAATCCGTTGTCGTGCTGGCCGTACCCTCATCATAATAAGCAACAGAGTCCGCCGGGTTGAACAAGAACATGCGCGGCTTAGCATTAGCAGCCTTCGTCTCTACCTCTGGCTCAGAAGCTACAGCCTGAGAGATATAGAAGTTGTTTGTCAACTCCTTCACATCCGTAGTATCCAACCAGAAGGTCAACGCCTTAGTCTCATCCTGTGTAGCAGCGATGATTGCATTGTTGTTCTCATCCATACCCAAGAAGCCACCGTTTACAGACTGGAAGCTTGCGTGACGCGGCTCAGCTTCCAAAGAGGTTGATACCTCCACGACAGACTCCAGATTCAACGCAACACTCTTCTCGCCCGCATGCTCATAAATATAAACGTTACCATAAGCAGGTGCTCCGGCAGTCGTCAATGAAATAGCTTTAGTATTATTCTTAATAAAATCACTATAAGAATTAGACGCTGCCAAGATTGCTGTTACATCGATTAAATACAAAGAGCCATCCTTATTCTCCTTGATCAAGAAACGAGAAGCCTCTGACTGTTTCTTAGTTTTCTCCAATTCGAAAGAAGTACCACCGATATTCGCACTCAAATAAGCATCCTCACCATGCAACTTAAATGCATAAGTTGTAAGAGACTTATCCTCAATTGCTTCTTCAATCTCTGTTACTTTCTCATCCTTCAAGTAAACATACTTTGTCTTTCCATGAATTGAATCAGCAGAAGCTTTGAATTTAACAATATCCCACCATGCTGCATCATCCTCATCTTCTGTCAAACCAACAGATTTAGCAGGAGCCGCGTCAACATTAGCAGTCATGAATATCTCTTTGCTCACCAAAGCAGTGCCCACAGAAAAATTCATCTGAACCGGATTAGCCAAATCTTCCTCGGTCAAATCCACATAACCTGCTGTCGGCACAATAGTGGCTGGAGTCAATTTAACCTGCATTTTTCCATTTTGGAAATCAAGAGGAGTTGGTGCAACTTGATATTTACCGTCTTTATCCACGTAAGCATAATCGAATGTGGTCGATGTCAATGAACGTACGTCATATACATTCTCTTTACTGGTCTTACGCAACTCCAAAGCAATAGACTTACCATCATTTTCACGGTTTGTGAATGTAATCACATCATTCTCTACCCCTGTAACAATCCACTGGTTCTGAGGAACTGTTAAATCAACGAAATCAGGACCTTGAGCCAAATAACTATAAGCCCCTCCATTCTTAGAATACAATCCCAAGTACTTGCCATACTCAGAGTAAGTGTCCACTTTCTTAGCGTCCTCTTCACCGCTTGTAAACTGGATGTTGAAAACAGAAGGACCATCTTTCTTCAAGAAATCCTTTGCGACAACAAGATTACCACCCTTCAACTGAGCCAGCTGGATAGCGTTATTTTGGCCATCCGCGCAAAGAGTCACGTAAGTCGCACCCATTGTTGTAAATGCAGAGACATAAGCTGCAGTCTGCTTGGCAACATCCGTCTTACTATCGGCTGCCGTATAAGGAGTTACCTTAATCTGATAAGCACCCTTGTTGTTCAACGGATCCACTTCCTTCACAGTAAACTTAGCATTATCAACATGCGTTACAGCCTTAGCGGCCGCAGTTTTCAAATCTGCACCAGAAATTACCTGGAATTTTGCACCCTGAGCGCCAACAAAACCATTGATATTATAGTTAGCGATTGGTTCTACAGCAATAAATTTAGCATCTTCAAAATAAGCCTTCCTATTTGCAAAATAATACTTTCCGGTTGTATAATCCTTCAAAATAGCACCATCTTCCGCTTCTACAACGAAATAAACTGCATCCTCCGTCGTGTTCAATTTTTGGTTTGCATCATTCAGTACTGCAACCGGATCACCATTTTCCACAAGAGTAATATTTTTTGCATCTTTTGGCAACTCCACAGCCACAATCTTTCTAGCAAAAATGTTTTCTTCAGGCTGCGGATCGGCTGTAGGGAAGTTAAATGTAAAGCCATCACCAAGCAACTCATTTAACTTTCCAGAATGCATACTAATCTCTGCCTCCTGATAAACTTTCACTTTATCACCTGAATCAGTAAATGTCAAATCTTTCGTGAGCTCCTTCCCTTCTATCTTCAGCTCACCACCTTCTGATCCTTTATACTCATTCGAAACCTTGTTACCACCTGTCGGCACATCTGTCTTTCCATCATAAGCCTTACCGCTGTCCCCATTCTCAATAGCTTTCCACAACAACTCAGTCACCACAACTTCATTTTTATTAGTAGGCAGTGAAATAGTTCCGGAAGCCTCTTTAAATCCCAATACTTTTCCGGTACCCTTGTTTGTCAGAACCACATAATCTTTTCCATTACGAGAAGTTACTGAAATGTTCCACAAATAGTAATTTCGTTTAGTCTCGTTCACCGCATCAGCTGTTTCCAAGCTCGTATAATCTGTTACTGCGTTATTTGCTCCCATGAATTTGGTACCAACCTGCAAATAATAATAAGAACTTGATTTCAACGGTGCAGTAGATGTTACCTGAGAAGTAGTCACATCAGCTGCATTTACCGTAAATGCTGTACCTAATAAAAGGCCAGCAGCCAGTGTAAATAACTTTTTGTTCATACAATAAATAATTTAATAGATTAATAATATGTTATAAATAACTATTCTTTGATCGAAGGAAGGAAGCCCTGGAGGGAGGTGGAAATAATGGGGTGTTCCCCCTTTTCCGACTGCTCCACGAAAACGTTCACTTTCGTTGAGCAGTCACCGTGGAACAATAGGGGGAATTTTTGACCCTCATGTCCTGCCGGACTTGACCCGGCATCTCAGCCTATCTGGCACTTTTGTTGAGCAGTCAGGACATACTGTTTCGTTGCGCAATCGGAGGATGAGATTGCGGGTCAAGCCCGCAAAGACACAGATAGTGAGGGATTTGCGAATGATGTACAAATACGCTGCAGAGAAGTCATGCAAAAAAGTGGCATTTTCGTTGCGCAAACCAACCGCCTTGTTCAGAAAAATGGGGACAGGCATCTTTTTCTTGGAGCAACCCTTGGTGATTAGGAAAATACGCGTACCTTTGTGCTCAAAAGTAAGGAACCTTTTTGTTGAGCAGCCCGCTCCTTCCCCAATTCCCAGACAAAACAGATTATCAAGCGTTTACGAGGATCGTTCCCCGTGGAACATTTTGCGCAATGCTTCCTAAAATGCGCGAAAAAAGGCGGTTTTAGCCCCTATTGCGTCATTATATTCTACATACCTTTTTGTTGAGCAGTGTTCCACAAATGTTCCACGGAACCCCATTTTATGTTCCACAATGATTATCAACCGGTTAACAAAAATCGACTGCGCAACGAAATTCCGTGGAACACTATGTTCCACGCCCCTTTTCCCGATGTTCCACGGAATGTTCCACGGCACCAATTATTAGATTTAGGAATGAGGAATTAGGAATGAGGAGTTATATTAAATTAGGAGTTAGGAGTTATATATATAATATATGTACGTGCGTGCGCGCAAGAAGGAGGATTATACATTACTAATCTTCAGCGTTGGTCATTACTAATGACCAGGGCCTGACATTAGCATTGACCGTAGAGACGTGCCATTGGCGCGTCTCCCGAGGCGCATCACGATGGGAAAAAAATCACGTCACGGAGCGGAAAAAATCACATCACGATGGAAATTTTTTTTCTTCGTGGAGCGAGCACCCTTCGCTTCACGATGTAATTTTTTTTCCTCCGTGATGGTTTTTTGGCGACATCGCCGAAGGCTTAAAATTCGTTTAAGAGCAGGGAGAACGACAGGCTCTGCAGGAGGGCATCGGGCGACTCCATCAACTGCAAAGTAGTGGTAGCAGTAAACACACCTGTTAAATAAGGCGTTCGCCACATACCTTATTGATTCTTAGCCCGTGTCGCCTCTTCGTCTAGTGCCTCGGCCAAGAGGGAGATGGGGTGCATGACCTTGACTTTGGTGGACATCTCGATCTGCCACTTGCAGGTCTCGCAATCGGTGGCTACCACGTCGGGAGCGACCTCCTTGATGGCTCGGAAGAGGGGCTCACCAATGAGCTGAGAGCTACGGTAATTCTCCCGCTTGAAGCCGTACGTACCCGCAATGCCGCAACAGTTGGAAGGAAGCATTCGCAAGGTCACACCAGGAATCATCCGCAGCAGCGAAGTGGAATAGATGGCCCACCCCAACTTCTCCATGTGGCAGGGGGTATGATAAGCCACCCGCTTCTGATAGTCCGGCTTAAAGACCAGCTCAATCTGCTTCTCCTCCAATAAGCGATAGAGGAAGCGAGAGGCCAACTCAATCCGATCGCGTACGTCGGTATTGGGAATGCCTAACAGATGCGGATACTCATCGCGCAAGGTGAAGGCACAGGTGGAAGAGGTGGCCAACACCGTGCGATCCTCCTCTTCGATAGAGCGCCGGATGGAGGCGATGTTCTTCGTCCCCTGCCGACGGGCCTTGTCTATCAAGCCGTTGGAGATAAGAGCGACACCGCAGCAATGCTCATCATCCAAGAGATGCACACCATAGCCGATGGCATTGAGTATCTTCACCAAGTCTTTGCCTAACTGCGGATAGTTGTAGTTGACGTAGCAACCATGGAAATAGCTGACGTGGTGGGTAAACGCCTCTTGGCTGGCCGCTGTCAGCTCCTCTTTGTACCAATGCTCAAACGTGCGTGTAGCGTAGGCAGGGAAGGTACGCCGATAGTCAATCGCCAAGACACCATCCAACGCCAACTTAACCGGCTGGAGCGCCAATGTCAAGTTGACCAACGGAGCCACACGGGTAGCGATGTTTCCCATGAAGTCGGTGTTGGCCAAGATACGGTCACGCAGTTTCGGCCGCTCGTGGTTATATTTGATGCGAGCCGCCTGGATGATGTCGCCGATGCGGACACCGCTCGGACAAGCCACCTCGCAACGCTTGCAGTTGAGGCAATACTTCAGTGAGGGATCGAAATAGTCGGAAGCCTTCAGGCGAAAACGTTCCCCGTCCGGACCCGCCTGCTTCGGACCGGGATATTTGGGGTTCACCGGGATCACCGGGCAATAGACGGTGCAGACCGTACACTTGATGCACTGTTCAAAGTTGTTCTCGCTAAAGTTATATTGTTGTAAATTCATGGCTTATACCTGTTTTGAAGAGAGAATCTTGTCGGAAACATCAAAGGCAGAGAGGATAGCGACGCCACTGCCGCACCCCTCTTCCAGCGGATTATAGCCGGAGAGAATGGAACCGGCCGCATAGCAGTTGCTGATCGGTTGCTTCTCCCGCAGGGGATGCAACGCCGCATCGGTCAAGATGCCATAGCGCATATAGGGCTGCGGATTGAATACGCTCTTGTCAAACCAAGACTCACGGGAGGCGTCATAATAGACATCCGCTCCCAATACCGGCTCATAGACCAAGTTGGGACGTGCCACGATGCCATTACTGAAAAAGCTACCGGTAGCCAACACATAGTGATCCGCATGGAACAGGATGTCTCCGTGGTTATGGGTGCGCAAACCGGTGATGCGGTTCTCCTCGAAGATCGCGTTCTCCACGCGGTCGCCTAAGAAGAAATCGCCTCCCAAGGCCATGAAGCGGTCTTGCAGCCGTTGCTGCGTGCGGATGCCGGAAACGGAGGGCGGCACAGGTTGCACGAAATGGACCGGCTTGCGGCATTGCGCCCGGAGGTACTCAATCGGCTCCATCGAGGTCAGTCCGAAAGTAGCTGGCAGGACAACGGACTCCTCATCGGTGATGGAGCGGTTGATCTCTGCCACCAACTTGGCCAACTGTCGTTCCGACTCAAACACCCGGGCGATGTTTGTCGCACGCATCTCCGTCGGGTTGATACGCAGCTTCTCCACCGCCGGGAGATTGATCAGCTTCACACAGCAGCGACCGCCACCTTGGATATAGGCATCAGCAATGAACTTGGGGTAGAAATCCAAGAAACCCTCGAAGTTAATCAGCAGCACCTTGCCCATGGGTGTCTCCTCCCGATTGTAGATGGGAGTGAACTCGTCGAACGACATCCAAGCTGGCTTGACAATTCCGATGGGCGAGAGTCGATAATGATTGCGATAGACCTCGCCTTGCAGCTGCACACCCACCGACTGGCGGAACCATTCAGGCACCTGTTCGGCAAATTGCTTCACCCGCTCCACACCAATCATTTGATAGGGATGACCATAAGGGAGGGCATTCAATACCTCCAACGGTTCAGTCACCTCCCGCCCATTGGGCAACCGGTTCAGCAGGTCAAATGAGCCGGATGAGAAGTGCAGGGCACTCTGTCCGGCTGACAGGATGGCGCAGCGTTGTCCCGCCTCTTGCAGGCGAATGCCACAGACCAAGCCGGCCAATCCTCCGCCGATGATGAGCGTATCATATTTCATTTGTTTGTCTCCTTTCTTCGATTATAGGTTCCTAATCCACAGACACTGTTGTAGAGCCATGCGGAGAGTTGGCTCTCACGCAAGCACTCTCCCCAAGCGATCGGATACATTCCTTTCCAACGTTCGTTGAGGAAGGAGGCCAGCTCGGCTTTTGCCTGTTCAGAGCAATCACGAGCTCGACTCAGCAGTCCGGCAGCCCGGCAGGAACAGAGCTCCCCTTGGCAGGTGCCCATGCCGATACGGGTACGCCGGCGGAGGGCCGTCAGCGTGTCGGCGGCCAGCTCATTGAAGGCATACTCCACCTCGCCCACGGTCACGTTCTCACATTCGCAGACTAAGCTGTGGTCGAACGGATTCTTTCGTGCGATGCGGGCGGCCAACTCGCCGTGGCGATCCACCTCCGAGCGTAGGATATTGGCGGGCACCTCCTCCATCCCTTCATTGTCTTTCTTCTTCCGCTCGCGGGAGCCAGGCAGTGGAGTCGTCGCCGTGTTGCAGCGTTTATGGATATTCAATTTCTTGCAGACCAGGTCGGTAGCCCATTCCGCCATGAGACGATAGGTCATGAGCTTACCACCGGTGATGGTGATGAATCCCTCCAAGCCATCCCGGGTAGCGTGGTCTAACAGCACGATACCCCGGCTGATGTTTCGTCCGGAGGGATCATTATCGGCAGCCACCAACGGTCGTACACCGCAATAGGCACGCAAGATGCGGGTGGTCGCTAAGGAGGGAGCCAACTTCTCTCCCTCCCGCAGGAGCAATTCCACCTCCGAGGGAGTCACATACATCCGGTCAATCTCGTCATAAGGCACACGGCTGGAGGTTGTGCCGATCACGCAGATCATATCGCCCGGCACCAAGATGTCCGCATCCGCCGGTTTGCGACAGCGGTTCAAGACCACCTGGTTCACCCGATGCCCGAAGATCAGCAAGGCCCCTTTGGCCGGGAACATATTGACACGCACACCGGCCAGCTCGGCGATACGGTGTCCCCAGATACCACCGGCGTTCACGATCACCTCCGCATAGAAATGACGCTCCTCTTTCGTCTTGTGATTATAGGTTTTGACACCGATGATGCGGTTTTGCTCCCTGACAAATCCCATGACCTCATGATAGACCAATGTCACCGCTCCATGCGCCCGGGCATCCAGCACGTTGGCTATGGTCAGCCGGAAGGGGTCGATCGAGCCATCGGGCACCACCACCGCACCCGTCAATGCGGGATTGACGGAAGGCTCCATATGGATTGCCTCCTTTGGATCAATCGCATAGGCATTGATACCCGCTTGCTTGCAACGCTCGATAAAGGTGCCCTGATAGGTCAAGTCATCTTCCGGCAACGTGATGAAAAGCCCGGAGGTATTCTCCACGCAATGGCTGGCAATCTTTTTCAGGATCTTATTCTCTTTGATGCACTCGGCGGCAGACTCATTGTCGTTGACAGCGTAGCGTGCCCCGCTATGGAGCAAACCGTGGTTGCGCCCCGTAGCTCCAGAGGTATAATCGAAGCGTTCCAACAGCAAGACCTTCAGGCCTCGCATGGCACAGTCGCGTGCCGTCCCCGCACCGGTGGCACCTCCTCCGATGATAATCACATCATACGCTTTGTCTATTTGCTTATCGTCTATCATCTCTCAGGATATTAATAGGCATGGTGGCTCTCGTCCATCTCTTGGCTGTCGATCTTGCGCAGATCCAACGCACGCCATGCGTAGTAGATGTAGGCCAAAACGAACGGAATCAACAGCGAAACGATACTCATCACCTTCAACGTGAAGGGGCTGGAGCAGCTGTTCTGGATGGTCAGTGAGCTCTGCAGGTCGGCCAACGAGGGATAATAGGCGGTGTGGTTCCATCCGGCACAGAGCAGCAGGGCTAAGACGGTCAATACCGTGCCTACACCGGTGAACCAAATGCCTTTCTTCCAGCCTTCCACGAAGATCGTCTTACTGATACCCATCAACACGGCGATGACACCGATCAACAACACAGCGGCTACGATCGGCATTTGCTTCAGGTTGATGAAATATTTGAACGGCTGCATGAAAACGACCTGCGACTGCGGATCCACAGCAAAGCCATCCGTCAACACCAAGTGGATCACGAAAGCCAAGAAGAAGAGCAAGAAGGGGATCGTCTCCTTGCGCAACTGGCTGCGGCAACGTGTGTAGAGGGTTGCGTCGTTGATGTTGTTGATGAAGTAGAGCAAAGCCAAGACACGTGACAGGAAGAAAACTGCCAGACCCAACATCAAGTTCCAAGGGTTGAAAGCGGCCTCCAAGCCGTGCAACGGATTGGCCCACGTGGAGATGACCGGCATGGCTACCTCAGAGAGTTGCTCTTTGTTGATGATAAACTCCGCTCCATTGAAGAAGGTACCCACAGCGGTACCCAACAATAGCGGGCCTAACACACCGTTCAGGATCAAGAAGATACGGTAGGTTTTCTTACCCAACAGGTTACCCTTCTTAGATTGGTACTCATACGAAACGGCCTGCAGCACAAAGCAGAGCAGAATCAGCATCCATACCCAGTAGGCACCACCGAAGCTGGTGGAGTAGAACAGGGGGAAGGAGGCGAAGAAGGCGCCACCGAAAGTGACCAAGGTCGTGAAAGTGAACTCCCATTTCCGACCGGTAGAGTTCATGATCATCTTTTGCTCCACCTCGGTCTTGCCGATGGTGAAAAGAAGGGATTGTCCGCCCTGCACGAAAAGCAGGAACACCAATAAGGCTCCTAACAGGGAGACCAAGAACCACCAATATTGCTGTAATAATATATATGTATTGTCCATGTTGATTCAAATTAGGTTTGATGAATGTGAATTACTCCTCCGGTCCCTTTTGGATGGCCTTCACCAGGATGCGCAACTCAGCGATGAGCAGGACGGTGAAGAGAATCAAGAAGAGGAAGAAGGTGGTCTGCACGGAAGCAGGATCCAGCTTAGAGATAGAGGCGCTTGTCGGCAGGATGTCTTGGATGGCCCACGGCTGACGACCTACCTCAGCCACGATCCAACCGGCTTGCCCGGCGATGTAACCCAAGGGGATGGAGAACAAAGCAGCCCACTGCATCCAACGACAATCGGCGATCTTTCCTTTCCGCTCCAAGTAGAGCGCTACCAAGAAGAGCAGGATGAAGAAACCGCCCAGCATCACCATGATGCGGAAGGCATAGAAGGTCATGCCTACTGAGGGGATCAGCTCTGCCGGATCTTTGATGTAGCCATAGCCGAAATAGGCGAAGTTCTCGTCGAGCGTAGCCTTGTGGAGTGCGGCCGCCTGCTGATCGTCCGCTTTCAAGGCTTTGCGATAGTTAGCTAACGCTTGGATAGCCAATTGCCCCTTGGCGATCTTCTCCTTGGCAGAAAGCGCTACCGTACCATCTTTCAAGGTGTAACCACCCTCAATCAGGTTAACGATACCGGGCACATAGGCATCAAGCTCTCTTTCGGCCAGCATAGAAAGCATCTTGGGGATCTCAATCTTCATCAGCAACGGCTCCACACCGTCGTTATAATGGGTCTTCTCCGGGTTAATCAGGGCGATACCTACCAAGCCAACGCCGTTGCCGCCCTCATACAGTCCCTCCATAGCCGCTAACTTCATCGGCTGTTTCTGGGCCACCTCGTAAGCGGAACCATCACCGGTCATGGCGGTCAACAAGGAGGCCACCAAACCAAAGATAGCGGCAACCTTGATGCTCCGCAAGGCAAAGTCACGACTGCGATTCTTGATGAGATACCAGCAGCTAACCCCTAACACGAAGCCTGCGCCTACGATCCAGCTGGAGAGCAGCGTGTGGAAATACTTATTCATCGCTACAGGCGAGAGCGCTACGGCCCAGAAGTCAAACATCTCGTTGCGCACGGTATCAGGGTTGAACGACATGCCCGCTGGATATTGCATCCAAGCGTTGGCGATCAAGATCCAGAGCGCCGAGAGAGAGGCACCGATAATGGTCAACCAAGTGGAGGCCAAGTGGAAACGTTTGCTCACCTTCTCCCAGCCGAAAAACATGACTGCGATGAAAGTCGATTCCATGAAGAAGGCCACGATGCCCTCAATGGCCAATGGTGCACCGAAAATGTCGCCCACGAACCAGCTGTAGTTGGACCAGTTGGTACCAAACTCGAACTCCATGATCAGGCCGGTGGCGACACCGATCGCGAAGTTCACGCCAAAGAGTTTCATCCAGAACTGGGCGGTCTTTTTCCAGGCCTCGTTGCCCGTCCGGTAATAGAGTGTTTCCATGATGGCTTGGATCACGCCCAAGCCCAATGTCAATGGCACGAAAAGCCAATGGTACATGGCCGTGAGAGCGAATTGCGCCCTCGACCAATCAATGAGTGAAGTGTCAATGTTTGCAATCATACACAATATTGTTTTAAGGATTACTTGCTCGATTAATCAACTCGCCCGATACGTGCTCCTCCTTCTCGGCCTCCGTATCGAACTGCCCTAAATAGTTGGGGAAAAAGAATAGTCTGAGGATAAAGAACATAATAAAGAGTTTGATCAAGATAATCAGCCAGAGCGTCTTGCCCAACCTCATCTCTCGAAAACCTTCCATGTAGAAACGGAACACCTGCCGAATGGCGGAATCTCTTTTCATGGTACGTGTGTCCTTCAACCTTATTTAATAAAACAATAACGAATCGTAGCGTAATTCAGCCAACGATGCGGACAAATATAGAGACATTATTTGAAATATACCCCCATTGGAGGCATTATTATTTATGAAAATATAATTTCGCCCGTACGGCTGTGTTAAAAATGTCTATCAAAAAGAAGAAAGGCAGAAGAACACCTTGCCAATCATGCGGTATTGTCTATATTTGCGTCAATTTGTTGACCAAGGGGTCGATCAGATAAAAAGAATTCATTGCTAAGTGCTAATCAATAAAAAATTATTACTATGTCAAACATTACGAGAAGATCTTTTCTTCAAAGAGGTACAGCTGCTGCAGCAGCCTTGACAATTGTCCCGAACGTGGTGCTCGGTAAGGCTCACGGACATATTGCTCCCACAGATAAACTGAACATTGCCGGTATTGGTATCGGTGGTATGGGTAACGCTAACTTGAAGAACATGGAGAAGACGGAGAATATCGTCGCTCTCTGTGATATCGACTGGAGATATGCAAAGCCCGTATTCGATCGTCACCCGCAGGCTAAGAAGTACTGGGATTATCGCAAGATGTTCGATGAGATGGGTAGCTCAATCGACGCTGTGTTGGTAGCTACAGCTGACCATACACACGCCATCATCACGGCTGACGCCATGACTTTGGGCAAGCACGTTTATACGCAGAAGCCGTTGACTCACTCTATCTACGAGGCTCGTTTGTTGACGAAGTTGGCTGAGGCTAATCCTAACGTTGTTACCCAGATGGGTAACCAGGGTTCTTCTGCTGAGGGAACTGACTTGGTAACGGAGTGGATTCAGAATGGTGAGATCGGTGAGGTAACTCGCGTTGATTGCGCAACAAACCGTCCTATCTGGCCGCAAGGTTTGAATACTCCTGAGAAGGTTGACAAGATTCCTTCTACTTTGAACTGGGATTTGTTTACAGGTCCGGCAAAGATGAGACCGTTCAACAAGACTTATCATCCTTGGAACTGGCGTGGATGGTGGGATTACGGTACAGGTGCTTTGGGTGATATGGCTTGCCACATCCTGCATCAACCGTTCCAGGCTTTGAAGCTTACCTACCCGACTCGCGTTCAGGCTTCTTCTACGATGTTGTTGCAGGATTGCGCTCCGACGGCTGAGCACGTTCGCTTGATCTATCCGGCTCGCGACAACATGGCTAAGATCGCTATGCCTGAGGTTGAGATCCACTGGTATGATGGTGGCTTGTTGCCTGATCGTCCTGTTGGTTTCCCCGACGGCGAGGATATGATGGGCATGGGTGGTGGTATCACCATCTTCCACGGTACAAAGGATACTTTGGTTTGTGGTTGCTACGGCCAGAAGCCGAGATTGATGTCAGGTCGTGTGCCTAACGCTCCTAAGACAGTTCGTCGTGTGGCTAACGCTATGGGTGGTGGTCACGAGCAAGACTGGATCGCTCAGATCAAGGCTGGTTCAAGCCGTGTTCCGTGTAAGTCAGACTTCCGTGTAGCAGGTCCGTTCACTGAGATGGTCGACATGGGTGTATTGGCAGTTCGTTTGCAGACTCTGAACAAGGAGTTGGAGTGGGACGGCCAGAACATGAAGTTCACCAACATCGGCGCTAACGAGGAGATCCGCATCCTGAAGAAGGACGACTTCAAGATCGTTGATGGTGATCCGAAGTTCAACAAGATCTACACTGATCCGATCAACGCACAGGCATTCGCTGCTGAGATGATCAAGCACAACTATCGTGAGGGTTGGAAGCTGGTTGATATGCCGAGATAATTCTTTTAATTCTCAAACAATAATGAAGAAAACAGTTTTATTTGCAAGCGCTGCGCTGATGATGGGCGTATTCGCTTCTTGCGGTGGTGGTCAGAAAGCAGAGCAGGCCGCTGAGGCTGCTGCTCCCGCTGAGGCTGCTGCTCCTACGTACGAGTTGATGACGAACCTGCCTACGGTAGATATCAAGACTTTCCCGCAGGACAAAGAGGGTCGTTATGTGATTTTCGATGGTAAGACTTTCAACGGTTGGAGAGGTTACAACAAGGAGAACGTTCCGGGTGCTTGGACAATCGAGGATGGTTGCATCAAGATCAATGGTTCTGGTAGAGGCGAGGCAGGTGCCGAGAATGGTGGTGACTTGATCTTCATGAGCAAGTTGCAAAACTTCGAGCTCGAGATGGAGTGGAAGGTTGGTAAGGGTTCTAACTCTGGTATCTTCTATTTGATCCAGGAGGTGAAGGATCAGCCGGCTTATATCTCAGCTCCTGAGTGCCAGGTGTTGGATAACGAGAATCACCCCGACGCTAAGTTGGGTGCTGAGCTGGGTATCCGTCAGTCTTCTTCTTTGTATGACATGATCCCTGCGAAGCCGCAGAACGCTAAACCGTACGGCGAGTGGAACAAGGTGAAGATCCTTTGCTACAAGGGTACAGTAGCTCACTACCAGAACGACCAGAACGTGGTTGAGTATCACTTGTGGACTCCGCAATGGGATGAGTTGCTCCAGAAGAGCAAGTTCAGCAAAGAGAAATGGCCGTTGGCATATGAGTTGCTGTCTAACTGCGGTGGTGAGAACCATGAGGGCTTCATTGGCTTGCAGGATCACGGCGATGATGTTTGGTATCGTAACATTACTGTGAAGGTTTTGGACTAATACGCCAACCGACATCATTTTAGAATAAATAACGCCCGGAGCCGAAATCTACGATTTTAGCTTCGGGCGTTATGCTTTTCATGCAAGACTTTTTTCTTATCAATTTTTCAGACCAACAAATAACTAATAAGTATGGAACACAGTTATACGAAAGCGCAGATGACATGGCTAATGTTACTGCGTCTTTTCATCGGTTGGCACTTCATGTACGAGGGACTGGTGAAGATCATGAATCCGAAATGGACCTCTCTGCCCTACCTTTTGGACTCCAAAGGTTTTGCCTCCGATTTCTTTGTGAAACTAACTCAAGATGAAAGCTTAATGTCATTGGTCAACGTCTGCAATGAGTGGGCGCTGTTCTTGATTGGCTTGGGCTTGACATTAGGTTGCCTCTATCGTTTGGCTTCTGTTGGCGGCATGATCTTGCTGGCGATGTACACCCTTTCGCATCCCTCTTTTATCGGCGCTACCTATCTTCAGCCTTTCGAGGGCTCTTACCTCTGGATCGACAAGAACCTGGTGGAGCTGGCTGCGTTAGGTTTGTTGTGTGTATTTCCTACCTCACAGATCATTGGCTTCGACCGTGTATTAGGACGTGTCTGCCCCATTTTGCATAAACTTAAATTCATTTGATTCGTTATGGCAACAGAAGAGACTAAGAAAACTCCTTCGCAGGAGCAGGCGCCCGACAAGGGTCGTCGTGACGCATTGAAGACATTGGCCACTGTGCCTATCTTGGGTGCGATGGCATACGGCATTTACCAGAAACGGAAGGATGCACTGAGAGGCCGTAACATCTCAGATGTCTTTCAGGTCAGCAACAAGCAGGCTTACTACTTGGAGCCACAGGCTAACAGCAAGAAGATTCGCTTGGGCGTAGTTGGTTTCGGTATTCGTGGTAAACAATTGATGCGTGCCGCCGGTTTCGCTGAGCCGACTTGGATCGACCAGATGAAGCAGGCCAACAAGGAGAATAGCAAGGATACCCGTTATCAACAATATATGGAGCAGGACGACCTGAACGTAGAGGTCACTGCGATTTGTGACATCTTCGATGTCTATGCGAAGCGTGGACAGCTCGCCGGTTCCAACATCCATCGGGAGGGTTCGGACGGTAAGTTTGGTCCCGCTCCGAAGATCTACAAGACCTATCAAGAGCTGGTCGCTGCGCCCGACGTGGATGCGGTGATCATCGCTGCTCCTGACCACTGGCACAGCACGATCGCTATGGCCGCTGCCCGTGCGGGTAAGCATGTCTATTGCGAGAAGCCGCTCTCTTGGACAGTGGAGGAGACTTATATGGTGCGCCAGGCTATCAAAGAGACGGGTGTTGTCTTCCAGTTAGGTCACCAAGGCCGTCAGACCGATTGCTACCAGAAGGCCGAGGAGATTATCGGCAATGGGTTGTTAGGTCCGGTCAACTTGATCGAGGTAACGACCAACCGTAATACGCCGAATGGTGCTTGGGTCTATGACATTATCGAGGGCTCCAATCCTGATACGATCGACTGGAAACAGTTTGAGGGCGATCCGGAGCGTATCAAGGAGTATATGAACTATATGACCTCCAATCACCTGGAGCGTTACATCGGTCCGGATGAGCGCAGCAAGTTCAGTTTGGAGCGTTTCTTCCGCTGGCGTTGCTGGTGGGATTACAGTACGGGTCTGTCAGGTGACTTGCTGACGCATGAGTATGATGCGGTCAACCAGATCATGCATGTAGGTATTCCGCACTCCGCAACCTCTTCCGGTGGTGTCTATTTCTTCAAGGATGGCCGTACGGTGCCCGACGTGTTGCAGACAACCTTCGAGTGGCCTGACCGTGACTTGACGATGTTGTATAGCGCGACCTTGGCCAGCAGCCGCAACCGTGGTAAGGTGTTCATGGGTCATGAGGCCTCTATGGAGGTTTCCAACATCCTCGCTATCACGGTGGATCAGGATTCTGAGCGGTATGCGGAGAAGATCAAGCAGGGTATCATCCCGACCGATTCTCCCTTCTATACCTATGTGCCGGGACAGAACAGTTCCGACTCGATGACCTCTCCGACAGAGTTGTACTTCGCTAAGCGTGGTTTGCTCTATACCTATGTAAATGGTAAGCGCTACGACACGACACACCTCCACATCCGTGAGTGGTTGGAGTGTATCCGCCAGGGTAAGACACCGAGCTGTAACATCGATGCCGCCTTCCAAGAGGCGATGACGGCTCACATGGGTACACGTGCTTACTTGGAGGGTCGCACCATGTATTGGGATCCGGATAAGGAAGAAATCGTCAGAGGCGAGTTCGCTTAATTGACTTTGGATTATTGATCATTCAGCAAGAGGGAGGCTCTTATGGGGGCTTCCCTCTTTTTTTTACGAAAAAAGTGCGACTTTTGTGTAACCTGTTTGCGTGGCCCGTAGTCATATAGGCAAAAACAAACAGGTTGAACTTTTAAAAACAGATAGCATTATGGAAGGAAATGAGACTATTGTGGCGGTATCAAGCGTGATTTGTGCGGTAGGTTTACCGATTGTGATGACAATTTTCATTTGTTATTGGGTATTGGTCGGCAAACATAAGGAGCGGATGGCGATGATCGAGCGGGGCATTGTGCCGGAAGAGGCCCAGCGGACGAAAGCGAATCCGAATCGTTACATCGCCTTGCGTAACGGTATGTTGATGGCCAGCTTAGCCATAGGCGCCTTGATTGGCATCTTGATCGAGAGCTGTTTCACATTCACCAATGAGTGGCATTGGCTGTTGGTGCCGATGATCACGGTGTTGTTTGGAGGCATAGGCTTTGTGGGCTATTTCTTCTTATCGCACCATTTGGAGCAAAAGGAGGCGAAAGAGCATCTGCCGCAGGGGGTGAATGAGTAAACGATACGTTGAGCATGGACGAACGGCAATGGATCGCACGCATCTTAGCAGGGGATACGCAAAGTTTCTCCTGCTTAGTGGCGAAGTATGAGCAGATGGCCTTCACCATCGCCTTCCGCATCATCGGGAATCGGGAGGAGGCGGAGGAGGCCACCCAAGATGCTTTCCTGAAAATGTATCGTGCCCTGCCTGATTTTCACTTCGAGAGCAAGTTCTCTACTTGGTTCTATCGCATCGTTTACCGCACGGCACTCACCGCTTTGCGTCAGCAACGGCCTACCGTGGACTATGAAGCCTATTGCACCGATCTGACTACGGATGAGATGGATTCCGCCTCGGCCTGGCTCGAACGGCAAGACCGCAAGGAGGTCGTGGCACAGGCTTTGAAGCAATTGCCCTCGGATGAGGCTTTGCTATTGACCCTCTTTTACTTAGAGGAATGTGCCATCGAGGAGATCCGGCAGATCACGGGTTACACAGAGGCCAATGTCAAGACAAAGCTCTTTCGGGCACGTAAGCATCTGTATGTGATTTTAAAAGAGAAAATGAACTATCAAACAGCGGATTTAATATGAAGACAGTGGATTTCGAACGGGATCAATTGACCCATCAGTTGATGGAGGGAACGACAGAGCGCCCCTCCTCGTCGATGAATGCCCGTATCATGGCGATATTGATGAAAGAGAGACGGAAAGTGTATGTCTATACGGTGCGCTTTTGGTTGACACCGGGAGGCTTATTGACCGGTTTAGCGGTTTACCTGCTGATTGTCGGCGGCCTCCTCTTCGGAGGGAGCCAATGGGTAAAAGAGACCTTGCTTACTAACCAGTCTGCACATGCCCAGCTCTTCCCCGTGATATTGACGGGCTGCTCCGGCCTTGCCTTCTTTGTCTTCTTTGTTCAGTTGGATAAGTGGCTCCGCTGGCGCGCCAACCGAGCCCGCTCACGTGCTTGATTGAGCCGGCTCGGTTGTTTATTGTTCACTCCACTTCAAACTCACTGATCGTCCCTGTTTCGGAGGAGAAGTTCACGCCGATGCGGAAGAGCTTGCGGGGATCAGTGGCGTAGGGACGGGCATAGCCCTTCTCTTCGATCTGCCGCAGGGCCTCCTGGGCAGAGCCATCTAACTTGAACTCGAAGATATAGACGTAGCCGGGCACCTCCACGATGCAATCCACCCGTCCTTGGCTCTGCTCTTTCTCGATGAAGACAGTGTAGAAGCTGATCATGCGGAGCACCAAATAGATGGTGTATTGGAAATAGCGCTCGCATTCCGCCGGATTGCCCTTCTGCTGCATCCGGTAGGTGGTCTCGGAGAGTAAGGCTGTCAAGTGCTTCTCGATTGATTCGGTATCACCCGCTTCGAAAGCATCCGCTATGCCGTCGGCCCAGGAGCCGGGATAGGGCGTTTGCTTGAAGTAGCCGCTGGCCAAGACGGAGATGAATCCGTTCTGCACCTCCTTGTTGGGGAAGTCGAGCCAGTAGGTGTTTCGCCGGGGATTGACGGACTTGATGGTCAGGTAGCCGCTTTGGTAAATCATCGGCAGCGGCTGCTCCACATCTGCCTTGTAATCGACGAAAGCCTCTGGCGGATAGGGGCGACTGATCAGCTCGTTGATATTTTGCTTGAAATGGTTCAGCAGGCGCACCAAGTAGGTAGGTGTGCCGGAGGCGAACCAGAAGTCTCGCATCTGCTGTTGCTTGAAGCAATTCAAGAGGCTGAAAGGATTATAGATGTCTAATAGGTTTTCGCTGAAATGGTAACCATCGTAGTGCTGTTTCAGCATCTGCTTCATCTCGGCCTCATCGACTTTGTATTTGGTGGCCAATTCTCGGATCGGATCAGCGAAGACGGTGTATAGCTCCTCCTCCGTGATGCCGCAAAGCGACTCGTATTTCGCAGCCATACTGATGTCTTCTGGCTGGTTGAACCCGCTGAAGACGCTGATCTGCGAGAACTTGGTGACACCCGTCAGGAGCACGAAGCGCAGGTGCTCATCCGTCCCCTTGAAGACGGAATAGAAACCCTTCAGAATCTCGCGGTGCATATCCTCCAGCAGTGTCTGCTTTCCGTTGCGCTCCACATACTCCTGTGCATCCAATACATCAAGGATCGGTTTGTCATACTCGTCGATCAGCACGACGGCACGACGGCCGGTTTTTCGATGTGCGGCCGCCAAAACTCCTTTGAAACGATCGCCTAAAGTAGTTGCCAGTGGATCTTTTCCGTATTGCTGTTCCCAAGTGGCTACATAGCTCTCGATTTTTTGCTCCAATTCATCCGCTTGCAAGAAATTCGCTCCATTGAAATCAATGTGAAACACGGGATATTCCAACCACTCCTGCTCCAACTGCTCGATGGCCAAGCCTTGGAATAGTTCCTTATGACCTAAGAAATAATGCTTCAACGTGGAAACCAAGAGGCTCTTTCCGAACCGCCGGGGACGGCTGAGGAAATAGATCTTTCCCTCTGTTGCCAACCGATAGACCATGTCGGTCTTATCCACATAGACAAATCCCATCTCTCGGATTTGATCGAAACTCTGCATGCCAATGGGGTATTTCATATCGCTCACTCGTTAATGGATTTCTGACGGCGAAGATACGAACTCTGAGGGGAAATACCAAAAGACGGGCGAGTTAGAGGCTTTCATCCAGGAGCTGTAGGTGCCGGAGGCCCCGTTTCAACTTTGAAATTACGTTTCGCGGATTTACAAACCCCTTCGCGGGCTTGCAAAATGGCCTCGCGTTTTTACAAACCCATTTCGCGGGCCTGCAAAGTGGGTTCGCGATTTTACAAACCCCCTCGCGGGCTTGCAAAGTGGGTTCGCGGATTTACAAACCCATTTCGCGGGCTTGTAAAGTGGGTTCGCGATTTTACAAACCCATTTCGCAGCCCCGCGAGCCCCTCTCGCGATTTCGCGAGGCGATTTTGAGCTTATGCTGGCCAAATCAGGCCACTGGGAAGGCACCGTTAAAACTGATAGCTCATCGTGACAACTGCTCGATGGTTGGTCACATGGTGGTCACTGTGTACTCGGCCCCCATCTGCCTTATCCACGGTGCCAAACCAAGCGATGGAGGGGGTATATTCCACACCCAGCCGCCAATGGGGCAGGTTGTAGGAGAGCTGCCAGTTGGTGGTGAAGAGTTGATCCACATCCAAACCTGTGCCGTAGGTAGCACCTATGATCGGGGCGTTGGCACCCAAATTTTTGAGATAACCCACAAAGAATCCCGGTTTCCATTTCTTGCCATAGACTACATTGAGCCAAGCCGTTGCATGGTGATAGGGCGCATAGTCTTGCTCGCCAGTGTGGGGGTCGATGGCGGTCACTCCATAGCCGCCCAACATACAGGTATGTGCTAAGTTCGTACCCCAGACCGTCTTTGCGGCGATGAACCAATCCTTGTTCTGATACTTAGCATGTAGCTCACCACTGACGCCGGTCACTCGCTCGCTGACCTTATAGGTCTTCTCCTCCACCACGTTTTGGGTGCGGGGCACGATGGAGAGCACATCCACACCGGCACCAACCTGCCAACCGTTGCCTTTTCGATCTATGCCGAAATAAAACTCCGGGATGCAGCTGTTCTTGATATACTCCTCACTCTTCCCATTCGGCCCTGTTGAGAGGTATTGCAACTGCCACAGGGCGGTAGCTGTCAATTGCCAACCCCTGTTTTGATACCGATAGCGTACCTGCGGACTGCGGTTGAAGGGCTGGAAAGGGGCACCGGTAGAGAGATTCAGCATCTGGGGTGACACCTCGCCAAAGAGCGGATGCCAAGTCTGTCCGATCAATACCGCAGACTTGCCCCAATCGAGGTTGGCATACGCATGACGGATACGCAAGAGCGCCCAGTTGCTGCCGTAACCGCGGAAATCCACCTCTAATTTCAAGGAACTCTTCGCTTGACCAATCGTAGGGCCTTGCACATCCAATCCCAATCGGCTATACAGCAGATAGAAACTACCCGTGGGACTGGCGTTAAGGTCGTTGCCGTCCGCATCGTAGGCATGATCTTTCGGATAGAGGAAAAAGAGGCCATCGACAATCTCTTGACTGGCACGTGAATCGAGGTAAAGATCACCACGCACCTGGCCGTAAAAGCTATAAGAGAGATTCTTCTTCTGTGCACATAACGGGAGGGCCAAGCTAAGCAGGAGCCCTACTAAAAGGGATTGTTTCATGTTTGGACAATCTATATAGTTACCTAAAATATGAGTTTTACACGCGAATGTATTTATTTTTGTTGAATCAGCTTGAAGAAAAGAAATATTATTTGTTTCTTTGCCGTCAAGTTGTCAACCATGGGCAACTCATCTGAGAAGAACGATAAAGAACACATACACACATGAGCACAAAGAAATTTTTATTGCAAGAGAAGGATATACCAACCGCATGGTATAACATCGTGGCCGATATGAAGAACAAACCACGGCCTATGTTGAACCCCGCTACAAAGCAACCGCTGAAGGAAGAGGATCTCTACCCGCTCTTCTCCAAGGGTGTCTCACATCAGGAGATGAACGAGACCGATGCTTGGATTGAGATTCCGGAGGAGGTGCGTGATTTGTACAAGGTATGGCGTCCGACACCGTTGGTGCGTGCTTATGGCTTGGAGAAGGCGTTAGACACGCCCGCACACATCTATTTCAAGAATGAGAGTGTCAGCCCGATAGGTTCGCATAAGCTGAACTCAGCCTTGGCACAGGCCTATTACTGCAAGAAAGAGGGTGTGACCAATATCACGACCGAGACAGGTGCTGGTCAGTGGGGTGCCGCTTTGTCATACGCAGCTAAGGCTTTCGGTTTGGAGTTGGCCGTTTATATGGTGAAGGTAAGCTACCACCAGAAGCCCTATCGTCGCTCCATCATGCAGACCTTTGGTGCGCAGGTGATCGCTTCGCCCAGTATGAGTACGAAGGCAGGCCGTAAGATCTTGACGGACCACCCGAATTACCAAGGTAGCTTAGGTACAGCTATCTCAGAGGCTGTCGAGCTGGCGATGCAGACCCCGAATTGCAAATATACCTTAGGTAGCGTGCTGAATCACGTGATGTTACACCAGACGGTGATTGGCTTGGAGGCAGAGAAGCAGATGGAGATGGCGGGTGAGTATCCCGATGTGGTGATCGCTTGCTTCGGCGGTGGCTCTAATTTCTCCGGTCTCTCTTTCCCCTTCTTACGTCATAAACTGACCGAAGGTAAGGATGTACGTGTCATCGCAGCTGAGCCTGCCTCTTGTCCGAAGTTGACTCGCGGTCAGTTCCAGTATGATTTTGGTGATGAGGCTGGTTATACACCGTTGATCCCGATGTTTACGTTAGGTCATAACTTTGCTCCAGCCAATATCCATGCAGGTGGCTTACGTTATCACGGCGCAGGTTCTATCGTGAGCCAGTTGCTGAAAGACAACTTGATGACAGCAGTGGATATTCCACAGTTGGAGACCTTCAAGGCGGCTACGATCTTTGCGCAAGCCGAGGGCATCATCCCGGCACCGGAGTCTTCACATGCCATCGCTACGGCGATCCGTGAGGCTGAGCAGGCGAAGTTGGAGGGTAAGCAGAAGACCATTCTCTTCAACCTTTCTGGTCATGGCTTGATTGATATGGCAGCTTACGACCTATACTTGGCAGGCGACTTGTCCAACTACGAGGTAACAGACGAGGAGGTTGCTAACAATCTGAAAGACTTAGAGAAGCTGATCTAAACCATAGAGGGCCTTTCAGGCAAAATGAAATGCCGTTTCATGCGGGGTTAAATGTAGTGTTACACCCGATGAAACGGCATTTCGTACGTACTATATGGAGCATTTACCATTCTGGATTCTGTGTCCATAGATTCCCAGTCAGGCTGATCATGCGTTGCTGGATCGGCAAAAGATAGTCTCGTTGCGTATCGAAACGCCACCCGTTGGGATATCCTTCGGGATTACTGGGGAGGATGTAGCGCAAGGCATCACCCGGTTGGCCGGAGAGATAGAGGTTGTTGCCCGAGGCTTGATCGTGCACCAATTTCCCCTCATACTGAGGATGATTCTCCAGATCGCTGCCCACATAGAGCGCACCGGTCGCCCATCGACCGACAATCAACTCATCGGCCGCTGCCCAACGCAGGATGTCGATCAAACGTCGGCCTTCGCAAGCGGTCTCCACCCGTCGCTCCCGACGTACAGCCTGTACATATTTATTTAGGTCGCGGAAGGGATAGTCGCTCTCTTGATTATACTCCCGATCGAAATCGACCGCAGGCATGCCTACTCGATCGCGCAACGGTTGCAACGCTTCAATGATGGTGTTGGCATAAGCTGCCCCATCCAACTCGGCTAATGCTTCGGCGTAGCAAAGCAGCAGGTCGGCATACCGGAATTGAATAGCGGGTGTAGCCCCCTTATACTCTGCGTCCAAACTACCCGTATAGTCGATTTGCACATGCTTTAATAGCGAATAGCCGGTGACATTCTGGTTGTAGGCTGAGGAACCGATGAGTGGGGGAACGACGTAGGGTCCCATATCCGGTCGCAAGATCTGTCCCGGCATACATACCGTCTGTGCTAAGCGAGGATCACGCACCTCTGGCAGCAGCTCTTGCCCGAAGTGTCGTTTAGCCTCCAGACGTGCCTCTCCCACGAAGGGACGACCGTCTCTCGTCAGGTAATCATCCACCAACGAGGCAGTTACCCCAACACTGCCGCCACCTTGATTCAGGTAGCGATTCACACTGTTACCCACCTGGTCTCCGTCGTATTTCTTAAACCAGAGCACCTCTGGGTTGTTCGATAGGTCGGTGGTTTGGAAAAGTTGCCGGTAATCTTCGGTGATGTTTCCGGTAGAGTAGATTCGCCAAACACCTCGATCGATGACAGCCTTGGCTGCGGCAGCGGCTTGGCTGAGGTAGCTTTGGATCTGCTCGTCGGTGATGTTTGGATCATAGAACGGATCACCTTCTGCCCGGTGGTACTTCTCCCAAGTGCCCTCAAACAGGGCTACCTCACTCTTTAACGCACGAGCCACGTCGCGATGGATGCGCATGGAAGCACTGCTCTCCTGCTCTCCTAAAAGAACGATCGCTTGGTCCAGATCCGCTAAGATATGGTCAGCCACAACCGTGCGGCTATCTCTGGGTAATTGCATTTGTTCCATGTCGGGATCAAGCGGTTCGCCTACCCATGTGACAGGTCCATAATTGACCAGCAGTTGATAGTAATACCACGCACGGAAATAGTAAGCCTCTCCGATATATTGGTTATACGCATCCGAACCTTTGTCTGGACACGCATCGGCGTTGGTCAATAGGTAATTGAGGTTGCGGATGGCTGTATAATTGGTTAATGCGGTCGCACTGCTGAGCGAGAGCTCTCCGGCGAGCCGGGTATTGACGGCACTGGAGGACATGTTGTCGCTGTATGTATCGGCCCCGGCGATATATTGCCCACCGCCGGCATCAAACCCCTGCGCCCGAAGTCCGTCGCCAAAATAGACACCATTGTTGTTGGAATCGTAGTATTTAGGATCGCCTGTCTGGTAAAACTGATCCATGTAGTTGCGTATCTCGCCGGCACTCATGAATGGCTCTGAGGTGGAGAGCACACCTTCCGGTGTCTTGTCCAGGTCAAAGCAAGCCGTGAGGCCAAGAGAGAGCCACAGCCCAAGGGCGATGCGGTATATTCTGTTCATAATTAATGCGATTTGTATAGGTTCATTGTTTATAAATTGATAATCAGTCCGACGGAGACAACACGGTTCATCGGGTAGTTCTTTCCACCCTCCGCACTGTAATCGGAAGCCGTAAAGATGGCCTCTGGATCGAACATCCCTTTCAGTCGGGTAAAGGTCAAGAGGTTCTCGCCAGAGAAATAGACCTGCAACTTGCTCAATCCGATGCGATGCGTCCAGTCGGTTGGCAAATCATAGCTGACGGTCAAGTTCTTCAGTCGGCAATAGGCTGCACTCTGCAAATAGCGATCAGTGCGTTGCTGCGTCTTGCTATTGAAGGGCACGACACCTCCCGCTGAGTGGATGTAGGGCTTGGGATAGTAAGCTCCGGTGTTCTCGGGTGTCCAATAGTCGAGATGTTCCGGGAAGACGGTTACCTGTGCATAGGGACCACAGCCCCAGAAATAGACACCATTCGGGCTCCAATCTCGTTTGCCAATACCCTGAAACATCAGGCTGAGGCTCCACCCTCGCCAACTGATCGATCCGTTGACGGTGTATTGATAGCGAGGGGTTGTGTTGCCAATCACAGTGTAATCGCCCATGTCATCCAAGGTATTACTCCCCTTGTTGACAGCGCCATCGCCGGTGAGATCCAGGTAATGTACGTCGCCCGGTGTCCAAGGCTTGCCACTCAGGTAGGAAAGGTCAAGCTGGTTGTAGGCATCTGCCTCCGCTTCTGTCTGGATCAATCCATCGGAACGGTAGCCCCAGATCTCACCGACCTGCTTACCGGTGTACCATTGGTTCTCTGGATCCGTACCGGTAGGGTTGGCATATTCGGTCACGACAGCGGTTGCGTCGGAGAGGGAACCGCCTATGTTGTAACGAATCTCCTTACCGATCTGTCCCTGATAGTTGAGACTCAATTCCCAACCTCTGTTCCGCAGACGGGCATTATTGGTTTGCGGAGCCTCCGCTCCAAAGAAATCGGGGAAATCCAAACCCGGTCCTAACATGTCTTTGGTGTCTCGTTGGAAGAGATCCAATGAGCCGGTGAGGGCATTGTCGAAGAGTCCGAAATCCAAGCCGATATTCTTGCTGTCCACCTTTTCCCAGGTTGTCGCTGGATTGACCACGAGTGGAGCGGTGGTGAACAGTTGCCGGCCATCTGCGAAGATATAGTTCCCTAAGCTACTGTTGAGCGCCATGCTGGAGGCAAAGGTGTAGAGGGCGGCTCCCGCTTGGTTGCCCAATCGCCCGTAAGAGGCACGCAATTTCAAGTTGGAGAGTACATCCGTGAGTGAGCCCATGAACGCTTCTCGGTGGATGTTCCAGCCCAAGGAGACAGAGGGAAAGAATCCCCACCGATGTCCGCTGGCAAAACGGGAGGAGCCATCATAGCGTCCGTTCAGCTCTAACAGGTAGCGCCCATCGTAATCGTAATTGATTCGTCCAAAGAAACCACGGGTAGCCCAGCCGTTGCGGGTATCTACCACCACTTGATCGCCCGTACCCATTCCAACGTTAGGATTGGAGGTGGAGTACAACCCGGTGATGGCATTCTTGAGATAACTATAATTATTGTCCTCCTCTTGATAGCCAGCCATGACCGTGAAGTGATGCGCATCAGCTATCGTGAAAAGATAATTGGTGTACAGGTTGATGGATTGATAGCGGGTACGCCCCAAACTACGGGTATATTTCCCATCGGGAGAGACACCCAGTTCATCACGTACACCCAAAGAGGTGGTGACGCCATCCGCCGCGTAGACTTGCGGCGCCACATTGAGTGCCTCATACTCCGTGTTCAATAATTTATAGGTATAGTCGGCGAAGATGAACCAGTTTTTCAAGGGCTGGATGTCTGCGCCAACCGTCAGGCTGAGGTGATTGTTACGAGTGTCCGTGTAAGTGCCACTCTGCAAATAGGGAATCATGGTCAGCTCCGTGAAATGCCCATTGGGATCGACCGCAGCCACCGTGGGGCGGAAGCGAGCTAACGAGTGATAGAACCCCTCGCTCAAACCACCATCACCGAATGGAGTGGTTTGGTCGGAATGGACAAACTTGGTGTTGACCTTCAGCTTCAGCCAATCGGTGAGCTGTGAGCTGAGGTTAGCGGCAAAGTTAAAGCGGGTATAGTTAATGTCCGCATAGCGCAGAATGCCCTGCTCGTCGTAGTAACCACCAGACACATAGTATTGCGCCTGTTTTCCACCTCCACTCAGACTGATGTTGTGATTTTGCTTGAAGGCCCAGTTCTTATAATGCAGGTCGAAATAATCTGTATTGCCTACACCCGACTCGGAGTTCTCAAAGGCGGGATTCATGTTGGCATCAGCCGGTAGCTCAAACCAAGGATTGACGCTGGAGGGGTCTTTGATATATTGTTGCAACAGAGAGAGTTTCTCATCACTATACAAACGAGGTGAGTCCGCATTGGCCACACCTGCGTTCCAATATTGCGCAAACTGATAGGAATCAACCATATCGGGTAGGACAGTCGGCGTGCTCCAGCCTACCGTACCTTGGTAGTTGATGCGTGCTTTTCCCTCTTCGCCCTTCTTGGTAGTGACCAAGATCACGCCATAGGCGGCCCTTGCGCCGTAGATGGCGCAGGCTGCTGCATCTTTCAGCACGGAGATGCTCTCAATGTCGTTCGGATTGACATCCGCTAAGCTCATCTCCACCCCATCGACCAAGATGTAGGGGTTGGCGGTATTGGACAGGTTACCCTGTCCGCGTAGGGTCAGTGTACCGCTGGCACCGGGTCTTCCGGCATTGTTATTGCTCACGACCAATCCGGGCACTAACCCTTGCAGGCTCTGTGTGGCATCAGCCACGGGGCGGCGTTCAAACGCCTCTCCCTTCACGGAAGAGACAGATCCGGTCAGGTTGACCTTCTTCTGTACGCCATAGCCCACGACCACAATCTCTTCCAAAGCCTGCGAATCCTCTTGCGCCCACCAATAACATAAGTGTAATGAATCTCTTCATAAACTGTGGTTTTTAAAAGGGGCAAAGTAACCATTTCGATGAAACGTGCGAAATACCATTATCGTGGTATTTCATGTACCTTCTTTCCTGAAATGAGGCAAAGTATGGCTAAAGTATCGTATCTTTGCCTCCGGAGAATCCGCAAAAAAGGAGTCAGAGCCATGAATTGGAACCAACTTTTATCCGGCAAACGCTTCGGTTTGGAGGCGTATCACGAGCGCAAACATGAGCGCACCGATTTTCAACGGGATTACGACCGGCTGATCTTCTCGTCGCCTTTCCGTCGGTTGCAAAACAAGACGCAGGTCTTTCCGCTTCCGGGCAGTATCTTCGTGCATAACCGATTGACCCATAGTTTGGAGGTCTCTTGCGTGGGGCGTTCGCTCGGCAATAATGTATCCAAAGGATTGATGAAGAAATACCCAGAGGGTAGCATCAACTTTCCGGAGATCGGCTCCATTGTCTCTGCCGCTTGCTTGGCGCACGACATGGGGAATCCTCCTTTCGGACATTCCGGGGAGCGGGCCATCTCGGCCTATTTCTCCGAAGGGAACGGTCGGAAGTTAGAGGAGCTGGTGCGCGCCGAGGGCGGACGTTGGGAAGACTTCATCCATTTTGAGGGCAATGCCAACGCCATGCGGTTACTTTCCCATCAATTCGTGGGACGGCGTAAAGGAGGCTTTGCCTTAACGTATAGCACGTTAGCCTCCATCGTGAAATACCCTTATGCCTCAACCTATGCGGGCAAGAAGGGTAAGTTCGGCTTCTTCCAGTCGGAGGAGGAGAGCTATGTGCAGATCGCAGAGGAGTTGGGCATCGGGCGACAGCCTGAGGCTCCGGAGAAATACCTGCGCTATCCGTTGGTCTATTTGGTGGAGGCGGCAGACGATATTTGTTACCAAGTGATGGATATCGAGGATGCTTGCAAGCTCCATATCTTGACGACGGATGAGGCGATCGGTCTGCTATTGGGCTTTTTTGAGGGGGAACGGTTGGCGCATATCCAGCGCACGATGACCATTGTCGATGACACCAACGAGCGCATTGCCTACCTGCGCTCTTGCCTCATTGGCCTGTTGGTGGATGAGTGCTCGCGGGTCTTCTTAGAAAACGAGGAGGCGATCTTGAATGGCAGCTATAACCAGCCGCTGATCGATTGCATCCAGCCCCATGCCAAGGCCGCCTACCAAACCTGCGCGGAGACCGCTTGCCACAAAATCTATCGGGCGAAGGAGGTGCTCGATGTGGAGTTGGCCGGTTATCACATCTTCAGCCATCTCATCGATGTCTTGATGGAGGCGGTGATGAACCAAGCCCATGCCTATAGCAAACTGTTGTTGCAGCGTATCCCGGAACAATATGACACACAGGCTCCAACCACCTATGGCAAGATCCAATGTGTGCTCGACTATATCTCTGGCATGACCGATGTGTACGCGCTCGATCTCTATCGCAAGATTACCGGCATGAGTTTACCGGCGGTTTAGTATTCCTCTCTGTATTTGCTTTCTCCCTTGTCCTCTAAGATGTTGAGATAGCTCTTGTAGCGGGATTCGCTGATGAGCCCCTCCTTTACCGCCTCCAAGACGGCACAACCCGGCTCATGGCGATGAGTACAGTTGTTGAAGCGACATTCAGCGGATTGCTTGAAGATCTCCGGGAAGTAATGCGAGATCTCCGTGTCCTCCATCTCGATCGTGCCAAATCCCTTGATGCCCGGGGTATCAATCAGATAGCCTCCGTCGGGCAGGGGAATCATCTCTGAGAAGGTAGTCGTGTGCATGCCTTTATTGTGATATTCCGAGATGTCGCCCGTGCGTAGGTTCACGCCGGGCACCAACTGGTTAATCAGGGTCGATTTGCCCACGCCGGAGTGGCCGGAGAGCAACGTGATGCGGTTCTTCAGATCGGCCCGCAGCGCGTCTATCCCCTCCCCCTTCTTGGCGCAGAGCTGGGCACACGGATAGCCTATCGAGCTATAGAGTGCGATCATCGCCTCCATCTGCTTCCTATCCTCTGGCAGATAGCGGTCAATCTTGTTGAATACCAATTTGACGGGCACACGATACGCCTCGGCGGTCGCCAAGAAACGATCGATAAAAATAGGAGTCGTAATCGGATAGTTCACCGTCACGATCAGCATCGCCTGGTCGAGGTTGGCGGCAATGATATGCGCTTGTTTGGAAAGGTTGGAGGCACGACGGATGATGTAGTTCTTCCGATCCTCGATCGCCGAGATGAAGGCGGTGCCCTCCGTGTTTATATCAATCACCACCCGATCGCCCACGGCAACCGGGTTGGTGCTTTTGATATCTTTCAGTCGGAAATTGCCCTTGATCTTACTTTCGATGTCACGTCCATCGTCCGTGCGGACAGTGTACCAACTGCCCGTATTCTTGATGACAAGTCCCTTCATGCCATTGGATTAGACCGTCATGATTTCTTTCTCCTTAGCGGCATACAGCTCATCCACCTTCTTAATATACTTGTCGTGGATCTTCTGCATCTCCGCCTCCGCGTCTTTCTCCACATCCTCAGGTACGCCGTCGCTCTTTACGCTCTTCTTCAACGCATCGATGGCATCGCGGCGTGCGTTACGGATGCTGACCTTGGCGCTTTCTGCCTCGCCCTTACATTGCTTAGCCAGCTGCTTACGGCGCTCCTCCGTCAACGGGGGAATACCCAGACGGATCACCTCGCCGTTGTTTTCCGGCGTGATACCTACCGGAGAATCCAAGATCGCCTTCTCGATGTCACGGATAATCTTCTTCTCCCACGGGGTAATCATGATGGTACGGGCATCTGGAACCGTCACGGTAGCCACATTGGAAAGGGGCACCGGCGCACCGTAATACATGACTCTCACGCAGTCCAAAATCTTCGGATTGGCTTTGCCTGCCCGAATACGAGACAGTTGCTCGTCTAAATAGTCAATAGCGAATGTCATCTTCTCTTCGCCATCCTTAATGATTTGCTTCGTATCGATCATAGAACTAATTGTTTTGTTGCTGTAAAATTGTGCTCAAAAGTAGTAAAGATTTCCTATAAGACAAATAATTCACTCTCGAAAAGATTAGTTTCAATCTTTTTGCAGGAAGAAAGGGCCGATGATCTCAAAATCGTCTGCAGCCATCAGACCTCCTCCATCCTGACCAATTCCCAGCCGACAAATTGCAAAATGATCTTGTGCAACTGTGTGCCTTGACGCAAAGCTTCCACACGGGGAGCGACAGCATAGCGGTTGATCTGCTCCACCGCATCTTGCCATTGCGCCTCGCTCTTCTCGGCGAAGTCTTTCTTGGGAAGGTATTTCAGCTCTATAATATAACTGTGCTCCGCTTGGTAATGCGTCAAGTCAGGAAGCAGGAAGAAGTCGCAGAAGCCATGGTTCAACTCCACCTCGGGAGCCGTCAGGTAGTAGCTGTTCAAGCTGAGATATGCCAAGAAGAAGCCTTGGATGTTACGCTCCCCCTCGATCATATCCCTAACAGAGGACAACTTTTGATAAGCATCGGCGATGTAGCGCAACGCCTCCTCCCAATGGCCGTCGAAGGCCATGTTGTCAAAATAGTCGTTGAGTTCGTTGTACCTCAAGTTACTTGCAGGTTGATACATCTCCAACAAATAGCTATAATATTGCTTGCGTACATTATTGTTCGGAATTCCCAAGATCAGCCGGTTGCCTCGTGTCCCGACCATCGTCAGCATACCATAATAGAACAGCAAACTGGGGAAAATCTCCGGATTGGTCAATTCCCTTGCAGGGAAGGAGGTGAAGAGTTCTGTTACAATCTTTCCCTCCTCGGCGATCTTCATCAATACGCCCTTGCGGTCGCCATCCAGCTTGTCAAACTGAAGCAGTTTCTTCAATTTATTGTAATCGGTTTTCGTGTTCGGGTCGAGCATCTGCTCAGGTGGACAACCTCTATCCGCATAGTGGCTTAGGTAATAGAGCACCATGTCACAGTTAAACACTCTAACATCGCTCTTCAAGCATTCTTTTGCGAAGCAATAGTTGTCATACCAAGGCTTCATATCAACAATCATCGCCTCCACGTCGCAATCTTGAGGCAAACGACCCACCTCTTTGTAATAGGTGAACATCGTACGCACATCCTCCGTGCTGAATCCCAACATCTTGTCGAATCGGGGATTGGTGGAGAGATGCCAACCGATGTTGAAACCGCTCGTCAGGTCATCCAACGTCACGGGGCTTACACCCGTCAAGAAGATCCGTTCGAAATTACCCTTGAATTTTTTGAACAGATCCCGATAGAAACCATCCGCATGAGTAATCGCATGATAGACAGCTTCTCCCTGCTCGTTAAGCACCACATTGGTGAAGTTGTCATATTCATCAATGATTAAAAACAAGGGGATCCTGGCCGATTGCGCACTGTCGAAAATTAATCGAAGTTTCCCGGAATAGGTATGGATAGCAAAGAACTCTTTCACAATGTCCTCCGGATAATCCGCTTGGTATTTCCGCATGAACGCATTGAGCGTCATTGCAAAATATTCTTCGAAATTCTCCTCTAACCGGTCGATGCTTCCCCCTACCTGCGAGAAATCCAAAGAGAGCACTTGATAGCGATTCTTTAGCGGTGTAGGGTGCTGGCCCACCCAAAGATCACCAAAGAGCTTGTCAAACTTACCTGCCATTGCCTTGTCATAATAGGCACGAAGCATACTGATAAACAGGCTCTTTCCGAATCGGCGAGGACGGATAAAGAAAAGGCTATCGGGTTGTGCCTCCAGCTCCTTCAGATACATGGTCTTATCCACATAATACAAGTTTCGCTCCCTGACCGACACAAAGTCAGCCACGCCATACGGTATTTGTTTGATCTCGTTCATAACTCACCTTTTAATAATTCGCTATTGCCTTTGAGGCAAAGATACGAAATCCTATAACAAGACACTGTGAATAACCCGATTTTCTACAAAAAGAGCCGCAAAACGTAGTCGGATTCCGACCCTCGCTTTGCGGCTCTTTTTCTCCTTTCTCCTGACATTCGCTGGGCGGGCAATAGTTATCATACCAAGGCTTCATGTCGGCGATCATCGCCTCCACGTCACTATTCGCAGGCAAGCGGCCAACCTCTTTGTAATAGGTCAGCATCGCACGTACATCCTCCATACTGAAGCCCAACATCTTATCGAATCGAGGATTGGTAGAGATATGCCAACCGATATTATAGCATCAAGCCAATTCTGGCTTAGCGATAATCTGGAGATTAAGGCATCGCTCAATCTTGGAGAGTGTTTCGAGGGATAGATTCTCCTGCCCCTTGAGCACCTTGGAGACATACTGCTGACTGCATCCCATCAGTTCAGCAAGCTGCTTCTGGGACATGTGCAGTTCCTCCATCCTGTCGAGCATCATCATTGCAATCTGCTGCGAATAGCGAAGCCATGACTTGTTAGCTATACGCCATTCGGCATTCTCACGCCATCTGGATGGTGTGGATGGCTGGTGTTTCTTCAGTTTTGAAACGATTTCATTGGCAGTTCTCATAGCAACCTCCTTTTCTATTTAAGTTCATTTAGATAGTCCACAAAGGAATCCTTATCAGCGATGTCATTATCAAGACACTCATCGTATCGGACAGCCCAAAGGCGTCCATTTTCGGTGATAAGCTCAAACTTCATGTCTATATCATTTTTGTGCAAAGGTTCAAATAAAAAACGAATTATACAACTTATAGGTTGATTGTTTGGAGATTATTATACAAAAAAAAGCCGTCAGGCTTTTTGCATCCTGACGGCTCCTTTTTTGTGACTGCCTTTCGTCTCTCACGAGGCTACTCCGCAATAAGAACTTTTGTTATTAACATATTACTAATTCTATTTCCCTGCTTGTTCACCCTCGCAGGTTACTTGGCCCGATGAGCCGCACAGGGAGATTATTTATTATGAATTATTTCTTTCGTTCTTTTACTTAACCACTACCTTCGTAGCCTCGCCCTCAACAGCAACGACTACGATACCTGCCGGAACAGCGATCGTTACGTTGTCAGAAGCGGCTACCTGGTTAGCGATTGTCTGACCCAAGATGTTAGCTACGGTAATCACCTTACCAGCAGCACCCTGTACAGTCACAGCGCCCTGGCCACCGATTACCTGAACACCAGCAGCCTCGATTGCCTCGTTAGCCGTCGGGTCACCCTCGTTCACAGAAACAACCAATGCCTTGTTCTTATCGCTCGTGAATACCAATACACCGTTTGCGTTGCGCAGGTAGTTGCCTGTTTTATCCGAAGAGATGTAGTAACCACCCTCGTCGTCAGCCTCGGTGATGTGGAACTTGAAGACCTTCGTACCATCCTTCTTCAAAGTGGTCTCCTTGCCATTGATATCAGCTACAACCTCATTCACGCCTACCACAGCAGCCGGAACAAAGACAGCCTTCAAATCGTCATAAGCATAGTAATCGTTATCTTTAACCCACTCAGCCTTGGCATCATCCCAGTAGTTAGCCAAAGCTGTCGGCGTGTAGAGCATGAAGCGTTTAACCGGAGCAGCCTCCTCATCGGCTCTCAAATCCTCAGCGCTCACACTGCTACGGATGTAGAAGGTCGGGAAGTCAGCCTTTGTATCAGCGGTATCCAACCAGAATGTAGCAGGCTCATCAGCGATGATGGCGTCAACGATACCGTTCTCATTCTCACGCATAGCGATACCACCCAAGTTGCTCTCGAAGGTTGCACGACCTACCTCCTGTGGCAATGTCTCGCCCAAAGAGTAGAAGCTCAATACTACATCCACATAGGAATTTGCAGTTGAGATCAAGGTTGAATCCAAAGTCGCATCCAAAGTTTTTACATACAGTCTCTGTGCTTTCTGGCCATTTACCAAGCTATCCTTATTAGCCTTACCATCCTTGCTCTTGAACACCAAAGCATTGGTTGTACCATCGTAATTCTTCTTGAAAGCGAACCAGATTGCATTGCCATTAGCTTTGTGCGTATCATCCATAGCACAAGTATCCAACTTAGACTCCTCCTTAAAGTGGACAAACTTGTCATTCCACTTAAATCTGTAGGCAGGAATCTTCACCTCAACCTCCTTGTCAGCAACCTCACCCTTCTTCAGATAAGCATAAGTATATTTCTCTACAACGGTAGTATCCCCTGCGTGCTTGAAGTTTTCCGCATCAGCACTCTCCTGAGTTCCTACAAACTGCTTGCGGTCTTTGTTCCAAGCAACATACACTTTCTCCTTGCCAATCGCATCTTTTCCTTGGAAGTAAATCTGCATGTTCTGAGTTTTCTCAGTATCAGTCAACTTCACATAAGCAGCAGACTCCTCAGCAGTAGTCAATTTTACTTTTTCAGTGCCATCCTTACCGTCAAAACCACCATTCAATGTATAAAGACCACCATCAGCCTCATACAAACTCAATTTCGCTTCCGTCTTATAATCCCTTGCACTTATCAAAGTCAATTTTCCTGCAGATCCGACCTCTTTCACAATCCACTGTGCATCCGCATTAGTTAGATCCACATCAGCAGGAGCTGCAGCGCCATACGTTCCTCCCTCGTTCGAATTTGCAGGAACACAAACCAAATACTTACCATACCAGTTCGAACCACTTGTCGGCTTAGTACCCAAGAACTGAATGTTGTAAATTGTCGGTCCATCCTCGCTCAACAACGCCTTCGTGTTCACGTAAGAGGTTCCACCCATCTCAGCCAAGGCAATACCCTCTTCTGCTTCAGCATGCACAGTGGTTACATAGTAGGCAGCACCATCCTTGGTCGGAGTATAAGCCGCAATCAATACAGAATCAGCCTGGTAGCCATCACTGTCTTCTGCATAAATAGCAGTTGACTTTTTGTTTTTATCAAAATACTGGAACTTACCTGCAACCAACGACAACTTGCCAGCCGCGTTCAGACCATCAGCCTCGTTCACTTTGAACAAACCGTTCATGTAGTACACCTTCTTCAAAGTACCATCCTCGTTCAACTCGTTCTCCGTTGCAGACAAGTCCTCAGCCTTGATAGTAGTGAACATATAACCCTCACCAGCAGTACCGTCGAAACCTGTCAAACCAAAGCTCTTAGTCGGATCAATAACTACCAACTCCAATGCTTTAATTTTAGCAACGCTTGTCTCACTACCTGCACCAATCTTCACAGCATCATCCGTCTTTTTAGCCATGAACACAGAGTCCTTGCTAAATGTTGCATTGGTACCAACGCCATTTGTCAAGACGTAATTTAAAACACTTGCAGGGATAGCCACCAAATCCTCTCCGAACGGATTCACAGCAGGAGCCGTTTCTGCATCGGGGAAGCCAAGCTTGAAGCTACCATTAAAGTAAGCATTCAAATTCTCAGCTGCCTGGGTTGTCTTTGTGGTATAAGTGTGAATAATGTTAGATTCTATACTTGCACCAGTCGTTTTCCCTGCCTGAGTAAACACAGTATCCAGAGCAAGAGGTCCTGTCACAACTTTCAAAGAATCCCATTGACCAGCCGATGTTGCCACCTTATTTTTACTATAAGCCATGAAAGTACCGTAATGCTTACCACCGATACCCTTCACAAATTGTTTGCCATCCACATACAACTCAAAAGTTCCTGAAGACTTGTTCCAATTTCTTACCTCAAACACAGCAGGCTTTTGGGCCACTGGCTTTACAGAATCACTGTAAACCTTGAAACTTGTTTTTGCAGAGTCAGCCACAGAAATAAAGGCAATACCACCTCCATCAGCTCCTGTCGCAATGTTATTGTGCGAACGCAACATGAACTTGAGGCCATCCATCAAGTCAGACTTCACTTCAGTGGTGTCTGCTATTCCCGCTTTATGCACAGGGGCAGCAGGAGTAGAAGCTTGTGCAAAAGCCTCACTCGGCATAGCGGCACCACCAAGCAAGGCTGCCGCCATCAAAGTAAAAAACTTTTTGTTCATACTTTTAGAAATTTAATTAGTTAATAAATTGAATATGGTTATTGATAGAATAACTCGCTTACAGTTGGTGAAGACCTTCATTGAGCCAATTGTTAATACTGCGTTAAAAAACGGGGTAAAACTGCTCAAAGAAAAGGTTCCTATTTGCGGAGCACTTTCAGGGAGCATTTTGAGCCTTTTTGTGACCTTTATTTGAGCACTCGTGTCTTGCCGGGCTCGACCCGGCATCCCATCCTATCCAATGAGTAGGGACGCAACGTGTTGCGTTGGATCGGAAGAGGATGAGTTTGCGGGTCAAGCCCGCAATGACACAGAGAATGAACGATTTGGAAAGCGCATGGAAGGCTTTGGCAAGAAAACAGGGTGTTCCATTGATGCAAAAAACAGCGGTTTTCGTCGCACAAAACCGACCTCCTTGTTCATAAAAATGGGGTAGAAAATGTTTTTCTTGAAGCAATACTTGTTTGTCCCGAAATAACGCGTACCTTTGCGTCAGGAAAGTGAACCTTTTTGTTGAGCAGTCCTGCGCAAAGAAATCATCCCAATAAGATACACAAAATCAGCGATTTATAATTAAATGGAGCACCGTGAAACATAATGTTCCACGCACTAATTTCTGTTAAATTCAGCGTTAAAATGGGCCTAAAAACCAGTGTTCCACGCAAAATGTTCCACGGAATGCGCAATCATTTCGTTGAGCAGTCCTTTAAAGCTCACCATATATCGTTAGTTATCAATTCCTTACGCAGATTGTAAACGCACGTAAACCGATTGCACACTTCGCAACATTTCATGGAGCAGTGCTTCCCAAATGTTCCACGGATGTTCCACAATGTATATCAGCGCATTAACGATTTTAGACTGCTCAACAAAAGTCCGTGGAACAGTGACGAGAATCTAATTAGGAATGAGGAATTAATTAAATTAGGAATTAGGAGTTAGAACTTAATTGGGAGTTAGGAGTTATATATATAATATATGTTCGCGCGCAAGGAGGAGGGTTATACATTAGTAATCTTCAGCGTTGGTCATTACTAATGACAAAGGCCTAACATTCGCATTGACCGTAGAGACGTGCCATTGGCGCGTCTCCAGGAGGACGACCCTAAGGGGGTCTAACCTTCGATAACCGCATATCGCCAGATGTGCGGATTGGACAAACCTACCCTCCCAACCCACGACCCTAACAGGGTCGAACCATACAAAGCATCAACGAGTTCGACCCATTCAGGGTCGGATGAGAAGAGGAGGCTTTCATGCGACCCGCCAGTCTCCGACAAGCGGTTAACAAGGTGCGACCCTTTCAGGGTCAAAATGCCCTTCACAACCCCATTTTAGGCGCATAACTACGGAAATAAAATCGAAACCCAATCACGGGCTGAAAGCCCAGCGAGACCGGAGCCCAGGGCAAGGCTAATGACGAAGGCCTGACATTAGCATTGACCGTATAGACGTGCCATTGGCGCGTCTCCCGTTTACCAACCCGGGTATTTTCGAGACGCCGCAATGCGACGTCTCTACACAAGAGTTCAACAAAATCCTTTTTTGGGGAGAGGATCGAGAGTGAAAGCGCAAAGATAATCTTTTCTTTTTGAATCGTCATTCCAATTCTGCGAAATCTTCCCGCGAGCCGCGAGAGCCGTTTTCAGGGCTGAAAATTGTTCTCGCGAGCCGCGAGAGCCTTTTTACAGCATGATATTTCTTCTCGCGAGCCGCGAGAGCCTTTTTACAGCGTGATATTTCCTCTCGCGAGCCGCGAGAGCCGTTTTCAGGGGTGAAAATTGTTCTCGCGAGCCGCGGCGAGTTTTCTACAGGGTGAAATTAACTCTCGCGAGTCGCGGCAGCTTTTCTACAGAGAAAACATGGCTTGTAATTTCAAAAAACATGGCTCGTAGTTCCAAAAAATATTGCCCATCGTTTCGGAAAACATTGCCCGTAGTTTTTTCAACCATTGCCCATCGTTTTTCAAAACATTGCCCGTGATTTTTTCGAACCACGGGCAACGTTTTGGGAGACTTTCCCGAAGGGAAAAATCGCTGTTCTTTTACTCTGCGGTGATGACCGAGAACTCACCGATACCGGCCAGCTTCTGCCTTTCGTTGGTCAGGTAACTGGTTGCCACCAAACGGATCTGACGGCCCTTGATGGGCGCACAGCTGACTACCTGCTCGATCGGGTTGGCCTTGATGTTGGAGAACTCGCCCTCCGCCATCTTCTTGCCATCCACGAAGAATTGATAGTGGGTGATGTGGCCAGAGGCATCTCGTCCTTGGTTCGGCGTATAACGGAAACCGGTGATCGTCTTTGCCTCAACCAATTCCACCGTCAACTCCGGTTTATTTTTGGGCAACAGGAAGGTGGTATAGCCGTTGCCATCCAAGATCAGACTGTTCTTCGCGTCTTTCGGCGAAAGGATCTGGTAGGCAGAGGCGGGAATATCAAACTCCTTAGTGGCTACCGGACTGCTCTTCTCGAAGGTTGGATCATAGGCAATCGCCTTCACAACACCCTTCTGCGGGAAATCGAACGGAGCGGTGTAACGGGTTGAGGCGGTGGTTGGCTCGCTGCCATCCGTCGTGTAATAGACCTCTGCCCCCTTGTCTCCGGCAACGATGCTGACTTGATCGCTCAGATTCCGAGAGAGGGTGGGCTCCGTCACCAAAGCAGGCGCTAAGAAGGCCTCTACGTTGTTGATACAGAGCGGGCCTCTCGCATCGGTGAAGTTGATGCGAATCTTATCGGCCTTTTGGGTCTGGAAACGCACGATGCGCTTGTAGCCGACTGTGGTTGTGGAATCGACCGGCTGAGCGGGTGTCCATTGGCCGTTATAGCCTATCTCGATGTTGAAAGCCCGCACACGCTGGCCCAACGGGATATACTCCTGAATCAACAGGCGGTTGACATCGCTCACTTGCTCTAAGGTAAAGGTGAGCGAACCGCTGTTCACGCCATCGGCGGTGGCCCAATAGCTATCCCAGTTGCCATCGACCGCTTTGTTGGCGGTATAGCCACGCCCCCGATCGGAGGAGGCCTCCACATAGCAGCTCTTCAACAGATTCTCTTTCAAATCGTTCTGAATGGTCTGATACCACTCCACGGCACGGATCGAATCGGTAGGACTGATCTTTCCGTTCAACGCCACGGGGAAATTGAGCAGGAAGTTGGCATTATGGCCGACACTACGGTAATAGAGATCCACCAAGCGGGCCAGGGATTTCACCTGATGATCCTCGCGGCTGTGATAGAACCATCCCGGACGGATCGAGACATCACACTCACCTCCTAACCACATGGGCGCATGCTCGTCGCCATAGACACTCTGCTCAAAAGAGGGTAACTCCGGCTCCGGCCAGAAGCTGCTCCATTGCGTAGCGCCCGCCCAGCCATCCTCGTTGCCAATCCAACGAATCTCGGGCACAGTACCGCCAAAGATCATCGCACCCGGATGATGCGCCTTGATGGAGTCGCGCGCGCGTTCATAATTATAATAGCTCTTCGCGTCGATGGAACGCTTCTCATTGGCTCCGCCATACCAGCCGTCGCCACCATTCGCCCCGTCAAACCAGAACTCGAAGAGCGGGCCATACTGGGTGATCAACTCATGGATCTGCGCATGGTATTTCTCCACGTAGCCCTCCTGCCCGTAATTGTCGCTGTTGCGATCCCAAGGAGAAAGGTAGAGACCAAGTTTCAAGCCATGTTTGCGGCAAGCCTCGGCCAGCTCGCCCACCATGTCGCCTTTGCCCCCTTTCCACGGGGCGTTCTTTACGCTATATTCCGTTGTGGAAGTGGGCCATAGACAGAATCCATCATGATGCTTCGTGGTCAAGATAACGCCTTTCAAGCCGGCCGCCTTGATGGTGCGTACCCATTGGTCGCAATCCAAGTCCGTGGGATTGAAGGTAGAGGCCGGGGTGTCTCCATAGCCCCACTCCAAGTCGTTGAAGGTGTTTAAGCCAAAATGCACGAAGGCGTAGGTCTCCAGTTTGTGCCATTCAACCTGTGCAGGTGTAGGCGTGGGCAATACCGGTTCGGGAGGAGCCACTTGCTGACAAGCCATGCAGGCTACCAAACCAAAACCGATCCACATTGAGGTGTTTAAGTAGTTCATGCTAATAAGTTTAGAATTCGATGCGGCCAAAGGTACGCATAAAGTGGCGATTGGGAAATAGTTAGGCCTATTTCCTACAACACAAAAGCCTCTTTTCCCTACTCGGAAACGATGGATTGGCGCAACACCAACAGACTTTCCGGCCCCATGTTGAAAAGCAGATCCACAATGCTCAGGTTGGGCAGGAAGCCAAACTTGGCTTGGAAGACTTGATAATAGGGAGCCGGGCGGAAGGTGGCATCCGGCTCCGGGTGACGCGGACGGATCGACTCCCGAAAATCGTGGCTCACCGTGGGTTGGTAACTATCGGTGTAACGCACCTGCGGCTGCAGGTCGATCAATTCGCAAATCAACTGGCGCAACGCCTCGTTGAAATCAAACAGGAAGGTGTAACGCCGCTCATAGAAAGGGGCGAAATCGTCCGCATAGTATTCAAAGAAGGGGCTCATGTTGTAGGCGGAGACCAAGGCGTTCCAATGCAGGTGCCGCCAATTGCCATGATCGGAGATGCGGATCTCCTTAGTGGGGCATTTGAGGTCGTCCGGCTTGACAATGGGTACACTGAGCGTGAGCGGACCGTTGGCTGCTGCCAAGACGCAACGGTTGCGATAGGTCTGTTTGATGTAATTCTCCTCCCGCTCCATATAGATCGTGTCATACTGCGCCAGCTTGGCGTATTGCTGCACCGGTCCTAAATAGGCGGTGGATAGATAGGCGCTGTTTCCCGTTAATGTATCCATTTGAATCTACGCTGTTTATCCTTGCTGTACCAACAAAACCAGGCATGGCCAATCACCTGATCGGCAGGGATAAGGCCCAAGTGGCGGGAGTCGATGCCCTCTTGGCTGTTGTCCGCAAGTATCCAAAAATAATCCTGTTGAAAAAAGAAAAAGGAGGTCTCTCTGCCATCGAGAAACAGTTTCCCCTCCTTGAATTGCGCCTTGCCCCCACTCTCCTGCTCGATGATCTCTCGGCAGCAGATCAAGGCGGTCTCATCCAGGCGATAGGCTCTTCCCTTTCGAGGGACAATCAACTGATAAACGGTCTTCGGCTCAGCGACCAAGTGATCGCTAACGGACTGAGGCAGCTCACTGCGTAACCGATATTCCTCAAAGGGGGTAAGGCTGACGGTACAGCCAAACGATTCGGCTCGCAGTTCCCGCACCGGAATAGCCAACTGCTCCATCTGGCGCAGCAGACTCTCTTTGGCATCCATCGAAATGAAATAGCGGCTTAACGCTTGGGGCGCATGGGGCATCTCCTCTCCGTTGATGGCATAGCCATCGGGTTTCACCACAACGGTATCACCGGGCACGCCTAACACTCGTCCCAAGAAGAGCGGACGATCCACGGAGTCCCTGCGCAAGGGGCTACGGAAAAGGAGCACCTCGCCTCGCTGTTCAACCGGTCTCTTCGGCCACTTATTCACCACGATATAGTCGCCCGCCTTCAACGCCTCTGCCATCGCGTTCGTAGAGATCTGATAGGACTCCCCCACGAAATAGCGAACGGCATAGACCAAGCCCGCCACCACGGCGAGGCTTCCTATGCCGTACAACAACGATCGCAAAAAGGCTTTACCTTTCATAACACCCGGTCGGCTACCCTTTAGTTGGCATCCACCCAACGGAAGATACGGTTCCAACGAATGCCGCCATCAAAGAGGCCGCGATCTTTATCCAACGAGAGCCATACCAAAATCGGTTTACCCACGATATGGTCTTCCGGGACGAAGCCCCACGAGCGACTATCGGCGCTGTTGTGGCGGTTGTCGCCCATCATCCAATAATAATCATATTTAAAGGTATAGGAGGTAGCCTCCTGCCCATTGATCCAGGCTTTTCCCTCCTTGACCTCTAACTGGTTGCCTTCGTAATTCTTGATGCAACGGCTGTAAAGCGCCAAGTTCTGTGGCGTCAGCTCGATGGTGGCTCCCCGTTGTGGAATCCAGATCGGGCCGTAATTGTCGCGCGTCCATCCCGTCTCGTAATCCACCGGATAGGTAGGGCCGCCCAACGCCTCCGGCTCGATCACGATCTTAGTCACGATCGGCAACTTCTCGGCAATGGCCAAGGCCTTGTTGGTCAACGGCAACCGATAGACCGGCGCATACTGTCCCGCCTCATTCGGCGTGAAGCCTAAATAGGAAAGCAGCTGTTGGTAATAGCCGCCCGACGAAGCTAAGACGCGGTCATCCTTGCTGACGTTCATCAAGCGGAATTGCTCTTCCGTGATGGGCGAGCCATTGGTCTCCACGTAATAGTTGAGCTGCATCTGCTCCGGATTCTGGGCCTTCTCCCCATTGATATAGACCTGGTTATTCACCACGCTCAACGAATCGCCCGGCATACCGACACAACGTTTCACATAGTTCTCGCGCTTATCCACCGGTCGGTAAATCACCTCGCCGAAGGTGGCCTTGTCGAGCAACACACGCTCCCGACCATACTCGTTGATCAAGGTGTAATAGTCCGGATTCTGCACTCGCTCCGTGATGGTATCGCCGGCAGGGAAGTTGAACACGACAATATCATCTCGCTCCACCTGGCCCAACCCTTTCACCCGGTGATAGCCCCACAAAGGCCAATCTAAATAGGATTTGCAGTTGAGGATAGGCAAGGTGTTCTGCACCAACGGGAAAGAGAGCGGCGTGTTGGGCACACGAGGGCCATAGCTCAGTTTGCTGACAAACAGGTAATCCCCCACTAACAACGACTTCTCCAAGCTGGAGCTGGGGATCTGATAGTTCTGGAAGATGAACAGATTGACGAGATAGACCGCCACCAACGCGAAAAGAATGTCGTCAACCCAGCCCAAGATACCCTGAATCGTCGGATTCTTTGACTGCTTCCAGGCACCCCACGGGATAAATTTGGTCAAGTAAATATCCACCAAAACAGGCAAGCCGAAGAGCAGCCATGCGTTTTCCATCCATAGCGTGAAGCCTACATATAGCGCGGTAACGAGGCTGAAATTCACCCACTCCCGCTTGCTGATTTGCCTTTTTTCTCTTGCCATAATTGAATCGTTTGTGTTGTAAATTTAGAAATGAAACAGGTCATTCATGCCTAAGAAGCCCTTCTTCCCGGCCGTAAACTCAGCGGCGATCACCGCCCCCAACGCAAAACCGGCACGGCTCTTGGCGTCATGCTTGATGCTGATCGTATCGGCCTCACTCTCATAGATGATCTCATGGATACCCGGAACCTCTCCCTCACGAATCGCATGGATCGGCAGATCGGTCGGTTGCTCAGCTGTCTCCAAGGTCCAGCGCTCCTTGCGCTCCACATTCTCCAAGATACCCTCAGCCAAAGTGATCGCCGTTCCACTGGGTGCGTCCAACTTATGGATATGGTGTACCTCGGTCATGCGCACGTCGTAAGCGGGGAAACCGTTCATGATCTTGGCCAAGTAGCGATTGAGCGCAAAGAAGATGTTCACGCCCACACTGAAGTTGGAGGCATAGAAGAAGGTCTTGCCCTCCTGCTCACATTTCGCTTTTACCTCGTCGAGGTGCTCCAACCAGCCGGTCGTACCGGAAACCACCGGGACATTGGCGGCAAAGCAACGCATGTAGTTGCCCAATGCCGTAGCGGGCGTGGTAAACTCGATCGCCACGTCGGCGCTGCGGAATGCCTCGCTCTCGAAATCTGCTGTATTATTAATGTCTATGATTGAAACAATCTGATGCCCTCGTTGCAGTGCGATCTGCTCGATCGTCTTACCCATCTTGCCGTAGCCAATAAGTGCTATTTTCATCTGCTATACTCTTTTACGTTTTTACTTGTGCCTTAAGAAGAAACAAAAGTACATAGAAAGATTGGAATGCGGGGCATGGGGAGCGTAATTTTCACAAAAAATGGCGCCATCCGTTGCGGGATGACGCCATGTTCATGATTCACTAATCAAATATTAGTCTTTCAGTTTTGCGCAAAGGAACTCGCGGTTCAAGCGTGCGATGTTGCTGACAGAGATGTTCTTCGGGCACTCCATCTCGCAAGCGCGGGTGTTGGTACAGTTACCGAAGCCCAGCTCATCCATCTTCGCCACCATCGCTTTCGCACGACGGGCAGCCTCGACACGGCCTTGCGGAAGCAATGCCAACTGGCTCACCTTCGCAGAGACGAACAACATAGCGGAACCATTCTTACATGCAGCCGCGCAAGCGCCACAACCGATACAAGCTGCTGCATCCATCGCCAAGTCAGCGTTCTCTTTCGGGATAGCGATCGCGTTGGCATCGGGCACACCACCTGTATTTACAGAGACGAAACCGCCTGCCTGCATGATCTTGTCATACGCCGTACGGTCAACCATCAAGTCGCGGATCACCGGGAAACCGGCTGAACGCCAAGGCTCAATCGTGATCGTCTCTCCATCGTGGAAACGACGCATATACAGCTGGCAAGTCGTCGCACCCGTAGCGGGTCCGTGCGGATGACCATTTACATAGAGAGAGCACATACCGCAGATACCCTCACGACAGTCGTGATCGAATACAACAGGCTCCTTACCCTCGTTCACCAACCGCTCATTCAAAATATCCAACATCTCCAGGAAAGATACGCTCTGGTTGATGTTATTCATTTGGTAAGTCTCGAACTGTCCTTTTTCTTTCGGACCTTTCTGACGCCAAATCTTCAGTGTTACATTTATATCTTTATCCATTTGATTCTAATTTTTGTAGTTGATTACTTCTTGTAGTTACGTGTCTGCGGAACGACAAACTCATAATTCAGCGGCTCTTTCAGCATCACCGGATCCTTGTCGTCACCCTGATACTCCCAGCAAGATACATACATGAACTTATCGTCATGACGGAGTGCCTCACCCTCCTCTGTCTGGTGCTCTGTACGGAAGTGACCACCGCAAGACTCCGCACGATCCAACGCGTCGTGAGCCATCAAAGTACCGATCTCGATGAAGTCAGCCAAACGCAATGCCTTCTCCAACTCCACGTTCTGATCAACAGCCTGGCCGGGGATAAATACATTGCTCCAGAACTCCTTCTTCAACTCCTTCAGCTTAGCGATAGCCTCCTGCAAGCCCTTCGCGTCGCGTGCCATACCGATGTGCTCCCACATGATGTGACCCAACTTACGATGGATGGTATCGACCGTCTCCTTACCCTTGATGCTCATCAACTTATTGATGCGATCTTGGATAGCCTTCTCTGCCTCAGCGAACTCAGGCAACTCTGTGCTGAAACGCGGCACCTGAATCTGGTCAGACAAGTAGTTCTGGATGGTGTAAGGCAATACGAAGTAACCATCAGCCAAACCTTGCATCAACGCAGATGCACCCAAACGGTTCGCACCGTGGTCAGAGAAGTTAGCCTCACCGATCGCGAACAAACCAGGAACAGAAGTCATCAACTCATAATCAACCCACAGACCACCCATAGAGTAGTGCAATGCCGGATAGATCATCATTGGTGTCTCATACGGGTTGTCATTGGTGATCTCCTCGTACATATCGAACAAGTTACCATATTTCTGCTTAACCACCTCTTTACCCAGACGGTTGATCGCGTCAGAGAAATCCAAGAAGACAGCCAAACCTGTGTTGTTCACACCGTAACCTGCGTCACAACGCTCCTTAGCGGCACGTGAAGCCACGTCACGCGGTACCAAGTTACCGAATGCCGGATAACGACGCTCCAAATAGTAGTCGCGATCCTCCTCGGGGATGTCCTTACCCTTCTTCGTACCAGCCTGCAAAGCCTTCGCATCCTCCAACTTCTTCGGAACCCAGATACGGCCATCGTTACGCAAAGACTCAGACATCAAAGTCAACTTAGATTGGAAGTCGCCCTTCACCGGAATACAGGTCGGGTGGATCTGTACCATACAGGGATTTGCGAAGTAAGCACCCTTCTTATAGCACTGCCATGCAGCTGAACCATTAGAGGCCATAGCGTTGGTTGACAAGAAGAAGGTATTCACATAACCACCGGTTGCGACAACCACGGCATGAGCGGCGTAACGCTCCAGCTTACCTGTGATCAAGTTACGTGTGATGATACCACGCGCACGACCATCGACCTTGACAACGTCCAACATCTCGTGACGGGTGTACATCTTCACCTTGCCCTTACCGATCTGACGGCTTAATGCAGAGTAAGCACCTAACAACAGCTGCTGACCCGTCTGGCCACGGGCGTAGAACGTACGTGATACCTGAGCACCACCGAATGAACGGTTGTCGAGCAAACCACCATACTCACGTGCGAAAGGAACACCCTGTGCCACGCACTGGTCGATGATGTTGTTAGACACCTCAGCCAAACGATAAACGTTAGCCTCGCGTGCACGATAGTCACCACCCTTGATCGTATCATAGAACAAACGGTAAACAGAGTCACCATCGTTCTGATAGTTCTTAGCCGCGTTGATACCACCCTGTGCAGCGATAGAGTGCGCACGACGCGGAGAGTCTTGGATACAGAAGTTCAACACATTGAATCCCATCTCAGCCAAAGAGGCAGCAGCCGAAGCACCGGCCAAACCTGTTCCGACCACGATGATGTCCAAACGACGCTTGTTTGCGGGATTCACCAGTTTCTGATGATCTTTATAATTTTTCCACTTCTCAGCCAACGGGCCTTGAGGGATCTTTGAATTAATTTCAGCCATAATGATTGATTTTCAAATTTTCATGTGAGTAATTACCAAACCGGCTTATGCACCAACACCGTTGATGAAGAAAATGATCGTGATGATAGCGAAGGCACCACAGATGATTGTAGCGACCCACTTAGAGATACACTCCAGACGGCCCATCCACAAATTGTTGTTCCAACCCAATGTCTGGATCGCAGACCAGAAGCCGTGAGTCAAGTGGAACCATAAAGCGGCAAACCATACCAAATACAACACCGTGTTTACGATATTGCCTTGGAAATAGAAGTTGATGAACGCCGCACCATCCTGCGGATTGATGTCACCATGAACGCCTGCCAACTCAGCAAACATCATGTTGTACCAGAACTGCGAGAAGTGCAGGATCATACCAATGATCACGATCGCACCCAACACGAGCATGTTCTGCGAAGCCCAAGTGACGCCCTTCGGACGTGCGTTCAACGCATAACGGTCGTTACCACGCGCCTTGCGATTCTGCAATGTCAGCATGATCGCATACACGAAGTGAACAACTACACCAGCAGCCAAAACAAGTGTACCAGCTACAGCGTACCAGTTAGAACCCAACAAGCCACAAACCGTGTTGTAGGCCTCGCCGGAGAATACCGCTGCCACATTCATACACAAGTGGAACAGTAGGAAAAGGATCAGGAAGAGACCCGAAACACTCATGATCAGCTTCCTTCCGATAGAAGAATTAAGTAACCACATAAGATTAGAATTTAAGTTATTTAATTGTATTAATGATTTCGCTATTGGAATTTAATATTCGCTTCGCAAAGGTATGCTAAATCCACTTATTGCGCAAACGATTTGAAAGATTATTCTGTTTGAAAAATAGCTTCGGGTATTCGCACGTTCCGCACAATGAGTTAGTGTAATTTAACAGCCTACGAATTTGTTTTTTGCGTGCGCCCTCTATATTTGCGTCAACGAACCGGTAAAGAGGGCTCATGCCTATTTCTTACCATATATATAAATAGGATAAACGAAGACAAATGCACACGAATGAACAAATCCTTTCTTTCCTGAAAGCGCTGAGCGCGAACAATCATCGGGAATGGTTTCAAGCCCACAAGGCAGAATATGATCAGTTGCGCCAAGCCTTCACAGACGAGGTGCAGCAACTCATCCATCGAATCTCGCTTTTTGATTCGGAGATCACCGGATTGGAGGCGAAGAATTGCCTTTATCGTATCTATCGAGACATTCGTTTCTCGCCTGACAAGACTCCCTACAAGAATCATTTTGCCGCCTATATCGCCCTGGGTGGAAGAGGCAGCCTTCGAGGAGGCTATTACCTGCATCTGGAGCCTGAACGCTGTATGCTTTCGGGTGGCGTTTGGTGCCCTGCCCCTCCCCTGCTGAAACAGTTGCGCCGGGATATTTACGACCATATGGAGGAGTTTGTAGCGATCATGGAGCAGCCCGCATTCAAGCGTTATTTCCCCGGATTGGAGGGCGAGAGCCTAAAACGAATGCCTACCGGCTATCCCACGGACACCCCACATGGCGACATCTTGCGACATAAAGATTTTTGCGTCGTGACGCAACAATCGGAGGCGTTCTTCTCGCAACCGGATTGGTTGGAGCAAACCGCCACAATCTTTGCGTTGCTGCAGCCTTTCAACCGTTTTTTGAACTATACGGTCGATGACTATCTCGGGAGCGTATAAAAGGACCATTTTGATTACAATTTGTCAGCTTAACCCGAATGCCGCAGAAAAAGGAAGGAGATTAAACCTCGATAGAATAACAAAACGACTCCGATTCTTCCAAAATACGCATGTTATTCAACATAATTGCGAAACATGTAGCGTTAAATAATGTGATTACGCTGACAAAATGTTAGTTCTGGATTTTGTTATTCCCAGAAAACGCGCTTACTTTGTGGTACTAAAAAATAATTGTTGAACCTCTTAAAAGTAATAATATGAAAACAACATTTGCAGGTAAAGGTATCATGGCGCTGATCTTTACTTTCCTCTGCAGCTTTGCAGTAAGCGCTGTTGCTCCGAAGGACTATTTGTATGACACCAAGGAGGAGAATGGCAAGATCGTTTCTAAAGTGGTCTATTTACAAGAGGATGGCTTGTTGAACAAACAGGTTCGCTACGAATTCCAATATAACAACGATGGCAAGGTATCAGAGAAGACAGCTTATCGCTGGAATGGTGCTAAAGATGAGTGGACTCCTTTCTACCAGATTCAGTATCAATACAGCGAGGACGGTCAGATCCACACCCATTATGGCATGTGGGACACAAAGAAGAAAACCTATACCTTGAACATTCAGGAAATGGTTATTCCGGAAGATAATTACGAGGAAATTTTCTCATAATACATACTTTAAATTTTAGACTTTCAAAAAAATGAGTAGGCGGAGATGTAACTGCTCCGCCTTATCTTTATCCCTATTAAAAGAGAGAAGAGACAAAAAGTGTGAGTTGAGTATATGCAAGAAAAGGAGACCTCCAAACTCCCAACAGGTGGGATGGCGGTCTCCTTTTTGTATCTTTAATAAAAAGAGATTAGTAAATTTGATCCAAATCAGCAGCTTTTACCCTGAACACATGACCGTTGCGAGAGAACACCAATTCGCCGTCCTCTTTTTTCTTTTGGCTCACCAAGCGTTGAAACGCCAGATTTGCGCCCTTTACAATATTTTCTTCAAATTCTCTAACTTGTTGCTCGTTCATGATTGTTCAAGTTTTCTAAAAATCTCTTCTTTGTAAATCTCACGCTTGTCATTCTTGAATCCCTTGGCAATCACCTCCATGGGAGACATCGAATTGTCTGCGATCATCCAGTAATCGCTGATAGGAAGATACAACTCAAACAAGTTATGGATGCCGGCCGCATATCTACGTCGAATCGTGGGCTCCGGAATGTTATGACCTCCTGAGGCAACCCGCATCTTGACCCGTTCCACCGCTAAGTCTGGCGTATTCAGCCAAAAATAGAGCAATGTTACATAATACCCTTCCCTTTGAGCTTCCCGTATCAAGTTCGCAACCGAACGGGTAGCCAATGTCGTTTCCATAGCGAACGTCTCACCATTGCTGATGAGTTCTTTAATGCGCTTATACATAATTCGGCTTGCTTCTACAGCCACGGCAATACTGTCCGCATTGAAAGGAGAGAGTCCTTTAGCTATCTCGTCAGAGTTGACAAACTCTTTACACTTCAGCATTTCTGGCAGAATAGTAAAGGAGGCTGTTGTCTTTCCGGCTCCGTTGCAACCTGATATTATATACAAATATGGCACTGTTCGTTATTTATTTTGACGATGCAAATATATGTATTAGTTCAATACCAAAGGTGATTTTATTCTCAAAAATCGTGAAATTGTGCAGAAATCGTACCTTTTAGGTTCAATTTCGTCCCCGAAACCCTCCGTTTTGTTCGAAATCACACCCACAGCAGGTCACTCATGACTCCATCAGAGAGGAAAAGCCCCTGACGAGACAACCGTAAACGTTCGTCCTCATGGATCAACAGCCCCTGTCGAAGGGCTCGTTCCGCCTGTTTCAAGCAGTAAGCCAGCCACTTCTCGCCAAACGACGAAATCAGTTCATCACAGGCAATGCCCCATTGCGTACGGAGACGGGTAATGATAAAATCATTGTAACGGGTAGGCAGATCCAACACTTCTCGCTCCAGTTGGGGTTCGCCCTCCTCTATACCTTTAATATATATAGGTAAAGAGGCAACATTCCACGTACGCTCCTGTCCGTTATAGGAATGGGCCGAAGGGCCTAAACCCAAATAGGCTTTTCCCGTCCAGTAGCTACTGTTGTGACGGGAATAGCATCCCGGTTTGGCAAAGTTGGAGATCTCGTAATGCTGATAACCGGCTGCCGCCAGACGATCGATCAGGGTGTTGAACAGGGTGAGACTCAATTCCTCCTCTACCGGTTGCACCTTCCCCTCCTTCCATAAGCGGTAGAGTGCGGTCCCCTCCTCATAGGTGAGGTGATAGGCAGAGAGGTGAGGAACCTGGAGCGCCAAAGCCTGCGCAAGGTTATCTTCCCACGCTGTCGCCGTTTGGTTAGGCAATCCATAGATCAGGTCTATACTGAGGTTGGTCAATCCGGCTTGCTGGCAACGATCTACGGCCTCTATCGCTTGGGCAGCGGTATGGCGACGGTTAAGCAAACGAAGATCATCCTCATGAAAACTTTGGATGCCCATGCTAAGCCGGTTGAAAGGAAGCGAGCGTAAACTGCGGATATAGGCAGGAGATAAGTCGTCAGGATTAGCCTCCAAGGTGATCTCCCTATCGGACGAGAGGGTGAAATAGCGCTGGATAGCCTCAAAAAGCAGTTGGAAATCGGAGGCGGAGAGCTGTGAGGGTGTGCCTCCTCCAAAATAGATGGTCTCAATAGGTTCTCCAGAAAGATAAGGTGCTCGCAAAGCCATCTCTCGGACGAGAGCGGCCAGATAGGGCGCTTTATACCGCATTTCCGTGTTGGAGAAAAAATCGCAATAGAGGCATCGCTTAGCACAAAAAGGGACATGAATGTAGAGACCTGCCATTTTCGTAAAGACCTATTTATATCTGTACGCAAAGGTAGGGATATTCGACGAATTAGTCACAAGCAGAATAGGTTGTTGCACAACATAGTTCTCAAACATGACACGAAAAATTGGTTATGTCGCTAACAATGGCTAATTTGCGCCCCGTGATTATCAATCATACAGAATTAACACGATTATCAAACTAAACAAATACCTGATATCATGAAAGTTTATCAAACTAACGAAATCAAGAACATCTCTATCTTGGGAAGTTCTGGCAGTGGAAAAACCACTCTCGCAGAAGCGATGCTTTACGAGGGTGGAGTGATAAAACGTCGCGGAACGGTGGAAGCTGGAAATACCGTCTGCGATTATTTCCCCGTTGAGAAAGAGTATGGCTACTCGGTGTTCTCAACTGTTTTCAGCGTAGAGTGGCAAGATCGCAAACTGAACTTCATCGACTGTCCGGGTTCGGATGACTTCGTCGGAGGTGCGGTTTCCGCATTGAACGTGACAGACACCGCATTGATGGTCTTGAATGCCCAATACGGTGTGGAGGTAGGTACGGTCAACCAATTCCGTTACACGGAGCAGTTCCACAAACCGGTGATCTTCGTGGTCAACCAGCTGGATAATGACAAGGCGGATTATGAGGGTACCATCGCACAGTTGAGAGATCGCTGGGGTAGCAAGATCGTGCCTATCCAATATCCGATTACCTGCGGTAGTTCCTTCAATGCCGTTGTGGATGTATTGAAAATGAAGATGTATCGTTGGAAACCCGAAGGTGGTGTGCCCGACGTATTGGAGATTCCCGCTGAGGAGATGGACAAGGCGATGGAGCTGCACCAGGCTTTGGTGGAGTCAGCCGCTGAGCATGACGATGTATTGATGGAGCGTTTCTTCGAGGAGGGCGCTTTGAGTGAGGACGATATGCGTGCCGGTATCCGTGCCGGTTTGGTAACGCGCGGAATGTTCCCCGTCTTCTGTGTATGCGCCGGTCGCGATATGTGCGTGCGCCGTACCTTGGAGTTCTTGGGCAACGTGGTACCTTGTACAGATAAGATGCCTCGCTTGATCACTACAGAGGGTGTAGAGGTTACACCGGATGCAGAGGGCCCGACCAGTCTCTTCTTCTTCAAGACAACCGTAGAGCCACATATTGGCCAAGTTTCCTATTTCAAGGTGATATCAGGAAAAGTGAAAGAGGGCGACGACTTGACGAATGCCGATAGAGGCTCAAAAGAGCGTATCGCACAGATCTTCTCCATGGCCGGACAGAACCGTATTCCGGTGACGGAGATGGTAGCCGGTGACATTGGCGCAACCGTGAAACTGAAAGATGTTCGTCGTGGGAACACGTTGAATGGCAAGGGTTGCGACTATCGCTTCGACTTCATCAAATACCCGGATCCGAAGTTCCGTCGGGCGATCAAGCCGCAGAACGAGGCAGATGCCGAGAAGATGATGGAAATCTTGATGCGTATGCGCGAGGAGGATCCGACATGGGTAATCGAGCAGTCGAAAGAGTTGAAGCAGACCATCGTATCGGGTCAGGGTGAGTTCCACCTGCGTACGTTGAAATGGCGTATCGAGAACAATGATAAGTTGCCGATTGAGTATATGGAGCCGAAGATTCCTTATCGCGAGACCATTACAAAGGCGGCTCGTGCGGATTATCGCCACAAGAAGCAATCCGGTGGTGCAGGTCAGTTCGGTGAGGTTCATTTGATCATCGAGCCCTATTACGAAGGAATGCCCGCCCCGGACAGCTATCGCTTCGGTGGTCAGGAGTACAAGATGAATGTACGTGATACGCAGACGGTTGACCTCGACTGGGGTGGCAAGTTGGTATTTGTCAACTGTATCGTCGGTGGTGCGATCGACGCACGCTTCTTACCGGCTATCTTGAAAGGTATCATGTCTCGTATGGAGCAAGGCCCGTTGACCGGTTCTTATGCGCGTGATGTACGTATCTGCGTTTATGATGGTAAGATGCACCCGGTAGATAGCAATGAGATCTCCTTCATGCTAGCAGGTCGTAACGCATTCAGTACCGCCTTCAAAGAGGCAGGTCCGAAGATCTTGGAGCCAGTATATGATGTAGAGGTGGCTGTCCCGGCCGATTACTTAGGCGATGTCATGAGCGACTTGCAAGGTCGCCGTGCGTTGATCATGGGTATGAGCAGCGAGAAGGGTATCGAGAAGTTACAGGCAAAAGTACCTTTGAAAGAGATGTCTAACTACTCTACCTCCTTGAGCTCTATCACAGGTGGTCGTGCCTCCTTCACCATGAAGTTCGCAAGCTACGAGTTAGTACCTGCGGATGTACAGGAGAAGCTGTTGAAGGCTTACGAAGCATCTCAAAGCGAGGAATAATATTTTTGGTTTTGAACATTAATTTTTGAGGGGGCGACTTTTGCGAGTCGCTCCTTTTTTTGTTTTATTTTTGCGGACAGAACGCACACTGAGGTGCGCTACGTAGTTATGAGACATTATCGAACCATCATCTTTCATCCTGCATTAGCTCCCTATCGGGTTGATTTCTTCAATTCGCTCAGCGAGGCTTTTGATGCGGAGATCTATTTTGAATTCAGCAATCCTTTAGAGCAGACCTTTGATCAACAGGCGTTAAGAGAGAGGTTACGGTTTACACCCCATTTTCTGCGTCCAGGGTTCATGGGCATTAAGAACTTGCGCTTAGAGGTGCTTTCAATTCTTTGGGAAAAACGGCCAGATGTGGTCTTCGTATCAGAATATAACCTATTAGGATTATTGGTTTTTCTCTATAAAATCCTGTTCCATTGGCGAATGCGGATTATCACGACTTGTGACGACAACCTGCACATGGCACAACAGGCAGGGAAAGTGAAACGGTTGACCCGCTATTGTCTCCTGCATGGATTGGAAGGGGTGATCTTAGCGGATGAGCAAGCCTACCTGTGGTATCAACGAACACTTCCTTACAAAGCACAGTATGTTTACTTCCCAATCATCCAATCTGACGAGGTATTTCGTGCACGCTTGGCACAAGCATTACCCTTGGCAACTGAGATCATGACTCGTCTGGATATGACAGGGAAAAAGGTTATTCTATATGTTGGGCGATTGGCAGAGGTAAAACAGGTATCCCTGTTGATTACAGCTTTTCAACAGATCACATCTCATCATCCTGAAGCTCGTTTGTTGATTGTGGGAGATGGCCCTCTTCGCAAGGCCTTAGAGCAACAAGCTAAAGCCGAGAGGGAGGCAGGAAAAGTGCACTTTGCAGGGAAGAAAGAGGGATTACAACTATTGGCCTATTACAATGTAGCCCAACTGTTTGTTTTACCCAGCCAGTATGAGCCCTTTGGCACGGTAGTCAATGAGGCACTGTTGGCTGGATGTTACACGTTATGTGCGAAAGTAGCCGGGGCCGCTTGCCTGATTAAGCCGGGGCAGAATGGCGAGTTATTTGATCCCTCTTCCGCTGAGCAATTGGCCGCTCTCTTATCCAATGCTTTGTGCAAAACACATCCTTTGACGCACATCGCACTGAAAAATAATCGGATGAACCTTCGTTATGAGGAGCAATGGCAGGGTCTGTTACAATCTTTGGGTACCCATTGCCCTGTGTAAGCAGAAAAATTGTAAATTCGCCGACAAATAGGATGAACCAAACGAATAGAAAATGAAGATTATAGCTGTTGGCATGAATTATGCGGCTCACAATAAAGAGCTGAATCATACGTTAACATTGACGGGACCGACTATTTTCATGAAAGCCGATTCGGCGTTGCTGAAAGATGGGAAACCTTTTTTCATTCCTGACTTTACGAAGGAGTTGCATCATGAGACGGAGATTGTCGTGAAGATTGATCGGTTGGGTAAGAACATCGCCGAGCGGTTCGCGCATCGCTATTACCATGAGGTGACGGTGGGGATAGACTTCACCGCACGCGATTTGCAAAACCGATTGCGCGAGAAGGGCTTGCCCTGGGAGATTAGTAAATCGTTTGATCATTCGGCGGTGGTCGGCACCTTTGTTCCGTTGGAGGAGGTGGGCGACATCCGTCATTTGCCGTTCCATTTGGATATCAATGGCGAGCTGCGGCAGGCAGGCAACACCGAGAACATGTTGTTCCATGTGGATCGTATCATCGCCTACGTCAGCCAGTTCTTCACCTTGAAGATGGGCGATTTGATTTATACGGGCACACCTGCTGGCGTTGGCCCTGTACAGATTGGTGATCACCTGCAAGGGTATATCGGCGACCGGAAGTTGCTGGATTTTTATGTGAGATGAGAAAAGAGATAGGGATTATTATCGTATGTATCTTGTCGCTCCTGAGTATGCGCTTAGGGGCGCAAACAGCTCGTTATGCGGAACACTCTTCATTGGCGGAGGGCAAATGGGTCAAGGTGAAGGTGGATCAAACCGGCATCTACAAGCTGACCCATGCGGAGTTACAGGCGATGGGCTTTAGTGATCCGACGAAGGTTTCAGTGCATGGCTACGGAGGAGCCATGTTGGCCGAGGATTTCAGCCAACCCTACACCGACGACCTGCCAGCCACCCCGGTTTGGCGAGGCAACGACTACCTGTTGTTCTATGCCCAAGGAGCAATACAGTGGAGCTACGACCGCAGTGAAGCGCTTTTTACACATACCCGAAATCCCTATGCGACAGCTGGCTATTATTTCCTAACGGATGCGACGGAGACAGCAGAGATGACCACACAACCGAGCGTGGAGGGAGCTACCGTCCGCTTGACCACCTTCGATGAGCATCTGTTGCATGAGCAGGAGTTGGTTTCGCTGACCCAATCGGGTAGAGAATTGTTTGGTGAGGACTTCAGTGGGGCGACTCCTCGCACCATCACTACCTTCTCCTCCCTGCCAGGCATCACCAATGGCGATGCCAAGGTGACGATGCGTTTCATCTCCAAAGTTTCCTCTGGCAGCGGACAGGCAACCTTGAGTGTGAACAACTCCAATTTGTTGAGCTTGACTCTTCCCTCCACCACCAGCTCCTATGTAGCAGCAGCCAGTCGGATCGGCACGGCCTTGTGGGAGGGCGAAAAGCAGGAACAGAACAGTTTTGTAGTCTCTTACAGCTCTGCCTCGCATACCCATGTGCGCTTGGATTACATCCGGTTGCAATATGAGCGGGCATTGCAAAACAGCGGTGCCTTCACCCTTTTCCGCAGTGTCGCCTCTATCGGCAATGTCTCTCGTTTCTTGATTGAGGGGGCGGATGCGCAGACGCTGGTTTTTGATGTGACCGATCCCAATCAGGTCAAACAGATGGAGACCACCTTGGAGGGTACGACCCTTAGCTTCTCTATCGCCGCAGGCAGTTTGCGGGAGTTTGCTGTCGTACAACCCAATCGCAACTTTACCTCGCCCACTGTGATCGGTGAGGTGGCTAACCAAGATCTGCATGGTTTGGACCAACAAGACATGATCATTTTGGCTCCTAAGGATTTGACGGTTCAGGCGGAACGGTTGGCAGAGGCCCATCGCACGCAAGATGGCTTGACCGTGCAGGTGGTAAATCCCGAGGCGGTGTATAATGAGTTCTCCAGCGGCACGCCGGATGCGACAGCCTATCGTCGTTTCATGAAGATGTTCTACGATCGAAGCCAAACACAGGGCAATCCGCCCCGCTATCTGTTGCTTTTTGGCGATGGCATTTTCGACAACCGAGGTTTGTGTAGCGAGGTGCAAAATATCTCTTTAAACAACATGTTGCTCACCTTCCAGTCACAGGAGTCACTGATTGAGTTCTCCTCCTATTCCTATTCGTTTGCGACCGACGACTATTTCGGTTTTTTGGACGATGCGTCGGGCACCAATCTTTCTACGGATAAGATGCGAATTGGCGTGGGACGTTTTCCCGTTCGTACCGTCACGGAGGCCACGCAGATGGTTGATAAGGTGATTGGCTACATGAACGGCGCAAGTGGCAGTTGGAAAAACAACATGACTTTTGTGGCGGATGATGGTAGCAATGCTGATTCTTACACTACGCGCCATGCGGAACAAGCGGAGGTCTTGGCGCAATACATCGAAACCAATTGTCCGGCCATCTTGACCAACAAGGTCTATTTCGACACCTATAAACGGAGTAACACAGGCGGTTATCCCGATGTGCATGAGAAGATTGCGAGCCTATTGAAGAGTGGACAGCTGCTGATCAACTATACCGGTCACGGCAACACTGTCTCTTGGGCGGATGAGCATGTTTGGACGCAGAACGATATTGAGCAATCCACCTATACCCGTCTGCCGGTTTGGGTGACAGCGACTTGCGACTTTACCCGTTTCGATGCGGTGACCACCTCTGCAGGAGAGTCGGTCTTCTTAAACCCGACCAGTGGCGGTATCGCCCTGTTTACCACGACTCGTACGGTAGAGTCGAGTGGCAATGCCGCTCTGAATCAACGGCTTTATCAATACCTATTCACGCCTAAGGCGGATGGCGAATACCGTTCCTTGGGTGAGGCTATGATGGAGACGAAATGCGCATTGACCGGTGTCAACAAACTGAATTTTATCTTGATCGGCGATCCCGCCTTGAAGATGGCGATCCCTGACTACCAAGTGAGAGTGACAACCATCAATGGAGCTTCGGTGGAGGACGGGCCGATCAAGTTCCAAGCGCTGCAACAGATTACCGTAGCCGGAGAGATCCGAACGCCGGATGCGCAAGTGGCTGCCGACTTCTCCGGACAGTTACAGGCAACGGTCATGGATAGCCAAGACACCATCACCACGTTGGGCAACAATACGGTGAATGGCGAGAAGGTCTATTTCCGCTATCCGGATTATCCCAATACACTCTATATCGGGCAAGGCACCGTGACCAACGGCAAATTCCAGTTCAGCTTCACGGTACCGAAAGACATCTCCTATTCCAACCGCATGGGAAAGATGAGCCTTTATGCCTTCGCGGAGGATAGCCGAGAGGCACAAGGGGCTTTCCAAAACTACCAGGTGGGCGGTACGGCAGAGGTCGCTGAGCAAGATACGATAGGTCCGGTGCTTCGACAGCTCTACCTGAACGATACGACCTTTGTAGTTGGTGGACAGGTCAATGCGACGCCCTATTTTGTGGCACGTTTATGGGATCAGAGTGGTGTCAATATCACGGGCAGCAGCATTGGACACGACATCATGTTGACGATCGACAACCTGCCCTCTCGCAGCTATAACCTGAATGGCTACTATGCGTTGGTAAGCGATGGGGAGGGAGAGGGCTTGGTACAGTTCTCTATTCCACAGCTCTCACCGGGTACACATACGGCTGAGTTCAAAGTGTGGGACATCCTGAATAACTCCACCACCTACACCTTCACTTTTGAGGTAGTAGAAGGGTTGAAACCCAATCTGATCGATCTCTATGCCACACCCAATCCCGCACGGGCACAGGTGGAGTTCAGCTTGGCGCATAACCGTCCGGAGAGCAACTTGGAGGTAACGATTTTCGTGTATGATATGACCGGTAAACTCTTGTGGAACACGACGAAACAGGGATCTTCCGAACTGTTCAAGGCCTACGTGGTGACGTGGAATCTACGCGACAATGGCGGGCGTCGCCTACGTCCGGGTGTCTATCTCTACCGGGCAGCGATTAGTTGCAACAGCTCCAAGGAGGTGACGAAGGCGAATAAATTGATTATCTTGGCACAATAAAGCGGCTTGTCCGTAGTTTATAAAAAAGCGTAGATGTCCATTAGGCATCAGAGAGAATATGAATGAAGCGAATAGAATCATGATGAGAAAAATAGTAAGAACCTGTCTGTTAGCGGTGATCGGCTGTTTGCTGACCGCTTTCACCTCGCTCTATGCTCAGGGCGGAGCGGACGATACGAAACATACCTTTGCCCCGATTAATACGGCTATCCCATCCCTCTCCATCGCTCCCGATGCACGCGGTGGTGGTATGGGTGATAATGGTGTGGCCTCTACACCTGACGTGAACTCCCAATACTGGAACCCGGCAAAGTATGCCTTTGCCTTTAGCAAGGCGGGTGTCTCGCTCTCTTATACGCCGTGGTTGCGTAAGTTGGTGAACGATGTGGCGTTGGTCAACCTTTCCGGTTACTACAAGTTAGGACAGTCTGATATGCAGGCGATCGGTGCTTCCGTGCGCTACTTTACCTTGGGCGAGGTCTCAGAGCGGCAAGACATGGGACAAGGAAGTGTGCTGACACTCAACCCTTACGAGATGGCCGTTGATGTCAGCTACAGTCGTAAGCTCTCGGAAGCCTACTCTATGGCGGTCGCTTTGCGTTTCATCCGCTCCGATATGGGTGCTTCGGCAGATGATGACATGGTGCCCGACAATGCCTTCGCCGCTGATATTGCCGGTTATTTGGAGAAATACGTGATTTTAGGCCAGAGCGAGGCGTTGTGGAGCTTTGGTTTCAACATCTCCAACATCGGTACGAAGGTCTCTTACGATGGTGGTAACACCAACCAGTTCCTCCCGACGAAGCTATCGTTAGGAACCGGTTTGCTCTATCCGTTAGACGATTACAATCAGATTGCGCTCTATGTCGATTTGAGCAAGTATTTGGTGCCGACCGCTCCGATCCAGACCGGCTCAACCGCAGAAGAGATTGAGGAGTATAACCAAAAATACGAGGACTACAACAACATGTCACCGATTACCGGTATCTTCAAGTCTTTCAGTGATTCACCCAACGGTTTCAAGGGCGAGTTAGAGGAGATTATGGCCTCTATCGGTTTGGAGTACAACTACAACGAGCAGTTCTTCGTGCGTGGCGGTTATTACTACGAGAATAAGTACCAAGGTAACCGTCAGTACTTCTCTGTGGGTGCCGGTTTCCGCATGAGTGTCTTCCAGTTGGATGCCGCTTACCTGATCAGTACGGTGCAGAGTAACCCCTTGGATCAGACCTTGCGCTTCTCCCTCTCCTTCGATATGGATGGTATTCGTAACCTTTTCAGATAATAAGCGATGAAGATACGGGTAGGATTTGGCTATGATGTACATGCCTTGGTGCCCAATCGGGCACTTTGGTTGGGTGGTATTCGCATAGAGCATACGTTAGGGCTGTTAGGCCACAGCGATGCCGATGTGTTGATCCATGCCATTTGCGATGCCCTGTTGGGAGCAGCCAACCTGCGAGATATTGGTTACCATTTCCCAGATACCGCCGGCGAATATGAGAACATCGACAGCAAGATCCTCTTACGCAAGACCATGGCCTTGATTCGTGAAGCGGGTTACGAGTTGGGCAATATCGACGCCACGGTCTGTGCGGAGCGTCCCAAGCTGAATCCCCATATTCCCCAAATGAAAACGGTCTTAGCCGAAGTGATGGACGTAGATCCCAATGACATCTCCATCAAAGCCACCACCACCGAGAAGTTGGGCTTCACCGGTCGGCAAGAGGGCATCAGTGCCTATGCCACTGTGCTGATCCAGCAATAAAAAAGCCCACACGACCATTCGCATGGGCTTCTGTATCGCTTTGTAAATCATGCTACTTACTGCATACCCATGCTCTCCCGATAGAAATCGAGGGATTCGAGAATGCGTGCTTTCGTGACTTGTTGATTGATGCGCACATCCCCGACTTGCGCCAACAGCGTGAAGTTGATCACACCACCCTCATTCTTCTTGTCGTGGGTCATCAGCTCATACAACCGCTCGTAATCCGTGCAGTCAAAGCCAAACGCCGGATAATACTCCTTTATATAATAGACCACCTGACGCACCTTCTCCATCGGGAAGCCACACATCACATGCGAGAGATACAACTCGCTGACAATGCCAGCCGCCACCGCATGACCATGCAAGATCGGACGCTCCTTGATAAAAGAAAGGCTTTCGTACGCATGGCCGATCGTATGACCGAAGTTCAGTGCCTTACGGATGCCTTGCTCCTTCGGATCCTCCTCCACAATACGCTCCTTGACCGCCACCGATTGCTCTACTAACTGATTCAAATAGCTGTAATTCATCGTGTCAATGTCGTAAAGCATCACGGAGGTATAGTTCTCCATCGAACTAATCAAGCCATGCTTAATCATTTCCGCATAGCCGGAAAGGATATTGTCTCGATCCAGCGTGCGCAAGAACTCACAGTCAATGAAGACACACAGCGGGGGATAGAACGAACCGATCTCATTCTTCAAACCATTGAAATTGATACCGGTCTTGCCGCCTACCGCCGCATCCACAGAGGCCATCAACGTAGTCGGGATATTGATCGTGCGGATGCCTCGCTTGAAGGTCGCACCGGCGAAGCCGCCCATATCGGTCACCATGCCACCGCCTAAATTGACCAACAGCGAATGCCGAGTCGCACCCTCGTTGGAGAGTCGCTCCCAGATCTTCGCTAAGTATTCCAACCCCTTATGGGTATCGCCTGCCGCTGTCTGGATGACCGGAGCCTCCTGCAAAGCCGCTACTCCAGCGAGTAACGGGAGACATTGCCGATAGGTGTTCTCATCGGTCAGGATAAACAGCTTATCATATGACAAAGCGCTGAGGAACGCTTGCAATTCATTCCTCAACGCTTTACATATTACTACTTTCTGAGTTGCCATGGTCTGTCTGATTAGATACCCAGTGCCTCTTTGATCGCACCGACAGCAATGGAAAGACCCTCTGCGTTCTTACCACCAGCCGTTGCGAAATGGGGCTGACCACCACCACCGCCTTGGATGTGTTTAGCGGCCTCACGCACGATCTTGCCGGCATTCAAGCCGCTGAACTTCACCAAGTCGTCGCTCAACATCAACAGCAAAGCGCACTTCTCACCCTCCAAGATGCCTGCTACAAAAGCAAATGTGCCCTCTGTCTCTGCCTTCACCTGGAAAGCAATGTTCTTCAAGATCTCGGTCGTGCCCTTGCCTACATATTGGAACAGCTTGATGCCCTTGCAATCCTCGCCTTTCGCCACGATCTCCTCTTTCATGCGAGCGGCCTTCTCCTGCACATAGCCCTCCAGCTGCTTCTTCATCTCGGCATTCTCCTCAATGGATTTCTTAACAGCCTGTGCTAAGTTAGGCATATTGTTGAACATCGCCCGAAGATCACGGATCAAGTCTTGCTGGAAGAACACATAGTTCTCTGCTGCCTCCGCGGTAACGGCCTCAATACGACGTACACCGGCTGCGATAGAGCTCTCGCCAATGATGCGAAGTGAACCGATCATACCGGTCGCGGGGATGTGCGTACCACCACACAACTCAATCGAGCTGCCATACTTCACGACACGTACATGATCACCATATTTCTCTCCAAACAGCGCCATCGCACCTAACGCCTTCGCCTCCGCGATCGGCATACTGCGATGCTCCTCCAACGGATAGTTGGCACGGATCTTCTGACCAACCAAGATCTCCACCTTGCGGATCTCCTCATCAGTTACCTTCTGGAAATGTGAAAAGTCGAAACGCAAAGAGTCCGGAGAGACGTAAGAACCCTTCTGTTCTACATGCGTACCCAGCACCTCACGCAAAGCCTCATGCAACAGGTGTGTCGCGGAGTGGTTGCACTCACACTGGATACGCTTCTGCGCATTGATCTTCGCCACGCACGGAACGGTTACATCTTTCGGCAATTTCGCTACGAAATGGATCGGCAAGTTGTTCTCACGCTTGGTATCAATCACCTCAATGCGCTCATCCTCATAGATCAACCAACCGGTATCGCCTACCTGACCACCCATCTCGGCATAGAAGGGAGTTTGGTCGAGCACCACTTGATACAACACCTTGTTCTTCTGCTTCACCTGGCGGTAACTCAAGATCTCCGCGTCACACTCAAAAAGGTCGTAGCCCACGAACTTGCTCTCGCCAGATTTCAGGTGTACCCAGTCGCCTGTCTCGATCGCAGCGGCATTGCGCGCACGCTCCTTCTGCTTCTGCATCTCCTTGTTGAACTCCTCGATATCAACCTCCATACCATGCTCACGCAGGATCAACTCGGTCAAGTCCAAGGGGAAACCGTAGGTGTCATACAGCGTAAAGGCATCCACGCCATTCAGCACCTGCTTGCCCTCCGCCTTTGTCTCTTCCATCTTCTTATCCAACAGGCGGATACCGGTCTCCAACGTACGCAGGAAAGCCTCCTCCTCCTCTTTGATCACCTTCTCAATCAAGGTCTTCTGTGCGATCAATTCCGGATAAGCGTCGCCCATGGTCTCGATCAAGACCGGCAGCAACTTATACATAAACGCCTCTTTCTGACCCAAGAAGGTATAGCCGTAACGCACGGCACGGCGCAAGATACGACGGATCACATAACCGGCCTTCGCGTTCGAGGGCAGCTGACCATCGGCGATAGAGAAAGCGACCGCACGCAAGTGGTCGGCGATCACACGCATCGCCACATCCACCGGCTCTGACTCTCCGTAGCTCTTGCCGGAGAGACGACCGATCTCCTTGATCGTCGGCTGGAAAATATCGGTATCGTAATTGGAGTGTTTGCCCTGCAACGCACGTACCAGGCGCTCAAAGCCCATACCGGTATCAATCACGTTCATAGACAGCGGCTCCAACGAGCCATCAGCCTTGCGGTTATATTGCATGAAGACAATGTTCCAAATCTCAATCACCTGGGGATCATCCTTGTTGACCAACTCACGGCCGGGCACCTTCGCCTTCTCCTCCGGTGTACGAGAGTCCAAGTGGATCTCCGAACAGGGACCGCAAGGACCGGTGTCGCCCATCTCCCAGAAGTTATCGTGCTTATTGCCATTGATGATATGGTCGGCAGGCACATGCTTCAACCAGTAGCCAGCCGCCTCATCGTCACGCTGCAAGTTCTCCTCTGCCGAACCCTCAAACACGGTCACATAGAGATCGGCCGGATCCAGGTGTAACACATCCACCAAGTACTCCCAAGCCATGTCGATGGCGCCCTCCTTGAAGTAATCGCCAAAGCTCCAGTTACCCAACATCTCAAACATCGTGTGGTGGTACGTATCATGACCTACCTCCTCCAGATCGTTATGCTTTCCGCTCACGCGCAAGCACTTTTGAGAATCCGCACGGCGGCGGGGCTCAGGCTCGTGTGTACCAAGGATGATGTCTTTCCATTGGTTCATACCTGCATTCGTAAACATCAATGTAGGATCTCCTTTCACCACCATCGGTGCGGAAGGGACGATCGTATGCCCCTTCTGGGCGAAGAAGTCCTTAAAAGATTCACGGATTTCTTTTGCTGTCAACATAATGTATTTTTATAGTTCTCGTTAATATTCTGAAAAACAATTTGCAAAAGTACTGATAATTATTATTTTTGCGCACATTCTCAGAGCAAAAATTACAGATGAAGCTTTTTAAAAGTCGTAAAACATACTACCTGTTCAACCCTAACACGCTCAATTACGAGCGTGTGCTCCCCACGGTGAAAGACCGCATCTTCGCTGTCTTGCGCCACTTGACCACGGGTGTAGCCTTCGGTATCATCACCTTCTTCGTGATGATGCACTTAGTCGATACGCCTATGGTTCAACGGCTTCGCAAAGAAAACAAACTGTTGCAGACGCAATATGAGGTGCTTTCCTTGCGCCTCAACAACGCCTTGGAGGTATTGGAGGATCTGCAGCAACGCGATGAGAATCTCTACCGGGCCATCTTCCAAGCGGAGTCTATCCCCGAATCGGTACGCAAGGCGGGTTTCGGTGGCACCAACCGCTATGAGCATCTGCTGAGCCTGTCCAATCCGGAGCTGGTGGTGGCTACCACCCAAAAGATGGATATGTTGCGTAAACAGCTTTACATCCAATCCAACTCGTTGGAGGAGCTGATCAACTTAGGCAAGAGCCAGGAGGAGCGCAGCCAATGTATCCCAGCGATCCAGCCGATTGCCAATAAGGATCTGCGCAGTACCGCCTCCGGCTATGGTATGCGTATCGACCCGGTCTACCGTACGCCCCGCTTCCATGCCGGCATGGATTTCTCCGCCAAGATCGGCACGGACATCTACGCCACGGGAAACGGTGTCGTGACCTTCGCCAGCTGGAAACAGGGCTATGGCAACTGTCTGATTATCGACCATGGCTATGGCTATAAGACGCTGTATGGCCACCTCAATAAGTTCAAGAAGCGTGTGGGGCAGAAAGTGACTCGCGGTGAGGTGATTGGCGAGGTGGGCAACACCGGTAAATCGACAGGTCCGCACCTGCACTACGAGGTAATCGTACGTGGCAAGAACGACAATCCCTCGCGCTACTACTACATGGATCTCACGCCGGAAGAGTATGACCGCATGATCCAGATCGCAGAGAATCACGGTCAGGTCATGGACTAATCCTGAAGCGATTATGGTACTCAAGAAAGGGAAACCGCAGAAGCTCTATTTCTCCATCAGCGAGGTGGCCCAGCTGCTCAACGTGAACGAATCGACCCTCCGCTTTTGGGAAAAGGAGTTTGACATTATCCAACCGCGCAAAACCCGTAACGGCACTCGCTTCTACACCAAAGAGGATATTGACAACGTGCGGGTGGTCTATCACTTAGTCAAAGAGCAGGGGATGAAATTGGCGGGCGCACGACAAAAACTGAAAGATAACCGCGAGGGGGCGATCCGTCAGGCGGAACTGGCCAATCACCTGCAGCAGATCAAGGAGGAGCTGATCGCCCTTCGAGAGGCCTTCGACATAGCTTCGAGAGAGTGAGCGAAAAGTGCCTTCCCTTTTTGTTGGCTAAAACCGAACAAAACCGTACCTTCGCCTCCCAAATCAAGATGTCATTCATTAGCATAATCAATATGGAAATTCAAGGTAAAATCATCCAAATCCTCCCGGAACAAGGGGGCATCAGCAAAGCTGGCAACGAGTGGAAAAAGCAAGAGTATGTCTTAGAGACACACGATCAATACCCGAAGAAGATCTGTTTCCAGATTTTTGGGGCGGATAAGATTGCCCAAGCTGCCATCCAACCTGGCGAGGAACTGACCGTTTCGATCGACATCGACAGCCGTGAGTATCAAGGCCGTTGGTACACCTCCATCAACGCATGGAAAGTAGAGCGCCCGCAAGCCGCCGCTCCAGCGACCGGTATGACGCCTGACAATGTCGTGCCCGCAGCGGCTCCGACAGCACCTGACTTTGGTCCGGCAAACCCCATTGATGACCTGCCTTTCTAAGTCATGGACTTTGTATGGCTTCTCATTGGATTGGCGCTTATCCTGATAGGCGCCAATGCCTTGACTGACGGAGCTGCCTCCGTCGCGAAACGCTTTCACATCTCGCCCTTGGTGATTGGCTTGACGATTGTCGCTTTCGGCACCTCCGCACCGGAGCTGACCGTGAGTGTAGTCTCCGCCCTCAAAGGAAGCGCAGGCTTAGCCATTGGCAATGTGTTGGGTAGCAATGTCTTCAATTGTTTGATGATTGTCGGTTGCACGGCGGCGATTGTCCCTATCCAAATCTCCAAAGGTACGCTGAGCAAAGAGATTCCTCTTTGCCTCTTGGCGGCAATCGTCCTGTTTATTTGCGCCAACGATCCGTTGATCAACGGGCTCTCCACCAACAGCATCAGCCGCAGCGAAGGCTTGTTGCTGCTCTGCTTCTTTGCCATTTTCATGGGTTATACCTTCGCGATCGCCCACAACGGGCAGGCCGAGGAATCCAACATTCCTACCCTCTCCTTCGGCCGTTCTACCTTATATATAATAGGGGGATTGGCTGGATTGATCTATGGGGGACAATGTTTCGTGGATGGCGCTTCGGGCATCGCCCGAAGCTTGGGTGTCAGCGAGTCGGTCATTGGCTTGACCTTAGTAGCCGGAGGCACCTCCCTGCCTGAGTTAGCCACCTCCGTCGTGGCCGCGCTGAAAAAGAATCCGGAGATGGCAGTCGGCAACGTGATTGGCTCTAACCTCTTCAACGTCTTCTTTGTGTTGGGTTGTAGCGCCAGCATCACGGCGATGCCTGTGCAAGGCATCTCCCTGCTCGACTTAGGGATGCACATCGTGGCCTGCCTGCTGCTCTTTATCTTTGGCCTCTTCTTCAAGCAGCGTACGATTACTCGCATAGAGGGTATCGCCTTGGTAGCTTGCTACATCGGCTATACCACCTATTTAGTGTTGCAGTAATCAGTCGCGACGGAAAATGTCGCGGGTATAGACCTTCTCCTTCACGTCGTCGAGACAGGCATCATAGCGGTTTGCGATGATCGCTTGGCTCGATGCTTTGAAGGCAGCTAAATCATTGATGACACGACTGCCAAAGAAGGTGGTACCATCCTCCAAGGTCGGCTCATAGATGACCACGGTCGCCCCCTTCGCCTTGATACGCTTCATGATGCCCTGGATGGCGCTCTGGCGGAAATTATCGCTGTTGCTCTTCATCGTCAAGCGATAGATACCAATCACGCACTCCTTCTCCTGCGCCCGATCATACCGGTTCTGTGTGCTATAACCATAATAACCGGCCTTGTGCAGCACCTGATCGGCGATGAAATCCTTGCGGGTGCGGTTGCTCTCCACGATCGCCGACATCATGTTTTGCGGCACATCCTGATAATTGGCCAACAGCTGCTTCGTATCTTTCGGCAAGCAATAGCCGCCATAACCAAACGAGGGGTTGTTGTAATGCGTGCCGATACGGGGATCCAAGCCCACGCCTTGAATAATGGCTTGCGCATCTAACCCCTTCACCTCCGCATAGGTATCCAACTCATTGAAGTAGCTGACACGCAGCGCCAAATAGGTATTGGCAAACAGCTTCACCGCCTCTGCCTCCTTCATGCCCATAAACAGCACGGGGATGTCTCTCTTGATCGCGCCCTCCTGCAGCAGCTTCGCAAAGGTATGCGCCGCCTCCTCCAAGAAAGCCTGATCAGCAATCTGGCGGATCGCCTCATCCTCCGCTTGGAAAGCCTCGTTGGCCAAGATCTTGGGACAGCCCACAATGATTCGGCTCGGATAAAGGTTGTCATACAGCGCCTGACTCTCACGCAGGAACTCCGGAGAGAAGAGCAGATGAAGCTGTTTCACTCCCTGCTGGGCATAACGCAGATAGAGGCTGCGGCAATAGCCTACCGGGATGGTACTCTTGATCACCATCACCGCCTCGGGGTTTACCTGAAGTACCAGATCGATCACATCCTCAATATGATGCGTATCAAAGAAATTCTTGACCGGGTCATAGTTGGTAGGAGCAGCGATTACCACAATGTCCGCCTCCCGATAGGCAGCCGCCGCATCCAAGGTGGCCGTCAGGCGCAACGGTTTCTCCGCCAAATAACGCTCGATATAGGTATCTTGGATAGGCGAGATCCGCTGGTTGATCTTCTCCACCTTTTCTGGCACGACATCCACAGCAATCACCTCATGATGCTGCGCTAACAACGTCGCCATACTCATACCTACATAGCCCGTTCCGGCTACCGCAATCTTCAAATCCTCGTACGCTCTCATACCTTTATCGCTTTCAAGTAAAGTGGTTGCAAAGATAGTGTAATCCGCACGCAAAATCACCAAGCCAGCCTGATTTTTGACATTCATAATCTTCAAGGTTGGTCATTACTAATGACAGCGGTTGATCATTACTAATGACAAAGGTCAGGGATTAGCTATGTTTTCTTATCTTTGTCGCATCAACAACGTGTGAGACATGAAAAAGAATGACTGGAAGGATCGGTTGGGCATTCTCTATTCCACCAATCCGGATTTTCACTATGAGACCAACGAGGAGGTGGAGGCGGAGACTTTGCCGAAGGAGAAGCAGCCCCTGCGCATCGCTTTGGATAAACAGGGTCGGGGTGGCAAGACCGTGACCTTGATTACGGGTTTTCAAGGCACCGCGGCCGACTTAGCGGCTTTGGGCAAGGAGCTGAAAGTGAAATGTGGTGTGGGCGGATCGGCCAAGGAGGGGGAGATCATCCTGCAGGGCGATTTCCGGCAGAAGGCGTTAGCCCTTTTGCTGCAGGCAGGCTACACGAAAAGCAAACTCAAATAAACCAACTGCCCGATGCTGACCATCTACAGAGCCTCTGCCGGTGCCGGCAAAACACACAAACTGACCGGCGAATACCTGAAGCTGCTCTTCTCTGCCCCCGGTGCCTACAAACGCATCTTGGCGGTGACCTTCACCAACAAGGCGACCGAGGAGATGAAGAGCCGCATCTTGTCTGAACTGTATCACTTGGCCTCAGATGCGCCCTCTGATTACTTAGCAGCTCTGACTGAGACATATAGCCTAAGCGATCAGCAGGTGAGGCAGAAGGCAAAGCAGATCTTGATCGCCTTGCTACACGACTACTCCGCCTTCAACATTAGCACGATCGACCGCTTCTTCCAACAGATTACCCGTGCCTTTACCCGCGAGATTGGCTTGCAAGGGGGCTATGGCATCGAGATGGATGAGGACTTGGTGCTTAAAGAGGCGATCGACAGCCTCCTGAACGACCTGGCCAAGCCGGAGCAGAAAGCGCTGTTAGGCTGGCTGGTGCGCTTCGCGGAGACACGTATCGAGGAGGGCAAGGGTTGGAATTTCCGGGAAGACCTGGTCAAACTGGCCCGGGAACTGTTCAAGGAGAGCTACAGGGCCTATCATTCGCAGACAGACACTCCTCCTACGGACAAACAGGAATTTGAGGCATACAGGCAGCTGCTTTTCAGCATCATCAACCAGACGGAAAGTGAGGCGAAAAAGCTGGGCGAACAGGCACTGCGAATCATGGGGGAACATGGATTGCAACCGACCGATTTCTCCGGAGCAAGTCGTTCCTCCCTCCTCCTTTTCAACGTATGGGCCCAAGGCATATTGAAAGCCCCCTCCTCCACATTCCGCAAATTAACGGAGCAGCCAGAGAATTACAGTACCAAAAAGACCAAGGCGGAGCTGAAGGAGCGGATCGCGCAAACGGTGGCGGATGGATTGGGGGATTGCGTGCAACAGCTGATCGACCAGTATGACGACCATGCCACGAACTATTTCACCGCCAAAGAGTTGACCCGTTACTATTTCACCTTGGGCATCTTGACCGACATTTCCCGGCAAATCAACTCTTACCGGGCGAAGAACAACATCATGCTCATCGCAGACACGAACGAGTTGCTGAACCGGGTCATCCAAGATAGCGACGCCTCGTTCATCTACGAGAAGATCGGCACGCAGATTGACCATTACATGATCGACGAATTTCAAGACACGAGCCAGATGCAGTGGAAAAATTTCCGTCCGCTCGTGGAGGAGAGCTTGGCACAAGGCCAAGAGAACCTGATCGTAGGCGATGTAAAGCAGAGCATCTACCGCTTCCGGAACTCCGACTGGACACTGCTCGATCAACAGGTGCATCGTGATTTCTCCCCGGCCTTGGTGCGCAAGGAGACGTTGCAAGCGAACTGGCGCAGCTGTCACCACATCGTCGCCTTCAACAACGCCCTGTTCACCATCGCACCCGCATTGCTGCAACAGATCTATAATGAGACGCTTCAGGCCTCTTCGCTCTCGCAAAAGGAGCAAGCCGCTTACAGCCAACTGCTTGTCAAAGCCTATGACCAGTGCGTACAACAGATTCCCCCTCGCTTCCAACAGCGGGCAGGCCATGTCTGCGTGGATTTCCTGACAGATAGCAAGGAGGAGCCTTGGGAAACGGAGGCCTTGAACCGGTTGCCCGAGACAGTTCGGCGGCTGCAGCAGAACGGGTATGCCTTGAAAGAGATCGCTATCTTGGTGCGCACCAAAGCCCACGGTAAGCTCGTGGCCAATGCCTTGCTGCAATACAAGGCGACACACCCGGACGATCCCTATCGCTACGACATTATCTCTGATGAGGCCCTGTCATTGGATAGCTCGCCGACCGTGCGTTTCTTTATCGCCGCCCTTCGCTTCTTGCGTGCGCCCCGCGATAACTCCCTGCAAAAGCGGGTGAAATATGCCTATCGGCTACTCAATGGCTCGCTCAGGGAGGCGGCGGTCGCGGATGAGCATTGGGTCAACCAGCTACGCTCCTATGCGCGTTACGCACTTTATGAACTGGCCGAGGCGCTGTTTCGGCTGGTGTCGGATGAGATCTCCGATTCCGAGTTCGTGTTCGCACAGGCCTTCTTAGACAAAGTGGCGGAGTTCGCCCAAAAAGAACATGCCGACTTGAATGACTTCCTGGATTGGTGGGACAAGAACGGCTTCAAGCAGACCATCGCCACCCCTGAAGGACAGAACGCCATCCGCATCCTCACAATCCATAAATCAAAAGGATTAGGTTTCAAGGCCGTCATCTTACCGCTGTGCTTCTGGCTATTAGACCACAAACCCAACCAGGAGATTCTTTGGTGCCACCTGCCGGATCCCCCGTTCAACCGGCTCAATTTACTGCCGGTTTGCTACGGCGAGCGTTTAGGAATGACCCACACCGCAGCCGCCTATTTCCAGGAACGGCTCAATGCTTATATGGACAACCTGAACAACCTCTACGTGGCCTTGACTCGTGCGAAAGAGGAGCTGATCATCTGTGCCCCACGTCCGGAAATGCTACCGGAGAGCCGTGAGCCGAAAACAACCACCTCCATCAGCGACCTGCTTTGGAAGGCGTTGCAGACCGAGCAGACAGCGATCGGCCCAGGAGAACCCTTGGAGTCGCTTCCCGCCCATTTCGATGCGGAAAAGGGGCACTTTGAATGGGGCGACTGGTGGCATCCGGAGACACACGAAACGGAAAACAGGAGCGAGGAGCTGCTGATGAAACGGCTTGTCTCCGTCTCGCCGGATGAGCGGCTGCATCTCCGGCTCCATGGCAAGCATTTCTGTTTTGACGACACCCAGCGAAAGCATGGCACCGTGATGCATGAGATCTTGAGCCGCATCCGTACGATCCACGATATACCGAACGCCGTAGAGAGCTACCAGATGGAGGGTGTGATTACCGAAGCGGAGGCTACGGAGGTGGCGCAGAAGCTAACCGAACTGCTGCAACTGCCACAAGTAAAAGATTGGTACAATGACCAATATCACATCTTGAACGAGGTAGAGATCCTATCGAAAGAGGGATTGACGAAGCGGCCAGACCGGGTGATGCTGCGCGGGGATGAGGTGGTCGTGGTGGATTATAAATTCGGCCAACGTCTGCTGAAAAGCCATCAAGCGCAAGTGCGCAATTATCTGCGTTTAATCCGGGAAATGGGTTATACGCAGGTGAGCGGATTCCTCTGGTATGTGGAGTTAGGCAAAATAGAAGCGGTAAAACCGCAAGATAGTTTTTGATATTCGGTAAAAATGAATATTTTTGCAATCTCATTTATATAAAACGAACAGACAGAACTGAGAAAGATGAAAGTACACAAAGAGGGAACCGGTTTACTGCTTACACTGTTTACGCTCATTTTTATCGTGAACGTAACCTTGTATTACACAGCCAGTAAGGGATTGTTTTATACGGTCGCTTCCTTCACCACTGTCTTTTTTCTCTTGATTCTGAACTTCTTCCGTAGTCCCTTCCGCCGCTTCCCCTATGATTCAGAAGGCTTGGTCATCGCGCCGGCCGACGGCACGATCGTGGCCATCGAGGAGGTGATGGAAAACGAAATCCTGCACAAACAGTGCTTACAGGTCTCCATATTCATGTCGATCTTCAACGTCCATGCCAACTGGTTCCCCGTCAATGGCACGGTGAAACATGTCTCGCACCAAAATGGACGCTTCATGGCGGCTTACCTGCCGAAGAGCAGCACGGAGAATGAGCGTTCCGCCGTGGTGATTACAACCAAACAGGGTGTGGACATCCTGGCTCGACAGATCGCCGGCGCGATGGCCCGTCGCATTGTCACCTACGCCAAGGTGGGCGATCCCTGCCACGTGGATGAGCAGATGGGCTTCATCAAGTTTGGCTCTCGCGTGGATGTCTATCTGCCAGTCGGCACGGAGGTCTTGGTGGAGATGGATCAGAAAGTAACAGGCAATCAAACGCCTATAGCTCGTTTATCGAAATGACAATCAGAAAACATATTCCCAATTCCATCACCTGCATGAGTCTGATCTCCGGGTGTGTGGCAACGGTCATGGCCTTTGAGGGGAATCTCTTCGGGGCGCTGATCTGGATTATTATCGCCGCCGTGTTTGACTTCTGCGACGGCTTCGCGGCACGTTTGTTGAAGGCCTACTCGCCGATGGGCAAAGAGCTGGATTCCCTCTCCGACATGGTAAGTTTCGGTGTGGCACCCGGTTTGGTGTTGTATCGCCTGCTCACGGAATGTGCCCCTGCCCTGCCCTTCGGGGAGCTGAATAGCTATCTGCCTTTCTTGGCATTCGTGATCCCAACCTTCTCCGGCCTGCGGTTGGCGAAGTTCAACATTGATGAGCGACAGACAACCTCCTTCATCGGATTGCCTGTACCGGCTCACGCCCTGTTTTGGGGATCAACCGCCTATGCCATGCAACCGCTCGTGGTGAATCAGGCGACTTTGCTGACCGCCATCTTGTTGCCATTGGCATACCTCTCCTCATGGCTGCTGGTCTCAGAGGTGCCGATGTTCTCCTTGAAAGTGAAATCGTGGGGCTGGAAGGGCAATGAGTTGCGTTATCTCTTGGTGGCTTGCGCCATCGGGTTCGTCGCCTTATGGGGATGTTTAGGCATCGCCGGCACGATCGTATTGTATATCATCTTGTCTTTACTTAACAAAAGAAGCTGAGTATGTTCAAGTTCTTGTTTTTCATATTCTTCCTGTTCCTGCTGTTGCTCTTCTTGATGGGCTTCTCCGTCTTGCGCAGCTTCAAGCGTTTCTTCTTTGGCGAGAGTGACCGCAGCGAGAACAGCCGTCCGCATAACCAACGCTCCTCCTCCCGAGCAGCAGAGGAGACTCGCCGTTCACGCGCTACCCAACGTAAGAAGATCTTCACCCAAGACGATGGGGAATATGTGGATTACGAGGAGGTGAAATAATCACCACTCGATCGGTGTCTGTCCCGTAGCCACCAAATAATCATTGGCTTGGCTGAAATGTTTATTGCCGAAGAAACCCCGATAGGCGGAAAGTGGTGAGGGATGGGCCGACTTGAGCACCAGGTTCTTCGTGCTGTCGATAAAGGCACCCTTCTTCTGGGCATACGATCCCCACAACATATAGACAATGTGATTGCGCTCCTGCGCCAACCGATGGATCACCGCATCGGTAAAGGTTTCCCAGCCTCGGTTCTGATGCGAGCCCGCCTGGTGCGCCCGTACCGTTAAAGTGGCATTCAACAGCAGCACCCCTTGATCGGCCCAACGGGTCAGGTTGCCTGTCGTAGGGACAGGCCGTCCTAAATCGGATTGGATCTCCTTGAAGATGTTGACCAAGGAAGGCGGGAAGGGTACCCCATCCTGCACCGAGAAGCAAAGGCCATGCGCCTGCCCCGGTTCGTGATAGGGATCTTGCCCTAAGATCACCACTTTCACCTGTTCGAAAGGGCAATGGGCGAAGGCATTGAACAGATAAGGGCCCGGTGGATAGACCGCACCCCGGCGATATTCCTCCCTGACGTAATCCGTCAACTGCTTGAAATAATCCTTCTCAAACTCCGCTGCCAAACGCCTCTTCCAGCTCTCCTCAATCTTTACATCCATTATCTATCTCATTCTTATTAAATCAGATACATTCCTGCGGCACGAGCCTCCCTACGCATCTCCTCCGGCCAAATACTGGATTGGATCTCGCCAATATGCCCTTTGCGCAAATAGAACATACAGAGGCGACTCTGTCCGATACCGCCACCGATGCTCTGCGGCAACTCGCCATTCAGCAACCGCTGGTGGAAATAGAGCTGTTTGCGATCCTCCGCCTGGCAAGCGGTCAGCTGACGCAACAACGCCTCCCGGTCCACACGGATGCCCATGGAAGACAACTCCAACGAGCGATTCAACACCGCATCCCACACCAAGAGATCACCATTCAGCCCTACCTGCCCATTCTCAGCCACTGTGGACCAATCGTCATAGTCCGGCGCACGCCCATCGTGCTTTTTCCCATCGCCTAACGGCGCACCGATACCGATGATAAAGACCGCCCCATACTCCTTTGCGATCGCATCCTCACGCTCCTTGGCTGTGAAGGTCGGGTATTTCAGGCGCAACTCCTCCGAATGGATGAAGTGTATCTCCTTGGGAAGCACCGGTTTGATCTGTGGAAACATCTCATAGACTAAGTATTCCGTGCGTACCATCGCCGCGTAGATCCGTCGAACGATCTCCTTCAAGAAGGCCACATTGCGTTGCTCCTGGCTCATGACCAACTCCCAGTCCCACTGATCCACATACAGTGAGTGAAGGTTACCCAACTCCTCATCCGAGCGGATCGCGTTCATATCGGTATAGATACCGTAGCCCTCCTCAATCTGATAATCAGCCAACGTCAACCGTTTCCACTTCGCCAACGAGTGTACGATCTCCGCTTTCGCATCGCCTAAATCCTTGATCGGGAAGGTAACAGCCCGTTCCGTACCGTTCAAGTCATCATTAATACCCATTCCTTTGAGCACGAAAAGCGGGGCAGTCACACGTCTCAATCGCAGCTCAGAAGAGAGGTTCTGTTGGAAAAAGTCCTTGATCTTCTTGATACCCATCTCTGTTTGAGGCAAGTTGAGTAAGGCCTTATATCCTGCAGGTTTAATCAAATAGCTCATATTCGAATTGCTTTGTGTTTACTTTTATTCAATTACGAGGCAAAGATAGCGCAAATTGCTTGCAAAATCAGCAAACCGGCTTACATTTTTGCTGAAATGCAGCCGTCTTGTGCTATTGTTATCTGCAAAGATAGCAGAAACACCTTACAGTCTCTGCCAATAGTTTCGACTACACTCGAAACTTTTCTTATTTCTGCCAATAGTTTCGACTGTACTCGAAACTTTTCTCTACCTTTGATGCCGAAATAGGTTTAATCAGGCGGTAATATGAATGACAAGATCGAGCAACTTCGGCCCTATAATTTGTGGAATGGGAATCGGATCACCTGTGGATACGTGCGCCCATTGTACACCGACAGAATCATCCGTTATCTCGGAAATAGATTAGTAAAGGTACTGACCGGTCAAAGGCGTACCGGCAAGAGCTATATATTGCGACAAATCGCTACGAAGCTGATCGAGCAAGGTGTCAACGACTCGAATATCCTGTTTATCAATAAAGAGTTTGCCGTCTTTGATGATCTGAAAACCTATGAAGATCTGAATGCTTTAATTCGTTTGTATCTGTCTGAATTAAAACCCCAGGGAAAGTTTTATCTGTTCATTGATGAGATACAGGATATACAAGGATGGGAAAAAAGCGTCAATTCATTCGCACAAGATTACACGTTGGATTGCGAGCTGTTTATCACAGGATCCAACTCACAGATGTTCTCCAGTGAGCTCTCCACGCTTTTATCCGGTCGTTATGTGGAATTTCGTATATTCCCACTTTCCTATGAAGAATATATCTGTATCAAAGAAATGCCGAACAGCAAATCCAGCTATTTGGCATATATGCAGGATGGCGGTTATCCGGAACTCTTGAACTTTACGGACACCGAAATTAAACGCAATTATATGTCGGCATTGAAAGATACGGTGTTGCTGAAGGATGTGATACGCAGGTATGCCATCAAGGATGTTCGTCTGCTGGAAGATCTGTTTGCTTATGTAACCAACAACGCTGCCAACCTATTATCTGTTTCTAATATCGCCAATTACATCAAGAGCAAAGGGCGCAAGAGCAGCTATGACACAGTCTCGGCCTACATCGACTACATTGAATCCACTTTCTTGATTCATCGAGCGCTGAGATACAACATCAAAGGAAAAGAGACATTGGCAGGAGTCTGCAAGTTCTACGCCAATGATTTGGCTTTCAAGAATTTTCTATTTGCCGGGATGGGATATGGCATTGGCTATCAAGTAGAGAATCTGGTCTATTTGGAGTTACTCCGACAAGGTTTCGATGTCTATGTCGGCACGATCAAGGAAAAGGAGGTGGATTTCGTAGCCATCAAAAATGATCGACGCATCTACCTCCAAGCAACCTATGTCTTGGCTGATGAAGCGACCATCCAACGAGAGTATGCTCCACTTAAACTGATTGACGATAACTATGAGAAATACATCGTCTCGTTAGATGATCTACCTTTAGCTTCTCAAAACGGTATCAGGCACATTCAAGTTTGGCAGTTAGCCCCTATTTTAAAAGGCAATCAAATACATTTTTAAGGACGTAAAAATGTAAAATTGTACACTTTTAAGGACGTAAAAATGTAAGCTGTCCTGTTTTTCAGTCACTTTGCCCTTCGAAGCCCATCAGACAAAAATAAAACGCCTGAGGGGTTGCGAAACTAACAGATTATGCTTACTTTTGCCCCGCATTTGGCCTGGTAGCTTAGTTGAATAGAGCGTCAGATTCCGGTTCTGAAGGTCGTGGGTTTGAGTCCCACCCGGGTCACACAAGCTAAAGGAGAAAGGTTTGAGCTACGGCTCAAACCTTTCTTTTTCTTTGATCAAGCCATTGCGATAGGCATAGAGCAACTTCTCTAAATCCTGGATCTGGCTCTGCAGCTCCGCCCCTTTGTCGGTATCTTTCACCATCTGACGATGCGAACTTAACTCCACCACGATCGTGGTCGATTTGATGTCCAACCCCTCCTCGATCGCTTTCGCTCTCGACTCAAAGGGCTCGTGCTGCACCAATTGGAAACCACGGGAATGATAGACCAAGGTATAGCCGGCGATACCCGTCTTCGAATGGTAGGGACGAGAGAAGCCACCGTCGATCACCAACATCTTTCCATTGGCCTTGATGGGATTCTCACCCTTCACGGAGCGCACCGGCACATGGCCGTTGATGATATGGCGATGGGTTCCCTCCACGCCAAACTCATCCAAGATTCGGTCGCAGATCTCCTCTTGCGTCCGCAACGTGTAGTAGGCCCCCTTCTCCTCCTTGTGCGTCTCCGCGTCGGCAATGAAGGCACGCTCGAAGGTAGCCATCTTGCTCTTATCGAACAGCGGAGAGTCCGGGCCGCACCAGAGATACCAGAGGTAATCGCACGCAAACGCCAACTCCTCCGGCTCACCCGTCTTGAAATAGGCCTCGCGCACCAACTGATCCACCTTGTCCAACAACGCCTTACCGGCATACTCCTTGCCTAAAATGCGCACCTGTTTGAAGGTGCCGTCGGCATTCATCGGGATGGAGGCGTGAAACAGCAGGTTGGAGTTGCATACCTGATACATGCTGCCGTGGCGGAAGAAGCAACGCATGTGTTTCTTCAGCTTCTCGCTGCTCTCAAAGGAGTGGCCGATCTTCTCCATCAGATCCAACTCGCCCGCCGTCAATCGATAGGGATCGTTCGGATCAATCGTGGGGAAATGGGTATCGGTCAAGGGATAGGCCTTGCCGTCGATCGTCACCGTGCCCTGTTGCAGATCCAACTGGTCAAGCAACAAGCGATCAGCCATGTCAAACTCGGGCCGACGGCGAATGATCTCCCCCTCCAATTTGAATTGGATAATCGTCATGGCCTTGTGCATTTGTGCGATGAGGCGGGTGGTCTTCTCATCCATGCCATTGTCCGCAAATTTCGTTTGCGGAAGGAAGAGCGAGCAGGGATCGTCGCCATAGATGTCCATCGCGAAGGTGGCCAACGGCAAAAGGTTGATGCCATAGCCATCTTCCAAGGTCGCTAAGTTGCCGAAACGGAGACACATACGGATCACATTGGCCACGCTGGCCCGATTGCCCGCGGCGGCACCCATCCAGAGCAGGTCATGGTTACCCCATTGAATGTCGAAGTTATGGTAGTCACACAAGATATCCATGATCAGATGTGCACCCGGCCCCCGATCATAAATATCGCCAATGATGTGCAGCAGGTCGATGGTCAGCCGCTGGATCAGGTTCGCCAAAGCGATGATGAAATCGTCCGCCCGTCCGGTGGAGATAATCGTGCGGATGATCTGATCCACGTAGGCGGATTTGTTCGGCTCCACCGAAGACTCGTGCAACAGCTCCTGAATGATATAGGAGAACTCTTTCGGCAAGGCCTTGCGCACCTTCGAACGGGTATATTTAGAGGAGACGTTGCGACAGACACGCACCAACTGGTTCAACGTCACCTGATACCAATCGTCTATTTCCCGCTCGGTCGCCTTCACCAGCTCCAACTTATCCTCCGGATAATAGATCAACGTGCACAGCTCCTTCTTCTCCGATTCCCGCAACGTGTTGCTAAAGATCTCGTTCACCTTCCGCTTCACTGCGCCTGAGGCATTGCGCAACACATGGTTAAAGGCCTGATCCTCCCCATGCAGGTCGCTCAAAAAATGCTCCGTTCCCTTGGGCAGGTTCAAGATCGCCTCTAAGTTGATAATCTCCGTACTGGCCTCTGCGATGGTCGGGAAACTGCGTGCCAGGAGTTGCAAGTAACGCAGGTCATTCACTACCGATTCAGCTATTATCTCTTTTGTCATGTTCATCTACGCTTTTTATACTACAAAGGTAAACAAATGCGCCATTCTTACCCTTGAAATTGGAAATAAAAAAGCCGTCAGGCTTGTTTCATCCTGACGGCTCCTTTTTTGTGACTGCCTTTCGCCCCTCACGAGGCTACTCCGCAATAAGAACTTTTTATTATTAATTTTCTATTACCCTGCCTGTTCTCCTTCGCAGGTTACTTGGCTCGATGAGCCGCACAGGGATATTACTTATTATGAATAAAATTCGTTTGTTCTTTTTACTTAACCACTACCTTCGTAGCCTCGCCCTCAACAGCAACGACTACGATACCTGCCGGAGCAGCGATCGTTACGTTGTCAGAAGCAGCTACCTGGTTAGCGATTGTCTGACCCAAGATGTTCGCTACCGTAATTACCTTACCAGCAGCACCCTGTACAGTCACAGCGCCCTGGCCACCGATTACCTGAACACCAGTTGCCTCGATTGCCTCGTTAGCCGTAGCGTCGCCCTCACCGAGCTTAACTACCAAAGGTTCAGATTCTACACTAAGAACCAACTTGCCGTTGATACTTGACAAGTATGAATAATCCGCTGCACTACGGATTACATACTCATCCTCAACATCCTCATCTGCCAATACAATCTGGAACTTGTAATTCTCCAAGCCATTGTCTTCTGTTACCTTTACGCTCTTACCATTTACAGTAGTCGTCAAGGTGTTCTTATCGATCAAGGTAGCCTGCTTGAACATTGCCTTTACCGGATTCTCCACATTGCCATTATGGTAATATTTCGGATCATCTACATAGCTTGCTGTTTTCTCGTTGAAATACGATGCTGAGTCAGCCGGGTTCCACAAGAAGTTACGTGCGGTACCAGCCTTCAAAACAGAAGGAGATTGAGAGATGAAGAAGGACGGAGTAGCCAAGTCCACATCAGCTGTATCCAACCAGAAGGTCAAGTTAGCGGCCTCCTCAACAGCGGCAGCAACAATCGCCTGATTGCCTGCGCCTACAGCCAAGAAACCACCATTCACACCCTCGAAAGAGGCATGACGGCTCACAGGCTCCAAAGAAGGAGTGACATCTGCGATCTCAATAGTTGGGAACAAGAATTCATTATTTGTCAAGTTTGCCACAACAGCAGCGTTACCCTTTACAGTTACTCCTTCCAAAGAAAGTGCCTTTGTATTATTTTTAAACACTTCCGAATAGTCAGCATCATCAGCCGGAACAATAGACAATGTTCCGTTCACATTTTTTCTGATCACGAAGTTATCTGCATCACCAGTATATGCCGTCAATCCGAAAGTGTTGTTCAAATAGTACTTACCTCCATCATACTCCGTAATAAACTTATACGTGGTGATTGCCTTATCTTCTACAGTGGCTTTCTTTGCTTTTACCTCTTTTCCAATCGTTCTTTGGTAAGCATACTCCATAACGCCCTTAACCGAATCAGCAGCAGCCTCGTTCTTTACGATAGTCCATTGAAGTGCACTGGCAGCCTTATCTTTAACCGTCAGACCTGTTCCATTCTCAGTAGTTACATAATTGCTAATCACACCATAGGTATTATTCTTAACCGTGAACTTGATCTTTGCCGGATAAGAAAGTTCTGTCTTGGAGTAATCCACAAAACCAGCAGCCTTATCGATAGTGGCAGGAATCAATTTCACCTTCAAATCACCGGCATCGAAAGTCTTAGCAGGAGTAGAAGCTACGTACCCGTCAGCAGAGCTCTTCATGTAACCCCATGTGAATGTAGTTTCAGCTGCTCCCTCCAACTCAAACTCATCGTCCTTTTCAGTCTTGAACAAGGTCACATTAAAGGCTGCATCTTCTTTCTCACGGTTAGCGAAAGTGATGGTCGTTCCATTCACGTTAGCAACTACCCACTGGTTCTGAGCGGCATTCAAGTCTACATAGCTTTCAGCCTCTGCGAAGAACCCATAAGCAGTAGCACCCGCATTCTGACGGATTCCCAAGAACTTGCCATACTCAGAGCTATTAGCACCATTCACATTGCTCTTGTTGCTGATGAACTTGATATTGAATACAGCAGGATTTTCCTCATCCAAGATGTCAGCAATCTTCACTTTATTAGACTCGCTCAGTGTTAACTTCTGGGCAGTCGCCTTGGAAGAAGTTGTCACATAAGTCACACCTGTTGAAGTAAAGGCATCTACATACACATCAGTAACCTTAGAATGTGCATCCTTGCTTGCATCCAATTTTACATAAACTTCACGCAAATGCAGAGTGAACTGACCTTCCTTATTGATCGGATCGGCATAATAAATATCGAAAATCGCATTGTTGACATTTATTTGCTCCTTTTCGGTCTCATCCAACAAGCTTTTTCCAGAAACCTCAACGAAATCAAAACCAACGCCATCAGACTGCTTCAAACCATTGATACCGAAATTCTTCGTCGGACTCACCGCAATGAACGTAGAAGCATTGAACTCTCCTGTACTATTGATTTCTCCATCAGCAGGCCAAGAAGTTGCCAAATAGGTACCTTCCTTTGGAGCAATATTATCATCTCTAAAATAAAATGCCTTCATCTTTTGATCGAAAACATTTGTCTCCGGTTGCGGATCCACAGAGGGGAAACTCAAAGCGAATACGCCCATGTTTTCCGGCTTTGCGTTCTCATTGTCGACGGCGTAAAGGACAAGGTCTACTCCATTTTCATCGGTATCAGCCGTTCCACCAACTATTTTTATCTTTTTTGTATCTGCTTTCACAGTAATCTTACCGTTACCTGCACCAGCATTTGCCTTATAAGTTCCATCATCATTCACAGCACCCCATGAGAATCCAGTCAACTTCAAACTTTGACCCGCAGCAACTTCTGCTGTCAACTTTGTTCCGTCATCAGCAAACACTAGTTTTCCTTTTGTCTCTTCATTCGTGAAAGTGTAGTAGAATGTTCCGTCGGCATTCGTTCCCTTTGTGATTGTCCATAAATACTTTTTAATAGCATCACCCACACCGAGCTCACTCACTTTTTCTGCAATCGCTGTAGAAGCAATAGGACCTGTTACCTTTGCCCCTTCATAACTAGCATTTGTTAAGGTAATCTCTTGTCCACCAAGATAAACACGCCCCACCAGATCACCTCTAGTACCTATGAAATACTTCTTAGTACCATCGAGAGCAGTCTTATTCGCCGCCTCATAAGTTTGCGCATTCACGCCATTGAACGCCGACCCTGCTGCGAGCAGACCGAGCGTCATCAGTGTAAATAACTTTTTGTTCATACGTAAATAATTTAATAGATTAATAATATGTTATAAATAACTGTTCTTTTCTTCAAAGGAAGGAAGCTCTGGAGGGAGGTGGAAATATGGGGCATTTCCCCCTTTTCCGACTGCTCCACGAAAACGTTCACTTTCGTTGAGCAGTCACCGTGGAACAAAAGGGGGTATTTTTGACCCTCGTGTCCTGCCGGGTTTGACCCGGCATCCCAACCTGTCTAACGGGTAGGGACGCAACGTGTTGCGTTAGATAAAGCAAGGATGAGCTTGCGGGTCAAGCCCGCAAAGATACAGATAGTGAGCCATTTGCGAATGATGTGCAAATAAAGCAAAGAGAAGTCATGTAAAAAAGTGGCGTTTTCGTTGCGCAAACCAACCGCCTTGTTCAGAAAAATGGGGACACGCATCTTTTTCTTTGAGCAACCCTTGGTGATTAGGAAAATACGCGTACCTTTGTGCTCAAAAGTAAGGAACCTTTTCGTTGAGCAGTCCGCTCCTTCCCAATTCCCAAACAAAACAGAATATCAAGCGTTTACGAGGATTGTTCCCCGTGGAACATTTTGCGCACTGCTCCACAAAATGCGCAAAAAAAGGCTGTTTTAGCCCCTTTTGCGCCATTATACGCAACATTACCTTTTTGTTGAGCAGTGTTCCACAAATGTTCCACGGAACTACATTTTATGTTCCACAATGATTATCAACCGATTAATAAAAACCGACTGCGCAACGAAATTCCGTGGAACACTATGTTCCACGCCCCTTTTTTCAATGTTCCACGGAATGTCCCACGAAACCATTTATTTGATTGAGGAATGAGGAATTAGGAATGAGGAATGAGGACTTATATATATAATATATGTACGTACGTGCGTACGTGCGCGCGCAAGGAGGAGGGTTATACATTACTAATCTTCAAGGTTGGTCATTACTAATGACAAAGGCTTGCCATTAGCATCGACCCGTAGAGACGTGCCATTGGCGCATCTCCACGATGATGACCCCAACGGGGTCTAACCTTCGATAACCGCATATCGCCAGATGTGCGGAGTGGATAAATCTACCCCCAACCCACGACCCTAACGGGGTCGAACCATACAAAGCATCAACAGGTGCGACCCATTCAGGGTCAAACTACCCGTCATGCACGAAAAGGCCCCCAAACGACCCTTTTTTTGGCGCACTACTACGGAAATAAAATCACGTCACGGAGCGGAAAAAATCACATCACGATGGAAAATTTTTTCCTTCGTGGAGCGAGCACCCTTCACTTCACGGTGAGATTTTTTTTCCTCCGTGATGGTTTTTTGGAGACATCGCCGAAAGCTTAAATTTCGTTTAAGAGCAGGGAGTACGAAAGGCTCTGCAAAAGGGCATCCCAGCCGTTGCACGCAACGGCTCTACCCCTAATTAGACAGAAATTTTTCTCCAGTTAGAGAAAAATTTTTCGCTAACTGGAGCAATAAAAAGGATGGCTGATAAGCGTAAATTCTATTGCTCATAATTTCAAAAAACATTGCCCGTAGCTTCAAAAAACATTGCCCGTAGTTTTTTCAAACGTTGCCCGTGGTTTTTCAAAACATTGCCCATCGTTTTTTCGAACTACGGGCAACGTTTTTGGACGGGTTGGCGGACGGTTTGCAATTACTTAAACGCCACCTGTTTGAGTGGATCGTTGAGCGCTACCTGCTGGATCTCATAGGGACTGATCTCCACCCTGCCCTTCACCAATTCCGGGAGGTTATAGGAATAGAGCTGGTAGTCATACTTCTCAGGATCTTCCTGCGGCAAGAGGAAAGGTTTGGCGGGATGGCCCTCCGCATCAATCGCACAGAAATAGGGCAAGGTATAAAGCCCATTGTCTCGACGGCTGCTAAACACCACCCAATCACTGCCACTGCTCCACGAGTGGTAGCTATCGGTGTCGGCGCTATTCATCTGACTCATATCCACCTGCGTACGATCGGAGAGACGCAACATCCGTTGCTCCGCGTCGGTATGCCAGATGGGGAACTGGCCATAGGCAGTCTCCGTGTAGAGCAGGAACCGGCCATCGGGAGAGAGACGGGGGAAGGTGCAGCTGACGCTGTCGGCCCGCACCAAGGTGTCGATCGGCAGTTGAATGGCCCCCTTCTCCGCATCGAAAGCAACCCGGCAAAGGTTGTAGCGGATCCGGTCATAGTTGTCCGGCATCGCCATGGCAGGTGCGCTGCAGAAATAGAGCCATTTTCCATCGGGAGAGAAGGCGGGGAAGGTCTCAAAGTCGCTCTTCGTGATCAGAGAGGCCGCCGACAAAATGGCCTGCTGCTGCACGTCATAGACCACCACATCCGATTCCAGATCGAACACCTCCATCTTCCGCTCCTTGACGGAATGGAAGAATTGCCGGATCGTATTGACCGAAGTGGTCACATAGCGACCTGAGGGATGCCATGCGGGATAGGTCAGGTTGCTGATCGTGCCATCGGTCTTGGTGTTCAATTTCTGGAGCTTGCCATTCTGCAAGAGATAGGTCGCTCCGTTCGCCGCACGCATGTGGAACAGCATCTGTCCCGGATCCCCCATGCAGAAGGAATGGCAGTTCATGCAGTTGTAGCCGGTCATATCATTGCGAATGATCGGTGCCTCGTCGAACGAGGTCAGGTCACGCTGGTAGATGCCGACAATGTGCCATTTCTCATAGCCCGGCTCAATCAAACGATAGACCAAGTGCGAGTCGATGGGTCGCTCGCTCACTTCGATCGGGAATCGTTTCCACCGGGTCCAGGCTCCGGCCTCCTTGGTGTAGAGCTCCACCTCGAGACTCTTCCCCTTGTTGGCTTCCAACAACGCATGCCAATCTGCCTCGTCGAAGCGGATCTCCTGCCGACCGGAAGCGGTGAGCTCCCCGATCTTGACGAAGCAGGCCTCCGCAGGGAAGTCCAACCGGAAGTTGAGTGGTGCTATATTATAAGGTATGGTGACTCCCACATAGTCCGGGAAAATGGCGGGATAGTCCGAACACTCCCGGGCGTTCTTCGGTTGCTCGGTGCAGGCGGCCAAGCTGAGGCCCAAGCCGAGCAGCCAAGCCAAACAGAGCTGTCGCATCCTGTTCTGATTCTTCATTTGCTCTCCTCCTTATTCTTCTTTGAGTGTGCGTGCGAATTGCGCGTAATAATAATAGGTATCGCCATATTGGGCCTTGGCCGTCACAGGGGTCAACGAGCGCACCTGCTGGGCGAAACGCATGAAGCGCCCCTTCACCTCGTCGCTGATCGGATATCGCTTGAAGGCCTCCGGATCCACTTGCATCGAGTAGTAGAGACAGATGGCCTCCTGATAGCCAACCGGGAACTCCTCGCCACGCTGTCGCTTCTGCTCCATATAGTGCATGAAGGTGCCCAGGTCCTTATAGATCAACAGATAGGCCATGGCATACTCAAAAGCGGCCCGGTTGTCGGGATGGTCATCCAGTAGATAGGCGATCGCACTGGGATAGGTGACTGTCAAGTCAAAAGGATTGTCTGTCACAGGTAGTTGCTTCCGCTTGGCCACGATCCAATCCGACTGCGCGGCTTTCTCGGGATCCAACAACGTCCGTTGCTGCTTTGCCCAGTCACGATAGCGAGGAGCGGCCTCCAAGATGCGGATATATTTCTCGGCTGCCCGATACTCGCCATTCACCAGATAGCTCTCCACCAATCGTTTCATCAGTCGAGGCTGCACGCAACGCTGGGAACTCAACACGCCCACAAAGGCAAAGCGTTGAGCCGCATTCACCTGCCCCATGCGCCAAGTGACCTCGCTGGCTTGAATCAAGCCCAAACGGCTCTTCGGCTCCTTCGGGATCAACCCCTCCACGCCGATTTGGGGAAAACGCAACAGGCCATTCGCCATCTGCCCCGTGTGTGAAAGCGCCAAGTTCACATAGACCAAGGCATTCACATCCCGCACACCCTGCTTTTGCGCATCAGCGACAATGGCTTTCCAATCCTCCTTGCGAGCGAGATCATCATAGTGATAGGCCTGTTCCATCCGATTCTCACAAGTCAGGAAGGGCCAAGCCATACAAACAAGCAACGAACCGAATGCCAATGGCATCCGCCAACGTTCCCGACGGATCAACACCCGCTCTCCCCACAGCAGCCGTAGAAGTGCCACAAAGGGATAAGCCAGACCCAAGAGGAACAGGGAGGTGGGAACCGGATATTCCGGATGACACATATACTTGCTGAGATAGGCCTCTCGCATCGGCACCACGAAACAGGTGCGCATCGCCACCAAAGGCAACAGGGCAGACACAGCCAGCCAAGCGACAGCTACCAACCCGGATTTTGTTCCCTCCCGACGAAACAATTCCGCCATCCCGAGGAAAAGCCCCAAGAGCAGATTGGCAGGGGCCGCCAAGAAATAGGTCAAGGTCAGCAGTACAAGGCCCACAAGATAGCGTAACCCCATCGGTCGCTCGATAGCACTATATAAGACAGTCGACCAGCAAGCGATCCCTACCGTCAGCAACGGAGCGATCGACTCTTGAGGAAAGAACCAGAACAGCAAACCCGGCAAAAGAGAGATCCACATCGTTGAGGACAGGCCCCCACATCCACGAAGGAAGAGCGCCAAACCTGCTGCCGAGAATCCCAAGAGGAGTGCGATGGTCATGGAGGAGAAACCGGGAATCGTGAAATATTGGGTGAGGAATTCCGCCACATACTCCACTCCTCCACCCGGCTCACCGAGAAGCGTATGCGCATAGCTTTCCGTGGTCTGGAACAACATGTATTGCTCCAAGAAACGATAGAAATAGCGGTAGTGCCACTCGAAAAAGCCAAAGCTACCCGCCAAGAACAGGCTGAGCAGCCAGCCACCCGAATTGATCCATTGTCGTGTCTTCATGCCTATAGTGTCTATTTGCGGCGGTAAAAGTAGCGAAAAAAACTTAAATGGAGGTCTTTTGCACACAGAAGCCTGCCATTTGTCTGCAGAAACCGTTATTTTTACAACCCGAAACCATTGAAACAAACGGCATCATGAAAAAGACAACACCACAGGCCATCCTGCTTGGATTAGGCATCTGGCTGCTTTGCAGCCTCTCGACAACCGGTCAAGCCGCGGAGTGGATCCGCATCAATGCCTTGGGCTACCTGCCCCAGTCCATCAAGGTGGCGGTTTTCCTCAGCGAGGAAGAGACCTATCTCACCCAATATGCCTTGGTCGATGCCTTCACCGACGAAGTCGTGCGCACCTATACCTCCCCTAAGCCGGCCCCCGCATATAGCCGAATGCCTTCCATCTACCGATTGGATTTCAGTGATTTCACGATCGAGGGGACCTACTACCTGAAAGCCGGGGAAGCAGTCTCTCCCCACTTTCCGATCCGCACCTCTGCCTATCAAGGAACCGCTGACTTCGTCTTGAAGTATATGCGTCAGCAACGTTGCGGCTACAACCCCTTCCTGCAGGACAGTTGCCACACCCACGATGGCTACATCGTCTATCATCCCACCAAGAGTGGACAACCCATTGACGTGACAGGCGGTTGGCACGATGCCTCGGACTACTTGCAATATACCACCACCTCGGCCAACGCCATCTACCAGATGCTCTTTGCCTACGAAGCCCATCCCGAGGCTTTTGGCGATGCGTATGACGCCAACGGGCGACCGGGAGCGAATGGCATTCCCGACATCGTGGATGAGATCAAATGGGGATTGGATTGGTTGAACCGCATGAATCCCGCACCCGGAGAGCTCTATAACCAGATCGCAGACGACCGCGACCATGCAGGAATGCGCCTGCCGACCCGGGACTCCGTGGACTATGGTTATGGCCCCGGCCAAGGACGCCCCGTTTATTTCTGTAGCGGGGAACCGCAGCAACGAGGAAAGTTTCTCAATGCTACGACCGGTGTGGCCAGCACAGCAGGTAAGTTCGCCTCAAGCTTCGCCTTGGGTGCCCGCGTGCTGAAACCCTTCTATCCCGACTTTGCCGCAGAGATTGGCGCAAAGGCTTCAGCCGCCTATGAAGCAGGCGTGCGCCAACCGGGCGTTTGCCAAACAGCCTCCGTCAAATCGCCCTACATATATGAAGAGGACAATTGGGTAGATGACATGGAATTGGGAGCCATGGAATTGTATCATGCGACCGGAGATCGGCACTATCTCACGCAAGCTGTGGAATATGGTCGCCGAGAACCCGTCACCCCTTGGATGGGAGCCGATAGTGCCCGTCACTATCAATGGTATCCCTTCCTCAACCTGGGCCACTACCACATTGCCAAGGCGGGAGATCCCCGTCTGCAGAAAGAGTTTATCCGCAACCTCCGCACCGGCTTGGAACGCTCCTATGAGAAGGCTGTGGAGAGCCCCTTCCTGCATGGTGTGCCCTATGTCTGGTGCTCCAACAACCTCACTGTAGCCCTATGGACCCAATGCCTCCTCTATCGAGAGCTGACCGGTGACAACCGCTATGCGGAGATGGAGGCAGCCCTACGGGACTGGCTCTTCGGTTGCAATCCCTGGGGGACCAGCATGATCGTGGAGTTCCCGATGCACAGCGACCATCCCTCCCAACCGCATTCCGCCCTTCCCATGCAAGACATGGGTAACACCACGGGAGGCTTGGTGGATGGCCCTGTGTATAGCAGCATCTTCAACAGCTTGATCGGAGTCACTTTGGATGGCCTACCCGGAAAGCCGGGCGAGGATTATGCCCGCTTCCAACCCGACCTGATGGTCTATCACGATGCGATCGGCGACTACTCCACCAACGAGCCAACCATGGACGGTACCGCCAGCCTCACCTATGCCCTCTCCGCTTTGCAGCAAGAGGGAATGCGCCAAGCCGGACGCACAGCCGACAAGAATGTCTATGTGGAGGGCGGTATCATCCGTACCGATCCCTCCCGCAAACAGTTGACCTTGGTCTTCACGGCTGCCGACAAGGCCGATGGGGTGGAAGCGATCATCAAGACCTTACGCAAGGAAAAGATTCAAGGCGCCTTCTTCTTCACGGGGGAGTTCTTCGAGCGTTTCCCGGAGGTGGTGAAGCAGCTGATCGCTGAAGGGCACTATGTGGGGAGCCACAGCTATGGCCACCTACTCTACATGCCTTGGGAGAATCGGGATTCGCTGTTGGTCAGCCAAGCGGAGTTTGAGACCGACCTGCGGAAGAGCTATGCCCAGTTGGCCTCCTTCGGCATTCCCTATCAAGCCGCTCCCTATTTCATTCCGCCCTATGAGTACTACAACCGCACTGTAGCCGACTGGGCGAAGGGGTTAGGTCTGCAAATCATCAACTTCACGCCCGGCACCCTCAGCAATGCCGACTATACCACCCCAGATATGGGTGAGAAGTATCGCTGCAGCCAAGTGATTTACGACCGTATCTTAACGGTGGAAGCCAAGGAGGGTCTCAACGGTCACCTGCTGCTCATCCACTTGGGCACCGATCCCCGTCGCACGGATAAGTTCTATGCCGCTCCTTTACGCAAGCTGATCCAAACCTTGAGGCAACGAGGTTATACCTTCGCTCCGCTTAAGGAGGCGGTTGGATCCCGCTGAAGATCGGTAATTCAAGATTTTCATCTATCTTTGCGGCAAATCACTCAGACCACATGAAGTATCTCTTTTTTCTTCTTCCGTTGGCCTATCTCGCAGGCAACGTCTATCTCTTTTTCCGAGGGAAAGCGGCCTTCGCTGCCCAATCCACGGGGGTAAAGGTTTTGTTACTCATCATCTTCCTTTGCTGTGCGCTGTCCTTCTTCGGAGCTTTTTTCCTACGGCAAGTGCACCTGCCCTCCACGATGGCTCAGCTGATTGAGCAGGTCGGCACCGGTTGGTTGGTCTTTACCCTCTATATGGTGATTGCGTTGCTGCTGTTAGATCTCTTGAAAATCTGCCACTTACAGCTGCCCTACGGATTTCATTTCGCGCTCTTTGCCGTACTGAGCCTCTTGGCTTACGGCAATTACCACTATATGCACCCGGTCGTGCGGACGATTGATCGCACCATCCCCAAGGCCCTTGTGGGCGAAGAGCAGCAACTGCGAATCGTAGCGATCAGCGATGTGCATTTGGGGTACGCCACCAATAAAACAATGTTGCAAAAATATATCCAGCAAATCAATGCCTTGCGACCGGACTTAGTGCTCATCGGTGGCGATTTGGTGGATCATGCCATCGAACCGCTTTGGCAAGAGCGGATGCAAGAGGAGCTTTCAGACATCCATGTCCCCTTGGGTACCTATTTTATACCGGGGAATCATGACTTCATGAGTGGTATTCAGGAGGTAAAGCGGTTCATCGCTGAGACACCCATTGTCCTCCTGCGGGATTCCGTCGTGCGTTTGCCGAACGGCCTGCAGTTTGTAGGACGGGATGACCGACGGAACACGCATCGGAAATCCCTCTCTGCGTTAACCGCCTCTTTGGATCACACACGTCCCATTGTGCTGGTCGATCATCAGCCATACGACTTGGCAGAGAGCGCACAAGCAGGGGTCGATCTGCAATTCAGCGGCCATACCCATCGGGGGCAAATCTGGCCCATGAGTCTGTTGGTCGATCGGCTATTTGAGTGGAGCTATGGCAGTAAAGAGATCGGCGATTGCCTCATCTATGTCTCCTCCGGTCTTTCCCTGTGGGGCCCCCCGTTCCGCATCGGCACAGATAGTGAGATCGTTGTGTTTAACCTCACCTTCCAAGCGGAGCCATGAAAGTATTTCTGCAATCCATTTTCTTGCAGCTTCTTCTCACCCCCTATATCGGGTATCGAGGGTATCAAGCCTTGCCGCCGAAACGTTGGCTTCGCTGGCCCTTCATCGGATTATTGGCGTTGGAGTTGGCGATTTTCCTGTTCGGGTTCTGCTTCGTCAAGACCTTGCCGGATCAGCTGTTGATCCCGATCTATTACATCTGTAACACTTGGTACATCGCTTCGCTCTACCTCACAATGGCCCTGTGCTGCATAGAGGTGCTGCGGTTCACCCATCGTCGCTGGCCTTGGTTCCCACAGTGGGTGACACTACACCTGTCTGCCGTAAAGGGTGGCCTGTTCGTTGCCATTGCGCTGGGTGTAACCGCTTTAATGATCCATGCCAACTGGGTAGTCAACCATCCGGTCGTGCGTCACCAATACCTCACGATTCCCAAGCAAGTGGAAGGCAGGGATAGCTTGACCATTGTCATGATGACCGACCTGCATATTGGTGAGATGATCAGCAACCGGTTGGTACGTAAATATGTGGCATTGAGCAACGCCCAGCATCCCGATTTAGTGGTATGGGTGGGCGACTGGTTGGATTATGAGTCGCGCTTTGCCGAGAAGGCGCATGTCGAGGAGGATCTGCGCCAATTACAAGCCCCTCTGGGTGTCTATGCGGTCAATGGGAACCATGAGTATCGGGCCAATCGGTTTGCCAAGTATCGCTGGATCCGGCAAACCGGGGCAACGCTATTGGTTGACTCCGTAGCGCAACCCGACTCCACCTTTTACCTGATTGGGCGGGATGACCTGGTTAATCGGAAGCGTCGGGGTTTGCATGGTCTCTTGGAAGGGGTAGATACCCGTAAGCCCTTGATCGTCTTGGATCATCAGCCTTTGCGTTTCTCCGAATCCGTCATGAACGGCATTGACCTAACGCTTTGTGGTCATACGCACAATGGACAGTTCTGGCCCTATCCCTTGGTGATGAAACTCATCTACGAGTGTCCTTATGGCTATTACCGCAAAGCCTCCTCCCAGTTTTACGTCTCCTCCGGCATCGGCTTCGCCGGTCCTCCCTATCGGGTAGGCACCCGCTCCGAGCTGGTCGTATTGCATCTTCGATTTGGTTGACTCCCGATACTACGTCATATTGTTTCCGCAGCTTTTCTGATCCGATTGGACAAATCGATCAGCGCTCCTTTCAATTGTTCTTGTTCCTCTGCGGTGAAAGTGGTAGGCTTTCCATTTCCATCTCGCCCATCCATTTTATGATACAGCCATGAGCTTGACTTTCCAAAATAGGTACGGGATAAATCCGCCCAAGAGATGGCCACTAATAAATCATACAGCTTTTGCCGCATGGTTTGTTGTTCAATCGTTTGATGTATTGCGTACTCCATAATTTCATTATCTGTTTAATGCCTTTCGGGCGGTTATTGTTACTCCATATCATTCTAAACAGCACAAAGATAGTACGAAAAATCGTACTAAAGAGATAGATTGTTCATGAATTATTTATTTGGAAATGTGCGCATAAATGTGTTCTTTTGCATAAACATCAAAGGAGACCAGCATTATGGAGAATATCTATGTAAAATGTATCGATCAGATACTGAAAGTAGAGCCTCCCGTAGAAGAGGCTCGAGAGTTGATCATGCGTGTGGTCAAGCAAGAGTTGCAGTACAGCGACAAGCTGACTGAATCACAAAAGAGCAAGGCGATAGAGCTGCTATCCTTCATGCAATTCCCTTTGAAAATCAAGCGAGAAATCTTCATTCAACGGCTTGAGGTGCGTCATGCCAGTCTGCCCGCTCTTGGAATCGGCCTATTAGCCGGTATCGTAACGGAAGAATTGTTGAACAAACAATCCCGCCTGCTTCGCTTGCCTTTGGCGACAGTCGCCGGCGTTGCTTTTGGCTCTATTTATAGCCTTTGCATTGAGAAACCCATCAAGATGCCTACCCCAAAGACCTCCCGGAAAGAGCGGATTGTCTCTACAGCCGCAGAGATCCAACAGGATATTGAGCGATTGATTGACCTCTTTGCCAAGTCTGATCATGTGTCACTCGACTCCCTGCCGGACGATTTCGTTCCACCATCCACTTCTGAAACGGATTCAGCGGACTCAGCCAACTGATTGAGTCAGCCCTTATTATGCAGCGAGCGGGCTCAAACAATCCGTTGAGTCCGCTCGAATAACTATTTGAATCAGCTGAATAAGCATCAGATGTTCGCCAAGGTAGCGACGATGAAATCCCAGGTTTTCTGCACGGAAGCGATGTTCACCCGCTCATCCGGTGAATGAGGATGCTCCAAATCGGGACCGATGGAGACCATATCCATCTGCGGATAAGTACCTTGGATGATGCCACACTCCAAACCGGCATGCATCACCTTCACTTCCGGCTCCTTGCCAAAGAGATTCTTGTAAGTGGATCGCATGACCTGCAAGATCGGGGAGTCAATATTAGGTTGCCAACCATTATAGGGAGCCGACTCCTCCACCTTGGCACCTGCCAATGAGAAGACGCTCTCCAAGCTGGAGCAGATCGCATCCTTGCGAGACTCCGAAGAGCTACGCACCAAGATTTTAATCTCAAAGAGCCCCTCCGAAGAACGGACGATAGAGAGGTTTGAGGAAGATTCCACCGTACCGGGGAAATCATGCAACATCGTGATCACTCCATTCTGGCATGCCTCGATCGCATTGATCATATCATCTTGTATCTCTTCCGGAATCAAGGATTGGGGCAGCTCCACCAATTCCGCCGTGAAGTCGATATGGCTCTCAATGCCCTTATACTCTTCCCGATAGAGGTCTTGGTAGTCGGCAATCAACTCCCACAAGGCCTCCACATTGTCGCCAGGGATGGTCACGATCGCATAGGCCTCACGGGGAATCGCATTGTGCATATTACCACCTTCCACCTCTGCCAGACGAGCGCCATAATCCCGCACGGCCTCTTTCAAGAAACGAAACATCAATTTATTGGCATTGGCTCTACCCAGATGAATATCTACGCCGGAGTGCCCCCCCTTCAAACCGGTCAAGGTCACCTTCACGGCCACATCACCCTCGGGTATCACCAAGTCATTTTTATACTGCAAAGAGACATTCACATTCACACCTCCTGCACAGCCGACATACAGCTCACCCTCTTTCTCAGAATCGCAGTTCAACAGCACATCGCCCTTCAGCCAATGGGGACGCAAGCCGAAAGCTCCATCCATCGCCTCCTCCTCATCGACTGTGAAAAGCGCCTCGATCGGTCCATGACGCAGCTCTTTCGCTGCCAACACGGCCATCGCTAAAGCTACACCCATACCGTCATCAGCCCCTAACGTGGTCTCTCGGGCGGTCACCCATTCCCCTTCGATATAGGCATCAATGGGATCGGTCGTAAAATCGTGCTGCACAGTGGAATTCTTCTGTGGCACCATATCCAAATGCGACTGAAGCGTAACGGTCTTCCGATCCTCCATTCCAGGAGTGGCCGGCTTGCGAATCAACACATTGCCCACGGCATCTTGCAACGTCTCCAACCCCAATTCCTTGCCAAAGGATACTAAATAACGGGTAACAGCCTCCATGTGTCCGGTAGGACGAGGAATCTGCGTCAGGTCATAAAAATAACCCCAAACTTGCTTCGGAGAAAGCTCTTTAATTTCTGCTGCCATACTGCATTATGATTTAGTGTGAAACAAATATGTCCTTAACTTATTCGGTGATCGAGGCAGCTCTTGCGGTCTTATTGGTCAAAGGCAACGCCACGATGCCAGCCAAACCACAAAGCCCTGTCCATACGGTTTGAACGGTATGCACCACCAAGGCGAAAGCGGCCGCATCGTTCTCATTCACGCCAAAGCAAACCAACGTCGCGATGACCATGAAATGCCAAGGACCGATACCTCCCTGCACCGGGACCGCCACACCGATGCTACTCATGGTGAAAGCGATCAAACCTACCCCAATGCCTAACTCTCGTGTAAAGTCGAACGCATAGAAGGTGATATAGAAATAACAGAAATAGCCACTCCAGATGAGCAAGGTCTGCACCAAGAAAAGCCACTTCCTATCCATCAACCAGATACTCTTCATGCCAGCCCATACGTTCAGCAACAGCTCCTTGGCCTTACGCACCAGCGTAAAGCGACTCATGTATTTAAAGACGAACCAAACCAAGATCACCAAACCAATCGCCAACGCATAAATCCAAATGGAGTTGAGCATCGCATGGAATCCTTCTAATAAAGCTGGATTCTTGGCGAAGAAACTGATGAAGAAGTCGATGTTAAAGATAAATATGAAGAGTGTGATCGTCCCGACCATGATCGTATCACTCACCCGATCAATCAATAGCGTGCCCAACAGCTTGGAGAAGGAAATCTTGTCATACTTGGCCACGATACCACAGCGCCACACCTCACCCACACGGGGCAAGACTAAGTTCACCGCATAATTGCCCAACACGGCATTGATCGCATTCGATCGCTTAAATCGAACCCCCAACGTCTCAATCAATAATCCCCAACGCAGGCCACGAACGATGTTGGCAAAGAGGCCAAACAACAAAGAAAACAGGATAATATCGTAGCGCACACCATGTCTGATGACGTTCCATATCTCTTTGAGATCCATTTCCCGAAACAGCCACCACAGCAACAGGAAGCCAAATCCTAACGGTAACACCACCTTTACAAAGGTGCGAAGAATGCTTTTAAATTCCATTACAAAGCGCGAACTTTAAATTATTTATTGTACTTTTGTCCATCGCGAAGATAAGCATTATAATTGAAATTAACGCATTAGACAGAAGCGGATGAAATTGGTTAAACCCAAAAAAGCATTAGGGCAGCATTTCTTGAAAGACCTGCAAATCGCGCAACGGATCGCCGATACGCTGTCTGATCACCCTTCTACCCCGGTATTGGAGATTGGCCCGGGCATGGGTGTCCTCACGCAGTTTCTGCTCGAAGCGGGTCATGACTTGACCGTTGTCGAGTTAGATATGGAGTCCGTAGCCTATCTGCAAGCCAACTTCCCCGACCTGAAAGGGCGCATCATCCCCGCCGACTTCCTGAAGCTGGATTTAGCGAAGCTCTTCCCGGGAGAGTTCTGTGTGATTGGCAATTACCCCTACAACATATCGAGCCAGATCTTCTTCAAGGTGTTGGATTACAAAGACCGCATCCCCTGTTGCTCCGGCATGTTGCAGAAAGAGGTGGCGGAGCGTTTGGCCGCAGGGCCGGGCAGCAAGACGTATGGCATCTTGAGCGTATTGCTTCAGGCCTGGTATGACGTGGAATACCTTTTCACGGTCAGCGAGAAGGTGTTCGATCCCCCTCCAAAGGTGAAAAGCGCTGTCTTGAAAATGACACGCAACCAACGCACCGAGTTAGGTTGCGACGAGAAACTTTTCAAGACCGTGGTGAAGACCGCTTTCAATCAACGACGCAAGACGCTTCGTAACTCCATGCGTCCCTTGTTGGGCAAGGAGTGTGCCGATTTGACATCCCCCCTGTTCGACAAACGACCGGAGCAACTCTCCGTAGAGCAATTCGTAGCGTTGACGTTAATTACCCAAAAACAGCTGGATCGGACGAAGAACGATTCGGCACAATAAGCATACTTCCATGATCGAGTTGAACAAAGACTACATCGAGCACCTGAAGCAAGTCATCGAGGCAAAAGATAACGAGCAGGCGCAAGTTATCCTGAAAGAGTTATACCCGGCCGATATCGCGGAGCTGTATCAATCGTTGTCTTTACAGGAGGCGATTTACCTCTATCTATTGATGGATGGCGAGAAGGCCGCCGATGTCTTGATGGAGTTAGACGAGGAAGATCGACACAAGCTCTTGAAAGAGCTCCCAAATGAGTTGATCGCCAAGCGCTTCGTCGATAACATGGATTCGGATGATGCGGTAGATTTGATGCGTGAGTTGGACGAGGACACGCAAGAGGAGATCCTTTCGCACATCGAAGACGTGGAGCAGGCGGGTGACATTGTCGATTTGTTGAAATACGATGAGGATACCGCCGGCGGTTTGATGGGTACGGAGATGATCGTGGTGAACGAGAATTGGAGTATGCCCAAATGCATCGAGGAGATGCGCAAACAGGCCGAGGAGGTCAGCGAGATCTATTATGTCTATGTGGTGGATGACGACGAGCGACTACGCGGTGTGCTGCCCCTGAAAAAAATGATCACCAATCCCTCCGTCTCGAAGATCAAGCATGTGATGAAGAAAGACCCGATCGCCGTGCACGACAGCGACAGCATTGAGGAGGTGACGGAGATCATCGACAAATATGACATCGTGGCTGTCCCGGTCATTGATAGCATCGGTCGGTTAGTAGGGCGCATCACGGTGGATGATGTCATGGATGAGGTACGCGAGCAGCACGAGCGTGACTACCAGTTGGCATCCGGTATCTCGCAAGACGTGGAGACCTCCGATAATGTCTTCACCCAGACAGCCGCCCGCCTGCCTTGGTTGCTGATCGGCATGATTGGCGGATTGGGTAATTCCGTCATCCTGGGTGGTTTCGAGAGCAGTTTCGCCACCAATCCCAAGATGGCCCTGTTCATTCCGCTGATTGGTGGAACCGGAGGAAATGTCGGCATTCAATCCTCTGCGATCGTGGTGCAAGGTTTGGCCAACAACTCCTTGAAGGAGGGAAATATCGTGCCACAGATCCTGAAAGAGGCTGCCGTGTCGTTGATCAATGCCAGCATCATCAGCTTGGTTGTATTTATCTATAATTTCTTTATGTTAGGCGACCGAGGCATCACCGCCACTGTTTCGTTGAGCCTGTTCGCCGTGGTGATATTCGCCAGTATCTTCGGCACCTTGGTTCCTATGACCTTGGATAAGATGAAGGTCGATCCCGCCTTGGCGACCGGTCCCTTTATCACCATCACCAACGACATCATCGGCATGATGATCTACATGTTCATCGCCTCCGCATTGGCCTAATTATGTTAAAAGGATATGTTGCAAAACATATTCTGTACTGATTTCGTATCTTTGCGGCGGTTATCTAAGCATCCGTAAAGATGAACAAATTGGTTGAGGTATTTTATATCTTGTTCTTCTATTTCATAGGAGAGTTCATAAGCCATTTCATTGATGGCTTCATTCCCGGCAGTGTGATCGGGATGGTCTTGTTATTCTTATCGTTAGCTTTTCGTTGGATCAAGCCACACCAAGTCGGTAGCATCTCCACGTTGCTCACACAAAACATGGGGCTTTTCTTCGTCCCCGCAGGCGTAGGTTTGATGAATGCCATGGGCATTATCTCGCAGTATTGGGCCGTTTTACTGACAGCCTCATTGGTCAGTACGCTGTTGGTGATCGCCTCCGTTGCCCTGACCCAAGAATCATTCGAGAAAAAACGGCATCATGGTTAATATTACGCAATCGGAGCTATTTGCCTTGACGTTGGTTATCGGCACCTATTTAGTAGCGACGGCATTGTATAAGAAAACGCATCTGCCATTGTTGCATCCCCTGCTGACCACCATCTTCGCCATCATTGCCGTATTGGAACTGTTGGGCATTCCGTATGAGACGTTTCGAGAGAAGAGCCATCTGATCCACTTTCTGTTAGGCCCTTCGGTAGTGGCGTTAGGCTATGTACTCTATGAACAGATTCAATATTTAAAAGGGAATGTCGTCTCTATCTTGACCTCAATTTTCGTGGGAGCCATTGTCGGCATCGTCAGTGTGATCCTGATTGGCAAGCTCATGGGAGCGGATCAAGCGTTAATCGCCACCTTGGAACCTAAATCCGTCACGACCCCTATCGCCATGGGGATTTCGGAAAAGAGCGGAGGCATCCCCTCTTTGACCGCCGTCATTGTGGTGGCAGTCGGTATCTTTGGCAGTATCGTGGGCCCCATCGTGATGCGTATGTTAGGCATTGAGAGTAGCATCGCCAAGGGACTGGCTCTGGGAGCCTCCTCGCATGGGGTAGGAACAGCTGCCGCTATACAGATTGGGGCCATCGAAGGGGCACTGAGTGGATTGGCCATTGGCTTGATGGGCATCATGACCGCTGTGTTAGTTCCCGTTATTGAATTGATTTGCAACTATTTTTCGATATAAATAGGCGAAACGTTTTGTAACTTGCTTTGGAAATCGTACTTTTGCAGCCAAAATCAATCAGATAACGAAGATTAAACATATCAAAATAAAGACAATAAGTTTATGATCAATTCACAAGACATTAAGAAGGGTACATGTATCCGTTTGGATGGCAAATTGTATTTCTGCGTAGATTTCCTTCACGTTAAGCCGGGTAAAGGTAATACGATCATGCGTACGACCTTGAAAGATGTGGTTAAAGGTGGCCAGATCGAGCGTCGCTTCAACATCGGTGAGAAGCTGGAGGATGTACGCGTTGAGCGTCGTCCCTATCAGTTCACTTACAAAGAGGGTGAGCACTATCACTTCATGAATCAGGAGACTTACGATGACATCATCATCGACAAGAACTTGATCAATGGTGTGGATTTCATGAAAGAGGGTGAGATCGTAGATGTTGTATCTGACGCTTCTACTGAGACTGTACTTTTCGCGGATATGCCTGTTAAGGTTCAATTGCAAGTAACTTACACAGAGCCGGGTATCAAGGGTGATACAGCGACTAACACGTTGAAGCCGGCTACCGTTGAGACGGGTGCAGAGGTACGTGTTCCGTTGTTCATCAACGAGGGCGAGATCATCGAGGTGAATACAACCGATGGTTCATACGTAGGCCGTATCCGATAACCGAATAACCTTATAAATTTTGAGTTTTGAATTTTGAGCCTTGTGGTTCATTCAAAACTCAAAATTCAACATGAACCAAAACCATGCTGACTATCAAAGAATGGGCGGAAGAGGATCGCCCCCGCGAGAAACTACTTTTGAAAGGGGCAGTAGCCTTGAGCAATGCCGAACTGCTTGCTATCCTCATTGGTTCCGGCAATGCCGAAGAGAGCGCTGTCCAAGTGGCACAACATATCCTACGAGCAGCCAATCACAATCTGTATGACTTAGGGAAAATGACGATCGCACAGCTGACCGCCAATTTCAAGGGAATTGGCGAGGCAAAAGCGGTCACCATAGCGGCAGCGATGGAGTTAGCCCGCCGCCGAGCCCTCTCAGAGGCACCAGCCCGCGACAGTATCGGGAATAGCCGGGATGCCTACCTGATTTTCTACGCCTTGCTATGCGACCTGCCTCACGAGGAGCTTTGGGTAGCCACCCTCAACCGCAACAACAAAGTGATCAGTAAAGTCAAGATCAGCCAAGGCGGTATCTCCCAGACCGCCGTCGATGTACGTCTCATTTTGAAAGCCGGGATAGATACCTTGGCCTCCGGTTTGGTGCTCTGCCACAACCATCCCTCCGGCAACCTTCGGCCCAGCCGGGAGGATGACCGATTGACAGAACGGGTGAAAGAGACCGCCAAACTCATGGAGATAACCCTTTTAGATCATATCATTCTCTCCGCCACAGGCTATTATAGCTATGCGGACGAGGGGAATATCTAACCACCTCATCCGAATCTCTGCTTGACGCATGTGACGAAATAGCGGGAATTAATGTATATTTGCTCGCTCAAAAGCGAAGACAAAATTTAAAAGAAGATGAACAACGAATTTCTCCAGACTGAAGAAAAGATCGTCACGATGCTGAAAACGGTGTACGACCCGGAGATACCCGTAAATATCTATGATTTGGGACTGATTTACAAGGTAGATATTGACGAGGAGCACAATGTGCGGATCGACATGACCTTGACAGCCCCCAACTGTCCGGCGGCAGACTTCATCCTCGAAGATGTGCGCCAAAAGATTGAGTCGATCGACGGGGTAAAGTCGGTCGAGGTCAACTTAGTATTTGAGCCGGAGTGGGATCGTGACATGATGACCGAGGAGGCCAAACTGGAATTAGGTATGCTCTAAACCAAGCAAAGACAGATGGCGAACAACGGGAAGAAGATCTTTTTTGCCTCGGATGCCCATTTAGGGGCTCGTTTTCACACCGACCCATTGGCAGTCGAACGCAAACTGGTGCGTTGGTTAGACAGCATCAAAGAGGAAGCAGCAGCCATCTGGTTCCTGGGTGACATGTTCGACTATTGGTATGAATATAAATATGTCGTGCCCAAAGGACATGTCCGCTTCCTGGGCAAACTGGCGGAGCTCTCCGATCAAGGTGTGGAGATCCATTTCTTTACCGGCAATCATGACATCTGGATGTTCGATTACCTGCCCAAGGAGATCGGGGCAATTATCCATCGGGATGTGCTGACTATCGACCTATTAGGTAAACGCTTCTTCTTGGGGCATGGCGACGAGGTGGACAATCGTAGCAAAGCCTTCTGCTTCCTACGCAAACTCTTTCGCAATCGTTTCTGCCAATGGCTTTACGCCGGCATTCACCCCCGTTGGTCGTTTGCATTTGCCTTAGGATGGTCTTTGAGCAGCCGCAAAAAAGGTTTGGCTGAGCCAGAGGCGGAAGACTATCAAGGAGAGGCCGGCGAATACTTGGTTCGTTTCGCCAAAGACTATTTGCAAACCCATCCCGACATTAATTTCTTCCTCTTTGGCCATCGCCACATCCTACTCGACCTGATGCTGAGTCGCAGCACTCGCCTACTGATAGCCGGTGATTGGATGCACTACTGCTCCTACATTGTCTGGGACGGAGAATCGCTCTATCTGGATCAGTTTGAACCAGAGGAGTAATCCCGCATTTGTAACACAATTGTAACACGATTGTCATATCTCGTCAACAAACTCCTTATACCTTTGCACCACATTCTGATTCATCCATTTAATTAGGCACTATGAACTGCAAAAAGCTAATCACCTCCTTGCTCTTAGGCATAGGATGCTGTTGCGCCACTGCGCAAAACGACTTGTCAAAAACGTTGGCTTTCTTAACGGAAGATTCCATTGCGGAGAATATCACCCAAGACGCTGAGGTGTTGGAGCGATTACGCAACATGCCTAATATCGAGGTCGGTAAAGGTGTCACTTTCCAGCCCCGCAACAAATTGTATAAGATGACGATGCGTTTCCGTATGCAGAATCTGTTAGCCATGGATTTCGATGAGGATTTTTCCCTACAGCACACAGAGGCAAGGGTGAAGCGCCTACGCTTGCGTTTCGACGGTTACATCTTCTCGCCCAAGCTGCTCTACTCCATCCAATTGGGATTCACGCCTTACGACACAAAGATTTTGCCGAATGGCAATACCAATATCGTACGCGACGCCATGATCTACTACATGCCTAATTCCACTTGGAACATCGGCTTCGGACAAACTAAGATCAAGGCCAACCGAGCCAGGGTCAACTCATCCAGTGCTTTACAATTTGTCGATCGAAGCATCGTCAACTCCGAATTTAATCTCGATCGTGACTTCGGTTTCTTCGGAGAGTTCTATAAACCCCTCGCTGGTGATTTTAACGTAGCGGCAAAGGCCTCTGTCACATTGGGAGAGGGACGTAACTGGGCGACAAGCAAGAACACCGGCTTTGCCTACACCGGCCGCTTGGAGCTTTATCCCTTTGGACGCTTCAAATCGTTGGGAGAGGTAGCCGAGGGAGACTTTGAGCGGGAGTCGAAAGTTAAAGTGCTTTTAGCGGGAGCCTACTCCTACAACGATAAGACCACCCGTCTGCAAGGACAGAACGGAAGTGTCCTACCCAATGGCGAGACACGCAACCTACATGCCTATTTCGTGGACTTTATCTTGAAATATCAAGGATTTGCTTTCTATACTGATTTCATGGGGCGTTCGACGAGTGATCCCCTCTTCACTTCCGATCCCAGCGTCTGCATCTACAAAGGAAATGGCGTGAATATACAGACCTCCTATCTCTTCCCCTCCAACTGGGAGATCGCTTTGCGTAATTCCATGATGCTACCTGCCAAAGAGGTACAACCCGTCATCGGCTATAAGCACTATAACCAAACGACGATTGCGGTCACGAAATACCTCATCGGCCATAGCTTGAAAATCCAAGCGGATGCCTCTTACAACAGCAAGCGGGAAGCCGCTGATCCCTACAACCGTTGGCAGCTGCGCTTCCAAGTGGAGTTAGGACTTTGATCGCTTCGCTCAATGAGGAATGAGAAATGAGGAGTGAAGAGTGAGGAATGAATAAGTCCTAATTCCTAACTCCTAATTCCTAATTTATACAAGGCTTTGCGGATGGAATCTAACCCAAACTGTTCCGGACTGATAGCATCGGGCGTGAGCGCAAGTGCTTCAGCGGCATCATCTGCAACAGCAACCTCATCGAACGTATCGACTTCGCCCTCGAAGAAGGCATCCAAGGTATGCACCACAAAACCAGAAAAGGTATAACGATTGGGCAGCGAGAAGAGATAGCGGAACGACCGCAAGGTCAGCCCGGTCTCCTCTTTCACCTCTCGTTGCAAGGCCTCCTCCAGGGTCTCATCCAACTCTGCGAAGCCTCCGGGCAGATCTAACGTACCCTTCGCAGGCTCACACCGACGACGGACAACCAATAAACGCCCCTCCTTATCCCGAATAAAACAGGCCACAGCCGAGGAGGGATTCAAGTAATAGACAAAGCCGCAGGCTCCACAACGCTTAGAGCGAGCATCATTCACCATGAAACTGGCTGATCCACAGCGGGGACAATAATGAAAATCATGCAAAGGATGTTGCATATTACAGCCCTATAAAAAAACACCCTTCCGGAGCTTCCTCCGGGAGGGTGCTATAATTAACTCATCTACAATTTAGAAGTCCAAAGTGGGATCCTGAACCTTAACTTCCCAACCCAATGCGCTGGCACCCAAAACGGCTGCGTCTGCCTCTTTCAATTGAGAGAACAACACCTTCGTCTTGCCCGCGAACACCTTCAACATGTTCTTATCCATCGCACGTTTGATCGGGTTCATGATCAAGTCGCCAGACTTAGCCAAACCACCGAAGAGGATGATTGCCTCCGGGCTTGAGAAAGCTACGAAGTCAGCGAATGCCTCACCCAACATCGTACCGGTTGCCTCGAAGATCTCCAACGCAATCTTATCATTCTTCATCGCTGCGTCATACACATCCTTTGAAGTGATCTCATCCGGATCTAACTCGCGCAATACGCTCTCATCCTTACGGATCTCCAAGTACTCGCGTGCTGTGCGTGCCACACCTGTTGCGGAAGCGTATGCCTCCAAACAGCCCTGACGACCGCAACCGCAAAGACGACCGTTGTTACGACGCATGATCACGTGACCTAACTCACCTGCGAAACCGTCATGGCCATAAACCAAGTTACCGCCAATCACGATACCACTACCAACACCTGTACCGAGGGTGATGACGATGAAATCCTTCATACCACGAGCCGCACCGTAAGTCATCTCACCGATCGCCGCAGCGTTCGCGTCATTCGTCAAAGCCACAGGAATACCACCGATCTTCTCGCTGATCAACTGAGCCAAGGGGATTTTACCCTTCCAAGGCAAGTTCGGCGCAAACTCGATGCAACCATTGAAGAAGTTACCGTTAGGTGCACCTACACCCACGCCTTTGATTTTATCCGGACCACCAGCTTGCTCGATGATGCCATTCAAACCATTGGCCAACGCTTCTACATAATCGTCAATCTCTGCATACTTACCAGTCTTGATCGCACCACTATACAAAATAGTACCTCTTGCGTCAACTACTCCAAAAACAGTGTTGGTACCGCCTATATCGATACCTACTACATAAGGCTTCTCCATGATTTTATCTTTAGGATTAATAATGATTTTAATGTTTTAGCGTAGCAAATATAGTAGGTTTGATAGAAGTATCCATAGAAAACGACAAAAAAATTACCCTACTGGTGTAATTTATACACAAGAGGGTAATTCTTATGCTATGCAACATTGTTATAGAATCAATATTTCCCCTCCAAGGGTAAAATCTCAATCCAGTAGTCATCCGGATCATGGATGAAATACAGTCCCATTGCCTCATTCTCGTAGCAAACCGCATCCATCGCCTTGTGGTAAGCCCTCACTTCCGCATAATCGCCACCCACACGGAAACAGAGGTGGCTCTCGTTGTCGCCCAACTCATAGGGCTCCTGCCGATCCCGGAGCCAGGTCAGCTCCATCAAGAAGCTCGTAGTCTCGTCAGTCAGATAAACCAAAATGAAAGAACCGTCCTCCGCCTCTTTCCGATGATGCTCCTTCAAGCCCAAGGCCTGCGCATAAAAAGCGATGCTTCGCTCCAAGTTTGTTACGTTGATGTTGAAATGATCAAATCTGCCTTTTACCATATCTCTTTATACCTTATTATATATAAATCCTAAATCCTCATTCCTAACTCCTCATTCCTCATTTCCAATTCCTCCCCCGGCTCTCCTAACAAGACAAATCGGGTGTCTTTGCTTTCGGCATAGGATTTGAAGGGAGCCACCTTTTGCGGCTGCGCCCAAAAGTGCATCGGGACGAAACAACGGGTCGGGATCCGATCCAGAAACTGGCGAGCACCTCGCATAAAGTCGCCACCCATACGGGGATCGACCGGGAACATCGCCAAGTCTAACCGAGGAGCCAACTGCGCCAAGTCTTTCAACTCCTTCTTGAAATCGCCTTCCATCTGTGCGATCTCCTCTGGGGTCGATTCCTCCTCCCAATGCCAGTTGTTGAGATCGCCGGCATGGAAAATCTTCAAACCGTTCAGCGCTACCAAAAAGGAGACCCCCACATCGGTCGAGCCACAAGCCGTCACCCGCAGTCGTTCATCCGCATACTGTTCGCCCTTCCGTAGGTAAATCGCATCCTCCGCCTTTGCCCGCTTGCGCTTCAAAATGTCACGCGAGAAGAGATATGTGATGTCCGCCTTCTGCTCTTGCCAACGCAACACCTCCGGATTGAAATGGTCTGGGTGAAAATGGGAAGAGAGCACATAGAGTGGCCCCTTCCGCCGCAAGAGCTGTGCATACACATACCCCTTTGCCGGATCAGGATCACTATCCTTGAAGTAATCGAAGAGGAGGGAAAAGCCTCCCGCTTCGATCGCAAACCCACTATGATAAATATAAACCAGTCTCATTATCCCTTTTTTCTTTATAACGGCTCAACGGATCACTTTGTTCACACTAAATAAATGCTCTTTTTCATCACATCGCCAGATGCACAGGCCGTACATCTGCCAATAAAAGACGTTCTCGGAATCATGCTTAAACCAAAACAGTTCCCATGCAGGAAATACCCAGTTTTTTCTCTATCTCTGCAATGCTCTTAAATGAGAAATTTGTATTACCAGACAATATGCGACTGACATATTGTGGAGAAACGCCAAGTTTTGTGGCAATATCAGTACGACTCAAATTATTAGCCTGCATGTAATCCACAATGGATAAAGCAATACTCTGCGACCATTTAAGCCACACTTCGTTTTCTTCTCTCCATTTGGCATCTTCAGCAAAGGTTGAAGGCTTTTCACTCTGATGAGCCTCCAGAAATTCTAATGTCTTCTGTTTCATAATTGCTCCTCCTCAAAGAAATCCATAAAACTATCTTGATCGAATACACCATTCTGCTTCAAGTAGTCTCGACAAACATTCAATTTGTCAAGTTCTCTCAACGTATGTTCACGTTCCTGCATTGTAGCAGTTAGTTTAATAGCACCACCTGTAACAATATATACATTGGGTTCAATACGAATTGCATAAATACGCAACCAACTCGGATGCCGCCTCCTATCCCAATTTCTCGCTTTTTCACGTGACAGCTCACGAACTCTATTATCCGCAAGGCTCAGTGGATGAAATAGCCCGTCCAGCTGTTCAGTATATGGAAAGTCCAGTATAAGACGTTCCAATACCTTTGCATCCTCCAGTGTATCATTAATCGCATCACTTACCTTTTCTACATGAAAAAAGTTTTGGAGATCGTCCAGATTGGCAAAAAAGAAATCAAGTAAATAGTTGAAATTACTCCATTGACGGAAAAGAGACGATAGCTCATCCGTTTCTTTTTCCTCCTCTTTGACGGCCCAAAGATGATTATATCCAGATATAACTCTAACAAATTCCATGCAACAGTATATTTCGAATACAAAAATACAACAATAACATGACATGTGCAACTTATAAGTTGCGTAAGGAGCGGGTGATTACCCTTCACACTGGCTAAATCCATTTAATGCTACTACCCCCAAAAGCCTCCTCTTTGCGTCTAACATGGACACAAAGAGAAGGCAGAGGTTCGTTAAATGCGAACCACGGTACACTTGGATGAATGTACCGTGGTTGACTCATTGGTGTGTACCGTGGTACATTTACTCAAGTGTACCACGGTATAGATTTTAGCTTCTTTCGATCTACTTCCAGTTCTCGTTCTGAACCAAGAGGCCCTCCATCGTCACGATCTCATCGTTCGGAATCGGCAAGGTCACCAAACGATCGGGATAGGTAGCCGACTGGTATTTCAACAGGAACTTTCGTTCATAAGCCAAGAAGCCGTTGCCGCTGTTGCCCAACTCCTCCGAAGCGATGTTCCAGCGCACCAAGTCATACCAGTGGTGTCCCTCCAACGCCAACTCGATGCGACGCTCAAAGCGCAACGCCTGCGTAGCCCGCTCCTTCGTCCAGCCAGCAGCCGGATAAAGGCCGATGCGGTAGTTGGCCGCTGCATTAGCGATGTTGTTGCCATTCACCTTATCGTCTAAGATGTAGTCGCTGGTGGTCGGTGCCATGTCGGCATTGGGGTCAGCGGCCATGATGCAGCTATTGGCAGCACGTGCTCTTACCTTATTAATATAGGTACGAGCGGTCTCCAGATCGCCCGTCTCAATGCAGGCCTCCGCATAGAGCAGATAGAGCTCAGCGACACGCATCAGGTGGAAGTTCTTCGCACTGGAACCGCCATTGGTCGTCAGACTCAAGCCTCCCTTGTCAGCCTTCTTCGGCAGGTTCTTCTTGTTAAGGAAGGGACCACCATTCGCCAAGTCGCGAATCCAACCATCAATCGTCACCGGAATGTCCCAATCCATGTAAGGCACATTGAAACGGCCGGTAGAGACATCCAAACGGGGATCGGTATAGACCGCCAAATCCGTGTGCGGCACATTATTGCCGTCGATGGTAGTCACGGATGTCTTGTTTTGATAAGACTTATCCAAGAAGGGCAGACCATCGCTGTCCACCATGTGTGCGTTCACCAAGTCGTAGCTGGGTTGATAGAAGCCCCAACCGGAGCCAATCTTACCAGAAAGAGCGATGTGTGCCGTTCCGTTGATGGCATTGGTGTAATACTGTGTGCCACTGATTGCCATCTGTACATCGAAGACAGACTCTCCCGTCCAGTCGCTCTCGCCAGCGGTGTAGAGTGTCTCATAGTTGGGTGTCAAGCAATACTTGGTGCCACGGCTGTCCACACCATTGGCAATGATCGTCTCCAGCAACTGCTTCGCCTCTGCCCAGTGATTGCTGGTGGCGTTGGTGCCGTTGTAGGGAGAGGACTGGAAAACACGCAGCTTGGCCAAGAAGGCTGCGGCCGCCCATTTGTTAGCCCGTCCCGACTCGTTCGGCCAAGCGTTCGGCAGATTCTCATAGGCATACTGCAAATCCTCTGCCACCTGATCCCACACATAAATATAGTTACCATTCTCATCCACATTCGAAACCAACGGATTCACCGACTCTTCGAAATCCTCCAAAGTCACGAAGGGGATCGCCGCACCAAAGTTCTTTATGCCCTCCAGCATATAGAAACCTCGGATGAAACGGGCTTGCGCGATCGTTTCGGTGTAGAAATCCTTCTCCTGACCCGGTTCTGCGGAAAGCTCGTCCTTGATCAAGCCGGCCAAATGCATCACGTTATTCGCCCGGGATACCGCATCATAGACGGCCTCCCACTTACGCAGGATATAGCTGTTATCGGTCGTGAAGCTATAGGTCTCCAACAAGGTAAAGTCTGACTGGTCAGCGGCCGTGGAACCTTTGTTAGCGTCGCCACCCATCACATCGCCATAGGTATAGTTAGAGAGGCTGGCACCAAAATAGGAGTTGGTGGTAGCCGCCGGAAGGTTCAACGACGAGTACAGACCCGTAATCGCATAGTTGACGCCCTCCTTGTTGGTTAATGTCGATTCGCTCACCGCACCCACCGGATCTACCTGCAAGAAATCGGAGCAGGCGCTACTACCGGCTGCGAGTGTTACCGCCATAGCGGAATAGAGAAATATCTTTTTCATGATAATTTGCATTTTGAATTACTGAAACAATCGTGTGTTAGAAGGTGACGTTGACACCCAACAGGAACTGACGCGGCATACCATACGAACCGTAGTCGATGCCCTTATTTAAGTCACTGGATACATAGTTGTTCTCAAACGTCGTATGGGAACGAACCTCCGGATCCAAACCGTCATAACCCGTGATAGTGAAGACATTGGAGATCTGTCCATAGATACGCAGCTTCTCGAAACCGATCTTCTACAACAGCTTCTTCGGCAAGCTATAGCCCAAGGTCAAGGTCTGCATACGCAAGTAAGAGCCATCCTGCACATAGTTGGAGTTGGACTCGTTGCCCGCCTCTGCGCCCTCGCCACTGGTGGTTGTCCACAACGGATAGGTTCCTGTCGGGTTGTTGATCGGATCCCATGATTTCACCAAACGATCCTTCGCATAGTTGGATTGCAAGTTACCGAACATCGTATAATACTCATAGTGCTTGAAGAGATCGTTACCGATGGAGTAATACATATAGGTACTCAAATCGAAGTCTCGCCACGTCAAACCAATGTTGACACCACCGGTCAAATCGGGATGCGGGTTACCAATGATGGTACGGTCGTCCACGTCGATCTTGCCATCGCCATTCACATCTTTCAGTTTGTAACGACCTACCCATGCGGCAGGATCCAGGTCGCTCGCTGTAGCCACACCGTAAGGCAGCGTGCCATAAGCCATCACATCCTCCTCGCTCTGGTAGATACCATCTACCACGTAGCCATAGAACATACCGACCGGTTGCCCTACGGTGGTGATGTTCACCTTACTCAAACGGGTCGTATTGAACAAGTCGGAAGAACCCAAGCGCGTCACCTCATTCACATAGCGAGAGATGTTGGCAGAGATGTTGTAGCCAAACTCACCCACCTTGTCACGCCAACCGATGGAGAAGTCGATACCACGGTTCTTCATGTCACCTATATTGATACTCGGCTTGGCGGCATTACCGGCCAAAGCAGACCAGTTTGCCGGTACCAACAGGTCAGAGGTCTTCTTGATATAGAAGTCGAAACCGGCTGTCAAGCGGTTGTTGAAAGCGGTCAAGTCGAAGCCGACGTTGAACATCTTCGTGGTCTCCCACTTCGCATCGGCATCACCTAAGTTAGAGAGGGAGTAACCCTGCGAGGTGTCTGTATCGGAGCCGGTGATGGGATACATATAGGCATCGCCTGTCGCATATTGGAAGGCATAGTTGTAGGAACCGATGTTGGAGTTACCAGTCGTTCCGTAGCCAGCACGCAGCTTGAAGTCGTCGAGCCACTTCTTGGTCGGCTGCATGAAGGCCTCGTCAGACATACGCCAACCCAAAGAGGCAGAGGGGAAGTTACCCCAACGATTGTTCGCACCAAACTTAGAAGAGGCATCGCGACGGATCGTGAACGTAGCCAAATATTTGCCTTTATAATTGTAATCCGCACGGGCGAAGAGACCAAACATCGTCACCATATTCTGATAGCGGCTGGAGTTACCGATGTTGGAAGAGGAACCGTTGCTCAATGTCCAGGTATTGGGATCATCCTCGAAAATGTAACCGATACGGGTGCCCTGCATGTAACGGCCGATACCCCGTTTGATCGCCTCCGAACCGATCACCACGTTGATGTTATGCACCTCGTTGATGGAAGTCGCATAGGTGGCCGTATTGGTCCATTGCCAACTCAAGTTCCAGTTGCCGGTCTCAGTCAAAGTATTGTTGTTGGAGGCCTCCTTGTTGGCCATGTTTTGACGCTCGGTCATCGCCAAACCCCACATACCCATCAAACGGGCACTGAACTGCGAGCGCAACTTCAACCCCTTGATCCAGGGATTGCCCAGCTCCGCAAAGAAGGCAGTCTGGCCATGGAACATGCGGTTCCAATCGTTCTCCGCCATCGCTACTTGATGGGCTGCTGAAATATCACGACCGGCATTGGGCGCTACCGAACCGGTATAGTCGCCACCTACATTATAGACAGGTACCCAAGCATTCATCGTGTAGGTCTTTGCGAAGGTGTTGTCATCACCTTGACGACCAGCTTCACCTCCGGTCTCCATCGCAGCCAAGTTGGTGTTCTGCCCCATGGTGAAATACTTATTGGGATTGAAGGTCGTGTTGGCACGCATCGAGTAACGCTTGAAGAAGGAGTTCTTCAACGTTCCCTCACGGTTGGCATAGCCCAATGAAACCGAATAGGTTGCCTTTTCACCTCCACCAATCAATGAGATCTGATGATCCTGAATCTTACCGTTCTGCACCACCTCGTCATACCAATTGGTTCCGGCCATTGCCTCCTCCTCAGAGTAACCATCGGCCAACATCTGGTAATAAGCGGAACGTGACCAAGAGCTGGTACCATCATCCACATAGGATTTCTCCCAAGCCTCGATCGAGCCATACATGTCTATAATCTGCTGCTGGCTGTAGCCAGCCGGTTTGATGGAGTAAGGCATCGAGATACCGTTACCACCCGTCTCCGTAATCTGGCCGAACTGCGGGTGTGAAGTGGTTTGGCCACGATACTTATACAAGTTCTCTTGACCCAACTGCTCAAACTCCATCGCCTCCCAGCCGTTCAACAGGTTGTAACCCTTATTGGCCATCTTCGAGAAGCCGAAATAGCCGTTGTAAGAGACCTTCACCCGATCGGCCCGTGAGCCCTGCTTCGTCGTGATGATGATGACACCGTTCGCACCTTGCGCACCATAGATGGCTGTGGCAGAGGCATCTTTCAGCACCTGCATCGACTCAATATCGTTGGGATTGACGGAACTAATATCTACATCCGACACACCATCCACCACGATCAACGGGTCGGAACTGTTCAACGAGCCGACACCACGGATACGGATCGTCGTCTCACCGCTGGGACCTCCAGAGTTGGAGATATAGACACCGGATGCCTTTCCTTGCAAAGCCTCCGCAAAGGTAGATACCGGTTGCTCATGGATCGCCTCCGAAGAGACTACGGCCACAGAGCCGGTAATATCCTTCTTCGCCTGCGTACCATAACCGATTACCACCACCTCATCCAGGTTCTGTGTGTCTTCCACCAACTTTACCTTAATATTGTTCTGTGAATTTTTCAATGGAATCTCTTGAGTGACATAACCGATGTATGAAACCACCAAGATTGCATTGTTGGGTACATTCTCCAAGATCACCCGGCCATCCATGTCAGAGATGTTACCGTTATTCGTGCCTTTCACCAACACGTTAGCACCGATAATCGGGCCGCCTTTATCCGAAATTACGCAAGTCACTCTTCGGCCTTGCTGCTGCACACCACTGATTCCCACACTGGGTAGAAGCTCCTCTCCCTCCATGGCCATAGCGGGACTCAGGCCATAAAGCAACAACGAGGCACCCACGAACGCTTGTCTAAAGAATACTACATTGTTCATGTTATTAGCATGTTTAGGTTAATAAATCGCAATGCGAGTTTAGCAAAGATTGACGATTTAAGAAATCATTATCAGCGAAATGACTGTATGCGTCTATTAACAATTCAAGAACATCGGCCAAATAAATAGGCAGGATTCGCCGATAAAATCGGGCATTTCGTAGAGACAAAAGTAAAGGCGCATACGACACATCCCTCTCGGATGCCCAGTCGTCATGCGCCTACAAAGAATGGATGAATTACAAATCCAAGATATAGATTCCGCGGGCGGGGATGGAGAGCGCATCACCCAATTGGATTGTCTGTCCGGAGATCACATCCTTCCCAGCGGTTTTTCCCTTGATCACCTCATGGAAACGGTCGAGCTGCAAGGTCTGCTCCTTATCCGTTCCATTCATCAACACCAATACGGTCTCTTGATCCGTCTGCCGACTATAGACGTAACACCCTGTGCGATCTGGCGTGTAATGGATCAACGAGCCATGCTTCACTGCCTCACTTTGCTGTCTCCAATGCAACAGCTTTTTCAAGTAGTTAAACGCCTCGTTCTGCTGGGGAGTACGCCCTGACTCCAAGAATGCGTTGGTTGCGTCACCTTCCCATCCTCCGGGGAAATCCGCACGTATCTGCCCATCACCAGCCCCCTTCGTACCGCTCATCAATATCTCTGTGCCGTAATAGATCTGAGGAATGCCTCTTGTGGTCAGCAAAAAGCCTAAACCCTGCTTAAACTTATTCAAATCCTTTTCCTCACTGCGAGTGAAACGGCCTAAATCATGATTATCCAAGAATATCAAGATGTTATTCGGATCCGCAAACAGGAAATCTTGTGCGATTACCTCATACAACTTGAAAAGACCCGCCTCCGATCCCTCTCGGCTGGAGCACTCATCTACAAAAGCCTTCTCACAAGTGAACGTCAAATCAAAATCCATTACGGTCTTCAGATGACTATCCCGCTCATTGTTCTTCGATCCCCGCTGCCACCATGCTGATGCGGTTCCTCGTGGATACCACGCCTCACCAACGATGTTAAAATCAGGATATTCCTCCAATACCTCCTTACACCATTGACACATAAAATCATAATCGGCATAAGGATGGGTGTCTTGACGAATGCCATCAATGCGTGCGTACTCAATCCACCAAATGCTGTTCTGGATCAAATAGCGAGCCAAATGGGGATTCCGTTGGTTCAAATCGGGCATACCTCTGGTGAACCATCCATTCACCAAAATATCTTTCTCCGATTGTGGCGCATGGACATCCATCAACGTCCATTTAAAGTGCGTAGTTTGCACGAAATTGTCTTGATGATTCAACCAATCTTTCGAAGGGAAGTCTTTCAGCCACCAGTGACTACTGCCGCAATGGTTGAAGATCATATCCATCACCACCTTTATACCCATGTCGTGCGCCTTGTCGATCAGCTCGCAATACTCCTCGTTCGAGCCGAAACGGGGATCTACCTGATAGAAATCAGTGATCGCATAGCCATGGTAGGAGCCTCCAGGCATACGGTTTTCCAAAACGGGATTCAGCCAAATCGTGGTAAATCCCAGATCCTTGATATAATCCAGTTTATTGATGATACCCCGGATATCGCCTCCGTGACGAGCCCCCGAACGAGAACGATCCACCTTCACGCTATCCAAATTGTCATTCTTCGGATCGGCATTTGCGAAACGGTCAGGTGTGATCAGGTACATCACATCCGCGGGTGAAAAGCCCTGTGCTCCTGTCTTTTGGTTCCTTTCCCGCAACTCGTAGGACTGAACGAAGCGCTGTTTGCCATCCGTAAATTGAATATTCATGCTTCCAGCCTTCGCCTCCTCTGAAATATCTAAGTATAAGAAGAGGTAATTCGCGCTCTCTAACCGGACAACCTCTTTCAAACGTACACCAGGATAGTCAATGGAGACTTCCGCATGGGCAATATTCTTCCCATAAACCATAATCTGCAATTCCGGATTTTTCATGTCCACCCACCAGCAGGCAGGCTCTATCCGCTCAATCTCCGCTGCTTGCGCAAACAGGGCACACAGCATAAATAACGATAAGAATACTTTTTTCATGTTCGTGTTTTTACATTTAAGAATGTTCCTTTTAGGTATTTTGCGCAAAAATAGGCCGAGAAACATGGGCATTACTGCATTTTTGTATCAATAGAGGTCGAATCTATGTCATTATCTATAAGAGACTGACGATTAGTGTAATATATGATATAAAATAACAAACTTTGAGACGATAATACATAGTTATCTACCAAAGATTTCATTCTTTTGTATGCGGAAAAGAAAAGCAAGCTATGATCCGAATACTATTTTACCTATCATCACTTGTCTGTATCAGCTTGACCTCTCTGCCCATCAAGGCTATGGATTATCATTTCAAAAGATATGAAATAGATGAAGGGCTGAGTAACAATAGCGTGAATGGCTGTGTGCAAGATGCGAACGGTTTCTTATGGATAGGGACACGAGACGGACTCAATCGTTTTGACGGAGTCACGTTTTATACCTTCTATAACCAAGCTTCACAAAAGAACAGCCTCATCAGTGATTGGATCAATGATTTAGTGCTCAGCCCCAAAGGCGAGCTATGGGTTTCGACCAACAAAGGCATCCAACGCTACAATTACCAAACGGAATCATTTTCCCTGCTTCCCTTCACGGAGGGTGCCGGCTATACCGATATTGCGTTTGACCACAAAGGGCTTTTATGGATGTTATCGCCTCAATCCCTTATTTGTTACAACGAAGCTTCCGACCATTTCCAAACCTATAATTTCGCGGAGAATGACCCTGTGGTCAGTTTCTACATCACTTCTGACGATGAATTTTGGGCGATTTCCAAGCAGGGCTATATCGGTAAGTTGGATCGACGGACACAAGCATTTGAGTATGTAGTGGAAGAACCGTCACAAACGCCTGTCCACATTGAGCACGCCTCCACGCTGTATGTCTCTATTTCCCATCAAATCGCGCTGGTCGGTACAGTCGATCAAGGAATCAAATTGGTTCAGCTATCCGATGGAAAGACGCAAGAGTTAATCAAGCCACAGAAACGTCAACCCCTGTACGCACGCAGTATCCAACCGATGAATGAAAACGAAATATGGATCGCCACTTTCAATGGCATCTACATCTACCATTTGACCACAAAGACAATCACCCACTTGGCACAAGAAAAGGGGAATTATTATTCTCTTTCGAGCAATGCCATCAAACGCTTTTGCAAAGATCGGGAAGGAGGTATTTGGATCTGTACAGACAACGGGGGGATCAACTATCTTCCTCCCTATCTGAGTTTCCATAAAGACTACGATGTACCAGGCACAGATGGGATCAAAGGCGAAGTGGTCCATGATCTATTGCAAGATCCTTCTGGAAGAATTTGGATTGGGACCGAGGACGCAGGCCTAAATCTGTTCGATCCGCATACCCATACGTATAAACTGTTCCAAGAGCATGAGGGGCTCTCACAAAACTGTATCCACGGATTAGCCTATTTAAACAATCAGTTATGGGTAGGTACGTTAAGCAATGGCATTGATGTCATCGACCTCTCCTCGCAACGAATCATCGAGCACTATAACATCAAAACCCCATCCGCTTCGAACGCAACCATTGTCTATCTATATACGACTCGCCAACAGCAATTGTATGCCGCTACCTCCAATGGCGTTTATCGCTTCGAAAATGTCCGCAAACGATTTGAGAAATATCCCTATTTCCCAGACAATTGCCGTATTCAGACCCTGTTTGAAGATCAGGAGGGAGTCTTATGGGCAGGCACCTTTCACAATGGGCTCTATTATTGCGACCCCAACACCGGCAACAGAGGTAAACTCACACTGAATGAAAAAGAGATGAATGGTGATCTCACCATTAATCACATGCATGAAGATTCTGAACATCAACTATGGATTGCCACCGGCAGCGGATTGCTCATATGCAATCGGCAGCTACAGACCACCACAAAACTGACGGCTGATGACGGATTGCCCAGCAATGTGGTCTATCGCATTGAGCCTGACAAAGCCGACAGCTGTAGGCTATGGCTCAGCACAGCCAATGGACTTGTCTCTATCCATCGGACGAGTCAATCCATGATGATCTATAAAAGAGAGCATGGCTTACTCTCCAACCAGTTCAATTACAACTCTTCCCTGTGTGCAAAAGAGGGCAAGCTCTATTTTGGTTGCTTGAAGGGATTGATCAGTTTCTATCCGAACCAGATCAAAGGCTATGACATTCAACCTACGGTCTATTTAACCACACTCTATTATATCGATCCGAATGAAAACACGCAGAGGCATAAACCCATCACCTTCACAAAGAGCATTGAACTGAGACATAACCAATCCTCTTTTACGATCGAATATACCTCATTCTGCTACCAAGCTCCCCACTTAACCCCCTATGCCTATCGATTAGTAGGATTAGAGGAGAACTGGCATCATACAGTAGGCCATACACATGCCAACTATAATAAGCTGCGCCCCGGCAAATACGTTTTCCAAGTGAAAGCGGCCAACCTGTCGGGCACATGGAATGAGCACCCCACCCAAGTGCAAATCACCATCCTGCCCCCTTGGTGGCTCTCCACCACCGCCTTGTGCATATATGCTTTGCTGGGCATCTGTTTGTTCGGATTATTGGGCAAATTCTTGATCGATCGCAATAAGCATAAGGTACAACGTCAACTAAAAGCATTCGAGCATGAGAAAGAGAAAGAGCTCTATCAATCCAAAATAGATTTCTTCCTGCACATCGCACATGAGATCAGAACCCCGCTCACATTGATCAAAGGGCCTTTAGACAGGATGGAAGCAGATCACAGCCTTTCCGAGCAAACCCGCAAATACCTAAAGACCATTGATAAAAATGCCAATTGGCTATTGGATTTAGTGAATCAACTCCTTGATTTCAAAAAGACAGAGATCAACGATTATCCCTTGACCCTCACCAACGAGGATGCATACCTATTATTACAGGAAACCGTCGATCGTTTTAAAGATACCGCCGAACAAGCCCATTTGCAAGTAGAAATTCATGCGCAAGTGGACACATGGACCGCTTGTATTGACCGGACAGCTTATATCAAGATTCTCAGCAATCTGTTGTCGAATGCCGTCAAATATGCGGCCCATTGGATTTGTGTCAAATTCGCTGGACAAACAGAGCAGTTCGTCATTGATTTCATGAATGATGGACAACCTATCTCCCCCGAACTGAAAGACAAGATCTTTGAACCCTTTTATCGGATCGCTTCGTCCGCCCACAGACCGGGCAGCGGATTAGGGCTTCCTTTCGCTCGATTCCTGGCCGAGAAGCATGGAGGCACACTGGCTTGCGAAGAGACGAATGATGGGACTATTTTATTTCGCCTCACCCTTCCCAACCGACAAACCACCCCTGAAGAGACGGGCATCGAGCAGCCCCAAACGATTGAAGCCAGACAAAGCCTGGCAGATCCGCACATGAACCCCAAAAAGGACTGTCCCCATATTTTGATTGTTGAAGACCATGCGGAAATGGCCCAATTTATAGCAGAGGAACTTTCCTATACCTATAATATAACGATCGCCTATAATGGCATAGAGGCTTTGGAACAGCTAAGAGAACAGAGCATTCAACTCATCATCAGCGATGTCATGATGCCAGTCATGGATGGATTGACCTTATTAAAGACCATCCGAAAAGATCATCAACTCTGTCATATTCCTTTCATTCTGCTGACCGCTAAATGCACGGAGCAAACCCACATGGAAGGATTGGAATATGGGGCGGATGCCTATTTTGAGAAACCTTTCTCCGTTCATTTGTTGACGAAGCAAGTAGCCAACCTGCTGGATTCCCGGAACAACATCAGGGATTATTACGCACATTCGCCCATGGTCAACCTGAAACTGGTTGCCCACACCAAAGCCGATGAGCTCTTCCTGCAGCGAGTGGATGACATCATCCAATCTCATATCGCAGACGAGAAGCTTGATGTTGATATGATTGCGGCCAAGATGAACCTCAGCAGGCCAACACTCTACCGAAAGATCAACGAGATCTCAGAAATGACACCCAATGAATGGATCAAGATCACACGACTGCGAAAAGCCGCGGAACTGATCCTGCAAGGGGATTTAAAGATCTATGAAATAGCCGAGGCTGTCGGTTTTAATTCTCAATCTTACTTTAGCCGTACTTTCGCTAAACAATTTCACATGAGTCCCACTCAATATGCGAAAAGCAACAATGTGCAATTGAAGTGAAAAATCGGATGGCGCAACTCCGCTGTTTTTCAGTGGTACGCCATCCGATCTTACCTAAACATCACAAAATCAAAACCCCATTATTCCGAATAAACCGGGAAAGTAGTGAGACGAAGCGTCGTGCTGCCATAGGGAACCAACTCGATCATACGGCTCTCAGCCTCCTCTGGCACTACCTTCTTAGGTAATGCCGGCGTATAGCGATCCTCCTCTAATTTCCATCCCTTTACACCAACAACCGGTATCTCAATGGTCACTGGGCTGTTGCCTAAGTCAAACGGGAAACCACTGACCTGATTTTGTTTCACGTTTATCTGATCCAGCTTGCCTGCGTCAATCGCATAATTCCATTTCCCTGCAGGCGTCATACTCCAACTTTTGAACTCGGGGTTGCCTGAGAGTTTACCAGCCAGATTCTCATAGATAGCCGTATCTTCCTCGCGATGCTCCGGGATCGGATATGCGTAAAGGATAGGGCCTCTTTCGATCGTGATTCCGCCATCGGAACTGTTACAAATCTTGATCCGCATAGGGAGTTGAACGGTATAGGTCTCCCCTGATTGCCAGTCTTTGCTGATTGTCTTAAATCCAGCAGGTTCGGCATCACACCATTCCGGGATTCGATAGGTGAAATCCATGGCTTGCTTGCCGGAAATCTCTTTCCCATTCTTATAAAAACGGAACGTGAAAGCAATCTTTTCGTCAAAAGGATAGGCTGTCTGCTCCTCAATCACTACCTTGATTCCATCGGGCAAGGTATAGGTCACTTGGCTGGGTCCATAAAGTGTAGCCACCAGATACCCCTGTTTATCTTTCATCCACATGCGAGCTGCATAGTTCGGCAGATAGCGGTGTAGGTTACCGATGCAACATTCGGTCTCATGAATGGGACGATAAGCCATCCAAGTAAGTCCTCTCTTGAATTCATTGTGGTTGGAATTACCTGTCGCAATGAATTGGTTAGGGCAAGAGAAGTATTGCATGGTCTTGAAATCCTTGGTGATGGCTCCAAGGGCCGCGTTAAATATCGCTTTCTCAATGCGATCAGCCCATTTCACATGACCTGTGGTGGAAAGGAAATAGCCAATCGTCCATGTATAATCGCTAATGTCGCAGGTCTCATGACTGGCTAACGCGTCATTCCCGGCCAAGGCTTCCGTACTGGAGTTTACGCCATCAGCCAGCATATTCGCCTGCTCCATTTTCTCATCGGCCTTCAATGCGGCTTGCAGATACTCGCTTTTGCCTGTGTACGCATAAAGCAGCATCGGAATCTTCATCAACTCATTCATCGTCACCCCGTGCATGTGCAATTCCGAATCATCCAAGCAGTTGGTTTGTGTAAGCTCTGCTCCCTCTTGTGCCCAAGCCTCTTCTGCCATGGCCAATAAGTCTGGATTCTTAGTAATCGCATAGGTCCATAGAATACCTTCCACATTCACCACGAAACGATTGCGCCCCATCTCCAAAACGGAATAAGAGAGGTAATTCTTCTCCAACGCCTGAGGGATGCGCGCATCTCCCGTTGCCTCATAATAGGCTTTCAGCGCACGGAAGAATACGGCAAAGGGCCAAGCCATAGAGCCGGTTTCCGGGCCTAAGCGTCCTTCCGGGCGGTCGAACGAGTTGATCTTCAAACGCATCTCCGTGTCTTGCCGTCTTTTCAGCATCCGAGCTTGCGCCTTGGGATCGGCCGAGACCTCCGCCGAGAACCGTCTATTGCTCTTCATCAAACTATCCACATCCGCTTCTGTATAAGGGGTACCCTTTTTAGCGGGTAACGGATGATTAATCACCCAATCCACATTCTCTTGCGCAATGGATAACAGGTGCTGATCGTCGAGCAGGTAACCTAACCTGATCAAGCCGTCCACATAATAGGCGGTTTGCTCATATCGCCACCAATCGGCACCTCTACTTTCGGAATCTCTTTCCAATTCACCAACCCACAGGTTAGAATCAAACGGATAGGACATCGCCTCTGGATGGCTGGTCAATCCGCTATCTTGCCTGATCAGCATCTCTTTTAGCCATCCCTGTGGCTCAATCTCGTTATGCAGTCCTTCTCCAAACTTAGCGTAAGTCGCCAAGGGCACTTCCTGCATGGCCGAATCATCCCCTCGCGTACAAGCCGTGGAAAACATAATCACCGCACAAAGCGGCATCATCAATAGATGTTTCATAATTACTACTGTTTAAGAATAAATCAGCCGCTAAAGTAGGTGGTTTAAGGGGAAAGCTGTTTTTCATTCTGTTCCAAAAGTTGTACCATTTGTTTCTCTGCGCCCTTTTCTCATCCCCATCACGACCTTGCTCGATAGGGTTCCCGAATCAAAGGTTCCCGTAACTATCGACCAGCATCTGGCAGTAAGCGGAGTCAGCATGCGAGCCCTGCTCCGTTGTGATGATGATGTTACAAGAGAGACTGTAAAAAATCATCAAGCCGGATCACATCTACCTTCGGAAAATCATATTGCTTCAAAATATCAAAATGATGATCCTCCGTCACAATAAATTTAGCATTAGCTACTATTGCACAATCCACAAACTTATTGTCATCCGGATCCGATGTAATCAAATTAAACTGGTAATGGGGTACAAAAAATTGTGTAAAGGGATTACTGACGATCAAATCTAATGTCAACTTGGCCACATCTTCTCCAACCAAACGTTCAATAATCTCTTCGTACTCCGCTAAAATTTCATTGGTAACACAAAGAATATTCGTCCCGTCGAGAAATGATTTCCAAGCTCGGTTGTAAACACTTCTAACAGGAAGACTCTGAATCAAGCTGTTGGTGTCTAAAACGACTCGACTCATTTTAAATCTGTTCGAAGGTGCATGGTTCTTAATTCGTCTAATCGTTTCTGATCCAAGACACCGGAATCCCACAATTCATTCAAACGCTTATCTAACTCTTCCGAGAAATGACGAGTCAACACCCTTTTCACCTCCAATAGCCTCTTTTCAGAACCATCATGAGCAAACATCATCAACAGATGTTGCTGTACGGGATTGAATACTGTAGCCTCCATATCTATATTATCTATGTATGATAGCGCAAAGATATTGTTTTTCAAATTACACGCATCGGTTTTGCTCAACATTTTAATAGACCCTCGTATATTCCAACCAACAAACCGTCACATCATCGCAACGGGATGCCTATCGAAATGTTGGCGACCAACGAGGGCTTTACATCGGGAGCCCTAAGCAAATGTCAATGATAGCCTATAAAATGTTCGTTCGGCAGTGTTGAACGTGCGTTCCGCTCAGCCGAACGGACGTTCCGCAGTGTCGAATGTCCGTTCCGCAGTGTCGAACGGAAAAAACAATGTGTATGCGTGGCTTTTTCCTCGTTAGCTAAACCAAAGAGAGAGGCCATATTCGATGAAAAAGTTCGTCAATTCACAGATCTAAAATGAGCATATATACTTAAATATGGGTTATATGTTTTTAAACATACCAATTTTATTGAAATTATTTGTCATTTACCCAAAAATATATTTCTAACTTTGCGGAGTGAAATAGAAGTGTGTAGCTTTTATAGCACAACACAAAGTGTTTACCTATTTTCTGCGCGTGTCTGATGAGCATAAGTCAGACTACTCAGAATTACTAATAGCCACTAAGCGCCAGCAATGACCAGTAAACAGTGCGTAATTAGAATGTGTTCATCGCAAGAAAAGAAGGTAAGCTTTGTAACAGAGAGTCAGTATTAACTATTAGTTTAACACCTTAAATTACATTTACATGGGAAATAAGGTATCATGGAAACCCATTCTTCTGGGAGCTTCTTTCCTTCTGTGCGGATCACAATTGGTCTTTGCTGCAGATTCTAACTCCTTAAATCTGCCGGACGCAGGGTTAATGAGTGTTCAACAAAACGGTCGCACGGTGACCGTCTCCGTAGTTGACAAGGGTGGCCCAATCTTAGGTGCCAACGTCGTTGTCAAAGGTACAACCATCGGTAACATCACAGATTTGGATGGTAAGGCCGTCATCGAGGGCGTGCCCAACAACGCTGTATTCGTAGTTTCTTACATTGGTTATGTCTCTCAAGAGATCGCTGTTAAGAACAGCCAAACAAACATTAAGGTTACCCTCGTTGAGGATTCTCAAGCCTTGGACGAGGTCGTGGTAACAGGTTATAGCACGCAGGCTAAAAAGGATATCACCGGTTCTGTGGCTGTCGTTGCGACAGACGCGTTGAAAGAGACGCCGGTGTCTAACTTCTCAGAGGCATTGCAAGGTAAGGCTGCCGGTGTGTTCGTACAGGCCGGTGGTGGTCCGCTCGGTGAGACGACGATCCGTATCCGTGGTGTCGGCTCCGTGAACGGTTCTGACCCATTGATCATCGTGGATGGTGTATCTGGCGTGGATATCGATGCCGTGAACCCCAACGATATCGAGTCTATGCAGATCTTGAAGGATGCCGCCGCTTCTGCCATCTATGGTGCGAAAGGTGCGAACGGTGTTATCATCATCACCACCAAGCAGGGTAAGAAAGATGACCGCGTGAAGGTTTCTTACAACGGTTACTTCGGTGTGGCTAAGATGGCCAACGACGGTTACGACCTGTTGAACGGTTGGGAGGCGATGGAGTTCCAAGAGGAAGGTCAGCGCAACTTGTTGAAATACCGTGGTATGACCACCAGCCACTCACAGTTCGGCTCAATCGGTGCGGATGGTTCTGGCCATTTGACAATGCCGTATGCCATCAAGCCCGCCGGTTTGTCAAAAGAGCAGGTAATCGCACAGTTCGGTTCGATCGACGCTTGGGAGGCCTCTTATCGCGACAATGGTTCCAACTCATGGTCTCGCTCCGCTTACTACCAGATGCTGGAGGATGGCTACTCTGAGGAGGAGGCACGTAAGGGTACAGATTGGTTAGACGAGGTTAAACAGACCGGTAAGGTACAGAGCCACGAGATCTCTGTAACAGGTGGTGGTAACAAGGCTACTTACTCCATCGGTTTGGGTTACATGAACCGCGAGGGTACGATCAAGGAGTCTTGGTTCCGTCGTTACTCACTCCGTGCGAACACCAACTTCTTCGTGAACAAGTGGTTCAACATCGGTCAGAATACGAACATCGCCTTCATCGAGAACTCCGGTGAGCGTGGTCGTCAGGGTGATGACAACACCTTCGGTAAGTCCTTCTCTATCCAGCCATGGGTACCTGTATATAATATTGGTGGTGACTACGCCGGCTCACAAGCTCCGGAGGGTGGTCGTGCCAACACGACTGTTCAGACCGTCAACAACGAGAAAGACAACCGTCGTCGTTTCATGCGTGCGCAATCCGCAATTTACGCCGAGTTGATTCCGATTGATGGTTTGAAGATCCGTACTCAGTTCAGTGCCCGTTTGAATGGTGCTTGGGACTACTGGATGAGCAAACGTACGATCATGACCAACAAGGAGGGTTCTAACAACAACTCCTTCAATGAGACAGCGATGTATTGGTTAGGTTACCAGTGGACTAACACCGCTACCTATAACAAGACCATCAACGACGATCATACGATCGGTGCAGTGATCGGTACAGAGGCAATCCGCGAGGGTTTAGGCCGTGGTATCGGTGCTTCTCGTATTGACTATCCATTTGAGGATGATCCCAACACTTGGACCATCGGTAACGGTTCATCCGCAAACTTGGGCAACAGTGGCTACATGCACAGTGTTTCCACGATGTTCGGTATCTTCGGTCGTGCGGACTATGCTTACCAGGGCAAGTATTTGGCTACCGTAACCGTTCGTCGAGACGCTTCTTCTAAGTTCTCTGAGAAGAACCGCTGGGGAACCTTCCCCTCTATCTCACTCGGTTGGCGTATGTCTGACGAGAAGTTCATGGAGCCGACGAAGAAGTATTTGGATGACTTCAAGTTGCGTGCCGGCTACGGTACGACCGGTAACTCTAACATCGGTGCTTACAACTGGGCGTTCCAGTATGGTACGGGTAACACCTTCCTTTATAGCATCGCCGGTAACGACTCTGACGTGAAGACTGGTTTCGGTGTAACCTCTTTGGGTGACCTCGATGCGAAGTGGGAGACCTCTAAGATGTTGAACGTCGGTTTCGATGCGACCGCACTCGACCAACGTTTGACCGTGAACTTCGACTGGTACTTGAAGAAGACCTCTGGTATGTTGATTGACGCGAACTGGTCTGCTTTGGCAGGTAACGCCAGCAAGCCGAAAGTCAATATCGGTGACATGGAAAACCGAGGTGTTGACTTGAACATGCAGTGGCGCGACAAGGTGGGTGACTTCAACTACACCGTAGGTGTCAACCTCTCTCACTACAAGAATAAATTGACGGAGATCGGTTCTGAGGCAGGTATCTTCGAGGGCACACGTATCTCTAACATGAACGTCATGATGAAGGGCTATGCCGTAGGTATGTTCCACGGTTATGTGCTCGACGGTATCTACAAGAGCGAGGATGATGTTCGTAACTACAAGAACGAGGCCGGTCAGACCGTATTGCCTTACGGTACATCCGATGCCGCTTCTTTGAATGCCGCTCAGTATGTAGGTCAGTTCAAGGTGAAAGATGTCAACAACGATGGTAAGATCGACGCAACCGACCGTGACTTCATCGGTAACCCACATCCGGATTTGACGGGTGGTGTGAACCTGAGCTTGGGTTGGAAGAACTTCGATTTGAGCACTTATCTCTACTTCTCCGTAGGTAACGATATCTTCGCATTGTATAAGTATTATACGCACTACGGTTCTTTGCAATCCGCTTACAGCAAGGATCGTCGCGACAACTCTTGGCATCCCGAGACCAACCCGAACGGTATCTATCCGATGTGGGCAACCGCAACTGGTGAGAGCACCATCGCTGCCAACGAGTCTAACTCCGGTTACATCGAGGATGGTTCTTTCTTGCGTATGCAGACCTTGACCTTGGGTTACACCTTGCCGAAGCAGTGGATGAACAAGATCCACATGGAGAAGATCCGCGTCTATGGCCAGGTATCCAACGTCTTCACGATCACAGGTTACTCTGGTTTGGATCCGCAGGTTCGTACGGATGATGGTTCTGGTAACTCTAAAGACCGTAACATGGGTACTGACTACGGATCTTACGGTATGCCGCGTCAGTTCATCGTAGGTGTGAACGTTACCTTCTAATCGAGAATGAGAGGTTTAATTATTAACAATTAAGTTGAGATACACATGAAAAGATTATTTATATATTCCGCAATGACCGCTATGCTCGCGATGGGAGCCTCCTGTTCGGACTTCCTCGATGTGAAACCGGTCGGTAATGTGAGTGAGGCAGACTTCGCCAACGTGACGGGCGTTGACCAGTTGGTGACAGGTATGTATGCCAAGATGCACGATGATGACTACTTCGCCGCTACATTGAGTAACTACGCTTACGGTGACGTGATGGGTGGTAGCGCCAACAAGGGTTCTACGTATCAGGACCAGCCGGACTTCACCAGCTTGGAGACCTTCACCTTCACGACAGATAACGGTTACTTGAACTCGAAGTGGAAAAGATGCTACAACGGTGTCTTCTTCGCCAACAACGTGATTAAAGTGGCTGGTCAAGCACAAGAGGCATTGTCTGCCGCTGCAGGACAGAGCAAAGATAAATATACGGAGACTCTCGCACAGGCACGCTTCTTCCGTGGCTTCTGGCACTTCGAGGTAGTGAAACTGTTTGGTGCCGCTGTGCCTTACGTAGATGAGGTAGCAATGCAGGAGAACGTGAACCCGCAGGTGTCTAACGTGGATGAGAGTGGTAACTACATCTACATCTGGGACAAGATCGTGGATGACTTGAAATATGCCTACGACAATCTGCCCGACACTTGGCCCTCTGAGCAAGGCCGTGTGAACAAATGGGCGGCTGGTGCGATGCTGGCCAAGGTGAAGATGTATCAGTCTGGCGTTTATGACGGCAAGAATGGTAATAGCAACCACTGGGCCGAGGTGAAGAGCATCTTGGAGGATGTGATGGCAAACGGTAAGGACAACAGAGGCCAGAAGTATCAATTGGCGGACACTTACGAGCAACTCTATACGGCTGGTGAGTGCGACTGGACGGGTGAGTCTGTCTTCGATATTCAGATGGCAATCACAGGTACAGTGGAGCAGACATGTAACATTAACGGTCCTTGGCACATCGGTTTCTCTGGTGCGTTAGGTACTGGTGGTTGGGGATTCTATCAGCCCTCTTACGATTTGGTGAACTCTTACATCGTGGACGATAAGGGTCTGCCGATGATGGATGGTGGCTACAAGAACATCCCGGCTTTGACTAAGTTGGATGAGAACAAGGTGCCGCAGACGGATCTGACGGTCTATACCGATCCCCGTCTGGACGTAAACGTAGGTCGTTTCGAGACTCCGTTCTTGGATTGGTGTGTTCCCGAAATCATCGACGGTTGGGTACGTGACTACAGTAACGGTGGTTTGTATCTGAACAAGAAGAATATCCCGCGTAAGGCAGATAAGGGTAGCTTGTCTATCACGAACCAAACTGCTTCTTCCGCAAAGAACTTCCACTTGATCCGCTACGCTGACGTGCTGTTGTGGTATGCGGAGGCATTGATCGAGACAGGTAATCCGCAGGAGGCTGGTAAGTACATCAACCAGGTACGTGCTCGCGCCGCTAAGAGTTATCTCCACGCAGCTGTAGGTAACGGATCTACGACAGAGGGTATTACACCCGCTACCTCTCCTTATGTATTCGATGATTTGGTAAACGGTACGAAGGGTGTGGATGCTGCTGGTAACTACCGTCTGGGTCTCTATCCCGACTCTCAATTCGCTACCAAGGAAAAAGCAATGCAGGCTTTGCGTTGGGAGCGTAAGATCGAGATGGCTTTGGAGGGTCACCGCTGGTATGACTTGGCTCGTTGGGGTATCATCGCCGATGAGTTGAACAGCTTCGCTTCTTACGAGAAACAGTATCTGTTGAAATATGCGAATAGTGTATATAACCCGAAGTGGTGTGTGCTTCCTATTCCATTGAACGAAATCCAGAAGATGGATGGGCTGCTTGTCCAGAATGAGAACTGGAAATAGGCCAAAGGTAAACATTAACTGATTTGTTTCGAGCGCTGGGCATGTGAATGTCCAGCGCTTCTTTTTCTCCGAACTTACTCCTTAACTCCTTGTTCACATGCCATAGACACAAGTTATGCTAAAGCGCATTATATTATGGGTTAATACGAACCTATATAGAACATAGGAGATTCGATTCGGATTCCGTATTGCGAATGGTAGAAAAGCCCGATTCTATACTAAAGGTAATAAAAGGCATGATGTAAAAGGAGGGGTAGTGTCATTGTTTATACCCGACAAAACAAGAAAGGCTGTCAATCAAGCGATCAACAGCCTTTTAGAGTACCCAGACCCGGGGTCGAACCGGGATGGAAGTGAATCCACTGGTGTTTGAGACCAGCGCGTCTACCGATTCCGCCATCTGGGCATTTGCTTGAAACTTTCCGAATCTCTTATTGAGCTGGTTTGTTTCTCAATTGCGATGCAAAGGTACGGCTTTTTTTGGAACCCGCAAATGTTTCGGCGATTTTTTTCAAAAAAAAATGCACTTTTGTGATTATCCGAGGAAGAACGTGTGCTTCATTCGATAATTTCGCTACATTTGTCAATTATAATTAGAATAGCAAATAGCATGAAAGATACCTATTGCGTTATCATGAGTGGTGGAATCGGTAGCCGGTTCTGGCCCTTCAGTAGAGAAAGCTTCCCCAAGCAGTTTTTGGACTTTTTCGGGAACGGACGTTCTCTGCTTCAAATGACCTATGATCGTTATGTCAAGATAGTCCCCAAAGAACATATCTATATTGCTACGAATGCCTTATATGTGCACCTTGTTAAGGAGCAACTACCCGAATTGACGGATGAGCAAATCTTGGCGGAGCCGACACGCAAGAACACGGCCCCCTGTATAGCTTATGCCTCCTATCACATTCGAGCTTGCAATCCTAACGCAAACATCGTAGTGGCTCCCTGCGACCATCTGATCATGCATGAGGAGCAATTCCTGAAGGATGTAGAGAAGGCGTTAGCGTTCGTCAAAGATAATCGGGTATTGGTAACTTTAGGTATCCAACCGACCCGTCCGGAGACCGGCTATGGCTATATCCAAAGCAGCGACACCGTGGTCGATGATTTCTGCAAGGTCAAGACCTTTACCGAGAAGCCGAACTTAGACTTGGCAAGGGTGTTTATGGCCAGCGGGGAGTTCTATTGGAACTCCGGTATCTTTATCTGGAACGTGAATACGATCATAAAGGCCTTCTCCAAATACCTGCCAGACATCTCCAGCCGCTTCGACTTAGGCAAGGAGCTGTTCAATACCCCCAAGGAGAAGGACTTTATCAAAGAGAACTTCCCCTATTGCCCCAATATCTCCATCGACTATGGCATCATGGAGAAGGCCAGCAACGTCTATATGCTCTGCGTAGAGTTCGGTTGGGCCGATTTAGGTACGTGGGGATCGCTGTTCGACATCGCCCATAAGGATTCCTATCACAATGCGGTATTGAAGAAGAACCAAGCGTTGCTGTATGAATCTACCGGTAACGTGGTGGCACTGGATTCCGATCGCTTGGTGGTGGTACAGGGCATTCATGATTGCATCATCGCTGAATCGGGCAACGTCTTGGTCATTTGCAAGAAAGAGGATGAGCAACGGCTCAAGCAGTTCGTGGCCGATGCCAAGATTAAATATGGCGATAAGTTCAATTGATCTTCCAATCTAATCTTTCCTATAAGCGCAGAGGAGGGGGTGTATCCAAATGCACTCCCTCTTTTTGTCTCTTAGAAGAACAGGTAAGCCATAGCGATAGCGACAATAGCTCCCGCCAAGTCGGCCAGCAAGGCACATTGCACGGTGTAACGGGTGTTACGCACCCCTACGCTACCATAATAGAGGGCCACGACATAGAAGGTCGTATCGCAAGAGCCCTGCACGATAGAAGAGAGACGTCCCACAAAAGAGTCAGCCCCATAGGTATTCATGGCATCCAGCATCATGCCGCGTGAACCACTCCCGCTCAACGGCTTCATGAGCATGGTCGGTAACGCCTCTACGAAATCAGTATTCAAGCCGACTGCTGCCACACCCATCCGAACGCCCTCGATCAAGAAATCCATCGCCCCTGAAGCACGAAACACACCAATGCCCACCAAGATCGCCACTAAATAGGGGATGATTGTAATCGCTGTCTGGAAACCCTCCTTCGCTCCCTCGATAAAGGCATCATAGACGTTAATCCGCTTCCGCACGCCACTCCACAGGAACCCGCACATGATGGTAAAGAGGAGCGTGTTGGCAAAAAGCGTAGAGTAGAGCGATACCTGCTCCTGCTCCATGGAATGAAAGAGCAGGATTAATCCGCCAATCAACAACCCCATACCGCCGAAAAAGAGTAAGAGGTTACGCTGGAGAATCGAGATGCCTTGCCGCAGGCAAACCGCCAAGATCGCCACCAACGTTGAGGTGAAGGTAGTCAACATGATGGGCAGAAAGACATCGGAGGGATTCGCCGCCCCCAATTGGGCTCGATACATCATGATCGTGATCGGGATCAAAGTCAAGCCGGAGGCATTGATGCAAAGGAACATCACCATCGAGTTGCTGGCTCGCTCCTTCTCCGGATTCAGGTCTTGCAACTGCTGCATCGCCTTCAAACCCATCGGCGTAGCGGCGTTATCTAAACCCAACAGATTCGCAGAAAGATTCATGAATATGGAGCCTGTCACAGGGTGATCCTTTGGAATCTCTGGGAACAGCTTGCTAAACACGGGCGCTGCCCAACGGGCGAATGCCTGAATCACGCCTCCCTTCTCGCCAATCTTCATAATACCCAACCAAAGGGAGAGGATGCCGGTCAATCCAATCGAGATCTCAAAGCCGGTCTTCGCCGCCTCGAAAGAGCTGTTGATGATGTTTGTGAAAACGGTGGTATCACCACCTATCAGCAATCGACCCATCGCCACTACAAAGGCAATCAAGAAGAAAGCGATCCAAATATAATTAAGTACCATGGTGCGTCAGTCTGTTTTACCAAATAAGAATGGACAAAAATAGGCATAATTTGGCAATTGATTTGTATTTTTGCTTGACGAATAACGAACAGATCAGATGATGAAAATTTTAGTAACCTACGATATGTTTCGGGAGGGTTTCGCTGAGCTGGAAAGCAAATACGAAGTAACCTTCCCCGAAGGACGTGATTTCACCTATGAGGAGGTGATGGAACAGATTCCGGAGTATGACGTGCTCTGCTCCATGTTTAATTTCCCGGTAGATAAGAACCTGATTGATCATGCGCCTAAGTTGCGCTTGGTGGCTAACTATGCTGTGGGCTATAACAACATCGACGTTGCCTATTGCTTGGAAAAGGGCATCACGGTAGCGAATACGCCGGATCCAGTAACCGCACCCACAGCCAATTTGGCTTTGGCACTGATGCTCGACGCCGCTCGCCGAGTGACGGAATGTGATCGGAAACTGCGTACCCTACGGAAGTCTATGAAGATTGGTGTCTTGGAGAATTTGGGGATCGGTGTTACTGGCCATGTATTGGGCATCATCGGCATGGGACGCATCGGAAAAGCCTTGGCGAAACGGGCTAACGCCTTGGGTATGGAGGTGATCTACCATAACCGGCATCAGCTCTACATCGAGGAGGAGACCAAACTGAATGTGACTTATGCCTCGAAAGAGGAGTTATTGGCCAAAGCGGATTTTGTCTCGCTCAACGCACCCTACACACCGGAGACTTATCACATCATCGGCGAAGCGGAGTTGCAACAGATGAAACCCTCTGCCATCTTGATCAATACAGCCCGCGGCCCTTTGGTCGATGAGCATGCCTTGGTGAAGGCGCTGCAGGCAGGAACAATTCATGGGGCTGGATTGGATGTCTTTGAGTTTGGCGATTATCCCCTACCCGAATTGTTGGAGATGGATAATGTCGTGCTCACACCCCATATCGGCACACAGACGACAGAGACCCGTGTGATCATGGCTCGTGCCGTTGCCAATAATGTCATTGGATTCATTGAGGGCGATCGCCCCGTATCTCGTGTGCTTCACCCATGACCGCCGCATTCATTCTTTCCGAACTCCAGTCGCTTGCCTCTCCGGAGCGAGCCGCAGGGGCCAGTCGTTTCTTCAAAACAGGTGCCGGTCAGTATGGCGAAGGCGATCAGTTCTTAGGTATCGCCACGCCACAAATACGTGCGATAGCCAAGGCGAACAAGGCAACCCCCTTGGAGGAATTGCAAACGTTACTCAACAGCCCATGGCACGAGGCACGCAGTTGTGCCCTGCTCATCTTGGTCTATCGGGTACAAAGTAAACGCACCCAGGAAACGGAACGAGAAGCGATCTATCAGTTCTACCTGCGCAACACCACCCGCATCAACAACTGGGATCTCGTCGATCTTACCTGCCGGGACATCGTAGGGAACTACCTGCTCCACCGAGATCGGGCCCCCATCTATCAACTGGCCCAAAGCACAAATCTCTGGGAGCAACGCATCAGCATCGTATCTACCTGGGCTTTTATCAAAGCGGGAGATTTTACGGATACCTTGAACTTGGCGATCCATTTCTCCTCCCATCCACACGATTTGATTCACAAAGCGGTGGGATGGATGCTGCGAGAGGTAGGGAAGATGGATAGAGAGGTCTTGACCCAATTCTTGGAGCAACAGGCCACGAACCTGCCTCGTACCGCCCTGCGTTATGCCATCGAACATTATCCGGAGGCACAACGCCAATATTTCTTACATAAACAATAAACATGGAATCAACAATAACAACTCCAGCACATCCTATTCGCTCGGTGTGCGTCTATTGCGCATCGAGCACCAAAATCCCAGCACCCTATTTTGAAGTCGCCGACGAGTTAGGTCGTCTTTTAGGTGAAAAAGGTCTGAATGTCGTTAATGGCGCAGGCAATATCGGCCTCATGCGTGCCGTCTCTGATGCTACGTTAGCGGCAGGAGGCACCGTCACGGGTGTCATTCCCCATTTCATGGTTGAACAGAATTGGTATCACAAAGGCTTAACCAAGCTCATCGAGGTAGAGACCATGCACGAGCGGAAACAACTGATGGCAAATCTATCGGATGCTTGCATCGCTTTACCGGGAGGATGTGGCACCTTGGAAGAGCTGTTGGAGGTGATTACCTGGAAACAGCTGGGACTCTATGTCAATCCCATCGTGATTCTCAATGTCAATCACTATTACGATCCACTCCTCCAACTTTTTGATCAAGCCGTGGAAGAACAGTTCATGCGGCCGCAACATCAACGATTATGGACAGTGGCAGAGAGTGCAGCAGAGGCACTACAACGGGTATTTAACGAGCCGCTATGGGATCCTACCCTGCGCAAGATCGCCGCTATTTAACAGCGCATACACACAAAAAAAGGGAGTCAATCTTTTGGACTGACTCCCTCTCTACTAAAACGGCGGCTACCTACTCTCCCACTGTTACGCAGTACCATCGGCGTGAC
>JAFBIR010000079.1 GCA_021531385.1 Parabacteroides distasonis | reverse complement strand
AACCGTTATGCTGTCGCTCCCCGTGTGGAGGCCTTACGTCAAGGCACGCAGCTGCACAAGATCATCCTGCAATTTTGTGGTTGGGAATTGGTGAGAATGGAGGAGATCTTTTAAGGAACATAGGTTCATCAAAGCGCACTCAGCTTTTGCCCGCCCAGCGGATGTCAGGAGAAAGGGAAAATCGGGTTACTCACAGTGTCTTGTTATAGGATTTCGTATCTTTGCCTCAAAGGCAATAGCGAATTATTAATAAAGGAGGAGTTATGAACGAGATCAAGCAAATACCCTATGGCGTGGCCGACTTCGTATCGGTAAG
>JAFBIR010000078.1 GCA_021531385.1 Parabacteroides distasonis | reverse complement strand
GGGCAACGAGAAGACCATCTATCCGCAGTTCTCCTTCGCTTTCTTTTATCGCCCATTGACAGATGGCACATTGAAGGTGGGCTTCGAGGGCAAGGAGCTGTATGCCGAGGAGCAACTGACGGCCGCTAATTCCTACGCTCAATACAGTAAGTATGCCGAGTGGGATGGCACAGGTGATTTCATGATCTCCTACACAGGCGAGATCATGATCTACGGTGTCTCCCTTTTTAACGACAAGTTGGCCGATGCCAAGATATATTTGGAAGGGAAGATTACCCAGACCGCTGAGGCGTTGACATCCGACTACAAGAAGTTGATCGTGGATAGTGAGGGGCGTATCAACGAGAGCATGGAG
>JAFBIR010000077.1 GCA_021531385.1 Parabacteroides distasonis | reverse complement strand
CTCCATGCTCTCGTTGATACGCCCCTCACTATCCACGATCAACTTCTTGTAGTCGGATGTCAACGCCTCAGCGGTCTGGGTAATCTTTCCTTCGAGGTAGATCTTGGCATCGGCCAGCTTGTCGTTAAAAAGGGAGACACCGTAGATCATGATCTCGCCTGTGTAGGAGATCATGAAATCACCTGTGCCGTCCCACTCGGCATACTTACTGTATTGAGCGTAGGAATTAGCGGCCGTCAGTTGCTCCTCGGCATACAGCTCCTTACCTTCGAAGCCCACCTTCAATGTGCCATCTGTCAATGGGCGATAAAAGAAAGCGAAGGAGAACTGCGGATAGATGGTCTTCTCGTTGCCC
>JAFBIR010000076.1 GCA_021531385.1 Parabacteroides distasonis | reverse complement strand
TTTTCCGACTGCTCCACGAAAACGTTCACTTTCGTTGAGCAGTCACCGTGGAACAATAGGGGGTATTTTTGACCCTCGTGTCCTGCCGGGCTTGACCCGGCATCTCAGCCTGTCAAACGGGTAGGGACGCAACGTGTTGCGTTAGAAAAAGCGAGGATGAGCTTGCGGGTCAAGCCCGCAAAGACACAGATAGTGAGCCATTTGCGAATGATGTGCAAATAAAGCAAAGCGAAGTTATGCAAAAAAGTGGCGTTTTCGTTGCGCAAACCAACCGGCTTGTTCAGAAAAATGGGGACACGCATCTTTTTCTTTGAGCAACCCTTGGTGATTAGGAAAATACGCGTACCTTTGTGCTCAAAAGT
>JAFBIR010000075.1 GCA_021531385.1 Parabacteroides distasonis | reverse complement strand
GTCTTGGAATAGGAGTTCCTGCCCCGCAGCGTATCCAGATGGTTGTCGTATTCCCGCAGCTTGTCCCTGTGCTCTTCCAGCTCCTTCAGCTGTTTGCGTCTCTTTTTCAGTTCTGCCTTTTCCTCTCTTGTGGAGGGTTCTGGGACCTGCTCCAGTGCTTGACGCAATTCTCCCGCCATGTCAGTCAACATGGCCGGGGTGAATGCTATTTCCTCATTGCTTTCCGATGACTTCTCCTGGGCGATGACATCGTCTATCTGCCCTAACAGGACATGTATCTTCTTCATCAGGCGTTCACGGTTCCGCTCAACCGTTTTTCGCCAGACGAAAGTATACTTGTTGGCCTTGGACTCAATCTTTGTCCCG
>JAFBIR010000074.1 GCA_021531385.1 Parabacteroides distasonis | reverse complement strand
GACACCGACTTTAATTCCGTGGACGTACGATCAAATCTTGTGGTGGGCAACAGGAGCGGATCACCCAAGTTTATCTCTGGTTTCCCTAACGGTATAGGCTGGGACTTGTCGCCTTATAAGCGCATCAACGCGGCCGACGTGGAGGAGACTAAATGGCGGTTGGAGATTGACGACATAAACGTCCGTGGGAAGATGCGGGTGTATGAGTTTGTCATTTCCCAGTTGAGAGGCGAGAATGACAACGTGATCTTCGCCGGCATGATGCGAGTGGATCACGCCGACGCGGAGAACAACATTATCTACTTAGATACCGAGAAGGGTGTGCTCTACAATCCCTTCCGAGCAGGAGATATCCTGATGGTGCAACGCTTCGG
>JAFBIR010000073.1 GCA_021531385.1 Parabacteroides distasonis | reverse complement strand
ATAGAAACCATCCGCATGGGTAATGGCGTGATAAACCGCCTCACCTTGCTCATTGAGCACGATGTTCGTAAAGTTGTCATACTCATCCACGATCAAGTAGAGCGGGTGACCGAGATCATGCGCCATGTCGTTCAACAGGTTAAATTTCTCCGTTGAGTTACGGGAAGCATATATTCGCTCCACCTTATCCGAGGGATATTCCTTGCCATAGCGATCCATGAAATTGTCCAAGCGGTTGCAGCAATAGGTGTTGAAGTTCTCCTCTAAACGCTCCAAGTTGCTACCCGCGCGGGAGAAGTCCAGATAGAGCACTTGATAGCGGTTCTTCAAGGGCGTGGGGTGCTGCCCCACCCAAAGATCGCCAAAGAGCTTGTCG
>JAFBIR010000072.1 GCA_021531385.1 Parabacteroides distasonis | reverse complement strand
CACCTTTCTCATTTTTCTCATTTCCTCATTTCCTGAAAAAAAGAGGCTGATCCTGACTTCGTCAATGCGTCACCCAAATTACTGTCAGATAGGTAATAAAGCGAAACATCGGACGCATTTCCAGAGTTCCTTTTGAAATACGGAATGCACGTTCCACCACCCAAAGTCCATTATACATCTTGTATATTTATTCACATTTTGCGCATATTAATGTGATTTGGCTGTCTATTTTTGGCGGCTGAAAAGGCAACCAGCATCCTTGTGAGAGGAATGGAGAACCAGCTGCCAGCGCAAAGGATGCGATAGAGTGTTCAAAAGGGGCATACATCGCATTGTATCTCGCATTGCAACGTGTTGTATGGAGAGATGGACCGCGTTC
>JAFBIR010000071.1 GCA_021531385.1 Parabacteroides distasonis | reverse complement strand
ATCAGCACCGTTAAGAATGACATGAGCGTAGAGGCTGGGAATATCCTCAAAAACTCCTCCTTCGGTTCCAACATGCGCTATTGGGAGAGCACCGACGAGGTGCATTTCATCCTCACGACCGACGGCTATATCTATGCCAACAGCTACTTTTATGTGGAGAAAAACCAGATTGCCGACATTGTTTCTGACAATGGTCGCTATGCCTTGCGTATCCGGAAGACGGGTGTCAAGCAGGCGAACAGCCTATTCAATAAGAATGGGATTAGCTTCGATGGCACGACCGAGACAGACAGCGAGGGCAACGAGAAGACCATCTATCCGCAGTTCTCCTTCGCTTTCTTTTATCGCCCATTGACAGATGGCACATTGAAGGTGGGCTTCGA
>JAFBIR010000070.1 GCA_021531385.1 Parabacteroides distasonis | reverse complement strand
TACACCCTTCAACCGGCTATTCCGTCAGCCGGCGGGGCTGTCACTTCTCCGTCTCCACGTCACTCCATAGGGCAGTGACGGAATGTTGACCGTCTCTTCCATCGGCCTCGCCGTTCGGCTGAGCCTTAGGTCCCGACTTACCCTGATCCGATTAGCGTTGATCAGGAAACCTTGGTCTTTCGGCGGGAGGGTTTCTCGCCCTCCTTATCGTTACTCATACCTACATTTGCTTTTCCATGCGCTCCAACAAGGGTCGTCCCTCATCTTCGACGCGGCATGGAATGCTCCCCTACCATCCATCGCTGGATCCACGGCTTCGGCACGGGATTTATGCCCGATTATTATCCACGCCGGATCGCTCGACTAGTGAGCTGTTACGCACTCTTTAAAT
>JAFBIR010000006.1 GCA_021531385.1 Parabacteroides distasonis | reverse complement strand
CGTGGGTGGTTTCATCTGCCCGCCGATGGGCGTGATTGACGGGAGTGTCTTGACGGCCGTGGGGCTGCTGCTGGCTTTCGCCTCCCTGGCCCAGCTGCCGCTCTTGATCGAGGCGGCCAAGGGGGGCAAGCGGATCCGCCTGCAGAAGGGGGATTTCTCGGCTGAGGTCTCGTCGGAGCCTCCTTGAGTTTACCTTAATACCTTACCACCTTACCGACTTACTTCGGGCCGGATTTTTTCTCTCAAAAAAGTGGCGGTGGTAAACGCTTGGTTTTGAATAATAGTTACTTGAAGGTTACTTGTTGACTTTCAGGTAACTTCTTGTTTGATAGGGGGGGAAATGTCTCATCTTTGTGGCGGAAAAGGATGCTTTTGGGCATAGCGGGATTGAGGATATAACCATTTGAAATTTATACGGTATGAGACAGCTTATTTTTGCGATTCTTTTTTTGACTATTTGTATGGGATTGCCTTTCGGCTGCGCACAGCAGGCGCAAACTGCCGACGAGGAGGCTGATCGGATGGCGATTCCACGCCACGAAATTGGATGGTACTCCGCACGACACGAAGGGCCGTGAGACGCAGATCTTTGAGCGTTCCGCCGATGGCTCTTGGCGATTGGTGCATATCCATTATTCCGGGGTGGGAACTCGATGAGGGGATGACAAACACAATGCGTTGCATCGCAGCTTCTCTACGGGTGCAGCTATGCACCCGCTTTTGCCGTTTATTTTAGGACGGTCGGTTGGTGGAAAGAGGGGAATTATCCGTACTTTTGCGGGCATAATTGCAAAAGAGATGAGAATAGAGCAGAATTATTCGTTGGCGGAACACAATACGTTCCACCTCCCGGTCAAGAGCCGTTGGTTTATGGAGTATGCGACGGAGGAGGAATTGGGGCGCATCCTGAGGGATGAGTATTTCCAGGAGTGTTTCTCGCTGCATATAGGAGGGGGTAGTAATCTTTTATTTATCAATGATTTCAATGGTGTTATCCTGCATTCGTGCATCAAGGGGATCACGTGCGTGAGGGAGACGGATGAGTCGGTCTTCCTGCGTGTGGGTGCCGCCGAGGTGTGGGACGAGGTGGTGGCTTACGCCGTGGCGAATGGCTGGGGAGGCATCGAGAATCTCTCGCTGATCCCGGGCGAGACGGGTGCGGCCGCTGTGCAGAATATCGGGGCCTACGGCGTGGAGATCAAGGATGTGATCGAGAGCGTGGAGGCCTACAACCAGCTGACGTTCGAGAAGCGGGTGTTCAGCCGGGAGGAGTGTGCCTACGGCTATCGGGATAGCTACTTCAAGGATGAGCAGCACGATCCCTACATCGTGACCTACGTGACGCTTCGTTTGGCGAAACAGCCTGCTTTTGTCTTGACTTACGGGCAGTTGAAGGAGCGCCTGGGCGATCAACCAGTCACCTTGGGCCGTGTGCGTGAGGCGGTGATTGCGATCCGAAAGGAGAAATTGCCCGATCCGGCTGTGCTGGGCAATGCCGGTAGCTTCTTCAAGAACCCGGTGATCCCTGTCGGGCAGTATGAGGCGTTGAAACAGCGCTATCCGGAGATGCCCGCCTATGTGCTCTCGGAGCAGGAGGTGAAGGTACCCGCGGGTTGGCTGATCGAGGCTTGTGGTTTCAAGGGCAAGCAGCATGGCCCTGTGGGGGTGTATGAGAAGCAGGCGTTGGTCTTGGTGAACTTGGGCGACGCCACGGGGCATGAGATCGCCTTGGTGGCGGAGAGCATCCGGGCGGCTGTCGATGACCGGTTCGGGATCGAGCTGATGCCGGAGGTCAAATATGTCAGTTAGATGAAAATCATTTTTTTAGGAACGGGCACTTCGACGGGTAATCCGGAGATCGGGTGCACCTGCGAGGTGTGTACCAGCAGCGATCCACGGGATTGGAGGCTGCGTGCCTCCGTCTTGGTGGAGGTGGCGGGCAAGCGGCTCCTGATTGATTGCGGGCCGGACTTCCGCTATCAGATGCTCCGGGCGAGGTGCTATCACTTGGATGCGGTGCTGCTGACGCATGAGCACTACGACCATGTGGGGGGATTGGATGACCTGCGTCCCTATAGCCGGGTGAAGGATGTGGATATTTACACGGAGGCCAACGTGGTGGAGGCGATCAAGACCCGCATGCCTTATGTTTTCCGGGCGCATAAATACCCCGGCGTACCCAATTTGGTGCTGCACACCGTGGGATTGGCCCCTTTTGAGGCGGCTGGGATCACGATCCAGCCGATCCGGGTGATGCATGCCAAGCTGCCGATCTTGGGCTTTCGCATTGGCGATTTTGCCTATTTGACTGATTTGAAATACCTACCCGAGGAGGAGTTCGCGAAGTTGGAAGGTTTGGAGGTGCTGGTGATCGACGCCTTGCGACGGGGCACCCATCTCTCGCATGAGGGGTTAGAGGAGGCGCTCGTCAACATTGCCCGCATCCGCCCCAAGCAGGCCTATCTGACCCACATGTGCCATCGCATCGGACTGCATGCGCAGATTGATAAACAGCTGCCGCCGGGCGTGCATTACGCCTATGACGGGTTGGAACTGACACTGCCTGGATAGTGTGTTTCAGTGCGCTTTGAGAGCGAAATAGGCACTCTTCTCTTCTTGGGTTGCCTCTAATTCGGTCTGCAGACCGGGAAGCAGGGGCTGGAGCCGTAGCGAGAGGCTATCCCTAAGGGGCGCTAACCAATGGGTCTCCAAGAGCGAGTCGGGGAGGGAGGTCGGCAAGGGCCACTCCTGGAAACAGCACAGATTGCCCTCGTTGAAGAAGAAGGGGAGCGATAGCCACTGGTGACCCGAAGCGACATCGTGCAGTGCGTCAGCCGGGAAAAGCCGTTCGCTGGGCAGGAATAGCTGGAGGGGCGCAGAAGAGGTTTTGCGGGCGGGGAAGTCTGCTACCTCCGTGTCAGCCGTGCGCAGATTCAGTTGCCTTTTGATGGTCTCTCGCAACAATTGGCGGTTGTAGGAGGCCACGAAAATCCCTTGGTAGAAATAGCAACCCAAGAAGCGTTTGCCTCGCTCCGGATAGTAGCACACGGGAAGGGTCAGCTCCGTCTGCTCCTCGGCAGCAAAGGAATGGCTGGCATCCAACCGTTTCCAAAGTTGTTTGGCTTCCCGTTCGGAGAGGGGAGCCATCCAAACCTCGCCCTCGGGATAATAGACCAGTGTGAAGGGGAGCCATTCGCCGATCTGCTCTGGTTGGCAGAGGGGATTCTCCGGGAGATAGGCCCGCAGCAGTCGTTGGACTGCGGGCAACGAAGGAAGCATCAGCTGCAAGGTCTGTGGCTGATGCAGGCAGAGCACCGCTTGGGGTGGCTCCGTGATGAGCGCAAGGGGGTCTGCCTCGCCGACGGATTGAGCCGCATGGATTCGCTTGGAGAGGGTGCTGATGCCGGTGAAGGCCACAGCAGCCAACAGGAGGATCCAGACCATATCTCGGGGCGACCGTTTCATAAGGGATGCGTCTGGAAGTATTTACACCAAGGTTTCAATCCGCAGCTCTCACACTTTGGCTTGCGGGCCAAGCAGACGTAGCGTCCATGCAGGATCAGCCAGTGATGGGCGATCGGGATCAAACGCTCCGGGATGTGTCTCACCAATTCTTTCTCCGTCTCCAAGGGCGTCTTGCTGTTGAGGGTCAAGCCGATCCGGTTGGAGACCCGGAACACATGGGTATCGACGGCCATAGCAGGTTTGTCGAACACGACGGAGGCAATGACATTGGCAGTCTTCCGTCCGACTCCGGGCAGCTTCTGCAGCTCGTCCACGTCGGAGGGCACTACGCCCTGAAACTGCTCCATGAGCACCTTGGCCATGCCGACCAGGTGCTTGGCCTTGTTGTTGGGGTAAGAGACGCTACGGATGTATTCATAGACCACTTCCGGGGTGCTGGCTGCCAAGACCTCCGGGGTAGGGAAGGCCTCGAACAGGGCGGGCGTGATTTGATTGACCCGCTTGTCGGTGCATTGCGCGGAGAGGATGACCGCGATCAGCAGCTGATAGGGATTGGCATAGTGCAACTCTGTCTCAGCCACAGGTACGTTGGCCTGAAACCAGTCGAGCACGCCTTTATATCGTTCTTCTTTTCTCATGGCTTTTGTTCGCTATTTTAGCGTGCGAAAGATAGTTTTTTTTGAGCGAATATGCAAGTATTCGGCTTTTTCATCCCCCAAAAGAGGGGGTGATGCCCTATTTCAGCAGGCCGACGCATTGCTTGCCTACATACAATCCCGCGAAGACGGCGATCAATCCTGCGACATTACTGGCTATGATATTGAGCAGGGCCAACTTCAGCTCTCCGTTCCGAAAGAGGGCGCTGGTGTCCAAGGCGAAGGAGGAGAAGGTGGTGAAACCGCCGAATAGTCCGGTGAAAAGGAAGGCCCTCGTAGGAGCCGGAAAATGAAAGGCCTCCGCCATACTCCAGCAGAAGCCGATGAAAAATGAACCAATCACATTGACCGATAAAATACCAAGAGGGAAGGAGTGAAGCACCGAATGCTGAACCCACGAGGAAACTCCGAAACGAAGGCCCGATCCGATCGCTCCTCCTAACATCAAAAGGAAAACCTGTACCATTTATTTGTGTGTTTTTCCCCGGACCAGGTTGGAGTCCGGGGAGATGGTAAATGATTTAGGTCTTCAATTTAATTGGCAGACTCAAACTGCCTCAGGAAACGAATGTCATTTTCTGAGAACATGCGTAAGTCTTTTACTTGGTATTTCAAATTCGTGATACGCTCGATACCCATGCCTAATGCGTAGCCGGAATAGACTTTGCTGTCAATCCCGCAATTCTCTAACACATTCGGATCGACCATTCCGCAACCGAGGATCTCTACCCAACCGGTGCCTTTGCAGAAGGGACAGCCCTTACCTCCACAGATGTTGCAGGAGATGTCCATCTCAGCGGATGGCTCCGTGAACGGGAAGTAAGAGGGGCGCAAGCGAATTTTTGTCTCCGGGCTGAACATCTCCTTGGCAAAAAAGAGCAAGGCCTGTTTCAGATCGGCGAAAGAGACATTCTTATCGACGTAGAGCGCCTCCACCTGATGGAAGAAGCAGTGTGCGCGATAGGAGATGGCCTCGTTTCGATAGACACGTCCCGGACAGATGATGCGGATGGGTGGCTGTTGCTTTTCCATCACACGGGTCTGTACGGATGAGGTATGTGTGCGAAGCAATACATCGGGGTTATGCTGGATGAAGAAGGTGTCCTGCATGTCACGTGCGGGATGGTCCTCGGCGAAGTTCAAGGAGGAGAAGACATGCCAATCATCCTCGATCTCCGGACCCTCAGCGATGCTGAATCCTAACCGACCAAATATATCGCAAATTTCTTTCTTGACAAGTGATAAGGGGTGACGAGTGCCCAACTCGATGGGATAAGCTGTACGTGTTAAATCAATATCATCGTTGATTGTCTGTACATTTTCGAAGCTTGCTTTCAATTCGTTGATTCGGTTCTGGGTAGTCTCTTTCAATTGATTGAGGTGTTTACCTACCTCTCGTTTCTGATCTGCCGCTACATTTCGGAAATCATTCATCAACGCAGCTATCTCACCTTTCTTGCTGAGATACTTGATGCGTAAAGCTTCTAATTCCTCGGCATTCGCCGCTTTCATTTGCTCTACCTCTTGCAGTAGCGCGTTAATTTTGTCGAGCATTTCTAATCAACTTTGTATTTAGTGTTGCAAAAGTACGCTTTCTTTTGGATATGGCAAGGCTTTCGTGTGGAAATTTGTAAAATTCTCCGTCAATAAAGCAAACTTCCGGATCATCCCTGCGCTAAGGGAAAATCCGGAAGCCCATGCGTGTAAGTGGGGTTATCCCTTTATTTCTTTCCGAAATGGTTGTAATCGACCGCTTGACGCTCCCTGCGCACGCTCATCGACGGGAACCAGAGGTCGGCTGGGGTCAACCCGCAGGCCTCGATGGCCTCGATGGCATATTCCAGCTTGCCAAAGTTGGCATCCACGTTGTTCGTGCCGAAGGTGAACTTCAGGCCCCGGGCCTTCGCCATCTGGATGATCTTGAAGCTGGGGATCTTGTAGCGGGGATTGATCTCCAAGGCGATGTGATACTGCTCCAGCACGTCGAGCACCTTGTTGATCCGCTCGTCCGTCCAATACTTGTCGTAGTCGGCCTGCATGTCCTCAGGGATGTAGGTCGGGTTGGCATAGATGTCGGCCGGCTCGTTGGTCAGGATCTTCACGGTCTGATCCACGATCACATCCATGTATTGCTCTTTGCTGCGTCCGTCGTAATAGACCTCCTCGGCCCGATAGATACGACTGATGCGTCCCTTATCGACAATCGTCATGCCGTCGGTGAAGAGGTAGTCGAAGATGCCAAGTGCCTCCGGGGAGAATTGCGTGATCCAGCGACGGCCCTCACCCTGCACACCAAACAGGAAGGGGTGATTCTTTACCTCGTCGTGATAGGCATAGACCTCCTGGTCGTTGGCCAACATACGGCCTACACCACCCTCTCCCGCATTGGGAGCGACACCATAATTAATACCGTAGTTCATGGAGAGGCCATGTGCCTGCTCCTTGGTCAAGCCACCTTTCAAATGTACGTGCCAGTCGATCACTGGGAAATCCTTTTGCTGCAAGCGGATGATGGCATCGTTTTGCTCGTCGATCGCAGGCAACGTGTCGTTCGGGTTGGTGGCATCGGCCGGTAACACGGTGACATGGAGATTCTTGAAGGCGGTCTTGCCCGATTTTCCTACCAAGGCGAACGCCCCCTTGCCCAACAGTTGATCGGTATGATCCGCTGAGCGGTAGGGCTGCGCAGGCTCTGTATAGCAAACCACATCCACCCCGTTGATGCTGACTGCGATGTTCTTTCCCCGTACGGCCATCTCGAAGTCGAACCAAGCCGTGTCGGTCGCTAACGAGCGATAGAGGTTGCGCACGTGGCTCAAGCTACCCGTTTTCGTGGAGCCGTCGATCGCCCCATTGTGGAACAGGACCTCGTAGCCCCCCTTGCCCGCTTGGGTATGGAAGAGCAGGGCTGATGTCGCTCCCGGCTCGGTGTAAGCCTGTCCGCTCAATGTGAAATTGGTGTAATCGCCCGGGGCCAGCAGGGTGTCGCCCGCTTGCACGCTGAGCTCCTCGCCTGTGACGGTTGAACCCTTTGCGCTGTCTTTCCAGCTGTCTAACGAACCGGTTTTTCCCTCCGATCCTCCGCAGGCCGTGAAGGCACTGACGAGCAGGCTCAACGCCAAGCCATAGAGCGGAGCCTTGATGTAAGCAGAATGTTGCATGTGTATCGTTTTTTAATGATTATTCCATTCCTGACCGCAAAACTACACACAATTTTAGGAATCCACAAAGGATTTCATGGGTTTTACAGCAGCTCTTTTTGCGGCGATTACCCCTTGATGGATTTACCCATCTCATACGCCCCCTGTAAAGCGGAGTGGCCAGCGATGTCACCTCCATCTGTCACGCCACCCGCAAAGACGCTTCCTGCCAAATGGGTCTTGGGATAGCAGGCAATCCAGCCCCCCAATCCGTTGATCGCTCGCAGCGGTACTTCTGGCTCATTTTCAGCAGCAGCCGTCAGTATATAGATGTCACGGAAATGATAGTCCGATTCATAGAGTGCGTTGGCCCGGTCGAGCAGGGTTTTCATTTGGCCGCTCATCTCATAATAATAGATCGGTGTGGCAAAGGCAATCACCTCTGCGTCGTGCATCTGCTGGATGATGGGGATCATGTCGTCCTTGATGGCGCAGGTTTTAAGCGTATGGCAGGCTAAACATCCCCTACAAAAATGGATCTCTTTGCCTTTGAGTGAGATCTTCTCCACCTCGTGACCCGCCTCGGTCGCTCCCATCAGGAAGGCATCCGCCAAAGCCTCTGAATTACTTTTCACATGTAAACTCGTTGAGATTACCAATACTTTCTTGCTCATCTTTCTTGCTGTTTGATTTCGGGTGCAATATTACGATGAATTAAAAAAAGAGACGTAGCACGCTACGTCTCTACAATTATTTATGATGCGATTGGAGGATTACCAAACGTAGTCCTGAGAAGCGAGGAACTGTGCGCTCTTCTCTACGCCCTCGAACTGCTTGCGGCCCTTCGGATCGCTCTCCAACTCTACGAAGAAGTGCTTGATGCCAACGGCTTTTGCACGAGTGAAGATGTTCTTCCAGTTCATCATACCGCTGTCGCCAATGATCCAACGATCTTTGATGTGCAACAGTTTGATGCGATCAGAGTGCTCAGTGATCCACTCGCAAGGATCTTGATCACCAATCATACACCAGTAAACATCCAACTGGAAGCATACCAACTCAGGATCGGTGTTGTCCATGTAGAGCTGCTCATACATCGTGCCCGGTGCGTTGCGACGCATCATGCCGTTGATCATTTCGTCGGTCGGCTTCATCTGCGGGAAGCGCTTCTTCATCATCTCGATGATCTCCTCTCGCTTCTCCTTGATCTGCTCGGGAGTAGCCAACTTGGTGAACTCGTTGTTGTGGTTGTGATAACCGAACTGGATACCAGCCTCTTTACAGATCTTACCAGCCAAGTTGAAGCGATCGCAGGCCTGCTTCACCTCGTCGATGGTAGCGCACTGCGGCATGCTGGGATCCACGATGTAGGTACAGCCTAACGTTACGTGATCCTCTACGGTCTTCTTCCAAGCCTCGGTGAACTCAGCCTCCGGAGTCTTGTACTGTGAAGGTGTACCCAGGTGAGCGGACAGGATGTTCAAGCCGAGGTCGTCGCACAGCTTCTTGTAATCAGCGGGTGCATAACCCTCGTCGCCGTCGCCGTAACCTGCGTGGATGCGGCCATTGTTGTAACCAGCGAGCTCCAGGTCAGTGTAACCAAAGGATTTCACCTTAGCCAAACCACCGGGTACGTCAGCTGCCAACTCAGCACCTAATGAATAGGTCTGCAAACCGATAAACTCTTTGGGTGCAGGAGCCGCTTCAGCAGCCGCCTGCTTCTCGTTGCCACCCGCACAAGAGATGAGTGAGGGAAGGCTCATGCCGCCCAGTGTGAGGGCGGAGGTCTTTAAGAAATTTCTTCTTGAGATCATTATAAACACGAATTAAGTAAGTGAATAATGTTTGCGTTACGTTTTTTGAACGCACAAAGTTACTTTTCTCTCACGAGACTACCAACAACTTTTGTGAATTATCTTATCTTTGTCACATCAATTTTTTCCTATTTTAAATCTTCGTGTATCATGAACAAGATTCGTTCCTATGATTTAGACAATCTGAAAGTGTTTTTGACGGTGATGGTGATCTTTCACCATGCGGGGCAGGCTTATGGCGATGGTGGAGACTGGCCTTACCATCCTTCTAATCCTGCGGAGTATATGCCGGAGATTTGGCGTTTCTTCTCGACCAATGCGGCCTACTTGATGGGGTTGTTCTTCTTGATCTCGGGTTGTTTCGTGCCGATCAGCTTCGACAAGCAGGGCTTCTCTACCTTCCTGCGGAAGAAGCTCATGCGTCTGGGCATTCCTTTGGTGGTCATTGCGACGCTGTTGTCGGCAGGTATGGGACAGTTGGAGTTGGGAACGATGTGGTTTGTAGAGACGTTGCTCTGTTTCTGCCTGATCTATGGAGCCCTTCGTTGCTGTGGGATCAGGCTCACTGAGACACCCCGGCTCTCCTGGTCGCTTGGCACGTTGGTGGGGATGGCGTTGTTGATGGGTGTTGGCTCGCATCTCATTCGGCAGGTCAGCCCGCAAGATCATTGGATTTGGCTGCTTGGTGTGATTCGTTTGGAGCCGGCCCATTATCTGCAATATATGTTCATGTTCAGCTTCGGTGTCCTGCTCTCTCGCTGGAAAGGACTGGGGCCGCTGACCGATCGGACGGGAGCGCTCTCCTTGGGTATCGGTCTTGTGTTCGTCTTGCTCAATGTGTGTCGGACAGGTGCGTTGCATGAGTTCATCCAAACCTATTTCGGTTTGTTCGAGTCGTTTCTTTGTGTCTTCCTGAGTGTCGGACTGTTGTGGCTGTTCCGAAAGGTGGCGCATGGCTCGAATGGTTTCCTGCGTTGGTGCTCGGGGCAGGCCTATGGGGCCTACGTGTTCCATCTGTTCATCCTGGTAGCGCTTCAGCAGCTGATGGACAGCCTGGCATTGGATGTGCACGCCAAGTTTCTGCTGCTCGGTCTTTTGGCTACGCTTTTGTCGTTTGGCTTCACTTGGCTGCTGAAATTGTTGCCGGGTGTGAAAAGGGTGTTGTGATAAAAATCGTTACCTTCGCGGCATGGCAAAACAACATGATACTTTGACCTTGGGTACCGATCCGATAGGACGGTTGCTGACCCAATATGCGATCCCGGCAATCATTGCCATGACCGCCTCCTCCTTGTATAATATGGCCGATAGCATCTTCATCGGGCAGGGTGTGGGTGCTTTGGCGATCTCTGGCTTGGCGCTGACCTTCCCGCTGATGAACTTGGCGGCTGCGTTCGGCTCATTGGTGGGCGTGGGTGCCTCTACGTTGGTGGCGATGAAGTTGGGGCAGAAAGACTATGCCGGTGCGAATCATGTACTGGGTAACGTGCTGGTGCTGAACGTGATCTTGGGATTACTCTTCATGGCTGTCTTTTTGCTCTTTCTTGATCCGGTACTGCTCTTCTTCGGGGGTAGCGAGCAGACGATTCCTTATGCGAAGGATTATATGCGGATCATTCTCTATGGCAATGTGATCACGCACATGTATCTGGGTTTGAACTCTGTGTTGCGCTCGTCGGGATTCCCCCGGATGGCGATGTACACGACCCTGCTCTCCGTGGTGGTCAACTGCGTGCTCAACCCGATCTTTATCTTCGCTTGGGGCTGGGGCATCCAGGGAGCCGCATGGGCGACGGTCATCTCGCAGTCCATCTCGTTGGCGTTTCAGGTGGTGCATTTCGCGAAGCCGGAGAGTTTGCTCCATTTCCAAAAGGGCATCTATCGGTTGAAGGCCGAGGTGGTGCGGGGAATTATCTCGATCGGGCTCTCTCCCTTCCTGATGAACCTCTGTTCTTGCCTGATTGTCATTCTGATCAACCGTGGCCTAAAGGAGCATGGGGGCGACATGGCGATCGGTGCTTATGGCATCGTGAATCGCATCGCTTTTCTTTTCGTGATGATCATCTTGGGCTTCAACCAGGGTATGCAGCCGATCGCTGGCTATAACTATGGGGCTCGCTTGCTGCCTCGTGTGTTGGAGGTGACCCGCTTGACTACCTATTGCGGGGTCAGTGTGGCTACGTTGGGCTTCCTGCTGTGCGAGGGCATCCCGGAGTGGATCGTGCGGATGTTTACGACCGACAAGGAGCTGATCGAGCAATCGGTCTTTGGCTTGCGCATCGTCTTCGCGGTCTTCCCCTTGGTTGGTTTCCAGATGGTCTCGACCAATTTCTTCCTCTCCATCGGTATGTCGAAGAAAGCGATCTTCCTTTCCCTGACCCGTCAGATGCTTTTCCTGATCCCCGGTTTGTTGATCCTGCCCTCGTTGTTGGGCACGTCTGGCGTATGGGTGAGTATGCCGATCTCCGACTTTATGGCGTTTATGGTGACTTTCATTCTGTTGCGTCAACAGTTTAAGATAATGAGGAATGCAGAATTAGGAGTGAGGAATTAGGATTAAACGTATTATTTTGATAATGACAAAGCAAACGATATTACCTGCGGAGTGGTATCCGCAGAGTGCGATCCAGCTGACTTGGCCGCACGAGGAGACCGATTGGGCTCCGATCTTAGACGAGGTGATCCCCTGTTTTGTGGCGATCGCCAAGGAGGTGATTAAACATGAGCTGTTGCTGATCGTCTGCCCGGACGAGCAGCAGGTGAGAGCGCAGTTGGGCGAGGTGGATGATACCCGGATCCGCTTCCGGGAGATGGAGACGAACGACACGTGGGCCCGTGATCATGGGGGCATCTCGATCTTCGAGGAGGGCAAGCCCATGCTCTATGACTTCGTTTTCAACGGGTGGGGCATGAAGTTCCCGGCCAACCTCGACAACCTGATCACCCGTCGGCTCTGCCAGATGCATACCTTCGCCGAGGAGGTGGTTCCCGTGAATATGCAACCGTTCGTGTTGGAAGGGGGTAGTATTGAGTCCGACGGAAAAGGGACGTTGATGACTACGGTGGAGTGCTTGGCCTCGGTCAATCGCAATGAGTATTTGGATCAGGAGGCGTTGGAGCACTACCTGAAGGGTGTCTTCGGGTTGGAGCGTATCCTTTGGATCGAGAGTGGCTATTTGGCGGGAGACGATACCGATAGCCATGTCGATACGTTGGCTCGTTTCTGCGACGAACAGACCATCGCCTACGTGCGTTGTACGGACGAGGAGGATGAGCATTACGCGGAATTGCAGCAGATGGAGCAGCAGATCCGCTCCTTCACGCAGGCGGATGGATCGCCCTATCGGTTGATCGCCTTGCCGATGGCTGACAAAGTAGAGTGGGAGGGGGCGCGTTTGCCGGCCACCTACGCCAATTTCTTGATCCTGAATGGGGCCGTCTTGCTGCCCTTCTATGATTCACCCAAGGATGAGGTGGCTCGTGCAGCCTTACAAGAGGCTTTCCCCGATCGGGAAGTGGTGGGCATCAACTGCTTGCCGTTGATCAAACAACATGGTTCGTTGCATTGCGTGACCATGCAATACCCTGAAGGTTTTATTCTTTAATCGCAAAAGAGAGATGAAAGTAGGATTAGTTCAACAAGCCAATACAGCCGATCGAGCGGCTAATATCGAGAAGTTGCAACGTCATATCCGTCAGGCCGCTGCCGAGGGTGCGGAGTTGGTGGTGTTGCAAGAGTTGCATAACGGACTTTATTTCTGTCAGACGGAAGATACGAATCTGTTTGATCAGGCGGAGCCGATTCCCGGTCCTTCGACCGAATTGTTCGGAGCGTTAGCGAAAGAGTTAGGTATCGTTTTGGTGCTCTCCCTTTTTGAGCGTCGGGCTCCGGGCTTGTATCACAACACTGCGGTCGTGTTGGAGCGGGATGGCTCCATCGCGGGTAAATACCGCAAGATGCACATCCCCGATGACCCCGCCTATTACGAGAAGTTCTATTTCACACCGGGCGATTTAGGCTTTGAGCCGATCGACACCTCCGTAGGTCGTCTGGGCGTGTTAGTATGCTGGGATCAATGGTATCCGGAGGCTGCCCGTTTGATGGCGATGCGAGGCGCGGAGCTACTGATCTATCCCACGGCTATCGGCTGGGAAAGCAGTGATACGGAGGAGGAGAAAGCCCGTCAGTTAGGCGCTTGGGTGACGGTGCAGCGAGGCCATGCGGTGGCCAATGGTCTGCCGGTGATCAGCGTGAACCGTACGGGACATGAGCCGGATCCTTCGGGTCAAACCAACGGTATTCAGTTTTGGGGTAATAGTTTCGTAGCCGGTCCGCAAGGCGAGCTGATCACGACGTTGCCCAACGATGAGGAGGTTGTCCGGGTGGTTGAGGTGGATAAGCTGCGCAGTGAGCAGGTACGTCGCTGGTGGCCCTTCTTCCGCGATCGTCGGATAGATGCTTTTGAGGGGTTGACCCAACGTTTCTTGGTGAAGTAAATGGCTGTTGTTGAACGGAGCCGCTGTTAGCTCATGCTTTCACCCCTTTTCTGTGTGTTCAAGCAATTGTCACAGCAGTGACAGGGGGTGGAGGGCATCCCGAAATACCGACTGATAAAGGCTTGACGACATTCGGTGGTTTCCAGGTAGGCAACCACCTGTTCGATGCGCGACCGGAAAGCAGCCAGCCGTACATCATACGCTGAAGGGGTGATATGGAGGCGTGAGATGGGCGTACGCACCTGCAGGAAGGTGATGCGAGGCTCTTTCCGAGCAGGCACATAGAAGAAGCCTATGTTGCGTAAATAGCTTAACAGCCGGCTCACTAAGTCAGGCTGGAAACCGGTGCGTTTGGCCAAGAGATCCACCTGCACGAAGCATCCGTCGGAGAAGAGACCGGCATAGAGACGCAGCAACTCTTCCGCTACCCGTGCAGCGGGCGCGTCGCTGCGCAGAAAATCATTGAGTGCCCAGCGTGGACCGTCATACCGCAGGTAAGGTTGCGTGTTGGGATAGGGCTCGAACTTGAGATAGCCGGACAGGGAGAGGATCTCCAACGAGGTGCGTAGTCGTCCCTTGTCGAGGTGCCAATCCCGCAGGAAGGTCGGCTCATCCAAATAGACAGATACTCCTTGCCCATCCCCCTCCGCCAGCTGAAAACGGTTGCAGAGCGATTCATAGACCCTACCGATGTATTCGATGGAGGGGAAGGCATTGGCAGGTCTGCGTTTGATCAGACTGATCTCCTGCGGCTCTAACAAGGCGACGGCATATGCCCGTTTCCCATCTCGTCCGGCACGTCCCGCCTCTTGATAATAGGCCTCTAACGAGTCGGGGAAATCGGTGTGGATCACGATCCGCACATCTCCCTTGTCAATACCCATCCCAAAGGCGTTGGTCGCCACTAACACCCGTGTCTGTCCGCTTTGCCATTGTTGTTGCCGTTCATTCTTCAGTTGCGGATCTAATCCGGCATGGAAGTAATCCGTGGCCATACCTGCTGCACGTAGTTTTTTGGCATAGCTCTCCACCCCTTGTCGTGTACGACAGTAGATGATGGCCGATCCGGGAACCGCTTGGAGGATATGACAGATTTCCGCCAATTTATTGTCTGTCTTGCGCACGACGAAGGTCAGGTTGGGTCGTTCAAAAGCCGAGTGAAACACCTGATACCCTTTGCGAAAATGGAGCTGCTCGCAAATGTCCGCTACGACAGCGGCGGTGGCGGAGGCCGTGACAGCAATCACCGGCACCTCAGGGATCACATCGCGAATGTCGGCAATCAGGCGATAGTCTCGTCTGAAATCGTTTCCCCATTGCGAGATGCAGTGCGCCTCATCTACGACCAAGAGATTCACTTTCTGTTTCAATGCGGTCAGCTTGCCCTGGAACAGGTCGGATGAGATACGTTCCGGGGAGATATAGAGAAACTTGTAATCCCCTAAGATGCAGTTTTCTAACTGCTGTAGGATCTCGGAACGGGGCATTTCAGAGCTAATGAATGCGGCCCGTATGCCTCTCCGCAATAGGTGGCTGACCTGATCTTTCATCAATGCCACGAGCGGACTGATCACGAGGCAGATGCCCGGTCGTGCCAAGGCTGGCACTTGGAAAGTGATGGATTTTCCACCTCCTGTAGGCATCAAGGCTAATGTGTCCGCACCGGAGAGGACACTGCGGATCACCTCCTCCTGGCCGGGACGGAATCCCTCATAGCCCCAATAATGTTTGAGTATCTCAACCGGGCTCTCCAAGATGCTTAGGGAATATGGATCAATTTATGGGTTTGTAGGCTGAGCCTCCACTCAGGATGCGTGAGGATGTAGCGAACCACCTCATCGGTGTTTTGTCCGGAGCAGGGTTGTAAGAAATGGTGTTGGGCAGGAAGCGCTGCATAGTCAGCGAGCGGCTGTCCGATATAGACCACTTTCACCTCGTCGATGTGTGTCAATACAACCGGTGATCCCTCTTTGGGTGAGCAGGTTACCCAGTCGATGCCATTGGGTAGGGGATGCGTGCCGTTGGTCTCGATGCAGACATATTTCCCCGCTTGATGGAGCCGTTCAATCAACGCCTCATCGATCCAGAGCGAGGGCTCTCCACCGGTAAGGATCACCATGCGGCAGGGATAGGAGGAGAGGGCTGCCATCAGTTGCTCATCGCTCATCAGCGTTCCCTCCTCATGCCGGGTATCGCAGAAGGGGCAACGCAGGTTGCAGCCGGAAAAGCGAATGAACACAGCGGGTGTCCCGGTGTGGAATCCTTCACCTTGCAGACTATAAAAAATCTCGTTAATCTTTCTCATAGATCGCCGTGTTGCCTTCAGACTCCTGTACCTCCACCTTGAAACAACAGGGTATTTGCTCGCAGACCCAACGGGCGATATGCTCGGCGGTTGGGTTGAAAGGCAACACCTCGTTCAAGACTTGATGATCCAGCTTGGATTTGACCGCTTGCTTGATGTGGCTGAAGTCAACGACCATTCCCTCGGCATTCAACTCCTTGGAACGGCAATAGACGGTAATCACCCAATTGTGTCCATGCAGATGCTCACATTTGCTGCGGTAGGAGAGACAAAGCCGGTGTGCGGCTGAGATCTCCATTCGTTTAATGACGGTGTACATGCTTTTTCCCTTATTACGCTTACTATGACGCGAAGATATTAAAAAAATAGCTTTGCGACTGAGTAATGCCATTTTTGATTAAGTTCGCGCTGAAAATAATAAGCAGAGCAGACAAGGTGAGCATACAAATTATCCATACAAAGGCAAAGGCTCTTTGGCGCTGTATCGTCTGGGGGTTGTGGCTCTGTGCGGGCATGGGGTGTCAATCGGAGTTGCCGATGAGCTCGTCCATTACCGTATGGAATGATCGGCTGGAGGTGGCCGTAAACCAGGATCTTTATGGATTGACTTTGGAGGAGATCAACCATGGCATTGATGGGGGGCTCTATGCGGAGTTGATCCAGAATCGTAGTTTTGAGGATGGCATGCCTCCTCTTAACTGCCCATACGATGCGGCACGCAATGTGTTGATTACGCCGAATGGTTGGACTATCCCGTTTCTTCGCAGCGACTCATTGCCCGGTTGGCGTCGGCTGAATCTGGCCGTCACACAGCTTTATCCAGACACCCGTGAATTGATCAATGAACGGAACCGTCGTTCATTGTTAGTCGCTGTGTCGGCATCCGGGGAGAGTGGTCGAGGAGGCTTGGTGGCGGAAGGTTATCGAGGCATTCCAATTCGTCAGGGGAAACGTTATCATTGTTCTTTTTTTGTCAAGGGTACCACTTTGGTGCCCAGATCGATACGCATTGGTTTGGAGGATGCGGAGGCAACGACTGCGTTGAGTGAGGTGTATGAGGTCGCTCCCATCCCGGAGTGGCGTCGTTATGAACATACGTTCACGGCGACCGCCGATGCGTCGGATGCGATCTTGACGCTCACCTCCGATACGGCGAATATGTTTTGGATAGATATGGTCTCTCTCTTTCCGGAAGAGACCTGGCAAGGGAGAGGCAACGGGCTGCGGCCAGACTTGGTGGCTTTGATCGACGCTTTGGCCCCTCGCTTTATTCGCTTTCCCGGAGGCAGTTTCGTGGAGGGCTATACGGCGGGTACCTTCCCCACTTGGCGAGAGACAGTGGGCGATGTGGCTAACCGGAAAAGTTTCTGGAATGTGTGGGCTTATGGAACGACCAACGGCATGGGCTACCATGAGTATTTGCAACTGTGCGAGGATCTGGGGGCAGAGCCTATCTATGTGATCAACAGTGGTGTGACGAGCCAGAGCCGTCGCCCGCGCTACGAGGACATCACGGCGATGGATAAGTTGGTGGATGAGGCGTTGGCCGCCATCGCCTATGCCAATGCGCCGGCCGATTCTGCCATGGGTGCCCTGCGTGCCGAGCATGGCCATCCGGCCCCGTTCGGACTGAAATATGTGGAGATCGGCAGTGAGAATCGGGGCACGGAGTATAAGCGTCGTTTTGCCTTGTTTGAAACGGCGATCAAGGCCGCCTATCCGGACATTACGGTGATCAGTAGCGCTGCTGTGCGTGATCGTCCCAATCGCTTGGAGTGGGTGGATGGCCACTTCTATGCCGACGAGCGTTTTTTCTTGTCTAATACGATGCGGTTTGACGCAAAGCGTTATCCCCGCCGACAGGCCCCCGCTTTCGTGGGCGAGATGGGCACGGCGGAGCGGGAGGTGGCCGGTACGATGCAGGCGGCCATCGGAGAGGCTTGTTTTTTGATTGGGGCGGAAAACAACCCGGATCGTGTGCGTCGGTTGGCCTATTCACCGGTGTTGGGCAATACGGGGTTTACACTTCAACGGGAGCCCTTGATGCGCTTCTTCCGGGATAGTGTAGCGCTGTCGCCCTCCTATTATGTGTGGCAGCTGTTTGCGACGCATCGGGGTGATCGCCTGTTACGCAGTGAGGTGGAGACCTATCAGCGGTCGAGTGTGCGCCAAGGGAGGCCCGGACTGTTCCTGTTCGACAATAGTTTCGAGTTTGCGGAGGTGCAGGTCGATGGGCGGCCAGTCAACCAGTTAGATGTGCTGAGCGGTGGATGGCGCTTGCCGGTCGCGGGGCAGCCCGTGGCAGATGCCAATCGCTGGAACCACCTGTTGGTAGGCGATAGTAGCGTTTACCAAGCGGTCTTCTCCCTCAAGGTGCGCCGTGTGAAGGGGAGTGGAGCGGTGCAGATTCGCCTCTGCGACAATGGTCGGAAAGGCGAGGAGGCCGATTATCTCTGCTTCACCTTAGGCGGTGGGCAGTCGGAGTTTTACCATCAATCAGGCAGTGTGAAGGAGCCGTTGGCTGCCCCCCTCTCCTTGTCGTTCGAGAGCAATCGTTGGTATGCGGTGCGGTTGGCGTATGACGCCAGTCGTGTGGCCTGCTATGTGGATGATCAGTTGGTGCAGGAGGTGGAGTGGCCTGCGATTCCCGCTTTGGCCTGTGTCGCCACAGTGGATGAGGCGAACCAGCAGCTGTTGCTGAAGGTGGTCAACACCACGCAGCATGAGGAGCGTACCGCTTTGCATTTTGACGGATTGACGGTGTCGGGCACGGGAGAGGCGATTCAGCTCCAGGGAGAGCTTGGGGCACGTAATAGCTTTACTGCGCCTCAGACCGTGATGCCGCAACACCTTTCAATCTCTTTTCCGATGGGTGTTTCTCCCTATTATGTCTTTCCGCCCAACTCGGTTACGCTGTTGAAACTGCCATTGGAGTAGGCATGGTCTGCGGTTAGACATTACCAATGCCTGAGCCTGGTCATTAGTAATGACCAGCTCGAAAGATTGGTAATGTTAACACAGTGTCTTGCCTTAGCCGAATCGATGTGACCCCGAGAATCGATCACGGAATCTGAATATACGTTAAACGTTTTCTTATTTTTTGGATTGAGTGATGGCACATTGCGAATAAATGCTTTTCTTTGCCTTACTAATTGGTTAACTGATTAAGTATGATACAACGCATAGAAAACATAGCACGAGCTTTAGCCGAGGAAAGATGCAGTGACGCCATTTATCCTGCTCATCTCATGAAAGCCATTTTGCATAAGGAGGCAGGCTTAGTCTCTTTTATTGAGACTCAGTTGGATAAGGACTATTACTATCTGCAAGATTGGGCAGATGTCCAGATGGAGCTATCTCCTCGTGCCACTCGTCCGAAACGTGACTTGGATCTCTCTGCGGAATCAGAGGCAGTCCTGGAAGAGGCGGACAACTACAAGCTGAAATATGGTTTGGAAGAGACGAATGCGGTTTGTGTATTGGCCGCATTGGTCACGCCGGGCGTGGGCTTCACCTTCGACCAGTTGAAGACTTTGCCGCTCACCGCCGCTGAGATCAGCGAGCGCATGGGAGCGGGTGCGGAAGCTGCTCAACCCAGTTTTGAGCCAACTCCAGGTGCTGTGTCGAAAAGCGATGCCAGTCTTTTTGAGAAATATGGCCTCGATCTGGTGAAGCAGGTTCGTGAGGGCAAGATCGGTGTGATCGTAGGCTTCGACGAGGAGCTGCAGACCGTGTTCGAGACGTTGGGCCGTAAGACCAAGTCCAATCTGTTGATCACCGGTGAGGCGGGTGTGGGCAAGACCGCATTGATTCAAGCCTTTGCCACTCGTTTAGCCAACGATGAGGTACCGGAGTTTTTGAAGGGAGCCTCGGCCTATGAGCTGGATCTGGTTTCACTCGCTGCGGATGCGCAGTATAAGGGCGAGGTAGAGGATCGGTTCAAGCAGATCGTCCGTGCGATGGGTGAGCAACGAGGCAGTGGTGCAGCCGTGTTGGTGATCGAGAGCGTCGATAAGCTCTTCGATAAGCAGGGAGCGCTTTATGGTTGTTCCTCCATCTTGAAGCAGGAGTTGACCCGAGGCTCGCTGCAATTGCTTTGCACCTCCAGCATTGATGGCTATACCAAATACATTGAGACCGATAAGGAGGTGGTCGGCAAGTTGGAGAAACTGACCGTGGAGGAGCCGACGGCTGATCTCTGCTTAGCGATTTTGAAGGGTGCGTTGCCCGCCTATGAGCAGTATCATGGCCTTACCGTGGGTGAGGAGGAGATGACCAGTGCCATCCGCTTGGCCAAACGTTACCTCAACGAGAAGGCACTGCCCGATTCGGCTTTTGACCTGATTGACCGGGCGATGGCCGCCTTGAAGATCCACAACGATCGCTCGGAGGAGGCTCCCCGCTTGGCCCTTTTGACGGCTGACTTAGAGGGTGTGGTCGCGAAGCAGACCGGCATCCCTTTGGGAAAGGTGCAGACCTCAGAGCGTGATCGTTTGTTAGGTGCGGAGGAGACCCTGAAGCAGCGGGTGATCGGTCAGGATCATGCCATCAAGAAGGTGCTCGACAGCGTGTTTGAGTCACGCTCGGGCTTGAACAAGAAGGGACAGCCGATGGGTTCGTTCTTCTTCCTTGGCCCGACGGGTACCGGTAAGACGGAGCTGTCGAAGAGTTTGGCCGCTTTCCTCTTTGGCGATGAGTCGGCACTGTTGCGTTTCGATATGAGCGAGTTCAAGGAGGAGCATTCCGTGGCCCTGCTCTATGGTGCGCCTCCGGGTTATGTGGGTTATGAAGAGGGTGGTTTGCTGGTGAATAAGATCCGCCAGAATCCCTACAGCGTGGTGCTTTTCGATGAGATCGAGAAGGCGCATAAGTCGGTGTTCGATCTTTTCTTGCAGATCTTGGATGAGGGAAAACTCCATGACCGTTTAGGACGTGTCGGCGATTTTTCCAACGCCTTGATTCTCTTTACCTCCAATATCGGTAGCCAATTTATATCCAAGCAGTTTCAGGCGGGCGAGATTCCCACGAACACGCAGATGATGGAGATCATGCAGCAGTATTTCCGTCCGGAGTTCTTGGCTCGCTTGACAGAGATCGTGCCCTTCTCGCCCATCACGGAGCAGACAGTGGTGAAGATCTTCGACATCCACTTGAAGGGCTTGCTGAAGCTGTTGGCCGAGCAGGAGATCCGGTTGGAGATGAGCGACGAGGTGAAGGCGAACATCGCGATGCGTGGTTTCGACCCGCAGTATGGTGCTCGTCAGATCATCGGCAACATCCGCAAGGAGTTGCGTCATCCGCTCTCCAAGCTGATCATCTCCGGGAAGGTGAAGGGGGGCGATACCGTCGTGGTGAGCCTTGCTGACGGAGAGGTTTGCTTTGACGTGAAACCAGCATAAATCTGATAATATTAATTTTATAACACAATATGTATCATGGCTATTAAAGAAAACTTTATCTCCATGGCTCCGGATGAGGAGTCAAGTGCGAAAGTCTCCTTGATTGATAACAACAAGACGTTGATGATTGATCAATATACGTCGGATGTGGAGCCGGGCAATCCGGAATTGGTAGAAGACATTCACAACATCAATGAGGCATTTGAGCATTTCAAGCCCTCAGTAGAGGTGGATTTTGTGGATGAGGAGGGTGGCTCTGTGAATGAGAAGCTGCACTTCAGCGAACTGCGTGACTTCGAGGCACAAGGTGGAAAGGGTCGTTTGGTGGAGAACAGCCAGTTCCTCTCTTCCGTGAAGCAGAAGATTGACACCAATGCGAAGATTCGCAAGAGCATTGAGCAAAACCGTAAGTTGCGCGACATCCTGAAGGAGGCTGGCTCACGTGAGGAGCTGAAGCAGATGTTGCAAGCGATATTGGCTGAGTTGGAGGCCTGATCGGGGAGAAGTAAGTTAGATACGTCAACCATTAAAACAGTAAATACGATGGCAGAAACAGAAATGCAGAAAGCAGTTCAAGTAAATATAGCGTCACAGGCTGGTGCGCAACAAGCCCCTGTGAAAGATCCCGCCAAGCTGTTGGCATCGTTTGGTGGATTCAATGCGATTCGCGGCTTCCTTCCCGATGCCGACAACCTGAATCCGGCCCGTAAGGCCGCTAAGAATGTCTTCTTGACCGACAAGCGCTTTGCCGATAAGCGTGCGGCCTTGAAGGAGGACATCAAGGGTTGGTTGGCTTTATTAGACGAGGGACACAATACGGCGACTGAGTTTGCGGATTCTTGCAAGGCAAAGGAGGAGAAATATACGGAGGTGTTGAAGCAGGGCATCACGGATGCGCTCTATGCGACACAAAACTTGGAGCGTTCCTATCGTGAGCTGGATTCCTTCTTCAAGACCGCCAACACCGACAAGGTGAAGAACCTGCGTGTGGTCAATGTCTATAAAGAGGATATCGCTGATCCCGATTCCGGCTTTGCGGGCGAGGTGGAGAACCTGTTGCGCAATGGCTTCGATCGCCTCTCGCTGAAGGATTGCTACAGCTTGGTTTGCGTGCCGGGCAATGTGTTCCAAGACAAGGTTTCCCTGTTGCAGTGGGCCAAGATGGCGTTCAAGTACAAGGTGATGTTGATCACCGACCACGCGGATGAGTACTCATTCGACGACCTGCAGGCCAACACGGAGATGTATAAGGACAGCGACGCCGAGTTGCAGAACGTGATCATGACCGCCAACTGGATCGTGGGTCGTGAGTCGGAGAAGATGTCTGCTGATGAGGAGGATGCAGCAGCCTTCTATATCGCTCCTTCTGCAGCGCTTTGCGGCAAGCTTTATGACGAGACCGCTAACATGGCACAGGGTGCGGGTGGCAAGAAATATGGTACGTTAGACGGCGTGAAGGGCGTGAAGCTCGATTTGCTGAAGAGTGAGATCGCGGCCTTGATGGACAACCAGGTGATCCCGATGGTCTATAGCGAGGGACGTGTGATGGCCTTCAACAACACGACGCTCTATAATGGCGATAATACAGCGATGAAGGAGTATCCGATCGTGCGTGTGTTCGACTGGGTGAAGAAGGTCTTGATGAACTTCGTGCATGAGGTGGCGCTGGAGAACTGGGATCCCTACAACTCACCGAAGAACCTGAAAGCGAAGATCCAGGCCTTCTTGAACGACTATAAGGGCTATGGCAACCTGTTCCAGAACTACGAGATCAAGGAGCCGACACAGGATCCGGTGACCAAGCGTATCACCTGCGACATCAGCTTGACCCCGTTCTACTCCGCAAAGAACTTCGTGATCAAGGTGAGCGCGGACAAGAAAGACAAAGAAGCAGCTATGGCATAACCATTGCTAAAACAATAAATTATTAACACTAAATTTTTAACAACATGGCAAAGACACCTGTTAAAATTGAGATTGATGGTTACAAGGAGCGTGAGGTGCAGATGGTAACCTATGAGTTTGATCAAGCAACCGACACAGAGGGCCAGATGAGCGGTATTCCTCGCGGTGGCAAGATCGTGGTGCGCGTGAAGGCGTTGAATGATGGCACACCTGACCTCTTGGCTTGGATGCTGGAGCGTAACCTGCCGAAGAATGGTAAGATTACTTTTAATGAGACCAAGACGGGCAAGGTGATGAAGACGATTGAGTTTGAGGGCGGTTATTGTGTTGATTTCGAGGAGAAGTGGCAGGACAAGGCTGGCCATTTTGAGGAGATCTCCATCTCTTGCCAGAAGATCAAATTTGGTTCGGTTCAGTTTGAGAATGAGTGGGCCTAAGCCTTGCGTGAGTAGTATCAACAAGTAAAAACGTAAAAAAACAGTCTTAATATATGGCAGCTAACGTAACACCAGTGAAACTGGAAGTGAAAGATTTTGAGGAGCGTGAGGTGATTCTCGTCGATTATAAGTTTAATCAGAGCACTGACGTGGAGGGACAGATCTCTGGTATTCCCCGTGGTGGCAAGGTGACCATCCGCGTGAAAGCGATGAACGATGGCAACAACCAGTTGTTGCAATGGATGCTCGCACCGAACGATCCGCGCGACATGAAGGTGACTTTTGAGAACACCGTGGATGGCTCTACGATGAAGACCTTGGAGGGAACCGGTTGCTATTGCATCCACTACACGGAGAAGTGGGAGGATGGCCAGGAGCACTACGAGGAAATCGAGGTGGTTTGCCAGACCTTGAAGAACGGTCCGGTGGAATACAACAATCCTTGGAAATAAAACTCCATAGCTGATGAACATATTGGCTCATCTGCAATTTGGTGATAACAGGTCGGCATACTACCATCAGGAATACCTGGTGGTAGGGTGTCGTACCCACCTTATGCGAAGATATGGCACCTATCGGCCGGAGTCAGCTCCCGGCTTTGATAGTTTGGAGGTAACCCTTATTGCCCCAGGCAAGGAAGATTTATCCCTGTATGAGTGGTATTTCAATAATACGATGCGGAATGGTCGGCTCTGTTTTGACCTGTTGGATGTACGTACGCAAGGTGACGATGAGGTACAACGGGTCTATGCGTTTGAGGGGGCGCAATGTTATGCGTTGAGTGAGCGTTATGACCTGCACAATCGGAGCCAACGACTATTAACCTTGAAACTAACAGCGAAACTGTTTACCGTGGATCAAGTTGCTTTCGGCGAGGATCCCGATATGCTTTTTTAATTATGCAACGAGTATCTAACCAGACAAAAGCGGTACTTTACCCTGAGAATATGCTGAGCCATCAATGGCTCCGCAGAGCAGATTGCATGGTGGTGCAGTCGTATGCGTTTGATTTAATGCATAATCGCAATGCCTATGGTGAGTCGTATGACAATGGTGAGGGTGGGACGATGACCATGACCCTCCGTGTCGGTACACGTGATAACCTTCGTTTTGTGTATGAGCGATTGAGTCATACTGTTTCCTCTCCTTTCTCTGTGCTGTTCAATGTATCCTACGATCAGCAGGGCTACGTGAAGGACTATGATAGTGCCTTTATGGCTGAGGCATACGTGGTGGACGTGGAGGAATGTTTTGATCGGGATGCCGCTAACCAAGAAGGGAAACAGATGTCGTTGATTTTGACACTGCTCTTGGCTTCACTGACCTACGTGGGCATGAATGCCCATTTAACACATGATTTTTCTAACTGATTATTTCAAACTTTACAATGAAGCAGTTAAAGATATATACCTACGCGAAGAAGGATTTCGAAGAGCCTAAAGAAAAAGAAGAGGTTAATCAACTCTCAAAAGGCTTTGGCGAGATTAGTCTCTCTGATGGTATGGGCAATGGCTTTAAGCTGGCCTATCAATCGCTCGCCTATGATTTCCGGATCTATGAGCCGAGCGAAGTGCATGTTACGCTGACTTGTACGCCTGATGTTGCCGGGAAACTCTCTGCACAAACTATGGTCAGTCTGTTGAAAGTAGCATTTCTTCCTACCCAATCAACGTCACAGGCAACGGTGAGAGTCGATGTCTTGGCTGAAAATGATCAGGAGCTGGCTACCAACTTCTATGTGCATAGTTTTGGCTTTACGTCGAAGAAAGCGGCAACTGATGGTACTGATCAGACGAGCTATCAGGTCGTTTTGCATTGCTATAGTCCAGATAAAAAATTGACGCTTAACAAGTTCTGTCAGGTTTTTTGCGGAAAACAGTTTGGTCAGGATATTTTCAAAACGTGGACGGTAGATAAGTTTGCTTTCTCGGCGGATCAGTTGCATTGTGACTTGACAGAGCTCAACCATTTAAGCTATGAGAAAAAGACCAAAGAGCTGTATCAGCCCTATTTGGTGCAGTATAACGAGAGCTATTATGACTTTCTGCGTCGAGTGGCCCATCGTTGTGGCGAGTTTCTCTATTATCGCGAAGGAAAGTTCTATTTGGGTTTGCCGCAGCCAAAGGACACACCCGGTGCCTTCTCCGTGGCAGCGGAATGCAGCTATCCGGAGGTGGTCGATGAGGAGCCAATAGGCGTTGAGGTCACCTCTTTCTCGGGTGATTATGTGGAGGATCGGGATGATGAGACAAAAGATAAATGGGTGTATCATGCTCCCTATTCGGGTGATGAGAATTACCACGACTTGACCAACGACGATCGTGCTATTTTTACGGACATTTGGGGGGATTGGGTCTATTTTAGTGCCGCTTTTGAGGCTTTGTCGGGAGAGAATATCGTTGAGGTTGTACAAAATGCCGCGACAGAGCTCGCTTCCATAAGCGTTGGCTATGGTTTTGTCAAGAAGGAGGTGGAAGGTGACTACGATAAGAACTATAAGAAGGATTATGCGAAGAAGATGGGCTTTACCTCGTTAGATGTCTCTAATTGTAACTTCTTAAACCAGTTTTACTATCAGATGGAGCAAGCTGCGCTGAAGGCACGACAGTCGTTGATTACGTTGGATTGTTCGAATCTCTTACCGAAAGAGAGGTTGGGGGATGCTTTCTGCTTGGGAGATGACACATATTATGTGGTTACAAGTATGCAGGGCTCTTTCGGTGATACTTGCGCGCATCGGGTAGAGGCGGTTCCTGCCAGCTATATCAATGAGCAGAATCAGAAAGAGTTGACCGCATCCCCACCGCTTCAACAGTTCCCCTTCTGTTTGAAATCGGCTCCTCAGGAGGCGGTTGTATGCGATGCGGCGGATCCACTCAAGATGGGACGTGTGCGCATACGTTACCTGTGGCAAAATGGTAAAGATGAGGTAGATAGCTTTTCTCCCTGGATTCGCATGGTCGTTCCTTTTGCGAGTGGTTCCGGTGGTATGGTGATGACCCCGCAGAAAGGCGATCATCTGATGATCAATTTTTTGGGTGAGAATATCGAGCGTCCCTATGCGGAAGGCGCGCTTTACCATAAGGATAAAGGATATGATTCGGGTTCGGTAACTGTGATTAAGAAATGTTTTGCTCCCAACTATCCCGCACGTGTGATTTCTTCGGCCAATGGGCATAGTATCTCGTTTATTGACTTGAAGGGATGGATTCCTTTTTTCAGTGGTATGGTTCCTATGGCAGGTCAGATTATGTCTTTGGTTAAATCATGCCAGGAGAAAAGCGCTAACGAGGAAACGAAGAAGGGTGCTAAGTATGATGAGACTGACAGTGGAAATGCGATGGCGGGAGGTATCGTGTTGCGTGATGCGAATGACATCAATAATATCCAGTTGTCAGCCGATGGTCGTTTCATCAGCATATCCAGTCCGTTAGGCAAGGTGTCGATCAATGCCTTTACCGGTATCTCGATCGAAGCGCCCAACGGAAATGTCTCCATCAAAGGAAAGAATATCACGTTGGAGGCAGGCAACAACATCTCGCTCAAGGCGGGAGGAAATATTCATGATGAAGATGACTCTGTTAAAAACACCATTGCAGGTGCCCTTGGTAGTTTCGCAGGTGCTGTCGCTAAACAGGCTGCCAAAGAGGTGATCAAGTGGAAGTTAGGAAAATTTGATCCTTGGAAGTTGACGGATGTCAGTTTCCTGCGTGCTGTGTGGGAGGTGTTGATGCGTCCTGTAGAGGGCTCACTCAAGCTGCAGAGCAATCGGAATGTGGTCATGACATCCGGAGCGGGTAGAGCCTGTGTTCCCTCTTCCTTGATGTCTTCTGCTGGAAGATTCGGCTTAAAAAAAACACAAGATATCCAGAAAGACAAGTATGCTAACGATAAGTATGTGGTAGGTAAGCTTCTTTTATCTAAATTGAAAGAGAGCATACAGGATTATTGTATTGGTGAATCAGCGCAATATTTTCATTGCCAGAATAAGTTAAACCATTTAATAGGAAAATTGTTTAACTTAATTGGGTATTATAAATACATAAACAATCAATATCGCAAAACTTTGTGTAAGAGTACTGACAAAGCAATCCGAACAGCGCTATTAGACAAACTACTTGCCAAAGAGAAGATCAAACCTAACGATTTTATTCGCATGATAGTTGCTCACACCGAAGGCGAGAGGATGGCGTATAATAATGCTTATAAAGCGTTGAATGATTTTGTGAAAGATTATAATGGACTTGTAGAAATGGTCGAGTCATTGATTGATCGTACTAAAGACGGTGGAGCGCTGATTGCGGCGTTAAATGCAACGGCTACTTCGCTCAAGGATACTTATCCGAATTTGAAGTATCAACTCCCACAGAAAACAGCTTTCGAAGTTGGTTTTTTAGGATATGATTTATCACAAAAAGCAAATTGGGAAGATATAAAACTTGATTGGCCTTCGGCTGATGTGCAAAAGAAGATTACAGTAACGGTATTTTTAGAGGTTCTCAAGCATTGGGATTTTCTGGATGTTACTTCGCTCCAAGATGCTACTGTCGGGCAGCTGTTGGCTGATGACATGGCAGCATGGAGGGAGCAAATGCATGCGTTGGAGGAGAAGAAGGAAGAGGGAACCTCTTTTATGAAATCACTTGGAGTAAGTTTGGGTAATGAGTTATTAGGTGAATTTGTTGAGTTTAGTGAGAACGGAATCAAGGACACGAAGGCTTCTAAAGGTCTGCGCACTTTGTTTAATTACGGAGGTGAAGCCGGGCCCCGTTCAGCTTGGGATATCGGAACAGGAGGCAATATCCTGCTTTCGAATAGCGATAGCTATACCTACCTGCTGAATGAGGATGCAACAGGTTGGAAACCTTTATATAACCCAGGAATTGAACTTTTAAAGGATTATCTCGTAAGGGCATTTGATGCCAACGATAATTTCTTAGGCAAGGTGGAATAATGGTGGAAAGGAGATCGGAACATGAGTGGCATATTGGATGAGTTGAAAGAGGCCTTGAATGGCTTGGCGGATAGTGTCCAAAAAGATTTGGCGGAGATCCGGCAGCAGAAGCGGGCCGTGCAACGGCTGAAGGAAGAGCTGTATGAGACAGTGCAAGGGGTGCAATATGTGCGCGATGAGCATTGTTTGATCCTGTCTGCTCCTAAGGTGATTATCGGAAATGTGGATCATAATGGCCACCTGTTAGGCGAGGGAGGTGGTTCGGCTGTTGTGTTGCGAGCTAACACCATTGGAATCGAGGGTGTAGGTTCGCCAGAGGTAGGTGGTAGCATTGTCGCCCGGGCAGCCAGTATTCGAAATAGTGCGGTCGATCCGGGACCGGATGGGTTGGAGAATGTGGTTTGCGGTCGTTCGGAGATCATCAACCAGGCCCGTGGAATTACGCTGCAGAGCCAGAACGACAAAGACTGTTTCGTCAGCCCTGCCACCGCCGGTACGGGCATACAGCTACGGAGTGATACGGAGGTGACGGTGCAGGCTACACTGCCGAATAAGGTACGCAAGGCTGAGATTGATGCGTTACTTGCGCATTTAGAGGAGGATGCATCTACCCTGTCCGCAGCTTCCAAGGAGGCCAAAACATCGGTTGAGTCGGCGATGGAGAAACTTCAGGAACTGTTGGACGAGCATGAGCAATTGGGTACTACGAATGCGGAACTGAGTAGCGATTATCATAGTATGTCTGATTTGCATTTTCAGTTTACACAACAAGAAGCTACACTTTGCGCAGCGCTTTCTCGCTATATACAGGGCCTCTCTAAAGAGGCGGAATGCCAGCGTCGGATCACGGCGTTGAAGGCGATGAAAGAGGAGACCGATCAGCAAAGCGCCAATTTCGAGACGGAATGCACAGGAGCAGCTATTTCCATGCTGTCAGAGTCAATCAGCATGACCTCAGTGGATGGTGACGGCAACTTGCGCACCAATGAGGGAGCGGGTTTGTTCATGCAGATGCCTCACGTCTCGCTGACCGCACACGACAAAGAGGGTACTCTGATGGCGGATAGCTTCCTCGCGGTCAATACCCAGCATATCACGTTGGCCACCACCAACACCCAATTGGATGAGGAGCGGGAGAAGGGTGACATTACCGCTGAGGGCGATGTGACCATTACTTCCAAGCAGGTGACGATCGAGGCGGTGGATCGCGAGTTGAAGGATAAGAAGATCGAGGAGAAGGCTTTAACCGAGAGTGGTAGCTTCTCGATTCGTGCGGAACAGATCTCAGCGGTCGCTACCGATACGGAGGGCAAAGCCACAGGTGGCATCTCGCTCAATGCCAAGGATATCAAGGTGGCTGCGATGGATGTAGATAAGGAGAAACGCACCGACAAGCAGTTGGCGGCAGACAGCCAGATGGTGCTGTTAGCCGATAAAATGTTTGTGGGTAGTTCGGATAAGGAGACGAAGAGCCAGTTGGTGCAGGTGGCCTCCGACAAGGTTGGTGTGCTGGCCACGACCACGGCCGAGATGCAGCAAGGAGAGGCGAAAGCGGTCGTCACGTTAGACGGCGGCAACTTAACCGTAGGCGCATCGGCCAACGAGATCAATGGCGACACGACCATCAAGGGCAAGGCCGACATCAAGGGCGAGACAACAGCTCCCAGTGGCAACTTCAAGGCATTGGAGGCAGGCTCGTCGTTTAAGTCGCCCAATATCTCAGACGGCATGGCGGCTCCAGCTGCTGGGTCGGCAGGCAAGCCTTCTGCGAAGCTGCAAGAGGAGGAGGCGAAGAAGTCGGAGGGTGAATCAGCCTAAAAAGGGAGGGGTAATCAGATGGGAAAGTTTGTGACAGCGGGAGCCTTGCTCCAGTGTTCTTTCGGGATGGCTCCCTCCAGTTTTATGGTGGTTGATCCGATGCGGCCGAAGGTGCAGAATAAGCCTGCGGGCAACATTATGGATAATAAGCCAATGGCGAATATCATGCCTTTTGGCATGTGCCAGAGCATGGCCAATCCAACGGTAGCCTCCGCTACGGCAGCGGCGGCAGGTGTTTTGACTCCGATGCCCTGTATCCCTGTGATTGCGGCTCCTTGGACGCCGGGTGGTAAGGAGATGATCTGTAATATGCCGGCCCTGTTAGATAATTGCAAGTGTATATGTAACTGGGGCGGTAATATCTCCGTCACGATGCCGGGTAATGTCTGTTTGGCAGAAGGAAAATAAGAAGGAAAAAGCAAATGAAAAGAAGTGTAATCATAGAATTAAATAATGCCCAGCAGCGGCAGATGGGCTATGTGACCGTCATGTCGTATGCCTATTGCAATTTGTGCGTGAAGGCGGATGCCTCTTCTTTGCTGGGGGTCGAGGTAGCGATGAGTGGTATGCCTCTGCATATCGAGGATATGGCGGATGTCTATGTACATACCTTGAAAGAGGATGGCGATGAGACCATCATCGATCTTTTTCCGAAGGAGGCTAACTATTTGGGCCTTTTAGCGCAAGGTGTTTTCAAGGCTCACCCGGAGATAAAGCAATCCGTAGAAACCTATCCTGATGTGACCGAGGAGGATAAGGATGATCCGGATGCCAAGTTCTTGCGACTCACGATGCCCGAGGTGGATAAGAACAGGCGTGATGTGTTGATGAAAGCGATAGATGCCTTGGATGAGAAATGTAAGCTCCAGTTAGAAGTAGTGAAAACCAAGACGACTGCGAAACTTATGGCGTTAGGAGTCAAACCGATTCCCAAAGAGGCGGTGCAGAGTGTGGCAGCTGCACACCTCTCCGCATTAGGGACTGCACCGCAACCTAAGGGTGAGGAAGGTCCTAAAAAGGAGGAGGAGGATCCCTTCGCAAAATTCGAAGAGCAACATGCGCAGTATGATCAGATGCGCGATAACCTGACAAACGATAAGAAGAAGGAGGTGGAGGATGCTTACCAGCAATTCCTCCAGCATCAGGAGCAGGCTGGTAGTGCCCCCGCAGGCAAGACGGAGCAAAAGGGGAGTGACTTATCGAACATCGGTCAACAACTCAAGATGGATTAAGTGACGGATTGATGAGGAATTGGAGCAGTGAGCGATTGCGAGAGGCGCATGTGATGGTGGTCGGATGTGGTGCCTTAGGCAACGAGGTGATGAAGAACCTCGTGCTGATGGGGGTGGGACATCTGGTCCTGGTCGATTTCGACTGCGTGGAGCCAAGCAATCTTTCCCGTTCTATTCTCTATCGTTCGTCTGACATCGGACAACGCAAAGTGGATGTCGCGAAGCGCGCTTTGCTGCAACTCAACCCCGACCTGCGGGTCGATACGATCTTTGGCGATGTAGCCTATGAGGTAGGATTAGGACTTTTCCGCCGAATGGATGTGGTGGTGGGCTGTGTGGATAGTCGCTGGGCACGCTATTGCATCCAGCGCCTTTGTCTCCGAGCGGGCAAGAGCTGGGTGGATGGTGGTATCCTCGATCTGGAGGGCACCATGCGGGTGTTCCGTCCGGGTGAGAATTGTTACGCCTGCTCCTTAGGTGAGCGTGGCTTGGAGGAGTTGCGTCGGCGTATGCCCTGTTCCGGGGTGATCCGTCGGCAGGAGGAGGCACACCATGCGCCTACGACTCCGCTCGTTGCCAGTGTGATCGGAGCTGTGCAGGCACAAGAGGCGATCAAGGTGATCGTAGGCGATGCGCCCAGCCGTCGGATGTTCTACTACGAGGGAGAGCATCTGACCGCCCGTACGATGGAATTTCAGGCGTGGGACGATGATTGCCCTCTGCATGAGGCGTGGGAGCCGTTAGCGTCACTACGGACGATGGAGGGTGACGAGTTGGCTGTTCGCTCTAACATGGCGGTAGGTTCCTTACTGCCTTATGGCGCATTGCTGCTGAACGATCCTTTTGTGGATTATGTCATTCACAAGGAGCGAGGAGAGCGAACCTATCTGATGTTGCCAGCACACCGGGTGGCGGCGGCTATGGAGCGACACCCAGCCTTGCGCTTCGATCTACTCAGCCAATTTGATCAACACGCCTATCGGGTGATCGATCAGGGTTTCCCCTATCCGGAGTTGACCTTGGGCGAACTGGGCATTCCTGCTGAGGATGTGTTGCGACTGAAAACGAAATGTGGAACTCAATATATAGCGATGGTATGTTGAACGAGATCAGTGCTGAAATGCTGTTAGAGCAACTCTACCCGGAGCTGACGGAGGAGTGGTCGGTGCGCTGCAAGGGTGTGTTCTACCGCAACTATTCCGACGATGCCATACGGGTAGATCCGGAGGAGCGGCAAGTGGAGTTAGCGCGAGACGGCTTCCTGCAGCTGTTGCCCTCGTCCTTGCTGACTGAGGATGCGGAACTGACCGCGCAAACAGCGGAGGGAAAGCAGCAGACCCAGTCTTTCAAGAGTCGCTACGAGCAGATGCAACGGCGACTTCACCTGTTGTCGGAGGCATTCATGCCGTTTGATACGTTTGCGTTCCGTCGGCGATTGCGGGTGGAGAAACAGGTGAAGGACTTGATCGAAATGAAATTAGCCTATGTGCTGAAAGCCTATTACGATTTTGACTTGTCGGCAGAGCAGGATGAATATGTGCTGCAAGCCGCCCTGTTGTTGCCCTATGTGGCGAAGCTACGAGGCAATATTCATTTCGTTAGGTTGCTCCTGAGCACACTGACGGGCTATCCCGTGACCTTGCGTCTCTCCACTTACAGCGATACAGACAACACCGTGTATGGGATGCCAATGGTGCGCTATACGCTCTGGGTGGATGGGTTGGACGCTGCGGGCTATGCGGCTAAGCATCGCCAATTGGCACCCTTTTTTCAGTTTATCCAGGCCCATTTCCTTCCCGTTGATGCTTTTAGCGAGGTGGAGATTAAAGGGCATTCCATTCATTCAAACTTGCTAAATTATAATGGATATGTACGATAATGCGAAGATAGATTGGCATGCGGGCATGGAGCTGACCTCGGCTGTTTTCCGTCATTGGGAAGCCGACTTGGATAGCCGGCAGCAGCTGATTGTGCGCACGGCGATTGGAGAGGGCTGCATCGGGCGGATCCCGGGATGTTCCTTCCGAGCTGAAGGGCGCTTTGTGGAACGTGTGTATGAGTTGATTCCCTTGCAGCTGACGGCGTTGTTACCCTCTGGACGCATCCTTTCCGTGCAGGAGGAGATGCGGTTGGAGATGCCTAAACTGAGCGAGGGAACCTATTTCCTTTGTGTCGGCATGGCTGACGGGGAGCTCCATCATTTTGAGCGGGATGGAGTCTCCTATGAGCGACCGGTTCATCAGCTCTCGTTGCATACCTTACCTGAGTTGGCGACCTTGGATGTGTTGCCAATCAAACGTTTTACGGTGGAGGAGGGGATGCTGTCCGTGGATCAAGACTACCTGCCTCCGGCACTGACGATCCAGACGGATGAGGCGTTCGAGCCTTACTTCAGACAGTATGAGGAGCAATTGGTGGCAATCACCGCTCATGCGCATTTAGAGGAGGGCGATGCCAAACGCTCACTCTTGCAGTTGCTGTTCCGTTTGCGTCGCTTCCCGCATGGTCGGTCGATGGCCGATGGCTTATCCCTATTGCAGGAGATCGAACAGACAGTTACCTATTATTTAGTGGAGGGTTTGGGACATGACATCGAGGCGTTGCCCGACACGTTGGTCGCTCTGAGGCAAGATGTGCGAAATGAACCGACCTATTACCACATACGGGCTTATCTGGATTGGCTCTCCGCTTATTTATCGGTGCAGACGGAGCTGCTGGATCGGGTCGTATTGGTGGATAACAGCATCGACTACGATGCGCTGAAGCGGGAGATCAAGGAGGAACTCTATGCCCAGTTGCGTAAGGAGCTGTATGACGAGTTGCGGACCCAGCTGCATACGGAGTTGACTGAGGGATTGACCGTGCAGCTCTCAGAGTGGTTGCGTAATTATATAGAAACGCAGTTGCATCCCCGTCTGCGCAAGGAGATTGAGCGGGCTCTGTGCGATTCGCTCTATCAGCGGCTCTATGATGCGCTCTACGATGCGCTCAGCGAGCTGCTGTATAAGCCGGAGACACAGGAGGAAGATGAGTTTATTCCTTTAATTTAATGGTAACCATGACTAATTTGTTCATACCTTTGCGCATTGAGCGTGGCCGATTGAGCCGGACGCAGAACTTGAAGCTGGCCATTGAGCAGTCGTTAGATCTGTTGCTCCATACGGCTACAGGCTCTTTCGTGGCGGATCCGCACTACGGATTTGTGTTCACGGGGTTGCGATTTGAGATCTTCAACGAGCATGAGGGGACGGTTTATAGCGATCGCGAGGAGCGTGATCCGATCTATCAGAAGAAGATCTCGGGTTCCTCCAAGAACTTGCAGACCTTTGCCGCTGAGCTGAATGAGGCGATCAAACGCTATGAGCCACGGTTGAGCCGTACGGCTGCAGTGATGACCTACATCCGAGAGCAGCGACAGATCTTGGTAGCGATTCGAGGGGTGATCGTGCAAACCGGTAAGCCGTATGAGTACCGCACCGTGATTAAAGTGTGGAATTAGAGGAGTCATTTGTTAAGCGAAATGCATCATGAAACAGACGATATTTGATGTCCGGCAACGGACAGAGGAGTTGTTGACACAGGCGTTAGCCATCTGGCGACAGAGTGACCAAAGCGAATACTTAGAGGGCTTGGAGTCGGATCCGGTCTTTCGGTTGCTGCTGACCGCTTTAGCCTATCAATCGAATGAGCTGGATGCGGAGATAGAACAACTAAAGGTCGATGTCTTGCAGGAGCTGGAGCAGTCGCTCGCTGTCGGTGAGCTGGGACGTGCGATCCCGGCGACTGTGGTGGTACGCACTGCCTTATTACCCAAGGTGTCTGAGCTGACGGTCACCTCGGCAATGACTTTCCGCTTAGTAGGAGGTAATCAGAAAAGCTATAGCTTCATTCCTTTGTTAGCCACTCGTTTGGTGAATGCGGAGGTGCGTAGCGTAACGCGTTTGGACGGACGCCGCTGGTTAGTCAGTTTAGATTGCTTGCAATCCCCTGTCAAGCAGTTGCAAGGCATGACGTTTGCGATCGACAACGTGGATTTCCATTCGCTGCGGATTTCGGTGGCGGATAGTGGGCAAGAGGTGCCTTTGATCGCCCCTTGGGATTTTGCGAACTTGCCTGTAACGGAGGCCTTCTCTTTAGATACGTTGCTCTACAACCGGGCGTGTACTTCGGGCAGTCGGGTGGGGCTCTCGGCCTACAATCACTACGGCGTGATGGATCTGTTTGCGCGCCAGCAAATGGGTATCTTCGTGGTGGATCAGATGGAGGAGATGGATCCGCACGACCGATTGGATCTGCTGTTTGAGTTCGATGGCATTGCGGATGATTTCCAATTCTCGTTTAACCGGTTACATCTCAATGCGATGGTGTTGGTGAACGCAGAGGAGCAAGAGGCTTCATTGTCCACTGCTTCCCCGTCAGTACGCCTGACGGGTAGTGCGGATGGCTCCCGCTCCGATGCGCAATTCTTGCATCTGATTCGTCCCTCAGCGGATCAACTGTATGGCCAGACAGCCTTGCAGGTGAGACGGGTGTCGGCGGATCGGTTCAATCGGGGACGTTTGGTAAAGTTGCTGCAGAACCTGCTTGCCCGGTATCATTCCGATTATTATGCCTTCCAGGCCTTGAATGCGCCTGAAGTAGAGCGGGTCGTGGCGCGTTTGCGGGACGGTTTTGAGGATTTGTTGCAACTCTCGATGTCGGATAGGCTGATGGCGACGGAGGGGGTCTATTTGCAGTTGCGTGCCAACTCAGGTGTCCCCCGTAATCAGAAGGAGTCGGTCTCGCTCACTGTGCATTACCTGATTACACAGGGTGCGACGCTGAATAGTGTGCTGAACCGAGAGGCGAAATTTGAGGTACCTGCGGGATTCAATGCGGAACAGACCATTCAGATCGCCGCACCCCAAGGGGGAATGAATGAGGTGAGGAATGAGTTGGCACAGCGGGCGATGACCCGTTACTACCTGACTACGGAGGATCGCTTGGTGACGGAGACAGACCTGAAGCTTTTCTGTCAGATGGAGTTGATCGCCCGTTTCGGAATGGTTGAGGAGCTGATCTCCTCCATCCGCACCCGGCGATGTCCCTACACGATGGGTAGCTATCACACCTATCAGATCGTGGTACAGATCCAGATCAAGCCTACGCAGTTCACCCGTCGTGCCTTTGAGGGCAAACAAGCAGGTGTGGAGCACTACTTGCAGCGGATGATGGAGGTGCGTACCACGGGCCTTTACCCGATCCGGGTGGAACTGAAGTTAGAAACAGCATAGGAAATAAATAGCACGATATGGAGGATTTTTATCTATATATTATCTATAAAGAGAAACAGGTGAAGTTCCGAGTGGCGAATCCACAGGCTTTGTTGAGCACTTTGATGAACAATTTGCGTCATTGCGTGGGGCAGGATGGACGGTTGGTTTTCGACTTTCCCTCTATCGACTCGACAGGTGCGCCCTTGGATTATTTCTTTGGGAAAGAGGATGCGGAGGTGCATGAGATCCGTGTGCTACGGCCTCGCATTGGGAAGACAGAGCAGACATTGGCAGATTATGATGTGAACAATGGTGACACCCTATTCCTTGTGCCTGACCCCTTCCCAGGTTAAGGGGCGGCAACGTCGGTTGCTCTATGAATGGGAGTCCTTGCGGAAAGGGTTGGCGGATCGGGACGATATCCGATTGACCGTGACCGCCGTGGATAGTCGAGGCATTCCGACTGCCTATCAGGTGGACTATTTCATCAAGAGCATCTGTGGCATCGGGTCAGCGGGAAGGCCGTTGTTCGCTTCCCGTTTCGTGATGCGGCTGACGATTCCGGAGGATTACCCTGAGGTGGATGCGCCGCCGATTTTTCAGTTCGTCCGGACGGCGGAGGTGGATCAGTTGCCTTGGCATCCTAACATCCGCTATGAGGGAGAGATGGCGGGCATGGTTTGCCTCAATCGGCTCAACACCTTCACCGACTTGGTTTGGGGCGTAGAGCGGGTGGCCGACTACTTGCGTTATGAGCGCTATCATGCCAAGCAGGAACCGCCCTATCCGGAGGATCTGCGGGTGGCGCAATGGGTAAGGCAACTGGGTGAACCGAATGGATGGATTTATTTTGATCAAGCGTAGGTTATGAGACAGAAGATATATATAGTCATAGGATTGTGCCTCTGGATGGTGATGTCCGTCTATGCGCAGCAGACGAAAAGCCTCTCGGTGGAGGAGGGTATGCCTTATGAGGAGGCGCTGACCTTCCCTTTTGACGAGAAGGGGGTAGAGTTGAAGGTGATGATCACGTTCGATGAGCATACCAACGAGTTATTCTTGAAGGTGTCGGGTTCTCGCCCGCTATTTGTCTTTCAGGAGGATGTCTATCGGAACCGAGTGTTCACCGGCTTTTTTAGCCGGAAGCATTTGCGTCCTGAACGACTCTCCTATCCGGTCTTGGTCTCCCCACGAGCCAATTTCTATTTGACGAAGCAAGTGATCAAGCGGTTCGCTAAACCGAGGGGCAAGCATCTGTTCAACCGCTGGGTGGACGGCGTATCTGCTTCATTGACTCCGTTACCTCCTGTGGGTGATGGGCAATCGGGTAAGTATGCGTTGCTCAACGATACGTTGGTTATGCGCTTTGCGGTGGCTGAGGGAGCTACGGAGGCTGCCTTCACGTTACGGAATCTCTATGTATTGATGGAAACAGGCAAGCCCACCAAACCTAAATACCGCTTTGTATGGGATCAGGACTTGGCAACCACCTATGCGATCACCCTGCGCCGTGATCCCTGTATAGGATCGCAGGCTGCGCAAGATAGCATGAAGGTACGTGTGGAGGCTATCCAGCAGGCCTATGGCCGTTTGCTGAAGACGGCACCTTCAGGTATGGCGGATAGCTCAGAGGAGGTAGGCGTTTTTAATCAACATAAGCAATACCTATTGTCGCAGTTCTTGTCCGTATCAGACAGCACCGATTGTGGTGACTTGCAACAATTGTATGGCGAGTATAATCATTATTGGGAGTTGATTGACCAAGCGGTTTGTGTGTATAGCGCTGCCGCTGATAGCTCCATTCAGCGAGGAAAGGGGATCAGTCCCGATGTCTTATTGGCCGCTGCCCGCCGTTTGGATAATCTGGTGGCGTTGGCGTCCGTGACGAAAGACCCTGTGGAGATACGTGACCTCATTGCGCAAGGCCGGGAAATCATGAGCACAATGCAAGCAATCCTGCAGGAGAAGGGTGTACGCACACCGGAGCAACGGGATGCTTTGGGTATTTTCCGGAGGGCAGAGGATTATTTCCGGAAGTCAATGTTAAAACAATGAGCAGTAGTATGTTGAGGCGGGTAATCGGTTGGATGCTATTGGGACTGTGGAGCTGTGTCTTCACCGCAGTAGGGCAGGAGCTGTTGCCAATGGCACAGGAACCTGCTCAGGAGGAGGCTGCGCCCGCTTTGAGTGAGGAGTTGCTGTTGGAGATGAGTGAGAGGATGGAGGGTTTTCTCAGTGAGTTGACCGAACTCTCCGAAGATATTCCGCAGACAAAGACCGCCAATGCGCTGGCAGCCGTGCGTCGCAGACTAACCAGTTTGAACGTGCGTTGGGATGCCTACAACACCTTGATGCAAATGGATATTGCGCAGAGCGAGCTGCTGATGGAGCTGGTGGCGCAGTTTCAGACATCCCAGCAGCAGGTGACTGAGGCGATGGATCAGCAGCAGTTGGTCCTGGAGGCAATCGTCCGTTTTCGGGAGGTGGAGCGGCAGTTCCCCAACTACGAGAAGCGGTATGAGGAATTGGAACAGGAGGCGATCAGCTACTCGCTCATCGCGAAGACCGCTGATTTGCTGGCGCAGGTGAAAGGCAAAGAACAACTGCTTTTCCAGGAGGTTGATCAGCAGTTCATGGCCGCCAAGGAGGCAGTGGCGTTAGTGCCTGCGTTGACGACAGAGGGCACACGCTTGGAGAACCGCTACCTGGTGCTTAAGCAGAAGTCGGAAGCAATTCAGGCTGCTGCCTATAAGTCGCTGATCGAGCGCATAAAAGACTATGTGATGACCTTTGCTGCGGTAGCCATCATCTTGATGTTCTTCTCGATGGTGCAATCCAAGCTCAAAGCGCTGAAGGCCGCACGAGAGAATGCGAAACAATACCAGGAGATGCTCCAGAAGAATAATTCGGAGATTCCTACTATATAATTATGTGGATCAAACAGTGAATAGTGATGAAGAGGTATAAGTGGATAAATAGCTTGTTGCAAATCGTGCTGTGCGTAGGATTGATCTCCTGTGAACAGCTTCCGAATAACCTGTTGGAGCGGATGAAACCCCGTTCGCAGGGCATGGAGATCACGAAGCTTTCATTTTCCGATGATTACTGTCGGATTAACTTGAAGGCACGCCTGACAACAGACTTAGGAGCGTATAGCATCGACGATACATCGCAAGTCGATATCCGGATTGCTGAGTTGCGGAAGAACCTCGCTCCGTGTACAGAGCATGTACGACCGCAATTGTTGAAAGTAGAGAATGTGGGTGAGGATGAGATTAAGGAGGAGGATCTCAACCTGTATGTCTTGGTCGATTTGACTCAGCCCATGTCCGTGCTCGCTCAGCAGCAGGAGTATGTGCGCTCCCTGCATAACCTATTTTCGAAAGATAACCTTTTCCTCTCCTTTATGTTGCCTGAGGGAAAGCAATCTGCTTTTATGCCAGCCTCCAATTATGTGATTAATAATTACATTGAGGCCTCCTCGCCCCTTCGTCGGGGGATGGCTTTTGATCCGAATGCGGTGGAGAGCCGACCCTATCTGTATCGTATGCTTTTGGCATCCCTTGACACGCTGCAAGAGAGTCAGACTCCTTTCATCCATGAGGCACGCTACAAGGCCTTGCTGCTCCTCTCGGATGGGGTGACCTATGCAGAGGATGACTATCCGCTGGATCCGGATCATTTCTCCATTCAGGAGCAGTTGATTCAACAAGTTCGTCGATTGCCACGCAACATTGAGGTCTATTATGTCAATCTGAAGGAGGAAGAGGAGGAACCGAACAACCTGATCCAGTCCATCTGTATGCAGTCAAACGGCGGTTATTATGCACACTTTGATCGGCATCAACTCGTGGATAACATACTTTCCTCTTTCTATATCAATTATGACGATTATGCCTTTGAACTGTTGAATCCTCAGGATAAACTCTACTTCGGAGGTATCCACTACCTGCAGGTGAGTTGCTATACCAAGGCGGATAGCTTGCTGGCAACCGCCTATGTGCCTTACGCCTTAGGTAGTTTGGAACAGGAGTTGATTATCGGTAATCAAGATTTACGGATATTTACGTTGAGAGGGGTGCTCGTTGGTTTGTTGGTGATGCTGTTGGCCTACTTGGTCTTGCAGTTTGTCCTACCCTTTGTCTATTATCAGCTGTTCCGTCGCCGCTATGTTGTCTCTTATCAAGGGCCTCGCATGTCAGTGGGGGAGATTCCGGTACCTGAGCAGTGTTATCTTTGCAAGGCTCCCTTCCAACCGGGAGAGCGGATCGTGGCCAAATGTAAGCATGTGATGCACGAGGAGTGTTGGGAGGAGAATGGTTACCATTGCCCAGAGCATGGCCATCGCTGTCCAGAGGGTGCGCATTATTATAATCGGCATAATTTATTTGATCGGCGAAATGCCTCCTTCTATCTGCCGTGGTTGCTCTATGCGTTAGCGGCGGGCATCTTGGCGTGGGCTTGCTATGTCGTGCCTCACCATGTGACCATCTATCATGTGCTGGACAACTTCATCAGCTTCCTCCTCCATCAGGATTTCTCTTTCTACATGAATACAGAGGGCATGGTCTCGACCGAGGAGCTTTCGCTCTCTCCCTATATGTATCACTTGCCGGTCTTCGGTTTTTACCTTTCCCTGTTCTTGACCATGGCCCTGTCTTGGATTACGGTCTATCGGCGTGCTTGGCAATTGCGTCTTGGAGAGATACTCTTACGAGCCTTGGCTGCCTCTTTCATCACGTTCGGCTTGTTTGCGGTGGAGTGTGGTGTGGTGGTCGTGAGTGATTTCTACGAGTCCAGCCTGTTGTTTGATTTGATCTTTTGGTCGTTGGTGGCTGGATGCGTAGCGTTTGCCTCCACCTATCGTACCCGTTTACGTCCTCACAAGGAGTATTTGCTGTATGCCTGTGGAGCCGGATTTGTGAGCACTTTCTTCTGGTGTGGATTGGGCGATATGGAGAATGTGTCTCAACTGGTGCTGTTGATATTGGCCTATTTGGTCTTTGCCGGAGGTATTGCTGTGAGTATCGCCAAGGTGATGCCCCGTCGTGCGCACTATTTCCTGCATGTGTCCGGGGCGATCAAGGAGATGGACATTGCGCTCTACAAGTGGTTTAGTGCCTCTCCTCATGCGGCTGTGACAATCGGTAAGTCCGTAAGCTGCTCCCTGCAGATTACGTGGGATCTGCAGAGTGACATCTCACCGATACAGGCTGAGATCCGTTTGGTAGGAGGGGGACCTACCCTGTTTGTGTTGGATGGATCGGTCTATCGGCAAGGCCAATCCTTAAGACTGCATAAGGCTTATCGGCTCCATCATGGCGATCTCTTCCAGATTGGCCAGACCCAATTCCGCTTCTTGGAGTCTTAGGCTTTGAGGGGGTTCTCCATCCGGCAGGTACCGTTGAGTTGGGCATTAGGCTCAATCTCCAACTGTCGGGAGGAGATATCACCCTTGATGATGGCGGTCGCTTTCAGCACGAGCTTTTCGGCGACTTCTACGTTGCCGGTGATCTGGCCTAAGATCTCGGCGTTCGCTGCCTGTATGTTGCCTGTGACACCCCCTTTTGGCCCGACCACGATCTTCCCTTTGCACTGGATATCGCCCTCTACGGTGCCATCCAGTCTGAAATCTGTCTCTGTAATGATGTTACCTTTGATGATTGTACCTGCGGCCAAGGCGTTGTGAAGACCGCCGCCGTTGTGTTCCTCTTTTTGCTTTATTCCCATCATTGTCATGTTTAATTTTAGGTGTCGCAAAGATAGTGCAAACCGAACGCATATCACATAAAAAGTGAAGATTTGTATGCGACTCTCCTTTACTTTTGTATTTTTACCGCCTCAAATAAAGAGCAAGTAGTGAAATGACGACGAAAATTCGATTACAGGCGATGCGTTTTTATGCCTATCATGGTGTGGCTGAACAGGAGCGACAGGTAGGGAATACTTTTCTGGTGGATCTGACGTTGACTGCCCCGTTGCAGCGGGCGGTGGAGAGCGACCGGTTGGAGGATACGATCAATTATGCGGAGGTCTATGAAACAGTGCGGGAAGAGATGCGCATCCCTTCCCGCCTGTTAGAGCATGTGGCCGGACGCATCTTGAAGGCCCTGCACCACCGTTTTCCTACCTTGCAAGCCGCTGAGATCACGCTGTCAAAATTGAATCCGCCTTTCGGAGGAGACCTGCATAGTGCCAGCGTGATCTTGGGCGTGGACTTTTGAGCTTATAAGGCGGGAAGCAAATGTTTCCAAATCAAGTTGATCTCCGCCTGCATATCCCCGATGTTCGCTGTCGTGACAATCACGGCATCTTTCTCCGGGAGTAGGATGATATATTGGCCATTGGCTCCGTCGGCACGCACGCCGTTGTGTCGGCAGCGCCACATCTGATAACCATAGCCTTGCAGCCAGTCGCTATCTTTCACCTTCATGGTCTTGGCTACTGCCTCTGGGGTCATGCCTGCCGGACGACACTCGATATGCTTCGTCGTGGCCTCCTCCACCCAGGTGGCCGGGAGCAACTGCTGGCCGTTCCATTGCCCCTTCTGCAGCAGGAACTGTCCCATCTTGGCCAAGTCCTCGGTCTTTACATAGAGACCCCATCCTCCGGTGCAGATGCCCTGCGGGCTTTCGTCCCAATGTGCGCCTACAATGCCCAATGGGCGGAACAAACGAGGGTAGAGATAGTCGATCACCTTCTCCCCGGTCACTTTCTGTACGATAGCCGACAGCATGTAAGTGCCCAGGCTGTTGTAGCAGAAATAGGTGCCAGGCTTATGTTTCAACGGAGCGCTGAGGAAGATCGCGGCCCAGTTTTTATCCTTATTCTCCGGGGTGCGCACCAAAGCAGTCGGGTCCACATCATGCCCAGAGGACATGGTGAGCAGATCCTGCACGGTCAATGCCTGCAGGTGCTCGTCGGGGTTGGCCGGAGTCTCTTCGGGGAAGAAGCGGATCACCTTGTCGGTCAGCTTCAGCTTACCCTCTGCGACGGCGAATCCCACGGCTGTGGCGGTGAAGGTCTTGCTGACGGAGTTCAGTATATGCGGAGTCTTGGCGTTGCCCTCGCTCAACCATTGCTCCTTGAGCACCTTGCCTCCTTGCAGCACCATGACGCTGTGCAGATCCTGTCCCGATTTTTCTACCGCTTTCAGGTAGGTATCGAACGCCTTGTCTAACTTCTTCGTGGCTGCGGCACGGGGGAGGGACTTTGTCAACTCGTTATAGCTGATCAGCTCGATTCCCTTCTGCTCGATGGCTTGTTTCACCTTTGCGCTTGTGAAGAGGTCTGTCACCCCTTGTCGATCCATCGCCACCTGCTCATAGCCTACGTGGCCGACCGTCTGCATCTCCTCGTTGTCGAGTGCGGGATGGTCGATGAACATGTAGCTCTTCCCGGGCTCCAGCGTGTCGAGCATCTTCAGGAAGCTTGCCTCCTTCTCGGCATAGCTCTTCGAGGGACCTTCATAGCCCTTATAGCTGAACCCATATTCCTCCATCGCCGATACACGATCTACCACCGGTAGGTGATATTCCTCGCTCAGTTTCTTCATCAAAGTCACCACTTGAGGGTCGAATCCTGTTGATCCCATGTGACCGGAGATGTGGCTGATCTGCGGGATGTTCTTCAAGGCCAGCTCGATCTGCGCACGAGCCTCCTGCTCCACCTCACGGATGTCCCATTTGTTCTCTAAAATCGCCTTCCCGGGATAGGCCTTGTTGGGGGTCATCATCGGGAGGAAATAGCCGTTCTCGTCCGTCAGCGAGGGACAGTGGGTCAGCGGACGCCATTTCACGTTCTCCCACTCGCTGGTGAGCGTCAGGTGCAAGCCGACATCGATGCCCGGATTCTCCCGGAGCAACCGGGCAGCCTCAGGGAACCAAGCGGTGACCACCATCACCTCGATACTGCTTTCGATGCCTTCTGTGTAGCCCTTCAGGCAGGCGATGTTCGCCGCCCGGAAAGAGCCCATGTCGTCTGCCCGGACAATCAGCCGGGGATGCGTCTCTTGGCCGATCGTTGGCATCGTGCTCAGCCAGAGACCCAGTAGCGACACTGCTGCGGTCGCTAATTTGGAATGTTGAATCATGGTTTTATTTGCTTTATAAATGGGTAAACACTATTTGGGAAGCGTGATCTCCACGACGACCGGGCGATGGTCGGAAGCCATCGGCTCATCGACCACCTGCGTGCTTTTCACGTTCACCGTTAAATCTTTTGTCCGGTAGATCGCCACATAGTCTAACGTGCGATTGGGAGTGTCGGCGGGGAACGTCAGCTTTCCTGGATCACTGAGCAAGGTGAACGATTGACGCAACTCCCCGATGAAGGAGGAATTGGGTGTGGCGTTCCAGTCTCCTGCGATGAAGAGCGGCTTGTTCGCCTTGGCTGCCTCTTGGTTCAGCAGCGGCAGTGAGCGCAACCGATCCTCCTCCGTCAGGGAGAGGTGGGTGCAGGCAAACAGGTAGTGGTCAAACTCCACTACCAACAGCACCCGTTGCTCCTCCCGACCAGGCAGGGGAAGGGAGTAATGGCTCATTGGCTGCTCCTTACTCAGGATGCCCACTCCATATTTTCCGCCGTCATAGTCGATGGCGGCGGCATAGGTCGGGTACATCTGGGTCTCCGTGGCCAACAATCCCAGCACATCGGTCTGTTCGCTACGCCCGGTGACGCTGTCCACCTCTTGCACCGCTACGACATCCGGCTTCGCCTCATTGATCACCTTGGCCACACGTCCTACATCGCGCACGTCATCCATGCCACGCAGGTTACGGATGTTATAACTCATGATACGCAGGGAGCTTTCCTGCTGTTGGCAACTTGTCATCAGCCCGAAGAGAGCTATCATAAGGCAAAGCCAACCTGTCCAAGAAAAATGCTTATTCATAGTAAATAGCTGAAGTGTTGTGGATGATCAAATACTTTTCGAAGGGGCAAAGCATGCTGCTAAGCTCTTCGCCAACCGGTTTATGTCTTCGTCTGTCGTGTCCCATGAAGTCACTAAGCGAGCCTCGTTTTTCGACTCATCCCACATGTAGAAGAAATACTCCTCTTGCAGGCGGTGCAAGGCCTCCGTCGGAAGCGTGAAGAAGAGCTGATTGCTCTCCATCTGCTGCGTGAAGTGAATCTCCGGGTATTGCTTGAGGATCTGCTCCAACTTCTCCGCTTGCGCATTGGCGCGACGTGCGTTCGTCAGCCAAAGATCGTTGCTCAAATAGGGGATGAACTGGCAGGAGAGGTAGCGCAGTTTGGAGGCCAATTGGGCCGATTGCTTACGGATGAATGCCAAGTTCTCCGTGATCTCCGGACGGAAGGAGACCACCGCTTCACCCATCATCATGCCGTTCTTCGTGCCTCCGAAGCTGAGGATATCTACACCCGCCTCCACGGTCACTTGCCGCATGGTGCAACCCAGGTGGGCACAGGCATTGGCCAAACGGGCTCCATCCATGTGAAGATACATCTGATGGGCGTGAAGCAGATCAGCGATTGCCCGTACCTCGTCGATCGTATAGACCGTACCCAACTCAGACACCTGCGAGATATAGACAGCCTTGGGCTGAGAGTGGTGGCATACCCCGAAATTCTTCAGGTGCAGACGGATTAACTCCGGTGTCAGCTTGCCATCGGGGGTAGGGATGGGTATGACGGCGCAGCCTGTCATACGTCCCGGTGCTCCACACTCATCCACGTTGATGTGGGCCGTCTCCGCACAGAGAATACTATGGAAAGGACGGGTCACCGCTTGCAGGGCTACGGCGTTGGCACCTGTTCCGTTGAATACGAAAAAGGGCTCAGCCTCTTCTCCCAACACCTCTTTGATTCGCTGTGTCGCTGCCGCTGTCCAGGGGTCATCGCCATAGCCTACCGCATGATTATCATTTGCTTCTCGAATAGCATCCATGATCAGGGGATGCACGCCTGAATTGTTGTCGCTTGCGAAACTTCTCATTTTCTTTTACGTTTTGAATGCCCAAAAATACAAAAAACAGTGGCTCGGAACAGGGTTTGTGGGCTACTTTGAAAAAAAATGTATCTTTGCCCGCAAATCATGGAAAAGAAAGTGAAAACGGAACGGGAGGATTTTACGACGTTGTTCGAACGTTGTCGGAAGCCTTTTACGCAATTTGCCTACTCCTACATACGGGATTGGGAGGTTGCGGAAGACATCTTTTCGGAGGCGATGGTCCAATATTGGATGAAGCGAGACGAGCTGGATGTCGATACCAATCCCCGTGCCTATATCCTAACCTTAGTTAAGCACCTTTCCTTGAATTACCTGCGCCACCAACAGGTTCGGATAACGGTGGAGGAGGAGCTCTTCCAATCGGCGGAACGAGAGTTGGCTTTCCGCATCCGCACCTTGCAAGACTGTGATCCGCAAGAGCTCTTCTCCGAGGAACTTCAACAGCTCGTTCGGCAAACCTTGCAGCGCATTTGCGCAAAATGAGAAGGTTTCGCTCAATCGCCAGCATGCGAAGACCATCCAAGTGCTCAACGACATCGAGAAGCAGACCAACTATCTGTTTGTCTATGACAAGAAAAATGTCGATACCAATCGACCCATCTCGATCAATGCTTCCAATCAGACAGTCGCCTCCGTGTTGCAACAGCTCTTTGCCGGGACTGGAGTCACCTACGAGATGGAGGGCAACAACATTGTGCTCACTCGCCAGTCAGCTACGAATGCCAGCACACAGCAGAGTAAGCGGGTAAAAGGTACCGTGCTCGATAAGAACGGCGAGCTCATCATCGGTGCCAACGTCGTAGTCAAGGGAACCACCAACGGAACCATTACCGACATTGACGGAAACTTCTCGTTAGAGGCTCTGGGCAATGCGCAACTGGCTATCTCCTACATTGGTTACGAGGCTCAAGAGGTAGCTGTCAACAACCGCAGCCAATTATCCATCACGTTGGGGGAGGACTCACAAGCCTTGGATGAAGTCGTGGTGATCGGTTATGGTACGGCACGTAAGGGTGATTTGACCGGTCCGATATCCAGCATCAAAGGTGCTTCGTTGACGGAACGTTCGACCCAGATGCTTTCGACGGCCATGCAGGGACAGATCTCCGGTGTAGAGGTGACCCGTTTGTCCGGATCGCCCGGAGCTCCGACCGCCTATCCGGTGATGCGGTATGGCGATGTCCTGCTGATGTATGCCGAGGCCATGAACGAGCAGAGCCAATGCTCACAGGAGGTGCTGGATGCGACCATCAACCAGTTGCGTGCACGTGCCTACAACGGAACCGGTTTGACCTACCCGCGTGTACTGGCCGATTCCCAACAGAAATTGCGTACCATCCTCCGTACAGAACGTTTTATCGAGCTGGCTTGGGAGGGACATCGCTACAACGACTTGATCCGTTGGTGCATTGCCGGCAAGGTGTATAACCGTCCGGTCTATTTCTTGAAGCGTGCCTGGTCGGGTTCCACCTCTTGGGAGGGCGACGAGAGTCAGGTGTCGGCTGAATACAAACAGCTGATCCAGAACTGGAAGGATGGCAACTATCCGTTTGGTGGAGTGCCGCATATTGACGAAGATGGTATTGCCGACATGCAACCGATGGTGGATGCAGGCTATATCGTTGTGGCTACCGAGCGGAAATTCAATGAAGATCGGGATTATTTGTGGCCCATTCCGGCTTCTGACCGTCTGATTAATGAAAGTTTGACTCAGAATCCCAATTGGTAATCGTTTTTTATTGTTACCTTTAGGCTCCTCTTTTATACGCATGTTATAGATGAGGAGCCTATCTTGTATAATTACGTAATCTAATTAGTTGTATAATATGAAATTGAATTATTGGGTGGTAGCGTTGGCATCCTGTCTGGTGGGATGTTCAACGGCTCCCAACGAACAAAACAAACCGGATTCGATTTCCGGTATTTATCCCCGGTTGGCCTATTACAACAACGAGGGGGAATGTGGTACGGGTGCCGTCGTGCCTTGGGCAGACCGCCTGTGGGTGATTACCTACGGGCCTCACTTGCCCAACGGTTCGTCCGACAAGCTCTATTCCGTTTCGCCTGATTATCAGCAGACCGTCTATCCCGAGAGTATCGGAGGTACACCTGCTAACCGCATGATCCATCCGGAGAGCGAACAGCTCTTCATCGGTCCCTATGCGATCGACAAGACAGGTCAGGTGCGGGTGATCCCCTACGACCAGATGTCCGGACGTCATACGGGCAATGCCCGTCACTTGACTGATCCGGCTGGCAAGATCTATTACGGTACGATGGAGGAGGGCTTCTATGAGGTGGATGTCCACACGTTGGAGGTGCATGAACTCTATCCGGACGGCAACCGGAAGCAACAGAAACAGAACGATACGGATGCCAGTCCGATCAATGACCTGCTGCCGGGTGTCCATGGCAAGGGGCTCTATTCGGGCCAGGGCCATCTCTATTTCACCAACAATGGTGAGGGCACGCAAGAGGCTTTGAAGAAGTTTGATATGGAAGCGGGCTGTCTGGCTGAATGGGATGGAACGGATTGGAAGCTGGTTCGACGGAATCAGTTTACCGAAGTGACGGGCCCGGGCGGTATCTATGGCAATGCGAATCCCGAGACCGATCCGATTTGGGCCACGGGTTGGGACTACAAGTCGGTTTTGTTGGGCGTGCGGGATGCGAAAACGGGCTGGACCTTCTATCGGTTGCCCAAAGCGAGCCATAGTTACGATGGAGCCTATGGCTGGAATACGGAATGGCCTCGCATCCGGAATGTGGGTACACCGGATCAGCCGGAGTATCTGATGACCATGCATGGCATGTTCTGGCATTTCCCGGGCGACTTTACGGCTGCTCATGCGGCCGGTATTCGTCCTCGGTCGGCCTATCTGAAGGTGATTGGCGACTTTACCCGCTGGCAGGATCAGCTGGTGTTCGGTTGTGACGATTCGGCCCAGAAGGAGTTCCTCAACAAGCGGAAGGCCAAAGGCCAGATCGAGGGACCGGGACAGTCCAATTCAAATCTTTGGTTCACCTCCTTGAGTCGTCCGGACGAATTGGGACCGGCTACAGCCGAAGGGGCTGTCTGGGCCAAGGAGACGGTTCGGGCGAACGAGCCTTCCGAACCCTTCCTGTTCAGTGGCTGGCCGCAACGGATGGCTTGGGTACAGAACAAGGGGCGTCAGGCGGCTACCTTTACCTTCGAAGTGGATCGGGCTGGTGATGGCCAGTGGACGAGCTTGAAGCAGGTTCGGGTGGAGGCCGGCCAGTCGGTAGCGGTTCCCTTTGCGTCGGAAGAGAAGGGCGAATGGGTCCGTGTGATTTGTGACCGGATGACCGAAACGACGGTCAGCTTCAATTATACGTCGGATGATAAGCGTCCGACCGGTTATGATGCGATGTTCTGCGGACTGACTCCGGTCGAGTCTTCAACCACCACAGGCGGTCTGCTGTATGGCTTGGGCAATGACCGTCGGGCATTGGGCTTCTTGGCCAATCGGACAATGGATGGACAGACGGCCGAAGTGGGCTATTACGAGATGGGCGACCGGCTGGAGCTGGTGCGTAAGGAGGATCCGGAGACGGCTACCTTCGTGCGGGAGCAGTTTGCCATTCCGCAACAGGTGGTCAGCATCGAGGCTGGTTCGGTCTTGGTGGTGGATGATGCAGGCCGTCGTTGGCGTCTGCCGTTGGGCCAAGATGTCTATCGTCCGTTGACCGACCAAGGGCAGTTGCGCATCTGTCGGGAGGTGGCTACGGAACGTGACCTCTTCTCCTGCATGGGTACCTTCTACGAATTGCCGGCTGAGAATGCGGACGGTTATGCGAAGATGCGTCCGGTGGCGACTCATCCCTTCCGGATTCAGGATTATGCCTCCTACCGGGGTATGTTGGTCTTGACGGGTGTGACACCCGAAGAGGGAAAGAATAATCCGCATATCGTGATCTCCGACGACAGGCAGGCCGCAGTTTGGGTAGGTGTGATTGACGACTTGTGGGAGATGGGCAAGCCGGTGGGCCAGGGCGGTCCGTGGAAGGATGCCCAAGTGAAGGCTGGTGAGAAGTCCGATCCCTATCTGATTGCTTGTTACGACCAGAAGTCGTTGACCCTGGAGGCTGATCGGGCAGCCACCATCACGTTGGAGGTGGATCCGACCGGCAATGGTGACTGGATGGCTTATCAGGCATGGACGGTACGGGCAGGTCAATCTTGCGAATATGATTTCCCGGAGAGCTTCCAAGCCCGCTGGATTCGCTTCGTGGCGGATCGAGAGGCCAACGTGACAACTTGGTTAACGTATAAGTAAATTTCATCATCTTACATACAAATATGGCAATGAAAATTCATATCAAAGGGCAAGCCAAATTCCTCTTTGGGGCATGGTTTGCCCTTTTGCTGATCGCCTGTCAATCCTCTGATCTTCGGGTGGAGAAACTCCTGTGTGAAGGGTTGGAGAATCCGATGGGTATTGCAACGGTGGAACCGCGTTTCAGCTGGCAGATGCGTGCAGACAAGCAGGCGGCTCGGCAGACGGCCTACCAGATTCTGGTCGCTTCGACTGAGCAGGATTTGAAGGAGGGCGAAGCGGATTTATGGGATTCGGGAAAGATACTTTCTGATCAATCGGTTGGGGTGGCCTACGGTGGTTCGTCGCTTGCTTCCAATTGGGTAGGTTATTGGAAGGTACGTGTTTGGGATGAGGCGGGTGAGCCTTCCGCATGGAGTGCACCTGCCTGTTTCTCGGTCGGGCTGTTGCGCCCCGAGGATTGGCATGCGGTATTTATCGGGGAGGATTCCATAAGTGGAAAACCCCAATCTCCTCAGTTCCGGCAAACGTTTGACTATACGGGATTGACTGGAAAGGCTTTGCTCCACGTGAACGCATTGGGCTATCACGAGGCTTACTTAAACGGCCAACCGGTAACCGATGCAGTGCTCACCCCCGCGGTGAGCCAATTCAATAAACGTTCGTTGGTAGTGACCTATGACGTGACCGATTTGCTGCACGAGGGGCAGAACGATCTTCTGCTTTGGTTGGGCCGAGGCTGGTATGTGGATGGTTTTCCTGGCGTGGTGGAAAATGGACCCTTCGTCAGGGCTCAGTTAGATATTGTGGAGAAAGAATCGGTGACTACCGTGGTGGCTACAAATGGCACTTGGCAGGTGCGCGTAGGTGGCTATCAGCCGCTGAAAGCCTATTATCTCAGTGGTGAGCGCGTGGACGGTTCTATGCTGCTGCCTGACATGACGACCGCTACTTTGGACGCGATGTCGTGGACATCCGCAGTGGAGACTAACATCCCGGAGCACCAGGCAACTCCTCAACGGGTGGAATTGAATCGCATCCAAAAAACATGGCATCCAACGTGCGTCATTGCCGTGAGCGACTCGGCATGGGTGTATGACATGGGTACCAATCTCACCGGCTGGACAAAGATCTGTTTCCCTCCGTTAGAGACAAACCAGCAGGTGCGGATCAGCTATTGCGATTTCCTGGACGAGCAGGGACAATTCAGGGATGGCCTGTTCGAGGATCTTTATGTGGCCTCCGGCAAGGGTGAGGAATCTTTTTGCAATAAATTCAACTATCATGCCTATCGCTATTTGAAAGTGTCAGGCTTGAAAGAAGCTCCCGCTTTGGAGGATGTCACGGCTCAACTGATCCATACAGATTATGCGGGGCATTCTGCTTTTGCCTGCTCCGACGAAGATCTGAATAAGATCCATGACCTGATTCAATATACGTTGAGCTGTTTGATGATCGGTGGAGATTTGGTGGATTGTCCGCATATCGAGCGGTTGGGCTACGGAGGGGATGGCAATGCCTCTACCTTGACGGCGCAAACGATGTTCGACCTCGCCCCGACCTATCAGAATTGGATGCAGGCTTGGAGCGATTGCTTGCGGGAGGACGGAAGTATGCCTCACACGGCACCCAATCCTTTCTCAGCGGGCGGTGGTCCGTTCTGGTGTGGTTTCCTCATCACGGGTTCTTGGCAGACTTATGTGAACTATGGCGATGATAGCCTGTTGAAGGCCTATTATGAGGAGATGAAGCGGTGGATTGGCTATGTGGAGCGTTACTCTCCGGAGGGATTATTGGAGGAATGGCCTGCCACGGACTATCGGAACTGGTACCTGGGCGATTGGGCTACGCCCACGGGCATTGATCAGCAAGATCCTGCCTCTGTTCGCTTGGTGAATAACTGTTTCGTGGCCGTATGCTATGACACGATGCGCAAGATTGCCGCACATTTAGGGCTAAACGAAGAGATGAAGCGGTTCGCGGATAACTATGCATCCCTGATTAAGCGCATCCAAGACCGTTGCTATTTGCCTGACAACGCCAGCTATGCGACAGGGACACAGATTGATCTGGTCTATCCAATGCTGGCAGGTGTCACGCCGGATGCTTTGAAGGAGGCTGTGGTAAGTACATTGATGCAGGTAACCGCTGATCGGTTCAAAGGACATTTGTCAACTGGTTTAGTGGGCGTTCCTGTCATCACGCAATGGGCTACCCGAGAAGGAAAAGCGGACTTTATGTATCAGATGCTGAAGCAACACGGTTATCCGGGCTATTTGTATATGATCGACAATGGAGCGACCACAACGTGGGAGCATTGGAATGGTGCGCGTAGCCATATTCACAATTGCTACAATGGAATTGGCTCTTGGTTCTATCAAGCATTGGCGGGAATCCTGCCTGATGAAGAGCGACCGGGCTACCAACATATTTTCATTAAGCCTCAAATGGTGGATGGCTTGACATGGGTGAATGCCTCCAAACATACGCCTTATGGAAATGTGACCGTCAACTGGACGTTGGAGCCTCATTCCTTGTCGGTTGAGGTGGAGGTGCCGATTGGCAGTACGGCCACATTCATTCCTCCTCAGTCATTTACTCCAGTTACGTTGAATGGTGTGCAACTCCAGGGGGAAGACCGTTTGGAGCTTCAGTCAGGCAAGTACCTGGTGGTTTGTGACAGGTAATCGCGGAGCGCGTGGAGATTTTCGAGGGTTCGGAAAGCATTTCGCGGAGCGCGCAAAGGTTTCAAACGCCTTTGAAAGCATTTCGCGGAGCGCGTGAAGGTTTCAACCGCCTTTGAAGGCATTGTGCGGAGTGTGCAAAGGTTTCAACCGATTTTGAAAGCATTTTGCAATAGGTGCAGATGTTTAATGATTTTGGATTAAAATGCGTATCTTCGTGCATCCAAGTCATTTGACCTGTGCCGGAGCCGGAACCAGAACCCGAACCTGAGAATCCGGATGTGGTTTGATGGGTCATGAAGCATCGAGCCGGAATGACCGGTTTTGTATAACAGAAACGCCCCCGAAGATTGGATCATGTCCTCTTCGGGGGCTTTTCTTTGTAATATGATCGCATTGGATGCGATCTGTTGTCTATACGAACACAATCCGTGCCACCTGCGGTTACAAGAAGGAGGTGATTCCCCTTTGTTTTCCCAATTCAATGAATAACAGTAGTGACTCCTTTAGGCTCAATAGGGAGGTTGGCAAGTTCACGACCTATGGCGCGAATGGCTTCTATGATTTCCTTGTAGCGAGCTGCAGAGGGTTTTTTACTACCACTGATATATTGTGCGAATAGACTTTGTGATAGTCCTAAACGACGTGCGATAGCAGAAGCGTTCAACTCAGGGTGGGCCATAAATAACTCATACAGGAGATTCTTTTTTTTCTCTTGGAAAAAACCTTCAAAGCTCAGATCCTCGTCCAAGTCTTCCCAGTGTATGCCAAACTGATCGAAGGTGAAGTGCTCCCTTTGCGCTGGAGTAGCGTATCGAAGCCGTTGGTAATCCGCGAAATTCTCATGAGCTACCCTGCCATCTGTTGTCTGTATCCAGATAGCTGTTTCAGTAAGCCATATCTTATTTACAGTAATTGCTGCCATCTTTATTTGATTTTATTGAAAAACAGGTTCCAATGCTCTGCTATTACTTCTTGATTCTCCTCTATGATCGATTCAACCAACTTTAATTCTGCGGGTTTCAATCCATGATTCTCTACAAGAGATACAGGGAAAATAGAAAACTTCGCTTTTGTGTTACCCTTCACTACGTGCACATGGATTGGCTCATGATCGTTAGCATAGAAAAGGAATCGGAATCCAAACAGGATGAAAATAGTAGGCATCTCTGAACTTATTAATTGTTTACTCCGCAAAGAAAGGTAATATTTTCATTACCTACAAATGGGAAGCCTTTTTTCTTTAGTAAATACTAATTTTCATAGGTTTTATTTGCCGACCGTGTCGCTTGTGACTTGAAGCGTGAGGCTCCATATGAGGTTATAATTGGGCGATCTCTTCTGGAGAAAGAACGAAATTTCCGCCACTTTGCCAAACGGAAGATGGGGCAATAATCAAAAAAGCAATGTTTTCGGTCATTATTGCAATAGGGATTAGGGGGATTATAACTTATTTTGTACGCTAAACAATCAAATAATACCATAAGGAAACCGATAATAGTTAAAGATAAAGCGTATGAAGCATTTTTTGAGGTTAATCGTGGGTTTGGCTCTTTGCCTGAACGAGGTGGCAGAGGCGCAGCCTGCCGTTAGTACGGAATGGAAAGCACAGTGGATCAACACGGAGCAATGTCAGAGTGCCACCAATACTTGGCTGATCTATCGGAAACAGGCAGAGGTGGCGAGTGTGCCGGAGCGGATGGTGGCTCGCATCGCCGCTGACACCAAATATTGGCTTTGGATCAACGATCGGTTAGTGGTCTTTGAGGGCGGCTTGAAGCGGGGTGCCTCTCCTTGTGGCACCTATTATGATCAGGTGGATATCGCTCCCTTTTTGAAACCGGGTGAGAATACTTTTGCGGTGCTGCTGTGGCACTTCGGTAAGGATGGGTTCAGCCATGTGAACAGTGGCAAGGCCGCCCTGTTGTTTGAGGCGGTTGCGCCAGGACTGGAGATCGTTTCGGACGCGAGCTGGGAGTGTGCCGTCTCTCAGGCTTATCAAAACACGGAGGCTCCTTATCCTAATTACCGCCTACCTGAGAGCAACATCCGCTTCGACGCACGCTTGGCGCAGGAGGGATGGAACCGGAGTGACTTCGCGGGAAGCCTGCCCGGGGCTACTGTGTGCTGCCGGGCGAACGAGGGACCCTTGGGACAGCTGACGCCAAGGCCTATCCCGCTCTGGAAAGACTATGGCTTGCGTGACTATACGAGCCAGCGAAGGGCGGAGACGGGTGACACCCTGTTCTGTCGCCTGCCTTACAATGCGCAGGTGACGCCCTACCTGAAGGTGAAGGCACCAGCCGGAAGACGCATCGAGATGCTGATGGATAACTATGAGGGAGGCACCCAGCGGAATGTGCGTGCGGAATACATCACCCGGGAGGGCGTGCAGGAATATGAGAGTTTCGGCTGGATGAATGGCCATGAGATGCGCTATGTCTTGCCTGCCGATGTGGAGGTGCTGGAGGTGAAATACCGAGAGACGGGCTACGATACCGACTTCACGGGGGCTTTCCATTGCGATGATTCGTTCTATAACGAACTGTGGAAGCGGGCGGCTCGCACGCTCTATATCACCATGCGCGATACTTACATGGACTGCCCCGATCGGGAGCGGGCCCAGTGGTGGGGCGATGAGGTCAATGAGTTGGGTGAGGCCTTCTATGCGCTTTCTCCTTCCGCGCAGCGCTTAGCGGCGAAAGGCATCCATGAGTTGATGAACTGGCAGCAGGCGGATGGTACGCTTTTCGCTCCAGTGCCTGCTGGTAACTGGAATAAGGAGCTGCCGTTGCAGATGTTGGCTTCCGTGGGGTGGTATGGTTTCCATACACAGTATTATTACAGTGGCGACAGCAGTTTCGTAGCGCCGATCTATGATCGTTTGCATCGCTATCTGCATGAGGTATGGCAGGTGGATGCGAGTGGTCTGCCCATTGAACGCCAAGGGGCTTGGAGCTGGGGAGACTGGGGCGAACATATCGATATGGGCGTGCTGACTACCTGCTGGTATTATTTGGCATTGAAGGCAGAACGGGCATTCGCCTTGCAGTTAGGAAAACAGGCGGATGCGGAGGAGGATGCTGCGATGATGCGCACGATCGAGCGTTGCTTTGACACCAAATATTGGACGGGCACGGCGTTTCGAGCTCCCGGCTACCGGGGTGAGACCGACGACCGGGCGCAGGCAATGGCGGTGGTGTCTGGCTTGGCGACTACAGATAAATACAAGACGCTGACGCAGGTTTTGCAGGAGGAGCGACATGCCAGCCCTTATATGGAGAAATATGTGTTGGAGGCACTCTTTCAGATGGGTGAGGCTGACCTTGCTTTGCAGCGGATGAAAGAGCGTTACAGCCGAATGCTAGACTACTCAGATTACACGACGCTCTTCGAGGGTTGGGGCATCGGCGAAGAGGGCTTTGGCGGCGGTACGATCAATCATGCCTGGAGTGGTGGCCCCTTGACGCTGTTGAGCCAGCGGGTGTGTGGCATTACGCCCACCTCCCCGGGTTTCCGTACCTTCCGTGTCGCTCCGCAACTGGGTAGCTTGCGGGAGGCCTCAGCCACGGTCGATACGCATCATGGATTGATTCAAGTGACGGTGAAAAGAGTGGGCAAGCGGATGAAGGTCTCGCTTACCGTTCCGACAGGTACCCGGGCGGAGGTGATCTTGCCAAATGGTACCCGCCGTTGGGTGGAGGCAGGTACGCATCAAGTAGGTTGAGTGAAACAACGATTGAATAATAATAAAATAAGGAGAGAATACTATGATAACACGAAGAGATTTCTTGAAAGTAACGGCTGCCGGAGGCGTATTGGCCTCGATGGGCAGTGTGGGCGAGGCGAGGGCCACGATGCGCACCGCATTACCGGATGAGGCCTTTTGTCAGGAGGGCGCACGCCAGATCCCACTCTTGGCGGAGGTGGATGTGGTGGTCGTGGGAGGTAGCTCACGGGCTGTAGCCGCTGCCACCGCCGCCGCACGGGAGGGCTGCCGGGTCTATTTGGTCTGCGACTATCCCTATTTGGGCGAGGACATCTGCGGGGCGCACCTCTATGACCGCCTGCCGGATGAGGCTCTGAACACGGCCTTGGCGCAACGGCTGTTCAGTGACCGCAAGCGTCCGACCCCTTTGCAGATCAAGAAGGGACTGGAGGATGAGTTGATCGACCATGGGGTCGATTTCCTGTATAGCAGCTTGGTGACGAATGCCTTGGTGGACGCTTCGGGCCGACCGGCGGGCGTGGTGATCGCCAACCGATCGGGTCGGGAGGCGATTCGCTGCAAGGCGATCATTGATGCGACTTGGGAGGCTCGGATGGCCGCCTGCTTGGAGGCGGAGCGTACTCCGTTCCAGCCCGGTGCGCAGACCTTCTATTTCACGGTGGTGGGCAACAGTCCCAAGCAGGGCGGTGCCATCGTGGGTGCGGAGCCTTGGAAAGAGCCGCTGCAGGTGGGCGATAAAACTTATCCCGCTACCCGCTATGCGATGCGTTACGAGGTGAAGGACAACACCTATGCTACTTTGGCCGCTATCGAGCAGCAGATCCGCAGCGCACTGTGGGATGCCGATCAGGTGGATAGCTCTGATTTCCTTTGGTATATCCCGACACAGCAGGTGCGTGGCGAGGAGAGCTGCATCGCCAAACCGACCTCGCTCAATGTCGTGCCGAAAGGGGCGTTCCAAGCACGTCATATTCCCAACCTATGGATCTTGGGGCCGATGGCTGATCTCTCCCGGGAATGGGTGGGCGATTGGATGCGCCCGGTTCCCGCAATGCAACTGGGCGGGATGGTCGGTGAGTGGGCGGCTGCCGTGGCCTTGACGTGGAGTCCGTCCGATAAGGTGCGGGTACGTCAGCCGAAAGTGGAGGCTTTCCCCTACGGCGAGATCCGGGAGTTGCTGCAGCCCCTGCGCCCCTTGCGTCAGCGGGAGATGGTCGATTCACCGGCTGGAGCGCTGCCCGTCTTAGGTAAGTATGAGGTGGTAGTGATGGGCGGCGGTACGGCCGGAGCCTCCGCCGGTATCTCGGCGGCTCGCCAGGGTGCGAAGACCTTGGTGCTGGAGTATCTGCATGGATTGGGCGGACTCAGTACATTGGGTATGATCGGTGTCTATTGGGATGGTTTCCGGGATGGCTTCACCGCCGAGATAGATCGGGGCGTGAACGGTATGGCCCCGGCGGATCATCCCCGCCAGTTGAATCAGGATGGCCATTTCTTGGCCGACTGGAAAATGGAGTGGTTGCGCAAGGAGCTGCTGAAGGCAGGTGGCTCGCTTTGGTTTGGTGTGATGGGCTGCGGAGCCTTGACGGAGGGCAACCGGGTGAAGGGTTTGGTGGTGGCCACACCGTTCGGACGGGGTGTCATCTTGGCCGACCTCGTGATCGACAGTACGGGTAGCGCCGACATCGCCATCGCCGCGGGTGCGGCCTATGAATATACGGGGGCGAAAAGCCTCGCCATCCAAGGGGCCGGCACCGGGAAATGGGCACCGGGTGATCACTACAACAACAACGACTGGCTCTTCGTGGATGACTCCGATGTGCTCGACATCTCGCGGGCCTTCGTACAGGCCAAGACAAAGATGCAGACGGAGTTCGACATCGTGAAGATGCCGCAGACCCGTGAGCGTCGGCGGGTGGTGGGCGACTATGCCGTGTCGGTCTATGACGTGATGGGGCATCGCCGCTATCCCGACACGATCTCCTACCACAAGAGTTCGTTCGATACCCATGGCATGACGGTCAATCCCTATTTCACCTTGAACCCGCCGGAGCGACGGCATAAGGTGTATGATGCGGATGTGCCCCTGCGCTGCCTCTTGCCGAAGGGGTTGGAGGGCATCCTGACGACCGGACTCGGGGCCAGCGCCCATCGGGATGCCATGCCGGTGATCCGTATGCAGGCCTGCCTGCAGAACCAGGGCTATGCTGTCGGCTACCTGTGCGCCTGCTGCGTGAAGCAGGGACGCTCGCCCCGACAGATCGACCTGAAACCGATCCAGCGTCATTTGGTCAAGAAGGGCAATTTGCCGGAGCGTGTGCTGACCGACAAGGCCTTCAAGGGGTATAGCCAGAAGGAGTTGAGGCAGGCGGCCCAGCGGGTGACTGATCACTATCAGGGATTGGAGCTGCTGTTGAGCGACCCGCAGCGCAGCTTGCCGCTCGTGCAGGCGGAATGGAAAAAGGCCTCGACGGAAGAGGCGAGGGTGCTGTTGGCTGGTATTCTGGGTATGCTGGGCGACGCTTCGGCGGGCAGCTGCTTGGCGGAGGCTATCCGTAGGCATGCTGTTTGGGACAAGGGTTGGCATTATACGGGCATGGGACAGTTTGGCGAATGCCTCAGCCGATTGGATGCGTTAATCATGGCCTTGGGAGGCAGTGGAGATGCGCAGGCTTGGGAGGCCGTGGCGGAAAAGGCTCGCCTGTTGCAGCCGGAAGATGCCTTCTCTCATTTCCGGGCGGTGGCGGTCGCTGCCGAGGGAGCCGGAAAGGAAAAGGCGATCGGTTCACTTGATGCGCTCCTGAAAATGCCTGGTATGCGCCACCATGCGATGGTTTCCTTTGCCGAGGCACGCCGGGATGTGGTGCCGGGCAGTGAGGACACCTCCACCCGCAACCGGGCCTTGAAGGAGCTCATCTTGGCCGGTGCGCTCTATCGCTGCGGCGATCAAGAGGGTATCGGTCGAAGCCTGCTGGAAAAGTATGCCGTCGGTCTGCAAGCACATTATGCCCGTTTTGCTTATGAAGTATTGCAAAGCAAGCGATAATTCAGATTTATCATCTTATTTTTTTGAGTTAGTTGAGGTCAGCAAAAGGGGAGCCCTCCGTCAAGGTTGGATGGTTTAAAAGATGGAGGGTTCCCCCTTTGTTTTGTTGCAAGTAAAGGTTTCCGACGTCTCGGAAAGCGTTTCGCAGAGCGCGCGGAGGTTTCCGAGGATTTTGAAAGCGTTTCGCGGAGCGCGCGGAAGTTTCCGAGGATTCGGAAAGCATTTCGCGGAGCGCGCGGAGGTTTCCGAGGATTCGGAAAGCATTTCGCGGAGCGCGCAGAGGTTTCCGAGGATTTTGAAAGCGTTTCGCGGAGCGCGCGGAGGTTTCCGAGGATTTTGAAAGCGTTTCGCGGAGCGCGCGGAGGTTTCCGAGGATTTTGAAAGCGTTTCGCGGAGCGCGTAGCCGTTTCAAACGATTTTGGAAGCATTTTGCGGTCTGCGCAGCCGTTTCAAACGATTTTGGAAGCATTTTGCGGTCTGCGCAGCCGTTTCAAAACATTTTTTAATGACTTTACAAAAATGTGCGATAAGAACTGCTACCTTTGTGGGCATAAGACCGAAATAGTTAGTTATAAAAATAGAGTTATCATGAAAAGAACAGGTATGTTAGCGGTCGCCCTGTGCGGCCTGTGCGCTTGGCCGTTGATGGCCCAAAAGCGCTATCAATTACAATCCCCCGACCAGCAGGTGAAAGTAGAGGTGACGATGGACGAGCAGATCCATTTTGCTCTCTCGCAGGGTGGCGAGGAGGTGATGAACTCCACGCTCTCCCTCTCCCTGACGGATGGGAAGGTGCTGGGTGCGAATCCCAAGGTGACGAACGTAAAGCGGCAGTCGGTGGATCAGACGATCCCCTCGCCCTTCTACAAGAAAAGTGAGGTGAAGGATCACTACAATGAGTTGCGCCTTGACTTTAAGGGAAACTATGGGTTGGTGCTCCGTGCCTATGACGAGGGCGTGGCCTATCGCTTCACCACGAAGATGAAGGACTCAATCTGTATCGCCAATGAGAAGGCGGCTTTCCGTTTCGCCAAGGACTACAAGACCTTCTCCAACTTCGTGAATAGTACGGCTCCGACTTTCGAGGAGCAGTTCTTTAATTCTTTTGAGACAACCTACGTGAATGAGCCGATCACGAAGATCAACGACAAGCGACTGAAGATTCTCCCACTGATGGTGGATTTGGAGGGTGGCCGGAAAATGGTGATCACCGAGGCCGACTTGGAGGATTATCCGGGTATGTATCTGAATAACTCCACGGAGCAACCGCTGTTGCAGGCGATCCATGCGCCCCGTCCCAAACGGGTGGAGCAGGGCGGTCACAACCGCTTGCAGATGCTGGTGAAGGAGCGGGAGAACTACATTGCCAAGGTAGCCGGTACGCGGACTTTCCCGTGGCGTGTTTTCGCCCTCTCTGCTGGCAACGATGCTAAGTTGGCGGATTGCGACATGGTCTATCGTTTGGCGGCTCCCTCCCGAGTGAAGGAGATTGACTGGATCCAGCCGGGCAAGGTGGCTTGGGACTGGTGGAACGACTGGAACCTGAGCGGTGTCGATTTCCGTGCGGGCATCAACAATGCTACCTATAAATATTATATAGACTTCGCGGCGAAGCATGGCATTGGCTACGTGATCCTCGACGAGGGCTGGGCGGTGAACCTGAAGGCCGACATGTTGCAGGTGATCCCGGAGATTAACTTGCAGGAGTTGGTGGACTACGGTAAGCAGAAGAATGTGGACATTATCCTGTGGGCTGGCTATTGGGCCTTCGCTCGGGATATGGAGAAGGTGGTGAAGCACTATGCCGACATGGGTGTGAAAGGTTTCAAGGTGGATTTCTTGGATCGGGACGATCAGGAGATGGTGCGCTTTACTTATGAGGCGGCGGAGCTTTGCGCCAAGTATCACATGATCCTCGACTTCCACGGCGTGTATAAACCGACTGGCTTGCAGCGTACCTATCCCAACGTGCTGAACTACGAGGGAGTATTTGGTTTGGAGCAGATGAAATGGTCAAAAGAGGATGTCGATATGGTGACACACGATGTGACCTTGCCTTTCACCCGTATGGTGGCCGGTCCGATGGACTACACGCAGGGAGCGATGCGCAATGCGGCTAAGGGTAATTATCGTCCGGTCAATTCAGAGCCGATGAGCCAAGGCACTCGTTGCCGTCAGTTGGCTACCTACGTGATCTTCGACTCGCCCTTCAACATGCTGTGCGACGTGCCGACCAACTATATGCGTGAGGAGGAGTGTACCCGCTTCATCGCCAAGGTGCCGACCGTTTGGGAGGAGACCGTGGCCTTAAATGGAGAAGTGGCGAAGTATATTGCTTTGGCTCGCAGGAGTGGCAATGATTGGTATGTCGGTGTGTTGACCAACTGGGATGCCCGTGAGCTGACGCTCGACCTCTCTTTCCTCGGCGAGGGCGACTACCAAATCGAACTCTTCCGGGACGGTATCAATGCGGACCGTGCCGCTTGCGACTACAAGCGAGAGGTGCAATCCGTCCCCGCCAACCGTAAGCTGGTGGTGAAGATGGCTCCCGGTGGTGGCTATGTGGCGAGGATAGCTAAGAAGTAAATGGTAAAAAAGAAAAAGCAGAAAGTATAGAAAAAGTATAGCATGAAACGAATTGGATTAGTAGTTTGTGCGGCGGTAGCGATGATGAGCTGTCAGCCGCAAAAGCCGGTGGAGGTTTACCAGCCGGCTGCAGAAAATGCGTTGCGGGCACCGGCAGTGCCTTTGATCACAATCGACCCCTTCATGAGCGCTTGGTCGTTTGCGGATCAGTTGAACGACGATGTGGTGCGCCATTGGACGGGTCATGCGCATCCCTTGGTGGGTAGCCTGCGTGTGGATGGGCAGACCTACCGCTTCATGGGTGGCAATGATTTTTATTTCTCGCACGACAGCGTGGCACAGGCCGCTCCGTTTGGCGAGAAAGCGGTGCAGCGGAAGGTGACGGTGATGCCGACACAGACCTTCTACACCTTCGACTGTGGGGGTGTGCAGTTAGATCTGATCTTCACCGCCCCCATGTTGCTCGACGACCTGGATGCGATGAGCTCCCCCTATAACTATATGACCTATCAGTTGCAAGCCACGGACGGTAAGCGTCATGACGTGCAGCTCTTCCTGAGTGCTACGCCGCAGTTAGCGGTCAACACCGCTGATCAGCCGGTTGCCTATCGGCAGGAAACGGGTGAGCGGTTGGAATACCTCGTGACCGGCACGGAGGAGCAGGCCATCTTGCAGCGCAAGGGTGACGGCGTGCGGATCGACTGGGGCTATTTCTATTTGGCCATGCCGAAGAAGGCCGGCTTGCAAGGGGTGATCGCTCCGGCGGAGGAGGCCCGTGAGGCCTTCTTGAAGGAGGGTAAATTACCGGAGAAGCCCGCTGCGGTCTCTTCCGACCTGCGTGCAGAGAACGCCGTGTTGGCCTACGTAGATCCGATTGGCAAGGTGGGCGCAGAGCCGGTGGCGGGTCATGCCTTGATCGGCTATGATGACATCCAATCTATCCAGTATTTCCACGAGAACCGCCCGGCTTACTGGACGCATGAGGGGCAGATCTCCATCCAGCAGGCTTTTGAGCAGGGCGATGCGACCTATGCGGAGACGATGCGTCGTTGCGGGGCGTTCGACTCGACGATGATGGCGGAGGCGGTGGCAGCTGGTGGACAGAAGTATGCCGAGCTGTGTGCCTTGGCCTATCGGCAGGCGATCGCCGCGCATAAATTGGTGACCGATCCAGAGGGTAACCTGCTCTTCTTCTCGAAGGAGTGTTACAGCAACGGCTCGATCGGTACGGTGGATGTGACCTATCCCTCCGCACCGCTTTTCCTGCGTTACAACCCGGAGCTGCTGAAGGGCATGATGAATCCGATCTTCCGCTTCTCGGAGAGTGGCTTGTGGAAGAAAACCTTTCCTGCACACGACATGGGTACCTATCCGATTGCGAACGGCCAGACCTACAACGGGGATATGCCTGTGGAGGAGAGCGGCAACATGTTGGTGCTGACCACGGCGATCGCTGTGGTGGAGGGCAACGCCGACTATGCGGCCAAGCATTGGGAGGTGTTGACTACTTGGGCTGACTACCTGTTAAAGGAGGGTCTCGATCCGGCCAACCAACTTTGCACGGATGACTTCGCCGGCCATTTCGCCCACAACACCAACCTCTCCATCAAGGCGATCATGGGTATCGCGGGCTATGGTCGTTTGGCGCAGATGCTGGGCAAGGAGGAGATCGCCAAGCAATACACGGAGGCGGCTCGTTTGATGGCCGAGAAGTGGGTGAAGATGGCTGCCGATGGCGACCACTACCGCCTTACCTTCGACAAGCCGGGCACATGGAGCCAGAAGTACAATCTTGTGTGGGATCGCCTACTCGACCTGAATATCTTCCCCGCTGAGGTAGCCGCTACGGAGATGGCCTACTACAAGACCATCCAGAACCGTTACGGCCTGCCGCTCGACAACCGGGAGGACTATACAAAGAATGACTGGATTCTTTGGTCGGCCTGCCTGACGGGCAACCAAGCGGACTTCGAGGCGTTGATGTCGCCGGTATGGGATTTCGCCAACGAGAGCCCCAGCCGTGTTCCGCTCAGCGATTGGTATTTCACAACGAGCGGCAAGCAGCGGGGATTCCAAGCACGCTCCGTGGTCGGTGGCTTCTTCCTTCGTATGCTGGAGAAGCGGTTGGGCAAGTGAGTCGATGATCAGCAACGTATGAAGATATGAGAAAAGAGATTTTAGTAGGAGCCATAGGTCTGTTGGCCTATGGTCTCCAAGCGCAGCAAAAGGCGTGGCCGGTGGGTGGTGCCGATGAGCGGACCCCCTCCAAGGCTGAGTATTTCTCATGGATCAACAACACGAACGAGGGAGCGACGGATGCGCATACCCGCATCAACCTCGACTTCTTTCGTTGGATGAAGGAGCGGTTCGGGATGCAACTCGACATCTATGCCTTCGATGCGGGAGCCGTGGATGGGGCGAAGATGTATGGCTCCACTAAGTCGGATCGCTTCCGGCGGCAGTTCCCGCAAGGGTTCGGGCCGTTGAGTCAGGAGGCGTCGGAGTTGGGTATCCATTTTGGTTTGTGGGGCGGACCCGATGGCTTCGGCACGACCGAGCAGGAGACGAAGGAGCGGGAGGAGATGATGGTTGGCTTGGTGCGTGACTATGGTTTCCGTCTCTTCAAGATGGATGCGGTTTGTGGCCAGTTGCGTCCGGAGAAATATGATGCGTTCGACCGGATGATGACCCGTGTGCGAGAGATCGCCCCAGACTTTGTCCTGCTGAACCACCGTCTGCAATTGGGCGAGGCTACCCGTCACTCTACCACCTTTCTGTTGGGTGGCGCTGAGACCTATATCGACGTGTTCATGACCAATCGGATGACCGCTCCGCACCATCGGGGACAGGCGATCGCCCGTAAGGCCCCCGAGGGACTGACCCGCTTGACGGAGGATCATGGCGTTTGCCTCTCCTCCTGTTTGGATGGTTGGCAGGATGACTTGATCTTGCAGGCCTTCAACCGCAACCTGATTCTCGCGCCGCAGATCTATGCTAATCCCTGGCTGCTGCGTGATGATGAGTTTCCGCAGTTGGCCTACATCTACAACCTGCATCGCCGCTACCGGGACATCCTGGTGGATGGGCAACGTTTGCCGGAGGCCAACTATGGCCCGGAGGCGATCAGCCGAGGCGATGGCAAGACCCGCTTCGTGACCCTGCGTAACCTGACCTGGGAGCCGGTGAAGTACCGGGTTCAATTGGGCGAGGAGGTTGGCCTAAAAGGGAGCAAGCGCAAGGTGCAGGTAAAGAGCTACTATCCCTTCGTGGAGGACTTGGGCGGCAAGGCCTATGGCTCGACGATCGAGGTGGAGGTGCTACCTTTCCGTACGGCATTAATCCGCTTGACCACTGAGGGAAAGGCGAGCGACGACCGGGAGATCGTGCCGGAGTCATTGACCACCCGCAAGCCCTATTACCATTATAAGGTAGCCGACTTGAAGACTTGTCCCGTGCCGGAGGAGGTGGAGAGCTACTACTACGCTACTTGCTTTGCTGCCGACAACAATGCCTTGGAGGTACGCTCCCTGCTGCGTTCGGGCGAAACGAACATTCTGCAAGTAAAGGCAGCCCGGGAGGCCTTCTTCAATCAACCCTATTTCAAGACCCGGGAGATTTGGGATCGCTACCTCTTTGATGGCGATCGGGAGAGTGCCTTCTCTATCGCCATGCGTTGGGGTGACGTGCGCCAGCAAGGGCAATCCGGATTCCATCTGGATCTGGGCGAGGCGCAGCGGCTTGATCGCTTGGTGATCCATACCTTCGATGAGTACTCCTTGGCACCGTTGAAATCGGAGGAGGGCGTGCAGGCCTATGTCTCTGCGGATTTGAAGAGTTGGAAGGAGATCACCTTCCTGGCTGGAAAGGAGATGGAGATTGATCTGCGGGAGGCGGGAGCCGTGCGCTACATCCGTTTCTCTCCCTGTCCGCTTCGCTTGAACGAGGTGGAGGGCTACCGGGATGGTCGGTTGGTGGATCGCTCCGCTTGGCGTGCGAACAACCTGTTCCGCACCTATGGCAGCGCCGACTGCAAGGCCAACCGGACATGGAAGGGGACCTTCACTCTTTCTGCGGATCGGTTGGCGGAGGATTCCTACCTCTGTGTCGCCGTGAATGGCGTGCATGGCGTGGAGGGCGCATGGGTCGGCTTCAAGGTGGATGGCCAATTCGTGGGTTGCCCCGATCGTGCCCCCTCGTTCACCTCGAACACGTGGGAATATAAGTCGGCGAACAGCGACCGCAACTATACCTACTACCTGCCGGTCACCCGTGAGATGGCGGGTAAGCCGATCGAGGTGGTCGTGATGTCGTTGGGTCGCAACACGAACTATGTCAATACCGACCGTCCCGACACGGATCGAAAGGCCGCTGCGGAGCAGCTCGGCGATTTGCATCCGGAGGTTTGGTTGACGACCAGTCCATTGTAAATACACACATAAACTTATAGATTGAAACATGAAAAAAATCTTATTGTTTGTAGTCGCCCTCCTCTGTGGGTGGAGCGGCTACGCTTGGGAACGGGAAACCGTTTGGCCGAAGGGGAAGATGCCCCATCGGCAAGACCATCAGATCGCAGCGATGACCGATGAGGCCGGCGATCCGAAGTTCAATGCGGATAAGCATCGGGTGGCCTATCTGGAATGGTTCGAGCAGCCGGACGCTTCGGTGCGCAACGGGGCCTGCATGATCTTGATCTCCGGAGGAGCCTACGAGAGCTGCTGCGATGTCGGCTTGATCAAACTGTGGCACGAGACCCTGACCAAACAGGGTATTCAGTGCGTGAACTTCGTCTATCGCACGCCACGTCCCGTAGGCTTGCCCATCTATCAGACCGCATGGGAGGACGCGCAGCGGGCAGTGCGCTTGGTGCGTAGCCAAGCCAAGAAGCGGGGATTCGATCCGGAGAAGATCGGTACGATCTCTATGTCGGCCGGTTCCCATCTGGCATTGTTGTTGGCCACCAGTTCGCAGACCCCGGCCTACGAGCGGGTGGATGCCATGGACACCATCCCCTGCCACATCAACTGGGCGATCGTGAATGCCCCGGCATACGTCACCACAGATGCGGAGACTGGTACACCGGCCACTCGTCAAGGCTATGGCTTGGATGTGAAGCTTTCAGATGTGTTCAAGTTCGACGAGAAGACCTGCCCGATGTCGCTCCATCATGGCGGCAACGACATTTACTCGCCCAACGGCTCTACGTTGATCTACCGGGAGCTGCGCCGTCGCCATATCCCGGCGGAGCTGCACCTCTATCCCAATGAGGGGCACGGTGCCTTCGGCTTGGAGCGAGGCATCGAGTTCATGAATCAGATGGAGTTCTACCGGAAGTTAGCCCCGAAAGAGAGCATCATGGAGCGTTTTGCCAGCGATGCGGGCCGTCGGGAGAAGGTGGCGGAGGATGTCTGGCCGGCTGGCCAAATGCCCGATGCGCAGGATCACCAGTGCAAGCCCTACATCGAGTGGCATTTCCCGAAAGTGAAAAAGACGGATGCGATCCAGATCATCTATAGCGGTGGCTCTTATGAGGGGAACGACCCCGACGGCTTCGAGGTAGCTCCGATTCGTCGTTACCTGAACGATTTGGGCATGACCGTGGTGACCATGAAGTACCGCACGCCTCGTCCCAAGGGTTTGGCGAAACATACCACCGCTTGGCAGGATCTGCAGCGTGCCGTTCGTTTGGTGCGTAGTAAGGCGGCTTCCTACGGGTTGAATCCGGATCAGATTGGTATCATGGGTAGCTCAGCGGGTGGACACTTGACGCTGATGGGAGTTACCTCTTCGATGCACCAGTCTTACTGGCCAATCGACGAGATCGACAAGCTGCCCTGCAATGTGCAGTGGGGCTTGGGCATCTATCCCGCCTACGCCCTCACGGATGGCGACAATGCCCCTAACACGTCGGGAGGAAACGATGACAGTGCAGTGGTCGTACCTGATTTCAGTTTCGACAAGCAGACTGCCCCGATGTTTTTCATCCATGGCGATGCGGATGGCTGGGCAGCGATGAACTCCGTGAAGTTGTGGGAGAAGATGCGGAGCATGGGCATCCAGTGCGAGCTCCACACGCTGGCGCTGTGTGAACACTGTTTTCAGAACCATGCTTCACCGGGCACAGGCAGCTACACCTGGATGGAGCAGATCCGGGACTACCTGAAGAAGCTCAAGGTATTGTAACTTGATAGCAAAAAGAGGGGAAGACTTGCTTCACAGCAGGCTCCCCCTCGCAAACACAAAACAATCAACAAAAAACTACTGTCTGAATAAGACTATCTGATAAATAAAAGTTCACGATACTTCGGAAGCGTCCACATCTGATCGTCAACCACGAGCTCTAACTTGTCGATGTGGTAACGGATAGCCTCCATCATCGGTACGATCTGGTCGTGGTAGGCGATGGCCTTCTCACGCTCGCTCTCGATCTTGTTGGCCACCTTGCGGGCATTGACCATCTCATCGACCTTCTCCTTGATGAAGATGGTGCGGTTGGCGATGTCCTCGATGATCTCCATGTTCTTGGAGGAGAGATGAGCCGCCTTATCAGCCGGGAAGAGATCCTTCATCTTATAGACGTTGTCGATCAGTGAGGATTGATACTTCGTAGCCATCGGGATGATGTGGTTCATTGCCAAGTCACCCAAGACACGTGCCTCGATCTGGATCTTCTTGGTGTACATCTCCCATTTCACCTCGTTGCGTGCTTCCAATTCCTTACGGTTCATCACGCCTGTTGACTCGAACATCGCTACGCTACGGTCACGCAGGTAGGCATCGAAGATCAACGGAACGCTGGTCTCGCAATCCAAGCCACGGCGGGCAGCCTCAGCTTTCCACTCGTCGCTATAGCCGTTGCCGTCGAAGTGGATGGCCTTGCACTCCTTGATATCTTTACGCAATACCTCGATGATGGCAGCGAATTTCTCTTTGCCTGCGGCGATCTTCTCGTCCACCTCGGCCTTGAACAGCTTCAGCTGCTCCGCTACGGCGGCGTTCAACACGAGCATAGCGGAAGCACAGTTGGCCTGTGAGCCGACCGCACGGAACTCGAAGCGGTTGCCGGTGAAGGCGAAGGGTGAGGTACGGTTACGGTCTGTATTATCGATCAGCAGCTCAGGGATGCGTGCGATGTCGAGCTTCATGCCCTGCTTGCCGGCCAACTGGAAGTCTTCTGTGTCGCTATTCTCCAAGTGCTCCAATACCTGTGACAGCTGTGAGCCGAGGAAGCTGGAGATGATTGCGGGAGGTGCCTCATTGGCGCCCAAGCGGTGTGCGTTGGTGGCGCTGGAGATGCTGGCCTTCAACAAAGCGTTGTGTGTATAAACGGCTTTCAATACGTTCACAATGAAGGTGACGAAGCGCAGGTTGTCCTCCGGTGTCTTGCCTGGACCCATCAACAGGATGCCGGTATCCGTACCAAGCGACCAGTTGTTGTGCTTACCGGATCCGTTCACGCCCTTGAAGGGTTTCTCATGCAGCAGGACACGGAAGCCATGCTTGCGGGAGATCTTCCGCATCAAGGCCATGATCAACAGGTTGTGGTCGTTGGCCAAGTTACACTCCTCGAAGATCGGTGCCAACTCGAACTGGTTGGGGGCAACCTCGTTGTGACGAGTCTTCACAGGGATACCCAACTTCAACGCCTCGATCTCCAACTCTTTCATAAACTCCATCACACGGGTCGGGATAGCACCGAAGTAGTGATCCTCCAACTGCTGGTTCTTTGAGCTCTCATGGCCCATCAAGGTGCGGCCCGTCATCAACAGGTCGGGACGTGCGGCATAGAGACCCTCATCCACCAAGAAGTACTCCTGCTCCCAGCCGAGGTAAGCATAAACCTTCTTTACATCGGGGTTGAAGTAGTGGCAGACATCTACGGCTGCCTTGTTGACCGCCTCCAAGGCTTTCAAGAGCGGTGCTTTATAGTCCAACGACTCACCCGTGTAGGCGATGAAGACCGTCGGGATGCAGAGCGTATCGCCTACGATGAAAGCGGGTGAAGAGGGATCCCAAGCAGAGTAGCCACGAGCCTCGAAGGTGTTGCGGATACCACCGTTGGGGAAGCTGGAAGCATCCGGCTCCTGCTGGATCAACAGTTTGCCCTCGAACTCTTCGATCACGCCACCTTTGCCGTCATGCTCGATGAAGGCATCGTGCTTCTCAGCCGTACCCTCAGTCAACGGGTGGAACCAGTGCGTATAGTGGGTGACACCCTTCTCCATCGCCCATTTTTTCATGCCAGCGGCTACGGCGTTTGCCGTTTCCCGATCCAACGGAGCACCGTTGTCGATGGTCTCTACCAATTTCTCAAAAGCCTTCTCTGGTAGATACTTAAACATCTTCTCGCGGTTGAATACCAATTCACCATAGTACTCAGATGCTTTCACGGCGGGAGGAGTCACCTCGCTCGCCTTTTTCTCGAAAGCGGATTCTACTACTCTAAATCTTAACTTTGACATAACCTAACCTATTAAAATAATATTGAATTTTCCATTTTGAACGCTTACAACAGATAGATTCGATGTTGCTCGCAACGCTCGATTTGCGCTTCGGGCCAGATCGAGGCTTGCACCTCACCGATGTGTGCCTTCTTCAAGAAGAACATGCAGAGACGGCTCTGCCCGATACCACCACCGATAGAGGGAGGCAGCTCGCCCGCCAACAGGGCTTTGTGGAAGGGCAGCTCCGTGCGCTCCATGCAACCACGGATCTCCAACTGCCGCAGCAACGACTCCGGACTGACACGGATGCCCATGGACGACAACTCGAACGGGCAGCGCAGCACCTGATTCCAGAAGATGATGTCGCCATTCAAGCCCCTGAAGCCATCGCTGTTCACCGTGCTCCAGTCGTCATAATCCGGCGCACGACCATCGTGCTTCTCACCGTTGCTCAATGCATCGCCAATGCCGATGATGAAGATGGCGCCAAACTTCTCCGCAGCCTTCGCTTCCCGCTCTTTGGGGGTAGCGTCAGGATACATCTGGAGCAACTCCTCGGAATGGATGAAGGTGATGTCGTCGGGCAGGGTCGGGGTGATGTGCGGATAGCGCTCATAGACCAATGTCTCGATCTCCTTCAAGAGGGCGTAGAGCTGACGCACGGTTTTCTTCAAGAAATCCAGGTTGCGATCCTCCGGACGAATGGTCTTTTCCCAATCCCATTGATCTACATAGAGCGAGTGGAGGTTGTCCAGCTCCTCGTCGCTGCGGATGGCATTCATATCGGTATAGAGGCCGTAGCCTGCCGGGATGCCATAGGAACCTAACTTCATTCGTTTCCATTTGGCGAGGGAGTGTACTACCTCGGCCTTGCGATCGCCCATGCAGAGGATGGGGAAGGTGACGGGGCGCTCCACGCCATTCAGGTCGTCGTTGATGCCGGTCCCTTTCAAGACGAAGAGAGGAGCCGTCACGCGGCGTAGGTTCAATTTCTTGGACAGCTTCTCTTGGAAGCTGGTCTTCAGCAATTGGATCGCTTGCTCGGTAGATTCCGGAGTCAGCGTCTGCTTGTAGTCTTTGGGAATGATAAGTGACATAATCTTCTGTTTTTTACCTGTTGATTGTATGATTGTATATTTCGTTATTTGCTATGTTTGTCATATATGTTCGTTTGTCAGTTATTTGGTTCGTATGTACTTCTGTCTTTTCAATTTTCGGTTTTCCTATTCACAGACTGGAAAAAGGGGTATAGAGGGTGCTCCTTTCATGGGTAGTAAGGGCAGTTTTTTGCGGTATAACATTCTATAAAATCAACATGTAGGACCAAGCCCTCTATACATTCCTTTTAGCCATCTGTTTTAGATAACCTCCTTTTGATTGTTTAACTATTATATCTTATCGTAACCATTTCCTGAGTCTTTCCATCGCCTCTTCGGTGCTCTCCCGGTCGCCAAAGGCGGTCAATCGGAGATACCCCTCGCCACTCGGCCCGAAGCCTACGCCTGGTGTGCCGACAATGTTCACCTCATACAGCAGCTTGTCGAAGAACTTCCACGAGCTGAGTCCGTCGGGTGTCTTGAGCCAGAGGTAGGGGGCGTTGTCGCCACCGAAGACCTCCAAGCCACAGTTTTGTAATCCCTCCTTCATGATGCGGGCGTTGGTCATGTAGTAGTCGATCGTCGCCTTTACTTGCTGTTTGCCCTCCGGCGTGTAGATCGCCTCGGCGCCTCGCTGGGTGATGTAGCTCGTGCCGTTGAACTTCGTGCACTGCCGACGGTTCCACAGCCGGTTGAGCGGGACCCGCTCGCCTTGCAGGGTGAAGGCGCAAAGCTCTTTCGGCACCACCGTGTAGCCGCAACGCACGCCGGTGAAGCCCGCTGTCTTCGAGAAGCTGCGAAACTCGATCGCCACCTTCTTCGCCCCCTTGATCTCGTAGATGGAGTGGGGGATGGAGGGATCTTGGATATAGGCCTCGTAAGCCGAGTCATACATGATGATCACGTCATTGGCCAATGCGTAGTTGACCCATTTCTTCAGCTCCTCCTTGCTCAGGGTCGTACCCGTCGGGTTGTTGGGGTAGCAGAGGTAGATGATATCCACCCTGCGACTGGGCAGGTCGGGCACGAAGTGGTTCTCCGCCGTGCAGGGAATATAGACCACGTCCGTCCAGCGTCCATTTTCCATCGTGCCGGTTCGTCCGCTCATCACGTTCGAGTCGATATAGACCGGATAGACCGGGTCGGTCACGCCAATGCTGTTGTCGTGGCGCAACATGTCGCCAATGTTTCCGCAGTCGCTCTTGGCACCATCGCTGATGAATACCTCGCTTGGCTCTAAGTTGATGCCTCGGCTGGCGTAATCATGCTTGATGATCGCATCGATCAGGAAGGGATAACCCTGCTCCGGACCGTAGCCGTGGAAGGTCTCCTTCTTCGCCTGCTCATCCACCGCCTTGTGCATCGCCTCGATCACTGCCGGGGCTAAAGGCTGCGTGACATCACCAATACCCATTCGGATGATTTTGCTCTTCGGATGCGTCACCTTGAAGGCATTTACCTTTTTGGCGATGTCTGAGAAGAGGTAATTGCTTTGCAGTTTCAGGAAATGTTCGTTTACTAATGCCATATTATGTTGAGTTGTTTTATGTACTGGTTCCATTGCTATGCCTTTATAAATCCTTCGAATACCCTCGTCGCTCCCCCGGTCATGAGCACCGGGCTGTCTGACGTACTCCATGCGATCGTTAGCGATCCGCCATCCATATCTACTCGCACTGTCCGTCCGGTCTTTTCATTCACCACGGCTGCTACGGCTGTTGCGCAAGCCCCGGTTCCGCAGGCCTGCGTGATGCCTGATCCCCGTTCCCAGACCCGCATCCTGACGCTGTCATCGCTCAATACCTGCACAAACTCCACGTTCGTACGGTCGGGGAAATAGGGGTGATGCTCAATCAGTGGCCCCACGTGTGAAAGATCGATCTTTGTGATGTCATCCACGAAGATGACGAAATGCGGATTACCCATCGAAACAACTGTCCCCACGAAGGTTTGGTCGCCTGCTTTCACTTCAAGCGCCTTCTCGCCGACTATGGGTTTCCCCATATCCACGGTCACCTCCTCCACGAGGTTCGTCGCTGGGTTTATCTGTAGTTTTAATCGCTTGATGCCGGATAGTGTCTCTAATGTAACAGTGGTTTTTTGTGTCAGTCCCTCCTCATAGACATACTTGCCGATGCAGCGAGAGGCGTTGCCACACATCATCGCTTCTGATCCATCCGCATTGAAAATGCGCATACTGAAATCGGCTTTATCAGAAGCACCTATCAATACCAAACCATCTGATCCAATGCCGAAGTGGGGCTTGCTCCAAGCGATCGATAATCGTTCCGGTTCTTCGATCGGGTAGGCCATCGTATTGACGTAAATGTAGTCATTACCCAGTCCATGCATCTTCGTGAATCTAATAAGGTCTGTCATTTTACTTCGTTTCTTATGATTATTACGTCTTTTTGTTTGTTTGCGATGCAAATATACGACGTTATGTTAGAAATAACCGGGGTTATGAAGAGTTTCGTCAGGAAAAATAAAACGCTGTTTCATATTGTAATCAAAAAACGGCTTATTGCTTACGAAATGAATATAAAGTAGTCTTTAAAAAGGATGATTGTAAGTTTACGGGGTGAAAAAGGGGGAGTATGTCGATAGTTTGCTCGTCGGCAGGCCCCTCGCGAGCACGCGGCGCCTAATTTTTTACGAAAAATTGGGGCTTCTTGGTGTTGCAAGTGGTGATTTCAAATTTGAAACGAGGGCTCGCGGCTGCGCAGGGGGTAATTTCAAATTTGAAACGGGAGCTCGCGGCTGCGCGGGAAGTGATTTCAAATTTGAAACGGGGGCTCGCGGCTGCGCGGGGAGTGATTTCAAATTTGAAACGGGGGCTTGAAGCCGGTTGTTGTAGGGTATAAAAAAACTAAGGAGAGCTGGCATCACTGCTGGCTCTCCCTATCATTTTACCAAAATTTTCTTTGAAATTAAACTATGACCATCTTTCAAAGATGCCTTACTATGAAAAATATATAATAAAAAAACGGTCGAATTTATTTCGCGAACTTCGCTGCCTTCACTAAGCCCTTCTCGTCTTGTACGGCGATGACATAGATACTGCCTCTTGTCAGCTGCGGCGTAGCGATGTAAGCACCCTCACCGGCGATCACGCCATTGGCAACGATGTGTCCGTTCATATCCACGATCGTGTAGCGACCCTGCTTGCAGTTGTTGACGTAGATACCGTTAGCCGTGAAGCCGAAGGTTACGTCAGACTGCGGAGCGGCGATCTCCTCATTGTCTGTAGCGATCTCTAACAGGTTGCTCTTTGCGTAGAGGGTAGCGATCTTGTTCTCCTCGGTAGCGTCTAAAGCACCTTCGTGCACACAGATAATCGCTTGATCTTTGGTCAAACTGATGCAGATCACATTGGCATCTTCTTCATCCAATACATATCCAGCTTCTTCCGCAAAGCCTGCAATGGTAATCTCACTATGGATGGTATCTGCCTCGGCTGTCGTAGCAGCGGCTAAATGCTGCATAAGCATGGTGATCTGTTTCTCCTTGGTGTATGCTTCCTCTCCTTCCTGATGGTATTGAATCATGCCGAAGGGCATATCATACTCGTCCAAGGTTTTCATATCAGCCAACACGCTTTGGATAAATGACATCGTAATGTTGTTGTAATCGAGCGGCAGCACGTTTCCCTGCATAATGGTACTGTCTTTCGTGACAGAGGTAAAGCCATCCATAAAGAGAGAGTCGATCACTACTTTTGTGATGGTATTGGCATCTGTACCTGCAGTGGAGCTCAGCTTGAAGACGCGCTTGTTGATGTTGTTCAACGTGCCATCATTCTCATAGGTTTTTGTAACGATGGAGTCAGCGATCAAAGGCAATGTCTGTGTCGGGTTGTAAACCGTCTCCACCTCACTTACGAGAGCTGTACCATTGGGAAGGTAGTCGGTTCTTGTGACGGTGTAGTACTTATCCGTAGCCATCTTGGTCATATCTGTAGCTTTGCTGAACTTCGGATAGACAGTAGTCTCGGTCATCTCGTCGTCGTCATCATCATCATCCATCATGCCAGCTACGAGATTAGCGATTACCAAGCCTGTCTCGCTCAACTCTGTTGTAACGGTGTTGATGCCATTGGCACTGCTTTGGTTAACTGTCAAGATCGTGCCGCTTTTCAGCATGGCTTTGACAAAGTCGGGGATGGTGGGAATGCTTTGTACCATTGATTCAAGCATCTGGCTCACTTCGCTCTTCAAGACCAGTTTCTTAAAGGGCATGGTAGCGTTTGCGTCCATAGTGGGTTCTGCCTCAATTAGGATCTTGATAGCTCCCGGAGTAGTCAACAGATCTACAGCCGTTGTACCGGGTAAGCTGATCTCAGAGGTGAGTCCACCCATGCTGAAGTTGATCTTCTGATAGTCCGTGAAGTTGATTTTCAAGTTGTTCAATCCAAGCATATTGATCACTGCATCTGGCATATTCATTGAGGAACCCTCCTCGTCGGAGGCAACCATGTCCATCAGGATCTTTCCGTTGATGCGTGCGCTATCGGGTTGAACGGTTACAGTCGGGATGCGTGAATAGAGTGTCCAATCCATGTTGCCCTCAGCCAATGCCTGGATATCCAAGCCGCTGGCCAATTTCACCTGCTCCATCACGGCAGGGAACACGGTTTTAACGACAGCTTCCGCTTGGTTGGCGGTTAAAGATTGTTGTGCAAACGTAGGGGTAGCAGCGAATAAACTCATGGCTGCCAATCCCATAGAAGTAAATAATTTCTTCATAAGCTTTTATTTTAAAACTAAATTGCCGCAAAGGTAAGTAAGTTATGATAGATTCCCAAATATTTTCTTTTCGTTTCCTTTGGCGTAAAGGCTATTTTTAGTGGTCTAAAATTCATTGCCGATGATTTTGAAAAACATTGCCCATCGTTTCTGAAAACGTTGCCCGTAGTTTTGAAAAACGTTGCCCGTGATTTTTTGAGACGTTGCCCATCGTTTTTTCCTCCGACGGGCAACGTTTTTTTATTTAGTATGCAGCGTCATGCACGCCCTTCACGGCACGCCCGCTGGGATCATTCATATTCTTAAAGGCGGCATCCCATGCCAAGGCCTCCGCTGTAGAGCAGGCCACGCTGGGGATGCTGGGTACGCTCTTCGCTGCGCTTTCGCTGGGGAAGTGCTCCTCGAAGATGCAACGATAGTAATACTCCTCCTTGTTCTGCGGGGGATTGATGGGGAAGCGTTTCGCAGCATTGGCCATCTCCTCATCGGTGACTGCATCGGCCGTGATTTTCTTCAGCGTGTCGATCCAGCTGTAGCCTACGCCGTCGGAGAACTGCTCCTTCTGGCGCCAGGCGATCTCTTGCGGAAGCATGTCGCTGAAGGCCTCGCGCAGGATCTTTTTCTCGATCGTCTGCCCCGGGCACATCTTCGCCTCCGGATTGAGCCGCATCGCCACATCCAAGAACTCCTTGTCCAAGAAGGGGACACGTCCCTCCACGCCCCATGCGCAGAGACTCTTGTTGGCACGCAGGCAGTCGTAGAGGTAGAGCTTGCTCAATTTACGCAAAGTCTCCTCGTGGAAGGCTTGCGCATTGGGTGCCTTGTGAAAGTAGAGATAACCGCCAAACACCTCGTCGGCTCCCTCACCACTGAGCACCATCTTGATACCCATGCTGCGGATCACACGGGCCAGGAGATACATCGGCGTAGAGGCGCGCACCGTGGTCACGTCGTAGGTCTCGATGTAGTAGATCACATCCCGCAGGGCATCCAATCCCTCTTGGATGGTGTAGTTGATCTCGTGATGCACCGTACCGATCGCCTCAGCCACTTTGCGGGCGGCCACCAAGTCGGGTGCCCCCTTCAAGCCGACTGCAAAGGAGTGTAACTGCGGCCACCACGCATCTACCTTGTCGCCACTCTCGATACGTTTTGCGGAGTATTTCTTGGCGATAGCAGAGGTCACGGAGGAGTCGAGTCCACCGGAGAGCAGCACGCCATAGGGCACGTCACTCATCAACTGCCGCTTGACAGCAGCCTCCAACGCATCGTGCACATCCTGTGCGCTGGCGGGGTTGTCTTTCACGTTGTCATACTCCATCCAGTCGCGGGTGTACCAGCGGGTCATCTTTTTCTCCTCGCTGTAATAGTAGTGTCCCGGAAGGAAGGGCTCATACTCCGTCGCGAAACCCTCCAAGCCCTTCAGCTCGGAAGAGACCATCAAGTGTCCCTCGGCATCATGACCTATATATAAAGGTATCACGCCGATCGGGTCACGGGCGATCAGGAAGACATCCTTCTCCTCGTCGTAGAGGGCGAAGGCGAAGATACCGCTCAAGTCCTCGATGAAATGGATGCCCTTTTTCTTGTAGAGCGCCAAGATCACCTCGCAATCGGAGCCGGTCTGGAATTCATATTCACCCTTCAGCTGCTCACGGATCTGTTGGTGGTTGTAGATCTCGCCGTTGACACAGAGAATCTGTTTGCCGTCCGGACTGATCAGCGGTTGGCCACCGGAAGCGGGATCGACAATCGAGAGGCGCTCGTGCGCTAAGATCGCGCTTTTTCCTTCGTAGAGTCCGCTCCAATCCGGTCCGCGATGGCGGATCCGTTTGCTCATTTCCAGCGCCTGTTTTCGCAGGTGATGTACATCACCCTGTATATTAAATATAGCTGTTATGCCACACATAAAGAATTTTGAATTTTGAGTTTTGAATTATGAGTTCTTTTTCAGGTATTTGTCAATCTCATAGGCTGTCTTGCGGCCCGAGGCCATCGCCTTGACAACGAGGCTGGCTCCGGTCGTGGCATCACCACAAGCGAAGATGCCTTTGGCACTGGTGCTTTGGGCTCCATCCACTGCGATGTTTTTGCGGCCGTCGATCGCCAATTGCAACTCTTGGATCAAGCCCTCTTGTGCGGGATGCACGAAGCCCATCGCCAAGAAGACCAAGTCGGCTTCAATCACCTCCTTCTTGCCCGTCAGCTGCATCTGTGGGCGACCACCGTTGGGATCGGGCAGCCAAGCCACCTCTTCCACCTCCACGCCCTTCAGCGTGTTCTTCTCGCCGATGAAACGGTTGGAGGCCAAGTTCCAACGACGGATGCAACCCTCCTCGTGGCTGCTACTGGTCTTCAGCACCATCGGATACATCGGCCAGGGGGTAGCGGGGTTATGGCCTACGGGCGGCTTTGGCATGATTTCGATCTGTGTCACGCTGACGGCACCCTGTCGGTTGGCCGTACCTACGCAATCGCTACCGGTGTCACCACCTCCGATCACCAACACCTTCTTGCCCTTGCAGCTGATCCGCTCCTTCGCCGGGATCTCGATGCCCTCGATCGTGCGGTTCTGCTGGCCCAACAATTCTAACGCGAAATGCACGCCCTTTAGGTTGCGTCCCTCGATCGGTAGGTCACGGGCGATCTCCGTACCGATGGCTACGCACACCGCATCGTAGTTCTTCACCAGTTCCGCTGCGGGAATGTCCTTGCCCACCCGGATGTTGGTCTTGAACTGGACGCCCTCGGTCTCCAGGATGCGCAGACGACGATCGATGATGTTCTTGCCTAACTTGAAGTTCGGGATGCCAAAGCGCAGGAGGCCACCCGGAAGCTCATCTTTCTCATAGACCGTCACGGCATAGCCCATGTGATTCAGTCGGTTGGCAGCCGTCAATCCGGCGGGACCACTGCCGATCACAGCCACCTTCTTGCCGTTTCGTACGGGCTGGATGGGCCGGATGTAGCTTTCCCGGAAGGCTGCTTCCACGATGGCGGCCTCGTTCTCACGGATCGTGACAGGCTCGTCGCAGCTCAGTTTCAGCACGCAACTCTTCTCGCAGAGCGCGGGGCACACTCGTCCGGTGAACTCCGGGAAGTCATCGGTTTGTGCCAGCACGTGATAGGCCTCTTTGTAGCGACCTTTGTATAACATGTCTTGCCATTCCGGTTGTTTGTTGCCCAGGGGGCAGGCCCAATGGCAGAAGGGGACGCCACAATCCATGCAGCGTGAGGCTTGCGTCCGACGATCGCTGCTGTTCAAGGTCTGCTCCACCTCGCTGAAGTCGTCAATACGCTCGTGAATGGGGCGGTAGCCCGCCTCTTGTCTATGTATGGTAAGGAATGCTCTTGGATTTCCCATGATTGTTTCTGTTTTTTGAATGTTAGTAGTCTCTCTGCATCTCGGCGATCTTCTCTTGCAGCTTGCGCATCTGCTCCTCCTGCAGCACCTTCTTATACTCAATCGGAACCACCTGGATGAACTCATCGACATATTTGTTCCAGTTGTCGAGCATCAATCCGGCCAGATGGCTACCGGTGTAGTGATAGTGCTTGCGGATCAGCTCGTGCAGCTCCTTGCGAGAGGTGCTGTCCTCGATCAACGAAAGCTCCACCATCTCCATGTTGCAATAGTAGTCAAAATCGTCGTTCTTGTTCCAGACGTAGGCCACACCGCCACTCATACCGGCGGCGAAATTGCGTCCCGTCTCACCCAATACGACTACTCGGCCACCTGTCATGTACTCACAGCAGTGGTCACCCACACCTTCCACGACGGCGATCGCTCCGGAGTTGCGCACGCAGAAGCGCTCACCGACACGGCCATTGATATAGACCTCTCCGCTGGTCGCTCCATAGAGCAACGTGTTGCCTGCGATGGTGTTCTCTTCGGCCACGAAGGTGGAACGCACGGGGGGCATCAAACTGATGCGGCCACCGCTCAAGCCCTTGCCCAGATAGTCGTTGGCCTCGCCTTCCAAACGGAAATGGATGCCATGGGCCAGGAACGCGCCGAAGCTCTGACCTGCGGAGCCCTTGAATTTGATGTTGAGGGTGTTATCGGGCAATCCTTTGTCTCCATAGCGTTTCGCGATCTCTCCGGAGAGCATCGCTCCCACGGAACGATCCGTGTTGGCGATCGCGTAGTCCAGCGACACCTCGTGTTGCTCCTCGATGGCCGCTTTCGCATGGCGGATGATATCGACATCCTTCACGTTGTCGATCGCATGGATCTGCTGGGTCGTCTGATGGATCGCTTGGTTCGCGGCCTGTGGCGGGAAATAGGTGAGGCGACCGAAGTCCAACAGGTCGTGCTTCAAGATCTTGTCAGAGGGCTTACGCGTCAGGAGGTCGCTCCGTCCGATGATCTCGTCCATCTTGTGGAAGCCCATCTCGGCCAGATACTCACGCACCTCACGAGCCAGGAAGGTGAAGAAGTTCACCAGATATTCATGGCGGCCGCGGAAACGTTTGCGCAGCTCCTCATCCTGTGTCGCCACACCGACCGGGCAGGTGTTCATGTGGCATTTGCGCATCATCACGCAACCCAGCACGATCAGGGCAGAGGTCGCGAAACCGAACTCCTCCGCACCCAGCATCGCCATCAGGACGATGTCTCGGCCGGTCTTCAGCTGGCCATCGGTCTGCAAACGCACCTGACCACGCAGGCCGTTCAGCACCAAGGTCTGCTGGGTCTCGGAGAGTCCCAGCTCGGGAGGACAACCCGCATAGCGGATAGAGCTCATCGGAGAGGCTCCCGTGCCACCCTCGGCTCCGGAGATCACGATGCGATCGGCTTTCGCCTTGGCTACACCCGCTGCGATCGTGCCCACACCGCTCTCTGACACCAACTTCACACTGATCTCGGCGGCCGGATTGACATTCTTCAGGTCAAAGATCAACTGGGCCAAGTCCTCGATGGAGTAGATGTCGTGATGCGGAGGAGGAGAGATCAGCGAGATACCCGGGATGGAGTGACGAGTCTTGGCGATGATCTCGTTCACCTTGTAGCCCGGCAACTGACCGCCCTCACCCGGCTTGGCGCCTTGGGCGATCTTGATCTGGATCTCGTCCGCGTTCACCAGATATTCAGTGGTGACACCGAAGCGACCCGAAGCCACCTGCTTGATGGCCGAGCGAAGTGACAGCCCATCCTCCCGAGGAGCGAAACGCGCGGAATCCTCGCCACCCTCACCGGTGTTGCTGCGCCCATGGATCTTGTTCATGGCCATGGCCATGGTCTCGTGAGCCTCCTTGCTGATGGAGCCGAAGCTCATCGCTCCGGTCACGAAGCGACGCATGATGGCCTCTTCCGGCTCCACCTCCTCCAAGGGGATCGGTTTCCCCGGTTTGAAGGTGAGGAAGTCGCGCAAGAAGATCGGCTCCGCTTTCCCATCAATGGCCTGTGAATATTCCTTGAATTTCTTGTAGCTGCCCAAGCGAGTCGCCAGTTGCAGCATCGAGATGGTCTCCGGGTTCCAGGCATGTTTCTCCCCATCCTTGCGGAAGGAGTAGATTCCCTTGTGCTCCAGCATCTCATCCACGGGATGATCGAATCCATCGCTGTGGAGCGCGATCGCATCCGCGGCGATCTCCTCGAGACGGATGCCTCCGATGTTGCTGGTGATGCCTCCGAAATAGCTGTCCACCAAGTCTCGGCTCAAGCCGATGGCCTCAAACAGTTTCGCGCCGCGATAGCTGCGGATCGTGCTGATGCCCATCTTGCTCAGCACCTTCTTCAAGCCTTTGCAGATGGCCTTCACATAGTTCTTCTCGGCTGTGTCATAGTCCAGCTGGATGATCTGCTTGCTCACCAGGTCATCGAGGATGGCGAAGGCCATGTAGGGGCAAACGGCGCTGGCTCCGAAACCGAGGAGGAGAGCGGCATGCATCACCTCACGCAATTCACCGGTCTCCACCACCAAGGCGGTCTGCACACGTTTCTGCACGGAGATCAAGTGGTGATGCACCGCGCTCACGGCCAGCAGGGAGGGGATGACCGCTTTCTTCTCATCCACGTTGCGATCGCTCAAGATGATGTAGTTCACCCCTTCATCGACCGATTGCTCCGCTTTGCGACAGAGCTCATCAAGGGCGCTCTTCAGTCCCATGTGGCCCTTCTCGATGTCGAACAGCATGGGCAGTTTCACGCTCTTGAATCCCTTGTAGCGGATGTTGCAGAGGATGTCCAATTGGGTGTTGGTCAAGATCGGGTGGTTCAAGCGCACCATCTTGCAATGCCCCTCGCTGGGGGACAGGATCTTGTTGCCCACGGCACCGATATATTCTGCCAAGCTCATCACCAGCTCCTCACGAATGGGGTCGATCGGCGGGTTGGTCACTTGGGCGAATTGTTGACGGAAATAGTTGTAGAGCACTTGCGGACGACGGGAGAGCACGGCCAAGGGGGTGTCATTACCCATGGAGCCAATGGGCTCCGCGGCGGTCGTTGACATGGGGATCAGGATGCGATCCACATCCTCACGACTATAGCCGAAGGTGCGCAGCAGCTGGTCGAACTGCTCCACCTTGTGGGGCACCTTACGGCCTGATTTCAACTCGTTGAGCTCCACACGGTTCTTCTCCAACCAGCTGCGGTAGGGTTGGGCGCTGGCCAACTGCTCTTTCAGCTCGCCATCGTAGTAGATCTTACCCTGCTCTGTGTCGATCAAGAGAATCTTACCCGGTTGCAGGCGGCCCTTCTCCTTGATCTCGTTCGGTTCGAAGTCCATCACGCCGACTTCCGAGGCGACTACCATCGTGTCGTGCTTCGTGATGAGGTAACGGGCTGGACGCAAACCATTTCTGTCGAGCATACCGCCGGCATAGCGACCATCACTGAAAAGCAGGGCGGCCGGACCGTCCCACGGCTCCATCAGGATGGAGTGATATTCATAGAAGGCCTTCAAGTCTTCCGAGATCGGGTTCTTCTCGTTGAAGCTCTCCGGAACCAGCATCGCCATGGCGTGAGGCAGGCTCATGCCTGAGGCCACGAAGAACTCCAGCACATTGTCCAGGGAGGCGCTGTCGCTCATGCCCGGCTGGATGATCGGGCGAATCTCGTTCATGTTCGGGATCCGGGGGGAGGCGAGCACGCTCTCGCGGGCCTCCATCCAGCCTCGGTTGCCTCGGATGGTGTTGATCTCTCCGTTATGGGCCAGCAAGCGGAAGGGCTGCGCCAAGCTCCAGGTCGGGAAGGTGTTGGTGCTGAAACGGGAGTGCACCAAGGCCAGGCCGCTGGTGAAGTAGGGCTGTGTCAGGTCGGGGAAATAGTGACGGAGCTGCAACGACTCCAACATGCCTTTATAGACGATGTTGCGTGTCGAGAGCGAGGCCACATAGAAATCCTCCTTGCCCTCGATCTCGCTTTCCGACACCTTCTTTTCGATGCGTTTGCGAATCAAGTAGAGTTTCAACTCCAGCTCCTGCTGGTCATTGCAACCTGTGATGAAGATCTGTTTGATGTCAGGCTCCGTGGCCAAGGCATCCTTTCCCAGGATGGCGCTGTTGGTGGGCACCTTTCGGAGGTGCATCAAGGTCAACCCCTCTTTCTCGATCTCCTCCAGCATGATGCTCAGAATGTCCGATTGGCGGGCCTCCTGTTTGGGAAGGAAGATCAAACCGGTTCCATATTTTCCCTTCTCAGGGACCGGAATGCCTTGCAACAGGATGAACTCGTGGGGTATCTGTATCATGATACCCGCGCCATCGCCTGTCTTGTTGTCGGCTCCTTCCGCTCCGCGGTGACGCATGTTCTCTAACACTCTCAAGGCAGACTCAACAATGTCGTGCGACTTCTCGCCGTGGATGTTGACGATCATACCTACGCCACAAGCATCGTGCTCGTTGGCCGGATCGTACAATCCTTGTTTGCTGTTAAAATGATTTTCTTTTGTCCTCATTTGTTGACCTTCTGTTTGTGTAAAACTATTTGTTTTATCATATTGGTCAGCAAATGTATAAATTTATATCATTATGTCATATTTATTCGGGTGTAAAATTTAGAGAAAAGTAAGTGGTTAGCTTGTTGAACTTACATTCTGCTCTCAAAAATAGGCTTTATAATGATTATTTGAAATGGAAATAGGCTTGTATTGTTGAAAATCGTAAGTTGGCTTTATGGAAACGGAATGATTGTTCTTCGTCTGTTTGCAAAGGTATTCATGTCTGGGCGATGACGCAAGTAGGCAGGAGGCGATTTGTGTGGCCTCCTCATGGGTAATACTTCTGATAGATTGTTTTGTAAAGACCGGATTGTTTGAGTTGTTGGAACCAGCTGTTGAGGCTATCAAGCAAGATGGGGGAGCTCTTGCGAACAGCCCACGATTGCAGTTGGGTGAAGCTGATGTCGGTCTGACAATCCACATGGGGTAGGTGTGCTTGCAACGCTTTGGCAATCTGCTGGTCGCATACGGCGTAATCAATTTCGCCCGCCTCCACCATGATCATCAGTTGCTCGGAGGAGTATCGTTGCTCTTCCACAATAAAGATCGTGTCGCCAATCTCGTGCGCTAAGTTGTGAATGCGAAATAGGGCGGGGGAGTCTTGTGGAATGTAAAGGGTCTTGCGGGCCAAGTCCAGCTGATTGCGAATCAACAGGGAGTCACCCTCAGGCCGTTTCTGTTGAACCAAAACCTGCTTGTTGAGCACGATTGGATCGGTAAAGAGAAAGGTGTCTCGGAGCTGGGCCGTGATCGGGAGATTACGCGCGATCAGATCGCATTGACCAGAGGCCAATGCCTCGTAACTCTTGGTGAGGCTCATCTCCAGTTGGATCTGAACCTCTAATCCGGAAAGACGAGAGATGGCTTGGCTTAACTCATACTGGAAGCCTTGGATCGTGTCTCCAGAGACAAAATAACCTAACTGATCATACTCGGTGATTAGTCGCAAGATGCCCTCTTCCTGGATCTCTGGATAGTCACGTGTGGTGAAAGATGGAGTATGCGAACGGGTGTAAAGTTGTATCATGGTGATTAATACAGCCAAGAGCAGGGTGATGTAACACACGAGTAGGAGATGACGCTTTTTCATAAGACCTGGAGCTTAGTTGTTGAACGTGACAGAGATACCCATGCGCAAGGTCATGGGATCCAATGGATAGTGCGCCAATGAGAAGTAATTGGGTTTCACAAACTTTGATCCTAAATTATAGGCCATAATGAAGAAGCGAGCCTGCTTCAAGTGGAAGTTAGCATAGGCATTGATCAATGGGAAATTACCTACCTTCACCTCATCCTGAAGTTGGAATTGCTGTGTAGCTGGTTCGTAATAGGGAGCGTAATAGTCGGTGTGGTAATAGAGATTACCTCCAATCTGTATGGTCAAAACCTTCGCTGCCTTGAATGCCAAATAGATGTTGGAGAAGAGGCTCACGGTGGGCAGGGGTAATTCTGACTTCTCGCTGGAGAGTTGATAGGCTGCCTCGTTTTCCCAGCCGAATGCCCTGTATTTGACATCCTGCTTGAGTCGGAGGGTGACCACTTGAATGTTCTTGCTGCTTTGATAGGGCAGTCCGTCCTTCCCGAAAAAGACGTAGTTCTGGATGCTCTCAACGCCTCCGGAAAGCTGGGTGCGTGTGGATTCTAAATTGATCTTTGCTCCTGCATAGATCTGTTGTGTCTTACTCAAATCCTTGTCCCACCAAAAATAACGTCCGTGGTAGTGGCGTTGGAAGAAGGCTGGGGTTAGGTTCTTGATGTAGGCATTCGCTTGGATGATCGCGTCCTTACGGAACAGCTTGAACTTGGTTTGTAGATTTCCCTCGATACGAATCTCTCCTGCATCGCTTCCGGCAATGGCTACTTCTCCTCTGACATTGTAGGTTAATAAGCTGCCTTGTCGTTTGGAAAGTTCTCCTCCAATGTAAGTCGTGAACTCATCATAGACGACGGAGTTGGAAAAATCCAACGAGGAGGGGAAATTATTGAGCGGAGGATTATCACCATAATCTACGCCTGGCACAGGGGCCGCTAAACGGAAACGTCGTTTCTCGAATGTGGCGAAAGCGGTCAAGCCAAATTTGACCCAGTCTTGGAAACCTTCACGCATCGCCAAGGCGAAGGTGTTCTTCAGGTTCCAAGTGGACATCTGGTCGTTGAGCGAACTTTCCAACCCATAGACCCGTGTATAGCAGGTGTCTATGTTGGCATCGTGTGAGATGAAACGCCGACGGTTGTCAGTATAGTCAATCGTATGAATAATGCTGGAGACTGGCACAAAGATTTCCTTCACATAACCCTCCTCATCCGTTTCTTCCAACTCCTTGGTGAAGCCTAAGTTGTAACGGTGCGTCAGGAAATACTCTTTCCCTCGGTCTCTGTTCCAGGTGTTGGTGAAGCGCACAGGGAATGATTTACTGTCTATTTTGCGCTGGCTCTCGGGCAGGTTCTCGATGTCAGTGATATAGCGGTCGTTTGTCAGGCCACCATTCTCATAGTTGACAAAGTTGAAGTTACTGAGGTAGGCGTGCATCTCGTAACGATCAGTCAGATAGCTGCCAAAAAGTCGATAGCTCAGCAACTTGTTGCCGTTTGAGTTATAATAACCACGACTATAGATATAGTCAAGCTCGCCACCGATATTGATGCGCTTGCCAAAGTTAAGTGTCATCACCCCTTTCAGCCGATCCATTTTGTTCTGGCTGGCTCCACCTGTGGTATAAGCCACTTGTGTATAGGGCACTTTCGTGTCGTAGAAAGATGCGTTGGTTGGGGTGGTGATGTAAGGATCGTAAGCATCTGCGAAGATAAAATCACGTGCCTCTTTGCGCTCACTGAAAATCTTTGTCTGGAAAGGTGAGCCTACATTGGCCAAATAGCCTGTTGCCAAGGAGTAGGACTCCGGCAGAGTACTGATCGCATAGTTGAGCTTGTTGGTGTCCATCGGAGCCACATAGCGCTCCCCCAAGAGCGGGGTAAGTGCGTATGCGGTGATCCGCTTGGCTTTCAATGCTGCACTATCGGTTTGTATGAGGCTGTCGGGAATCTCTCGGTTTGCCGTAGACAGATTGGAGAGTGAGAAACGCCCTCGACTGGAAGAGGTACGTGAACTTCTTCCCTGCGCTCCAATGGAGCCCACGCTAACCCATAAAAAGAGAAAGATGTAGAGATATTGATACTTCATGGAGCGCATTGCTATGGATTTAGACTTGTTGGATGATTTCCATACCCTTGTGGATCGCAGCCTCATTCATGGGCAGCAGATGGTGATGCCTTTCGGGCAGCGATTTCTTCAACCCTAATAGCACATTCTCGATCTGCACCAAAGGCTCTACTTGCAGTAGTCCACCCAAAATGAGCATATTGAAGGCTTTCTCATTCTGCATTTCCGTGGCGGTATCCATGGCATCCACCCGATAGATCGTGATGTCCGTACGGTTGGTCAGCGTATGGATGCCATAGCCATCATAGATCAAGATACCTCCCGGTTTAATTTTGTCCTCAAACTTGTCCATGGAGGGTTGATTCAAGATAATTGCGATGTCATATTGGTTAAGCACCGGTGAACTGATGCGTTCATCGCTCAAGATAACGGTCACATTGGCCGTTCCACCTCTTTGCTCCGGTCCATAAGAGGGCATCCAGCTGACCTCTTTCCCCTCTAACAGACCTGCGTACGCTAAGATCTTACCCATCGACAAAACGCCTTGGCCACCGAATCCGGCTATAATAATTTCCTTTTTCATTGTTTTCTAACCTTGAGTTTGCTTATTCCTTGTTCTTTAAGTCGCCCAACGGATAGAAGGGGAACATGTTTTCCTCCATCCATTTATTGGCCTTTTCGGGTGACATCTTCCAGCCTGATGAGCAGGTGGAAACGAACTCCACGATAGAGGTCCCTTTGCCAGCCATGGCATTCTGGAACGCTTTCATCAACATGCGCTTGGCCTTGCGTACGGCTGCTGGTGTTTGTACACTCTGACGAGTCACCAGACAGGTACCCTCCAACTGCGCCAAGAGATCGCTGATCTTCAGTGGATAGCCATTCAAAGCCGCATTACGTCCGTACGGGCAAGTCGCAGTGGGCATACCCTCCAAGGTAGTTGGAGCCATTTGGCCACCGGTCATGCCATAGATCGCATTATTCACGAAAATAATCACGATATTCTCGCCACGGTTTGCCGCATGGATGGTCTCTGCTGTACCTATGGCCGCCAAATCACCATCTCCTTGATAGGTGAAAACCATTTTATCTGGGTTCAACCGCTTGATGGCGGAGGCTATCGCAGGTGCACGTCCATGAGCGGCTTCCACCCAATCAATATCTAAATAGTTGTATGCGAAAACCGCACAGCCTACCGGGGAGATACCAATGGTCTTCTCTTCCAGACCCAGGTCTGCAATCACCTCGGCAATCAGTTTATGGATAACCCCGTGGCTGCAACCGGGACAGTAGTGCATAGGGTTGTCATTCATTAGCTTGGGCTTCTCATAGACCAAGTTCTCCGGTTTAATTATCTCATCGAGTTCCATATTCCTTTTTTAATTGACAAAGCGGAGGATGTATTGGACCATTCGTAACAGGATGGCTGCTCCACCGCAGTACATAAATACACTCTTGTCGCTAACCGCAAAATAGCATACTACAGCAGCGATGGCCAGTAGCATGAAACAAAGTGTGAGAATCTCGTCTGTTTTGCTGTTTCTTTTCATGCGTGAATCAATTTATCCTTCAAGGCCTTCAAGACCTCGTCCGGGGTAAATACTATACCTCCCAAGCGGCCAAAGTGCTCCACCTTCACCTTTCCGTTGACAGCCAAGCGCACATCTTCCACCATTTGGCCGGCATTCAGTTCCACGGAGAGCATTCCTTTAACTTGATATGCATAGCTGGCAATGATGTGTGAAGGGAAGGGCCATAAGGTAATAGGACGCAACAGACCCACTTTGATACCTTCCTCTCGTGCGTTCTCCACGGCCTTCTGGCAGATACGGGCGGAGGAACCAAAGGCGATTAACAGGTATTCCGCATCCGCACAGAGGAACTCCTCATAGCGAACCTCATTTTCCTCGATTTGTCGGTACTTCGCTTGGAAACGTAGATTGTTCTCCTCCATCTTTGCAGGATCCAATTCCAAAGAGGTGACCACATTCGGCTTACGGTTCGCTTGCCTGCCTCGTGCAGCCCAAGGGCATTGCGTGATGATTTCCTCCTCACTACGACGCGGCTGGAAGGGGGGTAAAGTGACCTTCTCCATCATCTGTCCGACGATACCATCTGCTAAGATAATGGCAGGATTCTGATACTTAAAAGCTAAGTCAAACCCTAATCCAACGAAATCAGCCATCTCCTGTACAGAGGCCGGTGCCAAGGCGATCAAACGGTAGTCTCCATGTCCACCTCCTTTGACAGTCTGGAAATAGTCGGCTTGACTGGGTTGGATGGTACCTAAACCAGGACCTCCTCGCATAACGTTGATGATCAAACAAGGTAATTCAGCGCCAGCCAAATAGGATATACCTTCTTGTTTCAGGCTGACACCTGGGCTCGAAGAGGAGGTCATAACTTTTTTACCAGTGGCGGCTCCCCCATAAACCATATTAATTGCAGCCAATTCACTTTCTGCCTGCAAAACAACCATACCGGTAGTTTGCCAAGGCATTTGGGCCATCAAGGTCTCCAAAATCTCCGATTGTGGTGTAATGGGATAGCCGAAGTAACCGTCCACACCGTAACGAATAGCGGCATGGGCGATCGCCTCGTTCCCTTTCATCAATGTGATATCTGTTGTCATACTTACTACGACTTTATAATTTAGCTCTGTAAACTGTTAAACATCCATCCGGACAAACTTGTCCACAGCTTGCACATCCCACGCAAGCCTCTGGCTGTTTCATATATACATAATGATAACCTTTGTTGTTTACTTCTCGCGGATGTAGTTCCAACACATTGGTGGGACATGCTACTACACAAAGGTTGCAACCTTTGCATCGTTCTGTGTTGACAACCACAGCGCCTTTAAAATTTGACATACTATATAGCTTTTTAATTCATCGAAGATACACCTCTTCTACGGCCTCAAAGGTAGTCATTTTTCCAAACGAGCTGTTTAAAATGTTCTTCATTTTGGCGTCTTATACCTCTGTATTCTGTTTAAAGAGCTGAATTTCGTCTAATGATATGCAAAAAATGATGCGTTTTGACCCAATGTGGTTACATTTTATCCCAAAAGGGGACGTTTGTGCCTATTTGAATAATAGAACAATCCACACCTTATGCAGCTTTGCGAGTGGATAACTTTTCGAGTGCATAGACCAAGACAAATCCTAAAACCATCAAGGCGATTGCCTCGATCACTTGCGCATTGGGGGCGATGTTCTGCTCCACCAACGGCTTTACTACACCATGGCTATCGGTGTAGGTCTCGATCGTCTCCTTCCAAGGCCAAACCTTGTTTAGTGAGCCTAACATGAAGCCTGAAAGCAGGGCGATGGTCGCATCGTGGAAACGACGTAACGCAAAAGAGAGCACACGAGAAAATGTAGTGATACCGATGAGGGCACCCGCCACGAACGTGAGCATGACAGACACCCGGAAGGTCTTCACTGCCTCCATGATGTAGAAATACTTGCCTAAAAGCACTAAAATGAAACTACCAGAGATACCGGGAAGGATCATGGCACAGATGGCGATCGCTCCACAAAGGAAGATGAAAAGGGGATGCGTAGGGGTTTCAGAAGGAGTCGCAATTGTGATGTAGAAAGCCAAGATGGAGCCAATGACGAAACTGATCACAGTTTTTACTTGCCAGTGCTTGATCTCCTTGGCGACAAACCAAGTAGAGGCCAACACCAACCCGAAGAAGAAGGCCCATACCAAAATAGGTTGGTTTACCAATAGGTAAGTGATGATCTTGGCCAAGGAGAAGATGCTGATGCCAATACCTAATACAATAGATAATAGAAAGTTGGCATTGATCCCTTGCCAAAAGGAGCGGAACTGCCCCCGAAACAGTAAACGTAAATTTGCTGTGTTGATGCTTTTGATGGAGTTGATTAACTCCTCGTAAATACCCACGATGAAAGCAATGGTACCTCCTGACACACCAGGAACGACATCAGCCGCCCCCATTCCCATTCCTTTCAACATTAAAAATCCGTATGCTTTTATTCCTCTTTTTTCTGTCATTTTGTTTTGTTTAATTGTTACTCTCGTCATTGTCGAAGAATTTCTTGATCAATTCTTGTTTGCAGTTATCCTCGTCGATGGCATCCTGATAATCCTCTCGGCAGAGGTATTCAGCCAATTCCTCCTCGGTTGCTTCTCCTAGAGAAATCAAACTCAGCATGTGGTTCGATTGAGCCATTTTAGGATTCTCCTCGTCCTTAAAAATCTCTTCTAACGGTTTCTTTAACTCTTCCATTTCAGGATGAATCCTCAGGATCAGATCAAAATAGACCAACGCATTCTCTTTGTCGCCTGCTTCTAAATAGGATTTACCAATCTCCAATAGTTTATAGCATTTTGCAATAATAGATGGATCATTGACTGTGGGGTTTAACAATGCCATTGATCGGTCTAATATTTGTTTGATTTCATCAATCTTATTCTCATTCCAAATACCCAGTAACGAGAACATTAACAATAATCTTGCGTCAAGTGGACGTTTATTGACAGCCTCTTTTAAAGTCTGATATGCTTCCTCGTGTTTATTTAATGCTACACAGCAGATCACGAAGTCGTGTACAGAGAAGGTATAGGAGTCTAACTCATCATGTTTGATGAGTTCAAGAAGCATGGTATAAGCCTCTTTGTAATTCTTCATATGGACATGACAATGTGATACGAAAGCCTTGACTGTTACCTCATTGCAAGCGTCTCCTTGAAATTCCTTGTATAATTCGACGGCTTTCTCATAGCTCCCATTCATATAAAGACAATACCCTTTGAGAATTTTGGCTTGTGTTACCTCCTGGCATTCACTGCCGTTAATGGTGAGGGCAAAATCAAAAGCGTCAATGGCTTGTTCATAGCGACGTAACACCGTGTATAGGCGTGCTAAATCATCCCAATAATCAAAGGAGTAGGGTTCCAAATCAATCAACTGGTTACACACTTTCACGGCCTCTTCCATACGTGCCTCTTCTTTTAATTCATCTCGCCATTCTTCCAGTAGAATATGGTTTCGCGGAAACATTTCTGCAGCTCGTTGCATGTAATTGGCATAATCGATACGATCGATATCATCTGCATCTCGAAATACAGGAATGATATATTCTAAAGTTGTTTCCAAATAATCTGGCTGCTCTTTGAATAGATTGTCTAACAATTGTTTAGCATGATCATCTTCTCCCGTGCTAAAATAGTAATCGATCCAGAGCGGCTTGACATCGCCATCTGGGGCATCAGACAATTCCCCTGATAAAAGGGCAAATGCCTCATCGAAGAAACCATCAAACAAATCGAGCTTAACCTTTTGGATCAGCAAGGGAAAGTAATGAGGATGCTCTTGAATGGCATGTTCTAATACCTTGAATGCGTCCTCATCGTTCTGTTGACTCAAATAGGTGTACAGACACATCCACTCCTCAGGGAGAAATAGGGGGGATATGTCTGTCTTAGCACCTTTCTTGTATTGCTTATAAAGTTCTTCGCCGCTCAACATGCTCCTTGTGTGAACGATTTATTATTTATTGATCTTACTCCATGTATCCTTGAGTCCGACCGTACGGTTGAAAACCAGATGGTCAGGCGTGGAATCGGTATCAATATTGAAATAGCCAATGCGTTGGAACTGCAAATAGGAGAGTTTAGGCAATGTGGCCACAAATTTCTCCACGTAACAGTTTGTCCGGATCTCCAAAGAATCAGGGTTGATGATCTCTTTCATCGCCTCCAGGGCCTCACATTGCTTAGCTTCACGGATTGCGGCCATCTCGTCACGCGGATTCTCTACCTTCCACAAACGATCGTATAAACGGACTTCTGCCTGCAGGCAATGCGCTTGGCTAACCCAGTGTAACGTACCTTTCACCTTTCGGTTGGCATCAGGCATACCACTACGTGTGTTCGCATCATATTCGCAGTAAACCTCTTCTACCTCACCTTGTTCGTTCTTCTTACAACCCGTACATTTCACGATGTATGCATTCTTCAGACGCACTTCTTGCCCCGGTGTCATACGGAAATATTTCTTCGGTGCGTTCTCCATGAAGTCCTCACGCTCGATCCATAACTCACGGCTGAACTCGATTTGATGTGTGCCGGCTGTCAGATCCTCAGGATTATTGATTGCCTCTAACTCCTCCACCTGTCCTTCTGGATAGTTGGTGATGATCAGCTTAACTGGATTGATCACTGCAGATACACGGATAGAACGGGCGTTCAAATCTTCTCTGACGGCACTCTCTAACAAAGAGATCTCGTTCAAGGCATCGTACGTAGTGTAACCAATCTTGTCAATGAATTTACGGATAGACTCCGGAGAGTAACCTCGACGACGGAATCCACAGATGGTCGGCATACGGGGATCATCCCACCCATTGACCAGTCCCTCTTTGACTAAGGTCAGTAGGTTACGCTTACTCATCAAGGTATAGCTCAAATTCAGTTTGTTGAACTCTGTCTGACGTGGACGGTTATCATCCAAGTCTTTGCCTTCTTTCAACCAGTCCACGAAAAGGTCGTACAGCGGACGGTGTACCACAAACTCTAATGTACACAATGAGTGGGTCACACCCTCGAAGAAATCACTCTGTCCATGGGCGAAGTCATACATCGGATAGGCTTTCCACGTCGTACCCGTACGATGATGTGGGTGTTTCACCACACGATAGATGATCGGGTCACGGAAATGCATGTTCGGATTCGCCATGTCGATCTTTGCACGCAACACCATCGCACCCTCCTCTATCTCGCCTGTGTTCATTTTCTTGAAGAGCGCTAAGCTCTCTTCAATCGGACGGTTGCGGTAGGGACTCTCCACGCCAGGTTGTGTGGGAGTACCCTTCTGCTGAGCGATTTGTTCGGAGGATTGCTCATCTATATAGGCTTTTCCCTCTTGAATCAAACGGATAGCGAAATCCCACAGTTGTTGGAAGTAGTCAGAAGCGTAATAGACATTCCCCCAATGATAGCCTAACCATTGAATGTCCTCTTTGATAGCTTCTACATATTCCTCATCCTCTTTCGTCGGGTTGGTATCGTCGAAACGCAAGTTACAAACGCCTCCGTGTCTCTCTGCGATACCGAAGTCAAGACAAATTGCTTTTGCATGACCGATGTGTAAGTAGCCATTAGGCTCAGGTGGAAAACGAGTTTGTACACGTCCTCCATTTTTACCTGCAGCCAAGTCTTTCTCTACAGCGGCTTCGATAAAGTTCAAGCTTTTTTTGCCTTCTTCTTCGTTGATATTGATTTCGCTTGTCATATTATATATGTATATATAGTTTTAGTCAATCTCTATGTCACAATTTGACGCAAAGGTAAAAATTTCTTTTCAAATGAGACTGATAAGGAGCGCTATATTTAGGAGAGTCACTAAGGTGGCTAAACTGACAAGCAAGGCCGTGGTGGATCGACTATTGACATAAGTTCCCATGACACGTTTGCTGGATGTCAGATAGACTTGGGTGAATACGGTAATCGGAAGCTGTACGCTTAACAACATCTGTGAAATAATTAGTCCTTCAAAGGGATCACTAATCAAGAAGATGAGTGCTAATGCGGGTAAGAAAGAGAGTAGCATTCCCACCTTAGAGTGAAGGTCTCCTTGGTTATAAGCTTCCCCGAAGAAACCAGCGAAAATAGAGGCTCCAGCGATGCCAGAAGTGATGGTAGAAGAGATACCTGCCAAGAGCAAAGCTGCCGCAAAGATGATTCCGGCATGATTCCCTACTAATGGTACTAATAACTGCTGTGCCTGATCCAGCTCCTCCACAGGTTGTCCTGCTTGGAAAAAAGTGGCAGCTGCTAAAATGATCATGGCGGAATTGATGGCCCAACCGATTCCCATAGAGAGAAGTGTGTCATAGAACTCATACTTTAATTGCTTCTTGATGACTGCTGGTTCCTCTAAATTCCACTCTCGGCTTTGAATCACCTCGGAATGGAGAAACAGATTATGGGGCATAACTACAGCACCCAGTACGCTCATGATAATCAAAAGCGAATTATCGGGGAAAGAAGGTTTGATCCAACCTGTGACGGCTTGTCCCCAATCGACATCCACTAAGAATAATTCATAGAGAAAAGAGAGACCAATGATGGAAACAAAAGTAATGATCCATCGTTCGATTTTACTATAGGTGTTGCTCAGCAACATACCCGTACAGACAACTGTAACAATGACAGCTCCCACCTTAATGGGGAGGCCAAAGAGCATCCGCAAGGCAATCGCGCCACCTAAGATCTCGGCCAAAGAGGTAGAGATACTCGCTAACATGGCGGAGGCGATAATGGGGCGACTGATAGAGGCGGGTAGATAGCGGTTTGTGGCTTCTGAAAGACACAATCCCGTGACGATTCCCAAGTGAGCTACGTTGTGTTGAATAATGATTAGCATGATCGAGGAGAAGGTAACTACCCAAAGTAAGGCGTAACCAAAGGTAGATCCTGCCGCTAAATTTGTAGCCCAGTTTCCGGGATCGATAAACCCTACGGTCACCAATAGACCCGGACCAATGTATTTCAGCAGATCCAATGCACCCGAATGAGGGTGATGGTTGATTTTCAGTTTGTCAAGAAAAGACATACGATTTATGATTTATAATTCTATGATTTATGATTATACTGTACAGATGACTGCTATAAACCCTAAAATTATAAATCATAAATCATAAGTGATTTGGTACTTATTACTTAATAACGCCCAATTCTTTACCTACCTTGATGAAAGCGGCAATCGCTTTGTCGAGGTGAGCGGTCTCATGACCGGCTGAGAGTTGCACGCGGATACGCGCCTGTCCCTTCGGAACTACTGGATAGTAGAAGCCAGTCACGTAGATACCCTCTTCTTGCATTTTAGCGGCGAAGTCTTGTGAGAGCTTAGCGTCATACAACATCACAGCGCAAATAGCAGATTGCGTTGGTTTGATGTCAAAACCGGCTGCTAACATTTTCTCACGGAAGTAAGTGACATTCTGCATCAGTTTGGTGTGCAGGGTGTTGCTTTCTTTCAACATCTTGAACATCTCTAAGCTGGCACCTACGATAGCGGGAGCGACAGAATTAGAGAATAGATAAGGACGTGAACGCTGACGCAACATGTCGATAATCTCTTTCCGACCGGTAGTAAAACCACCCATGGCACCACCAAATGATTTACCTAATGTACCCGTAAAGACATCTACTCTTCCATAGACACCGAATTGCTCAGCTACACCATGTCCTGTCGGGCCCACAACACCGGCGGAGTGAGACTCATCCACCATAACTAAGGCATCATATTTCTCAGCTAACTCACAGATCTTATCCATCGGTGCTACGTTGCCATCCATTGAGAAGACACCGTCTGTAGCGATGATGCGGTGGCGTTGTGCTTGCGCTTCTTGCAGGCAACGCTCCAAGTCGGCCATATCCGCATTGGCATAGCGATATCGTTTCGCCTTGCAAAGGCGTACACCGTCGATGATAGAGGCATGGTTCAGCGCATCGGAGATGATTGCGTCCTCTTCACCGAACAATGGCTCAAAAAGACCGCCATTGGCATCAAAGCAGGCGGCGTAGAGAATCGTGTCCTCCGTATGGAAATAGTCGGAGATAGCTGCCTCCAATTGCTTGTGCAGGTCTTGTGTGCCGCAGATGAAACGAACAGACGACATGCCATAGCCGTGGGTGTCCATAGCCTCTTTCGCTGCCTGGATCAGGCGAGAATTATCAGATAGACCCAAATAGTTGTTTGCGCAGAAGTTGAGTACATCCGCACCGGCGTTTACTTTGATGTCAGCACGCTGAGGCGTTGTGATGATACGCTCGTTTTTGTACAAGCCAGCCGCTTTGATGGACTCCAGCTCATTTGTCAAGAAATTCTTCAGTTTACCGTACATAGATACTCTGTTTTATTTGGTTTATTTCGATTGATCGCTTGCGAAAGTAGCAAAGCGACACACAAAGGTCGTTCTTTTTTTTGAAATTTTTGAGCGAATGGGCAATAAATTCGAAAGTAAAGTTTACCTTTGTCAGCGAGAACTACTTAAATCTCATTTAATGCGATGAAGAATGTATTAGTGATCGGTTCTACCGGACAGATCGGTTCGGAGTTAACCATGAAATTGAGAAGTATTTATAGTGGTAATATAGTGGCTGGCTATATTTCGGGAGCAGAACCTAAAGGTGAATTGTTAGAGTCTGGACCGGCGGCTTTGGTGGACATTACCAACGAGCAGCAGATTGCGGAAACTGTCTCGAAGTATAAGATCGATACGATCTATAATTTAGCTGCTTTACTTTCTGCCGTGGCGGAGACAAAACCCCAATTAGCTTGGAAAATCGGCATGGGTGGTCTGTTCAATGTGTTGGAGGTGGCCAGAGAGATGCACTGTGCGGTGTTTACGCCCAGTTCGATAGGTGTATTTGGCAATAACACTCCGAAAGATAAGACACCGCAGGATACGATTCGCAATCCTCGTACCATGTATGGTGTGACTAAAGTGTCTGGCGAGTTGCTGAGCGATTATTATTTTATCCGTTTTGGTGTGGATACTCGTTCGGTTCGCTTCCCCGGTTTGATCTCTTATGTAACGCCTCCGGGAGGTGGTACGACTGATTATGCGGTGGATATTTACTATTCAGCGGTGAAAGGGGAGACATTCGAGTGTCCGATTGCGGCAGGTACTTTCATGGATATGATGTATATGCCGGATGGCTTGCGTGCAGCGATCGAGATTATGGAGGCTGATTCTTCCAAGTTCATCCATCGTAACTCTTTCAATATCGCTTCCATGAGCTTTGATCCGGAGATCATCTGTCATAAGATCCAGAAATATGTACCTGGTTTCCGTATGGAATACAAGGTGGATCCACTGCGTCAAGCTATTGCTGAATCTTGGCCGAACTCTTTGGACGATACGTGTGCCCGTGAGGAGTGGGGATGGAAGCCAGAATATGATTTGGATGCGATGACCCGTGACATGTTGGCGAAGTTAAAAGATAAATTGATTAAATAAAGATAGCTGGGATAGGCAAGAGGGAGGGGTATGAACGATCCATTGCCTCTCCTTTTTCCAGGGTAAGCGTAGAGATATGTATTTGAAAAGTTATCGCAAACTATTCAGTTGTTTGATATTGTATGCCAGGTCGGTATGTCGTTAGTGACATCTGACCAGACTCCGAATGCCTGTACGTAGGTGTTCGGCTTATCAACACATAGTTTTCATCTTTTAAATACATGATTATGCAATCAGAAAATAAACTTTCCGTTTTGCGATATGCGACGGATTTCGCCCCCTCTCATGCGGCGAACAATTATGGTATGAATGCCCGTATTAAACGGCTTCGTCAACAGTCGTTTGAGGCGGAACCCTCTCTTTCGATCGAGCGTGCGCTGATCGAGACTCGTTTTTATCAGGAGAATGAGGGAAAATATCCAATCCCGGTGTTGCGTGCACTCAATTTCTTGGAGATTTGCAAGCAAAAGACTATTTATATCGGAGCGGATGAGTTAATCGTGGGTGAGCGTGGCCCTAAACCTAAGGCTGTTCCTACCTTCCCGGAACTGACTTGCCATAGTGTTGAGGATTTACACGTATTGAATACGCGCGAGTTACAACGTTACACGATTAGCGAGGAAGATATTGAAACCTATGCACGTGAGGTGATTCCCTATTGGCAGGGACGTACTCAGCGGGAGCGTATCTTTAACCATGTGCCGCAAGATTGGAAAGAGGCCTATGAGTTAGGCATGTTCACCGAGTTCATGGAACAACGTGCGCCGGGGCATACTGCTTTGGATGGCAAGATTTATCAATATGGCTTGCTTGATTTGAAAGAGCGTATCGCCAAAGAGTTGTCTTCATTGGACTTCATGAATGATCCGGAGGCTACTGATAAACAGGAGGAGCTGAAGGCAATGTCTATCTCTTGTGATGCCGCCATCCTGTTTGCTGAGCGCCATGCTGATTTAGCGGATGAGATGTCGCTGACTGAGACTGATCCCAAGCGAAAGGCGGAGCTGTTGAAGATCGCTGAGGTGTGCCGTTGGGTGCCGGCTCATGCGCCACGTACCTATTGGGAGGCGATCCAGATGTATTGGTTCATTCATTTAGGTACTATTACTGAGCTGAATGGATGGGATGCGATGAATCCTGGCCATTTCGATCAGCACTTAGCTCCCTTCTATGAGCGGGAAATTGCGGCGGGGACTTTGACTCGTGACGAGGCGAAAGAGTTGATGTCTTGCTTCTTTATCAAGGTGAACAACCATACCGCACCTCCAAAGGTGGGTATCACGGCGAAGGAGAGTGGCACTTACAACGACTTTACAAACCTAAATATCGGAGGTATCAAGGCTGACGGAAGCGATGGTGTGAGTGAGGTTTCTTACATTATGTTGGAGACGATCGAGGAGTTGCACCTGTTGCAACCAGGTAGTGCGATTCATGTTAGCGTACGTACACCAGAACGCTTCTTGCGAGCTGGCTGTAAGGTGATTCGGCAAGGACATGGCTATCCCTCGGTGTTCAATCCGGATGTCTATGTAGAGGAGCTGATGCGTCAAGGAAAGTCTTTGCGCGATGCCCGTGAGGGTGGTTGTAGTGGCTGTATTGAGGTGGGTGCGTTTGGTAAAGAGGCCTATGTCTTGACCGGTTATTTGAATGTGCCGAAGGTGTTAGAGGTCACATTGCACGATGGCTTGGATCCTGTTTCCGGAAGACAGGTTGGTTTGCATACGGGTGATCCCCGTCTGTTCCAAAACTATGAGGAGCTGTATGCCGCCTTCTTGAAGCAGATACACTATTTTGTGGATATGAAGGTGCGTGTCAGCAACTATATTGACCGGATGTTTGCGAAGTATGCTCCGGCTACCTTCCTCTCCCTATTTATTGATGATTGCATTGCAAAAGGAAAAGACTATTATAACTGCGGACCACGATACAACACTACTTATATTCAATGTACAGGCTTAGGTACGATCACCGATAGTCTCTCGGTGTTGCGTAAGCATGTATTCGAGGAGAAACATTTTACGATGGATGCCCTGCTGAAGGCTATGAAGGATAATTTTGTCGGTCATGAGCCGATGCGCCAATTGATTCTTAACCGTACACCGTTCTTTGGTAATGACGATGATTATGCGGATGAGATCGCAGTAAAGGTGTTCGATGATCTGTATGAGGCGATCGAAGGCAAGCCAAACACCAAGGGAGAGTGTTTCCACTTGAATATGCTTTCCACCACTTGTCACGTCTATTTCGGAAAGATTATGGGCGCTACACCCAACGGACGTTTGGCCGGTAGAGCCATCTCGGATGGTACCTCTCCGTCGCATGGCGCAGATACCCACGGACCCTCTGCGGTAATCAAGTCGTTGGGTAAGTTGGATCAAACAAAGAGTGGCGGTACGTTGCTCAATCAGCGTTTTATGCCGAGCTTGTTAAAGCGGGATGAGGACATCGCAAAGCTGGCTTCGTTGATTCGTAGTTATTTTGCGTTAGGAGGTCACCACATCCAATTCAACATGGTGGATACGGAAACCTTGCATGCGGCGCAACGTTGTCCGGAGGAGTATCGTGACCTGTTGGTGCGTGTAGCTGGTTACAGTGACTATTTCAATGACATGAATGCTGACTTGCAGGCAGACGTGATCGCTCGTACTGAGCAGGAGTGTTTCTAAAGTATGCGGCTGTTTGATATCAAACGCTATGCGATCAATGATGGGCCGGGCATCCGGATTACGTTGTTTATGAAAGGATGCCCGCTCTCTTGTGTGTGGTGTCATAATCCGGAGGGTGGTTCCCCGCAGTCGGAGAAACTTTACACCCGCAAGAAGTGTATGGGCTGTCAGGCTTGTGTACAGGCCTGTCCGCATCAAGCCTTGCGTTGGACAGAAGAGCAGGGAATCGTGACCGATAAGGCTCGTTGCGTGGTTTGCGGACGTTGTGCGGCTGTCTGTCCGGCGATGGCGATGGAGATTTCAGGGAAAGACTATACCTTCGATGAGGCTATGCGGGAGATCGAGAAAGAGATGCTCTTCATGGATGAGTCGGGTGGGGGTGTAACTTTCTGTGGGGGTGAGCCACTGATGCATCCGGATGATTTAGCGGAGATGCTGGATCGTTGTGGAGCATTGGGCATTCATCGGGCGGTTGATACGACCCTCTTCGCTTCGGAGGCAGTCGTTAGGCGTATCATGTCTCGTTGTGAGCTCTTTTTGGTGGATCTGAAGCACATGGATTCCGCCAAGCATCAAGTCTATACCGGTGTACCTAATGAACCGATTCTGGCTAACTTGCGCATGATTGCGGAAGCAGGTATGGCCTTCTGGATTCGTATTCCCTTGATTGAGGGTGTCAATGCGGATGAGGAGAACATCGCCCGTTCAGCAGCCTTTTTAGCTGCTCTCCCGTGGGAACGGAAAGTGGTCAATCTGTTGCCCTATCATGACATTGGAAAAGGAAAGCATGAGAAGCGAGGATCCATTTATAATCCTAACCATTTGTCGATGGCTGTTCCCTCAGCGGAGACACTTGCCCGTTGTATGGCCCAGTTTCAAGCGTATGGCATAACTGCTGTAGTGGGAGGATAAGTTAGAATGGAGTGATATTTTTCTTTTTTAATTGGCCGTTTCAAGAATTATTGTAATTTTGCGGCGTAATTGGAAAACGAAATGATAACAACAGCGACATTACATTTGCATCATCATTGCGACGGGCAATAGTTCGGCGGGCTGATGAGTATGTATATGCTTCGTGAAAAATAGGAAAGGGCTTGCCGAATGACGGTGAGCCTTTTTTCGTTTAGGACCATTTCGATCATACGTTTGTACCTAATTATAATATAGGTAGGAGAAAATAGAAAGAAGAGTAAGAAAGATCTAATAATAGAAGGTATGTTGAGAATTGCGGTACAATCCAAAGGACGTCTGTATGACGAGACCATGATGCTGCTCGAAGAGGCTGGCATCCGATTGAATAAAGGAAAACGCATCTTGCTGTTAGCAGCCAAGGGGTTTCCGGTTGAGGTGTTATTCTTGCGTGACGATGATATTCCGGAGTCTGTGGCCAATGGAGTGGCCGATGTGGGTATTGTCGGAGAGAATGAGTATGTTGAGAAGGGGGAGAAGGCCCGCTTGGTGAAGCGGTTGGGTTTCAGTAGATGCCGTCTCTCGTTGGCCATTCCGAAAGAGGAGGAGTATAATGGGGTTCAGTGGTTTGAGGGTAAGACGATCGCTACCTCTTACCCTGGCATCTTGAACCGTTATCTCAACGAGCAGGGGGTAAAAGCGGATATCCACGTGATCAGTGGCTCTGTGGAGATTGCTCCGGGCATCGGCTTGGCGGATGCGATTTTTGATATTGTTAGCTCCGGTAGTACGTTGGTCAGCAACCAGCTGAAAGAGGTGGAGGTCGTACTCCCTTGTGAGGCTTTGCTGATTGCGCATCCGGGACTTTCTGCGGAGAAACAGGCCATCTTGGATGAGTTGCTGTTTCGTTTTGCCGCTATTCAGGAGGCAGAGGGTAAGAAATATGTGCTGCTGAATGCCCCGAAGGAGCGTTTGCCGGAGATTATCGAGTTGTTGCCCGGTATGAAGAGCCCGACGGTGACCCCGTTGGCCAACGGCGATTGGGTCTCTATTCAATCTGTAATCGCAGAGAGTCATTTCTGGGAGATTATCGGTAAGCTGAAGGCGTTGGGTGCCGAAGGCATCTTAGTCTTACCCATTGAGAAGATGATCTTGTAATGATACACATTAAGAGTAGAAAGGTATGGAGATAGTTAGATATCCTTCCCGCTCAGCGTGGACGGCGTTGGTGAAGCGGCCGGCATTGGATGTCACTACGCTTTTTGACACGGTACGTACGGTGTTGGAACGGGTGCGTCAAGAGGGTGACGCTGCCGTGAAAGCGTATGAGGAGCAATTTGATAAAGTGGTCTTACAGGATCTGCAGGTCTCTCCTGCAGAGATGGCGGAGGCAGAGCAAGCAGTGCCTGAGGAGTTGAAAGCGGCTATTCAGCGTGCGAAAGCCAATATTGAGCGTTTCCATGCGGCACAACGTTTCCAAGGCGTGGAGGTGGAGACGACACCGGGTGTACGTTGCTGGCAGAAGGCGATGCCGATAGAGAAGGTGGGTTTGTATATTCCTGGAGGAACGGCTCCGCTATTCTCTACCGTATTGATGTTGGCGGTGCCCGCACGTATCGCTGGCTGTCGGGAGATTGTGCTGTGTACCCCACCGGATAAGACAACGGGTAAGGTACATCCGGCTGTGTTATATGCGGCACAGGTGGCCGGTGTGCACAAGCTGTTCAAGGCAGGAGGTATCCAGGCGATTGCGGCGATGGCCTATGGCACGGAGTCTGTACCGAAGGTTTATAAGATTTTTGGACCTGGTAACCAGTATGTAACGGCGGCCAAGCAGTGGGTGAGTTTGAAAGAGGTGGCGATTGATATGCCGGCAGGCCCTTCTGAGGTGGAGGTCGTGGCTGATCAAACCGCTAATCCGGACTTTATCGCAGCCGACTTCTTGTCGCAAGCTGAGCATGGAGTGGATAGCCAAGCCCTATTGGTCACTACCGATGAGGCTTTGATTGAGCCGGTGAAGGAGGCGATCGAACGGCAGTTGGCTCGTTTGCCTCGCCGGGAGATCACGGAGAAGGCGTTGGCACATAGCCGGATTGTTTTATTGCGTGATCAACAAGAGGTGGTTGATTTCACGAATCTTTATGCGCCGGAGCATCTGATCTTACAGAGCGCCGATTATGCGGCTATCGCAGCACAAGTGGAGAATGCGGGTAGTGTCTTTATGGGGCCTTATACCCCGGAGAGTGCCGGCGATTATGCCTCAGGTACGAACCACACCTTGCCTACCAATGGCTATGCGAAAGCCTATAGCGGGGTGAACTTAGATAGTTTCATCAAGAAAATTACCTTTCAGGAGATTACCTCCGAGGGAATCCGTTCGTTGGGCGAGACCATTCGCACGATGGCGGAAGGAGAGCGTTTGGAAGCACATCGAAATGCAGTAACCGTACGATTGAATGCCTTATGAAAAGTTTAGAAGAGTTGGTCAGACCCAATGTCTGGCGTATGCAGCCGTATTCATCGGCGCGTAATGAGTTTCAGGGGAATGCCTCTGTCTTTTTGGATGCGAATGAGAATCCGTGGAATGAACCGATCAACCGCTATCCTGATCCCTTGCAGCGACAGGTGAAGGCGCGTATCGCCCAATTGAAGGGGGTGGATCAAGCCTCTATCTTCTTGGGAAATGGCAGCGATGAGGCGATAGATTTGGTGATGAGGGCCTTCTGTGAGCCGAAAGCCGATAATATAGTGACAATTGCTCCTTCGTACGGCATGTATGAGGTGGCGGCGGAAACCAATAACGTGGAGTGTCGCAAGGTGGCGTTGGATGCGCATTTTGACTTGGATGCTGATGCCTTGTTGGCGGCTACGGATGCGCATACCAAGGTGATCTATCTCTGCTCTCCTAACAACCCCAGCGGCAATAGCTTGAATCGGGAGGCGATCTATCGACTGCTGCGTAGCTTTGAGGGGTTGGTCGTGGTGGATGAGGCCTACATCGACTTCTCTGCTTCACCCAGTTTCTTGACGGAGTTGAGCCAATTCCCGAATTTGATTGTTTTCCAGACCTTCTCGAAGGCATGGGGTGCTGCGGCGTTTCGTTTAGGTATGGCTTTTGCCGCTCCTGCGATCATCGAGGTGCTGAATAAGATCAAATATCCCTATAATGTCAGCTTGTTGGTGCAAAACAAGGCTCTGGAGTTGATGGAGAATGAGGAGGAGATGCGTCAGGAGGTCAAAGCAATCTTAGCGGAGCGGGAACGTTTGGCCAAGTGTTTGAGCGAGGCGCCTTTTGGTTTTGAGGTGTTCCCTTCGGATGCGAATTTCTTGTTGGTTCGTGTGGGCGATGCGGATCGACTTTATAAGGCATTAGTGGCTCGAGGTATCATCGTGCGTAACCGTACCCGCGTGCAGCAATGTGCGGGATGCCTGCGTATCACTATCGGATTGGCGGCTGAGAATGATTTATTGTTGGATGCGTTAAGAGAGGAGATACAAGCATGAAGGCGGGGAAGCGAGCCCTTTTCATTGATCGGGATGGCACCTTGGTAGAGGAGCCTCCCGTAGATTACCAGTTAGACAGCTTGGAGAAGTTAGCGTTTGTCCCTAAAGTGATGCGTGCGCTTTACTTCATCCGCAAGCAGCTCGATTTTGAGTTTGTGATGGTCTCCAACCAAGATGGGTTGGGTACGGCCTCATTTCCGGAGGAGACCTTTTGGCCGGCGCATAATTTGATGTTGAAGACCTTGGCGGGAGAGGGGATTACCTTTGATGACATCTTGATCGATCCCTCCTTGCCCGAGGAGCAATCGCCTAACCGGAAGCCCCGATTAGGCATGTTAGGGTGTTATTTGACAGGTGAGTACGACTTGGCTAACAGCTATGTGATTGGCGATCGACTGACCGACATGGAGTTGGCATACAACTTAGGGGCGAAGGGTATTTGGCTGCATCCGCAAAACGAGGAAGCGGAGCAAGCGTTGGCTGCCTATGCTGTTCCCTTGCAACCCGTGTTTATTTCCGATGATTGGGATCGTATCAGTGAGTTCCTGTTTGCCGGAGAGCGACGGGCGGTGGTGCGCCGAACGACCAAGGAGACAGACATCTTAGTGGATTGGAACCTGGATGGTACGGGTAAGACCGATATTCACACTGGCTTGGGTTTCTTCGATCACATGCTGGAGCAGATCGGTAAGCATTCGGGCACAGACCTGCGGATTGCAGTGAAGGGTGACTTGGAGGTGGATGAGCACCATACCATCGAAGATACGGCGTTGGCTCTGGGTGAAGCTTTAGGTAAGGCGTTGGGCGATAAGCGTGGTATCGAACGCTATGGCTATTGTCTGCCGATGGATGATTGTCTCTGTCGGGTAGCGTTGGATTTTGGTGGGCGCCCCTGGTTGGTATGGGAAGCGGAGTTTAAACGGGAGAAGGTAGGCGATATGCCTACGGAGATGTTTTTGCATTTTTTTAAGAGTCTGAGCGATGCTGCCCGGATGAACCTGAATATCCATGCAGAGGGGATGAATGAGCACCATAAGATCGAAGGTATCTTCAAGGCGTTGGCGCGCTCGATCAAGATGGCGATCCGAAGAGACATCTATCGCTATGAGTTGCCCAGTACGAAAGGTGCTTTGTAGGCATATTTCGTCGGGAAAAAAGGGTGTGACGGTGAAGAAAGATCGAAAAAAAGCGGCAAAAACACTTGTGTATAAAAATAATTACTACCTTTGCACGCTGTAAAGATGAGACTCTATTAGAATCTTCGTTTTTGTTCGTGATGCTGGTTCAGAAAGGGAAGACACATAGCAGGAGTTGACTTAAATTTCGTAATAATTTTAAAGTAAAAAAAGATTAGAAGAGATGTCTAAGATTTGTCAAATTACTGGAAAAAGAGCAATGGTTGGAAACAACGTTTCTCACTCAAAGAGAAGAACGAAACGTAAGTTCAATGTCAACCTGTTTACAAAGAAGTTCTACTGGGTAGAGCAGGATTGCTGGGTAAGCCTCAATATTTCTGCTGCTGGCTTGCGTACAATTAATAAGTTAGGCTTGGATGCTGCCATCAAGATGGCCGCTGAGAAGGGTTATTTGAATGCATAATTTGTGGAGGATTTAGAAAATGGCAAAGAAAGCAAAAGGTAATAGAGTACAGGTAATCCTTGAGTGCACAGAGCATAAGGCAAGCGGTATGCCGGGTATGTCTCGCTATATCACCACAAAGAATAGAAAGAATACTACCCAGCGTTTGGAGTTGATGAAATACAACCCGATTTTGAAGAAGATGACGTTACACAAAGAAATTAAGTAATAGGAGATTTAAACAATGGCAAAAAAAGCAGTCGCAACATTTAAGAAAGGTGATGGTCGTACTTATTCAAAGGTGATCAAGATGGTTAAGTCTCCGAAAACAGGCGCATACATCTTCCAGGAGGAGATGATCCCTAACGAGGCTGTAAAAGACTACTTCGCAAAATAAATTGAATCATTATATTCAAGAAAGGACTTCCTTCTGAGCAATCGGAGGGAAGTTTTTTTATACCCTTTTCATTGCTCGTTGTTTTGAAAAATGATGGGCAACGCCTGAGAAAACCATGGGCAATGTTTGAGAAAACTATGGGCAATGTTTTCTGAAACGATGGGCAACGTTTTGAGCAACAATCAGCAATGAAATTCGCTTTCCAACTCAATTTAGTAAAAGTATGTTAGTTTACTCAATACTAAAAGCATTAAACAGGGTTAAATAATCAAGAATTGTTAATTATATTGCCTCAGTATGATTTGAAATCTGAATATAATTAGCAACTTTGTACGCAAAATAGAAAGTCGAGTAGCACCCACTCTCAATCTGCAAACGGATAACCATGAGTTTTACTCGTCTAACTGTTATGATATCAGACAAATATCCTTCACAATGGTAAAAATTGGCTATATTATGGCTATTCCCCAGTATGACAGACAGGAGGAAGACCGACAATGGATGAACAACTACGGATGCATCCGTATTGTCAGCATCCATGACCAGATTGATTCAGGAAACAAGCTGTTTCCAGAAACAAGGCCGTCCGACGTATTGGAAATCACAAGACAATGAATAAATAGCATGAATAAGATACTGTTCCTACATGGTTTCTTTGCTACTGGCAGCTGTCCGATGGCTAAGGCACTGAAGGAAGCCTTTGATGGGCAAGCCATTGTGCTGACACCCGACCTGCCTCTTCATCCCAAGGAAGCATTGAAATACATACGCATGCTTATCGACAAGGAGAAGCCAGGCCTGCTCATAGGCAACAGTTGCGGGGCTTTCCTTGCACAGATGCTCTCCCCAGTCGCAGGTATTCCTGCCTTGCTCGGCAATCCTCATTTCAAGATGACGGACTTCCTGAGAGAACGCATTGGCGAACATGAGTACAAGGCTCCACGCACGGATGGCAACCAGAAAATTGTCATCGACGAATCACTCATCCATGAGTTTGAGCAACTCGAAGCTACACAGTTTGACTGTTGTAATCCTTATTACAAGGATCGGGTTTGGGGACTCTTTGGTGAACAAGATACTCTGGCTCATTTTGAGCCGTTGTTCTTGCAGCACTACAACAACAGCTATCACTTTCCTGGCGGACACACGCCCACAGAGCAGGAGGTCAAAACTTGGTATGCCCCGTTGGCTCAGAAGATGCTCATGGAGTATTCTGTTAAAGAAGAAAGATTTTTCCGTCATTTCAAGGGAGGAATGTACAAGTATATCCATTCCGCATACGACAGCGAGACCCAGGAACGTATGGTAGTATATCAGGCCCTGTATGGGGAGGAAGCCTTTTGGGTTCGTCTCCATGAATCTGCTGCGACACCTTGTAGAAGTGAAGGATGATTTTATATGGAACCATTGGTAAAGGAGAATGTGCTGATAGGAAAGGCTATCATGGAGGGCAACGGTGATGCAGCACAGTATTGGCATAACGTGTCGGCAAACGCTTATGCCGGTCTGCTACAGATTGTGCTGCTGACCTTTGTGACCATTATATCAGTGTATAAACCATGGAAGCGGAAAGGGCATTGAGATGACGAACACAATTCTTGGTTATCTATTTGCTATCAACATTGTCACAATCCTTTTGTACGGCATCGACAAGTACAAGGCGAAAAAAGGACAATGGCGCATATCAGAGGCTACACTGCTGACGATGGCTGCCATAGGTGGCAGTATCGGAGCATGGGCTGGTATGCAACTTTGGCATCACAAGACGATGCATAAAAAATTTAAGTATGGCATACCCCTAATAATCATCCTACAGATTGCCTTTGGGGTTTATCTGCATACAAATAATAGAGTATGAGCATGAATAAAAGAGAATACGCACAAACTAATAAAAATTGGCTTACAGCTAAAGCACAGGAAGAGGGAGTGAAATCGCTCCCCAAGGGAATATATTATAAGGTATTGGCAGAGGGCAAGGCTGACGGGAAGCATCCTACGCCCCGAAGCATAGTTACTGCACATTACACAGGTCGTACCATTGACGGTAAGCAGTTTGACAGCAGCCGTGGCGGAGCCCCATTGGCAATCCGTCTCTGCGACCTCATTGAAGGTTGGATTATCGCTATGCAGCAAATGTGTGTGGGCGACAAATGGGAGGTATATATCCCTGCCGACATGGGTTATGGCAAGTTCTCACAGCCAGGCATTCCCGGAGGCTCAACACTCATCTTTGAGATAGAACTGCTTGGCATTGCGTAAGTAAAGGAAACTAAAGTGGCAGCACGTCAGGGCGAAAGACTCACTCCCCTTGTTTATGTGGATGGAAACAAATATTACATCGAACTGAAATGCGAGCGCGGAACATGCGCCATAATTGCTTTTGAATAAATATGACAGTACAAAAATGAAAGATAAGATCATTTCATTCATCTGGCAACACTTTCTGCTTCTCACCTTTTTCTTAGCTTATATCCAGACTACAGAGGCGAAAGGTCAATCCTCATATTTTTCATATGGAGCAAGCATTATGAATGGGGATTTATATTGCGGTCATCAGGAGGATAGTGCTTTTGCCATGCATAGCGTCATGAAATTTCCACAGGCTTTATACGTAGCAGACTACTTGCACAAGAAAGGACTGACACTGAGCGACTCTGTTCTTGTACACAAGGATAGTCTGGACGCTGAGACATGGTCGCCTATGCTTTCAATATTTGAAGGTATGCGTTATTTCACATTTGCAGAGTTAATAGAATGGTCATTGAAACAGAGCGACAATAATGCGTGCGACCTTTTGTTTGCATCATGCGGACAGCCGGATGCAGTAGAGAAATATATCCATACGCTTGGACTCAAAGACATCCATGTGCAACTGACGGAGAAGGAGATGAAAAAAGATCCTCATAGAGCCACAGAAAATTCAGCCACTCCGAAAGAAATGGCAAGGCTATTGGAGTGGTTCTATCTTCATAGGAATGACAACAAGAATATCTCCTTTATCTGGGATACAATGGCAGGTTGTAATACTGATAAGCAACGCATAGCAGCAGTCTTGCCCAAAGACGGCAAACTGATTCACAAGACAGGTTCTGGCTTTCCTTCTTCTGACGGAAGACAAGATAGAAACGATGTTGGAATCGTTCTTTTGCCCGACGGTTCTCACTTATCAATTGCCATCTTCTTGCAAAAGTCAAAAGAGGAGAAAGAGGTGGCAGAGATTGCAGAACAATGTTTGATGCGCATCCAGGCGGATGATTTCCTTCGCAACATGCCGCCAGACCTACAACACAAACAGACATTGGCTATACTCAGAGCTATAGATGGAGATAATAAAGAGTTGACGGCTGTCCGCAATTCCCGGAATGCTCCACCCAAGTATTCTGACCATGTGGAAACAAAGATGATCACCCCAAACATGTGTCTTTATGAGCCCAAGGGAAGTCAAGACCAACGCCTTCCTGTAATATTGTATCTGCATGGAGGAGGCTGGACTTTTGGGAGCATCAATAGTTGTGGAAGGTTCTGTGATGCCCTGGCTGCATCGGGCAAAATGAGAGTCATAGCTCTTGACTATCGTTTGGCTCCAGAGCATCCTTATCCTGAAGGTCTGGACGATTGTATTTCTGCCGTCAATTACATCATCAACCATGATGTAGAGCTGCATATTGATGCCAGCCACATCACCATTGGCGGTGACAGTTCGGGAGGCAACCTTGCTTTAGCCACGGCTTTGTCAGAAACATGCCGCGGCAAAATAGAATCCTTGCTTCTGTTCTACCCTGTGACAAAGGCTTTTGACGATGGTTCGGAATCATGGCAGCAATATGGCAAAGGATTTGGTTTGGATGCCGAAATCATGGAAGCTTTCAATCGGGCGTACACCATCAATGCTGACAATCGCTGTTCCGCCATCAGCGTAGGCCTGTGTAGTGATGAAGAGTTGAATATGCTTCCGAGAACCTTGCTCATAGCTGCAGAAAGGGACATTCTGCGCGATCAAGGATTGAATCTTGCAGAAAGGATGTGCAGAAAGATACAACGGATAGAATATAAAGGAGCCGTACATCTTTTCATCACAGTTCCCGGGCAGAATATGGCATTTGACAGAGCAGTCAAAGATGCCATTGGATTTATCAATAACAAATAATATATGAACATAGACAAATGTAAAATACAACATACCAATGCAATCATCATTGGAGAAAAGAAAGAGAATGCGTTTCTATTTGTACATGGACAAGCAGGCAACAAGGAAGAAGCGATTCGCTTTGCAAATATTGCTGTTCCTTTAGGCTATCAAGTGATTGGGATTGACTTATCTGTTATGGATGTGCCTTGGAATGTTCTTCCTAAGCTCTTAGAAGTAAAGGATTTTCTCAAAGAACACTATTCATCAATAAGTCTCCGTGCCAACTCAATTGGATGCTGGTATTCCTTGTTGGCTTTTGAGAATGAAAAGGTTGAACAAGCATTGTTCGTTTCCCCAATTTTGGACATGAAAAGGTTTGTTGAGGGTATGGAAGAGAAAGATGAACGGTATTATGAGTGGGTTGTATTACATCAAATAGCAAATTGGCCCAACAAGACATATATTTTTCGTGCTGAAAAAGATTTGGTTGTCAGCGACAAAGTGAACGAGACATTTATCAATCAGTTCATGTGCAATGTTGTGACATTAAAGGACAGCGAACATTGGTTACACACTCCGGAACAACTGTCTTCATTGAGAAAATGGGAAGAATCTGTTCTAAAACAACAATATGATGACACTCAGATACATCTTCCATAGTGGCTTCCTGCTTGAAACGGCTCGGTGCATCCTGGTCTTTGATTACTGGATGGATCCTGCCGATGTCATGAGTGGGTACATGAATACATGTAAACATGTGTACGTGTTTTCAAGCCACTTCCATGAGGACCACTTCACCAAGGCAATCCTCACATGGAAGAACAGCATCCCCAATATCACATACATCCTGTCAAAGGATATACTCAAACACAGAAGAGCGCAGAAAGAGGATGCCGATGTATGGATGGCCAAAGGAGCGGTATGGGAAGATGAGAACTTGAAAGTGACAGCCACAGGCAGCAATGACAGTGGCGTGAGCTGGATTGTTGAAACAGAAGGTAAAACCATCTTTCATGCAGGCGACCTGTGCAACTGGTACGCACGCTTTCTTGTTGACGGCACACCTAAAGGAGAGGTCTTCAGTGAAGAGTTCGGCCAATACATCAATCCTGTGGCAGAGGAGAAGCGGTTCCTTGGTGAACTGAAAGACATCCGAAAGATAACCGACTCGTTTGACCTTGTGATGTTCCCTGTGGACGGACGCATCGGCAACGGCTATACGCTGGGAGGGCGTCAGTTTATCGACCGCTTCAAGGTTGGAATGTTTGTCCCAATGCACTTTGTCATGAGTGGGTTTGAGAGTGCGTGGCGCATGGAGCCTTTCTGCAAAGAAAAGGATGTCCCCTTTTGGTGCATCGGGCACGAAGGAGATAGCATTACAATATAATATTAACACATTATTTGCCGGTAATTTGCTGAAATTGAAAAGAACTTGAAACATGGCAACAAAATACGGAAAGACATGGTGGGGCGAGCAATGGCTCGGTGCACTAAAGAATATTGATTACAGTAACCGACTACCTCGTGGCGCTTCATACGCTCGTAACGGTATGGTGCAGGAGATAAACTTTTCGGGCAACATCATTAGCGCGAAAGTGAAGGGAAGCCGTCGCACGCCCTATAGCGAGACCATCAAACTGCCTGGGTTCTCGTCGAAGGATATTGACAAACTCATCAAACTGATACTGGAACAACCTGTCGTGCTGAGCAAACTCTTCAACCGTCAGTTGGACGAATCATTGGCAAAGATGGCTGAAGAGGCTGGTATGCCATTGTTCCCTAAGCAATGGAAGGACTTGAAGATGAACTGCTCATGTCCTGACTGGGCTGTGCCTTGCAAGCATCTGGCTGCCGTCATCTACAAAACGAGCATGGAGATTGACAATAACCCATTCCTCGTATTCTCGCTGCATGGCGTTGATCTGATGGCGGAGCTGGAGAAGCGTGGCATAACAGCTGCCGACTCCACAGAGATGATGGAGGTGGAGAATACGAGTGCGGTGTATGCCACGATGGAACAGATGCAACTGAGGGAAGTGCCCGAACAGATGCCCGACTACACATTGCTCTCTGATCTTACACTGCCGTTGTCCAACCTTCTGCCATCGTCACCTGCGTTTTGTCATAATGGCGATTTCCAACAGACCTACCAGAAGGAACTGTTATACATAAGTAAGGTGGCAACAAAGGTGTTGCAGGATAAGCAGAAACTGTTTGAAGGTACCAGCGGCAAGACTTTGAACAAACGTGACGTTGTTTCTGTTGACGATATTCGCCTTCCTCTGCTTCAGCAACTACTCGACATCAACATTGACTTCCTGCGTGACTATGATGATTCTATTGTAGCCCTTCGCAGTGTGCTCATCTGTGCGCTTCATCTGATAGCGCATGGTTGTATCGTTCCACAGATTTACTATGACCTTGTGATAAGCAAGGGACGTGGACGTGCCAAAGCTAAGGAAGAGAAAGAATACCACATTATATGGCAACCAGCCATGATTGACGAAGCCACCCGAAGCATTATTGGCAGATTGGGACAGAGCAAAGAACTTGTCAGCAAGATGATAACGTCACTTGTTCCTATGCTATCGCATGAGAGCAAATACGAACTGTTCTATGATTTGTTCTTCAAAGCAGAGTGTTCGCGTTTCAATGGTATCGGAGAAACGAATACCCCTGGCGGCATACGCTCATGGCTTGACCGTTACTTTATGCAGAACAAGCATCAGGTGACGTTCTTTATTGACGAGACGGAAAAGGGCTTTGCCGTGGATGTAAAGGCGGATGACCATCCGCTGGAGGATGTGATGACAAAAAAGGCATACACATCAAGCCGGATGGAGATACTGCGTCAGCTTGCCATCCTATGCGACATAGTTGACGGACTTGACGCTTACATCAACGACAAGGGCAAGAGAAGCATTGAGTTCACGATGCAAACTTTCCCCGCATTCCTGCTGCAAGTGATTCCAGCCATGCGACTGCTCGGTGTGAACGTCATCATGCCAAAGGCATTGCAGACACTTATTCGTCCACAAATATCGGTAAAACTGAAATCGAAAGGAAAGGATTCAAATGGATTCCTGTCAATGAGCGACCTGCTTGACTTCAACTGGCAGGTGGCTGTGGGCAATGTGTTCCTGTCACCCGAAGAATTTGACAGATTGCTCGGTCATGCAAGTGGATTGCTCCGGTTCAAGGAACAATACGTCTATATTGACGAGGCGGGAATGTCGAAACTGCAGAAAGTGCTGAATGCTCCACCGAAGATAAAGCCTGGCGAACTGTTGCAAGCGGCTCTTTGTGGTGAGTATAAGGGAGCACCAGTAGAACTGACCGATGAGGTGCGCGAACTCATAAGACAATTTACATCACAGAGCGTCATTCCTCTGCCAGAAAGTATCAATGCACAGTTGCGACCCTATCAGGAACGAGGCTTCTCATGGATGTATCGCAATATGAAGATTGGCTTCGGCAGCATCATAGCTGATGATATGGGTCTTGGCAAGACCCTGCAGGTCATTACCCTTCTGGCAAAAATGAAGGAAGAGGGCGCAATGGACAAGAAGAAAGCGCTTGTGGTGGTGCCAACAGGTTTGCTGCACAACTGGCAGGCGGAGGTGAAGCGCTTCGCTCCCCAACTGACCACTGGAGTATATCACGGTACGGCGCGTGACCTGAAGGACGAGGTCTGCAAGAATGCTGACATCATCCTTTCGACATACGGCGTGGTGCGCTCTGACGCCGACATATTGAAGAAACAGAAATGGCAAGTACTCGTCATAGACGAAGCCCAGAACATCAAGAACAGCGATACTGCACAGAGCAAGGCTATACACAGTATCCCTGCCAATTGTCACATCGCCATGAGTGGTACACCGGTGGAGAATCGCTTGTCGGAATTCTGGAGTATCATTGACTTTACAAACAAGGGCTATCTTGGTTCGGCAAAGGACTTCTCTGAATCATATGCGAAACCTATACAGAAGTATGGAGACAGTCATGTGGCAGAGCGTTTTCGCAAGGTGACAGCTCCGTTCCTGATGCGACGGCTGAAGACGGACAATAGTATCATCAGCGACCTGCCTGACAAGATAGAACGTAACGAGTTGGCATCGCTTACTCCTGAGCAGGCTGCGCTATACCAAGAGACCGTCAACAAATGTATGGCTGTCATAGAGAGCATGGAGGGAGAAGACAGCCAGACTCTTTTCAAGCGTCAGGGACTTATCCTGCAGATGATGCTTGCCTTGAAGCAGATTTGCAATCATCCGACGCAGTATCTCAAGGACAACCGCATGGATACAACCTTATCGGGAAAGACGGAAATGTTGCTCGATATGCTTCGTAGTATCATTGATGCTGACGAGAAGGTACTTATCTTCACGCAGTTCCGCGAGATGGGCGATTTGCTCCGGCACTTCATCCGTACCACTCTTGATGAAGAACCGATGTTCTATCATGGTGGATGCTCATTGAAACAGCGCCAGGAAATGGTTGACCGTTTCCAGAACAACCGCAATGACCGCATCTTCATACTTTCATTGAAGGCAGCCGGTACAGGTCTCAACCTCACGGCAGCAACTCACGTCATACATTACGACCTCTGGTGGAATCCTGCAGTAGAGGCCCAGGCAACCGACCGCGCATATCGTATCGGTCAGCACAAGAACGTACAGGTGCATCGCTTCATCATGCAAAACACTTTCGAGGAACGCATTGACGCTATGATACAAGAAAAGAAACATCTTGCTGACCTCACAGTATCTACAGGCGAGAGTTGGATTGGCAAACTTTCAAATAAGGAACTGCACGAAATCTTTGGATGAGCAAAGGTGTTCTATCTTAAAAACATCGACGGGAGGATGACCAACTTCGGCCTGTCAAGGGACTGGAGAAGAGAGACGGGGTTGCAAAACCTATACATTTCAAATTTTAAGGCATAAAAAATACAATGAAGAAAATTTTCAAGATTGATTGCGAACTATATCCGCTTGGAGTAGTTGTGAAGAATGTAGAACCAAGAACTGTTGTTGGTGGTGTACCGGCTAAGTTCATAAAGAAGGTTTAGAAAAATGAAAGATAAGATAATTTCATTCATCTGGCAACACTTTCTGCTTCTCATTTCGATCTATGTCATGACGCTTGGAGTAGCTGTAAGCGTCAGGAGTCAACTGGGTAGCAGCGTGATCTCGACCATACCGTACGTAATGGCGAGTGCTGGCGAGTTTAGCTCGTTATATTAAACATTAATGATACATCAAATTATGACATTTGCCTATCTTGAAATTGAACTTGACAATGAGATTTCTGAAGCTCATCCAACTTTCAATAGAGACATGTTTTATTCGTTCGTTGGACAAATCTTTAGACAAACGGAATAGGCTTTTTTTACCGTAGAAATAGGTGGTGTGTGGAAAAATGCGTACTTTTGTTGGATAGAAAAATAATAAAACAATAAAGACCATTATATTATGAGATTCGATGTGTCCAGCACTGCGCTCTTGTCGCGATTGCAAGCGGTTGGCAAGGTGATTGCCTCTAAAAATACATTGCCGATCTTGGATAATTTCCTCTTTCAATTGGAAGGAAACGTATTGACGGTGACGGCTTCTGATGTGGAGACCCGTTTAGTGACCTCTGTCGAGGTGATGAATGCCCAGGGTTCAGGGCTCTTCTGCGTCTCGGCGAAGATGCTATTGGAGCCTTTGAAGGAATTGCCAGAGCAGCCGCTTACATTTGATGTGAATGACGCCAATTTAGAGGTGTTCATCCATTTCCAGAATGGAAAGTATAATTTTATCGGTCAGAAGGGGGATACTTATCCGCAACAAAAGCCGCTCAGTGAGCAGGCGGTGGAGGTGGTGATAGACGCTCAACAGCTCTTGAATGGCATCAGTCGTTCGTTGTTCGCCACGGCGGATGACGAGTTACGCCCGGTAATGAATGGTATCTATTTCGATTTCCATACAGATGATTTGACCTTTGTCGCTTCGGATGGCCATAAACTGGTGCGTTTGCGTAATCTCTCTGTGAAGTCTGAGGAGCGTGCCTCTTTCATTTTGCCGAAGAAACCGGCTACACTGCTGAAGAATCTCTTGGCGAAAGAGGATGGCGTGGTACGTTTGCAGTTCGATGATAACAATGCCTATGTGCATTGCGTAAATTTTGAGATGGTTTGCCGTTTGATCGAGGGACGTTATCCGAATTATAACAGTGTGATCCCGAAAGAGAATCCTTTCCAGGTGACTATCGATCGTTTGTCTTTATTGAACGCTTTGAAGCGTGTCTCTGTCTTTTCGAACCAATCCAGTAGCTTGATTAAGTTGCATCTGAAGGATAATCTGTTGACCGTATCCGCACAGGATATTGATTTCTCTACTTCTGCGGAGGAACGTATTTCTTGTGCATACGAGGGCGATGAGTTGAGCATTGGTTTCAAGGCTACCTATTTGATTGATATATTGGGTAATCTCAGTTCTACAGACGTGATCTTGCAATTGGCGGATCCTTCGCGTGCAGGCTTGATTTTCCCGTCTGAGAACGAGGAAAACGAAGACTTCTTAATGCTGTTGATGCCCATGATGTTGAATGATTAATTGAAGAATACATGCAATTGAATTTAAAAAACCCGTTGGTTTTCTTTGATTTAGAAACTACGGGTATAGATATTGCCAAGGATCGTATCGTGGAGATCTCCATGGTGAAGGTGATGCCCAATGGGGAGGAGATCGTGAAGACTCGCCGGATAAATCCGGGTATGCCTATTCCTCCTGAATCCACGGCTATCCATGGCATTACGGATGAGGACGTGAAGGATTGTCCGAAGTTCAAGGAGATCGCTAAGTCGTTGGCCGCTCAGATTGAGGGATGTGATTTGGCTGGTTTTAACTCCAATCGCTTTGATATTCCGATGTTGGCGGAGGAGTTCTTGCGTGCGGGGGTGGATGTGGATCTGAATCGTCGTAAATTTATTGATGTGCAGACCATTTTCCACAAGATGGAGCAACGTAACCTGACGGCAGCCTATAAATTCTATTGCAACAAGGACTTGACGAACGCACACTCTGCGGAGGCTGATACAATGGCTACTTACGAGGTGCTAAAGGCGCAGTTGGATCGTTATCCAGAGTTGGAGAACGATGTCAATTTCTTATCGAAGTATTCCTCTTTTACCAATAACGTGGATTTTGCGGGTCGCATGGTGTATAACGAGAAGGGACAAGAGGTGATTAACTTCGGTAAATACAAAGGCCGTTTGGTAGAGGAGGTGCTGAAATCGGATCCCAGCTATTATGCATGGATCATGAATGGAGACTTCCCTCTGAACACGAAGAAGATGCTGACGGAGATCCGTCTGCGTGGATTTAATAAGAAATAAGTGCTCTGTATGTTGAGAAATAAGCATATTATCTTGGGTATTACGGGAAGTATAGCGGCTTATAAGGCGGCTTATATCATCCGAGGATTGGTGAAGAAGGGAGCTGAGGTGCAAGTGGTTATCACACCCTCGGGCAAGGAATTTATCACCCCTTTGACTCTTTCTACCTTGAGCAGTCATCCCGTAATCAGTGAGTTTTTCTCCAATCGAGACGGTACGTGGAATAGCCATGTGGATTTGGGCTTGTGGGCAGATGCGATGTTGATCGCCCCAGCTACGGCCTCCAGTATTGGCAAGATGGCCAATGGCATTGCGGATAATATGCTGATCACGACTTATCTCTCTTGCAAGGCTCCGGTGTTTATTGCTCCGGCGATGGACTTGGATATGTTTGCGCATCCCTCCACACAGGCCAATTTGGATAGACTTCGTTCATATGGCAATCGGATTATCGAGCCGGCCAGCGGAGAGTTGGCCAGCCATTTAGTGGGCAAGGGGCGTATGGAGGAGCCCGATCGGATTATCGCAGTGTTGGAGGATTATTTCGCTTCTAAGCAGGAATTGCAACACAAAAAAATCTTAATAACCGCAGGGCCGACGTATGAAAAGATTGATCCAGTCCGTTTTATAGGTAATTATTCCTCCGGGAAGATGGGTTTTGCATTGGCGGAGGCTTGCGCTGAACGAGGCGCGGAGGTGACATTGGTGGCTGGTCCTGTATCGCTGGATACGCATCATCCTTTCATCAAACGGGTGAATGTGGAATCGGCGGAAGAGATGTATCAGGCGGCTATGGCGGCTTTCTCTGCTTCGGATGCGGCTATTTTGTGTGCGGCAGTGGCGGATTATCGACCGGATCAGGTGGCCGCTCAGAAGTTGAAGCGGGAGACCGAAGGTGAGATGACGCTCCATTTGGTGCCCAACAAAGACATTGCCGCTTCATTAGGTGCGATCAAGCGGAAAGAGCAGGTGCTGGTCGGTTTCGCATTGGAAACCAATGATGAGACGGCTCATGCGACCGATAAGTTGAAGCGGAAGAATCTTGACTTTATCGTGCTCAACTCCTTGCGGGATGCAGGAGCCGGTTTTCGATGTGACACGAACAAGATCACGCTCTTGAACCAAGCCGGTGAAACCAAGGCATTTCCCTTGAAGTCGAAACAGGAGGTAGCGACTGACATTGTGGATGAGTTAGTAAATGTATTGGCATGTGTAAAATAAAGCGATGGATCTCTCTTGGCTTGTTCTGTCTGCTCCCTTGGCTGGGAGAGGCACAGGAGCTGAATGCCCGTATCACGGTGAATGGCGATAAGATCGCTGCGGCGAATAAGCAGATCTTTACGACCTTGCAAACCGCACTGACGGAGTTTGTCAACAACCGGAGATGGACGGATGCTACCTTTGCGGTCAATGAGAAGATTGATTGCACCATGACGATTATTGTCAATGAGCTGGATGAGACCAGTTTTAAGTCGGAGATCCAAGTACAGGCTCGCCGTCCGGTCTATAACTCCAGCTATACCACTACCTTATTGAATTTTCGGGATCAGGAGTTGGCGTTTGAATATACTGAGGGAGAACCGCTCGACTATAACTCCAATACGTTGACCAGTAACTTGACAGCTACGGTGGCTTTCTATGTCTATTTGATCTTGGCTCTGGATTTTGATAGCTTTGCGCTGCAAGGAGGAAATACTTATATCCAGCAGGCGCAACAGATTGTGACATTGGCACAGTCGGAGATGTCATGGACAGGATGGAAGGCGTTTGACAGCAATAGGAACCGCCATGCGGTGGTGACAGCCATGCAGGATAATGCCTCAGAGGCATTCCGGCAGATGTGGTACACTTATCATTTGAAAGGACTTGACGAGATGGCTGCCAATGCGGATCGCGGGCGAACTACGATCATTGAGACAATCTCAGCCCTGCAAGAGGTGAAGAAGGCAAGACCTACCTCCATCTTGTTGCAGATGTTCTCGGATGCGAAGTTGGATGAGTTGATTGCCATCTATTCCAAAGCGACTACGCAAGAGCGTCAACAGGGCTATACGATGTTGACAGAGATTTATCCAGCTCAGTCCACTCGGTTGGAGGAGTTGAAGAAGGCGGTGCAATAAATTGAACGAGCTATGTTAAAGTCCCTATTCATTCAGAACTTTGTCTTGATTGACAATCTTGATATTCATTTCGATCAAGGTTTCTCCGTGATTACTGGTGAGACCGGTGCGGGAAAATCCATTATCTTAGGTGCGCTTTCATTGGTGTTGGGGCAACGGGCGGATGGCAAGAGCATCAAGCAGGGGGCCGATAAATGTGTGATCGAGGCGGTTTTTGATGTCTCTAAATATCAGTTAGAGTCTTTCTTCTTGGATAATGATTTGGAGTATGATTCCGAAAGCTGTATTCTTCGTCGGGAGCTATATGCTTCGGGTAAGTCGCGTGCTTTTGTCAACGATTCTCCAGTTTCACTCGCTATCCTCAAGGAGTTAGGAACTAAATTAATTGATATCCATTCGCAGCACCAGAACCTGTTGTTGGGAGATAATCGTTTCCAGCTTCGGGTAGTGGATGTAATGGCGGAAAATGAGATTTTATTGATCCTTTATAAAAAGGAATATACCCGCTATCAAGGCTTACGTAAGGAGTTAAGCAACTTGAAAGAGCGGGCGGCGCAAAGCAAGCAGGAAGAGGATTACATTCGCTTCCAGTTGGATCAGCTGGAGGAGGCAAACCTACAACCCGATGAGCAGGATGAGCTGGAGCAGGAGCAAGAGACATTATCCCATGCGGAAGAGATCAAGAGCTCACTTTATCGAGTCAGTTCCTGTTTGGATGGCGAGGAGCAGGGAGTAGTCTCGTTGCTGAAAGAGTCGCTCTCTTCGATGGATACCTTGGAGCGCTACTTCCCCCGGGCAAAGGAGATCGCTGAACGTTTACGCTCCGCTTACATAGACTTGAATGATTTAGCCTCGGAGATGGAGGGTTTGATCGAGGATGTGGAGTTTAATCCTGATCGACTAACCTGGGTGAATGAGCGTTTGGATACGCTTTATGCGTTGCAGCAAAAGCATAGGGTCTCTTCTGTGGAGGAGTTAATCGTCTTGCGGGATCAGTTCCGTGCGCAATTGGCGGATATAGACTCGTTCGATGAGCAGATCGCAGCCTTGGAGAAGCAGGTGCAGAACTCTTACAAGGAGCTGTTGCAGCAGGCTTCTGTGCTGAGTGAGCAGCGGAAGATCGCCTCTGTTGCCTTTGCGCAGCAATTGGTGGAGATGGTTGCTCCGTTAGGCATGCCCCATACCCGTTTCCAGGTGGATGTGGTGCCTCGCAAGGAGCCGGAGAGCGATGGCATGGATGAGATTCGCTTTATGTTCTCAGCCAATAAGAGTATGGCTATACAACCGGTTGCGCAGACGGCTTCTGGCGGTGAGATCTCCCGATTGATGCTTTGTATCAAGGCGATGATCGCTGGTTTTACGGCGTTGCCCACCATTATCTTTGATGAGGTGGATACTGGTGTGTCGGGTGATATTGCGGATAAGATGGGGCATATCATGCAGGATTTAGGTTCAAAGATGCAGGTCTTTGCCATCACTCATTTGCCACAAATAGCAGCCCAAGGCAAGGCGCATTATTTTGTGTATAAGGAGGATGTCCAGGATCGGACAGTTACCCGTATTCGTCCGTTGGATAAGGAGGAACGAGTTCGTGAGGTGGCACGCATGTTGAGCGGATCCGCTTTGACGGAGGCTTCTTTAGCAAACGCTAAGGATTTATTAGGAATGAAAGTTTAAACCAACTCGATAGGGAATGGTCTTATGATTAAAATGTATCGAGTGTTTAACTTTAAATGAGAAGAGAGATGAAACGATTCAGCTTAGTAGTGCTCTTGGCTATCTTTTGTAGCCTGCCGGCTTTCAGCCAGTTTTGGATTCATGTGGAGTGGGGTGCTCCTCATTGTCGTCACTGCGAGTGGATGGAGGAGGCTTTATGTTTGTCTCCCCGTGAGGCAGCGGAGTATCACCGGATTATTCATAAATATGGCGAGCGGATCGAGCGGGAAGCTCGCAAGGAGTATCGCTATTGGGACAAGGCCGCTCGTAAGATCTTTGAGTTGCGCATGGAGCGTGATCGGCAATTGCAACGTTGCCTGACACCCAGTCAGTTTTCGCTCTACGTGCGGCTGATGCGTGAGTATCCACAGCGGATTCATGACTACAAGGGCTGGTATGCCAACCCCAAGCATCCGCATCTGCATCCTTCCCACGACTGCCGTCGGTATGAACACGATTATTGGAACTATCGGTGGGCGGATATGCGTCCGGACAATTTCTTCCATGGACAACCGAGCCACCAGCATCCAGGGTATCAACAACGACAGGAGGAGAAGCGCCCTTCCTATCAAGCGAATAAAGGTGGAAAAGAGCATTCATCTTATAAGCCAGACAAGCGGCAGGAGAAACGTGATGATCGCTTCGCTCCTCGTTCAAACGATAAAAAAGAGCAAAAAGGGCAAAAGCAATCCAAGTCATCTAAGGAGCGGTTGAAAGTAAATCGTTCGGAAAAGGATTGACGAAGGACTAATTCAACGAATAAAAAGTGTATAGCGATGAAGGAAAATGAGATGGTATTCGGCATTCGTGCCGTGATGGAGGCCATTCAGGCGGATAAAGAGATAGATAAGATCCTGATTAAGCGAGAGCTGCAGGGCGAGTTGGCCAAAGAGCTGATGGAGGTGTTGCGGGGAAGAGCGATCCCTGTACAGCGTGTGCCTCAGGAACGCTTGGATCGTATCACACGCAAGAATCATCAAGGGGTAATTGCGTTCATGTCGGCCATTACGTATCAACGGTTGGAAGACATCGTCCCTTTCGTGTATGAGCAGGGAAAGGATCCCTTTATCGTCTTGTTGGATGGTGTGACCGATGTACGAAATTTTGGTGCGATCGCTCGTACATGTGAGTGTGCCGGAGTGGATGCTATCGTGATTCCTTCTAAAGGTAGTGCGACGGTTAATGCCGATGCGATCAAGACCTCGGCCGGCGCTTTGCATACTTTACCTGTGTGTAAGGAGAATTCCATTCATCAAGCGATCCGTTTCTTGCAGCAGAGTGGCGTTAAGGTATATGCGGCCAGTGAAAAGGGAGCGGAGTGCTACACGGCGATACCTTACGATGGTCCGGTGGCGATCGTGATGGGTGCGGAGGATACGGGTGTCTCTCCGGAGAATCTGCGCCTTTGTGACCAGATCGTACGTATCCCGCTCTTTGGTTCCATAAGCTCACTGAATGTCTCCGTGGCCTCGTCGGTCATGATCTACGAGGTGGTACGTCAACGTATGCATAAAGGAATGATCTAACATATAATCATTATAAAATAGAAAGAGATGAAAAAGATTATTGCGACAAAGAATGCGCCGGCAGCTATCGGTCCTTATAGCCAAGCTGTGCAGGCTGGTAATATGTTATTCGCTTCAGGTCAGTTAGGTTTGGATCCCGCAACGGGTCAGTTTCCCGAAGGTGGCGTGAAGGAGCAGACCGCACAAGCGTTCAAGAACGTGAAGGCAATCTTGACGGAGGCTGGTTTGACGATGGACAATGTGGTGAAGACCACGGTCTTTTTGGCTGATATGGGTGATTTTGCGGCTATGAACGAAGTGTATGCCGCGCAGTTTGAGGGCACTTTCCCCGCCCGTTCTGCTGTTGCTGTCAAGACTCTCCCGAAGAATGCCTTGGTAGAGGTTGAGGTGATCGCTGTCGTCTAACTTAGGAATTAGAAATGAGGAATTAGGAATTAAATAGTCCTCATTCCTCATTCCTCAATCCTCATTTATAGAAGAGTTTCTGCGCTAAATCTTTCCTTCCCATTCGTTGCAACTCCCTAAGAATCGGCTGGCGACATTCCGGTTTATACCAGAAGAAGAACTGCCGTTGCGCCAACTTTTGCGCTTGCGTGCGTGCCGTGTAAACCTTTTCCAATGTATAGGGATGATACCCCGTGTAGTAAATTTCCGTGGCTAATGTCATTGGGGTGGGCGTGAAGTCTTGCACCTGCTCCAGTTGGAAATGTAATTGTTTGGTGATCGCCGCCAATTCAGCCATGTCCTCCTCGGTACAACCCGGGTGGCTGGAGATGAAGTAAGGAATCAACTGTTGGTTCAATCCATGCTGCCGGTTCACCCGATCGAACACCTGTTTGAACTGTCCAAAGAGACTGAACGAGGGCTTGCGCATCAATCGCAATACCGATTCAGCGGTATGTTCCGGCGCTACTTTGAGTCGGCCCGATACATGGCGGGCAATGAGTTCCTCCATATAGCGATGCGCTGATTGGTTCAGCCGATCATCATCGTAGCGATGGAGCAGCAAGTCATAACGCACGCCACTCCCGATAAAACTCTTCTTGATGCCCGGCAAGCGATCTACTGCCGCATACAGTTCTAAGAGTGGGGTGTGGTCGGCATTCAGGTTCTTGCAAACCGTCGGAGCCACGCAGGAGGGCTTTTTGCACTGGGCACAGATGCGGCTATCCCGTCCCTTCATACGGTACATATTGGCGGAAGGCCCGCCCAAGTCGCTCAGGTAGCCCTTGAAATCAGGCATTTCTGTGATCGCTTTCACCTCCCGAAGGATAGAGGCTTGGCTACGAGAAGCAATGAATTTGCCTTGGTGCGCCGAGATTGTGCAAAAAGCACAACCACCGAAGCATCCTCGATGCACATTCACAGAGAATTTGATCATCTCAAACGCTGGGATCACCTTCCCTTTGTATTTCGGATGGGGAAGGCGCGTATAGGGTAGGTCGAATGAGGCATCTATTTCAGCCTCTGTCATCGGCGGGAAAGGAGGATTCACGACTAACGTCTGCCGACCTACGCATTGCAGCAGGCGAGCGGCGTGCAATTTGTTCGATTCCTCTTCGATATGTCGGAAGTTTTTGGCCTGTTTCAGTTTATCCTTCAAGCACTCCTCATGCGAGAAGAGCTGAATATCATCTGCTTGGGCAACAGGACTATCATTGGTCAGGTAAACGGTTTGTCGAATGTCATGGAGTGATTGGAATGATTCCCCTGCTTGCAGGCGACGCACCAACTCCCGGATCGGTTGCTCACCCATGCCATAGATCAACAGGTCGGCGGGACTGTCCACCAAGATACCCGGTCGCAACTGGTCTTGCCAATAATCGTAGTGGGTCAGTCGGCGAAGCGAGGCCTCGATACCGCCCAACACCACTGGCACCTCCGGGTAAAGCTCCTTCAAGATGCGCGCATAGACAATGCTGGGATAGTCGGGGCGCATGCCTGGTCGGCGATCCGGTGTGTATGCATCGTCGCTTCGTTTGCGTTTGTTGGCCGTATAGTGGTTAATCATGGAGTCCATCGCTCCAGGAGAGACGCCGAAGAACAAGCGAGGAACACCTAACTTCTTGAAATCTCGGTAGTCGCCTCGCCAATCAGGTTGGGGAACGATGGCAACCTTCAGCCCTTCTGCCTCCAGCACCCGGCCTATGACTGCCGCACCGAATGAGGGATGATCCACGTAAGCGTCGCCAGAAAAAAGAATCACGTCCAGTTGTTCCCAGCCTCTTGCCTCCACCTCTTTCTTGGTAGTTGGCAACCAATCATTCAATCTATACGTTTTCATGTTGCGAAGATAATTATCTTCTATTGTTTGTTACCTTTTTAATGCTTTATTTCCTTGCTTGTGGCAAGTGCGATTGTGCGATACCCGCTCTTATCTACAGCGCAGTAGTAATGATAGACAATGCCATCATGTTTCATTACGAAAGGCTTGTGGGCATAGAGCGCATCGTAAGACTCAGACGGATAGATCAATCGCTCCCCTTTCCACTCTTTCCAATTCACCAAGTCGTGGCTGATCGCAAAGGAGTCGTAGGTGGTATAAGGATAGGTGGGATCAAACGCTGAATAGAAGAACATCACCCACCAGTCACCCATGCGTGTCAGTTGCGCATCGCCGGTGATCGTTCCTTTCGTGTCGTGAGCCAGCACAGGATTCCCCGCATAGCGCGTCCAATGTTTCATGTCATCGCTGTAAGCAATGCCAATTTTCTCCCGCACATCCTTTTCACCCACCTGTTCTGCGGCGTTGTAGAAAAGCACGAAGGGGTGTCCCTGGAAATCGGCTTGATAGATGGTGCTTTTGTAGGGAGAGCGGCTTTCCCACGCCTTAGCCTCCGCATCATCGTAGGCGAGAATCGGACTGTCATACGTCTTCCACTCATGCGCCACCGAAGGATCTTCCGATGTACTGGCGATACCGATACTGATGGGCAACCCCTCATAGCCGGGAGTGGCTGAGCCCAGATAGGACATCCAGTATTGTCCCTCGTGGGGGTTCAACGTATAGCTTCCATCCCAGTCATAGTCCTGCAAGGCGGGGTATCCCCCTCGTTGATCCTTGTCCCATCCCTCTTCCGCAAAGGAGAGTACCTTTCCTAACGTCTTCCATGCCAACAGGTCGTCGCTTTCGGCCAGCCAAGTCTCATAGCCTCGTCCGTCATATTGGACATAGGTCATCAGCCAACGATTGCCTTGCCGAAAAACAGTTGGGCTATCTACCATTTCGCTGTTTTCGTCAGGACGTACGACGACTCCATATTTATAGGGAGTCTTGACCTCCTCGTAAATGCGTTGCAACTCCTGCTCGTCGTTGATACTTTGCGGTTCTTGCTTACTACCAGAAGATTGGGTACAGGCTATGCACAGCATAGCTGTCCATAGAAAATGAACGGATTGTTTCACGATATTCATAAACACGCTGTTTTTTTGTATTAACGTGAGTTCGACATAATCCTTTTTCGGGGAGAGGATCGATAGTTAAAGCGCAAAGATAATCTTTTCTTGTTGAATAGTCATTCTAATTCTGCGAAATCTTCCCGCGAGCTGCGGGAGCTTTTTCTTCGGATGCTTACCTTATATCGAACTCACGTTAAACTGCGTTTAAACAGAAATAAAAAGGACGCTCCGGATGGATTGTGGGAGCGTCCTTTATTAGTAGGATCGAAACGAGCGGTTTACTCGATCTCGATGTTGTGCTTGATCGGCTTCAAGAGGAAGGTGAAGGTGTAGTCATCGTAAGGGATCAGGTATTCCGCACGAGGAATGGCACCCCAGCTGGTCACGCAACCCAAGCCCATCTGGACCTTCTCGAAGAGGAAGTTGGTCAAGTTGGCCTCTTCCACCTCCGGCGAGTGGCGTTGATCCTTGCGATCCCCGTCGTCGAGCGACTCCATCGTGTAGTGGAGAGCGGATGCGGAGAAGGGCTCAGCGGCCAGGACCTCCAAGCCATTGCCTGCCTGGTTGAAAAGACGCCACCAACGGATGTCGCTCTTCGTGCCGTTCTCTTGCGGACGGATGTAGGCGTAGAACTGCTCATCCACCGTTTGGCGATAGATGCCCAAGTGGGCAGTGCCCTTGCGGTCGCTGTAGTTCTCCACCGGTCCACGGCCATAATACTCAATCCGGCTGAAGCATTTCGGCATAGGCATCTGCATACCGAAGCGGAACAGGTTGGATGCCTTGGCACGCTTGTCGGCGGTCATCTGCTCGGTCACTAAGATGGCACCCTCGTTGTTGATGCGATAGGTCATCGCCAATTTCGCGGAAACCTCGGGCAGCTCATAGGTAGCCTCTACCACGGCCAATCCCTCCTCCATGCGCTGCTTGAGGCCCGTCAGCTTCATCTTCGGGTTCTTCCAAGCGGCATACTTGCTGGGCAAGCCTGCGCCATAGTCGTTGTCGGTCGGGGCACGCCAGAAGTTGGGCTTCAATGCCTCGCCATCGACGATCATCTCCTGACCCTTCACGGCGTAGCGAGTCAACAGACCGTTCTCACGGTTGAACTCAGCTTGGAAGCCGCAACCGTTCACGATGAGATAGTTGCGATCGTTGTCGATGATCGTCGGGAGTGTGGTCTCCACGTTGGTTTGGGTAGCGTTCGCTAATTTCAACTCCTGCGCCTTGTAGGGGTTCAACGTCAGCTGATCCTTAGCCACCTCATGACCGGCGGGCAGGAGTCCCTCTCGGTTCTTCAGCTTATAGGAGACGTTGAGCAACCACTCGGTGCATGGACAGGTCTTGCCGAGATCCAACTTCAAGCTGACGGTCTGTTGGGGTGCCACCTTCAGGTCATCCACCCGTCCGCTGCGCAACACCTTGCCACCCTTCAGCACTTGCCACTCCATGTAGTAGGCAGAGAGGTCACGGAAGAAGTTCTCGTTGTAGATCTTGATCTCACCGTTCTTCAAGTCTGCGCCCGGTGTGGTCCAGATGTTCTGGTAGTAGTAGCCTACCTCATACATGTGGGGGTTGGGCACACGGTCAGGACTGATCAGACCATTGTCGCAGAAGTTGTTGTCGCTGGCATCGAAGCGGTTGAAGTCGCCACCGTAGGCATAGATCATCTTGCCGTTCTTGCCTTCCCAGCGTACGGATTGATCGACGAAGTCCCAGATGAAGCCACCTTGGTATTTCGGATATTTACGGATGATGTCCCAATACTCCTTGAAACCACCTTGGGAGTTACCCATCGCATGGGCATACTCGCATTGGATCAACGGCTTCTGGCTGGCTGGGTCCTCGCTGTATTTCGCGCAGTCCTCGTAGTTGTAATACATCGGGCAGAAGATGTCGGTCTTGCCCTCCTTGCCTGCCTGCTCATATTGCACGGCACGGGTGGGATCCTCCGCCTTGATCCAGTCGTAAGCCGCCTCGAAGTTGGGGCCATAGCCGGCCTCGTTGCCGAGCGACCAGAAGATGATGCTGGGGTGGTTATAGCCACGCTGCACGTTGCGCTGGTTGCGCTCCATGTGTGCCTTGGCATAGGAGGGATTCTTCGCTAACGTCTTCTCGCCATAGCCCATACCGTGGGACTCCACGTTGGCCTCAGCCACGACATAGATACCGTATTGGTCGCAGAGGTCATACCAGAGGTTGGCATCGGGATAGTGGCAGGTACGCACGGCATTGAGGTTGAACTTCTTCATGATCTGGATGTCTTGGATCATGCGCTCCCGAGAGAGCACGTAGCCACCGTCGGGATCCAACTCGTGGCGGTCAGCACCCTTAAAGAGCACCGGCTGGCCATTCACGAGGATCTGGGCGTTCTTCAACTCGATCTTGCGGAAGCCCACCTTCACGGGAATCACCTCCAAGGTCTTGTCGCCCTGCTTCAAGGTCGCACGCAGCGTATAGAGATAGGGTGTCTCGGCGGACCACTTGTGGGGTGCGTTGACCGCTAACTTGGCGGTTGTCTTGCCGGAGGCGGTCACGGTCTGCTGAGCCACGGACTTGCCGGATGCGTCGAGCAGATCCAACTCGATCTTGCCGTTGCCCTTCACATCCATGTTGACAGCCAATGAGCCGTTCTGATAGTGGGCATCCAAATCGGGTGTCACACGGATGTCAGCGATCTGCTGCTGGTTGCGGGCGTAGAGGTAGCAATCACGTCCGACACCGGAGTAGCGGAAGAAGTCCTGGTCCTCCAAGTAGGTTCCATCACACCAGCGGAACACCTGGAAAGCGATCAGGTTCTTCTGTCCCGGCTTCAGGTAGCGAGAGAGATCGAACTCTGCCTCCAACTTGCTGTCCTCGCTGTAACCTACATAGTGTCCATTCACCCAGAGATACATGTTGGAGGTCACGGAGCCGAAGTGCGCCATGATCTGTTTGCCTTTCCAATCGGCAGGCACCACGATCTCCCGACGGTAAGAACCGACATGATTCTCCTTGGTCGGCACCTCGGGTGGGTTGTTCTTGAACTGCTCACGCCAAGCGTAACCCACATTGACATAGATCGGGTCGCCATAGCCGTTCAGTTCCCACACAGCGGGCACCTGCATGTTGTCCCAACCCTTGTCGTTATAGCCTACTCGCCAGAAGTCGGTCGGACGAGCCTCAGCGTCACGCACCCAGAAGAATTTCCAAGTACCGTTCAAGGTCATAAAATTGGCTGATTGTTCTTTGTCGCCCCGCTTGGCCATGTCCGCATTCTCATAGGCGAAATAGCTGGTGTGCATGGGGGCTCGATTGACGGCATTGACAGTCGGGTCAAGCCATTCATTTGACTGGCCAGCCGCTGAGAACGCAAGGGCGGCAAACAGTCCGGTCATCCATTGTCTTTTCATGTTACTTTATTTAATGTGTTTTAATCTGAATTGCAAAACTAAGCATAAAAATCCGGGTATGCCTATAATCAAGGCGGAAATCAGCAAAGCGACCCGCAAAGAGTAGGCATCATGCAGCCATCCAATGAAGGGGGCGATCGCCGCGAAGAGCAACCGGATGATGAAGTTACGGATGGAGAGCACCGTGGCTCGCATCTCCGAGAAGGTCATCTGGTTGATATACCCTTTGAGGATGGGGGTGGCGAATCCTCTGACCACATAGAAGAAGAAAAGGATCGCCAAGCAAGCATAGGTGAGCGGCAACAGCGCCAAAGCGGCATAGCCTCCGACGATCACGAGCAGGATCAATCCGTTGGAACGCCGCATCCCCAGTGCGTGCTCCACCCGGTCGGAATAGAGGGCGGCGATGCCCACGGTCAGGTTGAGCACTGTCCAGATCACGCCATAGTAGGAGGTGGGGGTTTCCAGCTGCATCAGGAGGGGTTGCACGAACCAAGCCATGGTCAGCGTGGCCGCTCCGATGATGCCGGAGAAAAGGATGTTGTAGCGTAGCGCCCGGTTCTCACCTAAGGAATAGCGGATGATGCGGACGATCTCACTTGCGGGATTGCGCACGGCTCCGCTGTGGTTATACTCCCGGATGGCCAAGGCTGCGGGTATGCCGATAAAGGCCACGATCGCCTGCCCATAGAAGGGGAAGCGAAGGGAGTAGGCGGCCAAGAGACCTCCGAAGATGCCGGCGATAGCCTCCGCAAAGTTGCCGATCATGGTCAACCGACCTTCGTAGCGCAGGTAATGTGGCTCCGCTTGGTGATGGACAGCGGTGTCATAGAGCAGGGCAGAGTCGGCTCCGTTCACCAAGGTCTGTCCCGCACCCAAAAGCAGTTCCGCGCAGAGGAAGGCAGCGAAGGCCCCGGTGAAGGAGTAGAGCAGGTAGCCCAGGAAGAAGAGCACGCTGCCCCAAAGGAGGCAGCGTTTGCGTCCCCAGACATCCGCTAAGTAGCCCGAGGGAATCTCCAAAGTCACCGCGGCCACCGAATAGACACTCTTCAAGACGAACACCTCATGCAGCCCCAAGCCCTGCTCCTCGTAGAAGAGCACGATGATCGGCATCACCAAGGAGAACCACTTGGAGAGCTTGATGAGGTAGAGGGCGATCAGGTTCCTTCTCATCGCCTACAGCTCTCGGGTTGGATAGAGCGCTTCCCACCACTCCGGTTCCTCTTTCAGCCATTTGGCAAACCAGGCGAAGATGCTGTTGTGCCAACCGAGCCGCTTGGTGTAGTCGGCCACGCCATGATTCTCACCATCCACCTGCACGAACGCTACCTCCTTGCCCAAGATCTTCAAGGCGGCGAACATCTGGATGCTCTCACCCACAGGTACGTTGGTGTCGGCATTCCCATGGATCAACAGCAACGGCGTGTTGATCTTGTCGGCTTGAAAGAGCGGGCTGTGCTCCGTGAAGAAGGTCGGATTGTTCCAGGGATAGGTGCCGGTGTTGGCGGAGGAGCAATAGCCATAGCCCCAATAACCCTCGCCCCAATAGCTGCTCAGCGCACTGATACCGGCATGGCTGACTGCCGCCGCGAAGATGTCGGTGCGAGTTTGCAAATATTGCGTCATGAAGCCGCCGTAGCTGGCTCCGCAGCATCCCACCTTCTTCGCATCTACAAAGGGATGCGCTTGGCAGAACCGCTGGGTCCCCTCGATGATCTCGTCGGCTGTGCGCGTGCCCCAGGCATTGACGTGGCGGGCGGCGAACTCCTGACCGAAGCCGGTCGTACCGCTGGGGTTGAGGATATAGACCACATACCCCATGGCGGCATAGAAATGGCCGGAGAAGCTCATCTCTAACGCTCGGTTCGTGGGAGAGGTACCGCCGTAGTAATAGACAATCATCGGGTATTTTTTGGTCGCGTCGAAATGGGGCGGCAGGTAATAGCGGCCTTGGATGCGGCTGCCATCCGCGCTCACGAAATCCCAATCATGCGCCTCGCCCAAGGTGACATCTTTCAGCTTCTCGGCGGAGAGGTCATCGAGCAATCGCTCCTTGCCGGCTTTGAGGTCGTAGGCATAGAGCCGTTTGGCATTGCTGAGGCTTTGGCCGTAGTAGCAAAGCACGGGACTCTTCTCTGCCAAGGCGAAGCTCTGCACCACCTCCTCGGTTGTCTTTATCGCCCGCATCTTCCCGCTTTTGGGGTCGCAGACGTAGAGCCGCTGGTAATCCTCATCTTCGGTTTGCACGTAAATCTTTCCGTCTGCCCGGCTCCACACAGCCGACATCACGCAGGGATTGAACGCCTTGGTGAGCGCTTGGGCCTTTTGCGTCGCTAAATCATAGCGGAAGAGCTGGTAATCATAATGGTTCGATTGCTGCCCCGGCAGAATGTTCAAGCCGATGTTGTCGAACGCCTCGCCCGTGCCTGTCACCAACAGCTGTTTGCCGTCGGGCGAGAAAGCTGCTTGCATGATAAAGGGCTGCTTCTCCCACAGCGTATCGACCGCCATGGTTTGCAGGTCAAGCCGATAGAGCGATTGGGTAGAGAAGGGCACCTTGGTCAGATCATCATGGCTGGTGCTGTAGAGCAGGTAGCGGCTATCGGCGCTCACGTCATTCAGGTAGGTGGAGTGATGGCCAAAGGTGAGCTGTTGGAAAAGGCCACTTGCCAAGTCATACCGCCACAGGAAGGAGCGATTGCGATAGCCTTCGATGCGATCATCGGGCACCAAGACACGGATAAAATCTTGGCTCTCTTTCGGCCCCTCCTCTTCGCAGGTGAACAGCAAGGTCTGTTCGTCGGGCGTGAAGACAAAATAGCCCTCGGGTAGCTGCTTGGCCAAGGAGGTCTGGGCGAAGGTAGCCGGATCGACCGTGATGAGCTCCCTGCCCGATGCGTTCGTTTGCGTGTAATAGAGAAGGTCACTTTGAGGCATCCATTCCGCTTGGTTCAAGAAGCCGTTCTCTTCCAGCAAGACACGTCCGGTAGCGGTCTCTATTAAGCGAGCGAAATAGTCGGTTTTGTCTGCCGATTGGCGGTCATAGAGACGCACCAACAGGTATTTCCCACTGGGCGAAAGCTGTGCGGCTTGGTAGTTCTTGCCGTCGAGCATCAGCTTGGGATGGTAATAACGTTCTGGATCCGTCGAAGCCACTACCGCTGCGGTTTGCTCGCTCTTGAAGGTGGCTTGCAGCTTCGGGGCCACGCTGTCTTGCGGTGTGGTCAGGTATTTCACCACCACCTGATAACGTTTAGGCTCCATGACCAACTCGGAGGAGGCACCTACGCTTTGTCCCTCCACGAAGACCTCCATGTGGTCAGCACCACTCACGCTGAGCGTTCCCTTCACATAGCGATCACTGCGCAGGTAGAAGGTGAGGAGATTCAAGGTATAGCGATCCGATTTTTCTGAAAGATCCTCAGCGAGATCCACCAGGTGTGCGTTAGCCAAGGCTCTGTCCGTGGAGAGATTGGCTTTCAATAGGTTCTTTGTGTCGAAGGCTTGGCCGTTGACATCGGTACTGTCGGCCAAGATGGGGTTTTGTACCGGGTAGGGCCCTGCCAGAAGGGCCTGTTTCACCGTTACCTCTGTCTGCGCTTGCAGTGAGAAGGCAGAGAGGCACAAAGCCGAAAGGAATAAAAAGGATTTATACATAATGATAGGGTATGCTATTTAATCAGATAATTGGTTTTTTCTAAGCATCTAAGAGGCCTTCCCACACGAAGCAATCTTTGAAAAGCGGTTCGCTCTTTAAGTCGGTTGGCTGTGCGAAAAGACCAAACACAGAGGAGCCGGAGCCAGACATGGCCGCATAGAGTGCTCCTGCGTCGTAAAGCTTCTCCTTGATCTGTCCAATCAACGGGTGGCGGGGAAAGACACTCACCTCGAAATCGTTGACTATCGCCTCTTTCCATTGATCAACAGGCAGCTGGATGATCTCTTTCAGGGAGCGAGCCGGTGCGCAAGGTGTCACTTGGGCATAGGCTTCGGCCGTAGAGACTGCCACCTCCGGCTTCACCAAACAGAGGTGGTAGCCTTTTAGGGAGAGGTTGATTGACTCGAAACAATTACCTGTCCCCGTAGCGAAAACCGGCTGGTTGCGGATGAAGAAGGGACAATCGGCTCCAATGGGTGCGGCAATGGCCTCTAATTCCTCTGGCGAAAGTCCTAACCGACAGCAGTCGTTGACCAAGCGAAGCATAAAAGCCGCATCGGCTGAGCCTCCTCCCAATCCGGCACCAAACGGAATGGCCTTTAACAGATGGATCTCCAAAGGAGGTACTTCACGCACCTTTCGTAAAGCATTGAGCGCACGGATCACCAAGTTCTTCTCGGGTGGCGTATCTACCGCAATGCCGGTGGCGTGGAAACTATCTGCCTTGGCAGGGACAACCTCCAAAGCCTCCTTCACCGGGATGGGATAAAAGATGGTTTCTATATTATGGTAGCCGTCGGGGCGTTTACTGACAATGTTCAGCCCCAAGTTGATTTTTGCGTTTGGAAAACAGATCATGTGGAATGAGCTTATGAAATATTATGAGAATGAATCGAGTAGAGGAAGTGCGCCTTCATGTGCTAACAACCAGCGCTTGGCCGCTAATCCTCCCGCATACCCCGTCAGATCACCTGACTTCCCAATGACACGGTGGCAAGGGATAAACAGGGAGAGGGGATTGGCACCAATGGCGTTAGCAACGGCACGCACCGCTTCGGGGCGGCCTATTTGCTGGGCGATCGCTGCATAGGAACAGCACTTGCCGTATGGAATCTTTCGCAAAACCTCCCATATCTCCTGTTGAAAAGCGGTACCTACGAGTCGTAAAGGGAGGGTGAACATCTGTCGCTCACCCTCGAAATAGCTATGTAGCTGTGCGCAGGCTTCATGCAGCAAAGGTGTCTCGCCCGATAGAAAAACGGCGTGTAACCCCTTTTGTAGCCGACGGGCCATCGCTTCCTTTCGAGAGGGGTCGATCAACCAGTCGCACAAACAAAGTGCTCCCTCGCACTCGCCTACGAGTAAATCGCCGGCTGGCGAGGGAAAAACTTGTGTGTATAAGATCGAATCCTTCACAGGCATGACCATTAGCTGTGCATAGCCTCTACCTCATCGGTATGCAACGGAATACGTTTGCCTAAGCGGCGAGCGCCATCTGCTGTGATTAAATAATCCTCCTCGTTGCGGATGCCTGAGAAATCTTTGTAGGTGAACAGCTTGTCGTAGTTGATGAACTCCGTGAACTTCTGCTCTTTGTACCACAAATCCATCAGTTCAGGGATGAAATAGATACCCGGCTCGATGGTCAACACAAAGCCCGGCTCCAGCTTACGACCCAAGCGCAAGGACTTCCGACCGAACTGCGTGCTCTTCGGTTGTCCGTTGTAACCTACGTAAACCTCGCCCAGGTTCTCCATGTCATGTACGTCAAGACCCATCATGTGACCCAAGCCACAGGGCATGAACATAGCATGTGCACCCGCCTTGACAGCCTCCATCGGATCGCCCTTGACGAAACCTAACTCTTTCAAACCCTCCATGATCACCTTGCATGAGAGCTCATACACATCTACGAAGGGAACACCCGGACGCAATGCAGCCACGGCTGCCTCGTGCGAAGCGACTTGGATATCATAGATCTCTTTCTGACGCGTGGTAAACTTCTTATCGGCTGGCATCGTGCTCGACATATCACCGGCATAACCCATCTCTGTCTCCGCACCGGCATCCAACAGCAACATATCACCCGACTTGATCACATGGCTATGATCGTGGTTGTGCAACGTCTGTCCATTGACCGTAGCGATGATGGGGAAGGAGAGCTCGTAGTTGTGCTTGAAAGCAGCCTCCGCTACGGCTGCGGCCACGTCAGACTCGCGCAAGCCCGGACGAATCAGCTGCATAGCGGCGATGTGCATGTCGGCTGTCACGTTGCAAGCCTTCTCGATCTCAGCGATCTCCTCGTCGCTCTTATAGATACGCTGGTTCACGACACCCATAATGAAAGGTACGGAGGGTTTCTCCGCTCCCGGAACCACGCCTAACCATTGCAACAGCTTGATTTGATGCTCTGCACGATAGGTAGGCAGGTAGTGGATCGGTTGTCCTTTCGCTTGTGCGGCTTTCAAATAGCTTTCGATCTCTTTCAGGGGGCGCACCTCGTTGATACCGGCAGCCTCGCTCTTCTCTTTCAGCGTAGGTTGTGTGCCCATCCAAACAATCGCATCAATGGTTAATTCATCGCCGAAGATGATCTCCTTGTCGTTGTCAATGTCGATCACTGCGGAAAGTCCGGCATAAGGTAATCCAAAGAAATAGAGGAAGGTGGAATCCTGACGGAAATGGTAGGTGTTATCCATGTAGTTCATGCCGCACTCATCGTTACCCAAGAACAGCAAGAGGCCGGAACCAACGGCCTTTTTCAATGTAGCCCGACGGGCCATATACGTTTCTTTACTAAACATAGCGATATTTTTTTGTTTTGCGGAATCAAAGGTAGCAATTAAAGCGAGAGAATAAACTGCGGCTTGGAAAAAATGTGTACTTTTGCGCTTTAAATAAAGTGAAATCAAAACAAAGCAACGAAACAATAAGAAGAAAATGGCAAAAGAGTTGAAAGAACTTACCCCCAGGAGTGTGAATTACTCTCAATGGTATCAAGATTTGGTCATTAAGGCAGATTTAGCAGAGAATTCCGCTGTGCGTGGTTGCATGGTGATCAAGCCTTATGGCTATGCGATTTGGGAAAAGATGCAACGCATTCTCGACGATAAATTCAAGGAGACAGGCCATGTCAACGCCTATTTCCCCCTGTTGATCCCGAAATCTTTCCTCAGCAAAGAGGCGGAGCATGTGGAGGGATTCGCCAAGGAGTGTGCTGTGGTGACTCACTATCGCTTGAAAACCAATCAGGATGGATCGGGTGTCGTGGTCGATCCCGCCGCGAAATTGGAGGAGGAGTTGATTATCCGACCGACTTCGGAGACCATTATCTGGAATACATACCGCAACTGGATCCAGTCTTATCGCGACCTGCCGATCCTTTGCAACCAGTGGGCTAACGTAATGCGTTGGGAGATGCGTACACGCTTGTTCCTCCGTACGGCTGAGTTCCTTTGGCAAGAGGGCCACACCGCTCACGCCACTCGTGAGGAGGCAGAGGAAGAGGCAAAGCGTATGCAGGGAGTCTATGCCGACTTTGCTGAGAACTACATGGCCATGCCGGTGATCAAGGGTGTGAAATCGGCCTCTGAGCGTTTCGCCGGTGCCTTGGATACCTATACGATTGAGGCGATGATGCAGGATGGTAAGGCTTTGCAGGCTGGTACCTCTCACTTCTTGGGTCAGAACTTCGGTAGGGCCTTCGACGTGACTTTCATTGATAAGGATGGCAAGAGCGACTATGCTTGGGCTACCTCTTGGGGTGTTTCTACCCGTTTGATTGGTGCTTTGATCATGTCACACTCCGATGATAACGGTTTGGTGTTGCCGCCTCACTTGGCTCCGATCCAGGTGGTTATCGTTCCGATCTATCGCAATGCCGAGCAGTTGGCACAGATCAGCGAGAAGGTGGATGGCATCGTGGCTCGTTTGAAAGCCTTAGGCGTTTCCGTGAAATATGACGATGCGGATAACCGTAAGCCGGGTTGGAAGTTTGCGCAATACGAGTTGAAGGGTGTTCCCGTTCGTTTGGCTATGGGTGGCCGTGACTTAGAGAACGGTACGATTGAGGTGATGCGTCGTGACACCTTGGAGAAGGAGACCCGTTCTGTCGAGGGGATCGAGGAGTATGTAAAGAACCTGTTGGAGGAGATCCAGGCGAACATCTTCAAGAAGGCATACGACCATCGTCAAGCCAATATCGTTAATGTGGATACCTACGAGGAGTTCAAGGAGCAAATCGAGAAGGGAGTATTCATCATGGCGCATTGGGATGGCACGCCAGAGACAGAGGAGCAGATCAAGAACGAGACGAAGGCAACGATCCGTTGCATCCCGTTCGATGGCGATCCTACGCCGGGTAAGTGTATGGTGACAGGCAAGCCCTCCGCTCGCCGTGTCCTCTTTGCAAGAGCTTACTAAGCATACTTTGCGAAAAGTTTCGTGATAAATTCGATGTTCAGCCTCCGAGGAAATACTTCTTCGGAGGCTTTTTGTTGCTGCCTTTCCCTTGCCCTTCCGGATGCCGTCGAACGATCGTTTGACGGCTATCAAGCGATTGACTGATGGACATCAAACGATCGTTTGATGCCGTCCGGACGCTTTCTGAAGTACTACCAAAATAGCTTTCCAATAACTATTGATGAAGCATTCAGTTTACTTCCTCCAGATCTTATTCTATCTGTGCGCTGAACCAAACTCACTTTAGGGAAACAACGAAGGAACAGTAGCGTAGCTTCGGAGGAAGAGTAGAGGAAAAAATACTATTTGAAATCAATCGATGGATCATTAACCATGCAATAGTTTCCGTGTTGGCTCAACCATTTGGCGAGGCAACGAAGAAAAAGGAAAAGATAGGTGATGAAATCTTCGTTCAAAAGTTTTGAACGCATATACCAAATAATGGAACGTACATTCAAAAGTACTGAACGCACATTCAAAAGTTATGAACGGGAAAAGCATTGTGTATGCTTGACTTTTGCTTGCTTACCCCGATTCTATTACAAGCCAACTTAAGGAAAAAAGATTGCTGAATGCGAAGAGAAAATGTTATGGAGCATATTGCAGTGCATTTCTTAAAGATAAAAGCGAGGGATTTAAAACCTTTCACTACCTTTGCTGCAATTCTCATGCGCTGAAGCGTCTGACGCATTTGAAGGACATAGAAAACGAAAGGTGTTATTGATATTATCTTCTTGTAACAAATCTCGCAAATTTGTCAAGCTGTGAAGATGATAACAATAGCACCACTCCATCTTAATATACCTATCTTATATCACTATAAGGTTATAGATATAAAAAGATTGGTGTGGGCTATTGTTTTATCTACAGCGAAGGCAATGCGAGAGCCTGTTACAAGGATAAAACAAATAAGTTCCCACACCTTTTTTATATAGTTATCTTTCCGGAGGGGACAGGGAAGGTGAAATGTTTATTATGGAAGAAAACTATTTAATGCGAGAAATTGAGAGATCAATTCGATCAAATCATTTCCGAATCAATTCAAAAGGCACTCTTTATGATGAATATAATCTAAAAGAAGTGTCTATTTTAAAATTAATCCCAGGTGATTTTAGTGGTGGAAATTATCAATTTGAATGAATAGCACAAATAGGTATTCCAAATATAGATAATGATTTATTGTATCATTGTTATTCAATAGTTTGTGTAGCAATGATTAATGACAAAAGTATCCTTATTGTTGAACCTATAAATGTATATAAAAAATGAGATTTGTATTAACAATCTTTGCTCCTGCGTTGACTGCTATCGTAATTAGAGCATTATTGGGTGTGATTGGCATTATTTTAGAATTATCACGTTATTTATTATCTATAAATAGTTCTGACTTCAGAAGTTTTATTGAGGGCTTGTGTTTCTTTGAGACTTTTGATTGGAATGAGTCTTGGGCATATTGGGTATTAGTTATTATTGGTTCCTTCTTTGCAGAAATGGCTATTTGGGAAGACGATTAATTTAATCACATTGGAAGATATGGAAAACTATACTTTATATCAGAAAGTACAAGAGGAAGCAACAGAGATATTGAACGAAAATAAGTTATTTCAATATTGTGCAAATGGGAAAATTGCACCGTTGTTATATACTATAGTGGCATTGAATTTTTTATCATTACTTTTCGTCGAATATATTCCTGGCAATATCTTTTTGATATGGATCATTTCTCTTATATCATTTTTGTTACTATTTGGAGTATTTTGTTCTATAATAAAACGAATGATTATATACAGAACAAGAAAAGAGTTAGAAAATAAATATGGTATTAAATTTAAGGATTATAGGAAATATCAATAATCATAGTAATCTGAAAACCGTAAAATAAACTCACTGTTTCATCATTTCATACACCCCAGCGCACATTTCATACACTGGGGGTGTATGAGGTGATGCTCCTCGGACAGGAAGAGCTACTTTTGCGCAAACTAATACACAACAAAAACTAACGGAATGCATTTTTTTTGAAGAGGATGAAAAATAGTGTAGTTTTGCCTAAAAGTTTATGGCATGAATAGAGTTAAATATGAAGAGTTTATAGCGCAATATAATCTAAAACGATTTGTCGATGCGCATCGTCAGGATTACGCTACGGCTTTGGAGGAGATTCGAGGCGGTCGGAAACAATCCCATTGGATGTGGTATATCTTTCCACAGCTGAAGGGATTAGGGTATAGTCCTACGGCAAATTACTATGGCATCGTGGACAGGGACGAGGCGATGATGTTTTTACAGCATCCCCAACTGGGTCGGCATCTTTATGAAATCACCAAGGAACTGCTTGCCATCGACGACAAGCTGATCGAGGAGATCTTGGGTGATATTGATGCCTTGAAGTTTCGCTCGTCGATGACGCTTTTCAACGCTGTCTATCCGAATGCTATTTTCGCTGATGCCTTGCAAAAATACTATGGTGGCGAGGCAGATAAACGTACTCTGAGCATGTTGCAGGGAGATACGGTTGAACGTGAGCAATGGGTACCCGGAGGAATCATCGGAGGGATCATTGGAGATATTGTCGGCTCGTTTTATGAGTCTCAGAATTACAAGTCAACCGATATAGCGCTCTTTACGAAAAGAACTCGGTTCACGGATGATACGGTCATGACCATTGCGGTAGCTGACTGGTTAGTGAATGGGGGGTCTTTACAGGTAACCATGCCGAATTGGGGAAATAAATACCCAACCCGTGGATATGGTGGGATGTTCCGCCAATGGCTGTTTTATTCAGAAGACCGCAAGCCATACAATAGCTTTGGCAATGGTTCGGGTATGCGGGTAAGCCCGTGCGGTTATTATGGTAACTCTATGGAGGAGGTGTTGGAATTGGCCAAGCAATCGGCTGAGGTCACACATAACCATCCGGAAGGGATTAAAGGGGCACAGGCGATAGCGGCTGCGATCTTTTTGGCCAGACAACATACATCCAAGGAGGAGATCCGGGATTATATTGAGCGGGCTTTCGGTTACGACCTGCATCGCACATGTGCGTATATCCGTCCTCGCTATCAATTTGATGTGACCTGTCAAGGCTCTTGTCCGGAAGCGATCATTGCATTTTTAGACAGCGAGAGCTACCTATCGGCTATCCGGCTGGCTGTTTCCTTAGGAGGGGACAGTGACACGATTGCTTGCATGGCTGGTGGCATTGCGGCTGCCTTCTATGGGATTCCTGCATGGATCGTTAAGTATGTGGTTACGGAATATCTGCCACAAGACATGCGGGAACTGATTCAGCTGTTTGACGAGGTCTGTGCGGAACAAAATGCGGAATAAGTAGCCTGCACAAAAGAGTGTTCTATATAGCGGGATGGATTGCAAGTCCCTGTTGGACATCTCTCAGTGATGGAAACTTTCCCCCTTTTGTGTGATCTGGCCAGTGATCACAGTGGCTTCCTTCGCCTTGAATATCTTCTATGGAGGACGAGATAATGAAGAAATGTTCCCATTCTCATTGGTGATTTGAAACTAAAGCGTAACTTTGTTTTAGATGAATGCGACTGCATATTCCGGTCGATACCCGTTCGCCTCTCCGGTAATATCCGTTCACTTGTTAATTGTTTGATCAAGGACATGAGACATATATTGATTTTATTAGGGTTAATCTTATTCCTGTTAGTTATGGGTTGTCATTGGATTGTATCTTTCAATAGCAAGGGTAAGACTTTTGACCATATCGCAGCTATTCCTCATAATCAAGTCGGGTTACTGCTTGCCACCTCTCCCTTCACAGCGGAAGGGACGCATAATCTATATTATGAGAATCGGATAAAAGCTACGGTGCAACTATACAAGCATAAGAGAATTGATCAAATCATAGTCAGTGGGGGTGATTATTCCAATCAAGGAGGTTATAATGAATTGATTTCAATCAGGGATTCCTTGAAGAATTATGGCATTCCGGATAGTGTCATCCTATTGGATTATGAGGGAACACGTACCTTGAACTCCATCCGCAAAGCTAAAGACTTCTATCGCTTAGATAGCTTGACACTTATCTCACAAGAGTATCACAATGAGAGGGCCATCTATTTAGCGGAAAGATACGGAATCAAAGCGATAGCGTATAATGCGGAAACCCCAGACTTGTTAGGTAAAAGAATCAGGAACGAAGGTCGGGAGTATCTGGCAAGGGTGAAAATGTTTATTGATCTGCTACAGATGTTTATCTGGCAAGATGAAGGTGGGGCATTCATCCGATTAGAGAAATGACTCTTGTTTTAACATCCAGTTTTTAGGATGTGGCAGCATCTTTTATCTTTCAGTACCTCAAATCCGAAATTGAGACTGGCAGAATCGCATAAAAGGAAGCTGTATGTTGGATATATTGAAACGTTTTCTCTATACGAGAAATGAATACGACAAGAAGCATCTGTCGATGGACTGGAACCTTGATGTCAGGCCTGATTCTGATCACACAGTACTGTTTCCTCAGCTCTCACGACCGGAGATAAAGCGACTGCAGCGCCAGTTGCCGACAGCTTTTCTGCATGGTGTAGAAAAGTGAAATGCTTTAGGTATTCATCATTAGATTAAATTCTATACCTACTTAGGCATCAGGGATTCACGATAACGTTTCGGTGACATTCCGAGGTATCGGTAAACATTGTTTTCAACCAATGCTTGGATTCATCAACATAAGATAGTGCTATTTCCACAATGGATTGTTTTCCCACCCTCTCGTAAATCCTATCATGAATATGGGGACATCGGGCATAGAACGGAACAGATTTTTTATATCATCCTTAATGGTATTGGCCGGATTTATGGCGTTGCAAAGGTACAAAAGGCATGAGATGACTCCAAAGGCACGTTTCCTTTGATGCTCTGTCATATCTTGTGCCATCCAGTCATAACGATGTCCTCTTATATTAGTGGGTTTCTTTGAGAAAATCCTGTACCAAATCCGAGAGTGATGTGCAATGGTGTTCCTCAACACGGATATGGCTTCCAGCCAACTTGACAAATCCTTTGAAGAGTAGAGTCCCAGTTCATTAGCAATCCTCGACTTCAGTGGAGATTGGTTTTTTAGATTCTTATACATCTTTGAGAGTGTTCCAAATGTGGCTGTCTCAAAAATCATCCATGCGTCGGGATTGTCACCGTTTAGCGAACTCTTGTCCCAATTAGGATGCTCATCCATGTATTTGCGGACAAATGGATCGGAGTTTCGTCCAAATTCTATTTTCATGTCCAGCACGACATTTTCATGAAACTGTCGGTTATCAAACAGTGACGAGTCAAGATACCACAGCCCTGAATTAGTGGCCAATGATAATGTGGTGATGATTTTTGTGCGCAATCCAACTTCCAGAATCTCGATTGCCGCAAATAGTATGTTCCTTAGACTCTTGTCAAACTCATACCGTTGAATGACAGTGTCAAAACTTGAACCATCTGCAAAATGCCCAGTTGCTACATCAATCATATCAGCCCAGTAATACTTTAGACGGAAATAACTGATTCTTGTCAAATCTGAAGCGGTGAGGTTTTCGTCACTGAAAGTCATCCCTCTTGATTTGAGTATGGCTATTTGTTGCTGAATTGTTCTTGGACTTTGATTCATTATTTATAAAAAAATGACTCGCCTGCAGTTCTAACGGGATGCAAACGAGTTCTATTGCTGCAAAAGTAAGGCATTTATTTGGATTGTGCAAGGGTTTTGAGGGAAAGATATGCAAGGTGAGTGCAAAAAAGCAAGTTTACTTGTTTATTTGCCGAAATCTCGTACCTATGAGGGCAGAGTCAAGCTTGTTTGGACTATGCCGAGTGACGCCGAGGTTCAACAAAGTTAGCCGCAGCCATTTCTATGCAAAAAGGAGTGAAATGAAGGTGGTTTATAATTCTTACGCCCCAAAGCCATATTGCAATCTTTTCTCACATGGGGAGCTTGGATCGGCAGGGTTGGGTGGTCTTTGTATAAGGAGGTCACTCCAACTCACAGGCATACGCATATCTGCGCCGTAAGTAATTTGCCAACTATATCTTTCAGTACCTCAAATCCGAAATTGAGACCGGCAAAATTGCATAGAAGGAAGCAGTATGTAGGATATATTGAAACGTTTTCTCTATACGAGAAATGAATACGACAAGAAGCATCTATTGTCCATGTTTTTCCAAAACATAATCTTCGTCAATCCGGAGAATTTCCGTATATTTGCACCCTTCGGGTAAACTGGATTAGATATAGAAATGGATTTCGTCTTAGATAAAAGTAGTAGCCACATGGGCTGCAAGGGGTGCAGCAAACGGCAAGATCATAAATTGAACGTCTATGATTGGCTGTGCGACGTGCCGGATGCGGAAAACGCCACAGACTATGTGGAGGTGCAATTCAAGAATACACGCAAGGGTTATTTCGTTAATTCCAACAAGATACCTTTGGAGAAAGGTGATGTGGTGGCGGTGGAGTCATCCACGGGTCATGATATTGGCACTGTGTCGCTCACGGGTAAATTGGTGCTTTTGCAGATTCGTAAGAACAATGCCCGCCTTGACAATCCGCCCAAGCAGATCTATCGCAAGGCGAAGCCTTCTGACATCGAGAAGTACAAAGAGGCGAAGGCGAGAGAGCATGACACGATGATTCGCTCACGCCAGATTGCGGCGGATTTAGGCTTGAACATGAAGATTGGCGACGTGGAGTATCAAGGGGATGGCAACAAGGCGATCTTCTATTACATCGCTGATGAGCGTGTGGACTTCCGTCAGTTGATTAAGGTCTTGGCTGAGACATTCCATATCCGTGTGGAGATGAAGCAGATCGGTGCCCGTCAGGAGGCGGGACGCATTGGTGGTATCGGCCCTTGCGGAAGGGAGCTTTGCTGTTCCACTTGGATGAGTAATTTCAACTCTGTCTCTACCGTAGCCGCTCGCTTGCAAGATATCTCCTTGAATCCGCAGAAGTTGGCGGGGCAATGCGCGAAGCTGAAATGCTGCATCAACTTCGAGGTGGACTCGTATGTGGAGGCGTTGAAGCACCTGCCCTCTAAGGAGGTGACGTTGGAGACGAAAGATAGTACCTACTATCATTTCAAGACTGATGTTTTCAAACGAGAGATTACCTATTCTACGGATAAGTCGATTGCGGCCAACTTGGTGACGATTCCGGCTTCACGGGTGTTTGAGGTGATCAATCTCAACAAGAAGGGAATCAAACCGCTCTCCTTGGAAAGTGATGAGAAGCAAACAGCCAATAAACGGGATGCGCAAGATATCTTAGGGCAGGAGAGTGTGACTCGTTTTGATTCTGATTCGTCTAGTAAGAAGAAAAAGAAGAAAAAGAAGAACAACAATGGTGCTAACGGCCAGGCCAACGCTGAGAAGGGTAATAGGGAGGTTGTTAACCATGCTCCAGAGAATCCGAATGAGGCGGAAAGCGAGTCGGTGGACAATCAGTCAAATCCTAATAAGGAAAACGGTAAGAACAATAACAATCGACGGAACAAGAACGGCAATCGCGAGAATCGGGAGGGGAATCGGGAGAATAACTCCAAGAAACGGGAGGGCAAAGGCAATGCCAGTAACCGTCCCAAGCCCCAGTCGGAGGCTAATCAAGAGAAGCAACAACAACCGTCGAATAAGAAACAGCCAGCAAACAATCATAATGAGAAGCCTGCAGCGAACAATAATGGCAACAAACCCAAACAGCCAAAGCCGGCTCGACAGGATCAGAAGCGTTCTCAAACCGCTGAAGAACCACGTCCCGCTAAGCCTGAGCAACCTGCTCAACCGGCAGGAAAGGCCTCGGAGGCTTAATTGGGCGTGTGGATTGGTGATAGGATGGTTGGGCTGTCTGACTGCGTGCACACAGCCGGCCATTTATGACCAGTTTCAGTCGATAGAGGGAAAGGTGTGGGACAAAGATAAGGTGTATTATTTTACCTTCATGATTGAAGACCATCGTATTCCTTATGATTTGACGTTGGCCGTACGCAACAACAACATGTATCCCTACCAGAATCTCTGGTTGTTCTGCAACGAGGAGCCACCAATTGGCAACCTCCAGCGAGACACGGTGGAGTATATGTTGGCGGATGACTTCGGGAAATGGTATGGGCATGGCATCTCGCTTTTTCTCTCTACCTTCCCTATCCGTACCAACTATTATTTCCCCTATCCGGGACAATATACCTTTAGTTTTCGGCAGGGGATGCGCAACGCCCATCTGGAGGGCATCCAAGAGATTGGTTTAACGGTCACTCCTTCGAAGGTTAGCGCTCCTTCCGAGAAGCGTCCAAGCGTAAAAAGATAAATAGCAGGGTGGTGAATCCCCAGAGGGAGGAGCCACCGTAACTAAAGAAGGGCAGGGGAATACCGATTACGGGAGTCAATCCCGTGACCATGCCCACATTGATAGCCAGATGGAAGAAAAAGATGGAGGCGACACTGTAACCGTAGATCCGTCCGAACGCATTATCTTGTCGCTCTGCCAAGGTAATCAGACGCAAGATAAATAGCCCGAACAGCAGCACTACTCCCGTTGCTCCGACAAAACCTTGTTCCTCTCCGACGGTGCAGAAGATAAAGTCGGTGTCTTGTTCGGGTACATACTTCAATTTCGTCTGGGTACCATTCAGGAAGCCCTTTCCTGTTAATCCACCTGAGCCAATGGCAATCTTCGATTGATTCACATTATAACCTGCGCCACTGGGATCATCCTCCAAGCCTAATGATACCTTGATACGCACCTGTTGGTGAGGCTCTAAAATGTCATTAAATACGTAATCCACCGAGAAGAGGAATCCGAGGGAACCGATGGCGAAGAGGGCGATCAAGACATAATGCCATACCCAATGATGGAACGAGAGAAAGAGCAGATAGCCCACGAAGAGGAGTACTAAGCCGATAGCGATCCAAGTGAAATTGATCGGTTGAAAGCGGGATACTAAGTAGCCAACGCTAAAGACTACAACGGTTGCCCCACCCATGAGCTTTAAAGCTAACCGATCCTTTCGCTCTATCCAAACCAAAGCCATAGTAATTAGTGCGATCATACAGGCCACGATGAATTGCCCCAAGGTCGTCGCACCAACGAGTACATCCGCATACTTCATACCCGTTACGAAGAAGAGCACCGCACAGACTCCAATCAGCAGGATATAGCCGCTCATACCCTCTCGATAAAGCATCAGGAAGAATGCGAAATAGACTAACGCAGAACCGGTCTCCCGCTGAAGCAGGATGCAAATCATGGGGAGGAAAATCAGCAACAAGACCAATGAGAAATTCTTCAAAGTAGTCAATTGAAAACCATAGCTTCCCATTAGCTTGGCCACTGCTAACGCCGTGGCGAACTTCGCTAACTCAGCTGGTTGAAAACGCATAGAGCCAATGACCAACCACGAATGGGAGCCTTTGATGTTGGGTGCTACAAAGATGGTTACGATCAATAGCGCTAACACGGCCGCATAGATGAGGTAGGCAAAGATCTCGAAAAAGTCACTCTCTAACATGAGGATGACGAAAATGATCGCCACGGAGGTTGCGATCCAGATTAATTGCATACCGGGTCGCCCAGCAGGATCGAAAAAGCTGACGTCGTCATAGGCGTAGCTTGCTCCGCAGATGCTGAACCAACCGGCTACGACCATCAGCGTGTAGAGCAAGATGGTGAACCAATCGACCGACTTCCATATCTCTGTTTTCCTATAACGCATTGTTTGGTAAAATTACAGTGTTCGCAATAGACTCCTCCAAAGCCTGATCGGCTTCGCAGATTTCTCCTTTCAGGTATTTCTCCAACATCAATTTGCCGATAGGCACTGCATAGGTAGCACCAAATCCGGCATTCTCTACAAAGACTGCGATAGCCACCTTCGCGTTGTGATAAGGTGCGAAACCCATGAAGATGGAGTGATCCTTACCGTGGGGGTTCTCCGCTGTACCCGTCTTACCACATACCTCAATGTCCGGTAAGGCTGCTCCTCGACAGGTTGCTCCCCAAGCGGTTCCCGCTACCGCTCCTCGCATTCCTTCTGCGACATAGTCGTAGTAATGCGACTCTATAGTGGGATAACGTCGCTGGGTGTAGAGCGTATCCAATGGAGTATCTTGAATCTCCTTCACGACATGTGGGGTGATGAAAAAGCCTCTGTTCGCTATAGTCGCGGCTAAGTTGCATATCTGCAACGGAGTTGCTAAGATCTCACCCTGCCCAATGGCGATGGAGATGACGGTACTGGAGTTCCAACGTCCCTTGTAGAATTTATCATAGAACTTGCTGTTGGGTACGAAGCCACGTTTTTCTCCCGGCAGATCGACACCCAATTTATAGCCGTAGCCCATTGAGACCAGATGCTCTTTCCAGACATCAAAGGCCTCTTGCACGGTAGGGTAGCGTTTTCGGCTGTCGATCATATCGTGTAATCCCCAAGGGAAGAAGGAGTTGCAGGAGGTCGCCAAGGCGCCCACTAACGGTAGAGGAGAGGGATGGCCATGACAAGCCGGTTTTCCTCCACGGTAGGTATACCCATGTGCGCAGGTGTAGGTGGTTTCCGGGGTAATTACTCCTTCTTGCAAGAAAATCAATCCTTGCGTGGGCTTGAAGGTGGAGCCCGGAGGATATTGTGCCATCAACGGACGGTTGAAGAGAGGTTTCAAGGGATCCTTTTGCAAGGTGGCATAGTTTTTACCTCGCTGACGACCAATTAAAATACTGGGGTCGTAGGTGGGTGAGGAAACCATACATAGAATCTCCCCCGTCTCAGGTTCAATCATGACAATACCACCTAACTTATTCTTCATCAACTTCTCTCCGTAGGCTTGCAGTTCCATGTCTATGGAAAGTTTCAAACTCTTGCCTGATTCGGGGGGCACATCATGTTTGCCCTCCTCATAGCGTCCTTTGATACGTCCATGGGCATCACGCAGCAAGATCTCTACACCTTTCACACCACGAAGATAGGTCTCATAGGACTGCTCAATACCGGTTCTTCCAGAGTAGTCACCTTGTGTATAATAGGGATCATTTTCAATGTCTTTACGATTCACCTCTCCAATATTTCCCAAGACCAAGGCGGCATTCGGGTATTCGTATTGACGGATCGTACGGTTCTGGATGTAAAAGCCGGGAAATTTATACAGCTTCTCTTGCAGCACGCCACATTCTTGTGCTGATAGCTGGTTCATAAACAGCTGGGGAACATACGAGGAGTAGCCGGGATTCAGTTTCCGGTTCTTAATGTCAGCGATGCGCTTCACGAATTGCTCTTTCGTGATGCCCAATATCTGGCAGAAGTCTAATGTATCAAAAGGTTGGATCTCTCTCATCACCAGCATCACGTCGTAGGCCGGTTGATTATACACCAACAAGCGCCCTGTGCGGTCATACATCATACCGCGAGAGGGATAGAGTGTCTTCTTCAGGAACGCGTTACTATCTGCCCAGGCCTTGTAGTCGCTCTCCACCACCTGTAAAAAGAACAGGCGCAAGATGAAGATCAACACCAATGCGACCACCGCACCGCCTAACACAAAGCGTCGCGATTCCAGTTCAAACTGTGTCTTATTCTCCAATTCTTTGAACGTATATCAGATTAAACGCCTCTGCTGTACAGATCAACAGTGTGGTAAGAAGTACACTCGCCAAAATGCGAATGGCTAAAAAAAGTGGGTCAAACAACGTTAATGACTCAATTAGGAATAAAGCTACATGATGCAACACCACAAAGGTCAATACATAACGGAAGAAAACGCCATAGCCAAATGTCCGATAGGAGGGATAAATCCCTTCCGGAAGATCCTTGCCCATATACATCTGGATCAATCCCTCTCTACAGAATCCTGCCAATGTACAGGCAAAAGCGTGCATGCCGGGTGTGTTGCTAAATATATCAACCAGTAAACCGGCTAAGAAAGCCAGGAACAATTGCCCTGAACGGGATTCTCCAACAGGTAATTTAAGGATAATGTACAGATATAAGAAAGGTGTAGCAATACGCATAAAGTGGATGTTGTTTAAGATCAGCACTTGAATCAAAACAAACGCCACAAAGTAGATCGCACTGCGTAATATATGGTTAATCATTCTTCTTCGCCTCTTGCTCTACCTCCAACTGTTCTTGTTGAAGGAAATTCTTGATAATCCGAACATGATTCAACGTTTGGAAGTCCGTTGCCAAGCGAACCTGCAACGCATAGAAGTTATCGTCGTGTTGCTTCTCATAATCCTCTACGGTGCCAACAATAAGCCCCGCCGGGAAAACAGCCGAATATCCACTGGTCACGATTGTATCGCCTCGTTGAAACTCCACATGGCGTGGCAATTCCTCCAATGTGGCGTAACGTATATCTCGTCCATTCCAACTTAATGAGCCAAAGTAACTACTTCCCAATACCTTGCAACTCAACTTTAATTTGGGATTTAGTATAGGAATAATGACTGAAAAATGGTCTGATACCGTAGAAACAATTCCAATTACACCACGTTCAGAGACCACGCCCATATCCGGAGCAATACCATCTTTCCGACCTTTATTGACTGTGATATAGTTGGACAAATGAGCAACGCTGTTATTTACCACCTGGGCCACTACAAAAGCGTAGGGAAAATGCTCTGTTGAATCCACTGCGAATCCCTTGAATAGCACTGTGTCAGCCCTCAATGCGTCCAACTGGTCTTGTAAGTCAAGCAACTGTGCTTCCAATTGCCCATTGCGTTCCAGCAGTTCCTTGTTGATTTTCCGGAGATGCATGTATGAAATCACCTCCCCTGAAACAGAGGAGAGACGTCCTGCCACCTCGTTTGCGGAGCTAAATAGTATGTGACGTTGATAAGCGTTGTTACGATAGATCAACGTCAACGAGAATGCCAAAAGCACCACAAACAGGAACCAATGCCTCTTCCCAACCAGAAACTCCAGTAGTTTACGCACACTTCCTACAATTTATGATTTACAATTTCTAATTTATGCTTGTGTGAATCTTACTTCAAACTACATAAATCAGAAATCATAAACCGGCAATGCATTTATCGAATTAAGAAATTGAATTTGTCAATATTCTTCAAAGCGATACCCGTACCCTTTGCCACCGCATGAAGGGGATCTTCAGCGATATGGAACTGGATATTCATTTTCTCGCGTAAACGCTTATCCAAACCGCGCAGCATAGCGCCGCCTCCAGCCAAGTAGATGCCGTTCTTCACAATGTCGGCATACAACTCTGGTGGAGTCTGTTCCAAAGCACTTAAGATAGCTGCCTCAATTTTTGAAATAGACTTATCCAAGCAATGGGCAACCTCCTGATAAGTAACAGATACCTCCATAGGAAGAGCTGTCATCTGGTTGGGACCATGCACCACGTATTCCTCAGGAGCCTCATCTAAAACCGTCAAGGCTGAACCCACGTTAATCTTAATACGCTCTGCCATGCGCTCACTCACTTTCACATTGTGTTGGCGACGCATATACTCCACAATATCAGCCGTTAAGTCATCGCCAGCCATTCGGATAGACTTGTTAGAAACGATGCCTCCCAGCGAGATTACGGCGATCTCTGTCGTACCACCTCCTATATCTACGATCATGTTGCCCTCTGGAGCCAAGACATCAATGCCCACACCAATCGCCGCAGCCATTGGCTCAAATACCATATAGACCTCTCTTCCTCCTGCGTGTTCAGCTGAGTCGCGTACGGCACGAATCTCCACCTCTGTACTACCTGAAGGAATGCCGATGACCATGCGTAAAGAAGGAGCAAACCATCTACGTTTATTACTTGCCATCTTGATCAAGCCGCGCATCATTTGCTCTGCCGCATAGAAGTCGGCGATCACGCCCTCACGCAAAGGCCTGATCGTCCGAATATTCTTATGCGTCTTCTCATACATCTCTCGGGCAACATTTCCGACAGCCAACACCTTGTCTGTACGCGCATCCAAGGCGACTACCGACGGCTCATCCACCACGATTTTATTATTGCAGGTGATGATCGTGTTGGCAGTACCCAGATCCATTGCGATCTCTTGTGTAAAAGAAAACAATCCCATTTCCCTTAAATATATATGTTTAGTGTTTAAAATGACGTACGCCCGTCTTCACCATCGCTATATCATGTTGGTTGCAATACTCAACAGACAGTTTATCGTTGATAGAACCACCCGGCTGGATAACCGCTGTGATACCTGCTTGGTCAGCAATCTCTACACAATCGGGGAAGGGGAAGAACGCATCAGATGCCATCACCGCACCTTTCAGGTCAAAGCCAAATGATTTAGCTTTCTCAATAGCCTGTTTCAAGGAGTCTACACGTGATGTTTGACCTACACCACTGGCGCATAATTGCTTGTTTTTAGCCAGTGTAATGGCGTTGCTCTTGCTATGTTTTACGATCTTGTTGGCAAACAGCAAATCCTCGATCTCAGAAGCTGTTGGATGTTTGTCTGACATCGGCTCCAGGTCGGATTCCACTTGGATGCTTAAATCCTTCTGTTGCATCAATACACCATTCAGCAAAGAGCGGAACTGCATTGGGCATGTCTTGCACTCCTTACGAATCAAGATGATACGGTTCTTCTTCTGTTGTAATACCTCCAATGCCTCGGGCTCATAAGCCGGAGCGATAATCACTTCGAAAAAGATCTTATTGATTTCTTCAGCGACTTCCTTTGTAATTGTCGTGTTTGTCACTAAGATACCACCGAAAGCAGATACTGGATCACCAGCCAGGGCATCCTTCCATGCGGCTAACACAGTGCTGCGAGAAGCAATGCCGCAAGCGTTGTTATGCTTCAAAATCGCGAATGTCAATTCATCGAACTCATCGATCAAGTTCACTGCGGCGTCAATGTCTAACAAGTTGTTGTAAGAGATCTCCTTGCCGTGGATTTGCTCGAACATCTCATTGAACTTGCCATAGAACTTGCCTGCTTGATGAGGATTCTCGCCATAACGTAGGTGCATCGGGCTATCTACCGCTGCACGGAAGTGTGAACCTTGGCGATCATCGAAATAGTTGAAAATAGCACTGTCATAACCAGAAGAAACGGCAAAAGCCTCTTTGGCGAACCACTTACGGTCTTCCAAGGTCGTCTCAGCGCCTTTCTCGTTCAACAGCTGCAACAGCGGTTGATATTGTGCCTTAGAGGCCACGATTACCACATCCTTGAAATTCTTGGCAGCGGCACGGATCAGGGAGATGCCACCTATATCTATTTTCTCAATAATGGCTTGCTCTTCTGCACCCGAAGCTACTGTTTCCTCGAAAGGATACAGATCAACGATGACCAGGTCAATCTCAGGAATCTCGTATTCCGCTAATTGTTTTTGGTCTGTTTCGTTATCTCGACGCGCTAAAATGCCTCCAAATACTTTCGGATGCAGCGTCTTCACGCGACCACCCAATATAGAAGGATAGGTGGTCAAATCTTCTACCGCATCGCAAGGCAAGCCCAATGATTCGATAAATGATTGAGTACCACCTGTTGATACGAAGCTAACACCTTCGTTATGCAGTTTCTTTAAGATCTCATCCAGCCCGTCTTTGTGAAAAACAGAGACCAGGGCACGCTTAATACGTTTCGTTGCAACCATCTTTTTCTGTTTACTTTATGTTTTAGAGCACAAAAATAGTATTTATTCCCCAATGCATAGCGATATTACGGGTAAAAATGTTATCGCGCACGGGTATAAAATGATTTATTAAGAAAAACAAAAGAAGAGCTATAATAAACTTATAACTCTTCTTTCATGGTCGGGGTAACAAGATTCGAACTTGTGACCCCCTGCTCCCAAAGCAGGTGCGCTAACCGGACTGCGCTACACCCCGAGTGACACTTGCTGTTTCTCAAATGCGCTGCAAAGGTAGTGTTTGTTTTTAATCTGCCAAAATTTTTGTCTCACTTTTTTAGGAAAGGAAGAAGATTGTTCCCGTCGGCAGAGGACTATAAACAGTGAGGGGCGGCTTTTAACCAAGCCAGCCCCTCGCTATGTGTTTTACGGAAACGCTATGTGTGATTACTTGTTATTCCACTAAACCATGTTGTTTGAATACCTTGTGGATGGTCTCCAAGGCGTAATCCAGCTGCTCCTTGGTGTGTGTAGCCATCAAAGAGAAGCGAATCAAGGTGTCTTCCGAAGCGACTGCCGGAGAAACTACCGGATTGACGAAGATACCTGCCTCAAACAATTCCTTTACAATGAGGAAGGTCAAATCGTTGTCGCGAATGAACAGGGGGATGATCGGAGTGGAAGTATGGCCGATCTCACAGCCCATCTGGCGGAAGCCATCCAATGCGTAGTGGGTCAAATCCCACAGGTGCTGGATACGCTCAGGCTCATTCATCATAATGTCCAACGCAGCGTTGGCGGCAGCCGTAGCGGCTGGCGTATTGCTGGCACTGAAGATATAGGAACGGGAATGATGGCGCAAATAATTGATGATAGACTCGTCTGCGGCAATGAAACCACCGATAGAAGCGAATGATTTGCTGAAAGTACCCATGATCAGGTCCACATCCTGCGATACGCCGAAATGATCGCAAGTACCACGACCTTGACGACCAAAGACACCGATACCGTGTGCCTCGTCCACCATGACACTGGCGTTGTATTTCTTCGCCAAAGCTACGATCTCAGGAAGCTTGGCAACGTCACCCTCCATGCTGAACACACCGTCGGTAACAATCAGCTTCACCTTGTCGGGGTCGCACTTCTGGAGTTGCTTCTCCAACGACTCCATATCGTTATGCTTGTATTTCAGCTTGGTGGAGAAGGAGAGGCGGTGTCCCTCGATGATAGAGGCATGATCCAACTCATCCCACAAAATGTAATCCTCGCGCCCAGTCAAACAAGAAACTACGCCTAAATTCACTTGGAAGCCGGTAGAATAGACGATCGCATCCTCTTTGCCTACGAATTCGGCAAGACGTTTCTCTAATTGGATGTGCAAGTCTAAAGTGCCATTTAAAAACCGAGAGCCAGCGCAGCCTGTACCATACTTTTTGACAGCCTCAATCGCTGCCTCTTTTACTTTCGGATGATTAGTCAATCCTAAGTATGCGTTTGAGCCAAACATCAGCACTTTTTTACCGCTGATAGTTACTTCTGTGTCTTGATCGCTTTGGATTTCACGGAAGTAAGGATAGATACCCATGGCCATTGCTCGTTGAGGAGCATCATACTTTGATAGTTTCTCTTGTAAAAGTTTCATATTTATATAAAAGAGAATGATTTTCTGGTTTGTAATCAATCATACTAAGCACCGCTCACGTAAACATACGCAAGCAAACACAGCCGCAAAAGTAATAAAAAAATCACTAATGGCTGCTTGGATGCTTTAAAAGTTTCGCAGAAATGTTATTTTTGTGGCCTAAAAGGAAATGTAAGCGCAAATGAGCGAGACAAAAACAACAGTGCAGGCAATCATCAATCCCATCTCGGGAGTAGGGTCTAAACGTAAGATTCCCAAGATGATTCAAGAAATGTGCCAGGAGAAAGGTTATGCTTTGGCCATCTCTTTTACGCAGTATCCCGGTCATGCGAGCGAGCTGACCCATCAAGCACTTCAGGAGGGGGTAAATGTCATCATTGCTGTAGGTGGGGATGGAACGGTCAATGAGATCGCCCGGGCGATGATTCATGCGGAGGCCACTTTGGGTATTATTCCCAAAGGATCGGGCAACGGTTTAGCACGAGAGTTGCACATCCCGATGGATCCTCGTCGAGCGCTTGACTTGATCGCTGAAAGCCACATCTCTACGATTGATTGCTGCCAGGCGAACGGTAGGGTTTTCTTCTGTACTTGTGGCGTTGGCTTTGATGCGGCAGTCAGCCAGAAGTTTGCCAACGAGCCCAGACGGGGTTCGCTTACCTATATTAAAAATACGATTGAGGAGTACCTCAGCTACCAGCCGGAGCCCTATGAGCTCTTGGTAGATAATCAGACAATTAAGGAGAAGGCTTTTCTTGTGGCGTGTGCCAATGCTTCCCAATATGGCAACAATGCTTTTATCGCTCCACATGCCAATGTGCAGGATGGACAGATGGATGTGACGATCCTATCTCCCTTTACTCCGTTGGATATTGCTCCGTTGGCTATCCAGCTATTTACCAAGCAGATTGATAGAAATAGTAAAATCAAGACCATGCAAGCCCAGCAGGTGACGATCATCCGTCAGCATCCAGGCGTGATGCACCTCGACGGTGAGCCGATTATGGCTGATAGCCGTATAGAGATTACGATGGATCCCAAGGCTTTGCGTGTGTTCACCCCCGCGGTGGTCTCTTTTACGAAGGAGGTACACCACCTGTTTGAGGAGGTGACTCATTTCTTTGACCGTAGGTTACCTTATATTTTCAGGTAAAAGGGCTGCTCCAAGGCGATGAATGCCGGAGTATAATGATGTGATTCATCCTCGATGGCGAGATGGTCGCATTGGGGTGTGACGGTCTCTTGGCCCAACTCTATCAGCAATCGTTTGGGAGGCATTCCCTGGCGGGTGCTGACCTGTGTCTCCCGATAGGGGTGAAGTCCTACCTGCTCAGCCTCTTCTAACAGGATCGCCCGTTGATCAAAAGGCAAGACCAGGGCAAGACGGCCCGTGGGAGTGAGCAGGCGAAGGCTTTCTCGCAGCAAGGCTGGCAAAGAGAGGCTGTCAGCATGGCGTGCTTGGCTGCGAGTGGCATCCGGGCATTTCAATGATTGGATGAAATAGGGTGGGTTAGAGACTATTAAATCATACTTTCGCTCCTTTGGGTGATAATTGGAGAGGGAGGAGTGATGCACCTCTATACGCCCGGCGAAAGGTGAGCGTGCCACATTCTCCGTAGCTTGTCGGCAGGCAGGAGCGTCGATATCTATCGCATCGATGAGAGCTTGGCTTCTCTGTGCTAACATTAAGGCGATCAGTCCGCTACCTGTTCCTATGTCTAACAGGTAGCGATCGTTGACGCTCACAGTGGCCCATGCGCCTAACAGTGCCCCGTCGGTGCCCACCTTCATGGCACATTGGTCGTGCCACACGGTGAATTGCTTGAATTTGAAATAGGGATTTGCCATCTCATTTTGTCTGTTTAATGCTGCGAATGTACGGATATTCAGACAAAAATCGTATCTTTGGCGCCGTTTATTGCCAAATAATGTCATGGTCATACCTTGGCGGGTATGCATTTAGCAACAACTATAAATGAAGAATAAGAAGAATCGGTTTAGCCAGAGTTTGATAGAAGATATAGCCAGTACGATGAGTATCGTAATGCCTATCATGACTGATTGTGATAAGAATGAGGATTTCTCATCGGGTTTGGATAGACTGGGAGAGTTCATCCCCGTGCTACCACTGCGCAACATGGTACTTTTCCCGGGCGTGGCACTTTCTGTTGTGGTGGGACGTGAGAAATCGCTGCATTTAATAGAGGAGGCCATCAAGCACAAGGCGTTGATTGGCGTGTCAACACAGATCAAGGGAGACACGGAAGATCCTCATTTCGATGATCTTTATCACTATGGTACGGTGGCTGAGGTGATGCGTGTGTTTGATTTGCCAGGAGGAACAACCACTGTCGTTCTGCAAGGAAAGCGACGTTTCAAGCTGCAGGGATTGGTCAATGAGGAGCCTTTTCTTTTGGGACGTTACCAGTTGTCGCCCGAAACGAGTCCTATCGAGCAGGAAGACCGAGAGTTCGCTTTGATGGTATCTCGGATTAAGGATTTGACCGTTAAGATATTAAAAACAAAAGAAGATACACCAATGGAGTTGGTTCGCTCCATCCAGCATACCAAGAACCTAATCTATCAGATCAACTATCCTTGCGGCAACCTCTCCTTGTCTCTGCAAGAGAAGCAGAAGCTTTTGGAATTTGGCGACTTGAAGGAGCGGGCCATGTACCTTTTGGCGCAACTGGGGCAACTTCTGCAACTGGAGCAATTGAAAGCCTCGATTCAGATGAAGACGCAGTGTGACATCAATCAGCAGCAGAAGGAGTATTTTTTGCAGCAGCAGATCAAGAACTTGCAGGCAGAGTTAGGCGGTAATTCAATCGACATTGAGATAGATGAATTGTATGAGAAAGCGGCGGAGAAGGAGTGGTCTATGCAGACGCAACTTCTTTTTGAGAAGGAAGCGCGTAAGTTAGAGCGACTCAGCCCACAATCGCCTGATTATTCGATGCAATCACATTATGTCAATACCCTGCTCGCTCTCCCTTGGGAGCATTGTAGCAAGGATAACTTCAATCTCACCCGTGCGCAGCGTATCCTCGACAGAGACCATTATGGCTTGGATAAGGTGAAGGAGCGCATCATTGAGCATTTAGCGGTCTTGAAGCTGAAAGGGGACATGAAAGCGCCCATCCTCTGCCTTTATGGTCCTCCGGGTGTGGGAAAGACTTCGTTAGGTAAGTCTATCGCTGAGGCACTGGGGCGTAAGTACGTGCGGATGTCATTGGGCGGTTTGCACGACGAGGCGGAGATCCGGGGCCACCGTCGTACATATATTGGTGCAATGTGTGGACGCATCTTGCAGGGCCTCCAGAAAGCTGGTACTTCCAATCCTGTGTTTGTGCTCGACGAGATAGACAAGATTTCCAGTGACTTTAAGGGCGATCCCGCCTCTGCGTTGTTAGAGGTGCTTGATCCGGAGCAAAACAAGGCATTCCATGATAATTACCTGGATGTGGATTATGATTTGAGCCAGGTCTTTTTCATTGCTACGGCGAACAACCTCAGTTCTATTTCTCATCCCTTGCTTGATCGCATGGAGCTGATTGAGGTGAGTGGATATATTACTGAGGAGAAGATTGAGATTGCCTCTCGCCATTTAGTGCCTAAGGAGATGGAGGCACATGGCTTGAAGAAAGGCTGTGTGCGTTTCCCGAAGAAAACTTTACAAGAAGTGGTGGAGTCATACACGCGAGAGAGCGGTGTTCGTGAGCTGGATAAACAATTGGCTAAGTTGATGCGTAAGTTGGCACGCAAGGCGGCCTTTGATGAGCCTTTGCCGACCTCCATCAAGGCGAACGAGTTGGCTAATCCGGATTATTTAGGTCCTGTATGCTACACGCGTGATAAATACCAGGGCAATGGCTATGCTGGCGTAGTGACTGGTTTGGCTTGGACTGCTGTCGGCGGAGAGATTCTCTTCGTGGAATCCAGCCTAATCAAGGGTAAGGGTGAGAAGCTCACCTTGACGGGTAACTTGGGTGACGTGATGAAAGAGTCCGCTATGTTAGCTCTGCAATATGTCCATGCCCATGCCGCTGATTTCGAAATTGATGAGCAACGCTTTGAGCAGTGGAATGTACACATCCATGTGCCAGAAGGCGCTATTCCGAAGGATGGTCCCAGCGCAGGTATTACGATGGTCACCTCCCTGGTTTCTACATTTACACAGCGCAAGGTACGTAAGCAATTGGCTATGACTGGCGAAATTACGCTGCGTGGCAAGGTCCTTCCTGTGGGTGGCATCAAAGAAAAGATCTTGGCTGCTAAGCGGGCAGGTATAACGCAACTAATTCTTTGCCAAGAGAATGAGAAAGACATTAGGGAAATCAACCCGGATTACCTGAAAGGGCTTACCTTCCATTATGTGGATGATATCAAGCAGGTGATTGATCTTGCTCTTCTTCCGGAGAAAGTGGATCACCCACTGTTTTAGTTTCTTGAAACCTTGATATCAGGCAGTGAGCGGTGCCCGCTTCCCGAAAAAACATTATCTTTGCGCAAATTTGACATGTGAAACCCAAAAAGTAGCATAGAATTATGTTTTCTGGAATTGTGGAAGAGGCCGCTCAGGTAGTGGCTTTAGAGGCAGACAAGGGCAATTTGCATCTGACGATGCGTTGTTCGTTTGTGGATGAGTTGAAGATTGATCAAAGCGTGGCGCATAATGGCGTATGCTTGACTGTAGTGAGCAAAACAGCCGATACCTATACGGTCACAGCCGTTAGAGAGACTTTGGAACGCTCTAACTTGGGGTTGTTGCAGGTGGGCGACAAGGTGAACCTGGAGCGTAGTATGCTGATGAACGGCCGTTTAGATGGTCATATCGTGCAGGGACATGTGGATCAGACAGCGGTTTGTACGGAGGTTTGTGAGGCTGATGGTAGCTGGTATTATACTTTTGCCTATCATTTCGACAAGGCGATGGCACGCCAGGGATATCTGACTGTGGAGAAGGGATCTGTGTGTGTGAATGGCGTGAGCCTAACGGTATGCAACTCGAAGGATGATAGTTTCCAAGTGGCGATTATCCCATATACACATGATCACACCAACTTTTGCCAGATTAAGCGGGGTACGGTGGTGAATCTGGAGTTCGATATTGTTGGGAAGTATATAAGCCGCATGATGGCCTATCAGGAGGATTAAGTGACATGATCAGCTCTCTGCAGGCAGTCAGTCGCTGGTTGGCAAATCATGCGTCGGCGTTTATCATCGCTGTGGCTGCCTTTACTTTTTTTATCCCGGATGCGTTTGGTTGGGTACGGGGAAACACGCAGACCTTTATTTTGGGGCTGATTATGCTGACGATGGGCTTAACGCTCACGACCGTAGATTTCCAGATTCTTGCCCGTCGGCCTCTGGACATTTTCATTGGTGCTTGTGCTCAGTTCTTGATCATGCCCTTGGTGGCCTATACCTTAGTGCATGTTTTCCAGCTGGATTCAGCATTGGCGTTGGGTATCTTGTTGGTGGGTTGTTGCCCGGGAGGTGTGTCGAGTAACATCATGTCGTTCCTGTGCAAGGGTGACGTGGCCTACTCAGTAGGTATGACTTGTGCTTCAACGCTGTTAGCGCCAGTGATGACCCCTTTGCTGATGCAGTTGACCGCAGGCAAGATCATCGAGATTGATGCTGTCGGTATGTTCCTTAATATCTTGATCGTGACTATTATACCAGTTGGAACAGGTTGTTTGTTGAACTATCGCTATGCCTCGAAACCGGTTTTCCCCCTGCTGCAATCGCTCATGCCGGGGGTGAGCGTAGCCTGTTTGGCCTGCATAGTGGGAGGTGTGATCAGTACGGTGCACGACGATTTGATCGCTGGCGGATGGTTGTTGTTTGGCTGGACCTTCTTAGTTGTTTTTTGCCACAACAGTCTGGGTTATCTCTTAGGTTGGTTGACGGGACGGATAGCGGGTTTCAATACACCAAAGAAGCGTACACTTTCTATTGAGGTGGGTATGCAAAATGCCGGTTTAGCGACAGTTTTAGCGGGTACCTTCTTTGCGTCACAACCGCTTTCAGTGTTGCCTTGCGCTATATCTTGTGCATGGCACAGTATCTCAGGCACAATTCTCGCTGGATTTTATTTGTGGCACAATTGTAACACAAGCACCCCAAAACATTCAAATTTTTCTTGAATGAATAATCATTTCATCCAAGCTTTTCTTGGCATAAATCATTGAATAAGAAAGCCCTGTTCTCACGAACAAGGCTATTCTAAAACTACTAAAAATGTAAACAGTGCTATTTTACATGTGTGGTTAATACTCTTAATTACAATAATATATGATTTTCAGATAAACTATTTTGTAAAACTTATGTAAAACAAATTACCTTGCGTTGGTAGTTTTACAGGTGGATGTGGGTGGATTCCATCTGCATCCACCTATATGAGATCCACCCTTAATCCCATGGCTTCGGCTATCCTACCCAGAATGTCAATCCCGGCAGACCATCTGCCAAGCTCTATCTTAGCAATGGTAGCAGGATCATATCCGGATAGCCCTGCAAGATCTCGCTGAGATAACCCAAGCTTGGCTCTCTCCTCGGCGATACGCTTGCCGATGTATATGCGGTATTTCTGTTTATTATCTTCTTCTGGATTATTTGTTTTGGAGAATCCGAAGCTTCTCACCTCATGGGTAAGACAATAATAGTATGTATCATAAGATTGACAGGAAAAACCAATCAACGGATTATTGTAGCCATGTGAATGTACTTTTATGATGGCATTTGGAGACTCGATATTAGCTTTAATACAAGATATATCATTATCACTATGCCCTACGATAGATAGCTTGTCTGAGGACTTACCATCATGAGTAAGATAATCAACTACATCTTGCGCGGAAGCGAAAAACGCAACACGCTTATCATTATGAGTGTGATTATATTCGTCTATTTCGCATTGAATCAATTCGTAAATTGTCATATCATAGACTTAACCGTGCTGTCGAGGGCTAAAATTGCTATCTAAAATTTATTTGATATTACTTGTTGTGTATGACGGATAAAATCTACATCGTTGATCTGATCGTCAACAAAGAAATCGAAAAGAATGGAATTACCCATCTCTACCATTTTACTGAGTGCCTTGTCAAATAGAACTCTTGCTTTATCCTTGTTAGCTTCTGGTGCGTTATCGATGAATGAATCCATGCGTTGTTTTATCTCTGATATAAGATCATCGTGTAAGCTTTTTCTGCCTTGTGCTGTTACTGACTTCTCTTTGTATTCTGATCTCTTCATGATTTTCTTGCAGTGATTATAGAGCTGCGCCGCTCTTCTTGTTTGACACTGCAAATATACAACTAATCTTTTTGTGCTGACAAATATTTCAGCAAAAATCATTTTGAACTCAAAAAAAATATCGCCATACCTATCACAGGCGTGGCGATATATGCTAAACACAAAAAAGAGTCTTCAAATAGCATCTTATTAACCCTCGACAAAGGTAGCGTTAAGATCCCACATGTACAGGCATGTGCCAAAGATCGCGACATTACGACAAAGTTGCTAACTATTAATCGTCTAACTTAGCGGCATGAAAAAGGTAAATGTCACACTTAGCGGGATAAACAGATCTGTAGATGATGGGGTCTCGTCTGATGGCCAATCGGCGGAACTTATAAACATGAGGATAAAGGACGGATCATTGCGTCCTGTAGGTAGGCCAAGACTCTTACAGCAGTTTGGCCGCAAGCCTGTATATATACACAAAAACTCCGGCTACGAGCATTATATAACGGTGTCCGGCAACTCTGTCTATTATGATTATGACAAGGATGGGGATAACTTTACCGCTGCCGGTTATATTGTAGGCTCCTATGATGGAGATCTTGTGTCTATCGAGTCCGTAGGTAATATCTTGGTTGTCATCTCGACCAAGGATATATACTACTACATCTGGAAGGGAGAGGCATATAATTATATAGGCAATAAACCAAGCCTGCCTGTCATGAGGCTTAGAACCGTGCATGGATCGAGCGTCAACGGTTGGAGACAGAGGACGGAGAACGCCGCTGGCACGTATAGCCCGGAAGAGATAGGTAGGTCATCCGTTGATGACGCGAGGGTTCAATTAAAGGCCGATGTCGCTGGTACCATAAATAAAATCAAGTATAATGCCAAGGAAAGCGGCCTGTACTGCGAGTGCGTATTTGTCCGATACGCACTTAGGCTGTTTGACGGTACTTTGATCATGCACTCTCCCGTGCTTACCAATAGGGGCGATGGCATGACCTTGATAACTTACAGCTATCCTGATGGCAAGTTTAAGCTCGGTGTTAAGTATATGAGCGGAGGCCTATATATGGAGGTGACTGATGACAAGGGGATCTCCGCTTGGTCTGATCTTGTCACGTCTGTTGACATATTTATGTCAGAGGTGGACATTAACAAGTCAGAGTGCCCGGATATAAACTGGACGGATCTCGCGTCCAATCCGGTTGGAAAGGAATACAATATAGAGACAGTCGATAACCTGTCGAGCCTGTTTGACACGGTGGATGGGTTTTACTATGTCGGCAGCATGAACATAGGCGAGATAAAGAATGGTGCCCAGTTTGACATGAGCGGCATATCAAAGGGCATAAGGCATAATCTCGTGCAGCAAGAGGTAATGGAGCAAGATAACCTCTCCCAGCATACGATCATAGGTAATTGCTCATACGTATATAATGGTAGGTTAATCCTTGGTGACATCAAGACTATATTACGTAATCCATTCGGCTTGGAGTATTACTCTTACTTGGATGCTGGATTATACTCCGGGCATGGTAATAACATGCTGTACCTATCCACGGATAACGGTAAGTCCTCCGTCATTAACACCACCGCGAGCATGTCTTGCGATCTGTTATATCCGGTGATCGTGTCAACGGATTACAGGGCGACGGAGATCGAGTTGTCTATAGGGCTTAAAAAGAGGAGGCTCCAGCTAAAGCGGCATCCTAATCTTAGCATATCCTACTATCAGGATCCGGACTTGGCCGGTATAGCGTGGGGTGATGGTATAGGAGATCTGTCGCAAAAAAACACGGAATCAAGAAGCCCAAACAAGATAAAGGTATCAGGGCTTAACAATCCATTGGCATTCCCCTCTAAGCTGACGTACACGGTGAGCACTGGCGACGTTCTGGCGATCCAGTCTGTCACGTCGGCCTTATCGACGGGACAATTCGGTCAGTTCCCGCTCTACGTGTTCAGTACGGATGGGGTATATGCCTTGGAGGTTGGCGATGGTGACGTTGTATATTCGAGGGCTACTCCCGTAAGCAGGGACTGCTGCGCCAATCCTAAAGGTATAGTGTCCACAGACAAGAGTATAGTATTCGCTACGGAGGATTCTATTCTACTTATGACCGGATCGAGTGCACAGAGAATATCCGATGACATGGATGGCTATCTGCCTTCCTTTATAGACTCGTCTCCGATCATAACCAAGGCGGCCGGAGTCGCTGGATGCGAGGGATCTCTATCGACAACTGAGTTTAGGAAATACATACAGGGATGCAGAATAGGTTACTGTTACGAGGATAACGAGATCATTGTCTCCAACTCCGCTTACCCTTACTCTTATGTGTATGGTGGAGGAGGATGGCACAAGATTAGCGTAAGCGTGTCAGATTTCGTAAACAGCTATCCCGGATGCTACGCGGTGGTAGAGGATAACGGAGGCTATGGCCTATGGAATATGTATAACCCTCTGAGGACAATAAATAATGTCTTGCTCGTCACCAAGCCTATCAAGTTTGGTACCGCCACGCATAAGCGGGTGTTGCAGGTTGCGTTAAGAGGCACGTCAAGGCCATCTGAGAGCGACGTGTATATGAGAGGTGACCATGTACACAGGGATGGCATACCCGTACAGATATTCAGCCGGTGCGGCTTTTATATCCTTGGCTCTAACGACGCTGAGCATTTTACGCTGGTTTCTGGCCGGGAAAAATTAGAGGATGTAAGGGATCTTATCACAAAAATGAACAAATCCAAGGCCTATAAGTTCTTTATGATCGTATTGGCCGGAGGGGTGAGGACAGATGTAGCCTTGAACTATATCGAGTTTATGGTTGATGAGACATATACGAACAGGCTTAGGTAATAGTGTTTAAAAGATACACAATAAGAAACGCCTCCCATTCCCGAAGGAAGAAGAGGCGTTGATCGTTTAACCTTAAATATTCATTCCAAGTACAGGTCTCCTTACGGGTCTGACCCTTTGGTTGATCCTGTGGTTGATGTCGGATTTCAAGCTATCCAGCTCGGAAGGGTCTGCCATCTGCGGATTCACTCGCTTGTACCACTTGTACAGGGTGTATTGAGCCATGTAATCCTTGATACCCTCATATAATGACTCGTTTTGATTGACATCGTAGGTGCTTGGCACGTCGAGGATAAAAACAAAGCTTTCCGTATTGAATCCCTTTGTGGTCACCGCCTCTCCCTTCTCCAGTGTGACGGTAGAGAGATGGCCAGTCAGAATATCAATGACGGCTGAGGCGGCCGTGTCGATATACTTGTTTAGTAAGTAATCATCATCATCGCTCGCCTGCGTCTTGGTAGCCCTGTTGATCTCCTGCGGGCTCCCGTCCTTCATTGCCTCACCGGTCAAGTACGCCTCGTTCTTGACCTGAAAGAGCACGTCCTCCTTAATGATCTGTATGGTTATATTCATCGTTCTGTAGGTTTAATCCTCCGTGATAGGAGGGTGTTTATATTTTTAATATTATTATCCCGGTACGTTCTGTATGCGTCTGAGTCCGTCGCCTCACGGGCTACCAAAAACCACTCTGAGCATACATAGTTGGCGATATAGTTAGCTGACTCCTCGGCGATCTGCGCCAACCCATTAGTATCAAAGTTGGCGGGCACCGTAATAGTTATAGCGTAACCACTGACGGACGGCTTGTAACTATCAAGCATGGAGACAAGTGACCCAAACGCCCTCTCTGCTAACTTGTCAATCAGTGATGACTCATCATCCGTAGCGGATATACGGTCTATACCTCCCTGCGTGTTCCTTCCGGTGTAGCCGGTTACGGTCTTTACGGCCTCCTTTGCGTTAGCCATGTTGACGGTAAATGTCTTATCCATTTTTCTTCTTGTCAAGCTTGTTAATATCCTCGATGCTCTTACGGATAGCGGATGCCCTCTCATCCTCTTCCTCCTCATCCTCCTTAGGTACAGGCACTACGAGTTTAAGCACTTGCACAAAGGTTGTCAGCTTGGCCGGGTTGGTGGCCGGCAACGCCTTCCATGCCTCGATAAATTCGTCCATGTTATCCATGACAAACTCAACGAGACGTTCCTTGGTGGCCTTGCTCACCTTGTTCTTCGTACCCTTCTGTCGTCCTCCTATCCTCGGCATCTATAATAGCTAATTAATAGTTAGCGCAAGATTATAGAGTTTGAGGCACAAACTAATACATAAGAGCCTGTTTGTCACACTATGACAAGTGTTTATGTATCAAGCGGGGTAACTTTGCGGGAAAAGTTGTTTAGGATTATGATAGGTGCTTTAATAGGGGCTGGCATGGGCTTGGTAAGCGGGATAACAGGTGCTGTCAAGTCGGCCAAGGCGGCTCGTCAGCAGCAGCAGTTGATAGACGAGCAGAACCGGAAGAATGATATTTGGTTCAACAACGAGTATTACAAGGATTACATGGATCGCTCTGACGTTCAAGCGGCCATGGAGCGTGTGAGGCAAACCATGCAGCGTCAGAACCAGCGCATCGAGCAGCAGGCGGCTGTCACTGGAGCCACTCCTGAGAGCGTGATCGCACAGAAGGAGGCTAACGCAGGAGTGGTCACTGATGCGGCCGCGGCAATACAGGCAAACGCCTCCGCCCATCAGGATAAGGTAATGGACGCTTACAGGGCTAAGCAGGACAGTCTTGCCGGGCAACAGCAACAGCAGTACCAACTCTCTGAGGCTGGCTACGCTAATCTCGCCAATACGGGATTCAACACGGCCTCAAACATGACAGCGTCCGCAATCTCTGGTGCGGTGTCCAATCCGCAAGGAGCGGATAAGGTGGTCGAGGCTGCGGCTAAAGCTGATCCACTGCCTGACAAGGTGGAGACAACCACATCATTAGAGAGTACTAACCTCGCAAGCAATAACACTCCATCTGATGTGTCCAAGAAGGCTATCAAGGAGGCCAAGAAACTGAGTACTAACTATACAAGTGTCTGGAACGCATGAGCACGCTATCGGATCGTTTGAATACGCTCAATTCGTGGAATAGCTCCACGCAGACAGAGCAGGCTCCCGCACAGGTACAGCAGGCTGTACAGCCTAACCAAACCATCTACGATATGGTCAAGGAGTACGGTAAGCCCTATGATTACGAGAAGGAGCTGCAACAGGCGGAGAGGAACCGCAAGCTTGGTATGTTGACTGACTTTGTCAAGTCCGCTACTGACTTTGGATCCGCATTGGCCGGGCGAAGGATCTTCGATAACGGTACGTCCGCTACCAAGCAGGCTTCTGATCGTATGGACAAGATACGGGACATCCAGCGACAAGGCACTATCAACTATCAGAACGCCCTTCTGAACGCCCGCTTGAAGGACGCTGAGATAGCGAGGAACGAGGCGCAGAGAAAAGCGCAGTTAGACTTGCAGCGTGAGCAGATGGCCAATGATCAATACTGGAAGCAGAGGGCTTATGATCAAAACAGCTATCAATTCGAGAAAAATCAAGAGTTGAGCAGGCAGAAGTTACAGCAGGATCAGAATCAGTTCGAGCAGAGAAACGCTTTCACGGCTTCGGAGAACAAGAAAGAGAGGGATTCAAGAGAGAGGATAGCCACTATCGGCGCATCAAGAAGCACTTCTAAAGGGAATGATTTAGTTGAGTTCTATGGTAAGGGCGGTAGAAGCATAATCCTGCCAAAGAGCTCCGCTTCTGGTATCGCTGAGTATATCCACAATCGCATGAAGAAGATCATAGAGTCCAATCCAAGCGACAAGAGAACCATCGACGATATACAGCTTCAATTTAACGAAGGCGGCACAAGAGGCGATAAGGCTATATCAATCGTGCAAAACAGGTTGCAGGATTTTCCTGAGCTGCAGGACGAGATGAACATAATCTATCAGCTCAATAGAAAATATCCTAACGCCACAGCGGAGGATTGGGAGAGGATCATGCGAGGCGAGGATCCGTCTATTCCTACATGGAGCCCGGATATGGAGCAACAGCAAAAGACAGATGAGAAGAAAGATCAGGACTATATCATGTTTGACCCGAGTAAATAAAGATAGACATGCCAATATTCGAATACAACGGAAACAAGGTCAATGTGAACGATGACCAAGTGAGTGAGTTTGCTAAGTATCATCCCGACGCTATCACGAGGATAGAGCGGGATGGCAAGGTTTATGGCGTGCGTCCCGGCGATATGGACGCTTTCAACGCACGATTTACGAATAACCAAGAAGGTGAGCAAGCCTCGCAGATCTATTATCAGCCACAGGCCACCACGGAGAACACGGAAAATAAAGATACTGGATCGTTCATCGGTGATATTGGTGAAAGATTCCTCTCTGGTGCGGCTTCTGCGACTGGCAGTGCCTTTAATCTGTTAGACAAGGGAGCATCCGCTATAAACAGATGGACGGGTAGTGAAGGTGGGTTCTTTAAGGAAGCCTCTAACTATATGAAGGGTTTAGCGGAGTACACACGCAAGAAGTCTGACAGGTACCAAGGAAAGGGATTCACGGATCTCGTTAAGGAGGGGGATTATAGCGGAGCGTTGGGATCCGCTGTTTTGGACGCTACGGAATCCGCTCCATTGTCCCTTGGTATCATGGCTACTGGCGGCACAGGTCTCGTTGGAGCGGGTGTGCTATCGGCTTCTGATAAGTACGATCAGTTAAAGCAGGAAAACCCTGAAATGCCCGCCTTTAATAGGTATGCAAATTCCATTCTTACGGGAGCGGCAGAGTCGTTATCGGAGGTATTCGGTGCCGGAACACTTGGGAAGGTGGTTAAATCAACACTGAAAGCCGGTGGAAAGAAAGCGGCCGCCGACTTAGTGAAGAAGAACTTCTTGGACAAGCTGGCCTCATTTGAGAGCAAGCACTGGATAACGATGCCTATCCTTGCGGAGGGAAGCGAAGAGGCGGCAAATGCCTTAGCTGAGTATGTTGTGGATAACGCAACTGGCGTTAAGCGGGATGATAATATCTTTGAGACGATGATCAACGCCGCTGTCCCCGGTGCTATGGGTGGTGCGCAGTTTGTTCCTATGGTTGGAGCCGGAAAGGCTTACGGATGGAATAAGAAACGAAAGGTTACCAACGCTTACGGCGATGCGTCTAAAGGCATAGAAGGTATCTTCAACGAGCAGGAGAAGGCGCAGTTCGACGAGACGATACATCGCTTCCAGCAGAACGGGAATATTAACGATATAAATATGTTCCTGTTCAACGTGTATGCGGCGAAAGGATTGAGCGAGGATCAAAGAAAGGCGGTTCTTGACTACACGAACGCCTCCATGTCCTACAACAACTATGTCTCCTACGTGAACGACCGTATCAATGACGAGGTGAAGAGGCGCATGGAGGACATAGACAGCAACATTAACGAGGATATGGGTACCGTTATGCAGGCCGTGGTGAATGGCGATACGGAGAATCCTGTATTCGTGACGAAAGGCAAGCTGTACAGCGGTGATATGGATGATAACATGAATCCTACCATCGACTATGACAAGTCCGACGACGTGATTTATTACCGTGACAAGGACGGTAAGATCCAGCAGTGCGACGTTAAGAATGTTAGCTACATCGAGAACGAGAAGACGAGGGCTAACCTGTACGCCGAGATCATGGACGAGGTAAGAGGTCAGGTGATCAGCGAGGAGGAGAATGACATTAACTTCGCTCCCGGTGACGAGGTGGTCTTGCCCGATGGTAATACAGGTACGATCCAAAGCAAGATGGAGGATGGTTCTTACACGGTGGTGTCAAACGGCATGACCAATCAGTTTACGGCTGACCAGCTTGGCAAACCCGATGAGCAGGCGGAGCCGGTGCCGGAGATCACGGCAGATGAGCGTGCGGCTACCCGTATGGACTATCCCACTAAGGACGGTAAGATAGACTTTGATAATATCAACGATCCGCAGATGTTCCATGACGGTCTATTGGTGGAGTTCAAGGATGACGCGGAGAGTTCTGTGGATGAGTTTATCGCCAATCTCGACAAGGAGTTGAAGAACGCGGGCAATATGAAGGATCCTATCAAGAAGCGTAGGAAGATCGCCGAGATCAACCAGAAGCTGGATTTCTTCAACCAAGTGAAGTCGCAGTTCCAGCCGAAGGAGAATACCACAGCGACCGTAGAGAGCGCGGAGGCTCCCGTTGAGCAGGCCATGGGAGGCATCACTGAGCAACCTGTAGGGACAAACGATGTTCAGCCTGAGCAGTCTGTGGCAAAAACCGAAAATTCATCATCAGAGGAGCCTGTTTCTGCCACACCTTACGAGGATCGTCCTGTTGATGATACGATCTACGACCTTCTCGATGGACAGATGGACATTGACGAGGTGAACCAATTTGTCGAGGCCAACAAAAAGGCCTCCGATAAGGCGTTAAAGGAGATCGAGGGCAAGAAGCCGCAGGTCGGTACGGACAGGGCGGAGTATCTAAGGCAAAAGAGCGCATGGCAGGCCTTGATGGACGATGCGAGGCGGAAGAGCGACTACTGGACAGAGGTGAAGAACGGACTGGACAAGGGTAGCATTACGGAAGCAGAGCAAAATACGCTCAATGCCTATGACAAGCAGGTGCCACTAAACGCCCATGAACTGGCAGCAAGAGCGTTGGCTAACGGCTCTATCAAGTTGCTCCGTGAGGATTACCAGAGAGAGACAGGTGGCGGGAACGCCGAGGCGAACAAGATGTTCGGTATCTTCGCTTCTGAGCAAAAGGGAGGCGTGGGCATCGAGCGCGCAGGAGAGATCCTCACGCAGATGGATCATGAGGCTGGCACTAACTTCCTTGATCCTGACGATCCTAATGCCGCACGTGATGTTATTATCGACGTACTTAGCCAAGTGAGGACGAGAGGAGACCTGATCAACTACATCCGTGACCAGCGTCAAGCGCAGCAGAGACGTGAGGAGGAGGCCGCATATAACGACTTCGCCAAGTACACCACTGATGCGTATGGCATGACCCCGGAGGAGTATCAAGCGTATGAGGATGACTTCATGAGGAACGTAAGTTCCTTTGATGCGGAAGTGTCATCCGAGGTAGATGGCATGATCTATGATGGCATCAAGCAGGAGATTGATGATTACAACGAGGTAGAACAGCAACTAAACAACAATGATTATGGAGAAAATGAGCAAGGTGGAGTATCTGAGGAAGGCTATGGAGGCGGTGAGATATTGTATGGACAATCGTCTGTTCCGGTCGAAACAGGAGATCGAGCGGTTGAAGGAGCAGGGCAAGCTGTCGCTTACGGCGATGTGCAGGATGAGACTCCACAAGGAGAGGCAGGAGGAGCTCAGGAAGAGCGAATAACACAACAGCCCGATGAGAATACAGGCGTTAAGTATAGCCAGAGGATAGCCGAATCCGAACAGGAAGTGGATGTAAATGCAACGGATGCGCAGAAAGAAGCTGGCAACTACAAGAAAGGTCATCTTAAGCTGAAAGGTTTCGACATTACCATCGAGAACCCGGCTGGGAGTGTCCGTAGCGGGGTTGACAAGAATGGCTCACGCTGGGAAAACAGGATGAACAACACATACGGGTATTTCAAGGGTACACAAGGCGTGGATGGCGATCATATCGACGTTTACTTATCCAATGACATGGATAACTGGAGCGGTGATAACGTCTATGTGATCGACCAGTATAACCCGGATGGCTCATTCGACGAGCACAAGGTGATGTTCGGCTTCGATAACAAGGACGAGGCATTGAGCAATTTCCTCGCTAACTATAGCCAAGGATGGGGTGATTCAAGAAAGCTTGACGTGACACCCATCAGTATGGATGGATTCAAGAAATGGGTGGACAGCAGCCACAGGAAGACAAAGCCGTTCGCATCGTATAAGGCCGTAAAGGCTTTAACCGAGGAAGTGGATCAAAAGCGCACGAATATTCGTGAGGATGGCACATTGATCGATGAAAGCGGTAATCCTTTGATCCTGTATCATGGAACACCGGATGCTTCTCTTTCTATTGATAGGCTTGAGGCGGGACATGCGAGATTGGGAGAGGATGAACCCGCTCGTTTCAATGGCGATGGAATATCATTCACCCCTAATGAGTCCGTGGCACTGGATTATTCGGATGGCGGTAAAGGCAAGGTCTTAAAGGCTAACATCGTATTGAGGAATCCTTGGTACACGGTCGGGAACGCGAATATGTCCAATGATGAGGCGAGATCTTTTACGGACAGACTAAAGAGGGAAGGCTATGATGGAATCATTAACTATTCAAGCCAGCCTATGCGTGAAATAGGAGCGCTGCCTGCTGAGGTTATAGTTTTTGACAGATCGAGCCTGCGCCCTGTTGAGGATGTAGCGAAAGAAGCCACCGTTGAATCGAGCGAACCAATCACAGGCACAGAAAGGTCTCCATACGCTATCACTCCTTACAAGTACACGACACAGAAAGGCAAGGTGCTCGATATGCGTCTTGTCAGCTTCGACGCTCCCCTGACGGACGAGCAAAAGAAGATCGCCAATAAGATCGCCAAGGAGGATAAGGGTTGGTTCGACAGAAAATCATCAGGGTATTTGATGAGAAGCGAGGATAGCGCAAGGAGATTGGCAGATGCCGTGATTAAATCCAATGAATCCGTTGGTTCTGCTGGACAAACAGCTAAGCAGAACAAATCGGATTACTGGGAGGGTGTCACGGATGAGCTGATGATTAGTGAGGAGGAAAACGGAATTATCCGTGCCTTTCCGAAGCATGACAGCCTGCGCATTGAGCTGATTAAGAATACGCAAAATGGCACACAGGAGATCCGTGTACACACGAAGGATAATCAAGCGGAGACACCCGCTAAGATCAACGCCATACTGGAGAAAGAGGGGTATTCCGTGAATACGGATGGCTCATCCTCTGGCTTCGTGTCGTTTGACAACTACGAGGACGCAAAACGTTTCGCAGCTCATGTGGACGAGGTAGAGAGGCAAGTTCATACGCAAAAGTCTTCATCTGATAATACCTATGGCTCCAAGAACAAGATCGTCTCAAACGATCGTTACGAGGAACTAAAGAAGCGTATGCGAGACAAGCTGAATCAGCTTAACGTGGGCATTGATCCAGAGATGCTGCAAATAGGCATTGAGATGGCTGTTTACCACATCGAGGCGGGGGCTGTCAAGTTCACAGACTTCTCTAAGGCCATGATCGCAGATCTTGGAGACAAGATACGTCCCTACTTGAAGTCCTTCTACAACGGAGCGAGGGATCTCCCGGAGGCCGTTGACGCAGGTCTTGACCAGTCAATGACCCCTTATGACGAGGTGAAGCGTTTCGACATCGTGAACTTCGAGAAGACCGGTAATACCGCTATGGACATCATAGAGGGTGTGGCCAAGGAGCAAAACGTGGAGCAGGAAGCGGAGAGGATCAAGAACACCGCCGATGATCAGTCTGTCAAGTTGAGTATAGATGATATTGAGCCCGGTATGCGTGTTATCCTGAAAGACGGGAGAAATGTCCTTGTCTCTGTTGTCATGCACTCAGGGGAGCAGGTTGGAGCGTTGCAATTCAGCAAGCCCCGTGTAGATAGATTGTACAGCACATACCGTGGGGAGATGCTGGATATTTCCCCTAAAGATGTGGATATGGACGCAACGAGGCGTTTGATGGAGAAGAATGAGGTAACAACCCCTGTAAAGGAGAAAACAAAACAGGAGAAACCTAATAAATCCAAGAAAAAAGCGGTAGCTTCGCGTGAATCGAACGAGAGGAGCTTGTTCGATAACGAGAGTACTAACGATAAAGAGGAGGTAGAAAATGGATTACGACCAATTCATGAGCTTCGCCCCGAAGGATTGCCAACCGACGGTGTTCAATCTGAACAAGGATTACGAGGAATCGAAAGCGAGACTGGCCAAGGAGCTGGGCAAGAAAGTAGAGGATCTGACATCGAGCGAGAAGGATACAGCCCTGATGCGAATAGGGATAGATCCGAGGCTCGACTTCTGAACCAACGCAACAACCGGTCGGAGCGTGGCGTTGATTACGCTCCGAAGTCGGTTGACGCACGAATAGAGGCCAACATAAAGGCCATAGAGCTTGCCAATGAGCTCTACGATAGCGGACAGCAGGCAACGCCTGACCAGATGGCCGTACTTAGACGGTTCAGCGGATGGGGTGGTCTTGGCAAGGCTTTCCAGAAGGATAACCCGACATCAAGCAAGTTGAGGGAATTGCTTGGCGATGAGGCGTACGAACAGGCTAACCTTAGCAGGAACAGCGCATACTACACACCTTCATACATCATAGATTCATTGTGGGACATCGCGCGCAACCTTGGATTCAAGGGAGGCCGTGTGCTGGAGGGATCAGCGGGAATCGGAAATATCATAGGTGCCATGCCCAAGGACATGAGCGACCGAAGCGATATACAGGCCGTGGAGATCGACCAGACAACAGGCAAGATCCTCTCCTTGCTGTACCCTGACGCTAACGTGGAGATAAAGGGTTTCGAGAGCACCAAGGTTGAGAACGGCAGCGTGGATCTGGCTATCACCAATGTTCCCTTCGTGACCGGGCAGCACGTCATTGACGATACCGGGGATAAGGATCTGTCGAGGAAGTTCAGGAATATCCATGATTTCTGTATAGCAAAAAATGTAAGAAAGCTGCGTGAGGGAGGTATTGGAATATTCATATCCTCCAACGGTACGCTCGATAACTCCCAGAAATTACGTAATTGGGTGGTGAACGAGGGTAAATCCGATTTTATAGGCGCGTTCCGACTGAACAAGAAGACGTTCGGCGGTACTGGTGTCACGTCCGATATTATCATCATCAGGAAGAGGGTAAACGGCGCAAGGTCATCCAACGCCATAGATGTAAGTCAATCAGATGTCGAGAGGGTAGAAGAGTACGATACAGGGGAGACAAGGAAGGTAAAGGGCAAGGAGGAGCGCATTATCAAGAGCCTCCCGCTGGATTACAACAAGTACTTCATGGAACATCCCGAGAACATGGCGGGTGTCATGCGCTTTGGCTTCGAGGAGAAAGACACTTATCATCCGACAAGCAAGGGTCTGTTCCCGTCCAAGGACAAGGATCAGGAGCAGATGTTGGAGGATTGGGTGAAGTCGTTCGCCGGAATGAGAGAGACGATGGAGGAAAGACAGACCGAGAATCAGTCATCCAATACATATGATAAACTCGGGAAGGATGTTAAGGAGGGAAGTATGCTTCTGAACTCCGCAGGAAAACTGTGTGTCGCCTCCTTTGGAAACGCTGTCCCGCTTGATCTGAATGATAATAAGATCAAGGGGCACACGAAAAAGGAATGTTTCTTGGCTTACAGGGACGTGAAAAGAGCACTCTCTGAGTTGATGGACTATGAGGCGAACAACGAGGGCGACGAGGGATTGAATCCGCTTCTCGATAAGCTGAACAGGGCGTTTGACAGGTTCGTCAAGACCTACGGTCACCTGCATAAGAACACGGCTATATCGTTCCTTAAAAACGACATAGATTTCCAAGGCGTGCTCGCTCTTGAGAAGTACGAGGAGAAGAGCGACGAGAACGGGAAGCGTTATTCCTCCTTCGAGAAGACGGATGTTTTCCGTAAGAGGGTGATCGACCATTACAAGGATCCTATATTCTCCAATGTCAAGGATGGAATCGTGGCGAGTATCTATAAGAACGGTCGTATAGATGTTCCTTATATCGCCTCCACGCTTGGCAGGAGCGAGGACGAGGTAAGTAAAGAGATTATAAATAGCGGACTTGGGTTCGAGGATCCCGTCAGCCGTGAGATAGAGGTTGTCTATGAGTACCTGAGCGGGAACGTGCGGGAGAAGCTGGCCAAGGCCAAGGAGGAGAACAAGGATGGAAGGTACGATTCCAACATAAAAGCCTTGGAGGCGAAGGTGCCGATGAATATCCCTTCCCATCTGATAGAGTTCTCTATTGGATCCTCTTGGATAGACTCTAAGCTGTACGACGATTTCGTGAAGGAAATGACGGGCGTTAGCGTGAGGAGCATAAACGCTGGCGGTACATGGGAGCTTAGGAAACAGTCCCCTGTGGAGACAGAGAAGAACAGGGCTATGGGCGTGATAAGCGCGATATGCCATAAGACTGTGCTTGGGCATGAGCTTATAGAGGCCGCTATGCAGAACAAGACCATCACGGTGTCCGAGACAATAAAGATTTCTTACGACGGAACCACTGAGACGATCACGGACAAGGAGGCGACACAAGCCTGCTCCAATAAGATAGACGAGATACGTCAGCAGTTCAAGGACTGGGCAAGGGAGAGGATGCAGACCGATCCCGACATGTCCAATAAGATCGAGAGTATCTATAACGAGAAGTTCAACAACTATGTGCCCAAGTCCATACCGGAGGAGTTTATCCCAGACTATTTCCCCGGTGCCTCGAAGGTGTTCAAGATGAGGCCGCACCAAGCGAAGGCCATCATACGGGGAACGACACAGCCGTTGTTGCTTGCCCATGAGGTGGGAACAGGTAAGACGTTCACGATGATCTCCATAGCGATGGAGATGCGTAGGCTTGGTACGGCCAAGAAACCTATGATCGTGGTACAGAACGCCACGACCGGGCAGTTCGTCGAGAGCGCAAAGGCGTTATATCCTAACGCCAAGGTATTGTCATTGAGCGACAAGGATCATACGCTTAGCGGAAGACAGAGTTTCTACGCCAAGATAAAGTACAATGACTGGGATATGATCGTTATTCCGCAAAGCGTATTCGAGCGCATCCCTGACAGCGAGGAGAGGCGCATGGCGTTCGTCAAGGATAAGATCGACGAGAAGATGGCTATCCTTGAGCAGATGAAGAAAGAGGATGAGAATAGCTTTATCGTCAAGGCGGCTGAGCGTGAGATTGAGCAGCTTAGCGATGAGCTTTCCTCCATAGGAGCAGAGATCGAGAACAAGAAGAAGGATAGGGACGCTAAAAAGGATGCTCTCATCAAGCAGAACGCATCTGTCATGGCGATGGAGATGCTTGACAGGGAGGTTGACGATGTGGAGAACTTCGATGACATGGGCATTGACGCTATACTGGTGGATGAGGCGCATGAGTACAAGCATCTTGGTTTCGCTACCGCCATGAAGAGAGGCGTGAAGGGTGTCGATCCCTCTTACTCCAAGAAAGCGCAGGGTGTTTACCTGAAAGCGCAGTCCGTATTAGAGAGGAATAACGGAAAGAACGTGATATTCGCCACAGGTACGCCTATCAGCAACACTGCCGCTGAGATATGGACGTTCATGCGTTATCTGATGCCCGCCGACGTAATGAAGGAGTATGATATTTACTACTTCGATGATTTTGTCCGCAACTTCGGCAATCTGCAACAGATGCTGGAGTTCACCACAAGCGGCAACTTCAGGGAGAACAACCGATTCGCTGGATATGTCAATCTGCCTGAGCTTGTCCGTATGTGGTCATCAGTGGCTGATACGGTACGCACGGAGGAGGCCGAGGGCGTAAAGGAGAAGATCCCGGCAATGGAGACGGGCAAGGCGCAGGATATTTATCTCCCGCAAACCAAGGCGTTAAGAAGCATCATGAAGTACGTCAAGGAGGAGCTAAGGGAGTATGACAACATGAGCGGTAAGGAGAAGAAGGCCAACAGCCATATACCTCTTACCATGTATGGCATAGCCAAGGCTGCTGCTGTCGATGTGCGCTTGGTGTCCGAGGATGCCGCTGATGACCCAAACAGCAAGACGAACGAGTCCGTAAGGCAGACATTGAGGTCGTTGAAGGATAGCGACAAGTATAAGGGAACGGTAGCCCTTTTCGCCGATAACTATCAGAACAAGAAGACCGGGTTCAACCTTTATGAGGACATCAAGAAGAAACTCGTGAAAGCGGGTGTCCCGGCCGACAAGATCGTTATCATGCGGTCGGATATGACAGCCAAGAAGAAGCTGGAGATATTCGACAAGGTTAACAGTGGCGATATAAGGGTGATCATGGGTAGTACGTTCACGCTTGGAACGGGCGTGAACATACAGGAAAGGCTTCATACGCTTATCCACATTGACGCTCCTAACAGGCCGATGGACTACACGCAACGAAACGGACGTATATTGAGACAGGGTAATATTCATAAGGATATGGGCATACCTGTGCGTGTGCTCCGCTTTGGCGTGGAGGATTCCTTGGACGTGACGGCTTATCAGCGATTGAAGACAAAGGGAGCGATCGCCGAATCCATCATGAGAGGCAAGGAGATGATGAAAAACAGCATGGAGAACCGCTCGTTGGAGGAGGACGAGGATGTATTTGGTGATACTGTCGCCCAGCTCTCAGGAAGCGAGTACGCCATGTTGAAGAGCCAAGCTGAGAAGGAAGTTCGTAAGCTGAACGCCAAGAAGAAGCAGTGGGAGGCTGATCAGATCTATATTCATAACGCCATACCCTCGATGGAGGGAAGGATCAAGGAGGCCGAGGATCGTGTGAGACTGAACGAGGATCGTCTGTCCAAGATAAAAGGTAATGACGGTAAGATAAAGGTGAATGGGATCATCTACGATTCAGTGGATGGCATGGCCGAGTTCTTCAAGACCCACAACAAGAAACAGAAGGAGGACGAGACCAAGATACGTGAGAGGGGAACGAACGAGGTGATCAAAAGAAATCTCTCGATGAATATCGGAGGGTTTGATTTCGAGTTCACGACCACTCTTTCTGGAGAGTTCAGAAGAGATAAAGGTGACCTGAGATTCACGGTCGGAAGGAAGGCTACTTACTCATGCCCTGAACTTGACATCGAGAACAGGTATATCGAGGGTGGATATATAAGAAATGGCGTTGAATCCATTATTAATGACGTTATCAGCGGAGAGGACTTCAGGGAATGGATGGAAACAGCCAAGGCATCCTCTGAGCGCATGAAAGAGGAGTTAGGTCTGCTCAAGTCAAGAAAAGGCAAGCCGTTCCAGTTTGAGAAGGATCTGAACGATGCTATCGCACGTTTGGAGGACTACACCGATCGCATGAAGCAAGAGTTGCAAGACAAGGAAGCCAAATACCAAAAGATGGATAGCGAGGTGGAGGCGGCCACAGGTCTTAGCGAGGCTGATGAGGATGATGTTCTCTACCGTGAGGGCGATAATCTGGATGACATCGAGAGCGTGAACGAGCGGTTCAATGAGCGATTAGATGAACTGGTGGACAACCCAAACCAGAAAGACAGGATTCTTCATCTTGGCAACTCAAGCAAGTTCCTTCAAGAAGGGGGTATTTCAGATGCGGAGATCATCTTAGAGTATGACAAGCTTGTGCGTAAATCTGTGGAGAGCTACAAGAATAGACATCCATATAGCATTGAGGATATAAAGGATCTTCCGAAGGCTATAAGTTCTCCTATTGCTGTGTTTGTTAATACAAACGAGAATAATGATCACGTAATATTGACTGAATTGAAAAAAGATGGCAAATACTTCATCGTGGCCATAAAGACTTCCCGACAGAACAGAAAAGGTGGAGTTATTCTAACCGTCAATGAGATTGTAACGTTGTTTCCTAAAGATGAGAAGGGTATTATAAACTGGATCAATACCGGCAAGGCAACAAATATAGACAAAGAAAAAGCCCTTCGTTTTATCGAGGCCCTCCCGAACCATCCGGGAACCACAATAACAAACGAAGAGCTTTATTCTGCCACAAAGGTAGTCAAAGATTTCGTGAATCCAATACTTTATGACGGAAATATCGAGGAGGAGAGTGCGCTTTTGCGACCTGTGACAGACGAGGAGACCTTGGATAGGCTGAACAACGAGGAGACGATCAAGGTCTATCGAGCCATGCAGGTGATCGACGGTAAGCTTTATCCCCCGATGTCGGCGAAGGTTGGCGGCAAGCTGAGAGAACCCATTAACATCGACGAGTGGGAGGAGGCCGAGGAAAGACCTGAGTTAGCTACCGAGGATGGCAAGTTCGTCCTGAACAAGGGTAACGGATCGAGCCTTAAGGCGGCTTATAACCCCTATATCCACACGTCAAGGTCTCCTTTGAATGATCAGTTCTCGTCGGCACAAGACCGTGACAACCTTGTCGTGGTGGAGGTGGAGATCCCGAAGAGCGAGCTGACGAGCGGGTATAAGGCTTACAAGGCCAAGGATCCAGTCGGTGAGATGACTTGGCACAGCGGCCCCGTCAGCAGCAAGCTGAAAGGCGAGAAGGCGAGAAAAGTCATCCTGACAAGATGGGACAAGCCTGTGCGTATCGTACCCGATTCCGAGGTAGCGAGGCGTATAGCCAAGTTGTTGGAAGGCGAGGATATTATCATGCCTTCAAACGTGGTCACTCCCTCTCTTAGGGCTGAGTTGGAGAAGCTGGGTGTCCCGTTCATCGAGACGGACAACAGGGGCAAGCCTATCTTGAACAGAGAGGGCGAAGGCTCTGTATATGATACCACATACCGTCAGCGGATGCGTGACGAGGCAGAGAACATGGGTCGCGCGCTTGGTGTTGAGGTTGAGATAGAGGAGGATGGATCGACGTTGCCGGGTAAGAAAGGCAAGGCGAAGGGTTTCTTCGACAGGGCTACCAAGAAGGTTACGGTTGTCGTGGGCAACCATAAATCCATCGGTGATATACAGGCCACAGTCCTTCATGAAGTGGTCGGTCACTATGGGTTGAGAGGATTGCTTGGGGAGAGGTTCGATAACATGATGGACATGGTATATCGGACTATTGACAAGGCGACACGAAAGAGGATTGCGGAGGCCGCTGTTCGCAATTATCGTGGAGACGTGCGTATAGCTACCGAGGAATACTTGGCAAGTGTGGCGGAGAGAGGCGTGGATCGTCCGGGCGTATGGAGCCGGATCAAATCGGCTATCAAGGCGTTCTTCCGCTCGATGGGCATAGATCTTCGCATGAGCGACGAGGATATTGCCTACCTGCTTTGGAAGAGCAAGAACAGGCTGATGGACGGTGATAGCGTTCCTGCTATCATAGACAAGGTGGCGAAAGACCAAGAAATGCGGGAGGGATTGCTCTATCGTGACGGATTGGGATTCGGTTCCCTCCTGCATACACCGAAAAAGGACAGGAAAGGATTGTCCGACATCGCCCATGACGTAATGGGGAAGATCAGGAACGGCAACCCGTTCACGCATGAGAACTTCGTCCGTCTGCAAGAGGGCTATCAAGACCGTCTGATCCGATTGAAGGAGTTTCAGGACAAGGTAGCCAAGGAGACAGGCCATGACGTGAAGGATTTCGAGGATATGTACACCTTCGAGAACCAAGCGCATTCGAGAGCCCAGCAAGACATCGAGGATTTCCTTAAGGACGCTATGGAATCGGTCTGGAAGATTCATGATGAGATAGCGAGAACCATCAACAAGCCCGCTGGCGAGAATATTCGTGAGATCGAGACCTATCTTATGGCGCGTCACGGACTGGAGCGTAACGCCGAGATGCGAAAGCGTGAGATCGACGCTTTGAGAAAGAGCGGGGCCAATCCTTCCAAGGATGATATAGACAAGATCAACGCCAAGGATTTCTCCGGTCTTACCGCTATCTCAGAGGAGATCACAGGTAGTCCGGGTATGGACGAGAAGGCCTGCGAGCAGTTCGCCAAGGACTTCGAGAGTAAGCATGATACAGGTAAATTGTGGAAGGCTATCAACAAGGCTACGAATGCCACGCTCGACAAGCTGTTGGAGACAGGCCAGATCACGAAAGAGCTATACAGCCAAATCAAGGGTATGTATAAATACTACATCCCATTGAAGGAATGGGATGGCGTGAGGGCTACGGACATGTATGACTATGTCGAGCCCGATCAGGATATTGTTTCCAATCCGTTGAAGCAGGCGAAAGGCCGAAAGACAAGGGCAGGCAACGTGCTTGCCAATATCGCCTCCGACTATGAGTCCGCTACCATGCTTGGCTATAAGAACCTCTGCAAGCTGCGCCTGTTGAATCTGGCGAGAAACAGCGGGACGAGTGAGTTGTCCGTATCTGAGCAGTGGTACACTAAAGGCTATGACGCTAACGGAAACGAGATCTGGGAACCCGCCTCAGCCACGGGATTCACGGAGGATGCGGCACACAACGCGCAGGTCATTCAGGACTTCAACGACAACATGAGGGCGTTACAGAAGAGCGGAGACGCATTGCTGCATAAGGACGTGTTGAGGTTAGGCGTACCCGTCAAGAAATGGCAGGAGAAGCAGCATACCGTCCGGGTGAAGGAGGCAGGAAGGGAGATACTGATCTACTTCAACGGTGATCCAAGGGTGGCACAGGCTATAAATGGGCAGAACAACGTGAAGTTGGACAACGCTATCCTCCGTGTGGCCAACAGGCTGAGGAAATGGATGATGCTCAACTATACGGCGAGGAACATCAACTTCATCCTTCGTAACTTCGCCCGTGACTTCTTCTACGTGAACACCATGAACTTCGTGAAGTACGGAGCTGCGTTTGAGGCCAAGTATATAGCGAACTTTCCTAAGGCGTTCTCCGAGATCTGCGCCGTTGAGTTCAAGGGAAGGAAGGTTCCCGAGTATGAATCCTTCCGCAAGAACGGAGGAATGACCGGCTATGTGGAGGTGATGGGCTATGACAGGTATAAGAATGAGATCGAGCGGATTGTTAAGAAATCGGAGGGAAGAAACTTGAAGGTTGGCGACTTCTTCCATGCCATCGGCTCTTATATCGAGCGTTTCAATAGTGTGATCGAGAATTGTTCAAGATACACCGTTTACAAGACGGCGAAGCAGACAGGCATGAGCGAGCTGAAAGCGATCGAGGCGGCCAAGGAGGCATCCGTGAACTTCAACCGTCGAGGTAGTGGACAGATGGGTGCCGTATGGGCGCAGAACGCCTACTTCTTCTTCAACGCCTCCATGCAGGGTACGGAAAACTTTGTGTCGGCGGCGAACAAGAACAAGGCGAGGGCGGCTATGGCTCTTGGCTTCTGGGTGGCTCTTGGCTACACGATGCGCATGATCGGGGCGGCTCTCTCCGGAGATGATGATGACAGCTACGACAATCTTCCTGACTACGTGCGTCAGAACAACATTGTCCTCTATGTTCCCGGAACGGGCAACAAGTATATTATGCTACCTTTGCCTGTTGAGTTGAGGGCGATCTTCGGGCTTGGCGACATGCTGGGGCAGGCCTCTCTTGGACAATACAAGGGTCGTGACTTCGCCGGGGATCTGGCGTTGAAGCTGACAGACCTGTTGCCTAAGTCCGTGGAGTTCCCGGACAGGAAGCGAAACGATGACGAGAGTGTCGTGGAGTCCGTGGCCAAGAACCTATCTCCTGACGCTATCCGTCCGTTGTTGGACGCTTACTGGTTCAATGAGAACTATTTCGGTAAACGTGTGACAGGCCGTAACGCTTACAACAAGCACGTCCCGGAGTGGCAGAAGGTAAGCTATGGAACTTCCAAGACGATCATAAACGCCTCGAGGATGATGAACGAGCTGACAGGCGGTGATTACGCCACCAAGGGATGGTCTGACAGTATGCTCACCAACCCGTCGGCATTGGAATACCTGTTCGAGCAGTACTTGGGCGGTGTAGGGAAGGTTCTCACGCAGTCCTATAAGTCCGTAGAGGGGGTCGTGAACGGTGACTTGGCAATGAGGAATATCCCGGTATTGAGTGGATTGACCTACTCGACGGAAAACATGATCCCTCGTAACTACACCAACGAGCGGTATAGAAGCTATATAGACGAGTACGAGGAGACGGCTTCGAGGATGAGGAAGTACAAGGAGGGCATGATGGAAGGCGAGGATCTATCCGATGAGTTCAACGGCTTCACGAATAGCGACGCTTTCCGGCGTTACATGCTGATCGGCATGTTTAAGAAACAGATAGATGGCCTGTATGACATGGTTAAGACCGTAGGTAGCGATTCCGAGGAGGCCAAGAACCTCAACAGGTACGCAAGGGAGTTAAAGGGACAGATGATTAACGAAATTGATAAACTTGACGAGAATGAGAAATAGGTTTTATGACAGGAGGTTGAGGCCGGGGCGAAAGGATCCCGGTTTCTCAGTTGCTCTTTCCAAGGCGGAGGATGTGCTAAGGGAGGCTGAATACGCGTGGTCTGGCCTATCGGAGGTGAGAAGAAAGGCGAGAAGGGCGCAGATGTACGGATTCGAGGATCAATGGGGTGATCTTGTGAGGGATGACAGGGACGGTCAGGTGAAGACGGAAGGCCAGTATATCAAGGACCAAGGCAAGACACCTCTAAAGAACAACGTGATCCGTCCCATCTTGAAGAATATCGAGGGGCAGTTTAGGAACGGACAGACAAAACCGGTCTGCGTCGTGCGTGACCAGAAGGAATCGAAGGTAGGCGAGATGATGAGTATCGCCATCGAGTATTGCCATCAGTTAAATGAGACGAACGAGATGGATGCCGCGTCATTGGTCAATCTTATGCTTTCCGGCTTCTGCGCGCAACGTACGGAATATGGATTCAACACGGCCAAGCAAACGCTGAACGCGTGGGTGTTCCCTGTTAATACGCATCGTTTCTTCTTCAATACGGATGTGGAGGATCCAAGGGCGTGGGATTTGCGTATCGTGGGAGAGTTATTCGATATGCCATTGAATGACGTTCTCGCCGCCTTTACCGTAGGGGACGCTGGATCAAGGGAATACGTCCGGAAGGTCTATGGGGATCTTGATGGGTCATTCTTTTACAGCACGGACGGGATGCAAGGCAATGAGACAAAGAACATGGACTTCTACGCTCCGTCAAGACCTGACATGTGCAGGGTGATCCTCGTATGGAAGAAGGAAAGCAGGGAGGCTATATTTTGTCATGACATGCTCAGGGGGGAATGGTGGTACGCCCAAGTGTCGGACAGGGAGAAACTGAAAGCCGAGAACGACAGGCGTACGCAGGAAGGCGTGGCCAACGGGATGGATCCTCAGGACGTGTTGCTTATCGAGATGGAGGACGCTATCGAGCAATATTGGTATTACCGGTACATGGCTCCGGACGGTACGGTGCTGCAAGAGGGAAGATCTCCGTACTGGCACAACCAGCACAACTATACGATCGACATCTATACGCTCGTGAATGGGAAGATCTTCAACTTCATTGATGATTTCATCGACCAGCAGCGATATATCAACCGCACGTTGACCATGATCGACTTTATCCGTAGCTCATCGGCCAAGGGTTTGCTGATCGTGGACGAGGACGCTTTCCAAGGAATGACAAGGGAGCAGATCGTGGATGAGTATGTCAGGTATAACGGCGTGTTGTTCGTCAGGTTGAAGCAAGGCATGAACGTATCGCAGGTGGCGCAGCAATTCAACGGGACGGCGGCGGTGAGTGGCGACTTTGAGCTGTTGAACCTACAGTTGAAGCTTATCAACGACATCAGCGGCGTGAATACGGCGATGCAGGGGCAGACGCCGAACAGCGGAACGCCTTCTTCTCTGTACGCTCAGCAGGTGCAGAACTCGTCGCTTAACATCAAGGGATTGCTTGACAGCTTCCGCAATTTCCAGCGGAATAGGGATAATAAGCTGATGAAGACTATCCAGCAGTATTATACCTCGTCAAGGTACATTGATCTTGCCGGAACGGATTATTCCGCGGAGAGCAAATGGTATGACCCGAAACGGGTGAGGGAGTCCGATATTGATGTTTACATAGCCGATGGATCAAATACGCCGGTATATCAAATGGTCATGAACGATTTCTTGATGGAGCTTTTCAAGGCGCAGGCGATAAGCGTAAAGCAGCTATTGGAGAACTCATCTTTGCCGTTCGCTACACGTATATTGGAAAGCATAAAACGTGACGAGCGTGAGATACAGGAGGCTCAGAACGCCGGAAGGATGGCAAATCCGCAAGGCATACCGCAAGACGTGATGCGGCAGGTAGCCAATTCCGGAAGGATGGCTTGATAAGACAAGGCCGGTGACGATGAATCTCCGGCCTTTACATTGTCGCCTCCGAGATAACCTTGCGCTTCCTGATAGCCCCTGATTTAACGACCTCTGTAGGAAGATCCGTATGGTAGCAGACCCATACGCCGATAGCCCTTGCCATCACACGGTCATCGTGCATACCATCCACGGCTCCCATGGTCTTCCCGTCCGGCTTGATCTCGAAGGTGTCGTGCTCGTCCACAGCGTCATCGGATCGCTCGATATACAGCCCGTCCCTGATAGCTTTCGCTTGGTGTGAGATAACCATCGGTTTCGTGGACGTGTTCGTGTGGAATCCCCATCTCGCTGGCGCGCCTTGCCTGATCTGGTCAGCCGGGGTACGGCAGTACAGGTTATCGTAGTGGTTGGCTATCTCGTCAAGGATGAACTCGAAGTTGTTTCCCTCCGTGCCCTCCGTGTCGAGCGTGTTGCTCTCGATGACGAGAAGGGCGGTATCTCTTTCTCCTCCATATAGCTTGCATAGCTGGACGGCTTTCCATGCTCCCTTGTCGTGGTCTATATGGCCGTGCCACTCCGCGACGACCTCCGGAACTCCGCCTTCGATCATCCATTTCCTGTCGAATACGACAATATCCGTGTAGTCGGCCTCGTCGCTGATTCCTCCAACGTCCATAGAAACCACGTACCTGTTCCACATAGGGGTGTCATTATCCGGCATCCTCCATATATATAGGCTTCCTTTATCGTCTTTCTCCAGCCGCATCCTCATGGTAGCGTCTTTCCCGTTATCCGCGGAGGCGGTTATCTCGCCTACGAAAGACGGATAGAGGCATGTCTTACGCATCCGCAGCGTGTCGCTCATCCGGAACCGCCTTCTTCCGGTGCTTTGGAAAGCCTCCTCCGGCGTGGAGGGGTACTCCGAGTTCATGCGCCATTGTTCTGTCATGTCCTTTGACTTCTCCCTGTACCAGTTTATGGCCTCCAAGGTGGCTCCAAGATCCCATAACACCCTCTCGTAATCATCCATAGAGTCTATGAACACCCCGTAATCGTCAATATCCAAGGAATAGATGTCTATATCGAACCAAGGCACGAAGATAGGGGCGAGGTTGTTTGTCCCTCTTTCAGCGGCAAGCCATGAGCGATGGAAGAAATTGCCTACTCCCTTCGCCGTGGATTCCACCCCGAGGAACGTGTATTCCGTATCATATATGGATCCTACGATGGATTGCACCAAGTCCTCCGGCTTCTTTCCCTCCGTTGGTTTCCATAGGCCGACCTCTGTCAGGTGCGCACCGGAAATATCACCGCTTCGCAAGGTGTCAGGCTTCTGCGCTGATCCTATGCTGACCACGCAGTTCGTGTTCTGGATGATCTTGTTCTTGTTCGATCCCTCGAACGGCAGGAATCTCACCTTGTCACCAAGAAGATATTCCGGGTACGCGCTGAGGGCTTTCGTGATCATGGCTCTCACGTTCCTCGATTGCGATTCCACGTCTCCGCAGATCACGCTGTTCCAGTTCCTCCGATGGACAAGCTGGATCCACAGCATGTATATCTGTATGAGCGTGGATCCTCCCCATTGCCTTGCCTTTAGCAGGATGAACTTGATCGGTCTTCCCTCCTTGCGCAATGCCTCCAGCTTCCCGAGCACCCTTCTTTGCGCCCTGTTCAGCTTGAACGGTATATCCATCGGCGATCTCTTATCCTTGATGGATATGAACGAGTAGGCCCAGTACTCGAAATCATAAACGACGCGTATCTTTATAAATTCCTCCCACAATATCTCCATATCCTTCTCTGATGGACTGTCTGACAGACGGGACAGATACGATCTCATGCCTATTCTCGCCAATGACCGGACAAACCGGTTGTCCTTGATCATCTCCTCTGGAAGGTACATGACAGGTATAGGCGCGTCTTTTATGGAGACCTTCTTTCTCGTCCCTATAGAGCCGTCCCCGGTTACCGGGTTGTAATAGGTATTTATAGCCTTTAGCCTGCGCTCGTTCTCCGCTATGATCTCCTCTTTGTCCATTCCATGTATAAGCAAGATAGGATAGTGGATAGATATAATGACGACGCGTGGATCATCCAGTTCACGGATCCACGAGACAGAAAGGCTTGCGCTATCATTATGGCTGACACGAGAAGGAAGAACCTGATAAACGTCTTTATCCCGTGATCCCGGAGAAGCATGGATAGATACGTCCCGACGATCGTGAACGCTATGCCTGATGCCCCTACGGTAGGCGTGTCAGATATGCCTATGGCTGTTACGGCTGGATAGGACAAGAGCAATGACATGAGAAATGCCTTGGTTGATTCTCTGTCAAGCCTTTCCCAGAACGATAGGATGGCGATCGTGTTCACCAATAGATGGGTAAATGACGCGTGCACGAACGGGTATGCGATGTAGCATAACGGATCGCATCCTCTCGATAGGTAAAGGAAAGATACGTCATGATACCGTGACACGGATAAGACGAGCACGCATATAAGCAGGAACGGTATCATCTCGTCTTGTGTTTAAGGGATTGCCGGATCAACCTCGCGAAGTGCCTCTTGTCGATATAGAAGGATGGGGCTTCCATCTCCAGTACTCCCCTTAGCGATTTTATCTTTCCGTCCGTCTTCTCCACGAATAGCCTGTATATGTCCCTGTACATCTCCATCTTCAGCGGGTTGCTCATGTCTGGTATGTTTCCCTTGCGGAAGGACGATATGATCCTTGCCGCCCTCTCGTAGGTGACATAGAAACGTGGCGCGCTCATTCTCATGGCCTCATCAAAAAGCGTTGACTTGGAAACGAATCTGGCGGAGTCGCCGAACTTCGCTATTGATCTTTGGTAGGCATGGTAAACATCCAGCCTTTTCTGCTCTGAAAGCTCTGATTGTAGCATATCTTGTATTTTAAACAAATATACTAACTATTATTGTCATAATGTTGTCTTAAAGTGACTTTAAGACAAGCAGTTATTCTGATCTAATCGTTTAATTTGTGAGCAATAAACGACTGTTCTATTTTATGGATAAAATGACTGATAAGGAAAGCCAAGCAGGCAACATGGAGGAGCGGCCAAAAAGAGGCAGGTCGGCCTATGTTGACTACATGAGCGGCGTGAATCCTGATTTCAACGGCGAGGACGAGGAGGCTATCTATGAGGATATGCTTTCCTATAGGAAGAATAACGACGAGAGCAGAAAAAGGATCTCCGATATGCTTAGCGAGAATCCACAGCTCGCGCAGGTGCTTAGCGACATAGCGAACAAGAAACGGGGAGCCGGGGCGGCGTTCGCGAGGTATTTCGGGAAGGACTTGCTTAACGCGGAGGAGGGGTCTCCGGAGTGGGACGAGATCCAGCAAGCTGAGAAGGACAGGAACGAGGAGCTTATGGCTCTCAGGAAACGAGGGGAGGACTATGACGCTAATATCGAGGCGAGCAAGGCGGTTCTTGATGAGTTCGGCAGGGAGAACAACGTGAATATCGACGATTTCCTTGACGAGGCGTATGTCAAGATCATCGAGCCTATCTTCTTGGGCAAGTACGACAAGGAGTTATTGAGGAGGTTGAAGAACGCGCTTGATTATGACAGCGACGTGGAGACATCCTTCAACGCTGGCAAGGCCGCTGGCCGTAACGAGCGTATCGAGGATATGCGAAAGGCGAACGTGGGCGACGGATTGCCGAGGATGGGATCGTCAGCGGGCATGAGACAGGTTCCCAAGAAGCCTGAAAGCAGGATGAGAAAGAGTGTTTGGGATTGATAATCAATATTTAATTAGTTTTTATGGTAAAGGATTGTTTTAGGTTTATCAAGAGAAACGGCGGTTTGCTGTTCTCTATCGTGGCAATGTTGACGCTTGCCGTTTTCGGTGACGTGTCTTTATTGATGGCAGAGGCCACGGTGGTGGCTCCGGGGCCCGCGGCTTCCGAGGGCAGCGAGGGCTTGAATACCCAGATGAACGGTCAGGATGGATCGGTCACGGCTATCCAGAATGGCGGCGAGACCGCTGAGATCATCGAGGAGGACATTGACGATGACATCGCCAAGTTCCGCTCCGATTATTTCGTGGTCGATACTATCGCGAGAAAGGCGGCGAGAAGGCGCACGGCGAAGAACTACGTGGTGAAACACTTCAACGTGGACGCGAGTCGTATCACTTGCGACACATCGGAGGAGTACACGGAGAACGTGAGCAAGAAACGCATCACGCTTCCCGTATTGGAGTCTAACGCGAGCATCTTTCAGGTGTATGACACGATCAACGTGAGAGGCGTGAACGGTTTCGCCGAGGATGGCGTAACGCCCACCAAGGGCATCGACTTGATGCTGTACGTGGTAGGTGAGGACACAAGCACCGGCCTCCCTGTGGTGATCGCTATCAACGGAAAGAAGAACAGCCCGGATGAGCAGGAGTGCTATGTACCCTCTATCCCTAACGGCACCCACCTGTATTGCATGAGCAACGCTGGTTCGGAGTCTCAGTTGTTCTGTCCTCCCGCCAACAAGGCTCCCGTTCCGAGAGAGGTTTATTTGCAGAAGAGAATGTCAAACACCAAGTTCACCTCTTACTTCGACATGGTAAAGAAGAAGGTGGCGTGGGACAAGGAGGATATTATGGAGGACGCTCTGTGGGAGTTCCGCCGTAAGTGCGAGGCATCCTACTTGTTCGGCGTGAAGGGAAAGGTCTTGATGAAGGACAGCCAGAACCCGACAAGAGGCGCGGAGTACGTCTATTTCTCCGGCGGTATCGTACAGGACATCAAGAAGGTCTATGAGTACACTCCGGGAGCGTTCAAGTTCAATGATTTCCTTGGTATCACGAAGATGATGTTCACGGGCAACAACGGTTCCCGTGAGGCGTTTGTCGGTGTCGGCAAGGATCTGTTGGAGGACATGATGAAGGTGGATTTGCACATGGTGAAGGACATCAACGTCCGTCCCCGTGAGAAGTGGGGCATCAAGTTCAACAGCTTCGAGAGCTCCTTTGGTACGCTGAACGTCGTGCACTTGCCTATCCTGAACGAGTATGGCATGAGCAACGTGGCTATCTGCTTGGATCTCGATATGCTCGTCCGCTACAAGTTGGAGGAGAAATCGAAGAACCTTGACCTCTCCGTGAACGGCGAGGACGCTCAGCGCAACGTCACGATCATGTCCGACGCTTTGGCGTTGAGAGGCTACTCGCACATGTTGATCAAGCCGTCCGGTGCCTTAGGTGCGTCCTACGCAAGCTCAGGCATGGTGAAGGTGACATCCTCTGACACGTTACCGGCTTCCGGCAACACCGAGGGTGACGTGATCCATTTGACCGCGGACGTGGAGGCTACATCCACTAATGACGCTCTTTCAGCGGGCATGCTCGCTCAGTGGAACGGGACTAAGTGGGTGAAGTACGATGGTGATATTTATGTCTAAGCTGCATAGCCATTTAGTATTTGATTGAACGGTGGAGCGGGTCTTACGGTCCGCTCCATTCTTTAAAAACTGATTATTATGCCATTCAAGAAAACATACGGTATCAACGGGACGATCGTCTCGACCACCTTCAAGGTTGGCGGAAAGTTCGTTCGTGTGGAGTTCACGGGCGGTGTTCCCAATGGACCAACGAGGGTAAACGCCCATTTCACTACATCCGACAAGGCTTTGCAAGACGCTATCGAGGCGGATCCAAGGTTCGGGGACACGGTCTTTACGGAGCGTGTTGTGGAGATAAAGGCCAAGGAGAGGGTCACGACGAAAAACAAGAAGAAGGAATATAAGTATATCACGAGGTTTCAGGACGCGGCTAACCTGCTCGCTACCGAGTATAAGGTTCCGATTGATAGCCTGACAAATCGGAAGGAGCTGATGAACGCGGCTGAGAAGGCAGGGGTCGGCTTCCCTAACATGAGATAGGCATGAATAAACAAGCCGTTATAGGAAAGACGAGAACGATCATGAATGAGACGGGGGCTGACGAGACGCTCGCCCTGCTGTCCGAGGACACCGTCAAGCTGGATCAATACATCGAGTCCGTGATACCCGACGCTATCAACATACTGTCAGCCATGGAGAATATAGACCCGATGATGCTCCCGCTGGGTAGTGGAGGCAGCGCGTCAACATCCAATGGTTGTTCGGTGATCTCTATCCCGGAGGATTATATACGTTTCGGGGCTGTCCGGCTGTCCGGATGGAAAAGGGAGGCGCAGACATGCTTCCCGTATGGCGGTGAGGAATACAAGATACAGCATAACGAGGTGACGACATCAGGGGTTAACAAGCCTTCTTGCGTATATGCGTTCTCCACTGCAGGCAGGTGCATAGAGTGCTTCCCGTCCGGTCAGCTCGTTTATTTCAAGTACGTGAGAAGGACTGACTCGGATAACGTGGATGAGGCCTTGGAAGCGATGGATAGCAGGCTATCCGGGGCTCTTTGCTACGTATGCGCCTACTTGGTGTATAATATCTTCGAGATGGCGGAGCAAGGAAAACGCATGATGGAGATAGCGATTAGCACAATACCTACTATATCTGACTGATGGAAAGATACACGCTCGACGAGACAAGGGGTGATATATCCTATGAGGTGGATGGCGATCTGCTGATCCTCCATGTGAGGCCAAGCGTTTTCGCCGGTCTTGGTGGGGATGGGCGTTACGTGATCGGTGTGGATGACGATACCGTGCCTACAGATTATAATCTTTTCTCGGCTAAGCGTGTGCTGAAAGAGATAGGGGAGGGTGGTGGATCCTTTGAGATCATCAAGACAACGGACAGTACCACGCCTACCGACCTTAACGTGTTCTCCGCGCTACGAACCCTGAAAGAGATCAGGGAGAATAACGCCTATCTGGATGACCTGTTCCTTCGCAAGGACATCGACGATACGGCGCAGGGCAATATCACCTTCTGCGCCTCTATCCATTCCAAGGATTATATCGCGGGGTTTGACACCGGGAGGGGATGGATGATAGAGCAGACGGGTGACACCGACTTTAATTCCGTGGACGTACGATCAAATCTTGTGGTGGGCAACAGGAGCGGATCACCCAAGTTTATCTCTGGTTTCCCT
>JAFBIR010000069.1 GCA_021531385.1 Parabacteroides distasonis | reverse complement strand
CCAATCAGATCAACCTTTTCCGCTTTGATCTTTACCGTATTTGCGTCTTGATTGATATAAGAGGCAATAACCTTTCCATTCTCCAGAGTCTTACTCGCCCAAAGCTTATTGCCTTGATCCGAATTAATCCAGCCTGCGTTTGAAATCATATTATTAATGTTGTCCACCCTTGTGGAAACCGCGCTGATTTGGCCAGCCTGCACGCTAAACTGAGAGTTGATACTTGTGGTCAGCTTGCTCATATCAGCATCATAGGTATCTTTAGTCACGCGAAGCGAAATCGCCTCTGCTGTCTGCTTAAACTGGCTCTCCATGCTCTCGTTGATACGCCCCTCACTATCCACGATCAACTTCTTGTAGTCGGATGTCAACGCCTCAGCGGTCTGGGTAATCTT
>JAFBIR010000068.1 GCA_021531385.1 Parabacteroides distasonis | reverse complement strand
AACTGGTGACTGGGGCTAAGTCGTAACAAGGTAGCCGTACCGGAAGGTGCGGCTGGAACACCTCCTTTCTGGAGCGTGGGTTCCGTTCTTGTGGTTTAGGGTCAGACGGTACGTGTTCTTGTACGCTTCGTGTTATGTTCCGGGGGATTAGCTCAGCTGGCTAGAGCATCTGCTTTGCAAGCAGAGGGTCAACGGTTCGAATCCGTTATTCTCCACTATAAAGAGATCTTTGACATGTTGGACATCAAGAGTAGATAAACGAGTAGAAAAAAACGAGCAGAGCGAGCTTGAGATATATCAACCCGCACCTGAGGGTGCGGCGAGCAGAAAGTAAGCAAGGGCAGACGGTGGATGCCTTGGCTCTCGGAGGCGACGAAGGACGCGATAAGCTGCGAAAAGCC
>JAFBIR010000067.1 GCA_021531385.1 Parabacteroides distasonis | reverse complement strand
CCTTCGGAAGACCGACACCGCTTTGCAATGGCAACTTGGTGATGGCGAATGGCAGGATCTGCTTCTGTTGGCTGACATCAAGGGTGAGAAGGGCGGCCCATTCACCTATGATGACTTCACGGATGAGCAGATTGCCGAGTTGAAGCGTCCGGCTACGGAGGCAGCTGATGTAGCCAATCAAGCAGCCGAAGCGGCCAACCAATCCAAGGAGGCCGCAGACCAAGCAGAGGCAGAGCGCAAGGCCAACGAGGAGGCACGCATGGCAGCTGAGACGGCAAGGCAGACAAACACGAATGTGGCCATAGCCAATGCTGAGAAGGCTACATCCGACGCTAACACAGCGGCTCAGAACGCCATCAAGGCCAAGGAAGAGACGGAGGCAGCTACCGAGTTAGCCACAGAG
>JAFBIR010000066.1 GCA_021531385.1 Parabacteroides distasonis | reverse complement strand
CTATCCGCCGTGAAAGCGTAGATATCCGTCGTGAGGTAGTTGGACAATAGCACTTGCCTACCATACCGGGAGAAATGCGCACTCAAACCCATGCCCGCATTGGCAGCTGGATTCAAAAAGAACGACCGCACAACCTCCTTTATTTGCATATCCACGATATAGATCAGATTCGGAGCGTCAGCAGGTGATGTGCGACCCCACAGGGTACGTATCGCCAAATGACGGGCATCCAATTGGCAGAAATCCATTAAACTAAACAGGTCTAATCCAAACGGATCCTTCCAAAGCAAATCTCCCTCCTCACTGTAAGCCAGCACATGATAACGATTGATATGACCGCCATTCAAAATCATATAAGAACCATCCGGACACACGACCAAGCCATTCAGTGCATTATAATCCTCCGG
>JAFBIR010000065.1 GCA_021531385.1 Parabacteroides distasonis | reverse complement strand
CGGAGCACAGCTACATCTTAGAGTTGAAATATCTTTCCAAGAAGGACTTCGCAGAGAAGAGCGCATCGCAATGGCAGGATGCGGTGGCACAGATCAACCATTATGCTGTCGCTCCCCGTGTGGAGGCCTTGCGTCAAGGCACGCAACTGCACAAGATCATCCTGCAGTTTTGTGGTTGGGAACTGGTGAGAATGGAGGAGATCTTTTAAAGAACACAGGTTCATCAAAGCGCGCTCAGCTTTTGCCCGCCCAGCGGATGTCAGGAGAAAGGAGAAAATCGGGTTACTCACAGTGTCTTGTTATAGGATTTCGTATCTTTGTCACCAAGGCAATAGCGAATTATTAATAAAGGAGGAGTTATGAACGAGATCAAGCAAATACCCTATGGCGTGGCCGACTTCGTATCGGTAAG
>JAFBIR010000064.1 GCA_021531385.1 Parabacteroides distasonis | reverse complement strand
GCCCTTGCTGTTGACGTAGCTGACAGTCTCTTCCGTTGGAGCGGACTCCAGCGTAGGCACCTCCTTTCGTGTGATATTCTCTGCGGCGGTGTTAGCGGCTATGGCCGCATCATTTGCCTTGGCTGCAGCCTCGTTGGCTGATGTGGTTGCGGCCTCTGCGTTGCTGATGGCGGTAGCTGTATTGCTCTGCCGTTGCAGCTCATTGGTCTGTCGCTCAGTCTCGCTGGCCTCCCGGTTGGACTCATTGGCGATGCGTGCGGCCTCCGCCTGGTCTGCGGCCTCCTTGGATTGGTTGGCCGCTTCGGCTGCTTGATTGGCTACATCGGCCGCCTCCGTGGCGGGCTGCTGGAGATAGGCTATGTAATCCGCATAGCTCTTGCCTTCGTTTCCATGTCCAAGCCATACCTCATAGGCA
>JAFBIR010000063.1 GCA_021531385.1 Parabacteroides distasonis | reverse complement strand
CAACCAGAAGATGAACGCCTACCTGAAAGAGATTGCGGATGTGTGCGGCATAGAGAAGAATCTCACATGCCATGTGGCACGCCATACGTTTGCCACACTGATGCTGAGCCTGGGCGTTTCCATGGAGTCCGTGTCTCGAATGCTCGGGCACACGAACATCAAGACAACCCAGATATATGCGAGAATCACGAATCAGAAAGTGAGCAAGGACATGAAAGCCATCTCCAATCATATCCATGACATATCTAACTGTTGGGAATGAAATGGAAGATCATGACAAATCGGAGAATCTCCTTCTCCTCGCTTTATTAAGGAATAATTATTCTGACAGCAGAAAACTCTTAAAGAGGGATGCTGCTTCAGGAAAGGCTGAGTATAACAATAATTGATATAAATATGAAAATAGAGCTTTTTACATTTTTAGAAGCGATCGAT
>JAFBIR010000062.1 GCA_021531385.1 Parabacteroides distasonis | reverse complement strand
CAACCAGAAGATGAACGCCTACCTGAAAGAGATTGCGGATGTGTGCGGCATAGAGAAGAATCTCACATGCCATGTGGCACGCCATACCTTTGCCACACTGATGCTGAGCCTGGGCGTTTCCATGGAGTCCGTGTCGCGAATGCTCGGGCACACGAACATCAAAACTACCCAGATATACGCAAGAATCACGAATCAGAAAGTGAGCAAGGACATGAAAGCCATCTCCAATCATATCCATGACATATCCAACTGTTGGAAATGAAATGTAAAATCATGACAAATTGGAGAATCTCCTTCTCCTCGCTTTATTAAGGAATAATTATTCTGACAGCAGAAAACTCTTAAAGGGGGATGCTGCTTCAGGAAAGGCTGAGTATAACAATAATTGATATAAATATGAAAATAGAGCTTTTTACATTTTTAGAAGCGATCGAT
>JAFBIR010000061.1 GCA_021531385.1 Parabacteroides distasonis | reverse complement strand
GGATGCGGAATCTGTTTTGAAAATAGTCTTTCATAGTTTGGTTTTATCTGTTTTCGACAAAGGTACGAATAATACCGGAGGTTCATCCTATTCGTGATACCCTTTTTATGGTAATGTTGGAACGCAAATTGGGGGATAAAGGATCGTATTTCGTACATGGATGGTTAGAATTTGGGTATCATTGACTCAAAAGGACATGAGGAATATTTCGGGGCATACCCGTCAAGACACCGTTAATTATCCGTAAAAGTTGAAAGAGGTTGCGGTTGACGCTCAGCAAAAGTAACCTTTGCGTAATCTGCTTACGGAACGGTAACCTCTTGCGAGCCTCTGCGAAGTGTCGTAATATTGCAGCGTCAAAAAATCCATTAAATTACAGAAATATGAACCAGGCAACATTACAACAGTCAGGCAAGGGCTACGACGTAGCCACAGTAGGCA
>JAFBIR010000060.1 GCA_021531385.1 Parabacteroides distasonis | reverse complement strand
ATAACGATTGATATGACCGCCATTCAAAATCATATAAGAACCATCCGGACACACGACCAAGCCATTCAGTGCATTATAATCCTCCGGACCTTGTCCAGCATGAGGCAAAAAGCGGACAAAGCCACCAGCCCGATCAAATTGCATGGGACGACGATAATCCCCCACATATAACGAACCTTCCGTGAGCAATATATGCTGCACCCTTTTCAGATCCGGCACCAAAGCGGAGTCATTCGTCTCCAACGGCACGAACTGCCATTCACTGAACAGCTCCTCCAGCTCGCACACGCTCCCCGCCTTCGCCAAAGGTACATGCAGCGTCATGCCCGGCTGGATGGCATCTACCATCCCCTCCTCCCTCCCTTGGCAAGCCACCAAGAGAAGTAATGTCATAATCGTTGTAATGTAATGTCTCATTGCTTTATACATTATATTGTTCATTCAAC
>JAFBIR010000005.1 GCA_021531385.1 Parabacteroides distasonis | reverse complement strand
TAATTTGGGTGACGCATTGACGAAGTCAGGATCAGCCTCTTTTTTTCAGGAAATGAGGAAATGAGAAAAATGAGAAAGGTGAGAATATTGGGAATTTTGAGAATATTGAGAATTTCTCAAGGAGAAGAATGGGCAAAATCGGTACTAACGAAGAGAGGACATTGGCTATCTTAACTTGATTAGCTATCTGATAACCCAATTCTCAATCATAAGATTATCTATTCCTTTAAAATGCTTGATATTGTCGGTCACCAAAGTCAGATTTCGAGCTTTTGCAGCCGATGCGATAAGTAGGTCAAAATCCTCAATTGGGGTTCCTTTACGATGAAGCATCGCTTTGTCCTGACTATAGATGTCTTTAGCGGATGGTTGGTCGGTTGCGACCTCATCGACTATCATCCCTACGATGGGCGGCTTGACAGCGGTCTGCCCAAACGGATCAATACAGCCCAAATCGCCCGTATCGAGGCGAAAACCGCAAAACGATGGCAGGTTCCTACCTCTCGCTTTGCGGTGCTGACTTATGCCAACGAATGCAAGGCAACCTGTTGTGCCAGGGTAATGGCACAAGTCAAGAAATCAAGGCAACCGCTCGTCGATCTTCTGTAGTAGGGTAGCCTTGAGCGTCTCTGAGGCGAACGAAGCCCGCACACTGTTCTGCAAGACGGTCTTGACCTCCTCCTTCGTCAGCTGGAAAGCGGCGTTGAGTCGCTGGAACTCACGAATCACATTGGTGTTGGAGACCACCATATTGTCGGAGTTGATGGTGATGTGTACACCCTGCTCTAAGTAATAGCGGAAAGGATACTCCTCGATGTAGGCGAAAATCTTCGTGTCCAAATTGCTCTTAGGGCAGCATTCGAGGGTGATACCCTCCTCAGCCAAACGCTTCACCAAATCGCTGTCCTCCTTGCTGCGCACACCATGTCCGATGCGCTTCGTGCCACAGGCCAAAGCCGCCTTTACGCTCTCGGGGCCGTCGGCCTCTCCGGCATGGATGGTGAAGGGAACGCCCAAGGTCTGCGCCCGCTGGAACAAGTCGGTGAAATTGGGCGTTGGATAGAGCGCCTCAGCACCCGCCAAGTCGATGGCCGCTACCTCATCGCCCAGGTATTCGCCCGCTAACTCCACGGTCTCCATATTCTCCTCGTGATTCTCGTCGCCACGCATACAGCAGAGAATCAAGCGGACAGGGATCGCACTGCGCTTTGCGCCTCGGATGGTCGCCTCGATCACCTCCCTCTGAGTCAATCCCTGGTTACGGTGTAGCTGGGGCGCATAGCGAATCTCCGCATAGATGTAGCCCAACTGCTTCAGCTCGTCGGCAAGCAGCACGACGCTCTCCTCGATGCTCTCGGGGGTCTGCAAGACGGTCAGCGGAAGGTCGAACCGCTCCAAATACTCGTTGAGGTCTTTGCAATCATCGGGCACCTGCAAGGCGTTTTGCAGCTCCGCGTCAGATTGCGTCACCTCAATGCCCGAAATGGCCGCCAGTTTCTTGTAGTTCGCTACGGAGATCGACCCGTCTAAATGCAGGTGCAGATCCATGTAGCAGCCCAGGTCGGCCAACTCCGCATCCGTGATCAACTGCGCCTTGGGCGCATCGGGGCCATTCTCGTCGTCATCACATCCGGTCAGAAAACCGACGGATAAGGTCACCACAAGGACCAAAACCCATTTCATAAACTTCTTCATTTGCATCATTTTTTTTACAAGTAAATAATCATTCTATTTGTTAGCGGGATGGTCATACGTGCTCTTACGAGCGTCCCAATACATCCGGGAGTAGCGATTGTTCGTCCCGTCTTGCAGGCGGGAGACGGCCTCGCTCCAATTCTCAGCGTTGAGCGTACTCTCACTGTCCGGATAAATCATACGGGAGATGACATCGCCCTTGACCTCCACCATCGGTACGAAACGGACATCCTCGCCATCAATCCGGTCGCTGATCTCACCCGGACGGAGCACCATCGTCGGGTAGCCGGTGCGGCGCAACTCATTCCATCCCTCGATGCCATTCAGGTAAAGCTCGATGTACTTCTGCGTAGCAACGGCCTCGGCATCCACCCGCTCCGACACCTTGTCGATGTAGGCAAACACCTGCTCCTCGGAAAGGTCGGTCAAGGTGTGGATTGCCAACGCTCGAATCGAAGCGCGGACACCCTGCCGATACTCCTCCTTCGAAAAGCCCTTATACTCGCTGAGGATGAACTGCAACTCCGCATAGGTCATCAAGGGATAGGAGAAATCCTTGCCCAAGAAGAAGGGCGGGTTGACCGACCAGTTAGGCGTTCCCTCGCGCCCGGATGCGATCTTCGTAGCAGGCAGGCCATAACCGACCCCCTTGTAACTGCCGTTGTTGGAGGTCGTGTAGATAGAGATACGGGGATCCTCCACCCCTTCCCAAGGATGCTGCTTGCCGTTCAACGTATCGCTCTGCCCTAACAGCAATAAAGCGAAGGGGCGTGAGAGCGTGAAATCGTTGCGATTGCGCACAAAGAAAATCTCGTAGAATCCGGAATATTCCGACCCTGCACTGGAAAAGGCATAGAGGGCGTTGTCATCGATGCTCTCGAACACACCATCCGCCACCGCCTCCGTGATGTAATCCCTCCAATGGGGATCCACCTTCGAGAGGTGGACGGCCAACCGGCAGCGCAGGGAGTTGCCGAACCGTTTCCACTTGGCGGCATCGCCGTCATAGATTTGATCCGTGCCCGACGGGAAGGCTGGCTGCGAGGGGTCGATCATCGCCACGGCCTCTTTCAACTCTTGCAACATCCCTTGGTATATCTCCTCCTGCCGATCGTAGCGGGTGTAATAGACTCCCTGCTCCAACTGTGCCACATCCCGATAGGGCACATCGCCCCAAAGGTCGGTGATTGCCTCCATTAGCCACACCTTCAAGATCTTGGCGGCAGCGATCTGGTTACAGTTCGCCCCGTAGGCCGCATTGGAAGCCGCCGTGGCCGGGTTGCTGTTCAGCTCAATCACCTGCTGCAGATTGGAGATGCCTAAATAGCAATCATTAAAAAAATCGCTGATGATGTTTTGTTGATAGGAATAGAGCGCTTCATCCGCATAGGCGCAAGAAGCCCAATACTGCGGGAAGTAACGGAAGAAACGCCCGCCGGTATAGACATCTGTGATGCAGTCAAAAACCAATTTCTCCGCACCGCTCATCAGCATGGGAGCCGTCACCAAGGTGGGGTTGTTGGGATCCACATTCATGGCCTCATAATCCTCGCAAGCCGTGAGGCAGAGGCTCAGACCGCCTACCAACCCACAAGCCATTTGATATATCCATCTGTTCTTCATTTTCTGTTCTCCTTTCATGAATGATTTACGTTACTTATAATTTCACTTGCAGGGTGAATCCGAAATTAGCCGTCGCTGGAGAGGCACCGCTCTCCAATCCCTGTATGTTGCCTGAGCTGGTCACCGCCACCTCCGGATCGTAATGCTTCGTGTCGGGTCCCCAGACACCCAAGTTGCGCCCGAAAGCCGAGAGCCGCAGCTGCTTCAACGGGCAGGCAGCCGGCAGCGAGAAGGTGTAACCAACCGAGACCTCACGCAGGCGCACACAATCCGTTCGCAACACCGACTGAGCGACAGGCCCGTCGTAGAACGAGTGGTAGTAGTCGTAGGCACTCACACGGGTGGTGTTGGGCGTTCCCTTGTCGTCGATCACGCCCTCCAACAGCAGGCCGTTCTCACGTACACCGTTGGCAGCGGTCTCCTCCAACAGTCCGCTGTACTGGCCAAACATATAGCTACCGGAGAGATAGTGACCGCCCTTCTGAAAGTCGATCTGCACAGAAACATCCACGTGTCCCCAGCGGAAGCTGTTGTTCCAGCCACCCGTGAAATCCGGATAGACACAACCCAGGTTCTCCGAACCGTTACTGATGCGGTAAAGTCCTGTCTCCGGGTCGATCATCCGACGACCCTCTGAATCAAAGACGAAGTTGGAACCCATGATCACGCCATAACGCTCCCCGACATAGGCACCAATCTCACCTGCGACACGTCCGGAGGCGATGCGGTAGTAATCCACCTCATCAATCAGCTTCTCCACCCGGCTGCGGTTGGAGGAGAGGGTCAATGTGGTATTCCACTCGAATTGGTGCGCAGACACCGGAGTAGCATGCAGCGTGAACTCCACACCCCGATTAGTCATGACACCCGCATTGACTAACGCACCAGTATAGCCCGATGTGGCAGAGACCGAGAAGGGGACGATCTGATCCCGCGTCTCGCTGTCGTAATAGGTCAGGTCGAAGCCCAGACGGTTCTTCAGGAAGGCGGCCTCCAGACCCAACTCCCACGAATAGGTCGATTCGGGTTTCAGATTGGCGTTGGCCAACTCCTTCTGCAAGAGGTAGCCGGGCAGGGAACCGATGTTGGTATATTGGCGATAGGTGGTCAGGAGGCGATAGGGATCGGTGTCGCTACCCACCTTGGCCCAACCCGCACGCAGCTTGCCGAAGCTCAGCCAGGGCATCCGCTCCCGTAGCAGGTCGCCCCATAGGAAGCTGGCGGTGACAGAGGGATAGACGTAGGAATTGTTATCCTTGGGCAGGGTGCTCGACTTGTCGTTACGCAGGGTCGCCTCCAAATAGACCAAACTTTTCCAGCCCACGCTGACGTTGCCAAAGAAGGAACGAATGGAGCGACGGCTCTGCTCATCCACAGAGATCGGTTGCTCGATGGAGTTCTTCAGGTTATAGAAACCGGCGATGGCCAATCCGCCGCTGCTCTTACCCTCTAAGTATTCGTAGTGGCGGTGCATCAAGTTAGCGCCCAAGGTGGCGTTCAACGAGTAGTCGCCCCACTGCTTGTTGAGCAGTAAGAGGAACTCATGGTTCAGCTCATATTGCTGGCGCGACACCTCGCTGTAGCTCGACTGGTCGTTCGATCCCACGGCTTTGCGCTCCTGCTGCTTATCGACAAAGAAGTCGAGGTTGGTCTTGTATTGCGCCTTCAGCCAAGGGAAGAGTTGATAAGAGAGACCCACGTTGCCATAGATGCGGTTGCGGGAATCGGTCTCGTAGTTCATGTAGCGGGTCCAGTAGGGATTGTCGTGATAAGCGGGATTAGGCTGGTCGTATGCCGTGCGGTTCCAGGTCGCCTGCGATCCATCGGGCATCACATAGAGATCCTTCATCTCCTGGAAGTCGAGCTGCCGCTGCCACCATTGCGAAATGGCCATGAACACGTTACGCTCATCATAGCCCGTGGCATCGCGTCCCTTGCCCCGCTGGTTGGTGTAGGTCACGTTGGTAAACACCTCCAACTTCTTGTCGTTGCTTTTCAGCGAGCCGCTCACGTTGAGCTGGTTCTTCTGCAAGCGGCTGTTGGGCAGGGTGCCTTTGGTCTCCGTGTTGGTATAGGAGATGCGCAGGGCCTGTAGCTCATTGGCACGAGAGACCGCCACGTTGTTGGTAAAGGAGAGCCCTGTCTGGTAGAAGTCACGCACGTCATGCTTCGCGGCTTGCCACTTGGAGGTGGTGGGATCGCCCACCTTGCCACCCGCCTCCCATTTGGCGAGGTCATACCACGAGAGCACCTCCTGCCCCTCGAAACGGGGACCCCAGCTCTCGTCCGTGCCATACGCAGGTAGCTGATAACGCTTACCGTTGATCGTGGCCATCTCGAAACCGTCGGGGTTGCTACCTCCACCATAGAGGTTCTGGAACTTCGGCAACTTACTGATTACCTCCAGGCCGACCGTGGAGCTGAACGAAATGCCCAAGCCCTCCTCCTGCTTGCCCTTTTTGGTGGTGATCAGGATCACGCCGTTGTTGGCGCGCGAGCCATAGAGGGCGGAGGCACTGGCTCCTTTCAGTACGGAGAGGCTTTCTATATCATCGGGGTTAATGTCCTGCACCAAGTTTCCGTAGTCGTAACCGCCGGAGCCGTTGGCCGTCCCCTCCTTGTTGAAATCTGATCCCTCAATGGGCACGCCATCAATCACGAAGAGCGGCTGGTTATTGCCCGAGATGGAATTCGCACCCCGGATCAAGATCTTTGATGAACCGCCCATCGAGCCGCCCATGCTGCTGATCTGCAAACCGGCCACCTTACCTTGCAACGCATTCACCGGATTACTCATACCGCCACGGGTACGCAGCATGTCCTCGCCCTCCAGTTCCGTCATGGCATAGCCCAGCGCCTTCTTCTCACGGGAGATACCCATGGCTGTCACCACTACCTCGTCCAACTGCTGGCGATCCTCCTTCAAAGTGACACGCATCTCGCCCGCTTGAATAGGCACACGTACCGGTGTCATGCCTACATAACTAATCTCTAACAGGTCACCTTCCTTGACTGAGGCAGGAAGGTCGGTCAGCGTGAAGCGACCATCTATGTCAGTAATCGTTCCTATGGTCGTGTTGACCACCATCACGGCAGCCCCTATAATCGGTTCGCCGCTGTCCGCATCCACTACGATGCCACTCAACTGCTGGATCGTGTCAGCCATTGCCATCGGTGCGCACAGACAGGCGAGTAAAAAAGTTTTCTTTAACATGAGTATGTTTATTAATAAGTCATTTGCATTTTATAAACCCTTGTCTTTCCATCCTCCATCTCAATCGCTACCACATATACGCCTGTCGGCCATGCAGAGCCGTCGATGCGGGCGGATGTACCATTGATCTGGCCGGTCGCTATCAAGCTACCTTGTACATTATATATATGGTAGCTCTTCAATGCTACAGCGGACTCGATGCAGAGCGTGCGACCCTGCCAGCTGACGGTTGTCTCCGGGATAGAGGTGATCTGCTCATTGGCAGTTGGATCTTCTACAACATAGAAGGTATGTGTGTAGGGCTCGCCATCAACCTTGCACAGACTCCAGAATGAGATATCGTGAGCCAGTTTATTCGCAATCCAGTAAGTTAGCGCCAACTGTAGCTCACCCGGAGCCATGAAACCATAAAGACCCATTTTTACCTCTAACTCCTCTCCTGCTTCAATCTTCTTAAGATTGACTCTGGTATAGGTCATGCCTGACTCTTGGAAACAAATGTAACTGTTCGTATATGGTACCTCGCCGATATTCTTAACGCGAAACGAAAACTCCAATTGCTCGTTAAACGAGACCGTATCAGGCAACACAGGTGGCTCCAATAGCACCAACTCAGGACCGGGACGCACCTCCACGTCAACCGTGTCAGAACAAGACTTGGAATGATACCTTACGAAAAGCTGGCAACGCTCACCTGCCTCCACCTCGATCGGTAGCGTAACGAGCAGTTGCGTCGCATGGGTGCCCGACTCAAAACTGTACAACTCCGTCGGCAACTCGATTTCCTGCCCCTGGCGGATCAGCACAGGCTGAATCGTATCTGCCCCCATACCAATAGGCAGATCGCCCACTGTATAGCTCAACAAAACAGGCAAGGTATCCACATAACAGGTGTGCAGCTGCACCAACCGCTCCTCAAATTGCAGCTTGAGATCAGGCAGACTCCATTCAATGGCATAGCCCTTGTCGCTTCGTCGCAGCAGCAGTCGCCAATAGTCATAGGAGTCATAGGCCCGGAGTGTCTCCCACCCATCGCCCTGCTTTTGCCAGAAGGTCACCTCATACATCGGCTCATCCAGTGAACTGTATTCCGGGAAAGGCACTCGCAAGATGTCAGATTCATAGTCGGCATTGGAGGTAAAAGCGAAATCAAAGGGCTCGGAGGTAATCGGCTCGGCATCTGCCGAAGTGCGTAGCGTATAACGCAGCGTCCCGCTATGCGGCTGTGGATCGAAGGCCATCAAACGCATTTGCCAGGCAGAGTCATCTATCCGAGTCGTGTCGAGCACGATACTTTTGGAATAGAACACTCGATGCGACTCGATCGGCTCCATGTAGGAGGGACACCAATCGAAAAAAGCACTTTGATAAAGATGCATGTTATACTGAGGCAATATCGCTGTCAAGAGATAATAGCCATCAAACTGACCCCCATATCCCAAATTGAAATGAAACATACCGTCGCCGGCATAGCCATCCAACAGAAAAATATGACCACCGCCTGCACTGCTATAGGCGATTGGTCGCCCTGCCGCCAGTTGGCGATAAAGCTTCTCGCTCCAGGTGCGCAAGGGATATTCCCATGCATACTTGAAAATGGCATGCTTACCATAATCAGCCACCGCATCAAGGCGATCCAACGCTTGATGCGGGTAAAAACTGCTACGGTCGATTCCATACATCACATGCAGGGCAGCACCTGCATATTTCATCAGTTTGGCTACTTCATTGCCCTCCGCTTCGGTAAACTCCTCCTCGCCATAGTTGCGCCTGAGGAGCGACCAATCCACCGGCGAGTCAAAACGGACGGTCACATTCCGGTTGATCTCTCCCAGATCACCAGAGCCGGAAAACCAAGTCTCCTCCGCCACTTTCCAATTTTGGTAACGGTAGTAGTCCATCAGCTGTGCGAACATCGTGGCGGGGCAACCGGTTAAACAGTGTTGGCCCTCCTCAATAGGTGTCAGACGATTATAGGGATCCTCCTGTCCCCAAATAGCCGTGATTAATGGCTCCACCGGCTGCCAAGCCGGGTCGTAGCTCAGCTCCTCACCCGCTGAGGTAGCCACAAGCTCGCCGCTCCGCAGCGTAGCGATCTCCACGGCATATTGGCGCAGGAAGTCACGTGCGCCATCCGGCAGGTGATTGGCGTCAATGGTTCCCTCTGTGCCATAGGCCAACACGGCATGCGTCCGCTCATCGCCCGAAGCGATCACGAAGCCACCTGTGTTTCGGCTGAAGGCATAGAGCAGGGCATCACCGCTCCCGCTTGCTGACCGGAGAGTCGCTCCTGCATCTAACTGCGTCGTATCGCTCACAGTGAAGCTCAATTGTAAATCACCGGCAGCGCGCAATCCCGTCTTTTGTTGCAGGAAAGCCTCCGCTTTGGCTTTCGCCTGCTCGGGCGAAAGCTGTTGCGCCATGGTTTGCCCCATTGCCAATAGGCTTAGAAAAAGGCCAAGTAAGTAATGTCTCAAGTTCATATTGTCGGCTCAATTTTATAGTTCAAATTATTCAATATTACCGCCGACTGTAGAGACATAGCGTGCTACGTCTCGCAATTACCATTAGATGGTAAATCTGAGACGTTGCACGCAACGTCTCTACAGTAAGGAATGACACCGTTAATAGTCATATCGGATTCGCCATTACCATTGGATTTTATAAACCCTTGTCTTGCCATCCTCCATCTCAATCACCACGACATACACGCCAACCGGCCATGCGGAGCCGTCGATGCGGGCGGATGTACCGCTGAGCGTGCCGGTCACTACAGCCTCACCGTTTACCTTATATATATGGAATGCTCTTAACGGCAGGGCGGACTCAACGCAGAGCGTGCGGCCTTGCCAGCTGACGGTGGTCTCTGAGGTTGGAGTGACCGGTTCGTTAGCAGTAGCCTTGGAGAGGATGTTCACCGGATGATAGTAGGGATCCGTTTCGCCCTCGCAGTTCAACTGCCACGCACCACTCTGGTCCATCAGGAAGTAACCTGTGTTCGGTTCCTCATAGTTTTTGCCGAACAAAGGAAATGACCACTTGATCTCTTTCTCCTCTTCCACGGCAATCTCCACCTCTTGATGATGAATAACTGGTACTTTTGTACCCTTCGGATCATCAATAACCAAGTAAAAGTAGAGCGTCCCGACGAACGGATTCGGACCAACATTTTTCACCTTATAGGTAACTTTCTGCATTTTATTAGCCTGTAGGTCGGTGATCGTGGGCACTTCGGTGATCACCAAGACAGCGTTGCGCACCAGTTCCACGTCAACGGGATCCGTAGATACGCCGCCACCCGTCACCACCAACTTGTATTTACCAGCCTTCAATTCGCTTACGTTCAACATCAATTCAACCAGCTGACGGCCCTCCGCACAGAGTTTCGTGCCCAAAGTGTATTGCTGACGGTCCTCATCGTTGTAGAGCATTGCCTTGAAAGTAGCCGTAGTCATCTCGTCGAGGAGATTGGTGACTTCAAGGGTCAATTTGATCTCCTCCTCCACGGGAATCTGGCTCGGCGGATTGATCAAGCGGCCCTCCAAGGCCACCTCTTCATAGCTGATACGATACTGATTATCCGTTTGCAACAGATAGACTTGATGATGAGTCTCATCTTTGTTCATCAGGATCTGTTGCCAATCCTCGCCCATGCGTTGTACCGGCACAAGGACATAGAGCTTCCCCGTCAGTTTCGCATATTCCGGAAAGGGCACACTAATCGTGCCAGAGGCATGCTCAGCATTCGGCGTAAAGGTAAAATCAATCGTATCAGAGAGGAAGGAATAGCTGCCATCCTCAGCCACCAAGGCCAGGCGCATCTGTCCCGTCTGCACGCCGGAATGGAGGGAGGCCAACACCAATTTGAGTGCGGGAATCTCACCGGAAAGATCGATATCCACGCTTCGCAGCAAAACAGGCTCCTCATTGACCGGCTGCATGGTTGAGGGGATGCAATCGAAAATACCACATTGATTGAGTTGCATGTTATCCTCTGTCAAGAGGGCACTCAGCAAATAATTACCGTTAGAGTCTCCATTCCAACCCCAGTTGAAGTGGAAGTAACCCTTACCGGCATAACCATCCATCAAGAAGATGTGTCCACCGCCTATGCTGGCATAGGGCATCGGGCGACCAGCTGCCAATTGCTTATAGAGTTTCTCGCTCCAAGTGCGCAAGGAGTATTGCCAAGCCTTTGCATACGTGGCCTGCAGGCCATAGTCTGCCACCCGCGCCATATTGTCAAGCACATTATCTCCATCGACACCAGAGCCCTCATAACCATAATCTATGTGCATCGCCGCACCGGTGTATTTCATCAGCTTAGCCACCTCGTTGGCCTCCGCCTCCGTAAATTCCTCCGTTGTATAATTGCGTTTGAGCAACGACCAATCCACCGGTGAGTCAAAGCGGACGGTCACGTTCCGGTTGATCTCTTTCGGTCCACTGCCAGAGTACCACGTCTCCTCCTCCACTTTCCAGTTCTGGTATTGGTAGTAATCCATCAGCTGCGCAAACATCGTGGCAGGGCAACCAGTCACACAAGATGCGCCGGTATTCGTGACCGGAACCTGTCGGTTGTAGGGATCCTCCTGACCCCAATCCGCCGTGATCATCGGCTCCACCGCCGGCCAAGCCGGATCATAACTTAATTTCTCTTCGCTGTCGTTCGTGTCGCCCTCGGCACGCAGCGTAGCGATCTCCACGGCATATTGGCGCAACATCGCCCGTAAACCCTCAGGCAGGTTGCGCCCGTCAAACATATCCTCGGTGCTGTAACCCAAGACGGCATGAGCCCGCTCATCACCGGCAGCAATCACGTAGCCTCCTGTGGCTCGGCTGAACGCGTAGAGCAGGGCATCACCGCTCCCGCTTGCTGACCGGAGAGTCGCTCCTGCATCTAACTGCATCGTATCGCTCACGGCGAAACTCAATTGAAATTCACTGGTGGAGCGTAATCCTGTCTGCTGTTGCAGGAAAGCCTCCGCTTTAGCTTTCGCCTGCTCTGGCGAGAGCTGTTGCGCCATTGCTTGCCCCATAGCCAAGAGACTCAAGGCGGCGCATAAGAAGTAATGTCTCTTTTTCATCATCTTGCTTACTGATTGAATCAGATAAAACGAGACGGACCATTTCCAGAAACAGCCCGTCCCGATTAAATCAACCCTTGCATTTCCCTATATGAGCCACAAAGTCAGCATAGAGATGCTAAAGTTATTTAGGATAGATATAACAAAGTCGTTATTCTTTGAAACTCTTGGACAACTTCACGCCATCGCCATCCTTCTCAAAAGTAAATGACAGGTGGAAAGGAAACTCTTCCGCATAGGCAGCCCAGATTTCGTCAAAGTGGTCCACCAATTCCAACCCCTCAGCGTGGGTAATCTTCAGCTGCTGGGTGTCCCCAGCCATCTTATTGCCATTCGTGTCATACGCATATACAGCATAATCTAAAGAGAGAATTGCGTCATAATCCACACCCTCCTGCGGTGTAAAACCGGCCTTCGGGGTACAGGTGAAGGAAATCTTGACTTTGTAAGGCAAGGAAGCCGAAGAGATACCCGACATCTTATATCCACCGGTCGATCCAGTCAGCAAATGCTCATCGGTTCCAACGGGTGTCTCTACGATCATCTTCACGTCTGCGAACTCGGCGAACGACTTGTTGACCGTCCCTACGAACTCATAGTCAACCTTGTCGAATTTCGGGCTTTCGGGAGTTGGCGTGGGATCGTCATCATCCCCACATGCTGTGAACACACCCATACCTACACATGCGAAAGCCGCAATCAAAAAACTAAACCATTTTCTTCTGTTCATTTTACCTTTTATTTTTAAGTTAAACGATTAATCAAAAAAATCAAGGCAAAAGTAGGTATTATTCTGAACAAAATAGCATAAGATTCCCATTTTTAGCGTTATCACTGGAGCAAAATTGTGCATTGCATCCAATTTAGCAGTTAAAAAAATGAAATGCCATGATAGATGGCTTATGACCAGCCATTGTACTTTGCTTGTTGCTGACGAAGATAATCTCCAGGCGTGATACCTCTGAGCCGGAAGAAAGCCCGGTTGAAGGTGGATACGGAATTGAATCCACACGCTCTGGACACCTCTGACAACGGTTTCCGATCTTGCTGCGAAAGCATGGTGTCAATCCGCACGCAGACCTCTTCTACGCGGAATCGGTTCATGTATTCGTAGAAGGTCACTCCCTCTATCTGGTTGAGGTAGAAAGAGAGGTAGGTTTTGTTTATGTCAATGTGGTAGGCTAACTCCAAGAGTGTCAGTTTCGGGTTGAGGAATATTTTTTCATGCTCCATACTCGTCTGCAAAAGATTACCGATCTGTTCAATCTGCGCTTGCGTCAACGAGCAGTTTGGTGATAGCTCTGCCTGTGTATGGGGAGAAGATTGCTCAACCATGCGCTCCATTTCCCTTTTCTCCTCGCTGGAATCAAGTGGCAAGATGCGCAGCTTTTCAAGCACATAGCGATAGGGGAAATACCACATGAGAAGATTTATCGCATTGAACAGCAATTCACTACCCCACGTTGCCTTCTCAAAGCAACCATAGTAGATGAGCAGGGTCACAAAAAAGAGCAGACAACCCCAAACGATCCATTGCAGGTTGTCATCATTCGCATAGGCGAAAACCTTTTCATCCAATCTGTGATAAAGACAATATCTCTTCACGACTAAAATCAGCGTCACCCAAGCTATGCTGAATGCCAAAGCATAAGCCAAACGGCACACCCATTCCATCGGATAGAGCATATAGATGGGAATTAAGAGGGCTTGCAAAGTGAATGCCACGGCCAAATATCGCCGGGTAAGCCATCCCGGATAACAGATTTCCAGAAAAAAGGCTGATATCAATGGCACGAAGGGCAGGTCAATCACGGTGATCAGGTTGATCAAAAAGGGATCGTTCTTCCATCCCTTCACCATCAGCAGGCCATCCTTCACGTAGCAGCAAGCGACATAAAAAGTCGCCCAAAAGAGCAAACGTGCCATCCATTGCCTATGGAAGGGATAAAGCCGATAACTCCAATAAAAGAAGAAGAGCACCATCACGCCCCGTAAGCTGTGAGTAAATGCCTCAATTGTCCCGATAGTATTCAGTTCCTCCATATTCTATATGCATACTTTGCGTCAGCAAAAATAAATAATCTCTCTGAAAAGACAAAAAAAAGTCTCCCCGGAGACTTTCGTGCACCGAGGAGACGCTGTAATATGATAGAAAGGGTTATTCGCAAGCCTGCACAAAGCGCAAGGGGACACGCGGCCAATTAAAATGGATGTATGAAAAAACTCCCATTGTAAACTTGAGGCAAGCCACCGGTTTGTTAGGTGTAGCCTCCAAGACCATGCATTCATGCTTCGTATCCCAACCTTCGGAAGAGGTAGCCAAACCTATTACAGTCCTTTCTCCCACTCCTAATTGTCGATCTTCCCATGCAATATAAACGCTTGTTTCAAGTACATAGCCTCGAGGCTCCAAATTCAAGCCAACTACACCTCCCCATGCAAACATTTTCGCATTCAGGCCATAGTCTTGCAATTCTTTCAAATAGCCCTCGACCTTTGCCGCATCGGGCAGATCCCATCCAGCCGGAGCTACGACATTCTCACCATTCATCCAGGTCGCTTTCCACGGATGGTAGTAATAGGCCGTGCACGTTTTCATAGGCAACTCCGTATGTTCGTAATATCGCATGATATCAAGATCGGTAATTTTCTTGTTATCGACACCTATCACACCCTCGTAATAATCACGCAACCAGACATAGTTGTTCCATTTCACCAAGGAATAGGTATTGTGATCATCCGACTTATCAGAGGTATAGATGTGTGCATAATAGCGATCTTTTCGGCTCGTCACAATCTCCGTCGATTCATCAAACGGCTCCGCGGAGAAGTTGGCCCCCCGGAGATAGACCTTTTGCAATGCTCCCTTTTTCGTCATTTCTCCATACGATTTGAGAGAGAGGGTATTTCCATAAGAGGAGACACGCATAGGTGCTTTTAAATCATTGCCCACGAACAGGCCTAAGTTCCATTTCGTCTTGCCATTGATCACAGGATAGATCACATTCACACGCTGCGTCACATCAATTTGCGGAATATACTCGTTGCAGATCAGGGCCACCCGGTTGCCGCCAACCGTCACCTCCTCGATCAAAGACCACCCGGTGTCCACAAATTTCGCAGGCTCGTCAATCTCGATCTGCTCGCCATAATTATACTCCTTCGCTGCCTTCATCGCCTCATAGCGTCCGGAAGTGACAAACTCCTCCAAAGCTGCTGCACGGGCTTTATCGCTGATCAACTCCCAAAGCGGTACCAAATCATTCTCGTTGGTCACGCCCACGAAGGTCCAGCTCTTCTCGTTTTCGCCTAAATCCTCCTTCCAGGCTGTTGCCGCTGCTGCCAGTTGATCGCCTTTGGACGAAGACATCTTGATTGCCAACGCCTTCGAGCCGCCATAGACGGTCAAGTTGCTCGTCATGGCACTGGTGTTCTCCTGGAATGAATTCTTGTAGGTATCATCCACGGTAGTCTTTGCCTCGACAATTCCCTTATAGGAGAGCGAGCCAAATGCCTTCAGGTCATACTCCTTCTTCACCTCAGAGACATCGATCACCGTGCTCATGCGGGCACGTGCACCCAACGTGGCATTGACAATGACGTGCGTACCGTAACGCTTGCAGAGGTTGAAGAAGCCTTGATCCGTAGAGGCATATTTCTCCTTCTCCCCGTTGAGTGCCTTCATCGCATCATCGGTGAGGCTTCCTTTGTCGGCCCAGTTCTCAGGGTCGCCATTCACTTGAAGGGTTTCCAGGATGGCGTCGATGTAGGCCAAGGCATACTCATAGGTATTCTTCTGGTAATCGTTCATCTTGAAGGTCGCATTGGCCTCTGTCTCCAATCCCTTGCCGCTCCATTTGAAGGACATGGTGGTCTTCAACTCATTGGTCAACTCCTTCAGCGTGGAGCCAGTCACCAAATAGTCGTGGAACTCAGCCACAGAGCGGGCTGATACGGTGATCATGCCGGCCTCCTGCAATTTCTCTTTCAACACGATGGGGATGCGCACGCTGGTAGGCGATACACCCTCGGTCAAGTCGAAGCCGTAACCCACGCCGTAGGTCGCTGAACCCAAAACCTCCGCATCATAGTTCTCGCCATTGTCACGCTGCTTCTGCGTGAGCTGGATCACCTTGTTCTGCGAGGGATCCTCGGGGAAGGAGACGGTCATCGTGCCGGTACGAGGAGCGGCCTCGAGGTTATCCAACACATACAGAGTGACCGTGGTATTGCCCGTGCCCTGCGCAGGCGAGGCACAAGCGATCTCCTCACCTGCCTCATCAAACTCGATCTTCCAAGCCTTGTCGCTCTTGATCTCGAAGGGGAGCGAGTAGCCATACCACTCCAAGCCGGAAGTCTCTGCAATCACCTCGGAAGGATTTTCCGAAGGTTTCTCATTGATCGGATCATCGTCGGAGCAAGCCGGGATGACAAACGGTGTGGCACAAGCCAGTACCCACACCAACAATCGTCTTAATTTTCTCATAACTTCTTTCTTTTATCTGTGTGACTTTAATCATCAATAATGAATAAACGATCACAAAGATGAAAGAAAAAACGCAAACAGACGATATCATTCCGTCAAATTGCTTTCATGACATAAAAATTGCTTTCATGACTGACGATTTCCGATTGTTTGTCCATGCGCTCAGCGACCGAACCGCATGTATTCACCCATCCGCTCGGTGAAAACGTTGCCATAGTGCGATTGGTTGTAAAGGCTGGCATGGCTACCTACCGTCTGTGTCGCCACAAAATAGAAGAGGTCGCGCAAGCTGACATCGGGTTGCTCGGTCAGCTTCGTCTGGAAGGCACGGGTGAAGCCGTTGCTCAGATAGACGTGCAGCTGCTCGTCTTTCATATCGGCCTTGCTGGTCTCGGCATTGTTGGCAGCGGTGAGGAAGAGCATCCCCTCCAACCCCTCGCACGACTCCACCACCGACCCGGCATAGCAGGCCTCGATCGCAAAGAAGAGCTTGCGGTAGTTGCGCTTTTCCGCCATGCGCGTCAAGATCTCACGCAGGGCGGAGGTAGTGACATACTCCTTCCCATAGTGCAACGAGCCATAGTCGCCATGCCCGCTCCAGAAGAGGAAGAGGTTGTCTCCCGCCCCTGTGGGCAGCACCTGAGGCGTATGTGCCGTAGGCTCGCCGGTCAAGATGGCTTGCAGGTCGGCGGGGGTGAGGTCGCTCATCTTATAATCAATCCGCACATCGTGGTAGAGATTCTCGCCATCGGGGGTCACCCGCACGACACCCGGAGCACTGTTGTAGCGGTTCTGGGCAATATCGTCCTCCATGATGAGGAGGATATGGTCGTCGTCATAGCCCTGCTGTTTCAACAGTTGGTACATCGCTAAGGCATCCGCCTGGTGGCGATAGTTCTCCCAGCCGCTGCTGGCCGCCACAATCATGGCATAGTTGCCCGTCTGCTTCGGATAGGTAATCTTGACCTCCTCCTCCTTCAGCTGCTGCACGGCCTCAGCCTGCAAGGTCCAATTCTCGATGCTGGAGACGGTATGGTCGCTGCCGTCGGCAGTCAGATACTCCAAGGTGACAAACTTACCGTTGTGTAGCCGCCAGTGGCGGTAGGTGGAGGTGGTGACTGCGGCATGATACTTCGCATCGAAGGTCAAGTCGCTCGACACCCCGGTCAAGTCCGGATAGTGGCCCGCTTGCAGTTCCTCCAAGGCCAAGTAGGCATCATCCTCCAACCAGCTGTAGGGATTGCTATCTCGTCCATCCACTACCTTTATCATATAATCACTCAAATCGGAAGGATTGGCTTCGCCTTGCGGCTCTCCGGGGGTAGGCTGCTGTGCCTCCCGTGCGGTCAAGGCGTAGGTGAGCAGATAGAGCGCATCGAACAGCTGCGCCTCCCCTCCCATCGGCTCCTCACCAAACTTCGCCGTATAGCTCGCCGTGAAGCCCGACTCCGGGTTGGGGGCCAGATCGACCCCCTCATAGCTGTTCTTCACCTGCTGGCTCACCCGCTCGTTGACGCAGGCATCGGCACAAAAGAGGCGGAACCAGAAAGCGATCGGGAGAAGCATCTCCTGCTGCAAGCGGCTGATCTCAGCATCCGCCCGGATAAAGTCTTGATCATCTGAGGGGGCAAAGAAGAGATAGGGAATCTTCTGCTGCTCCTCCATCACCAAGTGATAGGCCTCCTGTATCGCCTCCTCCACGCTGCAACGGTCGTTGAGCAGCTTGACGAAGGCAGTCTTGTAATACTTCTCCGCCGCCAAATAGCCGAACCATTGGTGGAAGGTGTCGCCATAGGCATCCTCAGAGGTAATCAGGGCTACCTGATTGTCGGCATCGGGAGTCACCAACAAGCTATACTTGAAGAGCGAAAAGAGCACCTCCGCCTGCATAATGTCGTTCTGCGTGAGGCAAAAGACATAATCATTGCTGGCATATTCCCGCTGAAACTCCGCATTGGCGGTCGTTGGCAAGAGCAGGGTTTTGCGGGTATCCTGACAGGCAGTCGCCGCCACAGCCGCCTTCTCCGGTGCGTTTGGCCCAATGAGTGCCACATAGTGAGGATCCGTGCTCACCCGCTCCACCACCTGCCGCCAATCAGCAGCTGCCTCGTCGTGCCACTCCAACTCTAAGCGCACCGCCCTTTCTAAAGACTCCTGCGCCTTGCTGAGTATCTCCTGCGCCCAAGCCGCCGTGCGCTGCAGGCGAGTCTGCTGCTGCGCCGAATAGAACACAGCAACCTTATAGGTGGTCACCTGCTGTTTGCCGCTCATAGGATCGGCCTCATCGGCGCAAGCCGCACAAAGCAAGCAGAGCACTCCCACCATCCATCCACACCATCTATTCCTTCTCATGTGTCACCTCCTTCTGTTTAGCCTCCTCTTGGTAAAGGGCCAGTTTCTGCGCCCAAAAGTCATCGGGCAGCTGCACCATCGACTCCAGATCGTCCCATCCCACAAAGATGCTCAAAGGGTCCCATGTCGCACTGCAGACCACCTCCACATAGTTTGAACTCAGTCCAAACCGCTCTTGGCGAGGCAGGGTCTCACCCCGCTGCCAACGGGTCAGATAGTCTTGAATAAGTTGATCCACATGAAACAGGATCGAGAAGGGAATATAGTCGTTCTGGTCGTTGCAATTGATGTCCATTCCGATGGCTTGCTGGCCAGCAATCAACTGGTTCACGGCATTATAGACCCCCAAGTTGGAAGAGCCCGCCAAAGGGACGAACGTGCAATAAGAGGGTGCCTGTTGCAGATAGTAGTTCATGCGCTCCTGCGTCCAACGATAGGCCTGCCCCTGCTGGTTGAATCCACTGTGATCGTTCGCCAAGTAATGGATAGGCACGGTTCGGTTGGGGTTGTGCGCGGCGTAGCCGGCTTTAAAGCCGTCGATCGCATCCTGCAAGATGGGCTCATCGGGCAAAGCCGCCACGATCTCCGCCGGCTGGTTACTAACCATTGCCCCGGCCAAGTAGCAGACCCCATAGCGGTTGAGGCTCAAGCAATGTACCCGCTCCGACAGGTCGGTCCGGGCCGACTCAAAGAGCAATACCTCGCCCTTCCCCACCGGTTCGGTTGCCTCCGTCAGCAACGACTCATAGAGCGACGAGGCCAAGACGATCAGCATCCGCCGCTCTTTCATCGAGGCATTCAGCTCTAAAAGTTCCGTATAATAGGCTTTCGCCTCCTCATAAGATTCACAGGAGAGCAGATGTAGGTTGGCCTCTTCGTGAAAGTTGAAGGCCGATAGCCCCTTCACGATCATGTCATTATAGCCATTGTCGCCAGGGCCGTTGGGCGAAAGCAAGAAAAAGATCACACTGTCCTCCTCCGCGGGATCCAGCCCCGGCTCATCGTCTGAGCAGGACAAAGCACCCAACGCAAAAAAGAGCGACAAGCAAAGTGTCCAAAGCGCACGGTTTCTCGATGGTTTACGCATACCTTTTTCCGATTGATTAACGGGAGACAAAGGTAAAAAGAATTTTGAATTTTGAATGATGAATTAAACGCCTTATACGCCCTTTCATTGTGAAGCAGAAGCCGGCTGCGCCTCTGCCCAGGCACGCAGCAGGGCATTGGCCTTGTAGAGCACACCGGCCGTACCACGGAAAGTGCCGGAGCCCATCGGCTCACCCGCCGGTGTGTACCATTCGTTAAAGCCGGTCGCTACCACCGCCCGCTCCATCGAATCGACACGATTCATCAACGGATTGCTCAAAATCTTCTCCGCATAGCCTTGCGGCTGCTGCGCACATCCCACCAAGAGGCAGGTCGATCCTGCGGCTACCGTCCAAATCTTCTTTCCTTTCATATGTCTTTCCCTGAAAAACGTTGAATGAAAAAGCGTTATTAAAGATGGGAAAAGAACCAGATCCAATCATGTCCAACCTTCAGGAGTTGGCAAGGAAACGAAAGAGCCTTGCAGCCAAACATCTAACGGACGATCAAAAACGCAAGATAGTTCAAGCAAATCTTGTGGATCATGTGCCGCTTACCAAATTAAGTAAAGAATACGGCATCTGCAGGCAAAGTATTTGGAGGTGGATCGATAACTTTGCAAGCGGGAAGGGTAGTGTAAAATAAACTGTGTCACGCATTGATTCCTTTTAGAAAACTCATCGGTCGGGGAACGGCCAGCGCCAAGGGGCGGGACCACCCGTCCCGACGAGCGTAAAATTACAATAATTTAATTCGTTCTCCAAACTTTATGGCCAGTTGCTGTGAGATTGTAGCCCAATTGGCAAGTGGCATAGTCCACTTCTTCCGTATATTACGGTATGCAAGATAAACCAGTTTCTCAAGGGCTGTATCCGATGGGAACACGCCTTTGTTTTTTGTCACCTTACGGATCTGACGGTGATACCCTTCAACGGTATTTGTTGTATATATGAGCTTACGGATAGCCGGAGTATACTGGAAATATTCGGACAGCTTATCCCAATTCTCTTGCCAGGACCTGATAACGATAGGATACTGCTCGTCCCATTTCTCTTCCAGCTTAAGAAGTTCATTTTCCGCCGATTCTTTATTTACAGCCTGATAAACGCATCTCAAATCTTTCAGGAATTCCTTTTGATTTTTAGAACCTACATATTTGATGGAATTACGAATCTGATGTACGACACAAAGCTGTACGGCAGTATTGGGATAAACACTTTGGATGGCTTCAGGAAAACCTTTCAAGCCGTCTATACAGGCTATAAGAATGTCTTCGACTCCACGGTTCTGAAGGTCTGTCAGAACACTGAGCCAGAAGTTTGCTCCCTCATTTCTTGATATATACATTCCGAGGAGTTCCTTATGTCCTTCTCTGTCAATACCCAGCACATTATAGATTGCACGTGTAACAGCACAACCACGTTCATCCGTTACCTTATAATGGATAGCATCCATCCAGACTATAGGATAGACAGAATCAAGCATGCGTGATTTCCATGCCTTTATTTCCGGAAGCACACGGTCTGTAATGGAACTGATTGTATCTGCCGATACACGATTACCAAGATTCTCTTCCATCCAATCACTAATCTCACGTGTGCTGTTACCAAGAGCATACAGGCCGATTATACGGTCAGCAACACCTTCTGCCAGAATGGTCTCACGCTTCTTAATAAATTGTGGATCAAAACTTGAATTACGGTCACGGGGAGTGGATATGGTGACCTCACCCAATGGCGTTTGGACCTGCTTTTGCATTTTTCCGTTACGGCGGTTGCCCATCTGACGTTCTTCTTCTGTAAGATGTGCATCCATCTCACCCTCCAGAGCTGCATTCAGGATACTTTCCAATAAAGGGGCAAAAGCATCGTCTTTACTTAACAAGGGCTTACCTGCTTTCAGCTGTTCAATAGCCTTGTTCTTGATACTCTCGAAATCAAACTCTTCTTTCATAAAAAACTGTGTTAGCAAAGTTAATATTTTATTCTTTGCCGACACAGTTTAATTTACATCCTCGCTTTGCAGTGGCAAAGGTCGGATATTTCGGGAAGAAAACAAATATTCGGTGATTATTTTTTCACCTTTCCACTCCATGATATTTCTTGTCGCGGGCTTGCGCGCACCCTTACTACACCATGTAGTAAACCCGTCGCAGGCTTGCGCGCTCCTTTCTACACCGTGTAGTAAACCCGTCGCGGACTTGCGCGCCCTTTTCTACACCATGTAGTAAACCCGTCGCGGACTTGCGCGCACCTTACTACACCATGTAGTAAACCCGTCGCAGGCTTGCGCGCACCTTTCTACACCGTGTAGTAAACCCGTCGCGGGCTTGCGCGCACCTTACTACACCATGTAGTAAACCCGTCGCGGACTTGCGCGCACCTTACTACACCATGTAGTAAACCCGTCGCGGACTTGCGCGCACCTTTGAATTGATGAGAATCATTCAACTGAGAGAACAGTTAGCGGAAGGGACACTGATCGATCCTGATATTTCCAGCACCGTGCTTCCCTATTTCGAGATGAGGCAGGAAGTGGCGTTTACCGTTCGGCGTGGAAGGGATCAGCAAGCGCTCTGTTTGTCCTTTCAACGCAATGAGAAGGGTGTTGTCGCTTGTGGCTCCTATTTCGTGGGCTTGGATTGGATTGCCAAGGACGAACTGGCCGTACAAGTGCTACCCAAAATGAACGACGGCTTTGAGGTGGATTACCTGCGGATGTTACACGAGGCGTTGTCCGAGCCGGTGAATTTTGATTATCTGCAGGATTTGATCACGATTTGTTTTGACCAACCCTCGATCTTGATTGATCAGCAGCATGATTGGCTAAGCCTCTTTCTAATCACGATGTTTATTCATCTTCTTCAAAAGATCGTACGAAAGGGATTGAAAAGGAGCTTTTACCTGATCGAGGAGAATCTACACAACAAGGTGAAAGGCCGTATTTCAGTGGGGCGCACTGTGAAGCTCCAACTGATGAAAGGGCATGTGACCGATAACGTGTGCCAATATCAGGTCTATGACGTGGACACTCCGGAGAATCGGGTGCTGAAAAAGGCCTTACGCTTTTGTATGAAGCAGTTGGAGAGTTACCAAAAGGCTTTTGATACGAAGGTGGTAATGGATCGGGCACGGTACTGCTTGCCCTATTTTGAGCGGGTGAGCGACGATGTAAGTATCAAGGCGATACAGTCCTGCAAGTGCAATCCTGTGTTTAAGGATTATGCGCAAGCGCTTGAATTTGCACAATTGCTTTTGAAACGGTTTGGCTATAATATTTCTTCCTTGGGTAGTGTTCAGGTGGCTACGCCTCCTTTTTGGATAGATATGAGCAAGCTGTTTGAGCTGTATGTCTTTCAACGACTGCGCGAGGTGTTTACCGAGAGGAACGAGGTGCGTTATCATCTCAAGGCGAACTATCAAGAACTGGATTATCTGCTTCAGCCTCACTCTTGGGCGGAACCGTACGTGATTGATGCTAAGTATAAGCCTCGTTACAAGGATGGATCGATTTCAAAAGAGGATGCCCGTGAGGTGGCTGGGTACGCACGATTGAGCAAGATCTATCGTTTACTGGGGCTGAATGAGGAGACAGCGTTGCCCATCAAATGCTTGATTGTATATCCGGATCAGAGTCAAGATGAGCATTTCGGGTTTGATAATCGCTCTGAACCTGCATTTGAGCGGATCCCTGAGTACGTACGTATATATAGAGTGGGTATCAAGCTGCCGGTTATTCAACCGGGGAGAACAAGCTAATTTTTTCATCTACGAAATTTGGTTATGGATAGACGACTAACCAGATCGTTGGGGGATGGCTCACCCCCCAATGATCAAAAGTACTGTTTCGACAGCGACACTTTTTTCAACGAGGATAACCTTGCTGAAGCCATAGAATGGGTCAAACGAAATTGCCCAATCGGTGTATTTGTATCGTCTAACCAACAGTTTACAGCACAACCCATTTCCTTTGTGAATTAGGATATGTCGCTTACGCTTTCCAGGCAATCTCTACACCCTGTTGCTGGATCATACGTTGAAAATCAGCTAACAGCTCAGGAGTGTTTCGGACTGCACGAGGGGTAGTTTTCTTCTGAAGCGCATAGGCTACCAGCTGACCTACAGCCTCTCCTATACCCCACTCTGTCGGGTGTAACCGATAGCAACCGTTTGTAATGTGTGTCGTACCTATATTTTTGCAGACTGGTAAAAGATTATTGATACGTCGTGGTATCAGTGCCCCAAGCGGGATCTTTTTCCTTGCCTACATGCTCTTCCAGCACTGTGAACTCCGCACAAATGCGTCGAGCTTCTCGTATGTAGGGGTATTTTGCCATACCATCACTTGTGCCAAGCAACCCTGGAGAAAGGCGTAATCCTTTCCAGCCTTGACCGCCATCAGGCCGTGGAGCCTCCGTCTGGAGCCAATAGAGTAAAGCAAGATTCAATTCCTTAGCTGCCGCAACGTGCCGGTTAAACTCCTCCTCGGGCACATCCACGATATTTCCTAACATGTAGTCATTCTGTGGCCAGTTGACCAAAGTAGTACTGCCCTTAAATGTTCCAGGTTGGAAATGGGTATGATCGACTATCTGACGATATTTCCAGAAATTGAGTCCTTTCCAATTGAATGTTTGTTCAGATCCGTCTGGAATGAATCCAGCCGGATTGGGTTGCAAGGTCGATGGTGTCGGATAGGTTAAGCTGAGCAGTTTCCCTGTCCAAGCGGGCTTGACATTAGGCACGAAATCATGCCAGAAGCCATAGTTGGCGGGTTTGTCAATCGTCCAGTCCTCCCCAGGCAGATATTCCATTGCAAAGCAGACTGTGAATGCTTGATTGTTGGTCGGGTCCGCCTTCTCAGCCGCATGTAACTCACGTGTATCTGCTTTCGCCTCTGCTCCAGTGACATATTCCGTACCCGTTAGTGGTAACAGGTCACCAAGTTCGGTAGCATCCACAAAGTAGGGAGCTGTCAATACCACGTTGTCTTTATTGAATCGATTCTCCACGGTCACGGCACAGACTTCATCGCTTTGTGTATCTGCCGAGACTATGCGGTAATTCAAGAGTATTTGCAAATGTCCATGCCAATATAGGGCATAAGCATTTGCATCAGCACTTCAACAGAGATTGCCGGCTCATGACAGATACGAGATACACCTCCGCTGCCAGGATTGAGCTTCGGATTGTTCCGAGCCACCTCGGTCAAAGGATAAAAACGGCGATAGAAATCCCGTATGCCCTCCCGATAAGCCCGATAGGAGGCAGGGGCACCATGGGTCTCTATCCAAGGATGCTCATCTGGTGGCACCCCCTGTTGGGACGATTGTCCTCCAATCCAGTCGGTTTCTTCCGTCATAATCACCCGTAGGCCGTTTCGACAGGCAGCTAACGCAGTCGCACATCCTCCAAACCCACCACCAATAATCACCAAGTCTGCTTTCAGCTCATTGGCCTTTGTAACCTGCTTTTCAGTTATGGAAGACTCACCACGAGCGCAAGCCGTTGTGAGCGGGAGAAGCAGGCTACACCCTCCCGCCCACACACTTGTGGAGATAAAATCTCTTCTATTCATCATTCACCCATGGCTTAATCCATCTCCTCTACGGCTTGATTAAAGTAATCAATGCACTTCCGTATGTCGGGAACGGAGTTGTCCCAATTATACTCATACTCGATGGAGAATACACCCTGGAAATCTTGAGCCTTTAACTCCTTCAACATATCTTTCACATCCAGCACACCGGTACCCCAGATCACGTCGCGGTAACCTTTCGCTCCACCCTCCCCCATAAGGATATCCTTGAAGTGCAGGGAGATAATCCGCCCCTTCAATTTGCGGAGACAATCGATCTGTCCCATACCCTCTCTCCGCCAATGACCGACATCGGAGCAGGAACCGATTAGCTCACTCCTTCCGGAGATGGCCTTCAACAACAATTCTGGTCGCCAATAATCGGAAGGCTGGGGGTGATTGTGCACGGAAATCTTGATTCCTGTCTCCTTGGAGAGTTGTTCTACCTTATCCCAATCATCCAAGGCAGGCTCACAGGTGATAAACTCCAAGCCCATTGATTTGGCGAACGCAAACATCCTGTCCCAATCCGAGGATTTGTTGGTTACAAAGACACCGGTCGCAACGATCTTAATTCCCTTCGAGGCGGCCAACGCCTTCAACTCTTGTTGAGTCTGCGTGTCAAGATTGAAGTCAAACACCTTATCGCCCCATTTACCACCCAGCTTGTGACCTGGATAAACCTCGATGTACTTCAGTCCTAATTCTTGGGTCTTATCTAAAGCTTCCGTCAAGGGGAATCGATGGAAACTATAAGACTGGATGGCCAATCGCCATCCCATCTGCTCCGCCTTACGCTGTGCGGCTGCTGGCAAAACCAGCAAACCGCAGAGCAAAGCGAGTATCCATTTATGAAATACGCTCATTGTAGTACTTAATTCTTATGGTTATGTATAGCAATTGCTCACTTAGGCATCTCCGGTAAAGAGAAGCCATTCTTGTAGGTGTGATTGATCCACTCGTTCGCCATCTCCAACGCATTGTATTCCTCAAAGCGACGATCAAAACGAGGATCACCATCAATCACCTTGAAATCATCCACGGTGACAATCTTAATCTTGTCTGTCGGTGAAATGTTGGTGAAACGCATGTTCTCTCCATCCCATTGCAGCTCTCGATGCAGGCCTTGCAAACCTGCCAACCGAACCGCTAATACTCCCATCACGACCATCTCATTGAATGGGCCTGAGAACTGGAAGTTGGAAGTGGCCTCCGTACGGTTGTCTGGGCTCTCCTTACAAGCACGGATCCAGTCTTGCTCATGCGCATTGGTGTTCCAGATGTTGCCATTACCACCCTTCACTCGAGGGATCGAGGGTTTAGGCTGATTAAAGTGTTCCATGTCGGTTACAGGGAGTAAGGTCGGATTCATGCCATAGCAGCCGGTCATGATCTTTCCCTTTTTGCCGATAAAGAGCAGACCGCCATTCTCATCACCCATCATCTGTCCATCTTTCAACTCCTCAGGACGAGGGGGCATCAAACCGCCATCGTACCAATAAACTTTGACTTCCGGCATTTTCACGTTACCTTTCGGCTGACGAGCTGGGAAGGTATAAGTCACGACTTGGGCATGAGGAGGTGAATAGAGGTTGCTCAATGTCGAGCTACCGATCACGCTGGTGGGGTATTTGAGGTCGAGTGCCCAATAAACCGGATCCATGATATGGCAAGCCATATCGCCCAAGGCACCCGTACCGAAATCCCACCATCCTCTCCAATTCCACGGTGTATAGACCGGGTTGTAGGGGCGCTTCTCGGCTGGACCGATCCATAAATCCCAATCCAACGTCTTAGGGCATTTCGGGGAGTCACTCGGTTTCATCAAGCCTTGCGGCCAGATGGGACGGTCTGTCCAACAATGTACCTCATAGACCTCACCGATCACGCCTGACTGAATCCATTCGGTGATTTGACGGCACCAGTCAAACGAATTACCCTGATTTCCCATTTGGGTAGCTACACGATATTTCTTCGCCAGTTTGGTCAATAGACGTGACTCATAAACGGAATGGGTCAACGGTTTTTGCGTGTAACAGTGTTTGCCAAGGGTGATAGCATGTGCCGTCACACAAGCATGTGTATGATCAGGTGTGGCTACCATGACCGCATCAATCGACTTACCCATCTCATCGAACATCTGACGCCAATCTTTGTAGCGCTTCGCGTCAGGGTAATCTTTGAATGTCTTATCCGCATAATGCCAATCGACATCACAAAGTGCCACGATGTTCTCGGTACTCATGTTTTTCAGGTTACGACGGCCCATACCGCCAATACCCACCCCAGCGATATTCAGTTTGTCGCTCGGAGCCGTAAAACCATGTGACTTACCCAGTACTGTGCCGGGTACAATCGTCAAACCCGCTGCTGTCAACGCACTTGACTTTAAAAAGTTTCTTCTTGAAATGTTTCTCATGTCTATGCCATCTATTTTATTTATTAATGCGTATATGGGTCATTGTTTAGCTAAACAACCCGTTTGTTTTGTATAAAAGACATCTAAAGGTAGGCAAATACTTAAATCATCATATATATTTAATATTATTTCAATATCATTGACTGATATTTTATTTTGAAAGAGTTTAGTAGAGGGAATAGGCGTATCTTGCGAGCGGAGCCCTGAACATACCCGATTCTTGGTTGTTAGGACTAATCAAAATGGTAAGAAAAAGGGAGGTGTCCATGAGCGCACACCTCCCCCACTTTTATCTGTTATCTGTAAAGGATCGTGGCAGAACGAGGAGCAACAGTCACACTGTTGCCAGACACCCATCCCATTCCATTTAAGTCGATGCGTCCATCATGCGCCACCTTCTCATAGTGACCCTCGGGGATGTTCACATTAACCGGTGTCTCCTTGGCGTTGAGCACTACGATAATGTCGCTCCATGTATCTCCTCCGGCATGGTCAGCTAAACGGAATGCCACCACGTTGGAGGGAGCATCGAGGAACGAAAGGTGACGACGCACGAGGTCAGCATCGTTCAGACGGAAGGCGGGATGCTCATTGCGCAGGCGGATGAGGCCGCGATAATAGTCGAACACCTCTGGATGTGTGTCCTTACGGCTCCAGTCGATGGCATTGATTGAGTCGGGCGACTTATAGCTGTTATGCACACCCTTTTTGTCACGCAGCATTTCCTCGCCCGCTTGGATAAAAGGAATGCCCTGGCTGGTGAACACAGCGGTCTGTGCCAACAGATCAAGACGAATCAGGTCAGCCTCACCTTTTCCGGCTTGCTCCGTAGCGCTGCGCACCGTAGCCTCGGAGAGTCCTGGAACGGAAGCACGTAGGCGGTCAGTTAGGCACATATCATCGTGGCATGACACGTATGAAATCATCTGATGGGGCTGTTTGGCCCATGCCTGCTTGGAATAATTCACCTTCTGCATGTCGATTTGCGGATGCGCTACCGCACCAGCGATACCAAACTTCACGCTCTCCTCATGTCCTTTCTCTCCACCAAGGAATGCCGTCTTATGATCATCCGAGAAGGGACCACGCAGTCCGTCGCGGATTTCATCGCTAAAGGCTGCCACACCCTCCACGTTTCCTATGTCGGCCTTCATTGCTGCCGTTCCCTCTGGAAGTTGGGGAGTTGCTGCCGCCCATCCCTCGCCATAAATCAAGACATCAGGGTTGATGGCATATGCCGCCTTGCGAATCTGGCGCATCGTCTCCTGGTCATGTATGCCCATAAGGTCAAAGCGGAAACCATCCACATGATATTCACGCATCCAATACTCCACGCTCTCCACCATATACTTACGCATCACAGCACGCTCCGATGCAGTCTCGTTGCCGCAGCCTGAGGCATCCCCCCATGATCCATCCGGACGTTGGCGGAAGAAATACCCAGGCACTGTGCGCTGGAAGTTGGAATTGTCGATGTCCATCGTATGATTGTACACCACGTCAAGCACCAGTTTAATGCCTGCCCTGTGCAAGGCCTGTACCATCTGCTTAAACTCGCGGATGCGAGCCTTAGGGTCTGCGGCATTGGTCGAGTAGCTTCCCTCAGGCACATTGTAGTTCAGCGGATCGTAGCCCCAGTTGTACTGTGGGATCTCAGGATGTTCCTCATCTACGGTGAAATAGTCGTTTGACGGTAGGATATGCACATGCGTCACGCCAAGGTCACGCAGGTGGTCTATGCCCGTGGTGTGTCCACCGGGCGTAGTGGTGCCGTGCTCTGTCAGCGCCAAGAATTTTCCCTTGTTCTCCATACCGCTGGCTTCAGCCATGGAAAAATCGCGATGGTGCATCTCATAAATCACGATGTCATTGCGTTGGGGTGCTTTATCGCAGCACCACTCCTCTGGATCCGTGGTGCGAAGGTCGATGATGGCACCACGTTTGCCGCCTACGCCCACGGCACGGGCATTGATGCCAGGGTTCTCCCCAAGCCATTTCCCTTCATGACGTACATTAAAGGTATAGAACTTACCATCCTGATCACCCTTTACCGTAGCGTGCCAAGTGCCGTCATCGGAACGTTTCATCGCTATGCGCTTCACGGCCTTCTCACCCTTTGCCGTGGCATACAGTTTCAACTCTACCTGTTGGGCGGTGGGTGCCCAAAGTTGGAAGGTAGTCTCCTGCGTGCTGTAGGTCATTTCCTGCAGGCTTCCCGCAGGCACGGGATAATCCTCAAAAGTAGCATTCTGATAGTTATTTGCAAGTCCGATCAGACTTATCAAGGCGAAAAAGCCGAGCATGATAGTTCTTCTTGATTTCATGGAATTATGATTTTTTGTTACGCAAACATACAGAAAATACTTGAAAGCCGGCCAAAGAAATCTCAGAAAAAACAGGTTTTTATTTGCAGTTTATCAAAAAACCGCTACATTTGCTGCCGAATTAATACAACAAACAGATGAGAACATTCGTAAATACATATTGGTGGTGGCGCTCTTTACAACTCACAAAGTCGTAAGGGACGAAGGCCGTATGTATAACCGAGATAAGATAAAGAGGTCTGTCGCACTTGCGGCGGACCTCTTCTTTTTTAGGTAGATTACGATAGGGAAAAAAGAATAACAAACGAATAATAAACAAGATGAAAACGTATCAAGTAGATCAAAATGGTTATTACGGAGAATTTGGAGGGGCCTATATCCCCGAGATTCTTCATCAATGCGTAGAAAACCTGCGCAAGAACTATTTAAAGGTGATGGAGAGTGACAGCTTCAAACAGGAGTTCGCACAGCTGTTGCGCGATTACGTGGGACGTCCCTCTCCACTCTATTACGCAAAACGACTCAGTGAGAAGTATGGCTGCAAGATCTATCTGAAGCGAGAAGACCTCAACCACACAGGCGCACACAAGATCAACAACACGATCGGTCAGATCCTGATCGCCCGACGCATGGGCAAGAAGCGGATTATCGCCGAGACGGGTGCCGGACAGCATGGCGTGGCGACCGCTACCGTTTGTGCCTTGATGAACATGGAGTGCGTGGTCTATATGGGTAAGACCGACGTAGAAAGACAACATGCCAACGTGCAGAAGATGGAGATGCTGGGGGCCAAGGTGGTGCCTGTCACCTCCGGCAACATGACCTTGAAAGATGCCACTAATGAGGCGATTCGTGACTGGTGCTGTCACCCCGCCGACACCTATTACATCATTGGCTCTACCGTAGGGCCTCACCCCTATCCCGACATGGTGGCTCGCCTGCAATCGGTGATCAGTGCCGAGATCAAGAAGCAACTCTTGGAGAAAGAGGGACGTGATTATCCCGATTACCTGATGGCCTGCGTCGGTGGCGGTAGCAACGCAGCGGGTACTATCTACCATTTCTTAGACGATGAGCGGGTCAAGATCGTCTTGGCCGAGGCAGGTGGCTTAGGCATCTTCTCTGGCAAGAGCGCAGCTACGATCCAGTTAGGCAAGAAGGGAATCATCCACGGTGCACGCACGCTCGTGATGCAAAACGAGGATGGCCAGATTGAGGAGCCCTACTCCGTCTCCGCTGGTTTGGATTATCCGGGTATCGGCCCGATGCACGCCAACCTCTCCGAGACACACCGGGCGAAGGTGATCGCCGTGAACGATGACGAGGCCTTGGATGCTGCTTTCGAGCTGACCCGTTTGGAGGGTATCATCCCTGCCTTGGAGAGTGCCCATGCGCTGGGTGCCCTGCCGAAAATGAGTTTCCAACCAACCGATGTGGTGGTGCTGACTGTCTCCGGCCGTGGCGACAAGGATATGCTGACTTACATCAACTATAAAATGACTAAAGCATAAAAATCCACACAATCATGTTCAAGTTTCAAACGATCAGTAAAAAGGTGATGGGCGACCTTCACACGCCCGTAAGCATCTACCTGAAGGTGCGGGATATCTATCCGGAGTCAGCCCTGTTGGAGAGCTCTGACTTCCACGGCAACGAGAACAGCCTTTCCTACATCGCCCTCTGCCCGATTGCCAGCATTGGCATCAACAACGGCGAATGTACCAGCGAGTTCCCGGATGGACATCGAGAGGTGAAGCCGCTTACGGAGGCGTACAACGTAGCCGATGCCATGAATGAGTTTCTGGCTCAGTTCCAAGTGGAGGGCGCGGAGCGCAAGATCTGCGGTCTCTTCGGCTATACGGCCTTCGATGCGGTGCGCTACTTCGAGCAGATCCCGGTCATGGAGGCACACCATGCGGAGAATGACGCTCCCGACATGCTCTATATCCTGTATAAATATATCTTGGTTTTCGACCATTTCAAGAATGAGCTGACCTTGGTGCAGCTGCAAGCGGATGGCGAGAAGAGCGCGCTGGATGAGATCCAGACCTTGATCGAGAACCGTAACTTCTCCTCCTACAACTTTCAGGCCGTGGGACCAGAGAGCTCACCGATCACCGACGACGAGTATCGGGCGATGGTGCGCCAAGGCATCAAGCACTGTCTCCGTGGCGACGTGTTCCAGATCGTGCTGAGCCGCCGTTTCGAGCAGGCGTTCAAGGGCGACGACTTCAAGGTCTATCGGGCATTGCGGAGCATCAACCCCTCTCCCTACCTCTTCTATTTCGACTTCGGTGGCTTCCGTATCTTCGGCTCTTCACCGGAGACCCACTGCAAAGTAGCCGCTGGCCACGCCAGCATCGACCCGATTGCTGGTACCGCCTTCCGTACGGGTAACATGGAGATCGATAAACAGCGCACAGAGGCCTTAGTGAACGACCCGAAGGAGAATGCAGAGCATGTGATGTTGGTCGATTTAGCCCGTAACGATCTGAGCCGTAATGCTCACCATGTACAGGTGGATTTCTACAAGGAGGTGCAGTTTTATAGCCATGTGATCCACCTCGTCTCTCGGGTCAGTGGCGAGATCAACCCGGAGAGCAACCCCGTGAAGACCTACATCGACACCTTCCCTGCCGGCACACTGAGCGGTGCGCCGAAGGTACGGGCGATGCAGTTGATCACCGACTTAGAGAAGCATAACAGAGGTGCATACGGAGGCTGCATCGGTTTCATCGGACTGGATGGCGACCTGAACCAGGCCATCACGATCCGTAGCTTCGTCAGCCGTGGCAACGTGCTCTACTACCAAGCCGGAGCCGGTATCGTGGCGAAGAGCAACGACGCAAGAGAGTTGCAAGAGGTGAACAACAAACTGGGTGCCTTGAAGAAGGCGATTGACCTGGCGGAGAAATTAATCAACTGATAAAAGCGAACAACCATGAAGATATTACTATTTGACAACTACGATTCCTTCACCTACAACCTGTTGCACATCTTGAAGGAATTTGGTGCGGACGTAGAGGTGTTTCGTAACGACAAGATCACGCTCGACGAGGTAGATCGTTTCGATAAGATCGTGCTCTCACCCGGCCCTGGTATTCCAGAGGAGGCGGGCATCCTGCTGCCTTTGATCCGTCGCTATGCCCCTACCAAGAGCATCTTGGGTGTCTGTTTAGGCGAGCAAGCCATTGGCGAGGCATTTGGTGCCAAACTGATCAACCTAACGGATGTACACCATGGGGTTAGCTCCGACATTCACATCCTGACCGACGATCCCCTGTTCAACGGCTTGGATCGCACACTGCGTGTCGGTCGCTACCACTCTTGGGTTGTGTCTAAAGAGGATTTCCCTGATTGCCTGGAGATCACCGCAGAGGACACGGAAGAGGGACAGATCATGGGACTACGCCACAAGACCTACAACGTGCGTGGCATTCAGTTCCACCCCGAATCGGTCTTGACTCCCCGAGGAAAAGAGATCATTAAAAACTGGCTATCCATTTAAATTAGAAGGAACTTTGTAGTATGAAACAACTCTTATATCGTTTATTCGAACATCAATATTTAGGGCGAGAGGAGGCACGGGTAATCCTCCAGAATATCGCCGAGGGACGTTACAACGACGCTCAGATCGCCAGCCTGATCACGGTCTTCTTGATGCGTAGTATCTCCGTAGAGGAGCTGACCGGCTTCCGGGAGGCTCTGTTAGACATGCGTGTGCCCATCGACTTGGCGGAGTTCAAGCCGATCGACATCGTCGGGACAGGTGGTGACGGCAAGAACACCTTTAACATCAGTACCTGCTCCTGCTTCGTGGTGGCTGGTGCCGGCTATAACGTAGTGAAACATGGCAACTATGGCGCAACCTCCGTCAGTGGAGCCAGCAACGTCATGGAGCAACACGGGATCAAATTCACCAACAACAACGACCAGCTGCGTCGCAACATGGAGGCTTGCCACATCACCTACCTGCACGCTCCGCTCTTCAACCCGGCCTTGAAAGCAGTGGCTCCCGTGCGGAAGAACTTGGGTGTGCGCAGTTTCTTCAATATGTTAGGCCCGTTGGTCAATCCGGCCATGCCTGCCTACCAGCTGTTGGGTGTCTATAACCTGCCGTTGTTGCGTCTCTACAACTACACCTACCAAGAGAGTGGCACACGCTTCGCCGTGGTACACAGTTTGGATGGTTACGACGAGATCTCTTTGACTGCCGATTTCAAGGTAGCCATGCTGGAGAAGGAGAAGATCTATTCGCCGGAGCTGTTAGGTTTCAAGCGTTGCCAGGAGGCAGATCTCGACGGAGGAAGCACCCCCGAGGAGGCTGCACGGATCTTCGATGCCGTCTTGGAGAACAAAGCGACGGAGCCACAGCGCAACTGCGTGGTGATCAACTCCGCCTTTGCGATCCAGGTGATCTGTCCGGAGAAGTCGATCGAGACCTGCATCGCCGAGGCCAAGGAGTCGTTGGATAGTGGCCGTGCGTTGGCGACGTTCAAGCAATATGTATCCCTGAATAGCTAAACTATGGCAGATATCTTAGAAACAATCGTAGCGAACAAACGGAAGGAGGTAGCTCGACAAAAACAGGCCGTTAACCTCCAGACGTTGGTAGCTTTGGGTGGTGATCGACTGGAGCGTCCTACTTTTTCGATGCGACAGTCCTTAGCCTCCTCAGCGACAGGTATCATCGCGGAGTTCAAACGGAAAAGCCCCTCGAAAGGATGGTTGCATCCCGGAGCACGGGTGCAGGATGTGCTCCCCTTCTATGCCGAGGGGGGTGCGTCGGCCTGCTCGATCCTGACGGATGGCGATTTCTTTGGAGGCTCGCTCTCCGACCTGCAACAGGCCCGTCGGTTGGTGAACATCCCGCTTCTGCGTAAGGATTTCATTGTCGATCCCTACCAGCTTTATCAAGCCCGGGTGATGGGAGCCGATGCGGTGTTGCTGATCGCCGCCTGCCTCTCGAAGGAGGAGTGTGCCCAATTGGCAGCCACGGCGCACAGCCTGCAATTGGAAGTGCTGTTAGAGGTACATAGTGCCGAAGAGCTGGATCACGTAAATGCAGACATTGATATGTTGGGCGTAAACAACCGACATTTAGGCACTTTCGACACAGACGTGAAGCATTCCTTTACGCTCATCGACCAACTGAAAGGATATGCTCCTCTACTGGTTTCCGAGAGCGGTATCTCGCAAGCTGAGACCGTCAAGCAGCTACGTGCCGCCGGTTTCCGAGGGTTCTTGATTGGTGAGACCTTCATGAAGACCGCCCAGCCAGGTGAGACATTACGTAACTTTATCGAAGCGCTGCGATGATCACGAAAGTATGTGGCATGTGCCAGGCGGAGAATGTGCAGGCAGTGGCCGAGACAGGCATCCAATGGATGGGTTTCATCTTCTATGCCCCCTCCCCTCGCTGCCTGCTGCGTGACCCAGCCGAGGCAGAGCGAGTGCGACAGCTGATCACAGCCGATACGTTCCGCCCGAAGCGTGTGGGTGTCTTCGTCAACCAATCGCAAGAGGAGATCATGGAGTTGGCGCAAACGTATGGACTGGACTATTTGCAGCTGCATGGCCATGAGTCACCCGACTTTTGCTATGCCCTGCACAAACGAGGCTACGCATTGATCAAAGCCTTCTCCATCGCTACGGCGGAGGATCTGGCACATACAGCGGATTACGCCGATCGGGTGGATTATTTCCTCTTCGACACCAAGTGCGCAGGCTATGGCGGCTCCGGCCAACGGTTTGATTGGAACCTCTTGCAAAGCTATCAGGGTGAGACCCCCTTCCTGTTGAGTGGCGGTATCCGGCCGGAGATGGCAACCGATTTGCAAAGCTTCCACCATCCCCGTTGGGCAGGCATTGATCTCAACAGCGGCTTCGAGTCCGCACCGGGCGTGAAGAAAGCAGAGACACTGCGTAGTTTTTTAATTCCTAATTTCATAATTGAACAAAAATGAATCGCATAACTAACTTATTTGAGACAAAGAAAGCGGGCATACTCTCCGTCTATTTCACGGCAGGCTATCCCCAACTGAACGATACGACTACCATCCTGCGGGAACTGGAGGCGAAAGGTGTGAACATGGTGGAGGTAGGTATTCCCTTCTCTGATCCGATGGCCGATGGCCCTGTGATCCAGGAGTCGAGCACCGTGGCCTTGCGCAACGGCATGTCTATTCGCCTGCTCTTCCAGCAACTGAAAGAGATCCGACAGACGGTACAGATCCCGATCATCTTGATGGGTTATCTGAACCCCATCATGCAATATGGCTTCGAGGCCTTCTGCCAAAGCTGTTTGGAGGTAGGTGTGGATGGCATGATCATCCCCGACCTGCCCTATGCCGACTACATGGCCGACTACAAGGCGATCGCCGATCGGTATGACTTGAAGATGATCATGTTGATCACCCCGGAGACCTCCGAGGAACGTGTCCGCCTGATTGATGCACACACCAGCGGATTTATCTATATGGTGTCGAGTGCGGCTACGACGGGTGCCCAGCAGAGCTTCAACGAGCAGAAGCAGGCCTATTTCCGTCGCATCAACGCCATGAACCTGCGCAACCCCCGCTTGGTAGGTTTCGGCATCAGCAACAAGGCCACCTTCGAGGCAGCCGCAGCCAACTCCTCCGGTGCTATCATCGGTAGCAAGTTCGTGCAACTGCTTAAAAGTGAGCCTACCATCGCCGATGCGGTGGATCAATTATTAGAAGCACTGAAGCATTGAAATGACAGGGCTCATAAGAGTACAAAGTATTGCCCATAGTTTCTGAAAACATTGCTCGTAGTTTCAGAAAACATTGCCGATAGTTTTTTCAAACGTTGCCCGTAGTTTTTCAAGACCATGGGCAACGTTTTTCTTTTCGATGGGCAACGAAAATTACACCTTTCTCCACTTGCCTGATTCAAGAAGAATAGCGTACTTTGCCGCTAAAGATCCAGCAGCATGAGTGATAAGCCCTACATCATCATGGAGACCTCCAATTTCCCCACCGAACCTATGGTAGCGTCCATGGGCGACCAGTTGATGCTGCATGATAACTTAGAGAGCACCATTCCGTGGGAAAACAGAGAGGTGACCGGCAGCATTGGAAAGCGCATCAAACTGTTGAACACCATGACACTCTTTTTCTGTCTGGGAGGTGAGGTCTATCTGACGCAAGGTTCGGAGCGGATTGTCATGCATTCGGGTGATGTCATCTTCAGCAAAAGTGGCCTGTTCGGTACAGTGGAGTCGATGAGCCATGACCTGCGCTACGTGTTGCTCATCCTAAACGAGAAGTTCTTCTTTCCGCTACTCAACACGCTCGATATGGCGGCTTTACACAGGCGACTCACCACCTCTCCCATCTGCACCCCGCCCACGGCGATTAGAGCCGAATGCCTTGCGCTCTACAAGCTGCTCAAGGAGCGGTTGAACCGTCGTTCCCAAGAGGAGCTACAGGAGCCGATCGTAAAGGGCTATTTGCAAACCCTCATCTTCATTGTCTATTCGCAGTACCTTTTGGATTTAAGGCAGGAAGAGAAACCTCAGCAAAATCGGCAACAAGACCTTTTCAACCGCTTCGTACAACTCTTGCAACAGGACTTCGTGCGGGAACGGAACGTAAACTACTATGCCAACCAGCTCTGCGTCACGCCACGCTACCTCTCACGCATCATCCACGAGGTGAGCGGACATTTCGCCAGCGAGCATATCGACCTCTTTGTCATTGCCGAAGCCAAACAACTCATCCGAAGCAAGCTATATACGATCTTGGAAATATCGGAGCGGCTGAATTTCAGCAGTGCCTCACTCTTCAGCCGCTACTTTAAAAAGCGTACAGGATACACGCCTAAGGAATACCAAGAGCTGGAATAACGAAACCGTTATTTCACTACTACCCTCACCTTTCCCAAGTTCGCAATCCGGGTATAGGTAGTCTCCGCGTCACCATTGCGCTCAGAATAGACACGAACCGTAGGGAAATAGGTGCCCGCGGTGGTATAGGTAACCGTTGTGTCGAACTCCACACGGGAGCCATCCGCACTGAATTGTGCTTGCGCAAGATCAACAGGCTCGCTGAACGTCGTCCCTTCTATGCACCACTCCGCCTTCACGATGCGTCCCGTATGGACCGGACACTCCGCCACGACATGAATCGAAACCGGGGTCCCAGGTGCCACCTCCACACGTTGTTGACCTGCGATGGAGGCGGTGACAGCCGGTTGGATGCCACCACGGCTTGCCCCATTCGCCGACATCACTACCTGTCCCTCCTCGATCCGATAATCCGTTGTCGGTGAAGGAGCAATGCCCCGTTCCACCCAATCGCTCAAATCGAGCATAGCTTGATAGAGCGTCGAGACGTAAGAGACGGTTTCTCGGGGATCTTCCAACACGCCATCACTGTGTGTCGCCCGATCGGTGTACCACAGACGGAAGTTATCATCGATTTTGTCGCCCAGATGGCTACGCACCTTATTCCGGTACCAGTCGCCTTGCCAAGCGAAAGCCTCCCGATCCCAGACGGAACAGCAAAGAATGACTTTGCACTTGATGTTACCATCGAATTGACAACCAGCAGCTCCCAACGTGATCAACGGACCTACTAAGAAGGGACGCTGCGGATAGATAGGCTGATTATCAATGCCACGGAACTGATTCCAACCGTAATAGTCAGGCGTTGGTACCTGATGCCGGTGATAGGTCTCTACGGCTAAGAAGTCGGAGTTATCCACCTGCACGGAGTCTCCCGCATGCAAATAGGTAAGTCGTTGGGGTGCGTTCACATCGGCCAACACCACATAGTTTCCCTCTACACGACTCACCTGCAGTCGCTCACCATTCTTCAAGATGATGAGATCACCCCCCAGCGTGTGCATCTCCAAGGAGTGATCGATCTCGTAAGCCACCGGCTTGCCCGGTATATCCGAGCCCATACTTGCCCAAGCTCGGTCGGCAGTACCCCGCTCCGCTTCCGACTTCGCCTGTACTAAGCCCAGCTGTTCCGCCTCCTGTTGCCCGATGATGCGGCGTACGATGGCCTTCACTTGCACCCGGTCACGTGCCAACGAAGCTGGATTGTCGTAGCCGAGATAACCCGGCTTATGCCAGAAATCCTTCCTGAAATAGTCCCTATCCATCTGCACCAAGGCCTGATAGAGCGTAACAAATCCATGCACATCCATGAACCGCCATCCCGACCAACTCTTTATGGGGAAACCCATTCGTGTCACCTCTTGAAGGACCTGCCGCTGTTCGGCCGTCAACGTGCGATAAGGATCACCACTCCCTCCCGGCATCAAGGCATCGGCGATGTCATTCAGTTTATCTCGCAGCACCCGAAGCCCATACATACGTGCGGAAAACACGTTGGGAATCGCATTGTCTGAACCCAGTACAAAAGGTACAGCACCATCCCACACGCCTTCGGTATGCTCTATGCCACCCACCGTGCGGTATGCGCCACCACTACCTCCATAGCAATAGCCATAGGGACGTTCACAGCCATAGATCAATTGAGCGATATGCCGGGAAAGCTCCGCACAGGCGGCATTGGCCCTGAACGCACCGATAGTGGCTTCACGCCTCGTGCTTTCATCCGAGAAATCAAGTTTACCTCCTTCGTTGGTCTCCACGAAATAGGCTCCATGGCTGATGCTGAATCCGACCGGATTCTCGGCTTCGGGATAGTTTAGGGCTGCCGTCTCGCTATCGGGAAATGGCGTGATGTATTGAAAGAAGCGTCCGGTAAAATCCTTTTTCTCCAAAGGCATATAGAGGGAGAAGCGTGTGCCGTCGCTAAATCCTCCGTGGATGTAACGGCAACGGGCCGGTTTCTCGATCGTCTTGTCCACGTCAATAAACGGATGCTTGAACACCGTGTCCTGACATACGAAATCCAGTTTCGCCCCTTTCAAGTTCTTTCCGCCCGCATAGCTACCGACAGACAAAAGGGCGGCAATAATGATCAATGAAATTCTTTGCATGGTATCTATTATTAATGAATTTGCTGCTTGCAAAGAAAACGCATCCGGCTGACAACCGCATTGTCAATTCGGTCACGAACCTGTACTTCTGGTACACATCCCTTGAAAAACCGCCTGTCTCCTTCCGATAAATCCCGAAAATTCAACGCTTCTCCGCTTGGACGATTCCAAGAGATACCTGCCTCACCGCTCAGGACACCTTCAAGCGCATCCTCGATTATTCTCGGATTGCCTATTGAAAAGCGACTGTTTTCGTTGGTAAATCACAGGGGCATTCTATAAAAAAGGGGCTGCACTTTTGACACAGCCCCCTATCTAAAAGTAAATCTTCTTTTTTACTTGATCATATCAAACCCAGTGTAGGGAACCAAGGCTTTCGGGATGCGGATGCCCTCCGGTGTCTGGTTGTTCTCCAACAGGGCAGCGACGATACGGGGAAGCGCCAAGGCACTACCATTCAAAGTATGGCAAAGCTGGATCTTCTTGTTCTCGTCGCGATAGCGGCATTTCAAGCGGTTCGCTTGGTAGGTGTCGAAGTTAGAGACGGAGCTGACTTCCAACCAACGTTTCTGCGCCTCGGAATAGACCTCGAAGTCGAAACAGATGGAAGAGGTGAAGCTCATGTCACCACCGCAAAGGCGCAGGATGCGATAGGGTAACTCCAGCTTCTTCAACAAGCCCTCCACATGATCCAGCATCTCCTGGTGAGACTGCTTGGAGTGCTCCGGCTTATCAATACGTACGATCTCCACTTTCGAGAACTCATGCAGACGGTTCAAACCACGCACATCCTTGCCGTAAGAGCCTGCCTCCCGACGGAAACATTGCGTATAAGCGCAGTTCTTGATCGGCAACTGCTTCTCATCCAGAATCACGTCACGGTAGATATTGGTCACGGGCACCTCTGCGGTCGGGATCAGGTAAAGGTCATCCACCTCGCAGTGATACATCTGACCCTCCTTATCGGGCAACTGACCTGTGCCATAGCCGGAAGCGGCATTTACCACCGTCGGCGGCATGATCTCGGTATAGCCTGCGTTGCGTGCCTCGTCGAGGAAGAAATTGATCAACGCCCGCTGCAAACGAGCGCCCTGTCCCTTATAGACGGGGAAACCGGCACCGGTGATCTTCACACCCAGATCGAAATCAATCAGGTCATACTTCTTCGCCAACTCCCAGTGGGGCAGTGCGTCCTTGGGCAACTCAGTCTCCATGCCACCCATCTTCTCCACCACGTTGTCCTCGGCAGAAGCACCTTCGGGCACCTCCTCGTAAGGAATATTCGGGATGGTATAGAGCAAGGCCTGCAGATCGGCTGCGGCTTGATCCATCTCGGCTTGGAGCGTCTTGCTGGTCTCCTTGATCTCGGCTACACGCTTCTTAGCGGCCTCAGCCTCCTCCTTCTGTCCAGCCTTCATCAACTGGCCGATCGACTTGGAAGTGGCATTAATCTCAGCTAAGTTCTTATCTAATTCGTTCTGTGTGCTACGTCTTTTATCATTCAATTCCAGCACTTTTGCAATAGTCTCTTGGGCTCCTTTGAAGTGCTTCTTCTCCAATCCGCGGATCACCGCGTCGGTGTTCTCTGTGATTAATTTGATTGTCAACATATAACTCTTATGTTTTCTATTTTTGCCTTCTGAGGCGCAAAGGTAGTGATTTTTATTTTACGCGACCACCCGTCAGCCAAGTTCTTGTGTAATACGGCTCGCTCAGGCTACTCACCACCACGCCATTCGATGTACTCGTATGGATGAAACGTCCATTCTTCAGATAGATACCCACATGGGTCGGTACGCTCTTTTTGCCTCCACGGGTAGTCTTGAAAAAGACCAAGTCACCCTCCTTCAGCTTGTCACGTGACACCTTGCGACAGTCGTGCTTCAACATATCGGCGGACGAACGAGAGAGCTGCTTGCCATAGACCTCCCGATAGACGATCGCCACGAATCCAGAGCAATCTACACCCCGCTTCGTGCTGCCTCCCAACCGATGTGGCACGCCGAGCCAACGAGCCCCCTCGTTGTAGAGAAAGATATTGTCATACTCCGTGATGCGCACCCCATAGAGACGAGCCAGCTCCTTCGGCCCTTTGAAATCAGCCGGCAACGCCACGGTACTCGTCTTGCGGGAACCACAGCCTTCTAAGCTGAGGGTCAGACAAAGGAGCCAAAGCCCCCAGAAAAAGGCCGTTTTACAGCACGAGAAAGGCCACTTTATCCATCTCATAAGGTAGGGAGATTAGCTTTTAAATAGGTAGTGAACGCATCCCGGTAGGCATCCGTCACGTGGATTACCTCCTTACCGATGTAGATACAATTGTTGCGATCCACCGAGCGGATCTTATCCAAGGCTACGATGTAGGAACGGTGTACTCGCATGAAACGTCCGGCGGGCAGCATCTCTTCCATCGCCTTCATCGTCACATGGGTGATCAATCCCCTGGGTTCATTCTCCATATAGATGGACACATAGTCTTTCAAGCCAGCCACATAGAGTATGCTGCCCAAGTCGATCTGTTTCAACTCGCCATCCACCCGGATAAAGAGATTCTCCCGCTCCGGCTCCTTGCCCTGTGCCTCCTTGGCCTGCTCCTGCAACTCAAACCATTGCCGTGCCTTCTCTGCCGCCTGCAAGAATTTGTGGTAACGGATCGGCTTCAGCAGAAAGTCGAGCGCATTCACCTCATAGCTATCAAAGGCATACTCCTTGAATGCCGTAGCGAAAATCACACGGGTCTCCGCAGGCACCATGCGGGATAAGTTCATCCCATCCAAGTCGGGCATCTGAATATCCAAGAACAACAAATCCACTGGGTGACTACGCAACTGCGAGAGTGCCAATACCGGGTCTGTATAAGAGCCTGCCAACCGCAAATAGGGTGTCCGCTCCACGAAGCTCTCCAGCATCTTCACCGCCAAAGGCTCATCATCGACGATCATACAAGTCAGTTCAACCATCACTCAAAGTTCTTTCAATACGATTCTTACAAAATAGGTCTCTCCCCTCAGCTCCTGTTCATAGCGGTAGCGATGCGGATAGAGCAGCTCCAACCGGCGACGCAGGTTCTCCACGCCAATGCCCGATCCGCTTCGGTCGGCATCTCGCTTCGGGTCGTTGCTATTCTCTGCCGTGAAGACCAAGTCATTCTCCTGCCAAGTCAAGGAGATGCGCACGAAAGAGTGCTTCCGGCTGTTCACGCCATGCTTGAAGGCATTCTCGATCACCGAGATAAACAGCAAAGGAGCCACCTGCACAGGGTGAGGGGGCAATGCGAAATAGGCATCCACTTGGGTCAACTCATTGCAACGCAACTTCATCAAGTCGATGTAGTTGGTCATGAACTCCACCTCATTCTCCAACGGTACGCTCTCATGGTTCGACTCGTAGAGGGCGTAGCGCAACAGGTCGCTCAGCTGCCCGATGCTCTCTTGCGCCGAATCGGCATCAATCTGCACCAAGGAGGAGATGTTGTTCAACGTGTTAAACAGAAAATGGGGATTCAACTGATTCTTCAGCCAAGCTAACTCCGCATCGGCATGTTTCCGTTTCTCCTCCTGCAGAGCCAGACGGGTCTCGTTCCAACGCAAGGCATAACGAAGCGCCACGGGAGCGGCAATCACCAACGCATCCGAGAAGAACACACCGAACCCGATCATGTAAAGCACGGGCCGCCAACTCTCCTCTGACACATAGACAGACATCTGGCTGAGTGTCACCACCAAGTGAAACACCAATACACTGACATTGCACAGCATGAACCATTTGATCCGCTTCCTGAAAAGCAGATAGGGTATCAACCCATAGAAGTTCAGGAAATAAAAGCCGGAATACCATAAGATAAACTCCCCATTTCTCCTCAAGATGCCCCACGCAGCCTCATCGCTCAACTCCGTCAGGAAGGCGATCGCCGCTGGGATCAGCCACAGCAACAACCAGCTAACTATCTGGCAACTCAACAAGATCCAATCGTCTTTCGTCCATTTCATCATGCCACTTATCGTTTTTTGAGACACCGACAAAGATAATGTTTTACGGCGATGAAGCGAAATAAACCCACTATTTTCGGCCATCAGGCAGCAGAAATAAGAAATATTCCTATCTTTGCTCCTTTCTTAATAAAGACGATGCGGGGGTGCAGTCCGATTGACAGCTGCTGAGATCATACCCATTGAACCTGATGCGGATTATGCCGACGAAGGGAACAGCGACGTGAACAGAACGACTTCTCCCCCTATCCTATCTTTATTGATTAATTGTAAAAAGTAGAACAGATGAACTATGTTTGCGCATTGAGCATCGCCGGGTCTGATTGCAGCGGAGGAGCCGGTATCCAAGCGGACTTGAAAACCATGTCCGCCCTGGGTGTCTATGCCGCCACGGCTATCACGGCCATCACCGTGCAAAACACCTGTGGAGTCACGGCGGTACAAGCGGTAGCGCCTGCGATCGTGGAGGGACAGATCCGTGCCGTCATGGAAGACATCGAGCCGAAAGCGGTGAAGATAGGCATGGTCAATGACAAGGCTACGATATTAGCAATCTCTAAGGCCCTACATTACTATTGTCCGGCTCGACTCATTATCGATCCCGTGATGGTGGCAACCAGCGGCTCACGACTGATGCAACCCGATGCCTTGGCCTGTTTCGAGCAGGAGCTGCTGCCGATGGCGACCCTGCTGACACCCAATGTGCCTGAGGCGGAGTTGCTCGCTGGCAAGGCGATTGACGCTCCCGAGGCGATGGAAGCGGCCGCACAAGCGATCTTGGCCAAAGGCTGCCAAGCCGTGTTGATCAAGGGAGGACATCTAAAGGAGGCTACCAAAGCGGATCGGCTCTTCACAGCGGAAGGCAACATCGCCAACTACCAAGCGGCCAGTGTCGATACACGCAACACGCATGGCACAGGCTGTACCCTCTCCTCGGCCATCACGGCTCGCTTAGCACTGGGAGATTCACTCATCGAGGCCATCCGACAGGCCAAGGAATACCTGACCGAGGCCCTTCGGCAAGGAGCGGATGTCACCATTGGTCATGGACATGGACCCGTCAACCATTTTTATCAACCTCAGTCTCTTCAGATACAGCCATGATTCAATTTATCACCAATTATCACGACAACATTTCCCTCACGGAGCAAACCGAATATGTCTTGGAGGCAGGCTGCCGCTGGGTGCAACTGCGCCTCAAGGGGGCAGACGATGCCGAGATCTATATGGTCGGTAAAACGTTACGTGCCTTGTGTGACCAATACGAAGCCACGTTGATCCTCGACGATGTGGTGCGCATGGTGCCTGTCATCGGGGCGGACGGTGTGCACTTAGGCAAGCAAGATATGCCGGTGGATGAGGCCCGCAAGCTCTTGGGACCTGACAAAATCATCGGCGGTACCGCCAACACCTTCGAGGATGTGAAGCGATTGGCCCAACAGGGGGCGAACTACATCGGCTGTGGCCCCTTCCGGTTCACGACCACCAAGAAGAACCTCTCCCCGCTCTTAGGGTTGGAGGGGTACGCTGCCATTATCGAACAGATGCGGCAGCAGCAGATCGACCTGCCCTTGATCGCCATCGGAGGCATCACGGTGGAGGATGTGCCCGACCTGATCGATCTGGGCGTGAGTGGCATCGCCATCAGTGGTGCCATCTTGGAGGCCAAGAAGCCGGAGGTCATGATGCGCAAGTTCATTCGCGCAGAGAATAAAGCAAGAAAATTGAAAGATAAATCCAATACAAAATAGAATATGAACAACAACATAAAGTTTAGCTACCCTTCCTCTGAGAAGGTTTATCTCAACGGTACGATCTACCCGGATTTGAAAGTGGGTATGCGGCGAGTGCATCTCGCGCCGACAGTCAGCTTCGTGAAAGGCGAAAGACGAGAGGAGCCCAATGCCCCCGTCTATCTCTACGACACCAGTGGCGCTTATAGCGACCCGAACATCGAAATAGACTTGAAACAGGGTTTGCCCAAGCTGCGTCAGCCCTGGATCGACGCTCGTCAGACAGGTGAAACACAGCTCTACTTCGCCAAGAAGGGAGTGATCACCCAGGAGATGGAGTATGTAGCGATTCGCGAGAACATGAATGCGGCTGAGCTCGGCATCGAGACACACATCACGCCGGAGTTCGTGCGCCAAGAGGTGGCTGCCGGTCGTGCGGTCATCCCCGCCAACAAGAAGCATCCTGAGAGCGAGCCGATGATTATCGGTACCAATTTCTTGGTGAAGATCAACACCAACATCGGTAACTCCGCGACCACTTCCGGCATCGAGGAGGAGGTGGAGAAGGCGGTATGGAGCTGCAAATGGGGTGGCGACACACTGATGGATCTCTCCACAGGTAACGACATCCATGAGACCCGTGAGTGGATCTTGCGCAACTGCCCCGTTCCCGTCGGCACCGTACCTCTCTACCAAGCCTTCGAGAAGGTGAACGGCAAGGCCGAGGCACTCAACTGGGAGGTCTTCCGCGACACCTTGGTTGAGCAATGCGAGCAGGGCGTGGACTATTTCACGATCCATTGCGGCATCCGTCTGAAGAATATCCATCTGGCCGATAACCGCTTGACCGGTATCGTGAGCCGTGGTGGCAGCATCATCTCCAAGTGGTGCAAGGTGCATCAAGAGGAGAGCTTCCTCTATGAGCACTTCGATGATATTTGCGACATCTGCGCCCGCTACGACGTGGCACTCTCCTTGGGCGATGGCCTCCGTCCCGGTAGTACCCATGATGCCAATGACGCGGCACAGTTCGCGGAGTTAGACACGATGGGCGAGCTGGTAGAGCGTGCCTGGGCGAAGAACGTGCAGGCCTTCATCGAGGGACCGGGTCATGTGCCCATGCACAAGATCAAGGAGAACATGGAGCGACAGATCGAGAAATGCCACGGTGCACCCTTCTATACGTTAGGCCCGCTCGTGACTGACATCGCTCCGGCTTACGACCACATCACCTCTGCTATCGGTGCGGCCATGATCGGTTGGTATGGCACGGCTATGCTCTGCTATGTCACCCCAAAAGAACACTTGGCGTTACCCAACAAGGAGGATGTACGCACCGGTGTGATCAGCTACAAGATTGCGGCTCATGCGGCCGATTTGGCGAAGGGACATCCGGGAGCGACCGTGCGGGATAATGCCCTCAGCAAGGCCCGTTATGACTTCCGCTGGAAAGACCAGTTCAACCTCTCGCTCGATCCAGAGCGTGCGTTGGAATACTACAAGACCAGCAACAACATCGACGCGAACTACTGCACGATGTGTGGTCCCAATTTCTGCGCCGCCCGCATCAGCCATTCGTTGAAGGATTGCCACGACGAGCTCTCCACGGAGCAACCTAAGTAAGCAGGATTATTTATGAAATGGATAGTCATCACCTCTCCTGACGCATTGTCGGGGGAGGTTTCTTTTATCGAACGGCTGTTTGATCACGGAGTGGATCTGCTCCACCTCCGAAAACCCGAGGCGGATGAGGCGACCTACGCCCACCTGCTCGAAGCCATCCCGGAGCAATGGCACAGCCGTATCGTCTTGCACGATCATTTTCAGCTGACGGCACGTTTCGCCCTGCATGGCGTGCACCTCAATCGACGGAATCCGGTCCCACCCGCCACATGGCAAGGTGCCTGCTCCGCCTCCTGCCACAGTTTACAGGAAGTTACGGAGCAGAAACCCCATCGGGATTACCTCTTTCTCAGTCCCATCTTCAACAGCATCTCCAAGGCTGGCTATGCCGCTGCCTTTCCCGAGGAGACCCTTCGAGAGGCGGCCCAGCAAGGCATCATCGACCAGCAGGTCATGGCTTTAGGAGGCATCACAGCCACCCACATCCCCCTACTCCACCAATGGCGTTTCGGCGGTGCCGCCTTTCTCGGTGACATTTGGAACCGCATCGACGATCCTGCGGTCGATAGCTATCTCCGATCACTCTGGCAATGCCTCAAAATAGCTCATTGTAACGGTTAAGTCACCCCGCACTTGGCTCAAGTGTGATTAGAGGCAGCCGTGAGCATCCGCTGTTCCTATAGAAAATCGAGCAATGCCATATTGTATGACTTGTTCTCGCACAGCATCTTTAGAAACTCCTTGGTGCTACGCTTAATATAGCTGTCTCTGAGGATATGGAACGAGCCTTCCATATCTGTGTTCTGCTGGTCAAGCGTGATGACCTTGATACCGGGGATATGGCTTACGGCAGCTTGACTGATCACAGTCACCAAGAATTGGGATGACCTTACCAAATCTATAATGACGTTCACCTCGTTGATCTCCAACCTTATGTTGAAATGAATACCGGTCCCTCTTGTTATGAGGTCGAAGGTGTTGCGTGCTTGGAGACCCTTGGCTGGCATGACAAAAGGGTAGCGCTTAAGATCAGCACAACATACCTTTTCCGCATCGGCGAGTGGATGGCGTTCCGACACGACGACAGCCAGCCGGTTGTCAAATAATATGTGAGACTCTATCTCATGACAGACAATGGTAGGCTTATAACTCAACGCTACATCCAGTTCCCTTTCTTTCACCATCCGCATCAGCGTTTCCATGTCGTGGCAATGAATGTTGAGTTTGATATCAGGATACTGTTTCATAAAGAGCAGCACCGTGTCTTTTAGCAGTGGGATGAACGAGAAGGTGGATCCGATGTTCAGGCAGCCAGCCTTCATATCTCTTATATCGTTCATCCGTTCTATACATACTTCAGCGGACCGCAGGGTTTGTTTTGCCTCTGGCAGGAATACCTCACCGACATCGGTTAGACCAACGTGGTGGGAAGAACGTTCGAACAGCGTCACTCCCAATTCATCTTCAAGTTGCTTGATCTGTTGCGAAAGCGTGCTTTGCGTGACGTTTAGTACCCGTGAGGCTTCGCTGAAACTCTTCGTCTCAGCAACGCTCGCAAAATATCTCAATTGTCTTAATTCCATTTTTCTTTTCACTATTTATGCTGATCGAGTGCGAAAGTACAACAGGTTCATCGCTCGTGCAATGAATGGCTATTATAATTTTCGATAGCAAATATAGATAACGATTATTAAGTCTAATAGATAGCTGTTATTGAAACAAACCATAAGCAAACCTTTCTGGCTTTCGAGCGTGGCTGTAGTTTCGCGGTCGAAAAAATTAAATGATCAGAAAGCATATGGAATACATCATTAACGAATCAACCGCAAGCCAAAGCGCATGGATCGTCTGGGTGCTTGTATGGGGTGTCCTACTGTTGAAGCCCATCATCAAGTTGTTCATCAAGGCAAGGAAACTAAACAAACGATGGCACATCCTATCGTATGGCGACATGAACGTATTTGATTACGAAGACGAGGATGAAGACTAAAGGTGACCTATTTCTCATGCAAGCAGACGAACATGAGCGAATAAAGCGTGTATGCCAGTTTATTGAGGAATACGCCACGGCGATGCTATCCGCCGGTGCCACAACCTCGCGTATTGAACGCTGTGTGGAACGCATTTCCAGGCGTTACGACGTGGTTTCTGAGCTATCACTGCTTCCTTCACGCATCCTACTGACCGTTTGGGACCTCAGCCACTGTCACAACTACAGTCTTGTTGGCTACACACACAAGAACGGCATTAACCTGCAGACTGTCACTTCGTTGAGCCGTCTGTCATTCGACAACTTACCTATTGAAAACGCCTGTGAGCAGATGAGGGCTATCGTCTCATGTCCAAGGCTGGATAAGAGGATAGTCATGCTGCTGACGGCGCTGGCAAATCTCTCTTTCTGCCGTCTTTTCGGTGGAGATATGTATGCGATGGTTGTTGTGTTCGTTGCCACATTCGTAGGCAATGCCTATAAGAACTACATGACCGAATGGCATTGGGATGTACGATTTGCCACCATTGTCTCGTCTTATATATCAGCCATGGTGGGATCGTCCTGTTTCATAGCTGGTTTAGGTTCCACGCCCGAGACGGCCTTGGGAACCTCTGTATTATGGCTTGTGCCTGGAATAAGATTCATCAACGCAGTAAGCGACATGGCCAATGGCCACTACGTGGTATCGCAAAGCCGACTGACAGACGCAGTAATCACCACCATCTGTCTGTCGTTGGGCCTCTGTCTTGCTTTAGTAACTTTAGATATACAATGGATATGAACACACTATTTACCGACGGACTCTTTGCCTGTATGGCGGCAATAGGTTTCGGCAGTATCAGCAACACTCCACGTAGCCTGCTCCCAAGCTGCGGCATCATAGCCGCCATAGGACATGCAATCCGCTTAGCCTTGATGAGCTCCTTTCATCTCAACATCATCTTTGCCGGATTCGCAGGAAGCGTTTGCATAGGCATTACCTCATTGCTTGTCTCACGCCACTATCGCTGCCCCTACGAGGTTCTGGCATTTCCCGCCTTGCTACCTATGATACCCGGTATGTATGCCTACGGAACGATCCAGGCGCTCATCAACTACCTACAGCTTGATGCGCATGGCATGCCCTCCGCACACTACCTCAATCTCCTTGCATACAATGCCTTCATGACCATACTCATCATTCTCTTTATAGTAATGGGGGCACTTGTCGGCATTTTTGTTTCGCGTCTGTGCTTCCTATCGTCGTCAGACGATGCAACATAACCCGGCCAAGTCGCTTATACGCACTTTTTATTGCGCTTCCGCCCAAGCACGCAGCAGCGCATTGGCTTTATAGAGGACACCTGCCTCGCCACGGAAAGTGCCTGAACCCATCGGCTCACCCGCTGGAGTGTACCACTCATTGAAGCCATTGTTCTCCACCACTCGCGCCAACATCGGTTGCAACTCCTCATAGGCCTCGGCGATCATGCCATTCTCGGTCAACGCATGGATCATACGTGCGCCAAACCAGGTCCAGTCACCGCCGTTCTGATAGCCGTAGGGATACATGCCCACACCCTTGAAATAGCCGGCCGGATAGGTGGGATAAAGCGTCAAGCCGATGGTTTGCGCATCCGCACGCTTCATGTTCTCCAACATGCGCTGATTGGCCTCACGAATCTCCTCCTCGCTCAGCAAACCGGCTTGGATAGCCACCGCCGTACCTCCATGATAATAGATCTGGTTCTCATCGAACTTCGCGGGGAAGGGAGAATCTTTCAGGTAGATATGCGGGATGAACTTATGTCGCTCCGCGTCCCACAGATGCTGACGGATGTTTTGCTTCAACGTGTTGCAAGCGGCGCTCCAATGAGCCTTCTTAGCCGCATCGTCGGTCAGCTCGATGAAGTTATTCAAGGCAATGACTAACATCGCATTGTCATAAATATCAATGGCATAGTGCGTATTCTCGTCGATCTCCACACCCCAGATATGCTCCGGCTGCACGTCGCCCCAGTCGGCGGTGGTAGCGCCAATGATCAAGCCATGTGCCTTGTCCATCTTCTCCTCGAAAAGGAAACGGAGTGCCCACTCCATGCGACCGATCACCTTCATGCCGCCGATCTCGGTCTGCAGGTAGTCGCTGTTGCCACTCTTCTTCACATACTTGTAAATCGCCTGGATCAACGAGGTCTCATGGTCGGTCTCCACCGTGTTCTTATGTGCGGCATAGTTAGGCTCCAACTGTGAGAGGCGATATTTGTGCCTCCACCACCCAGATCTGCCTTCTTGATGTCGATAAAACCATCCACGATGTCGCCGTTCTCGCCTTGGAACCCCCAGAAGACATTCAGGTTATGACGCACCTGCTCATCGGGAAGCACCTCCATCGAGAGCTCGATAAAGGTATTGTAGTCGCGGATCCATACCTCCCCATAGCCATCGCCTGCGTTAAAGCCGGTCGCCACCACCGCCCGTGCCATCGAATCGACCTGATTCATCAACGGATTATTCAAAATCTTCTCCGCATAGCCCTGCGGCTTCTGCGCACATCCGACCAATAAGCTGGCCACTGCAAAGGCTATCGCCCCAATCTCCTTTCCTTTCATGTTGCTGTTTTATTGATTAATATCTGGCCGCGAAAGTAGTCGAATCTATGCAGACAGCAGATAGACTTTCCGAAGAGATACTTGGACTATCTTACGAAAACAGACCCACATCCCTTCTGACCAGTTGGGAGAGCGAGACAGGAGACCCTGCACGACGCACGCTTCCTTCTGATTAGGGAGTAGGCTGGCAGGTGGGGCGCAGCGCGTCGTTGCCCGCTCGAATCTCAGACAGGGATACCTTGGATTTACCAATCTCCTCCATACCCTTCATCTCTTGTCGGGCAAAGTCATAGAAACGATTCATGAACAGCGGCCCCTTGGCATCTCGCGTGACACAGAGCGCAGCCGTGCCATCCGGCAAGGAGACTAAATAGGCATCCGCCGCATCCCCATAGCCAAACTTATGCAGCATACAAACCCGGAAATCTCCCACTGTCAACTCATCCATCACCTTCACACGGGCCGAGGGCTCTTCGAGGTAGGCACGCAGCGCAACCACAGCCTCCTCCCGATCGAAACTAACTAAACGCAGCACCGCCTCCTGCTCAAAAAAGGGCTGTGGAGCGAGCATCTGATAGCTCCATTCCTTCCCCTTGCGCGCTCCCTTGATCTGGCAGAGCGCTAACGTATCCCGAAGCAGCACGATCCCTTTGCTGCAAATGCCCTCCTCACTCAGCAAACCACTCTCCGAGAAGTCGCCTTGCAGTAACAACTCTCCACAGGAGAGAAACTACGTCCGCAGCAGCTCCTCACAACGCTTCTGCTCCATCGCGCAATCCACCTGCGGCCGCCCGTCACACATCCATAGCGCAACCGCCATAACCAGTACGCCTATCCCTTTTAACCCATTCCGTCTCATATTTTTTCGCTGATTATCTTCGTTTAAGCTTCTATCTTTCACGCAGCACATGCTTGATGGCATCGACAGGGTGATACAAAATCATTCGGGGTCCCGACCAGCGCATCACCGCACGGATACGCTCCTTCATCTCCGGTCGGTAACAATGGATGGGACACTTCTTGCAGGTCGGCTTCTCCTCCCCGTAACGACACCTATCCAGCCGCCTATGGGCATAATCCAGCAACTCCTGGCAGCTTGGGCATAGCACCTCGTTGCCCTCCTTCCTCCGGCAATACAGACGTATCATCTGCTCCACCACGCGCTTCTCCTCCTCAATGCGTCTCATTTGTCCTTGCTAATCTTTTATCTCCATGAATCTTCCTGGCAAAAATACGCATTATTTCAATGCCAAATACTTATCCAACTGTCCAAACGTGGTATCAATAAAAGTACGATGAGCCATCCTGCTGGTATCGATAGGCTGCATAGTCGGATAGTGCTGACGGACAAAACTCAAATCGAACGCCAACCGTAGCTCATCCGACCCCGCTTCGCCCTCCATTTGCTTGGCCTCTTTCGACGTAATCGTTCGTATCTGTGTAATCTCATACACGTCACGAATACCCTCCCCTTTGAAATAAGGCATGAAATAGTGAAGATTTTGCAGAGCGATCGTTGTCGGGAAATGGCTTCCCGTGTAATACAATTTTGCCCGGCTCTCCTTGAAGCTAGGCAAATAGTCCTTGCGTGAGCTCTCCTTGACTAACCCAATCAATACCCGATGACCGACATCCACGAATGTACCCTTTTGGGGGATAACCGCCGAAAGCGTCTCCTGCGATTTATGAGCAATCAATTCACCAATAAACTTCTCTAACAAGAGACGGTTTTGTTTATCCTTGGGGCGTAAGGGGAAAGCGCCGATATTCACCTTCTTAATCGTTTGGTGGAATTTAGCCTGCTCCACTGCATCACTGTTACCATCACCCGGGAACAGGATATAGCCACCGATCACCTCCTTCTTCAAAGAATCAGATAGCTCCTCTGCATCCGATTGCTTCCTTTGATAGTAAATAGCGTCCCGATAACGGTGCATTCGATTGATAGCATCGCTGGGCGGTGTGTCCACACCGTTTTCCCGGCCAGCGATACGATATTTCGCATCAAACAGATAGGTAAATTTCATGCCCTCATGCAGGTCATTCTTGGTCAGCTGCAAAAGAATGTCCGGCTTCTGAGCCACGGTAGGCACGACCAAGTCGCTCACACCCACCGAGGTATTCTCCTCCTCCTCACTCTTCGGGTTATAGATCAGCTCCGCCAGCTCCACATTGTCTTTCTTGAAAAGGATACGCGAGCGTTCACCCTTCCCTAACTCCCAGGTGAATAGCCCGTTGAGTTCCTTCCGGTTGCGAGGACGCTCAATGATATTTTTACAAGCCTTGATGAACTTCTCCTGTTCACTGGCAAAAAGGCTCCACCACACGATCTCTGGGGTCTCACCATGCGGATCCGGCGTGAAGCCATGGAAAGTGCGCCGCATATAGGCGAGCGAGAGCATACGGTATTCCCGCTCAATATCCTCCATGATACTCCGCCAATGCGTATGATAGTCGAGCTTTGTGCTTAGCACATCGAAAGCGAAGGTGAAACGCCTCGTCTCTCCCTTTATCTTGTACACCAAGCGCAGCTCGCTACGGCCAATGTCATTTCCATAGTTCAAGAATCCGGCTAAAAGAAACCTCCGAAACGTGAATCGCTCGTTGTCGCCCTGCAACTCCGAACCAAACTGTGCCTCTGTCACCTCTTGATTGAAATCCACCCAGATCGGGTAATCCACGTTCTCAAAGAATACCGCAGGTGCCACCTCACCTTTCGCTATCTCCTGCTCACCCTCCTCTGTCATTCTCGTTACAGCCATGACACCCTCCGACCAAGAGTAAGTAGAGAACAATCCTTGCTCCCCGATATGCCTCATGGCTTTCGCCCAGATAGCCTCGAACTTTCCGCATTCGATGCTCATCGTGAAATCTGTATGCCGTATGGTCAGCAGTTCCATATCGAACGTTCTTATTTGATTAGTTTTCTTCCATCGTCACCTTCCAGCACTTTCATCTGTTGGATGGCTATTTGATTAAGTTTAACCAGTCGTTCATGCTGTGGCAACCCTTAATCAATGAATACAGCATTCAGATTCTCCATATTGGAGAGACAGATTAGCTCGTTGATAGTAGCATAGTCCCGTATATTCCCTTTTTTCTCAGCATTCGCCTCACGCCATTGCTTAGCTGTCATACCAAACATAGCCACATTCAACACATCCGCTTCATTAGCATAAATAATGCTTGCCTGCTGTGTTGTCACCTCTTCCGGAATGATGTTACGTTTAATGGCATCGGTATGTATGCGGTAGTTTATCTTGGAGAGCTCTCGCTTAGCCGACCAACCTAACAGACGTTGTTCCTCTTCTTTTAATCGCTGGAACTCTTCGATAAGATACAATTTAAATGTAACACTTATTGCCGTACCAAACTCAAAAGCTATATCCCTAAAAGCGTATGTACCTCCATATCTTCCTTTTTTTACAATGATGCCTATAGCTCCAGTCCTTTCTATCCATTCAGAAACACTCAAAACAAAATTAGGCAAACCAGCCTGCATCCTAAAGTGGTCAAATTCGACCACTTTAAATGCTGGATTGTGTATCATCTCCCATGTGCCTAAAAACTCAATGGTGTATCGATTACGAAGCCAATTCTTTATAATATCTGCCGCACGACTCTCACTTTCTTTTGCATTAGCCATATCTGTGAGACTGATATAATCCTCATCATTATATTGAACAACGCTGATTGCCGTGTTTTGTACATTTATCTTTGCCATAAAACCTTATCTAATAGGTTAACTCCAAAAACTGGTATATCCAGAGGACAGTCTTTGCTTCATCTCTTTGAGTTTGGCAATCGAAACAGATTCCACAGGATGCTCCTCATCTGTGAGCGCTTTCAGCCCCTCCTCAACGACCTTCATCAATCTATCCAGTAGATCGTCGGTCACCTTAGAATCATCACCCTCAATGCGAGAGAGGATCTTCATGCTGGTGATCTCGTCCAACGCACGTGCCACCACGTAGCCTTGGGGCAGGTCATTGCCCTCCTTGTCCCTATTGTATGGCAAGTTGTTCACCACATAAAGCAGAAACTCATTGCGTGTGCGATAAGCCACCTTGAAAGGAAATGCCGCAGGAAGTCTATGGCATATAATCTCGCTCACTTCGCTGTCAATATCAGAAACAGTCTCTGCACGTTTTAACGTCTGTGAATTCGCAAAGACTTGACGAAAAAGACTATTTACTTCACTTATTATGCTCATACGTTCTTTCAACTTTGATCACCGTTTGCTATATGCAAAGTAATTATTATTTTCGTTCATATACAAGATTGTTAGGTTATTTGGTAACTAATACCAAATTCCCCGAAAATAGAGCGAAAACATACCGTGGGGTTGGTGAGCGGGGACCCCACGGTTGGTAGCGTTGAACCGTGGGGTGGGCAGCAAGGCAGTTTTCACTTTTTACTTTTTTAGTTTTTTACTTTTTAGTAGGGTGGACACATGCGCACAGGATGACATGGGTTTATAGTAATACTATAAAAATTTCTGACCCTCTCTTCCTCCTCACCTATTTTTTGGGGTACCAATTAGTGAAAAACCAAAAAGTGAAAAAGTGAAATTCTGAAAAGCAGGGAGCGAGACCGACTATAGGCAACCACCGCCTCCTACCGTTTCTTCACCGGCTCGCATGAGAGACCTACGCCCAACTTCTTGAAGATCTTACGGTCAATATCGCTCAGCATCACGGTGGTATGCACCTGGCATCCCCTAAGATTGGGCAACTGTTTCAGGGCTCGTGCACAATGCTCGTCCGTGTCGCTCACGACGGAGAGCGCCACCAGTACCTCATCCGTATGCAGGCGCGGGTTCCTGCCACCTAAATAGGTAATTTTGGTTTTCTGGATCGGTTCGATCATGCTTTGCGGGATCAGCTTTACGTCGTGGTCAATCCCTGCCAGATACTTGGTCGCATTCAGCAACAACGCCGCCGAGCACCCCATCAATAGACCCGATTGTGAGGTGATGATCGTACCATCTGCCAGCTCAATCGCAGCACATGAATGGCCACATGCCTTACTGCGCTCCTTGGCCGCACTAACCACCCGGCGCGTATCCAGCGAAATATTGGCTTGCGAGAAGAGCAGCTTAATCTTGCTGATCTCCTCCTGATTGCTCGCCCCGTCAGCCGCCTTGTTGGTCGCCTCGTAGTAGCGACGGATGATCTCCTGGCGAGCCGCCTCACAGCACACCTCGTCATCACTGATGCAGAAACCAATCATATTCACACCCATATCCGTAGGGGATTTATAGGGATTCTCCCCATAGATTCGCTCGAACAGCACGTTGAGCACGGGGAAAATCTCGATGTCTCGGTTGTAATTGATCGCCACCTTACCATAGGCATCATAGTGGAACGGGTCAATCATGTTCACGTCATTCAGGTCCGCTGTGGCCGCCTCATAAGCGATATTCACGGGATGCTTCAGCGGAAGATTCCAAACTGGGAAGGTCTCAAATTTGGCATAACCCGCACGGATGCCTCTCTTCTGCTCATTGTAGAGCTGAGAGAGGCAAACCGCCATCTTGCCTGATCCAGGTCCTGGTGCGGTCACCACCACCAAAGGTCGCTCTGTCAAGACATAATCATTCTTTCCAAAGCCCTTGTCCGAGGCGATGAGCTGCACATTGTGCGGATATTCGTCGATGAGGTAATGCAAATAGGTCTTAACCCCCATATTCTCCAACCGCTGCCTATAAGAAACCGCCGAAGGCTGTCCGTTGAAATGGGTGATAACTACCGATCCCACGAAGAAGCCTCGCTCCTGAAACTCCGAGCGCAAACGCAACACATCCTCATCATACGTAATGCCCAAATCGGCACGCACCTTGTTTCGCTCAATATCCTCCGCACTGATCACAATCACGATCTCCAACCGATCCGCCAGTTTTGAGAGCATACGGAGCTTGGAATCAGGCTCAAAGCCGGGCAGCACACGGCAGGCATGATGGTCGTCAAAAAGCTTTCCGCCCAGCTCCAAATAGAGCTTCCCGTCAAATTGAGCAATACGTTCACTGATATGCGCAGACTGAATGCTGCAATATTTCTCGTTGTCAAATCCTTTTTTCATCTGATCAATTTCTGCTAATCATTACGGCAGCCAAAGGTACAACGATTCATGCGACTATCCGCCCATTTCAGGTAAAAAGTTTCCTATATCAGCTGTCCCCTCGCCTACTTCGTCACCTTGACACAACGCAGGATGCTGTGGTTACGGATCAGCAGTTTGCCGTCGGCAAGAGCCAAAGGAGCCCAGTTGCCATTGGGGATACGACCACCAAACTCCGCTGCTCCGGAACTGCCCTCCTCCAAGAGGTTAGCTTTGGAGATCGGCTTGAAGGCCTCGGCTGAGGGTTCGATCAGATAGAGCGTCTTATTGCCATCGGTAGCGAGAATCAAGCCATCGGCATAGATCATGCTGCCCTTATCGAAGTTGGGATTCCGCTTGGTCTTCCACTTGATATTGCCCTCCATGTCCATGCAGGTGAGGCCGTCACGCCGTCCACTCGTACCATACTGGCCGTAGAAGTAGCCATCGAGGAAGAGTGCTGGTTTCGTCTGGTCGCCAAACTCCACGGTCGTGAAGAGCTCTTTCGTCGTGAACTTCCCGTCGGCACCACGCTGCACCTGGATCATCGTCGCTCCACGTTCGTAGCCCCCTACGACGAGCAACTTGCCATCGCCCGCCTCGGTAACCGGAGAGCAAGAGATGTGACACTCCCAGTTGTCATACCGCCACAGCTCCTCTCCCGTCTTGGGATTGAAACCGATCACACGCCCCTTCTCCTTCGGCGCATCCCGATGACCAATGGGATTCGTAGAAGAAATCACGATGCTCAGGTGATCCTCGCCGTCGATGCGTACGATCGACGGGCTGGCATAAGTCTCAGGACCTAAGTTCTTTGTTTGCCAAACCACTTCTCCTGTCTGCTTCTTGAAAGCCAAGAGGCCGGCACCGGGAGCTCCACTATATACATATACCAAATCGCCATAGATCAAGGGGCATTGTGCGATTGCCCAGATCGGCAGTTTATCGCCTCCGTAGTCTTTCCAGATATTCTTGTTCCACAGTGGTTTACCACTTTCGGTGTCGAAGCAATAGAAATCGCCGTTATGGCCACAAGAGAAGAGCAATTTGCCCTCCACGGCCGGCACACTACGTGAACCGGGGAACTGCACGGCTCCCGGTGAGGGATAAGTGTAGTGCCACAATTCCTTGCCTCCATCGAGAGTCAGGCAACGCATTGTCTCCTCCTCCTTGTCGGCATCCCGATCCAAGAGATAGATTTTTCCCTTCTCCACGACAGGGCCGCCATAGCCAATGCCGACAGGCACCGTCCAGAGTACCTCAGGCCCCTCGGCAGGCCATTCGCGAAGCAGATTCTTCTGTGTTGATTTACTGTCACTGGTCGGGCCAAGATAACGCGGCCAGTCTTGTGCGGAAGCACCTATCGCCAAGGTCGATAGGGCGCAAGCGATGAAAAGTTGCTGTACGTTCATGATAATTCTTTTGTTTAGAAATTTGGTGACAAATGTCTCTTTTTATTCGCAAACCATCGAACGAGATACCCTCAAAAGGAAAAAACGGTGAGCCATGACGAAACAGAAGCGACCGTTTTCCCCTATCTTCGCGCCATGCAACAGAGGAATAAACAGACGATACCGGGTTTTCGACCCGAACCAGCCGAAGAACTTTTTGAGACCTTGCGTAAGGCAGGGCAGCTGCCAGCCCCCGCCTGTTATCGCATTTGTAACGCTTTGTTTCAACGCCTACTCAACGAGCAAACACGGTTTGAGCGATTGAAATTGAGCGGCCCTTTCGCCAAGATGGACTTCTTGCTGAAAACGCACCATGCCCAACCAGCGCTCCGGGCACGGCTCAACGAGACCCGCACTCGACTAAAAGCCGCTGGCGATGGACAACTGAGTGAGACAGAATTGGCGCATCACCAAAAACGAGATCTGTGCCACCTCTGCCTTTTCATCGGCCTGCTCTTTGAGCGGGAGGTGCCCGTCGATTTGGCCGCCCGTTTCCCCACGGAACGATTACCTGAGGCGCAAGACTTGCCCACCGCTGACCGTATCCGGCTGATCGTCTCTCGCTGGGATGACCATTACCTCTATGGACAACCCGAGCAAAATCCAGCCTTGGAGATTTGTGTCTGCTACCAGCCGGAAGCGTCCGATGCCGACCCAGCGTATGACCGTAGCTACCTGACCACCTACCTGCGTGAGGGGATGCAGCTTAACTTGGTGCGGCCAAGATGGAGGGAGAAGATTTTCTATCCGGAACTGATCATTGTGGAGCCTGATTACCTGGTCGATATTTCTGCCATAGCCTCCTGCATGGAAAGCTATGGACACTCCCCTCTCCTCCACCTCCTGCATAAGCTGCAACCGGCAGCCAACAGCGAAGCGATCCTGCTGGGTAACTTCGCCGGACAACTGTTGGATGAGGAGCTACACGCTGACTCTGACACAACCAGCTATGCACAGAGCGTGAAACGCTTCTTCCAAGGGAATGCCCTAAACCTCTTGGCCGCCGAGCTGACACCCGGTTTCCACGAACAATCCCTGCGGCAAAGGGAGCACATCCATCAGGCGATTCGCAATGTCTTGCCCAATCAGGTACGCCCTTTCGACCTGCGAGAAACAATCGTGGAGCCCACCTTCTTCTCTGAGCTATTAGGCTTGCAAGGACGTATGGATCTCTTGCAACTGGATCAACGGGTATTGGTGGAGCAGAAAGCGGGCAAGGGAGGTTTCCCCCAACGAGACCCTGAAACACCTGTCCATCAAGAGAAGCATTACGTACAAATGTTGCTCTATATGGCGTTGTTACGCTATAACTACCGCGCCAACTACATGGCAAACAACCAGGAGTTGAACGCCTTCCTGCTCTATTCCCGCTACGAGAACAGCCTCTTGGGTTTAGGCTTCGCTCCCGCTTTACTATTCGAGGCGATGAAACTGCGCAACGGCATAGCGGCTTATGAGTTGGCATACGCCCGAGGGGAACTGCGAGAGACTTTGGAGCCACTGACCGCTGATGCCTTACGCACCCGAAGCGGGAGTGAAAAGCTGTGGGAACAATACCAACGTCCGCAATTAGAAGCGTTGCTCCACCCGATACATGCCGCCACCCCTTTGGCACGCGCCTACTATTTCCGCTTTCTCTCTTTCGTGGAACTGGAGCAGTTACTGGCGAAAATCGGCAACGCCGCCAAGGAAGGTTCAGGATTCGCCGCTAAATGGCAGGCCTCCGCTGAGGAAAAAATACAAACAGGCGATATGTATGCCGAGATGACCCCCATCCTTCCTGCCACGGAGGGCCCTATCGAGACCATTACCTTGCGCTATCCGGCACATGAGGCGCAGGAGCTATCCAATTTCCGGCCCGGCGACATTGTGATTCTTTATCCCTATCCCAAGGGACAGGAGCCAAACGCCACCCGCACGATGGTGTTACGTGCCACGATCGCAGAGATAGGTACAGCACAGCTTAGCCTCACCCTACGTAATCCGCAAGGGGATGCCCGCATCTTTACCTATTATAAAGAGGCCTATTGGGCGATCGAGCATGACCTGTTCGACTCCTCCTTCACGGCGCTTTATCGAGGGCTACACGCCTTCCTATCCGCTCCTGCCGACCGACAGTCGTTGCTCCTGCTGCAACGAACGCCTCGAGTCAATCTCCAACGCCAACTCAAAGGAGACTATGGCGATTTCAACGAGTTAGCCTTGCGAATCAAACAGGCGGAGGAGCTCTTCCTGCTGATCGGTCCACCAGGTACCGGCAAGACCTCCTACGGATTGGTGAACACCCTGAAAGAGGAGTTGTTAGAACCAGACACACACATCGCATTAATGGCCTACACCAATCGGGCCGTGGATGAGATCTGCTGCAAACTAACCGCAGAGGGAATCGACTATCTACGCATCGGCAGCTCGCTCTCTGCCGCTCCCGCCTATCGGAAACAGCTGCTACAAACCCGTGTGAACGATTGCGGCAAACTAACCGAGGTGCGTACATTGATTGAGCAGACAAAGGTATTCGTGGGAACCACCACCGCTTTCAATGCACAACCCGCTTTGTTCCAGCTGAAACAGTTTGACTTGGCGATTATCGACGAGGCCTCACAACTCTTGGAGCCGCATCTGATCGGCCTACTGAGCGCATGCGCTAACGGCAAGCCGGCGATCCGAAAAATCGTACTCATTGGCGACCACAAACAACTTCCTGCCGTCGTGCAACAGGAGGCGGAGGATGCCCTCGTGACCGATCCACTCCTGCAAACCATCGGGCTGACCGATTGTCGCCAGTCACTCTTTGAGCGATTATTAAAACAGTATCGCCACGATCCCTCCGTGACCTATCTACTGACTAAACAGGGACGTATGCACCAAGCGATTGCCGCCTTTCCCAATCGTTTCTTCTATCAAGGGCGTTTGGAGGAGGTACCCCTGCCCCACCAGCAACGGCCACTCCCAACCATGCCGAACGGCCTGAACGGACAACAACAGCTACTTGCCACCCGCCGGGTAGCCTTCGTGGAGGTACCCCTCCCGGAAGAAAGCCCCTCCGATAAGGTGAATGCGATCGAGGCAGAGATGATTGCCTCCACCGTCGTAGAGATCTACCGCAAGGATCCTACTCATTTTGATCCGACACAGACAGTGGGTGTGATCGTACCCTACCGCAACCAGATTGCCACCATCCGTCGTTTCCTCGACAGCTATGCGCTTCCACCCCTACGCCAAATCACCATTGACACCGTGGAGCGTTACCAAGGGAGCCAACGAGATTACATTCTGTATGGCTTCACCATCCAAAAGCGGTATCAGCTGAATTTCTTGACAAACAACGTCTTCGAGGAAGAGGGACAACTGATCGACCGGAAGCTCAACGTCGCTATGACCCGGGCCCGAGAGCATCTGCTCTTGTTTGGCCACAGCCAGCTGCTGACGCTTAACGACCTATTCCGGCAACTGATCGACTACTTACGTACGGAAGAAAGCTATTTCGAGATCGTTCCCTCCGACTACATCGCTGGTCGTTTTTCCGTGCGTTTCCCGAAAAACAAATTATCTTTGCTCACTCAAACGGAAAAAGTGGATTAACGATGCAAATAGACAAACAGACAGGCTTGGTATTGGAAGGTGGCGGTATGAGAGGCATCTTCACCGTCGGTGTATTGGATTGTTTCATGGATCATAAGCGTTATTTTCCCTATACAATTGGGGTATCTGCCGGAGCAAGTAACGGCATCTCCTATGCTTCGCACCAACGGGGGCGCTCGCTCTTCTCCAACACCGAGCTGTTGCGGAAGTACAACTATATCGGGTTACGCCATTTCCTCAGCGGCAAGGGCTATATCAATCTTGATTTCCTGTTTCACGTCTATCCGGATCGTTATTATCCCTTTGATTTCAAGACCTATGCACAAACAAAGGAACGTTTCGTGATGGTGACCAGCAACTGCCTGACAGGCGAAGCGATGTATTTCGAGGAGAAACAGGATGAAGCACGTCTTGTAGAGATTTGCAAAGCCTCTTGCACATTGCCTGTGCTCTGTCCAACCACCTATGTGGACGGCATCCCGATGGTGGATGGCGGTGTGTGCGACGCCATTCCCCTCCGTCGAGCCATCGAAGACGGATTTCCACAAAACGTGGTGGTCTTGACACGCAACAAGGGGTATCGGAAAGCGGACAAGGAGATGCGTCTGCCAGGGTTCATCTATCGGCAATACCCAGCTCTGCGTGAACAATTACGTACCCGTTACCTACGCTATAACGCAACACTCGATTGGATCGACCAATTGGAAGCAGCTGGAAGAGTGCTTGTCATCCGTCCGGAGAAACCACTCCAAGTTGATCGTACCTGTCGTAATATTCCTCAGATGCAGGCGCTCTACCAAGAGGGGTATCAGCTGGCCGAGCGGCTACTCCCGCTATTTCAATAGTTTCAGAAAACGTTTGGGCACCAGTGAGAGCGCCTCAACATCCGCCTCTCGATTCCCCTCAGCCAGTGCTTTGCAGATGGCATGATCACGCATACCGGATCCGGGATGTGCTTTGGCCACATCTGCCGCATGGGCCGCGATCTTTGCCATGATCAGCGATTTGTAATAGACACGTCGCTCATCGGTCGTTCCTCGCAATGCCTCCTCTGGCTCTGAGCAACAGAGCAAGGCGGCTCCTTGCCAAGCGGCTTGCGCACCACCGATCGCCATACCTACCGCATCAAATCCACAAGCGGCATTGGTCAGCAAAGGGCCGGAGGTGAAAATAGGTGCCCCGTGTCCCATATACTGAATCTCTTTCATCTGCCCCTGAATCTTATCCATCGGCGCATGACCAGCAGACTCCACTATCGTCTGCACCTGATGATCCCACGCCCGGCGCACCAGCTCCCGGATACGTTTCAACTCCTCTTGACGCAAGGAATCAGCTACCGCATCATAAATAGAGACAGCGCGCATCCCATCGCCTAAACTGAGTGTCACATCGTAGCTACCCAGTATCTCACACAGTTCATCAAAATGGATATACAGGAAATTCTCTTCGCCTTTATGTGTCAAGAACCAATTATCCCAAATCCGGTACTCCAAGGATCGGGGACGCAGCAAACGTTCACGCAACTGCTCACACTCCACACGTAACAACGAAGGATAAAGGCGCACAAAATCTACACCGGTCTCACACAGCGCTATCAACCGATCCCGGAAAAGAGGCCAATCCAGCTCGCCTGCCCAAGCTGACGCCAACAGGGGATTCACCCCAACAGGTATCGGACAGCGACGCAACAAGGCCCCGCGCAAACGATCTGACTCCGCCACTGCACGATCCTCCTGCTCGAAAAGAGCCGTTAAGGTATCACAACCCATCGCTAAATAGTTGAGTAACTGATCCTCAACCTCTGCGATCGGTTCCGGTATGCCCAAGCGATAATTGATCGGACTGTTCACCTTCACCAAGAAACGGTTTCCAATAATCATCGGCTCCAACTCGACATGGTTGACATTGGCAGGGATCACCGCTCGCCCGGCAGCTACCTCCTTGCGCACGAACTCAGGTGTAATGTAGCTTTTCAATCCCAAAGTCTCCACCTGCTGATTCTCGCGGATAGCGACATACTCCATCTCCGGCGTGATGATCCGCCGCTTGGCATAATAGAGTTGCGTGACGATCTTACCCGGTTTCGCCCGGTATGCACCGCTCTCCTCCACCCGGCTTAGGTCTTTTCGTCTCCCATAACTCTCCTCCCGCACCGAAGGCAGACCACCTGACTCACCTCGTACAAACCGAGGATCCGAATAGGCTCCACTGGTGTCATACACCACCAACGGACTATTGGGTTTGACGATCTTCTCGCCTGTAGCCGTCAGCTGCACCGTATCTTGCAACGTGATCCGACGCATCCCGACCTGTATTTTGTTGACCCTGCCGGAAACGTAACACTTCTCCGAACGGGGATATTGAATCATCACTTTCTGTTTCATCCTCATTACGCCTTGTTTTTATGCGTCATATAATAATGGTAACGTTCCATCACCTCCCGCACATAAAGAAATGTCTCTGATCCACGCAAATACCCATGTTTACAAACGGGATCATTGTAGTACTCCGGATCATTTTTCAATCGGATATACTCCGATACATACTCCCAGCGATTCGGATCCTTGCCATACTTACGAGCCAGTCGTTGCGCATCATACACATGACCAATCCCGGCGTTATAGGCCGCTAACGTAAACTTGATCAGCTCCTCCGGATCGGTAATATCCGAAAAACCTTGCCGAAAACGACGCAAGCAATCCACACCGGTTCGTATGCCCACGTCGGGATCTTTCAACTCATGAGGCGTGACACCTAATGCCTTGGCTGTATTGGGCATAATACCCATCAATCCCTCCGCACCGGCCCAAGAGACCACCGACGGATTGAAACGTGACTCTTGGTAAGCGATGGAGGCCAACAACTGCCAATCCCACCCGATCAATCCCGCATGCTTCTTGAAGAGCGCATCGTAAGGAGAGATATGTCCACCTCGCATAGGGGGGATCTCGGTCTGTAACGGCTGTTTACTCAACTCAAAATAGCGCTTGTTAATGGCCTTAAACGAGGTACTGCCTTTCCGGCCTGCTGCCCACGTATTCACCGCCTCTGCCAACAAGGGACTGGAACGACGAACGACCCACGAGCATCGCTGCGGGAAGCTGATCTCTAAGCCGATATGCAGGTTCCAAAAATAGGTCTTATTCAAGCGAGCCACCTGGTCGTCCGTGACCGTATAGGCTATCTTGCCTTGCGACACCTGCTCGATCAGGTCTTCCGTCGTGATAGAGTCGGCCGTTACCTCGTGGATAAGAATGCCACCACCCAGCTCTTCATTGAGGTTATTCAGGCGTTCTGAAAAACGAGTATTCGCCTTGACATACACCTCCTTACCTATCAGCTGCGTGACATCTGTCAAGGGTTTGCCTCCCCTCTCCTCCCGCTGAATCAACACCTGTCGATTGACCCGTTCCTGTCCACAATAGAGGATCCCAGCCTTCAATTGTTGATGAATCGGTATGGGAAAAGCGACCAAATCGGCCTCCCCCTCATTGAGCATCTCTATCAGATGAGCAGGATTGGTCGCCACCTTCATAGTCAGCTTCAAACCCACGCTCTTCGCAAAGTCCTTTGCAAGGTCATACTCATAGCCCATATCCTGCATCTTATACTGGAAATAGGAGGTCGAGCTGTAGAGCGTCACCGCCACTAACTCACCTCGTTCTTTTAATTGAGGTAGGTCAGCGAATAGGGACGTCTCCTCCTCCTCTTGGCCGGAATGTACGGAACAAGCGAAGAGGAAGAAACAGAGGAAGAAGATACTGTATGTATAGGCTCTACCCATTCCTAACGATTCAATCCTGAGGTTGCTTCATCGAGAGAAGGACAACATTCTCCACGTGATGCGTGTGAGGGAACATATCTACCGGTTGAACCGCCTTCACGGCATACTTCTCGCCCAGCAGCTGCAAGTCACGTGCCTGGGTAGCCGGGTTACAGCTGACATAGACGATGCGTGTCGGCTCTGCGGCCAAGATTGTCTGGATCACATCGTCGTGCATACCAGCACGAGGAGGATCGGTGATGATCACATCGGGATGGCCATGCTCCCGAATGAAATCGGCCGTCAAGATATCTTTCATATCGCCCGCATAGAACTGCGTGTTGGCAATGCCGTTAAGGGCGGAATTGACCTTCGCATCCTCAATCGCCTCGGGTACATACTCAATACCGATCACCTTAGCTGCCTGACGGGAGACGAAGTTAGCAATCGTACCCGTACCCGTATAGAGATCATACACACACTCTTTACCCGTCAACTGGGCGAAGTCACGAGCTACCTTATATAAGTTATAGGCCTGTCGGCTATTCGTTTGATAGAAAGATTTCGGACCTACCTTGAAACGCAAGCCCTCCATCTCCTCGATGATATGATCCTTGCCCTTGAACACCAAGATCTCCTGATCCGTGATCGTATCGTTACACTTCTCGTTGATCACATACATCAACGAGGTGATTTGTGGAAATGACTCGGCCACATAGCTCAGCAGGGCCTCACGACGCACCACATCCTCATGGAAGAATGACATCACTACCATCAGATCGCCCGTCGAAGCCGTACGGATCATCAACGTGCGGACAAAACCCTCCTGCGCACGCAGATCGAAGAAGGGATACCCCTCATGAGTCAAGCAATACGCCTTGATCGCATTGCGGATCTGGTTGGAAATATCGGCCTGCAACCAGCACTTCTGAATGTCGAGTACCTTATCAAACATGCCTGGAATATGGAAACCTAAGGCGTTCATACAGGCAAATGACTCACCCGAGGCTACCTCCTCCTCGGTCAGCCACTTCTTGTTAGAGAAGGTAAATTCCAGCTTGTTACGATAGAAGGTAGTCTCCTCGCCACCCAAGATCGGCAACCATTGTTCGCTCTGCACCTTACCGATGCGAGTCAGGTTATCATACACCTGCTTCTGCTTATAATAGACTTGATCCGCATAGTTCAAGTGCTGCCACTTGCAACCACCGCATACACCAAAATGCGCGCAAAAGGGTTCCACCCGCTTGGAGGAATAGGCATGGAAACGAATCGCCTTTCCTTCTGCGTAACTATGTTTCTTACGAGTCAACTGAATATCCACCACATCGCCGGGAGCCACAAAGGGCACGAAAACAACCATATCGTTCACGCGAGCGATGGCCTTCCCCTCAGCGGCCACATCTGTTATAGTTACCTGCTCTAAAACAGGTAATTGTTTCTTCTTTCTTGCCATTCGATCAGGAATTACATTTTTTTGAATAGGCCACAAAATTACGGACATTTTTGCGAAGGACAAAGGGAAGAACAAGGAAAGCTAACAAATGTCGGCACGCAAAGGTAATGAAATATTTATGACCTGCAACAGGAGGAGTTATATAACATACGAAAATTTTGAACGAAAAAGCACCATCACAAGGGATAAATAACATACATTTGCATCGTTGCTACGCTGAGAAAACAAAAAACGATATATAGACAAAAGCAATCTACAAAACTGTTTATCAATACGCAACACGAATAAGATCATTTATTTAGTTTCTATATCATGGAAAGAAAAAGAGTTTACAAATTCGGCAATGGACAAGCCGAGGGAAAAGCAGACATGCGAAACCTGCTGGGTGGCAAAGGCGCCAACCTCGCTGAGATGAATTTAATTGGTGTTCCCGTACCTCCCGGATTCACCATCACTACAGAGGTGTGCTCAGAGTATTACGAGATGGGCAAAGAGAAAGTGGTGGCTCTCTTGAAAGAGGATGTAGAGCAAGCCGTTGCCCATATCGAGACATTGATGAATTCAAAGTTCGGCGATGTGTCTAATCCGCTATTGGTATCCGTACGTTCAGGTGCCCGTGCCTCCATGCCAGGTATGATGGACACCATCTTGAACCTGGGATTGAACGACGAGGTAGTGGAAGGTTTGAGCCGTAAGACAGGCAACCCCCGCTTCGCCTGGGATTCCTATCGCCGCTTCGTGCAGATGTATGGCGACGTGGTATTGGGCATGAAACCGACCAGCAAAGAGGATATTGATCCGTTTGAGGCCATCATCGAAGAGGTGAAAAAAGCCAAAGGCGTGAAATTGGATAACGAGTTGGACGTTGAGGATTTGAAACAACTCGTTCAGAAATTCAAGGCAGCCGTGAAGCAGCAAACCGGACAAGACTTCCCGACCTCCGCATACGAGCAACTCTGGGGGGCGATCTGTGCCGTGTTCAACAGCTGGATGAACGAGCGTGCGATCCTCTATCGCAAGATGGAAGGTATTCCTGATGAGTGGGGTACAGCGGTCAGCGTACAGGCCATGGTGTTCGGTAACATGGGTGATACCTCCGCTACGGGCGTTTGCTTCTCTCGCGACGCAGCCAATGGTGAGGACCTGTTCAACGGTGAGTACTTGATCAACGCACAGGGCGAGGATGTGGTAGCAGGTATCCGTACACCGCAGCAGATCACGAAGATCGGCTCTCAGCGCTGGGCAGAGCGTGCCGGTATCTCTGAGGAGGAGCGTTTCGCGAAGTATCCCTCTATGGAGGAGGCTATGCCGGAGATCTATAACCAGTTGAACAACATTCAGGAGAAACTGGAAGAGCACTATCGCGATATGCAAGATATGGAGTTCACCGTGCAAGAGGGTAAGCTCTGGTTCCTGCAAACCCGTAATGGTAAGCGTACAGGTGCGGCTATGGTGAAGATCGCGATCGACCTGTTGCATCAAGGCATGATCGACGAGAAGACCTGCTTGAACCGTATCGAGCCAAACAAGTTGGATGAGTTGCTTCACCCCGTCTTTGACAAGGCGGCTGAGAAACAGGCGAAACTGTTCGTCAAAGGTTTGCCCGCTTCACCAGGTGCGGCTACGGGTCAGATTGTCTTCTTCGCGGAGGATGCCGCTAAATGGCATGCCGATGGCAAACACGTAGTCATGGTGCGTATCGAGACCTCTCCCGAGGATTTGGCCGGTATGCAGGTAGCAGAAGGTATCTTGACCGCTCGTGGTGGTATGACCTCTCACGCAGCCGTTGTAGCACGTGGTATGGGCAAGTGCTGTGTGTCCGGCGCGGGTGCCTTGAATATTGATTACAAGGCGAAGACCGTCGAAGTGGATGGCGTCAAGCTGAAAGAGGGTGACTTCATCTCTATCAACGGCACGACAGGACAGGTTTATGTAGGTGAAGTAGAGACCAAGGCAGCTGAGTTGTCAGGCGATTTCGCGGAGTTGATGGATCTTTGCGATAAATATACGAAATTGCGTGTACGCACCAACGCCGACACGCCTCATGATGCGGCAATCGCACGTAGTTTCGGTGCCGTAGGTATCGGCCTTTGCCGTACGGAGCACATGTTCTTCGAGGGCGAGAAGATCAAGGCAATGCGTGAGATGATCTTGGCCGAGGACGCAGCGGGTCGCAAGAAGGCCTTGGAGAAGATCCTCCCCTACCAGAAGGCCGACTTCAAGGGTATCTTCAAGGCCATGGCTGGCTGTCCAGTGACTGTCCGCCTGCTCGATCCGCCTTTGCATGAGTTCGTTCCCCACGATCTGAAGGGACAGGAGGAGATGGCCGCCGCTATGGGCGTTTCCGTGAAGTATATCCAGCAGCGTGTAGAGGCGCTTTGCGAACATAACCCGATGTTGGGTCACCGTGGTTGCCGTCTGGGTAACACCTATCCGGAGATCACCGAGATGCAGACCCGTGCAATCTTAGGCGCTGCCTTGGAGTTGAAAGCTGAGGGTATCGAGGCAATGCCGGAAATCATGGTGCCGTTGACCGGTATTTTGTATGAGTTCAAGGAGCAGGAGAAGGTGATCCGTGCGGCTGCGGAGCAGCTGTTTGCCGAGATGGGCGATCGCATCGACTACAAAGTTGGTACAATGATCGAGATCCCGCGTGCCGCATTGACCGCTAATCGCATCGCATCCAGCGCAGAGTTCTTCTCATTCGGCACGAACGACTTGACGCAGATGACCTTCGGTTACTCTCGTGACGATATTGCCTCCTTCTTGCCGGTTTACTTGGAGAAGAAGATCTTGAAGGTCGATCCGTTCCAGGTATTAGACCAGAATGGTGTCGGTCAATTGGTACAGATGGCTACCGAGAAGGGTCGTGCGATCCGTCCGGATCTGAAGTGCGGTATCTGTGGTGAGCATGGAGGCGAACCTTCATCCGTGAAGTTCTGCCACAAGGTTGGTTTGAACTACGTAAGCTGCTCTCCGTTCCGTGTGCCTATCGCACGTGTAGCAGCCGCACAGGCAGCTATAGAGGAATAAATCCGAATTAACTTAAAGATTATATCAGGCTGGTAGAGGGAAACTTCTACCAGCCTTATTTATGATAATCAATCGCTTATAAACAATCAAGTAGCCAGATGGAATGATTGATTCAACAGTTCTTTCTTTTATTGACTACCAAGTGATGATTTTGTCCACGCATTCGTAAGAAGGCAGTTCCCACTGAATATAGATGGGGACGAGAGCAGAGTTGATTTGTTGATGTACCACACACGTTTGCATTGTTATGTCGCAATCGAATTGAAGGTTGTGGAGTTCCAACCAGAATTTATCAGCAAACTGAATTACTACATATCTGCCATAGATGACTTGGTAAAGATGCCTGAGGACAATCCTACCATTGGACTTCTTCTCTGTCGTTCAAAGAACAACACAAAGGTAGAATACGCTTTGCGCGGGATGACTCAGCCTTTAGGCGTGGCCGCCTATAAGACAAAAGAGTTAATTGAAAATTTGAAGTCATCACTTCCTTCTATAGATGATTTGGAGAAGACACTCAACGAATAAATCAAGATGGAAGGAAAAAGGGATTAAAATCTCATTTTTTCATAACCTCTGCCACGAAATTGCGTAGCCTTCGTGTACTTTTGCAGAAAAATTCGATTTTATATGGCAGACAATGATAGAGGGCAAAGCCTAATTACCAAATACGTCTGGGTGATAGAGACCATCTATCGCAGACGTAAGATCTCATTCAAAGAACTGAATGAGCTATGGCTCCGTGATGATATCAGCAGAGGAGTGGATATCCCCAAACGCACTTTTGACAACTGGCGTTATGTCATCTGGGATATGTTCGGTATCAGCATCGTCAATGAGAACCGTGGAGAATATCGCTACTATATCGAAAACGAGGAAGACATTAGTAAAAACGGACTTCGTTCTTGGCTATACAACACTTTCTGTGTGAGCAATGCTTTGGCGAACAGCCAAAGCATTAAAGACCGCATCATTTTGGAATACGTGCCGTCTGGCCAGAACTACCTTCAGCCCATCATTGAGGCAATGAAGGAAAATCGTGTACTGAACATGACCTATCACAGTTATTGGAAGGACGAGGAGAACAACTTTGATGTGCAGCCGTATTGTGTGAAGTTGTTCCGGCAGCGTTGGTACATGGTCGCTCGAAGTACCTATTCATATTATTACAAGAAAGGGCCGCGCATCTATGCCCTTGACAGAATTCAACATCTTCGAGCTACAGAAGAGAAATTTGAAATGCCGAAGGATTGGACGGCAGAGGATTTCTTTGATGGTTGTTTTGGTATCATAGCAGAACAGTCTGTGAAGATTCAACCTATTAAGTTAAAAGTATCAGCAGGGCAAGCCAACTATATCCGCGACCTGAAGATACATGAATCCCAGGAAGAGATTGAACGCAATGAAGAATGCAGCATCTTCACCTTTAATCTTCGTCCAGAGTTTGACTTCCAGCAAGAACTTCTCTCGAACGGTGAGGATATGGAAGTGCTGGAACCTCTCTGGCTCCGTAAAGAAATTGCCGGAAAGATCGAAAGAATGTGGAACAAATACAAGGAGGACAAATAAATGAAAGATTTGAGTAAGCGAGAGCAGAGTAATACTGGTATTAACTCTGCCGAGCGTGAAAATCTTAGAGCAGGGCTCAAAGACTTTGCAGCTATAGATTTTGAAACGGCTAACAATGAGCGTTCTTCGGTTTGTTCCGTTGGAGTAGTCATTGTTCGTAATGGTGAGATTGTAGATACGTTCTACTCTCTCATCCAGCCAGAGCCGAACTATTATAACTACTGGTGTTCTCAGGTTCATGGTCTTTGTCACGAAGATACTGACGATGCGCCTGTATTCCCCAAAGTATGGGCGCAGATAGAACCTCTGATAGAAGGTTTACCGCTCGTTGCTCATAACAAGCCTTTTGATGAAGGTTGCCTGAAAGCAGTATTCCGTGTCTATCAGATGGACTATCCAGACTATGAGTTCTATGACACCCTTTGTGTCTCACGGCGGGTGCTTCCTGATTTAGAAAACCACCAGCTTCAGACTGTAGCTGCTGCCTGTGGTTATGAGTTAGAAGATCACCACCATGCATTGGCAGATGCAGAAGCTTGTGCTGCTATAGCATTAAAAATTTTATAAATATAAACAATTATGAAAATAGAAACAAAAGGTATATTTGAAGCTCTTCCCAATTGTATGTCTCTCCAAGATATTATAGATTATTTAGATTCGAGAAATTACGACGAAAGGAAAGCGAAAGAAGAGTATCACGAAATGTATGAAGAAGGCTCTATCATTCTAAACAATAGAATCAAAGTTTCATGTGAGAGTAAGAATAGAGTACAAATCGAATATACCGAATTTGAACGTCTTTCTATTGTAAAGGATGACTATATAGTACATCAACCTTCTTGGCTTATTGTGCCTACAACATACTCTAATGATGTGTGGGTGCGAGGTTCTGTAGTATGTTATTTTACCAAACGGGAAGAACAGAGTTCCGATCCATTTGTGGGACAATTCAAATGCAACCATTCAGTTAAAAGAACATATTCAGGAGTTGTACATTGTCCATACACAGAATTAACCGCACAAAAACTTGAACTGATGTTAAAAGATAGTATAAGAAATCTTAAATATATCATAGATGAGGTTCGGTACGATGATGTTGAAGCGGATAAGTTAAGTATTCAAATACCTATCATTTTAAATGATTAAACTATAATAATATATGAATGCCATTATTTCTTTGGGTGATTTAATTGCTCAGAATCCTATAATAACAATTCCTCCTTATCAAAGAGGATATATCTGGGGGAAAAACAGAAAAGATACATCAGAGAATTCTGTAGAACATATTTTACGAAATATCAGAGACAGCATATTAACTCCTTCGATACCAAAAAAATTATTTCTTCAAGGTCTTACTGTGTCTGAAATCTCAGATGGGATTAGTGTCATTGATGGTCAACAGAGAATGACCTTTTTCTTCTTGTTGCTTACATGTTTGCAATATAAGAATAATATGCAGATACGTTATAATGTAAGACGTGATAATTGTGTGGGTGGCGCAGGTGAGTTTTTACGCAGTATTATTGGTAAAAGCACAGATGAATTACATGAGATGGCCAAAGAAGACATGAACGAAAAATTTCAGGATTTGTATTTCTTCAAAAAAACTATCAGAACCATACTGGCAGAGAACATACCTCATGAAAGGATTAACGATATACTTACCAATATTCGGTTCCTATATATTGTAATTCCTGACAGGAAAGCATCGACAGTGTTTACTATGATGAATGGCAACAAAGCAGACATGTCCGAAGAAGAAATTATAAAAGCAGAATTGCTACGCCTTGTTTCTCTTTCGGATGATAATAGTGAAGACATACGCTGGGAGCAGAATGCCTTAAGAAGCCGTTATGCCAGAGAGTGGGACAAGTGGTTGTACTGGTGGAATCAAAATAAAGTTAGAGAATTCTACCGCACAGAAGAACATACCATGGGATGGCTATTGAGAACTTACTTTGTTCGTCGCGCGCAAGGGAAAAAGCAGTTTTCTTTTGAAAATTTCAAAGAAACATGTCTCTTGGGGGAGAATCCTGAACTCTCTGCAAAACAGACTTTCTATGATTTGAGGCATCTTCAAAAGTCATTTGAAGACATATATAATAGTGCGTATGAAACAGAAAGAAAAAAGAGACTACACAATATCATAGGTGCAATTTTATTATTGCTTCCCAAAGGGGATAGGAGCAAGTTTATTATAGACTATTTTGCTCATGCAAATTCTTTCGATGTGTGTGACTATTATAAGATTATTTTCCTTGAAAGCGGTCTCTCACATTCACAAATTATTAAATATCTTTCAAATATAGATGCTGATGAAGAACTGAAAACAAAGAAAATTGAAATGCTACGTTCATTGTCAAGTGATAATCTCTATAATGAAGATAATAGCTATGCTTTTTTGCAATTACTACGTCGAAATATTGAAGAAGACACAAAACTTGGAAGACCTTTTGATTTCAAAATCTGGAAAGAACGGTCATTGGAACATATTTTCCCAAAATCAAAAGTCTTTGATTCCGTTAGCAATCAGATTGAAGCTGGAGAAGGCAATAACGAAGATATGCTTGACCGTTCAAAATTTTATGGGAATGGTAGTGAGCATTGTATTGGTAATTTGGTACTTCTCTACAAAAATGAAAATTCAAAATTCGGCGCAAAAACTGTTGAAGAAAAAAAGAGTATATATTTCCAAGTTGACGAAGAAGATAAGCCCTTCCGTAGTCGACATTTATTGCATTCCATGTCTGTTTTTGCCAAAAGTTCATGGGGTATAAGAGAGATACAAGAAAATAAGGAGTCAATTCTCAATGAAATAAAAAACTACTATGGCATTGAAATATAACAAACTCGTATCGGGTGAAACATACAAGCTTTCGTATATATTGTCTGACGACAATAGGGTTATTATTCCCGACCTTCAAAGAGACTATTGTTGGGGCGACAAAGTAACGTCTTCTGATATATCCAAAACTTATGCTTATGCTTTTGTGGAGGGTCTGATTAATAATCTTGCCAATGATTCTCTTAATTTGGGGCTTATTTATGGATACGAGGCACCTGCTGGTCATATCCAACTTTGTGATGGACAACAACGCTTCACCACATTGTTTTTACTTATTGGTATGATCAACCGAAAAACGGAGAATAATGGATTTCAGAGTTACTTGATTTCAGACTTTGAATTGTCTGATGATCACGAACCACGACTTCAATATGCAATAAGGGAATCATCTCTATATTTCCTAAGTGACCTCACCATGCATTTTTTCCTTGGTGGACATAACCTGCATGTATCTGACATAGAAAAGCAATCGTGGTTCTTTAATGATTATAAGCTAGATCCCAGCATTCAAAGTATGCTAAAATCGTTGGAAGATATAGAAACGATTCTTAATACACCTGGATTAAATCCTGTGGATATAGGAAATAGGATTGTTAATAATCTAACATTCATGTACTATGATATGGAAAATCGCCGTACAGGGGAAGAAACTTTCGTCATAATTAACACAACAGGAGAACCTCTATCAACAACGGAGAACTTGAAAGCGATGTTATTTAGCCATCAAAGTAGTGAACAAAGGAATGAATGTGTTGACAGATGGGAAACTTGGGAACAGTTCTTTTGGAAACAAAGAGATAAAAAGAAAAATGACACCGCAGACAATGGAATGGCGGAATTCTTCAGGTGGATAATGTTATTGAGACATCATGAACTTCAAGAAGAAACGGAATTTGAAAAAATTCAAGAGTCAGGAAGCTACACATTGGATCTTTCAATTCCTGTATCATTGTTAAACGAATATTTTGAAATCGTAAAATGGTTATTTGATGACCAAAATGGTGTTTTTAAAAATAATTTAGCTTGGCTTTCACCCGAAGAAGGAAATCATGAACAGATTGTTTGGTTTAGGTTATTACCAGTTATTGCTTATGTCAAACGTTTTCCTATTAATGACTATCTGAGACAACATAATGATGCATCGATTGAAGATTATAAACGTTCCGTAATAAGAATCAAAAACTTTTTTAAGAGCCTTAGTAAAAACAGAAATGTCCAAAGAGCAATTAAGACTTTGTTACCTAATGCTCTTTCACTAATTCAGCGGATGCCATCAGATGATATCGTTTCCTCAATTTTGATTGAAGATGGTATTTCTACTATGATTCTGTCTGAGGAAGTAAAGAAAAAACTATCTATATATCAAGATTCTGATTCCAATCGCAATAAAATTGAAGATGTATTCTGGAAAGCAGAGGAACATAATGTCTGGAATGGAGAGATTATGCCAATGATAAGATGGTCTATTGATGACGAAAATATTTTTGACTTTAATGCCTTCAAAGAATATTGGCGAATATTCAACGCACTTTTTTATGGTGAGATGGATTATGCAGAGTTAGATATAACTCGAAGGGCTCTCATCGCTCATGGTCTGGATAATTATCCTAGATATTTTAGAGGAAACACTAATTGCAGCTTTGCATATGAGTATAGCGATTGGCATGAATTGATATTCTCAAACGTTTCTTTGTTCAAAACTTTCATGGATCAAATAATAGGATTTGCATCAAAAGCAGAATTGATTGAACGTCAAAACGTCATTATAAATCAATTCCCATACCATAAAGAGTACGCAGAATTTGTACATATACCTCAATTATTACAGTATTGTGACGAAAAGAATATTCAATTCTGGTGGGGAACATGGTTCTTAATGAAGAAACAAAAATGGTCAGCAGAACATGCAAATATAAAAGCATATAAGTACTATCTAAAGCTAAAATTAGAAGCGGAAAGACCTGGATGGAAACTTCAATTCTGGCCTCGTAACGAAACGTGTGTATTTTATGACCAAATTGCAGATAGAAAACCATATATCGCAGTTGATATGATATGGAATACAGGTGAAAACCATGACTTAATGGAGATAGATCTATTCCTAAAACCAACTGATATTCCGGAAATCCGCGAATATGCCAAGACTTTACTGAAATCTGTAGCAGATAGTTTGTCATATGAATGGATAAACGGGCGGTATCGATTGTTTTTAGATTTACCAAAAGATGAAAATGAATCGTTTTTAATGATGGACAAATGCAGACATGCCCTGTTTAATAAACTGTCAGAAAATGAGTCATTGTTGAATTTAGAAAACAAGTGACGATATGCTAAAGTATATCTCCAATGCCGACCATTTCAAAGAGGTGCTATCACGGGTTCAATCCGTGAAGCACATGCTTTGGATTGGTACTGCCGACATAAAAGACTTGTATGTTGAGATGGGCAAAGAGAAGAAACCATTTCTGGCTCTCATAGCCCAACTTATCAGGCATGGTGTGGAGGTAAGGCTCATTCATGCCAAAGAACCAGGCCCAAACTTTCGGGAGGACTTTGATAAGTACCCTGTTCTATACGACCGCTTGGAGCGAGTTCTTTGTCCGCGTGTTCATTTCAAGATGCTTGTCTTTGATGGCAAGGAAGTGTATGTTGGAAGTGCAAACCTTACTGGTGCCGGTATCGGTATGAAGACGGATAATAAAAGAAACTTTGAAGCTGGCATCCTGACAGATGACCCAGAAATTGTCGAACAAGCCATGAACCAGTTTGACGAAGTATGGATAGGAAAGCATTGCAAGAAATGCAAGCGAAGAGAGTTCTGTCCTGACCCGATAGTAAGTTGACACACTTTCACAAGAAAGACTTAAAAACCATTATCATCATTATGAAAGTATATTTTGCAGGTTCAATTCGAGGCGGACGCATTGATGCTAACTTATATGAACGCCTTATTAAATACATTCAGAAGACTGACATTGTGCTGACAGAACATGTCGGCAACCTCAATTTGTCAGAAGAGGGGCAAACTGTAACGGATATATACAACCAAGATACTAATTGGCTACGTGAAAGTGACGTGCTGATAGCAGAATGTACTTGTCCATCTCTGGGAGTTGGTTATGAACTGGCATATGCTGAGCGTTTTCAGATACCTTGTCATATCTTCTACAACAAGAATAGAACAAGACTCTCGGCAATGCTGGCCGGAAATAGTTTCTATAACATCCATCCCTATGAGGATGAAACTGAAATATATCCTATAATAGACAGCATATTACAAAAGGAGTGTGATTCATTAAGAAGATAATCTTTCTTGATTTTGACGGTGTTCAGAAAAGAGTAAACCAAGTGCATACTCCTGAGATTCTGGCTATTAACGAACTCCTATCAGGTTATTCCTGGCGTTCTATAAAGAATTACGTCAAATATGAACCAGAGATAAGAAAAGCTATTCGAAAAGTCGGAATCCCTTTGCGTAATGCATTTGCTAACACTGCTATATGAGAAAGAAAAATCTGTGGATTAGGTGTTCATGCCTGCGAGTTTGTTGTTGCTGATGAGCCTGTGTATGATTGGGCACCTATTTCAACTTGTTCGATAGAAGATTCAAAGGGTAATGAACAAATAGTGAATTGTACTCAATACGAAGGATGGCATGTGGAGTCGTCTGGTCTTATAAAATTTGATTTCCTTGGTCTTAAAACTCTTTCCCAGATGAGGGATATATGTGTGAGTGTAAAAGTTCACTATGATAAGGATTTCGATATTGAAAAGATTCCGATTGATGATGAGAAGACAATGGAACTTTTCCAAACAGGCCAAACCGATGACGTGTTTCAGTTCAGCTCAAGAGGGATGCAAAAATTCTTGCAAAAACTTCATCCTACATGCTTTGAGGATTTGGTCATCTTGAACTGTATGTATCGCCCAGGGCCAATGGAATATATTTCAACTCTCGTCAGGCAAAAGCATAGCAAAAAAGCAGTAAAGTATATCATTCCTTGCTCGGAAAAGTATCTTCACAATACTTATGGCATTATTGTTTATCAGGAACAGATAATGATGCTTTCCCGATTGATCGCCAACTTCGATAGAGGTGAGAGCGACTTGCTGAGAAAAGCCCTCGGTAAAAGGAAGATGGATGTGCTTTCTGTCTTAAAGCCCCGTTTCATAGAAGGTGGTATAAAAGAATGGACACAAAAAGAATGCCCTTGAAAAAGTTTGGAATGAAATGGAGGCTAAAGGTATGTACGCTTTCCAAAAATCACATGGTGTTTGTTTCACTTGGCCGGCTTATCAAATGGCTTATTTGAAAATAAACTATCCTGATGAGTTCAAACAAGCCCTGGAGAAATATTCAGACTGATTTCATAATAGGTATTTTCAATCTTTCCTTGGAATTGCCATAAAGTTTCATTCGATAATAAACATTTCCTCGACCTCTGCCACCAACTGGCAGAGGTCTTTGTTTACTTTGCACCATAAAACTTCACATGAACCAAAAATATATAAGAAAATGGCAGCAAGGAAGAAACTTGATTTGCTCACAGCAGTTGAGCAGATTGTGGAAAAAGCAAAGGGTACGGGGCTTAGTAGTGACTTTTATCGTAAGGCTGACAAATATATTAAATATGTGGCTGAAAAGATGGAACTCACCAAGGAGCAGAGTGTGATGATGGCACTGTTTGTAGACAACAGTGATGATACCAGTATAACTATAAGTGACTTCGGCAAGTTCCTGGATTGTCGAACAACAAGAATAATTAGGTATATGCAGGAGGTTGATGTTCTGGAAAAAAGAGAACTAATCAGATGCAGTCGTGATGGTAACCGTATCACTTATAGGGTTCCCTTGGAGGTTGTAGAGGCTTTTAAGAACAATGAGAAGTACATCCCCAAAGACTGCTCTGGCCTTTCATGTCAGGAGTTGTTCGGAGAGATAGAGGATGTGTTTGATTTGCGGAAAGATGGCGAATTGACTTATGAGGCTACTGTTGAAAAGATAAGGCATCTGTTCAATTGTAACAGACAGCTGCTTTATGTTCAGAAAGTACGGAGCTACAACATGTCTGAGGTTGATACAATGATGCTGATTCTCTTCTCTCATCTTTTTGTGAACAACAATGATGACAATATCAGGTACCACGATCTCGAATTCCTTTATGAGAAACGCTGCTGGAACAGAATGAGGTCATATCTTAATGATGGAGAACATATACTTCTTACAGAAAAGATGATAGAGTACAACAACGACGACGGATTTGTTGACAGGGGATCTTTCCATATGACAGTAGAAGCCAAACGTCAATTGTTTGCAGAACTTAACCTTTCCTCCTTGAATCAAAGCAAGGCACGTGGCGATATGATTAAGTCTGAGGAAATAGTGCCAAAGAGTTTGTTCTATGGCGACAAATTAAGCTCCCAGATTGAAGAATTGGGCGGACTACTGGATGACGTGCAATACAAACAAATCCGTACACGCATGAAAGATTCGGGTTTCCGTTGTGGCTTTACTTGCCTCTTCTATGGTTCTGCCGGAACTGGCAAGACCGAAACTGTGTTACAACTTGCAAGACAAACGGGTCGTGACATTATGCAAGTCAATATATCCCAAATTAAGAGCATGTGGGTAGGCGAAAGCGAGAAGAATATAAAGCAAGTATTCGACAATTATCGGGCCAAAGCAAAAGAGTGTCGTATTACCCCCATTCTCTTATTCAACGAGGCTGATGCAATCATTGGTAAACGTCAGGAGGGAGCCGAGAGGGCTGTTGACAAGATGGAGAACTCTATCCAAAATATCATCCTTCAGGAAATGGAAACACTTGACGGAATCCTCATTGCCACAACCAATCTGGCACAAAACATGGACAAGGCTTTTGAACGGCGATTCCTCTATAAAATCAAGTTTGAAAAACCTACCACAGAGGCTCGTATGAGTATGTGGCGTGAAATGATACCAGTTCTGAAGGAAGAGGAAGTACGAATTTTAGCCACAAAGTATGATTTCAGTGGCGGTCAGATAGAAAATATTGCCAGACATTATACGATTGGAAACATCCTTCATGGTGAGTCCAAGAACATTGTGGAAGAGTTGAGCGTTTATTGTGACAGCGAAAGGCTTGAAACCAAAGGGACAAAGAAAATAGGTTTTTGCATGTAAAAAAAAGAAATTTCACATATACTAAATAAAATCGTTAAAATGACATTTAATGAATTATTAAACAGTGATATTCTAAAAGATGTGCTGGATAATCCAAACAGCCTCATTTACATCGACATTGATGATATTAAAGATTTGTTCCAGCAAGAGAGTGAAATCCATGCGTTTAACGTAAAAGTAGACTATTTCGAAGAGCAACGGATGGAACTGCTTATGAAAAAGCTCAAAGAGGAAACGAAATCGAATCTCGATTTTTCACGCGCCCTTGTCTATAGAAACTATGGGAGAAAAGAAACAGAAAAATCCGAACACAAACTGGAGTCACAAAAATGATTTCCAAATTGAAGAGGTTTGGAATACATATCATACCATCGCTCAATTAATCGTTCCTCGCTTACAAGCGTTCAAGGCTCTTGACAAACATGGATATTGTCCTTATTTCAAAGATATGCGAGAGTGGAACTGTGCTATTCAAAAGATGATTGACGCTTTTGAGTTGATGAAGTATGCAAATACATATTCGGAAGATGAGAAAAGGACAATCGAGCAAGGTCTTGATTTGTTCCGAAAGCATTTTTGTAATTTATGGGATTAAAAGATTCTGAAGTATCACTATACAAGCTGAAAGAAATGAAAGACAATAAGGCACTATTTTCAGATGAAGATGATATGATCCTGTTTTTGGACACAGAAAAAAAAGACCTACAGAATTTTATCTGAGTCACTTACTTGATTTGAACTTTGTATATCATGATAATAAAGAAGAGAACGTCAAAGATTTAAACGATCTCATTCAGGCAATAGAGAAGTATCGAGACTCACTGTAGTCTCACAGTATTCACATTAAAACAAATGTATTATGGCACTCTGGAGAATTGTAGTAAAGAACAGCGGCAACGCTGCATGTAAGGACAAAAGACAACGCCTTGAAAAAGGTATGTTCATCGAGACAAGTACGATTTCGCCTATACCTCCTATTGGGGTTGCGCGAGAACGACCAATGCTGGCACAGTTGTTCCTGAACAAGTACGGGATAGAGGTTATTGTTCACAACATGAATAGCGGATATTTCAATTGTGAAAAAATTGGATCAAAACTCCTTGACTATCTTCTGTCCATTGATGATATAAATACCTTTGGGCAGCGAACGGTATGCCTCACTCAGTGTGATCTGCTGGCGAATCAAGCGACCGTCCAAGCTGTAGATGTCGTGCCTCTGTTCGCTGGGGATCTCTCGGAACACCTCCTCCATGCCTGCGGGAACGTAGGTACTGAGAAGGGAAATGGCCTTCAACACATAAAGGAGGCCTGTCTCCTTGTGGTCTCCCTCGCTGCTGTCGTCTATGTCGAAAGCAGCGTAGCCATTGGCGAGCAGATGATTTTCCATGTGCTCCTGATTGAGAAAAGGCACCACCTCGTCATTCCTGGCGTGTACGAAAGTAATGTGGCCAGTCTTATCCGGTTTCCACGAGTCATACACGAGCGAATTTAGCTTCAGGTAGTAACTGATTTCGCTCATCACCTCGTTGTTTTCGTCGAAGAAAACCGGTTTCACCAGCGGGTCAATCGGCAGTTTCTTGTCATCGTCATGGCCATAACGCTCATAGAAGACACGATTGATAGCGCCGTCGCTGTACTGTTTGGAGTCGAAAAGTTCAGGCAGGAGCGACACCAAATCATCCGAAAAGATCGCTTCGTTCATCACTCGGTATCCCCCGGCATCAATCATGCTGCTAAGGATAAGCACCAAGGCGGCAGGATTATACGACAGATTAGCCGTTGCTAATTGCAGATAGGTCGCATACAGGTCATAAGGGCCACCTCCGAGGATGCAGTAGTCAATCTTCGGTAGTTCGTCGCTGCGATAACCTTCGGCCACCAGGCGATTGACCCACATGCCCGAGTGTCCACCTTGCGAATAGCCGAGGTTGAGCGTCACGTCACCCCATTCATACCCCTCCTCTGCCATCAATTGGCGGCCAGCCAGAAAAGCATCAATGTTCACACGTGCCGTAGCCCTGCCCTGCAGATACCGTTGGTTGCGTTCCACATCTATTCCGAACCCGAAGCCATCTGACTCGATCAAGATGTAGCGGGTGGCAGCGAGAGCACCCTCCTGCGATAACCTGTTCGACACATGGGTGGGGCACTGATAGTCGGCCGTGATGGTGAAGTGATTGATAAGGCCACACCCCTTGGCCTTCACCCGCTTGTCATGCACATCAGGGGATAAAAAGATGGCGGCCGACAGCACGATGGGGGTCTCCCCATCCACATCTACCGTTTCATAATTGAAATCATAGCGCCAGAAGCCCCCGCAATCCGTACGGTTAACGATCCCAATAAATGGTTCAATGGTGCCGGCCATCACGACAGTAGCAGTCAGCCAGGCCACCACAACAAGCAACGTTATTCGAATCACTCTATGCATAATCCTCTGTATATGAAATATTTTAAGGCCAACTGCTTTAGTAGGTGAATGATCCATACAAAGATACGCATTAGTTTCCTATCTCCAAAGAACATTGGAATATTTCTATGCACACGACTCACGGATGTACTAACAGCCAAGCGCCGGAGGTGCGGTCAGCGGATAGGGAGGTGTGTCGTAATGTACGATGCACCTCTTTTTTTGTTCATCACTACACAAATCGGTTCATTATCTCTAAGCAGAGATCTTTTGAAGATTTCTTTGATTCATGTGTTCCCAGCATCTAAAAACAGCAGTTGTAAGCTCATAAAACCGTCTAATCAGCCAATCCATACCCTTTTTAGTCATTTTTGCATACATCTTCTTTATATTGAAGGCAATGGCAAAGAAAGCAAAGTCCATGAATACCTTGTCCTTCCCAAAATGTCGGAAACGTTTGTAGTTCATATTGGTTTTAATTTGTCCGAACACGGCTTCCGGTTCTATGCATCTCTGTCCTCTGTGCTTCAGCCCTTTCTCGGAGCAAAGCAACTCCTTGGCTTTTTGCTTGTATTTCCTAAGCCTGTGATTCAGTTCTATCGTCCTGTTCCCTTTTGCTTTAAAACAACGGCATCTCAGGGGACAGTGTCATACCTGCTTGAGAAGGATTGAAGGAAAGGGATCAGGGTCAGTGTATCCGTAGGGTTCGGGAAGAGCGCAAAATCGGTGATGAACTGGTTCTCGGTGCCGATTTGAAGGTTGTAGCCGGGCTTGGGGTGGTGAGGGCTGCGGCCGCATTCCTTATACAGTTTTCTGAAACTTTCAAGATTCAAGCTCTCAACCAGGGCGTCAACCATGCGCACCGGATCGTTTTCTGCAATATCCTCATCAATTCTCTGAGGAAAAAGCACTGTCTGGTTGGGATTTGTAAGGACGAAAATGTATCTTTGTCATAGTAAATTTCTAATGCCTAAAGATACGAAATCTTTAGATAATAACAAAGCCCCAGCTTGTGAAAGTCGGGGCTTTGTGCATAAAAAAAGAAGGCGTGCATTTTGACACACCTTCATCAGACATTGAAATGTTGTTTTTCAAAAGAATATTATATTTTTGTTCTAACCTATGCACTTTTTTGGCACACCTTGCAATGTACCTTTGCAGCAGATTCTAAATCAAAGTCAAAAGAATTATGGCAAAGACAAGTATTCAGTACATAAAGGAAGCTGCAAAAAAATTGGTTGACAGCAAGCTCCAAAGATTGGGCGCGGCTAAGACGCAAGAAATCTTCAGGGGAGTAATGCAGACAGTAGGACTCGAATCAATAGAAGAGGTCTATTTGTTTGTCGCTCAGTTCGACCTTACATGTAGAGATAGGACATCAAACATGGATGACCTGTCTAACTACTTCGAATGTTCTTCGTTGGATATGATTGAGTATATCCCTGCACTTAAATCCCTTGAACGTAAAGGGCTTCTTGTGCGTCGTCGTAGAAGAGAGGAGAACATATTTAAACAAGACTTTGCCGTTAGCGATACAGTCATGGCTGCGATTATAGAGAACCAGTCAGTTCAAATTTGTCAGATTAAGGTTGATGAAATGCAAATTGACAAGTATGAGTTCTGCAAGCGTATTGCTGAAAAAGTCGAAGACAACGATGTAATAACGGAGGATCTGGTAATGTTTGTTGAAAAACTTGAAAATAGCAATCCTCATCTACCGTTCATAAGTGAACTGAAAAAGGATGTTGCAGATATTCTGGATAGAACCATATTCTATGATATGTGTTATGACAATCTCAACGATGATGGAACAGGGCATTCGGATGTTAACTGTACATTGAAAGATGTTTTTACAAACATACCCCAACGTGTTATGACAAAAAAGTCAATAGTCGAAGAAGAATATATACTAATGACGCTTGGTTTGATAGAGTTTGATGGTGGCACTGACTATATTCGCCTTACAGATCAAGGTAAAGATTTCTATTATGGTGATGACGCACATGCATTTGGTAAATCATACAAATGTAAGGACATCTATGCATTTATTGAAAAGGCTCATGGGTATATCCATGAAAAGGAAGTCTATGACAGTGATGCTCCTATATCTCGTTGTGAACGTGTCTTGCATAGAATAATGGAAAAATTAGAGAAAGCTAACAAGCATATACCCGAGGTTGAACTCATTAGTAAGCTAATCCCTCATGAGTTTGAGCGTGCCTTGTTTTATTCTATAGCAAAAGACATGATTAATGATGATACGACATCATTAACTTATGAGGTAAAGTCTATTTATCCTCGTCAACAACGAAGGACAATCCTAAATGATTTTAAGGATAAGAATCATTCACTCCAGAAAAATGGATTGGTAGAGATTGAGAAACAATCTTCATTATTTGGCGAGGACATCAAACTTCTTCTAACGGATATCGGGAAAGAAAAATTGTTAGGTGATGATGCTGCCCTCTACATAGATAATTCTATCTCAGACAAGCAGTTGCTCGCATGTGATAAAATTACTGAAAAGAAGCTTTTCTTCTCTAGTGAACTCGAGGAACAGTTATCTCTCCTTCGCAATAGTTTGGATAAGGATTATTATGAAGGACTACGTGCGCGACTGGAAGAGAACAATCTCCCCAAAGGCATTGCCGTGTTACTCTATGGAGAGCCAGGAACAGGAAAAACAGAAAGCGTAATGCAGATAGCCAAAGCCACAGGACGTGCCATAATGCACGTAGATATTAGTGAAACAAAGACCTGTTGGTTTGGCGAGAGCGAGAAACTTATCAAGAAGGTATTCACAGATTATCGCCGTCTATGTGAGAAGAGCAAGGTTAAGCCTATCCTCCTCTTTAACGAAGCTGATGCTGTTTTTTCAAAGCGTAAGGATGTTAACAGTGGTAGTGTAGCTCAAACAGAGAACGCCATTCAGAATATCATTCTTGAAGAAATGGAAAATCTCGATGGCATTCTCATAGCTACAACCAACCTTGCAGACAACCTTGATGGTGCATTTGAACGTCGTTTCCTGTTTAAGATTCGTTTTGACAAACCTACAGTTGAAGCAAAAAGAAACATCTGGATAAGTAAGTTACCCTCGCTCTCCGTCGAAGATGCACATACCCTTGCTTCAAGTTATGAATTTAGCGGTGGACAAATTGACAACATTGTACGAAAAGCACTCATGCAAGAGGTGATAAAAGGCGAGAAGCCAACGCTTAATAGCCTTGTTACTATGTGTAGCGAAGAGAAAATCTCTAAAAAGAATGCAAGAAGAATAGGATTTTGCTAACCTACCCACCAATTTGGCATACCTTGCATCGTACCTTTGCCGCAGATCAAAAATAGAAGATATTATGTCACCAGAATATTTAGTTATCAATTGTCGGTTTTGGGATGGTACAAGCGATTACTATGATCGGCTAATCACTTTGGCAGAAGACTATATCGACGGAACCGAAGAGCCCACGGTTACAGGGTTCAACAACTATATCATTCATAAAAATTTACTTCAATTACAAGCATTATGCCTCAAATGATCAATTATGGCGGTGAACTCATACGTATCTCGCCTAAAGACAGCAAAAAGCTGGAGTATTCAAAGAGCAACGGTCTTTCATGGAACGTACGTTGTGGTGGTAGCGGAAACTACGGCAAGTTCATTGATTTGATGGACAACGGTAAGGAGATTCTTGCTACAACAGAGAAAGGCCTGTTCTATTCGACAAACAAAGGGCTTTCGTGGAATGTTCGCAAACGTGGCTAACATGAAGAACCTGTTTTTCGAAAACCCCAATGATGCAAACATCAAGGAGATAGGAGAAATCTTCTATCTCCGCGATGCTATCATTCCGATAGATACATCTGATATAAAAGATGTATTAGAAGGTGCTGATAATGCCATCGTTCTTCATGGCAAAGCTACAGGACATAATCGTTGTGCAGATGCTATAGAAGATGCAGTACTGCATATTTGTACCATAGCAAAAGACTATGATCTCTTTTCGGCTACCAATGTAATTATTTTCATTAGTAGTCCCAAAGAAGCACCTATGCTGATGAGTGAAATTGAAGCTATTAATACTTTTGTTCAGATGTTTTCTCCAATCACACAGTGGAGATGGGGACTCGAAGAGAGTAAAGAAATAACAGACATGAAGGTAACCATTATTGCTTCTAACCTAAGGAAGAAGTGAAAATGTTGTTACGACTTCTGAACAGCGTCGCCAAAAGTTGTATTCAGACACACAAGATGTGCCTAATAAGAGACAATTTGTACTATTTCAGCAATAAAATCACTGAATTACACAATAGAATTAAAGGTGTGCCGTTTTATTTCATAGGTTATATATCTTTGCTAACGATAAAATCTTTAATTATGCCAGCAAACCAATTCGGACGATACGTATGGCTTGTAGATACACTACGTCACTACAAGCATCTTTCCTACAAGGAAATCAATGATAAGTGGCAGAAGAGTGGATTGAGCTATGGAGATGGCGATGACCTACCTCTACGCACATTCCATAATCATCGTAAGGCTATACAGGACATATTCAATATCATCATAGAACTTGACCCAGATGTTAAGGGGTACAAATATCATATAATGAACCCTCGCGAACTGGAGGGTGATAATTTTCGCAGTTGGTTGATAGACTCCTATGCTACACTTAATCAGATACAGGCAGACTGCAAACTGAAAGACCGCGTAGAGTTTGAAGAAATTCCTTCTGGCAATACATGGCTAACCCTATTCATGCAAGCTATACGTGAAAACAAGGTCGTAAAGATAACACATCAGGGCTTCGGAAAGGATTATGCTAATACATTTGAGATAGAACCGTATTGTCTTAAAGTGGTGAAAAGACGCTGGTATATCATAGCTAATAACCCATATTACGTTTGGCTCAACAAGAAACACAAGGGAGAAGAATGTTATTCTCCTCGCAAGGAGATACGAGCTTACGGGTTAGATCGAATCTCTGAAGCCTCAATCCTTGACAAGACCTTTGTGATGAAGAAAAACTTCGACATGAAGGAATTCTACAAAGGTTGTACAGGCATCATACCAAGTGATGACCCTATTGAACACGTGGTTCTAAGAGCATATTGGAATGCTCCAGACTATCTCAGGACTTTACCGTTGCATGAGTCCCAAAAGGAACTTGAAAGCGATGAGGAATCAGCTACGTTCTCTTATGACGTGAAGCTGACTTATGATTTTATGCAATTGATAATGCAACAAGGTGACCAAGTTGAAATTTTAGAGCCAAAGAAACTCCGTGACCAAATGCGTAACCTTGCTAAAACCCTGACATCATATTACAAAGATTAAAAATGGAAGGATTGGACTTTATAGCAATAGACTTTGAGACAGCTACAGGTAAACGAGCTTCTATATGTGAAGCCGGTATCTGTGTTGTTAAAGATGGCAAGGTTGTAGAAACCAAATCGTGGTTGGTACGTCCTGAAGATAATGCGTATTCCTATTGGAATATACAAATCCATGGGATTCATCCTGAAGATACAGAAAATGCTCCAGAGTTCCCAGAGGTATGGTCAGAGATACTTGAATATATAGCCGATACTCCAATACTTGTCGCACACAATGCTGCATTCGACATTTCGTGTATTCGTAAATCTTTGGAGTTCTATGACCTTGAAACTCCTGATATTGACTATTATTGTACACTTTGTGCTGCTCGCCACAATTATGACTTTGGATGTAATTCACTCGGTTATCTTTGTGAACAATTTGAGATACCAGAAGGAAAACATCACCGTGCTGGTGATGATGCAGAAATGTGTGCACGCTTGTTTCTTCGTGAAATTAAAGATGCAGGATGGTGTGACTTAGCAGAAATGAGTTATTGTAATGGGAAATTATAAAATATAAGATATGGCGAACAAAACAAATAAACTGATAGTCGGCGATATAAACAATACACTCTTCGTTATTCCATATTATCAGCGTGGGTATCGATGGACAGAAAAGAATGTAAAATAATTGCTCAATGATTTACTCTTATTTGCAAATGCTGAAAACGATGATAATGAATACTGTCTGCAACCGATCGTTTTACAAAAGATTTCTAATGAGAGTTATTTACATGTGGCACATGAAGACGATTCGGTAATACGAGTTGTTGATGGACAGCAGCGTCTGACAACACTTGCTATAATACTCAAAAAGTTATCAATTCCAACCACATGGGACATATATTATGATTCAGAAAAAAAGAATTTGTCTGAAATTCTTGATGTATGCGTTAAGAATAATTCCATCAATGATTACTTCAGAAGTGAAGTAAGTGACGCTGTTGACGAGTTTATTTCGAATAATGAAGTAAGAAAAGCTTTAGTCAATTTATTCAAATCAAAAGAGAAAAGAATAGCATTTCTAGAATACGATATTGATACTCCAACAAATGAAGATGCTGAAAAAGAAGGGCATAAGGCTTTTCTTAGACTGAATGATGGAAAGACTCCTTTGACATCATCAGAGCTTATTAGAGCTTTATATATGGTGAAAAGTAGTGGCTTGTCGGTACAGCAACAAATGGAAATATCAAAAGAATGGGAGATTATTGAGAATAACCTTAGTAATGAACAGTTTTGGTTGATGTTTAATGCGCGTGGACTTGAAGACACTTCTACGCGCATAGACCTTCTTTTTGCTTTGGTATTACGAGTCAGTTTGCGAGAAACAAAAGCTAATCCAAGAATCATCTTCGAAAAACTGGATGATGACATGCATTATAATCTCGAGACAATTTGGGATGAGGTTTTACAAACTTACTGGTGGATGCAGTCTTGTTATTCGGATATTGAATTATGTAATTATCTTGGCTGGATTAGACATTTCACAGATATTTCTGCAACGACAATATATAATCTATGGCGTAAATACCCAAAGCATCAAGATTTCAAGAATTGTATCATAAAGACTATTCAAGATACCAATTTCGGCGGAAGAAAACTTCAATCGTTAGATGACGTTAGCTATGCTTGGGACAAAGGCGAATTGCGTAAGCTGTTCGTCTTGCTGAATATTTTGGATTGCAACAAAAGCAACGAGCGCTTCCGATTTGATTTGTTTGACAAGTGCAAAGGCTGGGATATTGAGCACATTGACTCTCAAACACCTAATAATTTTCAGCAAGATAAAAACAAGAAGGAATGGTTAACTTCTGCATGGAACGAATTAGACACTAATCAGAGATCTTCTTTTGTAAATCATTTCTTTGCAGCTGATAATATAGAAGTTGACAAATTCAATATTGATGCAATTTCTCTCGACGATTTTGAATCGTATGCAACCTTTATCGTTGAATTGACGCAAGATTCGAATGATAAGATACCTGAACAATATTCAGATAGGTTGGGTAATTTGGCGCTTCTAAACTATGAAATAAATAGAAGTTATAAAAATGATATTTTTCCTCTAAAGAGGAAGACCATCATTAAAAAGGTTAATTGTGGAACAGAATTTATACCACCATGCACTGTTAAAGCATTTACAAAGTTTTATACAAAATCCGCAAGTCGAATAACATCATGGCAAAATGCTGATTACAAAGGCTATTATAACGTCATGAATGATTGGTTCATATCTTTCATGGACTATAAGGTTGAACTGCCAGAGTTTTGCGAGGAGACAAAAGATCTCTTTACCACTGAAGACGATTACTTTGTCCCCGAAGGTCAATCAAAAACTCATTGTGGAGAAAAAGTCACCCCCAATGTCAGTCGATTTGAAAAGCCAATAAGTTTCTCCACTTTTATGGATAATTATGATGTTATTATCCCTAAAATTCAACGCCTTTATGTGCAAGGGCGTTTAGATAAACGTGGAGAGAAGTGCCTTTCTGGATTTGCGAGTGCGTTGGTGAACAGTGTCATAACATCTTCGCCAATGCTCCTGGATTTTGTATATGGTATTGATGCAAATGGCAGATCTAAAGGTGTGTTTTATCCATTAGATGGACAACAACGATTAACAACATTGTTGCTCTTGTCATGGCTATGTGGTTTTTCAAACCCGAATTGGGCATTCAGATATGAATCAAGAAGAGCAACCGAAGTATTTATCAAAGGTTTACTTAAAAGTTGTCCTCCTTCAATGATAAAACCAGCAAACTATGATAAATTAAAAAAGAAGGCAAAGGAAGATAAGAAAGAATATCCTTCACTTTGTAAGGATTATATTTGTAGTCTTGCTTGGTTCCAAAGTTCTTGGTTAAGTGATTCTGGAATTTCCGGAATGATAGAAATAATGGACTCGTTATATGATAAACTTCTTAACAAAGCCGACTCAAGCCTTGTTAATATGGAGTCAATAGTATTTCTGTTGAATTATTTGGATGTCAGCAAATATTCCTATGATCATATTTTCTTGAAAATGAATTCGAGAGGTAGAGAGTTGACTGAGTGGGATAATGTTAATGCCATATTAGATGAATATTTGCCAACCTCATTGCGTGAATACTGGCCAGAAAAGATTCAGCAATGGTATGAGTTGATGTGGAACAAAACCCCATCAACTAGCTTAAAAGATACAGATAAGATTAATCGAGTAGATTCGCAGATGTTGAGTGTTGTTGAACTTGCTCTTGATTGTTATGATTATAGAGACAAGTGTACGAACACCTATGAACTCTCAAAATGGCTCCAGAATGAGAATGACAGAAAAGTTGAGCAGTTTTATAATACATGCAGTGTATTCTTCTCTGCATTAGAATTGGATGCAACAAAGGATGACCTGTCAATCTTGATACCTTCATGGACACTAAGCCAACAACCTCGCTTGCCAGAATTTAGTTGCAAAGAGAAAGAGGTGGTTCTTAAATTGTACCAGCCATTACTCGCATATTATGCCTCCGTCAAATCAAAGGATGTAAATTGGATGCGTATTATCTGGAATTTGGTTGGAAATATTGACGTTGAACGTCAATCCTTCAAGCAAGCATTCGGATTGATTGAGGAGTTATCATCTAATAAGGATTCTATTTTGACCTATTTAAGCAGTGTTACTATAGACAATATTAAATCTTGTTACCGAAAAGCGGAAACTCAGCTACAAGAAGAAATAGACAAATCGTGCCAAATCGTAAATAATGGTGAGTCATGTCCACCTGATTGGAATGCTGAGATTTGCGGACAATGGCCAGGTTGGCAGGTACTCATTGTTACTGCCGAAAGCAAACGATGTTTAGCTGGCGCTATTCGATTCCTGTTCCATGATGGATCCTTCAAGGTGGATTGGAATAATTTCTTTACAAAATGGAGTCATGTAAATGAGTATTTTGACGATAATGGAATAAAAGATGAGTATGCTGCAAGTTTAGTTTCTGCATTGCTAAAACGATGTACAAGATGGGAACAAGTCCACGATCATTTTATCTTTGACAAATACGACTGGAAATATCCAGTACTTTTAAATACGTTATATACAGAACCTCTTGATTATATTTTGAGTTCTCAATCTCTAAATGTGGAAGTTGCAGATTTTGAAAACAATCTGGTATGTGAACGCATTATAAGAGATAGGTTGTTTGAAGATAAATTGATTAAGGTAATAACTGCGAATTATAGAGATTACAGATTAAGTTCTGGACGATATTTCTATGGATGGCGCAAGCATGACGGAATATTGTTCGATTGGAGGACGAATGATAAAGAAGCAAATTCATGGGAACATAGAAGAAGCATTCAAGTTAAAGACATGCAATCGGCGTCATCTGACTTAATTATTAAAAACACGTGCGTTTCAGACGAAATTTTCTTTGGTTATAATTTAAGAATTGCATATAAAAACAAGAATCTTGAATGGCCAGGAAACGAAGATGTAATTTATATAATAGAACACGATGAAAGGAAACCTTTAATTAGGGTATTACCTGAAATGTGTGGCGAATATATTATTCAAAAATTGGATGAGTTGATACAATAGACAATCAGTAAATCATTATTATAAAACCTCCCGAGGAGGTGTGTCGAAATGTACGATGCACCTCTTTTTTTATTCATCACTACACAAATCGGTTCATTTTCTCTAAGCAGAGATCTTTTGAAGATTTCTTTGATTCATGTGTTCCCAGCATCTAAAAACAGCAGTTGTAAGCTCATAAAACAGTCTAATCAGCCAATCCATACCTTCTTTAGCCATTTTTGCACACTTCATGATATTCGCATTTTAATTGTTAATTATATATAATAAACCACCACGCTATAGGATGGTGGTGACCGTTTTGCCGCTCTGTTTCTTGCTCGTATCTTTACGGATGAAAATTACAAAAAATAATCGAAAGTATTATGAGATGGATTAAAATTCATGGCAACATGTTGTCAGACGACAGGTTGCAACACGTGCTCGACGAGCAACGCTTCGCTGGTATCGGCCTTTACTATTTCATGCTCCAGTTGGTGGAATGCCAAGGGGAGGGAGTCATGCCGTATAACCAATTGGTAGGAGCAATAGACGGCAAATACTCTCGCAAGAAACTGCTCGAGCTGATCAGCGATTACGACCTCTTCCTGCGCACGGAGGAGGGCTTGGTGCTGAGCGTGGATCCTATCCCCGGCTACACGCAGGAGGAGATGGAGGAGCTACGTCGTTCGGATGCGATAGATGCGGTTTCTCGTGCGCGCGTGTCCGTGCGATCGTGCCTACCCGCGTGTCCATGCGCGCACGATACACGCGCGGGCGTAAAAGAGAAGACAAGAAAAGAGAAGAGTAGAGGGAACACACTCTTCCAAAAACCTTCGGTGGAAGAGGTGGCCGCCTATTGCGCCGAACGTGGCAACGGCATCGATGCCCAACACTTCTTGGACTTCTACGAGGCACGTGGCTGGAAATATGGCCATACCCGCATCACCGACTGGAGGGCCTGCGTGCGCACCTGGGAGCGGAACCAGCGGACGCTCCCCAAGGCACAGGAGTTACCTCCCTCCTCCCCCGTGATCACCCACTTGGAGGAGATCGACGAGCTGGGCAACCGCTACGTCAATGGGCGCCTGATTCCAGCAGACGCTCCGCCACGCCCCTCGCCTACCGCCGAATGGGATGACTCCTCCTCCAGCTGGTTTGAGCTTTATCACTGAGCACAGCTTTACTTGATTTTATGAACACAAAATTTTCATAGCATGGCAAACCAAGACAATTACAGAGATTTCAATGCGGTCGGCATTCCGATCAGCGAGTCACAAACCGGACGGGTACGTATCGCATGTCCCTTCTGCGGCCCTACCCGCACCCACCGTCCGCATGAGCAATGCCTCAGCGTGGACACCGACAAGGGCCTGTATCACTGCTACCATTGTGGCGAATCGGGCTATGTGCCTACGAAAGGTGAGCGGAAAGCGCGCGCCAAGCAGCGAAAGCAGCGTCCTTCCTCGACCGTTTCGTGGAATCCCATCTGGAGGATAAAATCCGCATCATCCTGGCTCTCGACAACGACGAGCGAGGTATCGAATTACGCAATGAGTTGATCCGCAGGCTCGACCCCGAGCGTTGCCTGCTGGTGGAGTAGCCGGAGGGTTGCAAGGATGCCAACGACGTGCTGATGCGGCATGGCGAGGAGCGGGTGCGTGAGTGCATCGAGGCGGCACATGAGATTCCCTTGGTGGGCATACAGACCGCCGAGGATGTGGAGGAGGAGCTGTAGCAGCTGTTCCGGCAGGGGATGCAACGGGGCGCGGCGGCGAGAATAGCCGGCATGGATGAGCTGATCACCTTCGAGACGGGTCGCTTCAATGTCCACCGTTGAACATTACCTATCTTCGGGCTTGGTCATTACTAATGACCGGGCTCAGGCATTGGTAATGTCTATCCCATATCGCTTGCAGACAGTTGCGGACGGTGATTTTGTTTTTTCACTATTTCACAAGGATGCCATAGGTCTATTATGACTTGGAGCCTGCCGAAGCGACGGAGTGATCTCACATTTTTTTCATAACAGATAGTTTTTAGGGAGGAGAAGCCGAGAGGCTCTCTTCCCTTTTTTGTATATTCGCGGAAATCTTAAATCTTAAATTTATTATTTCGTAAAGGTTGATTACTTATATGAACTTCTTAGAGCAGAAAATTATTGAAGATGGCGTGATCAAAGAGGGTAACATCCTGAAAGTGGACAACTTCCTCAATCACCAGATTGACGTGGACATCATCCGGCAGATCGCATTCGAGTTCAAACGTCGTTTCCGGGGCAAACCGGTAAACAAGATCCTGACCATCGAGGCGAGTGGTATCGCTATCGCGGCTTTATTAGGCGACCTGTATGACGTGCCTGTGGTATTCGCCAAGAAGGGGCAGACGGCTAACAGCACGGACGACAAATATGTGGCGCAGGCCTACTCGTTCACCCATAAGAAGATGAACAATGTCTTCGTGTCACGCCCTTATCTGACCGCTGAAGATAAGGTATTGATTGTAGATGACTTCTTGGCCGACGGTCAAGCCTCCAAAGCATTGATCGACATCGTGCACCAGGCAGGTGGCGAGGTGGTCGGTATTGGCATCGCCATCGAGAAGGGTCAGCAGCAGGGAGGTCGATTGCTCCGTGAGGCGGGCTATCAGTTGGAGTCGATCGCCATCTTGGAGTCGATGGATTACGCCACGCAGACGATCGTGTTCCGTGGACAACCGGTTCAACAGTTGAAACAGAAAGCCTGAAACGCCATGAGTAGTGTATATGAATTAGATGGCCGGATCCCTCTTGGCAAGGCCATTCCCTTTGGATTGCAGCATGTCTTGGCCATGTTCGTGGCTAACATCACGCCGATCATGATCCTGGCGGGTGTGGTTGGGTTAGACACAAGCGTCAGTGCGGCCCTGATCCAGAACTGTATGATTATCGCCGGTATCGGCACCTTGGTGCAGCTTTATCCCATCTGGCGCGTTGGCTCCCGCCTTCCCATCGTGATGGGTATCTCATTCACCTTCTTGTCGTTGGCCATTGGCATCGCCACGACCAAAGGGATGGGTACGTTGATGGGAGCGGTCATCGTGGGTGGTGTCGTAGAGGGTTGTTTAGGGCTCTTCCCCGATAAATGGACGAAACTGATTCCTCACATCGTGGCCGCTACGGTGGTGACTGCTATCGGCTTCTCGCTGCTGCCGATCGGTGCGAACAGCTTCGCCGGTGGACAGGGCGCAGCTGACTTCGGCAGTTGGCAGAATTGGGTGGTTGGCACGGTGACATTGTTGACCTGCTTGATCGCCCAGTTGGTCAACCATCAGACGGTTCGTTCTCTCTCCGTATTGATCGGATTGATTGTTGGCTATGTGTTAGCGTTGTGCATGGGCATGGTCGATTTCTCCCACCTGAGCGAAGTATCCGTGGCGGCTCTCCCAACCCTATTGCCCTTCACGCCGGAGTTTCATTTAGACGCTATCCTTGCCATTGTCTGCGTCTATTTGGTATCAGCGACAGAAACCATTGGCGATACCTCGGCCATTTGCTCAGGAGCATTAGGAAGAAATGTGCACCAAAAGGAGATGGGTGCCTCTGTGGCCTGTGATGGGTTCGTCAGCGTCGTCGCCGGCTTGTTTGGATGCACGCCGATCACCTCTTTCTCGCAGAACGTGGGATTAGCCGCCATGACCAAGGTGGTGAATCGTTTCGCTATCGCTACGGGCGCTTGCATCTTGATCTTAGGTGGTTTGTTCCCCATCGTGGGTAACATCTTAGCCACCATTCCACAGGCGGTATTAGGCGGCTGCACCATCATGATGTTCGGCAGCATTCTGTTCGCTGGTTTCCAGATGATGTCTCGGTGTGGCTTCTCTCAGCGCAACATGATCATCGTGAGCCTCTCGCTGAGTGTGGGATTGGGATTCACCTCCGTCACGCAGCTGTTCGCCATCTTCCCGCAGATCGTACAGACAGTTTTTGCGGAAAACTGCGTCGCTGTTGTCTTCCTCCTTGCCGTAATTCTCAATTTGGTATTGCCGAAAGAGTCCGATAAATAAGGCCAAACCGCATATATAGGAAGAGGGTAATAGGTTAAGCCTTACCCTCTTTTTTTGCTTTCTTCCAAAGCTGCCAGGAGTTGAACAAGTTCTGCCATAAGACGTAGCTACCTGGACCTACGGAGGAGAGGGGATGCAAATAGGTATAGGCCATCCAGATGGCTAACACCGTATTTTTCTGTCCTAAGGCCTGTCCCGCACTGATGCGATCGTCATAATAGGAGCCAATCCGCTTGCCCAAGAAAAATTGAATGGCACAGGTAAGCAAGCCCGCCAAAGCGATCCAAAGCTCCACCAACGGCTCCGCCTCGCTATTGCAGAGCGAACGTACGGTCTGACCGGTCACGATGGCTAAAGCCACTGCCCAGAGGTAGAAGGCCATCTCATGATAGCTCAGCAGCCAACGATGGACGAAGGGTACGAAATAGCGCAGCAAGCAAGCCAAGAAAAAGGGACAGAGCAGCAACGGAAAGACCTTGCTCAGGATCAGCAAGAAGGCCGAGAAGAAGCTAAGATTGGCATGTGGCTCTACCAACGGAAACAGCAAAGGCACTGCCACAGCAGCCAATAGGTTAGAAAGCAACGTATAGGTGGTCAAGCTGGAGGCACTACCGCCTAACTTACCCGTGATTACCGCAGCCGCAGTAGCGGTTGGGCAGATGAAGCAGACCATTGCCGCCTCTAAGATGATCTTCTGCTCTAAGCTTACAGGGAGCAGCAACAGCGCAGCTGCCAAGCCACAGGTAGCGAACGTCTGGAACAACAGCAACCAGCCATGCCAAGGCGTAGGAAGCAACTCACGGGGACTTATCTTACAGAATGTCAACAACAACTGCGCAAAGATCAAACTGGGAGTCAGATAACCAATCAGTGTGTAAATTAGTGGTTTAGCTGGATTCAATGCCTGCACATGCGCAAACAACAGATAGACACACATTCCCGTCAACATCGAAAGGGGAAGTGTCCAATTCCTTAAGAACTTCAACATATAGTATTAATTTTTTCTTTCGGGCTGCAAAGTAACGGCTCTTTGTCAAATAATGACGAATAAGGAGTGTGGAATTAGGAATTATTAAACTCATAACTCCATTTTCCCACACTCCTCTTCACTATATGCTACTCACGCTATTGTCGTCACTTATCGCAAGGGAATGTATTGCACGAAGGCCTCGATCGCCTCGTAAGCCGCCAATCCCAACTGACGATACAACTCTGCTGTCGCCCGGTTACGATCCTCGGCACGCTGCCAGAAGAGGCGTTCATCGTCGCCCAAATAGGGAGCGCTCTCCGCCTGCGACTGATGCTTCAAGATTGCGTTCCGCTTGAAGCGTAACTCCTCCGGACTGATGGGCACCGCCATCTCGATGTGGTCCATCTCCCACTCTGCCCATGCGCCACGATACATCCAGACACGGCAGTTGCGCATCCACTCCTCATCCTTCACCTCATCTATGGCAGCCAAGACCGCATCCAAGCAGACCTTATGCGTGCCGTGCGGGTCGGCCAGGTCACCCGCAACAAACATTTCATCGGGCTTTACCTCCAGCAGCAGCGCCTTCACGACCTCTTTATCCGCCTCGCCCAATGGATTCTTCTTCACCAATCCGGTCTCATAGAAAGGCAGGTCAAGGAAATGCACGTTCTCATCCTTCACGCCGGAGTAACGACAAGCGTGGCGTGCCTCCTCCCGGCGAATCGTTCCCTTCATGAAAAGTACATCCTTGCGCTCTGGCTCTCCATTCTCCACCTTCTCATAACGCAGGTAGTGAATGATCTCATTGGCCTTGTCACGCACGGTCGTATCATTGGGGATATAGCGACTACATACATCACGCAGATATTCGCAATAACGAATAACCTCCTCATCACCTACGGCGATATTGCCAGAGGTCTCGTAAGCGACATGCACATCGTGGTGCTGGTCGCACAAACGGCGCAAGGTGCCTCCCATAGAGATCACATCATCATCGGGATGCGGACTGAACACGATCACCTTCTTCGGATAAGGCAACGCACGCTCTGGGCGGTTGGAATCATCCGCATTGGGCTTACCACCCGGCCAACCAGTAATAGTATGCTGTATATCATTGAAGATCTTTATATTCACATTATACGCAGAGCCATAAAGCGCCAACAACTCACCCAAGCCATGCGCACTGTAATCCTTATTAGTCAACTTTAAGATGGGCTTGCCCGTCAATTGGCACAGCCAAACGATCGCCCGACGGATCAGCTTGTTGTCCCATTCGCAGCTGGTTACCAACCAAGGATGACAGATACGAGTCAAGTCATACGCAGCGGATAGATCAATGACTACTTTCGCATTCGGATGGTTCTGTAAATAGCTGGAAGGAACTGCATCGCAAACTTTCTCCTCCACGGTACTCCGGATTACAGCGGCCTTATCCTCACCCCATGCCATCAAGATCACATGGCGTGCGTTCATCATGGTCGAAACACCCATCGTGATCACGCCTGCCGGCAATGCCTCCTGCGAAGAGAAGGAGCGAGAAGCCTCTTTTCGAGAACCACCCTCTAACAGCACCAAACGAGTACGAGAGTTGATCGAGGTACCTGCCGCATTAAACATCACATTGCTGGAACTACCCACGCCTAACAACATGCAGTCGATGCCACCAACCGCCTGAATCTGCTCCTCATACTGACGGCAGAAGTCTAAAATCGCATCCTTGGACATCGTAGCCTCCGGCGCATATACCTGAGCCGGATCTATATCGATATGATCCAATAACTCCTCTTTCAGACGGGCCAAGTTGCCACTGGCTGGATTCGCAAGCGGATAAAACTCAAACTCCACAAAGATAATCACACCTTGGAAGCTCAGTTGCTCCTCCTTGTGCAACCGGATCAACTCCTTATAAACACTCAACGGCGAACGACCACCCGGAAGAGCCAATACAAAAGGTTTTCCTATCGCTTGCTTTTTCCGGATCAGTGTCGCGATCTCTCGTGCGATTGCCTGCGATCCCTCCTCCGCAGACTCATAGATATGGGTTGGAATCTTCTCCAAACGGGTCAACACCGAATGCTCAAAAGCATTCTCCGGACGGTAATATTTCAAGGGAATACGCGTCAGCGTAATCTGTGAACTTAAATTCGTTTTCATACTCTGTTACTTTTTAATATATTGTAGTAGGTTTAGATTCCCCGCTCCAAATGATTCGTCTCAGGCACCAAATGCCCCATGCTCCAAACAGCACGGATATGTTGCTCATGATCGAGAATCAGGATGTCCGCATCTTTTCCCTTCTCAAGGGTACCCGCCCGATCAATCACACCCATCAAGCGAGCGGGTGTCTCAGAAGCCATCCGCACCGCATCCGCCAAAGGAATGCCTGCTTGCTGCACCATCGTGCGCACCAAATCATCCATCATCGCGATACTTCCCACCAACGAGGAGTGATCGGCCAATTTGCATACGCCATCCTCAATGATCAGACGAGGATCGTCCAACTGCGGATTCGCACAACCTGCACAAGGCATACAATCCGTCACTAAACAGGTGCGCTCCACCCCTTTCAGCTTATAAACCAGACGCAAAATAGTTGCTGGCAAATGACGCCCATCGGCAATCACCTCCACCGTCATCGGATCGATCAAGAAGACGCTCTCCACCGTTCCTTCATATTTATATTCTCTCCGTTTATGGAATCCCGGCATCGCATTGTAGAAATGAGCCGCATGCGTGAAACCAGCCGCATAAGCCGCCTTCACATCCTCATACTCCACCTCTGTATGCGATAATGACGCCAGAACACCTTGTGCCGTCAAATAGCGTGCGAAATCAAGCGCTCCTGGCATCTCTGGACTGGCATCCCAACGACGAATGCAACTCACACGCTCTAACAACGCCCGATACGCCGCCGGATCAGCCGTATTCACCTGCTCGATAAACAGGCTACGAGCCATCTTCGGATTAAGGTAAGGACCTTCGATGTGCAGACCCAACACGGGGCTGTTCGGCTCTTTCATCACCTCCTCACACACAACGGCAGCCCGCTCAATCGTAGCTAAATCGGGAGCGACAATCGTCGGGAAAATGCTGGTCGCACCATGCTGCAAATGCGCCTTGACCGCTCCGTCAAAGGCCTCTTTCGTACAATCCAAAAAGTCATGGCCTCCACCGCCATGCAGATTCATAGCCACGAAACCAGGCACAATGTCCATGCCCTTCGCATCCACTACTTCCGCACCAATCACGGCCAATTCACTGTTAGTCACCTCTAATATATGTCCGTCAGAGATCAATACTGAGCTATCTTTCACCCAGCCTTGCGGGGTTAAGATTCTTCCATTCGTTATCTGTGTCAGCATTTCGATCAGAATAATTTATTGGTTCCTTCAACTAGTTTTCCCATGCTCCATACGGCGCGCACTTGCAACTCTTTATCCAGCAAAACGATATCCGCATCCTTACCCTTCTGCAAAGAGCCTTTTCGGTCAGCTACACCCATGATACGCGCAGGTGTCTCCGAACCCATGCGAATCGCATCTTCCAAAGGAATATCCGCCTTCTGCACCACGGTACGGATCAAACGATCCCAAGTAGCGATACTACCCGCCAATGCGGAACGATCGGCCAACTTGCAGACGCCATCCTCGATGATTACACGAGGATCAAATGCGGTCTGACTGTCACTGGCCGCACATGCCAACGCATCCGTGATCAAGCAGGTACGCTCCACACCTTTGATCTTATAGACCAGACGCAAGATCGTAGGCGGCACATGGATACCATCAGCTACCACCTCAACAGTCATCGGGTCGATCAAGTAGATACTCTCCACCGTACCCTCGTATTTATACTCCCGACGTTTATGGAAACCAGGCATGGCGTTATAGAAGTGTGTCGCATGGCTATACCCCGCCTCGAACGCGGTGGAGATATCCTCATACTCCGCTTGGGTATGACCCACAGCCGCTAACACACCCTTTGAAGTGATATACTTACCAAACTGCATCGCACCGGGCAACTCAGGAGCCGCATCCCAACGTTTGATGCAATGGGTCTCCTCCAAGAGAGGAATATACTCCTCCGGATCCGGATTCTTGATGTTCTCCGGCAACTGGCCACCTGCCATTTTCATATTGAAGTAGTGTCCCTCCAGATGCAGACCTAACACAGGACTATCTTTCTCAGCCATCAGTTTCTCAGTCGTGGCAGCCGCCGCACGGATCATCGGCATCGTAGAAGATGAAAGTGTAGGGAAAATACTGGTCGTACCATACTTCATGTGAGTGGCTACCGCCGTACGGAACGCATCTTCCGTTCCCTCCATAAAGTCTCGTCCGCCACCACCGTGGGCATGGATTTCCACGCCACCGGGGACAATATACATACCTTTTGCGTCGATCAGTGTGGCACCTACCACCGCCAAATCACAATTGGTCACTTCCAAAATTTTGCCATCTGAGATCAATACAGAGCCATCTTTCAACCAACCCTGAGGTGTCAGAATCTTACCGTTGATAAGTTGTGTCAACATGCTATAAGAGTTTTTAAAGTTTTTACTTATTTATCTCGACAAAAGTAACCACTTTTCGTGAGACTCCGCATATTTGACCCCACATTTTTCAACCACACACAAAGAAAAGCCTATAGCTATGAAAACTAACGCCCTTGGAAGGAGTAAAGCTGGATACGTTGACGCAACTCATCCAACGGATGGGAAGTCTCTGTCAGTAACTGAAAAGCGTATCTATCCGCATAGCGTGCCTTGATTTGCTCCATGTCTTTCTCTGCCACGACAAAATAACCCGCTTTTGGCTGCGCATGATCCAGATCAAGGAAGCTATTGCCCATGTAGAAGTTCAATCCGTAAAGATTACGGAAATGGCGCAGGTCATTGACCACATACAGGTTCCCCTGGCTATCCGGATAGGATTGCCGGATCTGCTCCGCGAATGCTTTGGCGGAATGTCCCTTGCGATAGGAAGGCATAACCACGCCATCCACCAAGAAGTTCACCGTGAAGGTAAGAAGAATCGTCGCATACAGCATCTTGATATTGATCTTCTTGAAAAGCTGATAATAGAGGGTCAACAGTGCCAAGACATTCACATCGACAATGCACCAGGTCAACAGGCTGGGATGCGCCAACCGATCAGCTACCAATTGAACGGCATAAAGCACACTCTCCTTCTGGGTGTAAGCCTCCACCATACGCACGGGATCAATGGCTCCAACCATCACCAAGAGGCAACCGATCAAAAGCACTGTGACCAAGGCTGTCAACACCGCCGCAAAGAAGCGCGTGCAACGGGTACGATACTCCGTGATATAGAGGGCATACTGCGCCAAGAAAAGCGAGATAAAAGGATAGGCAGGCATCAGATAGACACTTCGCTTACTGGAAGGGATCGAATAGAAGAACAGGATGCAGACCAATGCCACTAAGCTAAATAGGCGAACCTTCTCCATGCCTCGGATATGTTGCCATATACCTGCGAGGAATTGCTTGAAGGGACGCTCAGGACAGCTGATCTTATTCACGCCAAACAACGAGAAGAAGAAAAAGAGCGTCCAGGGCGCAAACCCGGCAGCAAGGGTGGCAAAATTATACCACACGCCATTCTCATGACCCAATTCATAAGGGATAGCCTCCGCACTCAGATGAAAGAAACGTCCGAAATTCTCCGCCAACACCAAGTCTATGAAAGCAGCTCCACCCTGTTGCCAAGCAGCGATATACCACAAGGAGGGAAGAAAGATTGAGGAAAGGCCAGCATAAAAAACCACCTTAAAAATAGTCGAATAAGCATATTTACCCAACATTAAAAGATAGACAGTAAAGACAAAAAGCGGCAAGACAATGCCCACCGGTCCTTTAGTCAGCACCGCACATCCTAACAAAAGCGGGATCATAATGGGCAATCCTTTCAACTCCAGCTTTTCCTCCCATCTATACAGCTGGAAAAGCCCTAATACCATAAAGGTAGTCAGCAACATATCCACTCGGGTCGTCATCGCCGCCCGATGTATCTCCACGCTGGTAATCAGTAGCAAAGTAGCGATAAACGCCTCATGGAAGCGGGCAATCCTTCGGCCGAAAAAGACCAATACAAAGCCCATCAACACCACAAAAGATACCGCAGAAGGCAGACGAGAGGAAAACTCCGTCACGGCTCCTCCTGGCAGCGAGCAGATCGCCATCAACCAGTGGGCCATAGGCGGCTTAAAAGCGAACTCATCCGCATAGGTCTGAGGCAGCACCCAATTTCCACTCTCCAACATAGAGATGGCCACGGCAGCCTCGCGCGGCTCTCCCTTCGTGGAAAATTCGCCCATACCAATCCATGGCAAGACAGAAAGCAGACAAATAATTATAATCAGCGTTACCGGCTTCTGCAGGTAAAGATATTGAAGTGTAGGTGTTCGCATAAAATCTCAATAACTATTAGCTCAAAAAAACGACTACAAAAGAACGACTTTTTACGGACTTTCTCCATATTTTGCCACAGAAAATTCAAGCGGCACCCAAGGCTTGTTGTATCGCATGACGAATGGCTTCCGCATCAGATTGGCTCTCTTTCAAGATGGAAAGGATCAGATTCAGATAGCTCTCCTTGTTGCTGATACCACATATCGCACACAGCCTGCTCTGCGGTAACATTCCCTTTTGGTTATACACGCGCAAGATGCCCGCATAGTCTTGCTTATCAATCAAAGCTTGGAACTTCGCCTTGATCTGTTGGTAGATATGCTCCACATGAATCTGTTGGCGGATTCGCTCCACATGGTCGGCCAATTGCTCCATGGTCGAGATCTTCCGGTCAACGGTCAGTTCCAGACGTTTACGCACTTGATGCTTCGCATGGAGTATCACCTGCGCATCCAGCTCTTTCTCAAACAGACGGATCACATTCTCCTTCACCAAGCCAAAGACCTCTTCCGGATTTTTCATCAGCCGAGCAGCAACCACCTTAATCACCGGCTCCAGCATCAAGAGGTTCTCCACCTCCGCCACCTCCGGCACATAGATATGCTGTTGACGCAAATAGGCAATCTCCTCCACCGTACGGCGATCCCGATCCACGATACCCCGGCTATCCAGCATGTGAAAATCCTTGAGCTGGCCAAAGGCCTTAGTGGTCTCGATCACCTTTTGGCATCCTCCCATTGGCTTCACCAAATAATCCGGGAAAATGAAAGGATAAAGCTTGCTGTCTATGCTATTGGTGTCTGTTCCTTCGATAAAAAGAATCGGCTTGCGTGAGCCCAACACCTCCATATAAAGCTCATCCGGCAGGCTCTCGTCTCGTTCAATCAAGGCATAATCCCAAAGCTGAGCATCCGCATCATAGGCACGGATCCAAACACGCTGCCCCTCAGGACGAGCCGTGGCGAAATCAATATCATGTGTCAAATAGACAAAAGTGCAATCAGCGCGCAATGCCTCAATCTCATTCCACAACTGATGCTTGATGGAATTATGCAGCAACGTCTCAGGCTCCTCCACGATCAGCAAGGCGTTCGGCTCCGCGGAAAGCGCAGCACCCAACAAATAGAACACCAACTTCTCACTATCACTCATTCGACCCGCCGTATAAGAGCCACTCTCCTTCCCTGTCGAGATCAATTCAATGAATCCCCTTTTCCGAATCAATCGGTTATGCGGGAACATACGCTCCCACACCTCCTGGATCACATCCATCTTGGTACGAGGAAGGCACACATTCGCATCCGTCTTGGCCGCCTCCTTAAACTCGACAGCCGCCTCAAACTCCTCCATCTGCAAGCGAAGTATCAGTTTCTCATAATCCGAAAGACGAGGCATCAACATCCTACGTTCTAACAGCTTACGCAAACGTGTAGGCTCATCCTCATTCGGATCGGGTTTCTCATCATCGCTGGAAATAAAAAGCGCACGCAATCCGGAGATCATCCTGACATTCGGAGCATAACGCTCCATCAAGTCACGACCGAAAGAGCTCTTTCCCGCACCATTCGTACCAATTACGACCCACACCTTTGCGTCGAGCGTAACGGGATCAGCTCCATCTATTCTTTTGGGAAGTGTCAATTTCATATTCGATATTGATTTGTGTGCGAAGATACACATTTTCCCAAGAAAAGCATTACCTTTGCATAGTTTCTGAATTTTTTGTTTAAGCACATAACCGTGAGCAATTCTAAACCTGATAGTAATGATTTGATGAGGAAGTTTGCCAATTCACTGCAAGACCTGCAAGGGAATTTCCATATTCTTGAGCAGCGAGTCCCGGTGCAAAGGCAAGTCGCTTACTTTAAGTTTTCGGACAAGCTGAAGCGAGAGCAACCCTCCCCACTCCCTTTCGAAGACGAACGAGTGGATGAGATTTTTGCTGCGTTGCAAGACGAGGAGAAGGAGGGAACAGAAAGAACTGGGAAAGCGGAGAAACGCCGTTTGCTTTCTCTCTTAGCCATTTCTCATTCAGTCAAAGCCTTTCGTCTATTGCAATCCTATATAGCAAATCCAGATCCGGAAGTAGCTGATTGGGCTGCTATGGCTCTCATGGAATGTCGGCTGGCGTTAGAGACAGAACTCTCCGACGAAAAACAGATTTACATAGCTACCGCATTGGGTGGCAAGGGACAGAAGTTACGCTTTAGCATCGTGCTGTATGCAAAAGGTACTACCTCCTTCCTGCCTTTCCAACGCCAAACCATCGAAGATGAGATAACCTTCCATTTCTCCCATGCCGATTGTGAGATTGAGCGGTTAGAAATCAAGGATCAATATGTCCGATTACTCTGTTTGCTACCAGTCAAGGCGGATGTCCAAGCTATTTTTGACAAGATACTCAATGGATGCAACGAGTTTGGCGATTTCTTGCAGCATGGCCTCACGATCTCGAATGTACAAGAAATATCAGAGGAAGAGATTCTTCAAGAGATAGAAAGACAACAAAATGAAAGCACTGAAGCAAGCAATTAAATATGGAGTCGTAGGACTCAGCAACACATTGATCACCATGATCGTGATCTTTGTGATGATGAAACTCTTAGGGTGCCGTGAGGGTTTGTCAAACTTCACGGGGTATGTGGCCGGATTACTGAACAGTTTCGTCTGGAACAAGCAATGGACCTTCAAAGGCAGCGAGGCCGGATGGGGTAAAAGCGCAATACGTTTTGCCATTGCATTTGCGATCTGTTACGTGCTGCAATACGTGGTAGTCATGGTGCTGAATGCCCAACTGAGCATTGATCATTATTACAATCACCTCTTAGGCATGGCGTTTTACACGGTCTTGAATTTCTTGATGAGCAAGTTTTATACATTTAGGGTGTGACGGCACACGGAAAGGAGCATGGAATGAGCAATGAGCAAATCATGAAAGAGAAATCTTTTCAGCAAAAAGTAGCCGTCATCGTGCCTTGCTACAACGAGGAGGCCGTCATCAAAGAGTCGTACCGCCGGACACGCACTGTCCTGGATCGGCTGCCGCAACAGACAGAGATCATCTACATCAATGATGGAAGTATTGACCAGACCCGTCATCTCTTAGACAGTATTGCTGCGGTCGATCCAGAAGTGAAGGTGCTCCATTTCTCTCGAAACTTCGGCCATCAGCCAGCCGTGACAGCAGGGATCAACCATTGCGATGCCGATTTAGCGGTAATTATTGATGCCGACATGCAAGATCCTCCTGAGCTTATTCCCGATTTATTAGAGACACAGGCTCGAGAACAGGCCAACGTTGTCTATTGTGTACGTCGCTCACGCGCCGGTGAGAGCTTCTTCAAACTCTTCACGGCGAAAGCCTTCTATCGGGTCATGAATCGCATGAGTGAGGTGCATTTCCCGTTAGACACGGGTGATTTCCGATTGATCGACAGAAAGGTGATCGCGGCCTTCAACCGGTTTCATGAGCGAGGCAAATACATTCGCGGCCTGATCAGCTGGGTAGGGTTCCACCAAGTCCCTTTCTATTACGAGCGAGAGGCACGCATCGCCGGCGAGACCAAATATCCCATTGGCAAGATGGTTTCTTTTGCCTCCAACGCCATGCTCTATTTCTCCAAGAAGCCACTGCGGTTAGCCACGGGGTTAGGCTTCATCTCCGTCTTGGTCGGTATCGTGTTGGCCATCTGGTTCACGTTGGGCAAGATTTATGGATTCAGCAACGCTGAGGTGGGTTGGACCTCCATCATGACCTCCATCATCTTCTTTGGCGGCGTGCAGCTGCTGACCGTAGGTGTGTTGGGACAATATGTAGGTATCCTGTTCGATGAGATCAAGGCGAGACCCGAATACATCATTGATGAACAACGAAATTTCACCACAGCGAAAGAACAGGAGGAGATGCAGCATGAGAAAGCATAAACAGATGATCGCCCTCTGCGGCGGCTTACTGAGTTTGATCGCTTGCGGTGATTCATTGGAGCGTCAGTTAGAAGGCAAATGGCAGTTGAAGACGGTGGAGCAAAACGGGCAGATCGAAACGGTAGATACGGTATGGTATAACTTCCAAAACTCCCTTTTTGAGTATCAGGTCTATGTGCCCGCCATAGATAGCGTCCGCAATATGTATGGCTACAAGACCCTGGTCGATGATCAGCACCTGGAGTTAGAGCTTGTCTCCTATTTCATCACCATCAAAGACTTCCTTCCCCTCACCGACTGGAGCTCCCCCAAGCGTACCTTCCAGATAGAGGAATCCACCGGTAGCCGCCTGACACTCTCCGGTGAAGGCAAGACCTATACATTTAAGAAGTACTAAACAGTTTCAAACCAATGGCTTAATACACTTATTATGAAAAAGGAGACAACATTACAGCTATTTCGGGCAGATACACGTACCTCTTTAGCAATTCCTTTGGCGGAGGAGGGGATCAAGGCGGGATTTCCCTCGCCAGCGGAGGGATATATGACTGACAGCATAGACTTAAACAGAGAGTTAGTCCGTCATAAGGAGACTACCTTCTTCGCACGTGTCAATGGGGACTCGATGGTTCACGCAGGTATCTTCGATGGTGATTTAGTGGTGATTGACAAGTCACTCACCGCACAGAGTGGAGATCTTGTAGTGGCCTTCCTCGACGGGGAGTTTACATTGAAAGAATACCGTCATGACGAGGCCAATCACTGCGGCTGGCTCGTCCCAGCTAACGACCATTATCCCAAAATCCAAGTGACAGAGGAAAATGAGTTTATGATTTGGGGGGTTGTGACCTACACGATCAAATCGCTCTATAAGTGGCATTAAGCACATGATGTTCGGCTTAGTGGATTGCAACAATTTCTTCGTCTCCTGCGAGCGGGTCTTTCGGCCTGATCTGGTAGGGAAGCCGGTCGTGGTGCTCTCCAATAATGACGGTTGTATCATCGCACGCAGTAACGAGGCTAAGGCACTGGGAATCAAGATGGGCGATCCACTCTTCAAAGTACGGGACTTGTTGGAACATGAGGGAGTGGCGGTCTTCTCCAGCAACTATACGCTCTATGGAGACATGAGTCGCCGGGTGATGTCTCTCCTTAGCCGCTATACGCCCCGACAGGATATTTACTCGATTGATGAGTGCTTTTTAAATCTCAGTGGCATGGGCGACGGCGATCGGCTACAGGCTTATGGCCAAGCAATTGTGCGAACCGTCTCAAAAGGTACCGGCATTCCGGTCTCATTGGGTATTGCCCCAACTCGCACCTTGGCAAAGGCCGCAAGCAAGTTCGCCAAGCAGTATCCCGGTTACCACGGCGTGGCAGTGATTGACACCGAAGAGCGGCGAACAAAAGCTCTCCGGCTCTTAGAGGTTGGCGATGTTTGGGGAATCGGACGACGTATGCGACAGCGATTGACCGAAATGAGAATTACCACTGCCTGGGATTTCACGCAACGACGCGCTGACTGGATCCAGCGGCAATTCTCCGTCACCGGCTTGCGCACCTGGAAAGAGCTGCGAGGAACACCCTGCATCGAGCCCGAGGAGTTGCCTTTGCAACGCAGTCTCTGCACCAGCCGTAGCTTCGCCGATCAAGGCATTGCTGACCATTCGATCTTAGAAGAGGCCGTCGCTAACTTCGCCGCTGAGTGCGCCCGTCGGTTACGTGAGCGAAAGGCTTGCGCCGGGCAATTGATGGTCTTCGCCTACACCTCCCGTTTCCGCACCGATGAATCGAGCGATGTCATTCAACAAAACATTAGCTTGACAGTAGCCACCAATGACCCACGGGAATTGATCAAGGCAGCCCTCGATGGCCTTCGTGCGCATTATAAGGAAGGGATCTATTGGTATAAGAAAGCGGGGGTGGTCTGTTATGACCTCGTGCCTGCCGGAGCGGTACAGACCCATCTGTTTGACACGGTGGATCGTACGAAGCAAATAAAGTTATTAGAGGCTATTGACGCGATCAATCGCAAGAATGGTACAGGTACGGTGCGAGTGGCTTCGCAGGGAGACCTACTCAACTTTGGTATGCGCACCGCCTTCCTCTCCCGTCGTTTTACAACAAACCTCAATGAGGTGATCGAGGTAAAGCCTAAATAAAACTTACCAATCCCCTCATTGAGGTTAAGACTATAACACACAAAAATCACTCCAACCGTCCGGTCACACGCAGGTATTCCGTCTCGTAAATCTTGTATTGCGTCTGCGCTTCGATCAGGTTGCTTTGCGCCTGCTGCCATTGCGCTTGCGCATCAAGCAGATCAGTCAACGTACAGAGCCCATTCTGATAGCGATCCGTCATTACTCGCAGATTCTCCTGCCCCTGCTCATCGCCTAAACGGGCTGTCTCCACCATGTTATATCCGTCCGTCACGTTCTGCACAGCTTGGCGAGCCTCGATACTCAGCAAGCGGGTGTTCTTTTGCAGATCAAGTTGCGCGTTATGCAACTCATACTTCGCCTTGCGGATCTTTTTCAATCCCTCTCCCCAATGGAACAATGGCACATTGACCGTCAAGGCCACCATACCAAAATTATCGTCAATCTTGTTGGTGAAGGGGACATTGTTGCCTGCCTCATCTTGCGTATAACCTTTGATCTTCTCGTTGCCATAGAACATATAGCTACCCATCAGGGCTACTGAAGGTAAGATGTCAGCCCGAGTCACCTTGATCTGCTCTTTGGCGGCATCCACTTGGCTCTGCAAGAGGCGCAATTCCGGACGCAGCGAGATATTCTCATCCAGCTGACTGGGAGCGGTGACCTGGATGATCGTATCGACGGGGATGATCTCGGTATCTAACGTACATCCCAACACATTGCAAAGAGAAAGGCGACAAAGGTTCTCGCCATTCTTCGCCTTTTGCAGCTGATAGTCGATCTCACTCCGTTTCGCCGTGATACGCAACAGGTCGTTGGTCGTCGCCATACCCGCATCTACACTGGTTTCCGTCTGTTGGTACAACGCATCCATTTGCGCCTTGTAGGCCTCCAGCATACGTACTTTCCAATTCACGGCGATCAGGCTCCAATAGGCATTGTCGGCATCAGCGATCACCTGCATACGAGTCTTGCGCAGTGTCTCATTCGCCGCCTCCTTTCCGATTTTCGCCAATTTATTACCCGCCATGATCTTGCCTCCGGTATAGATAGGTTGCGTCACCGTGATTCCGGCGAAATACATGCCATGCAACTGCATGGTCATCCCGTTCATCTCCATGTCTGGAAACATATAGGTACCCGAAACGGAGGCATCGAACTTAGGTAGGTAATTGCTGAATGCGATCGCCTTGTCTAACTCCGCCTGCCTCAACTTGTTATCGCTCTGTTTCAGATCCTCGTTATGCGTAATAGCCAACTGGCGGCATTCGCTGAGCGAAAGCGGCTTACGCTCCTGCCCTTGCACAAAGGCTGCTACGCACAGGGCAGCCACTAATAGTGTTGTTTTCTTCATAAATCCTTCGTTTTTAAATTTCTTTCTTGATATGGAACGCTGCGGTGTAGAACAAGGGGAAGAGGATCAAGGTGATGATCGTACCCATTGCCAAACCACCCATGATACAGATCGCCATAGAGCCATACATCGGATCACCTAACAAAGGCACCATACCGATAATGGTGGTCAACGAGGCCATCAAGACGGGACGTACACGAGAGACGGTAGCCTCCACCACAGCCACATAGGGTGCTTTGTGCTCCTCCTCTTGCAAACGACCTATCTCGTCCATCAAGACAATGGCGTTCTTCACCATCATACCGATCAAGCCCATCATACCGATAATGGCCATGAAGGTAAAGGGCTGGCCGAAACCTAACAGCGAGGGGGTGATGCCACAGAAGACGAAGGGGAAGCAAACCAAGATCAGCAATACTTTCTTCCAGTTGTTGAACAGCAACAAGAGGATCAAGAGAATGATGAAGAAGGTAAGTGGCAGGAAACCCAGCAGATTCTCATTGGCCTCTTCTTGCGTATCAATCTCTCCCACCCATTTCAGTGAATAGCCAGTAGGCAGAGGGATCTGCTCGATCTCCTCCTGAATGGAAGCCAACACCTTGGCGGGTGTAGCCTCCTCTAAATAGGGATTCGGATCACACTCCGCCTCGATGGTGCGCTGCCCGTTGACACGGATCACCATCTCCTCGTCCCACGAGAGGCGCACGTCACTTGTCACGTTGCCCAAAGGTACACTTTTGTAGATGTCATCTTGAATCTGTTCCGCCCCCTTGGTGCCACGCATCACGCTCTGCAGGTCCTCATTGGTGACGTGCATATTCATCGTGCTCCAGACGGGAATCTCACGCAGATCTTGAATCTTAGTACCATCGGCATTACGTACCATGAGATTGATCATCACCGACCGATCTTGATCATTGATCACACCGACAGTCATACCATCTGTGGCGGCCATCAAAGCGTTACCCACGTCACTCCGCTCGATACCCGAACGCAATGCATCTTGCCGTACGTAATCAGCCACAAGGGTCTTACCCTTCGGCTTCCAGTTGTTCTGCACCGAATAGGGATCTACGTAAGGACAACGACGCATCACCTCCTCGGCTTGACTGGCCAAATCGCGCAAGACCGCTGGATCGGGACCGGCAAACTGGGCCTCTACTGTGTGAGTCGTCGTGATGGAGAAGTTGTATTTACGAATGCGGATATAGGCATCGGGATAGCGGGTACGCAGGGTGTCACGGATGGCCGGGATCTGCTCCACCACCGTCTTATAGTCTTTGCAATCCACCATCAACTCGCCATAGCAGTTACCACCTGCCGTCATCGGACGCACCAAGCAATAGTGTGCCGGCGCACTACCCATGCTGGCCGCCACCCGGGTCACCTCCGGATTCTCTTGCAACCAGTCGCTCATTTCCAACAGGTCATGCTTCACCCGGTCAGGGCTGGATTGTGAGGGCAACCAATATTCCACGATAAACTGGCTGTAATCAAAATCGGGGAAGAAGAGGTTCTTCACCTTCGTCATGCCAAAGAAACAGGTGAAAAGCACCACAAAAGCCAAGGTGATCGTAGTCTTCTTATAACCAATCAAAAAGGAAATACTTCCTCGCACGAACCGATGCACCGGGGAGTTCATTAGCTGTCCCTCAGGGGTAGCCTCCTTGTTGATGATCGCATCCTTAGCGAACATCTGCTTGGCGCACATCGGCACTTGCACCAAGGCTAACACCCAGCTGGCAAGCAGACTGACACAGATCACCAAGAAGAGATCGCCCGCATACTCACCTGTCGAACCCGGCGAGAGATAGATGGCCAGGAAGGTGGCTGCGGCGATGATCGTAGCACCCAACAAGGGCATAGCGGTGTTGCGCCCGATGCGGTAGAGATAGACATCGGGGGTCATACCCCGGCGCTTATCCACCAAGATACCATCCATGATCACGATCGCATTATCCACCAGCATACCCATGGCGATGATGAAAGCACCCAAGGAGATACGTTGCAGGGTCGTACCCAAAGTCAAAAGGATTGGGAATGAGACAGAAATGGTCAATATCAAACCAAAACCAATGATCAATCCACTGCGGAAGCCCATCGTGAAAATTAAGGCGATGATCACGATCAAGACAGACTCCACCAAGTTCACCATAAAGGAGTTGATCGCAGTCGTCACCTTATCGGGCTGGAAGAAGATCTTCTCGGTCTCCATACCCGCAGGCACCCGTTGCATCGTCTCTGCCAACTTCGCATCGACCAACTCGCCTATGTCGGGCACGATCGCATCGGCCTGCATCGCCAAGCAGATCGCAATAGCTGGTTTGCCATTCACGAAGAAGCCATACGTCTGTGGCTCCGCATAGGTACGCTCCACGGTGGCAATATCGCCAATGCGCAACTGCTTGCCATCGAAGGTGCTAAACATCAAGTTCTCAATGTCCCGCTCATCCTCGATCGCCTCGTTCACCCGCAGCTGTATCTTGTCACCCCCAGTCTCGTAGGCACCGGCATTGACCGTCTTGCCCGCATTCTGCAAAGCCATCATGATCTGCGTAGGGATCACGCCGTTGCGAGCGATCTTCTCCTTCGAAAGGGTAATATTGATCACCTCGTCACGATTACCCACGAGGTTGACTCGTTTCACACCCTTCACCGCCAGTAACTCTCGGCGGATCATCTTGGCATACTTATATAATTCTGGATAGGTATAGCCATCGCCTGTGAAGGCATAGAAGATGCCATAGACATCCATCATGTCATCCACCACAATGGGTGAGTAGCAACCTTGCGGCAACTTCGACTCTACATCGTGCGTCTTGCGGCGCAGCTGGTCAAAGTGCTGCTCCACCTCCGCATTGGGTACGCTCATGTTAAACTCCACGGTGAACTGCGCCATTCCGTCGTGGCATTCCGTCGTAATCTTACGCACATCGGGCAAGGTACGCAACTCGTCCTCCATCACCTGCGCCACCTTCAGCTCTACCTCATGTGCCGAAGCACCCATATAGGGCACCATCACCATGGCCTGCTTTACGGCCACCGCCGGATCCTCCAGCTTGGGCATCCGGGTGAAAGCGAAAATACCCGCCAGCAGGATGCCTACCATCAACGACCAGAACAGGGTGGGTCGTTTGACAAAAAACTCCGTGATCTTCATCAGAGCAATCCTCCTATGTTGGTCTTTACCTGCTCTTCAACCACACGCACCTGCTCGTTGTCTTGCAGGGCGTTCACACCGGCACGCACCACCTGCTCGTTGCCCGTCAATCCGTTCGTGATGATGGCATTGCCCTTCTCGTCAAGACCAGCCACCGTGACCGCCCGCTTATGCACCGCCGAGTCATCGCCCAGCACCCATACATAGGCCTTTTCCTGCTCTTGGAAGATGGCATGGGGTGTCAAAGTCACCTCGTTTTGGCTATCCGTGCCAGCGACGCGCAGGTTCACCTCAATGTTCTGGCCCGCCGTTAGGCGCACGTCACCCTCGTTCTCGAAGGTCAAACGCATCTTATAGAGCTGCACGCCATCCGCCTTCGGAGCGATACTGATCAACTTCATCGGGATCTCCTTACCCGGCTCGAACGGCGAGCGACAAACAATCTGCTTAATGCGATCCTTGATCATATAAAGATTAGCCGGGAGATTCACGCTCACCTCCATCCGATGCACGTCAAGCAGGTTGATAATCGGCGTACCCGCATCCACCATCTCGGCAGGCTCGAAGTTCACGCTCTGCACATAGCCACTGACAGGCGCTTTCAGTTGCGTATATTCCAACTTATTCCGGTAGGTCTGCAGTTGCACCCCGACCTGTTTCAATCCGGCTACCGCCTTGACATAATCGTTGTCTGACAAGCTATGGTTCTGATGGAGCTTCTCCAAGCGCTTCATCTCACTATCTAACTGATCATACTGGATCTGCAACTGATCCACCCCTAATTGATAATCCACCTCATCGAGGGTAGCGATCAACTGCCCTTGGCGGACATGATCACCCTCCTTCACCAAGATCCGTTTGATCTGGCCAGGAGTCTTGAACCCGAGGCTGATCTCGTGCGCCTCTTCCACAATACCTGAGAATGATTTTTCGTTTTCCAGACCTCTTTGAACGGGTTGCGTCAGCACTACACTGTGCGTAAATGTGGGTTGCTGCTGTTTGGTACATCCGCAAAGCAAAAGGAACGCGAAAACCGAAATAGATACTAAATCTTTCATTTTTCTGATAATACTTTATTGAATTCGGATGCAAAGAACAGGCTTTTTCGCTTACTCCATATACTCTTTCACGCCATAAAAACATTCTAAAAGTCGGATTATACTCCTTTTTAAGCAAAAGGAAGAGATTTTTCCGATCTAAAACGTACCTTTGTCGACAAAGAAGCATTGCATCAATCAATAAGAACAACAAGATATGCGCGAACATTCCGTATTTAAGAGTCTGGATCTGGCTATGCTGCCACCCACCCGTAATTCCCTGATTTACGAGGATGAGTTCCTACTGCTCGACACGCTTTCTGGTCCCGAGCAGGCTCAGTCTAACCATGTAGCCTTTTTCCCCTTCAAAATCAACTTCACCACGCTGCTCTTTTGTGTGGAAGGCACCATGCGTTTCCGAGTCAATCTGAAGGAATATGAGCTGACACCCGGCCATGTGATGACCATCACGCAAGGCTCCATTGGCGAATGTATCGGCTACACCCCCAACCTGAGTATCGCGCTCATCGCCTTCACCAGCAACGACTATTTCATTGATCTCAATGCCAGCTCTGTCATCGAGTTTCGAAAATACCTGATGAACCATGCGGTCGTCTCTCTCACCTCCGAGGAGATGGACGAGACACTGCTCATCTACCAGCAGATGCGCAAGAAGGTAGAAGATCCCAACTATGGCTTCGTGAGGGAGGCCCTCCGAGGCTACATGCAGGTGCTCTCGGCCAACGGCTCCCAGTGGCTCAGCAACAACATGACTAAAGAATCCTCCCAAAATATTCAAAATAGACAGAAGCAGCTGCTCGACCGCTTCTTGGCATTGGTGCAAGAGCATTACCTGACGGAGCGCAGCATCCAGTTCTATGCCGATAAGCTCTGCCTCACCCCCAAATACCTCTCACAAGTGATTCGTGAAACCAGTGGGCGCTATGCGGGCGACTGGATCAAAGATTACGTGATCTTAGAGGCTAAAGCCCTGTTGAAAAGCAAGAAATACACGGTTCAACAGGTGAGCGACCGCCTGCATTTCTCCAATGCCTCCTTCTTCGGCAAATTCTTCAAGGCTGCCGTAGGTTGCTCTCCCCGCCGTTACAGCCTTGAATAGCTTTACATTCATGAAAATTAACAACCATTTTATTGTCTCCCAGAAAAAGATACCTATCTTTGCACCCGCATAGAAAAGCTATGTCCACAGGATGATTCGCTAGCTCAGCAGGTAGAGCACAACACTTTTAATGTTGGGGTCTTGGGTTCGAGCCCCAAGCGAATCACCAAAAAAAGGTCTTCATGATGAAGACCTTTTTTCTTATGCTATGTTTTAATTATCATCACATTGCGATTATTATTGACTGATCGCCTCCAACACCAGCTTTTCCATAATCTTATAGCCCTCTAAAGTAGGGTGAACACCATCCTTCGAGAGGTTCTCAGGCAAGCCGTTGCGTGCATCCTTCATGGCCGAGTGATAATCCACATAGGTCAAACCCTGCTTGTCCGCATAGTCCTTGATCATCTCGTTCAAACGGATCACCTTATCTGCAGGTTCCAACCCCCGACGCCACGGAAAATCGTAAGCCGGCAAGACGGAGCAGAAAATCACCCGAATGCCATTCACTTTCGCTAACTCTGCCATAGAAACCAAGTTACCAAACACATGCTCTAAGGAGATCACACCATTGTTATGTGCAATATCATTAATGCCAGCCAATATTACGACTGTCTTCGGGTGCAAATCAATTACATCCTGACGGAAACGAACTAACATCTCCGAAGTGGTCTGTCCGCTGATACCTCGATCCACGAAATTATGCTGAATAAAAAAGGTCGAATCTGCCGGCCACCAACCATCGGTGATTGAGTTGCCCATGAACACGACGTTAGCGGGAATTTGCACCTGCTTATTCGCCTCTGCGTAACGTCCGAACTGTGCCCAATCACCCTTCTCGGTTTGGGCGGATAGCGAGGAGACGGCGAGCAACCCAACGACCATCATCCCTAAAGTCTTCATCTTTTTCATTTGTTTCTGATTAGATTCCAAGATTCGTAAAATAAAAAATGATTATAACTCCACAAAAGTAAATAATATCTTTATATTTGCCGCTCAAGAAACGGTATAAATCCAAATTTATAACATCATGTTGAAGAAAATCTTCTCTAACACTATCGTACGGCTGCTTCTTGCGGTTATCATTGGTCTTTTGGTCGGCCTTGTTGTCAATGAGCCACTGCTCAAAGCCATCATGGTCGTGAAGCAACTCTCTGGCCAAGTCATCTTCTTCCTTGTCCCCTTGATTATCTTAGGCTTCGTAGCCCCCTCCATTGCACGGCTCAAGAGCAATGCCTCCAAGATGTTGCTTTTCGCCTTCGCCATCGCCTATCTCTCATCGGTTGGTGCCGCCTCATTCGGTGCGATTGTCGGCTATCAACTCATCCCCTCGCTCCACATCGAGACCGCCACAGAGGGATTGAGAGAGGCACCTGCTATGCTGTTCAATATCGAGATTCCACCGGTGATGAGTGTCATGTCAGCCTTGGTGCTCGCCATCTTTGTCGGTCTTTCCACAGCTTGGGTTCGCTCTGAGCAGATGGAGCAATTGCTGGATACCTTCCAACAGATGATCTTGAGCCTCGTGGAGCGCATCCTAATGCCACTCCTCCCCCTTTTCATTGCGGCCAACTTCTGTGTGCTGAGTTATGAGGGAGCACTGACAAGACAATTGCCTATCTTCCTGTCCGTCTTGGTGGTGGTCATTCTCTGCCATTACCTCTGGTTGATGCTCTTGTATGGCCTTGCCTCCTTCTATGCTCGCAAGAACGGCTGGCAGGTATTACGCAACTATGGACCCGCTTATCTGACGGCCTTAGGCACCATGTCCTCCGCTGCCACCTTGGGAACGGCCTTGAAGTGCGCAGGTCGCAGTTCCCTGTTGCGCAAAGAGGTTATTGACGTCACCATACCTCTTTTTGCCAACATCCACCTCTGCGGCTCGATCTTGACAGAGACCTTCTTCGTGATGACCGTCTCGCAAGTGCTTTATGGCTGCCTGCCAGATCCTACGACAATGGCCGTATTCATTACCTTGCTGGGGCTCTTCGCCATCGGCGCACCGGGTGTACCGGGTGGCACCGTGCTCGCCTCCTTGGGATTGATCATTGCCATCTTAGGTTTTGATGAGGCAGGAACCGCCCTCTTGCTCACCATCTTCGCCCTCCAAGATAGCTTCGGTACCGCCTGCAACGTTACCGGCGATGGGGCGCTCACCCTCATTGTCGATACGTTTGAGAGGAGGCAACAAGCCAACTAAGATACGTTTGAGAAGAGGCAACAGCCAACTAATCCAATCACCTAAAGGTTTCGTATCTATTTAGGCTGTGCCTCCTACTCAGCAAGCATCTACCAACTGATCTTGATAAACTTATTCTCCCACGGCTTGAAGTCGAGGGCAGAAGCGTCGCCGATGGGCGAACCAACCACGTCGCAAGCCTGCAACCGCTTTGGAGCGACCTTGCCTGGTTCCACAGCGAAGCGCACGGCTTTGCCACCGATCTCGCGCAGCTGGAGCATTGCCGCATTCTCCCCCTCCACTGGGCGCATGTTCACTAACAACAGGTTATCCGGTACGATGCGGAACAGCGAAGCCGAGGTCTCCGTCACCTTGTCTGAAGCCTGACCTGCAGGCAACACACGGGTCAAGAAGGGGATGCGGTTCGACCAAGCGAAACGGGTCGCATAGGCGATGGAGTTATCTGCAGAAGAGTTGATGAAGTAGCTCCACTGGATCGTACCCATCTGATCGGCGTTGAAATTGGTCACCCAATAGTTGTTCATCGGCCAGGAATACATGTGCGTGCTCTGAGGTACAGCACCTGCCTCATAACGACCGGTGTTAATCGCACCAAACTGCATCAAAGGGATCTCTTGACTACCCATCACGATTTGTGACTCCCCATTTCGAGCCGTCGCAAAGTTCTGGACGGTGTACCAATCGTTAGACGAGCCTTTGATCTGATCTACACCAGCCTCGATCGTACCACCCGGCACATCCAAATGAATCTTACCCTGTGCTACCTCGTAGGGGAAAGCCACATAAACCGCCTCCGGGTCAGTCACCGCCTTCTTACGCAAGCGATAGACCACCTCAATCTTCTTCTCCACGTTATAGACCCGGAACTCCACCATCAAATTGTTCGGCTCACGACCAGCTACGGTCTCGCCACGGAAACGGTAGGTGTCCCAGATAGCCCCCTGTTCATAACGCTCGAAACGCATCTTCTCCGGGCGACGGCGCAGGAACTGCGGTGCCTTGTAAAGCTCCATCGGATGACGGCTGTCAATGATCTCATAGATGAACTCACCCATCTCCCACTCCGGCTGCTCGCTCAGCAAGTTCTTGCCCAGCTCTTTATCGTAGAGTTGCTTGATCGTCCCCTTCGAGGGGTTGAAGTCAATCGCGTACCAATCATTTTCCACATGCTTGTCTGCCAACTTATCGGCACGGACAATCTCAGGGCGTGGCGCATCCTTTACCTTTATATAATAGCGGGTGAAACCCAAAGCAGGTACATCCTTCGCATAGATATTCCAATAGGTACCGTCAGAACGTACCTCACCCGGCTGAGCCGGCACGGGATTGCCCTGCGCATCCACAATCTCGAAGGCCTTGTCTCTTGGCAGGATCTGATGGTCGATATAGGCTTTCGCTAAACCGCTATATGTCCAGTTCAACGTATTATAAACCACGATCGAAGGGCACTCAGCCTTTGGCGTGAAGGTTTGCAACAGACCCATCGTTGTCTCCCCCAACAAACCGACATGCCGATAGGCTTCCCACGCATAGGATTGCTTCAAGGAGCGTTGCTCCCATGTCTCCAGGCCGTAAGCGTCGCGCACGCTCTCACTGTAGCCGAAGGTATGCTCGTCGTAGAAGAGCAGGGCATTGTTCGCCTTATTGATCTGCGCTTGTGTAGAAGCTGGTAGTTGAGCACCCAACATCTGCGCAAAGGTCAGACCCGCTTGATTGGCGATAATATCCGAATGTGTCACACGGGAAACCGCCGCCTCACGGGCACCAGATCCAAAGCCATCAGTCCACCAATCGGGCCATGCGCCACGGATCGTCTGGATCTTATCGGCATACTCCTGCTCCACCGTCTTGAAAAACTCAGTCGCTACCGCTGAGCGCAACTTTGGCCAGGCATACTTTTCGTTCCAACGACGTACCATCTCGCAGCTCTTGGTCGAAGGAGGCGCATTGTCGGTCAGGTAGCCAGAGTGCTGCAAGGCGCAGATGTCATAGGGATAGCGTTTCGCCTCTAACTCGCCGAGGTAGTTAAGCACCTTCTGCTCGAAGCTCTCGAAATCATCCTTCTCAATGCCCAGGAAATTGCCATAGTGGTAATGTTCTGCCCGATAGGTCAACACCTTCTTGCCAGAGGGCGATTGCCACCAGAAGAGGGTCGGCTGGTCGAAGCAGATCAAGGCGCGGTGGCCATGCGTACCCATGTTGACATACTTCACGCCGGCATCGGCAAAGAACTCACTGAAACACCAGCCGATACCGTTCACGTCGTTTTGCATGGCCAACTCGGCACGCATGCCTAAGTCACGGAACTGTTTCAACGGAGCCAACGAAGCGGCGAGGGTTTGCTCATCGGGCAGCTCATCGAAGTTGAGATACATAGTCGCCAACTCGATGCGTCCCTCTTTCACCCGCTTCTTCAGGCGCTCGATCTGCGTCGCTGGACGGCATTTCAAATACTCGCTGACCGCCCAAGCTGTCTCGCAGGTCCAACGGAACTGAGCCGCCTCTGGATAGTCATCCGTCAAGTCACAATAGTCCAACGCATAGTCAATGTAACGCAGCTGCTCCTGCAAGATCTCCATCTGCGAGCGGGTATAGCCGATATCGGTATGCGTGTGCTGCACGAAATTCACCTGCCAATGACGCACCGGAGCCACCTGCACTGTCGCCTGTTGCTGCTCCTTGCCGGCAGTCAGCGTCAAAGGCAACGCCTGCGTGCTTTCCACCGCCGGCACCTCCACATAGAAGGTATTATCGCCCGGCTGCAACCGAGCCTTCTGACTCTGTTCTCCCAATCGAATGGTCACCGACGTAGGATTCCCCTCATGTTTCACCGAGATCTCCACCTTCTGCGTCAGCCCTGTTTTCGATTTATACACCGCAGGTAACACCCGGCTTTTCACATCCGTCATGCCTGCACCATACGCTGCTCCTATCCCTAAAAGGAAAGCCAGACCAACCACCAAAAACTTACCTTTTCTCATCATTTATTTTGTTTTAATTCGTATCGCAATCCATCCAATATAGACTAAACAAACACCCAAGAGGCCGAACGCCGCCACCTGACCAAACTGGTCGGCCACCAACCCCATCAACGGGGTCAACAGCGCACCTCCCGATACACCCATAATCATCAAGGCTGACACCTCATTCTGTCTTGTCGGCACCTCCGCCAAAGCAAAGCCAAAGAGGATAGAGAAAACATTCGAGCAGGCCAACCCGACGCAAACAATCAGCACAGCGATCGCCGCAAGGCTATTCGCCAACAACAAAGCCACAAAAGCCACCAAAGCTATGGCCATGCTCACACGCAAGAACAAACGAGAGGCACAGCGAGCCAACACGATCGCTCCCAAGAAAGATCCAGCCGTACGTGCCGCAAAATAGAGGCTACTACCTAAACCCGCCTCCTCCAAAGGCATCGCCAATCGATCCATCAACAGCTTCGGGATAGAGGTATTCAATCCCACGTCGATGCCTACGATGCAGACAATACCGATTAATAGCAAGAGAATCTCCTTTTGCTGGCATAGAGACCAGATAGAAGCGAAGCTGGTGCCTCGCTCCTCCTCTGGCTCTTTGGAGGGGATGCTCCAACCCACCCAAACCATCGCCAACAAAGTGGTTAGCGCATACACCCAAAACACGCCTTTCCAATCTTCCCCATAGGAAGAGGCAAACGCAGCCAATATCGGTCCTAAAAAAGAGGCTATCGCCTTGAGAAACTGCCCGGCAGTCAACACACTGGTCATCCGATCCGGTCGCACCACCGCTGCCACCATCGGATTCAGGGAGACTTGCAAGATCGTATTGCCGATACCTAACAAGGCAAAGGCCAGCAGGAGGCAATCGAAGCGATAGATCCATAAGGGCATCAGCATCGCCACCAAGGTGAAGCCCATCGCCACCAACACCGTGTTACGCCTTCCCCAGCGTCCCATCCAGATACCGGCAGGGATAGAGAAGAGGGCAAACCAAAGGAACACCATCATCGGCAGCAGATTCGCCAACGTGTCGGAAAGCGCAAAGTCCTGCTTCACGTAGTTGGTCGCAATGCCCACGACATCCACAAATCCCATCACAAAGAAGCCGAACAGGATGGGAAACAGCACTGATCCAGTTGTCTTACTTCGCATAATCATCGTTGGGTTGCGTGCCTAACTCCATTTCCAAACGTCCGCCCTGCACGATCTTCGAGAAGGGAATATGCGTGTCTGTCCATCGCTGACCATCCAATTGAATGGTCTCCACATAATCGTTCTCCGGCATGTTGCCCCGCGTCTCGATGATGAACTCCTTCCCTGTATAATACCGATCACTCAGCTGGATCGTCACCTTATCGAAAAGCGGACGAGCGATGCCCATCGTGGGATCGGTAGCCGTCAAGCCCTTGATGTCGAATAAGCCCAAGGAGGCCATCACATACCAAGCTCCTAACTGACCTTGATCCTCGTCCTGTCCGTAACCATAGCCATGGATACCATCCGTTCCATAGAATTCATTAAGAATAGCACGTACCCAATGCTGCGTCAGCGAGGGACGGCCTGCCTCATTGAAGAGCCAAGAGATATGCAAACAGGGCTGGTTGCCATGGTTATACAATGTCTGCAAACCGGCGAAAGCATCGACCTGCTGTCCACCACTGAAGATCAACTCCCTCGAAACCGTGAAGATACTATCTAAGCGTGCGTTGAACACATCCACACCCACCTTGTCGATCAATCCTTGCGGATCATGCGGCACATAGAAGGTGTACTGCCAAGCATTACCCTCCTGGAAACCACGCCACACCTCCATCGGATTAAAGTTGGGAATGAATGAGCCATCCGCCTGCTTCGGATGGATGAAGTTGGAGACGGGGTCATACAGCCGCTCCCAGCCTTTCGAGAGATCCATCAGTTTCGCATAGTTGGCCTCATCGCCTCGCAGCTTCGCCCACTGCGCCACCGCCCAGGCACTGAAGGAGTACTCCAGCGTGTGCGATGCGGAGAAACGGAATGCCTCGTCATAGCCCTCGCCATTATCCACATGGGGCACATAGCCCTTCTCCACGAAATAGCGGGTATCGACCTTACCGGCACCCAAGGGGCGATCCTCACCGTCCAACTCATTCTTTAAGCAGGCCGCATAAGCGGTTTCCAGATCGAAATCACGAATACCACACTGATAGGCTCCTACGATAATCGTACTCAACAAGTTTGTGCCCACCCCGGAGACATAGCGGCTGTTGGCGATACCATCGGCTAACCAGCCACCATCCTTATAGACCTGCAGATGCGTACTAATATAGTCACTCAAATATTCTGGATAGGCCAACGCCCAAAGCTGCGACAGGTTCCACTGCGCACCCCATGCCGCATCGGAGTTATAGAATGAGAAGGCAGGCTTTCCCTCCTTCATCGGGATCTGGCCGATCTCGCCATTGTGTTTCGGATAGGCTCCATTCACATCGCTCGCCAAGCCACGTCCCAACAGCGCATGATAAAGACCGGTATAGAATTTCAATTTATCCGCACGATTAGCCGTCTCCACCCGGATGCGGCCCAGATAGTCTTCCCAAGTCTGGACAGCCTGCTTCTTGGCCTCGTCGAACGAACAGGAAGTAGCCTCCGTCTCTCGATTCAGGCGTGCGTTCGCCACGGAAGTATAGGAAAGTCCCACCTTCGCCGTGATTGACTCCTGCTCAGCGGTCGAGAAGGTCAAATAGAGTCCGGCTCCTACACCAGTTGCCACCGACTGCCCAGCCTCCACCTGCTCGCCATGGAAGGTGCCATAACCGGTGGGCTGCTTGTCCAATTGCGCCGAGAAGTAGAGCGGCACCTGGCTTCCCGGCTCATATTTCTTCACATATTCCGGCTCAGTGATCACCCAGCCTTCCACCAGTCCCTCTTCGGTCAAACGTACCTCCGCATCCACTGTCGCACCGCTCTCGCCTTGCCGATTACCGATATCAAACAAGATATGGCTCTCTTCCGAAGCCGGGAAAGTGTAACGCTGAAAGGCCACACGTGGTGTAGCGGTCAGTTCGGCATGGATGCCATAATCTCGCAAATCGACCGCATAATAACCCGGAATAGCGACCTCCTCCGCATGGTCAAAACGAGAACGATAACCCACACCAGTAGTGTCGTTAACCGCACCGGGAACCGTCTTCAACACACCCTCCGTAGGCATCAACACAATACCACCTACCTGAAACTCATGCAAACAAGGGAATCCCTCGATGGACTGATCCCGATAATCATAACCGGTTGCCTCCCATCCCCATTTATTCCCAATATGACCATTGGTGGAAGGAGCCGGTTTAGCCATGCCAAACGGCATGGCTCCCGGCGTGAAATGGAACCAACGGCAATGTGCCGTACCTATACGGGGCTCAACATACTGTCCCAACGGCTCCAGCTCCATTTGCTGAGGGCCTCCGTCACAAGCGAACAGCCCTAACAACATACCAAGTAAACTACAAAAAGGAAAATAATACAATACTCTCATTGTTTTTCTGATAAATGATTTAACGCATACACATAAGCTCCCATCGCAATGGAACGGCTCGCTCCCTGCCGACTGCACACCACGCCGATGCGCTTGCGGGCATCATAGCCTACCTTTCGCAAAGAGCCCTCCACCGCAAGCATCACCGGCTCTCCTGCGGCAAACGCAGCGAACTCGGTCGGTTCCTCCAGGTTATAGGCACGCATCTGAAGACGAGGGAAGCGGTTGCCATCCATCATGCCGGTCTCGCCATTCAGCTCTCTCAACAGCGCAGGCAAGATATATTTCGCCGCACCGGAGAGGCCGCCACCAATCACCACCAAACCATCGACCAATGTAATAGCCATAGCAATCGCATCGCCCGCCATCTCGCCCAACTCAGCGAAGGCTTGCTGAGCTGCCAACTGATTTCCCGGACGCAACCCCTCGGCAATCTCGAAGATCTCTTTCGGGGTCAACGCTGTCGTGTCGCCCGACAGCTCTCGATAAACCCGCTTCACCGCCCGGATGCTGACACTCTCCTCGGCAATCATAGCCGGGTATTTCTTATTGCGGAAACACCAAACGCAACCGCCCGTCGCATTGTCGCCTATCAACAACTCACCATTGATCACGACACCTCCGCCAAACCCCGTGCCCAAGGTCACTCCTAACAGGTTGCGATAACGTTTCGCACTCCCGGCCTCTGCCAAACGGGCATTCACCGCTGGCAACGCTCCCGCCAACGCTTCACCATAGGCAAACAGGGCCCCATCATTCTGGATAAAGACGGGCAGCCCAAACTGCTCCTCCAAGAAGGGTCCTAACGCCACACCCCCACGGAAAGCGGGGAAGTTGGGCAGGTCGCCAATGATACCCGCTGGATAATCCGCCGGACCGGGGAAGGCAAAACTAATTGCCACGGGTTCCTCCTGTAACTGAGCTTTCACCGCCCGAAATCCTGCTGCGATCTGCGCCAAACAGCGTGACTGCGAATCTACACAGGCAGACTGATGCACAGGCTCTACGATCTCCTCTCCTCCCCGCATCGCCGAGAAGACAAAATTCGTACCTCCGGCATCCAACGTCATCACCACTCGTTGATCGGCTCTATAATCTCTCATACGCTCCTCCGATTGGGTTTATGAACGAAAACGGACATACGCCTTGATCGTGCCACAATACTTACCCACTGACGTACCATAAGGACGAATCGTGTAGGCACCCACCGAGGCAGGAATAATAAAGGTCTCCGCATAATGCACCACGAATGGCTCGAAAGCATCCGTAGGACTCTCCACGATCAGCTCATCACCTTTGATCACGTTCAGCACCTGCACACCTCCATCCGTGTCATGCTCTACCTTCTCTGTGAACCAATGGCGACGGGTCTCGATAAACTCATTCTCATGCAAGCCCGTGCGTTCCTCACGCCAACCCTCGCCCTCGGCGATCACCTCTACCTGGTTCACCAAGTGCTGACGGCAGAAGTTGGTCTGACGCTCCCACTGGATCACCTTCGATCCATGTCCGATATTGATCGGACGAGGCAGTCCATCCAATCCCAAGCGTCCCCAGTCATAGAGCTTGAAGGTGAAGATGCTCGGTGTAGCGCTAATCTCCAACACCATCGCCCCCGCACCAGAGCAGTGGATCGTACCCGCCGGGATCAAGAAGTGATCATGCCGCTTTGCCGGCCAACGATTGACGTAACGCTCCGTATCGAAAGCCTCTCCTGTGCGTTGTGCCTCCTCCAAAGCGGCGATCATCTCCTCGGAATTGACTCCCTCACGCAAGCCCAAATAGACCGTTGCTCCCTCCTCTGCGTCTAACAGGTAATAGCTCTCGTCTTGCGTGTAAGGGATGCCAAACGTATCCCGAATATATTGCGTGGTGGGATGCACCTGTAAACTCAGGTTGCCACCCCCCATCGTGTCCAAGAAATCAAAACGAATCGGAAAATCCTGTCCGAAGCGTGCCTCCACCGGACCACCCAGCAGCGCACGGGTCTCCGCAAAGACCAAATCATTGGAAGGAATCTCAAACAGCTCTCCCTGCACGGAGAGATACAGGCTGTTCTCCTCCGGTACGCAGTCGAAACACCACCCATAGTTCGCGGGTTCCGGATCCAAGCCACATACCTGTTTCATCCACTGCCCACCCCATGGAGCCGGGTCAAAGAAGGGCACCACACGGAAGGGACGATGTGCCGTCTGCCGCAAACCACGCAACAGGGTCTCTCCCTCGATCAGCTTCGGAGCCTCCTCCTGATGCGTGTCTAACCAATAATCCACCTTCGGCAAAAGTCGCTTCTTCAAGCGGTCGCACACCTGCCAATCCACGAAATAACCCCGTTTATAATGCGCCGAGGGCGGTTCCTGCCGGTTATGCACGCCCAAGCCCTCGATCTCACCCCGACGACTGCGTAGCTGGATCTCCCAGCGAGCCATATCGACATAGACGAGCAAACCGGGCTCTGCCACTACCTCCGCCGCGCCATGGCCAAAGAGAATGGTCCAACCCTGCTCCTCTTTCAAGGCCTTGCGGCAAGCCGCCAGCCGTTCCTGATCAAAGAAATCCGCATAGGTGAAACGTGCCCGATAACCAAAGAGCCGGTCATCGGTGACATAGGGATAGGTCATCCGCTCGATCTCCTCCGCAGATTTGAAAAGGGTGTCAGATTCGATCAGGCGATCCGGGGCCAACCGCTCCAAGGCCGCCCGCAGCGACTCCATGTGCACGCCTTGATAACACTCCACGACCCAAACCTGTCGTGCCTCACCTTGCTCAGCACGCACTGCAGCCCACTGTGTCAAGATGGCCTCCCAGCCTTTCCACAACCTTCCCTCTGTGGGCGTGGCGGGAAACTTATCGTAATTGCTTTTCCTCATTTTCTTATCCTTCGTTGAATTCATCGCGAAAGTAGCCCTTCATATCCAAAAAGAATGCTACATTTGTTCCGATTTACTTGTACAATCTTACGATTATATACCATGGCAAAGATCAAGGAAGGATTCAAAGGCGAACGCTTGGTTTCCATGCCCGAAAAGTTATTGGAAGACTATCGCAAGGAGCCGCTTATCGCTCCACTCTATGTGCGCAAGATAGGCTATTTTCCCCGTGTCAAGTATCATTATGTGCAGAAGAACGAGGGTACGAATTACGCCATGCTGATCTATTGTACCGAAGGTGAAGGTTGGTACAGCATCCAAGGAAAGACTTTTGCCGTCCACCGCAACCAATACATCCTGATTCCGCCTCATGTGCCCTACGCATTCGGCGCGGACGAGGATAATCCTTGGACCATCTATTGGCTCCATTTCGAGGGGGATTTAGCCAAATGCTTTCTGCCTCAACGGCCAGGCCCCGTCGAGATCCTTCCGGGTGATTACTCCCGTCTCCAATATCGACTCCACTTATTTGAGGAAATCCTGAATTGTTTTGCGATGGGTTATATTAAGGAATATATGATCTACGCCTCGATGTGCCTTCATCAGTTCTTGGCCTCATTTATGTATATCGAGCAATTTCGCCACTCCGCGATACCCACGCAGAAGGAATATCCCTTCATCGCCAAAGTGACCCATTATATGAATGAGAACATTCACCAAAACCTCACCTTGGAGGAGCTGGCTACCTATTTTAAATATTCACCCTCCCATTTCTCGGCGCTCTTCCGGAAAGAGACGGGTGTCTCCCCTATACATTATTATATACGCCTCAAAATCCAAAAGGCGTGCGAGTATATCGAGTTGTCCGACCTTAAGCTGAGCGAGATCGCCACCCGGTTAGGCTTCGAGGATGCCTCCTATTTCAGCCGCATCTTCACGCATGTGATGGGCATCTCCCCTTCTCGCTACCGCACGCAGGAGGTAGCGAGAAGAAAGACGACCAATTAATTCTCTATTTTAAGCAAGCTGCTAAAACCTGTCATCTTGAACACGTCCATGATCTCCTTGGAGACATGACGCACGATCAATTCCCCTTGCTGCCCCTTCAACTGTTTCACTAACTGCAACAGGATACGCAAACCACTCGAACTGATATACACCAAATCTGTAAAGTCGAGCACCAATTGTTTCACGCCATTCAGGGAGCCTAATAAGTCTTGAGAAACCTCCCCGCTATTCGCCGTATCCAATCGTCCTTTAAGACTGACATTTAAGACTGAACCTTCAACATTCTTCTGTATTTCTATATTTTCCATCTCTATTAATTACTAGTTTGTTCGACAAAGGTATGTAAATAATTTGATAATCTCATTCAATTCTCTATTTTACGCCACAAAATAGAATGAAATAGCACTATATACCCTACTATGACGGATCTTCAGCAGTCGTCATACGAGTGCTAAGGAGAAAAAATCTTGCGCAAAAATTTGGAAGTTTCAATCTGATTACCTACTTTTGCAACCGCAATTGAGAATAATAGCAATGACATCGCGGAGTGGAGCAGTGGTAGCTCGTTGGGCTCATAACCCAAAGGTCGTAAGTTCGAGTCTTGCCTCCGCAACCCAGTTAGAAAAGGTACTCAAGCCGTTTTGAGTGCCTTTTTTGTTTGCCCATCCTTTTCCTGAATCACGGTAACGAGATGACGACAAGCGCCACTTCCTCAAAAAAACAAAGCAAGCTGGATATTCTACGTTTGGCTTGCGCTATTTTTGCCGCAAAGCAGTGAAGTTAGGCTACACCTCATCAAAACATTCAAACAAGTTTGATGCTTTTGCGCACGGTTTGCACTATCTTTGCATCGCAATAAATGTAGGAATAGTGGAAATACAAGCTTTATTGGAACTATATGCCACCCATCCGGGTGTGGCGGCTTTGGATAGCCTGCTGCGAAAGGAAGACGCACACAACATTAGCCTGAAAGGGGTGAATGGATCGGCAGCCGCCTTGGTCATTGCCTCTCTCTTCAAACGGCAGCCCTTACCGCTGTTGGCCATCCTGAACGATCAGGAGGAGGCGGGTTATTTCTATCACGACCTGACACAGCTTTTGGGCAACGAATCAGTGCTGTTCTTCCCCTCTGCCTATCGCCGGGATATCAAGTATGGTCATATCGACCCAGCCAATGAGATTCTGCGTACCGAGGTACTGAGCCGCCTACAAGACACGGGGAACACCAATCTGATCGTAACCTACCCAGACGCTTTAGCTGAGCGTGTGGTAGAACGGGAGGTTCTGAAAGACAATACCCTCAAACTGAGTGTAGGCGAGAAGGTGGATAATATGTTCGTCTCTGATGTGCTGGACTCCTACGGGTTTGAGGCGGTGGATTATGTCTATGAGCCGGGGCAATATGCCTTGCGTGGTAGTATCTTGGACGTTTTCTCCTTTTCCTACGAATTTCCCTACCGTATCGACTTCTTTGGCGACGAGGTAGAGACCATTCGCTCGTTCGATGTGGAGACGCAATTGAGTAAAGAGAAGTTGGAGAGCATCTACATCGTGCCGGAACTGTCGAAAGGGTCAAAAGGGAGTGCCTCGTTGCTACGCTCGCTCGCTCCACAAACCTTGATTGTGGCCAAAGACTTGGCCTGGTGCAAGGAACGAATCGGGAGTATCTGGAATGAGGAGCCGGTCGTAGGCGACGAGGAGTCGTTTGCCGACCAAGCTGCCATGCGCAAGAAATTGGTAATGGATACGGAGTTTTTGCGAGAAGTACTCGACTTTCGTCGCCTTCACATCGGTACTCGTCCGATGGGTACTGCAGACGCATCCCTGACGTTTCAAACGCAGGCGCAACCGATTTTCCATAAGAACTTTGATCGGGTGAGTGAGACCTTCAAAGCATTCCTGTCGAAGGCATATACCCTCTATGTGCTGAGCGATCAAGCCAAGCAGGCTGAGCGCATCCGAGCGATCTTTGCCGATCGTCAGGACGATATTCCTTTTACCGCAGTGAACCGCACGTTGCACGAGGGATTCTCTGACGAGGCGTTAAAAATCTGCCTGTTCACCGATCACCAGCTGTTTGATCGTTTCCATAAATATAGCCTCAAGAGCGACCAAGCCCGGGGTGGCAAGATCACCCTTTCCCTGAAAGAGCTGAACCAGTTCTCACCAGGCGATTACATCGTGCATATTGACCACGGTATCGGTCAATTCGGAGGTTTGGTACGCACGGAGGTGAACGGTAAGATCCAAGAGGCGATTAAACTGATCTACCAGCATAATGACATCATCTTTGTCAGCATCCATTCGCTCCATAAACTTTCTAAATACAAAGGGAAAGAGAGTGGCGAACCTCCTAAGCTGAGCCGTTTGGGCACAGGTGCTTGGGAGAAGATGAAGGAGCGCACCAAGGCGAAGGTGAAAGACATCGCCCGTGATTTGATTCTCCTCTACTCTAAACGTCGGCAAGAGAAGGGATTCGCTTTCAGCCCCGACAGCTTCATGCAGCATGAGTTAGAAGCCAGCTTTATCTACGAAGATACGCCCGACCAGATGAAAGCGACCAACGAGGTGAAGCAGGATATGGAGAGCGATCGTCCGATGGATAGGCTGATTTGTGGCGATGTGGGATTCGGAAAGACCGAGGTGGCCATCCGTGCAGCCTTTAAGGCCGTAGCGGACAATAAGCAGGTAGCTGTGTTGGTGCCGACCACCGTGTTGGCCTATCAGCATTTCCAGACCTTCAGCGAGCGACTCAAAGATTTCCCCTGCCGGATCGACTACATCAGTCGTGCCCGAACCGCAGCGCAGATTCGTAAGACGTTGAAAGACCTGGCTGCGGGTGAAGTGAACATCTTGATCGGCACCCATCGCATCGTGGGGAAGGATGTTAAGTTTAAAGACTTAGGACTATTAATTATCGACGAGGAGCAGAAGTTTGGTGTCTCCACGAAGGAGAAACTACGCCAATTGAAGGTGAATGTTGACACCCTCACCATGACCGCCACGCCGATTCCTCGTACGTTACAATTCTCATTGATGGGTGCAAGAGACCTGTCGAGCATCACGACTCCCCCACCCAACCGCTATCCGGTGCAGACAGAGGTGGAGCGCTTCAATCCAGACATCATCCGGGAGGCCATCAACTTCGAGATGAGCCGTAACGGACAGGTGTTCTTCATCAACAACCGCATCCAAAACATCTACGAGATGGAGGCGTTGGTACGTCGAGAGGTGCCGGATGCCCGTATCGCCGTGGGGCATGGGCAGATGGAGCCGGAGAAGCTGGAGAAGACGGTCTTGGACTTCGTGAACTACGAATATGACGTACTGATCGCAACCAGCATTGTGGAAAGCGGTATCGACGTGCCCAATGCCAACACAATCATCATCAACAACGCCCAGCAATTTGGACTGAGCGACCTGCATCAGCTGCGTGGTCGTGTGGGACGAAGCAACCGGAAAGCCTTTTGCTACCTGCTCTCTCCACCCCTCTCCACTTTGACGCAGGAGGCTCGTCGCCGGTTGCAGGCCATCGAGAACTTCGCCGAATTGGGCAGCGGCATCCATATTGCCATGCAAGACCTCGATATTCGGGGTGCGGGCAATATGTTAGGTGCGGAACAGAGCGGCTTCATCGCAGATTTGGGATATGAGACCTACCAAAAGATCTTGGAGGAGGCTGTTGATGAATTGAAGACAGAGGAGTTCGCCGATCTCTACAACGAGGAGAAGGCTGGCCAGCAAAACAGCGGAAGCGATTATGTGCGCGAGACCTATATTGAGAGCGATTTGGAATTGCTCTTTCCACCCACCTATATTCCGAACGATTCCGAGCGTATCTCGCTCTATCGGGAGCTGGATAATATGGAGGAGGAACGAGACATCCTCGCCTTCACTGAACGACTGAAAGACCGTTTCGGCAAGATCCCGCAGGAGGGCAAAGAGCTGATCCGCATCGTTCGTTTACGCCGTATGGCGAAACAATTGGGTATGGAGAAGGTGATCCTGAAGAAGGGACAGATGAGTCTCTTCTTGGTTAGTAACCCCGATAGCCCATACTACCAAAGCGAAGCATTCGACAAGCTGATCGCCTTCTTACAAAGCCATCCAAGGGAATGCAACTTGCGTGATCAGAATGGCAAACGGAGCATCGTGATCAAAGCGGTACCAACCGTGGAGCGAGCTTGTCAAATACTGCAAGAAATGATAAAGAAACCTTGATAACGAGAGGAACTAAAAAGATGAATAAACGATTACGCCTACTTGTATGGCTCATTGTATGGCAAGGATTAGCGAGTCTTTCCATGCTCTACGCCCAACGGATCACCTCAGCCTCAGGCATCGTGAGGGACTCCATCAGCGGAGAGCCTCTCTCCTACGTGTCTGTGTTGTTTGACAACTCCACGATTGGAGCCATGACCGATGATAACGGTGCTTTCACCATCCAGAATGATAAAGGCTTGACAAAGTTGGTGATCTCTTCGTTGGGATATGACACCAAGGCGATTGACTTGAAGCTCAACACCCGGAACGACCTGTTGGAGATTGATTTGAAACCCACTACCTTTGAGATCTCAGAGGTGGTGGTAAAACCCAAACGGGAACGCTACTCCCGCAAGAACAATCCAGCGGTGGAATTGATCAAACAGGTGATCGAGCACAAAAACGACAACCGCATTGAGGTCAAAGAGGAGTACCAGACTGAGGTGTATGAGAAACTGAGCATCTCGCTCGATGATTTTAATCCGAAATTAGACAGCAAGTTTGGCAAGAAGTTTAGTTTCATCAAGAACTATTTGGACACCTCTGAGTTCAACGGCAAACCGATCTTGACACTCTCCGTGCGAGAGACGCTTTCGGACTATTATTACCGTAAGCATCCCAAGACAGAGAAGACCATCACCAAGGCCAAGCGGCAACAGGGTGTGGATAAAGCCCTTGACGATGGCGGCTCATTGACCGCCAACTTCGAGGAGATCTTTCAGCGGGTGAACATCTTCGACAACAACATCAACATCATGCTGAACCGATTTGTCAGTCCGCTCTCCTCCGCTTTGGCCACAAGCTACTATAAGTATTATATCATGGATACGCTTGTGATCGCAGGAGACAGTTGTGTCGATCTGGGCTTCGTGCCGGTCAACAGCGAGAGCTATGGCTTCACCGGACGACTCTACATCACGTTGGATGGAAAGTATTCGATTAAAAAGTTGCAGCTTGATACGCCAGCGAACATCAACCTCAACTTTGTCAATAAGATGCGTATCGAGCAGGAATTTATGCTGACCCCGGATAGCATCTGGGTGATCCAAAACGAGAACACCTATGCCAACCTGTCTATCACTAAGGGATCGCAACAATTCTATGCCCATCAATTACGCAACTACGACCATTATCAATTCAATATTCAGAACCGGGATTCGGTCTTTGGCCTACTGGGTGCGACCCGCATCTTGCCGGAAGCGGAAAAGCAGACTGATGAGTTCTGGATGGAGAATCGTCATGTTCCCCTGAAAGAGAAGGAGTCAGCCTTGGATGACCTCTTGGCTCAGCTACGCAAGGTGCCTGTGTTCAACGCTGTGATCAAGACTGCCGAGATCTTGATTACGGGCTATGTCCCCACTCAACAAGACAAGGATTTCAGCAAATTCGATTTTGGTCCGATGAATACGACTTTTTCGGTCAATGAGGTGGAGGGATTCCGTATGCGTGTGGGCGGTATGACCACTGCCAATCTCCATCCGAATTGGTTCGCCAGCGGCTACATGGCCTACGGTATCAACGACCGACGGATCAAGTACAACGCCAAACTGACCTACAGCTTCGACAAAAAGAAGTATCATGAGGGCGAAAGCCCGGTGAACAACCTCTCCTTCATCCAGGAGTATGATCTCTATACGCCCGGTCAGGATTTCCTCTTCACCAGCAAGGATAACATGTTCGTGGCCTGGAAAGTGGGTGAGCCGGTTACGAAAATGCAATATATCCGCAAGAGTATGTTGCAATACCAGAAAGAGTGGCTCAACGGTTTGACGCTCACCTCTTGGATACGCAACGAGAAGAACGAGGCAGCCGGTACGTTGCACTACGACCAGTTCCAACCGAACGGGACAATCGTAGCACAAGATTATTTCAAGAAGACAGAATTGGGGCTGCAATTCCGTTTTGCGCCGGGCGAACGTGCCTTCAACAGCCGTGAGGGAAAGAATTCGATCTTCAATATCTCCAAAGACGCACCGGTGATGAAACTGTCGCATCAGGTCGGATTGAAGTTCATGGGCGGGCAATTCAACTACCATCATACGGAATTGAGTGCCGAGAAACGTATTTGGCTCTCCTCATTCGGCCATATCGATGCTTTAGTAAGTGCCGGTAAGGTATGGAACAAGGTGCCCTTCCCGCTGTTGATCCTGCCCAATACCAACCAATCTGTGACGATCCAGCCACAGGCCTTCCATTTGATGCGTGCGTTGGAGTTCGTCAACGATCAATACGCCTCGTTCTACCTCACCTATTACATGAAGGGATTGATCTTGAACCGTGTGCCAGTGATCAAGTGGTTACAACTCCGAGAGGTGCTCTCCTTCAGTGGTGTCTGGGGTAACTTGACGGATAAGAACAATCCTGATCTGAATCCGATCGGGCTCTATCGCTTCCCGGAGGGCACTACGCCGATGGGTAAAACACCCTATTTGGAATGCAGCTTCGGTGTGGAGAATATTTTCAAGATCTTACGAGTAGATTATTATCGTCGTTTGACCTATTTGGATCATCCCAACATCAAGAAGGGAGGCATACGTATCGCGCTGCGGTTCTCGTTCTGATCAAAAGAAAGTTTAGATTGTCAAAATAAATAGACACAATGGACAAAGAAAAATCACAAGGTATCACGCTGCAACATGCGCCCAACGTGTGGGCATTGGCCCCATTGGTCGTTTTCTTGCTGGCCTATTTAGTTGTTTCCTTAATCGCTGGCGATTTTTACAAGATGCCGATCACCGTTGCCTTCGTCTTGGCCTCAATTGTGGCCATAGCCGGCTCTAAAGGAGGCAAACTGAATCAACGGGTCGAGCAATTCTGCCGAGGAGCGGCCAACAGCAACATCATGTTGATGGTCTTGATCTTCATCATGGCTGGGGCGTTCGCCCATACCGCAAAAGCGATGGGTGCCGTAGATGCCACCGTCAATTTGGCGATGTCAATCCTCCCACAGAATCTCTTGGCAGCCGGTATCTTCTTGGCTGCTTGTTTCATCTCGCTCTCTGTCGGCACGTCGGTGGGTACGATCGTGGCCTTGTCTCCCGTAGCGGTTGGCATTGCTGAAAAGACCGGCGTACCTGCGGCCATGATGTTAGGAGTGGTGGTAAGTGGTGCCATGTTCGGCGATAACCTCTCTTTTATCTCAGATACCACCATCGTGGCTACTCGTACGCAAGGATGTCAAATGGCAGATAAGTTCAAGGTGAATATCCGCATAGCCTTGCCTATCGCACTCTTAACCGGTTTGATCTATGTCGTGTTAGGAAATGGCATGGACAGTAACTATCAGCCCGAAGCCATTGAATGGCTCAAGGTGTTACCCTATTTGGTAGTCTTGATTGCCGCCATCTGCGGTATCAATGTGATGCTGGTATTGCTGATCGGTATCTGCTTATCAGGTGTCGTGGGATTACTGACGAATGGTTTCGACCTCTGGGGATGGACTGCCTCCATGGGTACAGGCATCACGGGCATGGGCGAGCTGATCATCGTCACGCTCTTAGCGGGTGGTATGTTAGAGATGATTCGCTACAACGGCGGCATCGATTGGCTGATCCTGAAGCTGACCCGTCATATTCATTCCACCAAAGGGGCTGAATGTAGCATCGCCTCATTAGTCAGTTTTGCCAATCTTTGCACGGCGAACAATACCATCGCCCTTATCATGGCTGGTCCGATCGCCCATGACATCGCTGAACGTTTCCATGTGGATCCCCGCCGAAGTGCCAGCCTCTTGGACATTTTCAGCTGTTTCGTGCAGGGTATCATCCCCTACGGCGCCCAGATGCTGATGGCTTCCGGATTGGGACAGGTCTCCCCCATCGAGATCATGCAGTATCTCTATTATCCCTATCTATTAGGTATCGGTGCGTTGTTGGCGATCCTGTTCACCTATCCACGAAAGTATGCCACCACTTAACAAAAAATCCGCATCCAGCTTCACAGCTACATGCGGACCAAACAAATAACAAACTCTACTTATATGAAAAAACAAATACTACTAACAAAAAACTACAAATGATAATCGCTCCTTTTCTGCTTTCTGTATTTGAATAACAGCTATACCGCAGAAAGGTTCAAGCAAAAATAATTTTTAGGCCATTTTTTGCTTTAGCGGGGGTAAAGGTAGCTGTTTTTATCGGATAGTCGTCCACAAGAAAGCCTGTTTTTTACGCTTTCTGCTTTTAAACACAAGTTACCTCCTTTTTGGACGAACGTTCGTTTGGTAGTTAGCGAATTTTAGACTTACTTTGTTCTATCTTATCAATCATGAATAGCATAGAAAGAGATGAAAACAGATATTCAGATAGCGCGTGAGACACCTCTCAGGAAGATCAAAGGAATAGCGGAAGAATGGGGTATTCCTCGGGAAGAGGTGCAGAACTATGGCAAATACATCGCCAAACTTCCCTTGCATCTTATTGACGAGGCACGTATTAAGCAACATCATTTGATCTTGGTGACGGCCATTACGCCAACAAAAGCGGGTATCGGAAAGACTACGGTCTCCATTGGTTTGGCTTTGGGATTGAACCGCTTAGGTAAAAAAGCAATCGTGGCCTTGCGTGAGCCCTCCTTAGGTCCATGTTTCGGCATGAAGGGTGGAGCCGCAGGGGGTGGTTATGCGCAGGTGCTTCCGATGGAGCAAATCAACCTGCACTTTACCGGAGACTTCCATGCGGTCACCTCCGCACACAATATGATCACGGCTCTTTTGGATAACTACCTGTACCAACACCGAGCCGATGCGGTCGGATTGAAGGAGATCAAATGGAAACGAGTGCTTGACGTGAACGATCGTAGCTTACGACGCATCGTAACCGGTTTAGGCGGTTCCGTCAATGGTATTCCGACAGAGACAGGTTTCGACATTACACCGGCCTCTGAAATCATGGCCATCTTATGTTTGGCATCCGATTTAGATGATCTGAAACGACGGATCGGCAATATCTTGTTAGGCTATACCTATGAGGATAAACCTTTCACAGTGAATGATCTGGGGGTGACAGGCGCCATCACGGTCTTGCTGAAAGATGCTTTGCTGCCCAACTTAGTGCAAACCACGGAGCAAACACCGGCTTTCGTGCATGGAGGTCCGTTCGCGAATATCGCACATGGTTGTAATTCCGTATTGGCCACCCGTATGGCATTGACCTACGGAGAGTATGTCATTACAGAGGCCGGTTTCGGTGCGGATTTAGGTGCGGAGAAGTTCTTTGACATCAAATGCCGGAAGGCAGGTTTACGTCCTGAGCTGACTGTGCTCGTGGCAACCGCCCAGAGTTTAAAGCTGCATGGTGGCGTGGATGAGAAACGGATAAAGGAGCCCAACCCAGCGGGCATTCGCCGAGGACTTGCTAATTTAGATAAACACGTGGAGAATCTAAAACGTTTCGGTCAATCGGTGATCGTGACCTTCAATCGTTATGCGCAAGACACGGAGGAGGAGATCGCCTTGGTAGCGGATCATTGCCGAGATTTAGGTGTTGGCTTCGCCGTAAATACAGTCTTCGCCGAGGGTGGCCAAGGAGGAGAAGCATTAGCTCGCTTGGCGGTTGATACCATAGAGAAGAATCCCTCTCAGCCACTTTCTTTCTGTTACGCAGATGATGACCCTGTTCGGGTGAAGATCGAGAAGGTTAGCAAGACGATCTATGGAGCCTCCTCCATCGTTTACACATCATTAGCGGATAAGAAAATCAAGCAGATAGAGAGCTTAGGTATCTCGCGTTATCCTATCTGCATCGCAAAGACCCAGTACTCCTTCTCGTCCGATCCCAAAGCGTATGGCGTTGCGAAAGATTTTGAATTGAAGGTGCAAGATGTCATCATCAACAATGGTGCGGAGATGATTGTGGTCGTGATGGGCGAGATCATGCGTATGCCAGGATTGCCGAAGCAACCTCAGGCATTGCACATTGACATTGTAGATGGTCAGGTTGAGGGTTTGAGCTAATGGGAAGTTAGGAGTTGGACAGACAAAAAGTGGACAGATGAGTGATACGAATTTGAAATTTGCCAACAAGCTGGAGTTGCGCTATGTGTTCAATGATCGATCCTACTACATGGACGCATGGATCTTGCAACGTTGCGAGAAGGAGATCTTGACATTGGTGCGTGCGTTGGCAGATATGTTAGATGTCAAGTTGCGAGTGTATAATGAGCCACACGACAAGATGAACGGGTTCCGGGAGAAATTGGCCGTGGCCGGTGAGGATAGTCGTGCGATCTCGGTAGTCATCAATATGTTTATGCGAATCCTGAGCTGCCCCTCACTATCGGTTGGAGGGCAATTGTTGGTGGATCGATCAGAGGAAGATGAGGCTGAAATGCAAAAAGAGATCGCCTTGCTGCGCAGAGGCTTACGCTTGAAAGACCCGGGTGTGACCCCCTCTAAGCGGTTGTTGGATCTCTTAAATCGCTCCCCTCGCTTCTGCAAGTGCAAGTCTAATTTCTTTGAGGCCTTGAAAGGCTATCCAAAGGTAGTGAAAGTTACTATGCGTGAACTGAATGAGAAGGATCGCAGCCGTTCTGGCTCATTGGAGGTGAAGCGGGAACAGTTTGACTATTTCATATTGCGCACCGACGAGCTGCCGACCATCAAAGACAACCGAGCGAGCATTGAGATTATTTCTCCAGTCTTGAAAGACAGTAAATACCGTTGGAAAGGTATTTATAACAAGGGTGGGGAAACAATTGACTTCTATATGCAAGACGAGGAGTTTAAGAAGCAGATGTTCGATGATAAGGTATCCTTCACGAGTGGTATGTGTATCGACTGCGTGTTAGAGATCAATCGACGACTCTCAGAGTTGGGTGAGGTAATCAATGTCAGCTATGTGGTGACAACTGTGATCCGTACCCGTTTCGATAAATTAGAGATCGTCACGCCACAGGGAAAACGGCACCTACGTAAGTTAGAAGCGGAAAGGAAACAGCTTACGCTTGATCTATTTGATTAGTGAAATGGGGTACTTACGTTTTTTGACCACTATCATTCCCTGATTGAAAAATCTATTTATCTTTGCGCATCACACAATAAAAGATAGAGTTATGGATAATCATCGTTTTTTAGGATTGATCGAAAAAAGCGTTCAATCACACTGGGAGCTGCCCGCTTTTAGTGACTTTAAGGGAGCGACTTACCTATTTAAGGATGTTGCTTGCCACATGGAAAGGTTTCATATCTTGTTGGCCGAGGCTGGTATAAAACCGGGAGACAAGGTGGCGCTGATTGGACGTAACTCGTCTAATTGGGCCATTTGCTTCTTTGGCATACTGACCTATGGTGCGGTAGCCGTACCCATCTTGCATGATTTTAAGCCCGATATTATCCATCATATCGTGAACCATTCGGAAGCGACAGCCATCATGGTCTCCTCCTCCAACTGGGAGAGTTTGGATGAACAGAAGATGCCCGCCGTTCGACTGATCGTTCGCTTAGAGGACTTTGCCTTGATTTACAGCAAGACGGATAAGAGCCAATTGGCGAAAGCACAGATTGATGCGCTTTACGCACAGAAATTCCCCCTCGGCTTGACACCGAAGGATATTCATTATCATCTGGAGCAACCGGACGAGTTGGCTGTGCTCAACTACACCTCCGGAACGACCAGCCTCTCTAAAGGGGTCATGATTCCTTATCGAAGCCTCTGGAGCAACACGAAATTTGCCGCAGACCACTTGCCGTTTATCCTTGCCGGAGACAATATCGTCTGCATGTTGCCCATGGCTCACATGTATGGCTTGGCCTTCGAGGTGCTGAACTCCGTCAACAAAGGTTGTCATATCCACTTCATTACCCGTACGCCCGTGCCGAAAATCATCAGCGAGGCGTTTACGACCATTAAACCCAAGCTGATCTTGGCTGTTCCGTTGATTATTGAGAAGATCGTTCGGAGCAAGATCATGCCGGAATTGGAGAAACCGATGATGCGCTTCCTCCTGAAAGTGCCCCTTGTGAACAAGCGCATCTTACAGATTGTCTCCGAGAAGATGGAGGCTGCTTTTGGGGGTAACTTCGCCGAGATCATTATTGGTGGAGCCGCTTTCAGCAAAGAGGTGGAGCAACTGTTGCGTCGCCTCCGTTTCCGTTACACCGTAGGCTATGGCATGACGGAATGTGGCCCTTTGATCTCTTATGCGCAATGGGATATCTTCAAGATGGGATCCGTAGGTCAAGCGGTGGATCGGATGGAGATTCGCATCGACTCTGCTGATCCGGAACGCCAAGTAGGTGAGATTCTGGTCAAAGGAACGAACGTGATGTTAGGTTATTACAAGAATCCGGAGGCAACCGCTGCTGTCATGATGGATAACGGCTGGATGCGCACCGGCGATTTAGGTACCATTGATCGGGATGGTTTCCTCTATATCCGTGGACGTTGCAAGACGATGATCTTGGGCTCTAACGGGCAGAACATCTATCCGGAGGAGATTGAGGATCGACTGAACCAAATGCCTTACGTGGGCGAGTCGCTGATCGTAATGCAAGGGCATAAGTTGAACGCCCTGATTCATCCGAATTGGGAAGAGGTGGATAAGGCAAACCTGCCCCACTCTGACATGGAGAAGATCATGCAGGCGAATATCGACCAGCTGAACAAGGAGATTCCCGGCCATTGCCGCATCAGTGCGATCAAGCTCTACCAAGAGGAGTTTGAGAAGACCCCCAAGCGAAGCATTAAACGCTATCTCTACCAACAAGCCGAGGAGGGATAAGAAAAGCAAAAGAGACGTCGAATCTAACCGGCGTCTCTTTTTTTACATTACCTATACTCTTTCAACTTCTTCTGCAACTCCTGTCGGGCGAAAAAGATACGACTCTTAACCGTGCCCAAGGGTATGCCCAATTTCTCAGCGATCTCCGTATATTTGTATCCACCGAGGTACATCGTGAAAGGAACCCGCATCTCTTCGTTCAAGCTCTTGATCGCCGCACCGATTTCTTGCGCTTGATAGTTGCTTTCGGGTGATCCAAATCCCGGCTCATTGACCAAATCAATGTTATATAAGTCAGCGGTTGGATCCACGATAGTCTGCTGACGTACAATCCGATGATAATTATTAATAAAGATGTTACGCATGACCGTTAACACCCATCCTTTGAAATTCACATTATCGACGAATTTATCTTGGTTGTCCAACACCTTCAGCGTTGTGTCTTGCGTCAGATCTTGGGCATCTTCGCGATTTGCGGTCAGCGAGAGCGCAAAATTCATCATGTTTTCTTGCATGCTCAATAATTTTTTCTGAAATTGCAACGCATTCATAATTGTCCAGTTTATAAGATCTGCATACCCGTGTATGCGCTCTCCAACTATTGGAGGACACGGCAAATGTAAGCATTTAAACGGATCTTGAATCAAGCGAGTAGTTAATAGATTTAATTTATTCACAATGAAAGGTATTTTTAATACATTCTTGATTATTGTTAGTTTAACATTTCACGTTCAGTGGCTTACGGCAACGACCAAGCCCTTGGTTTACCAGATTGATATCCAACAGGAGATTGACAATACCACCTGGCTTTACCTGAAAAATGGATTAGCGGAGGCGGAACGCTTACAAGCACAAGCGGTGTTGATCCACATGAATACTTATGGAGGTTTGTTGGAGGCGGCCGATTCGATGCGTACGGCAATTCTGTACAGCCCTATCCCTGTCTCTGTGTTTATCGACAACAACGCCGCCTCCGCAGGTGCCTTGATCTCAATTGCCTGCCAGCGGATCTACATGCGGAAAGGCGCGAACATCGGAGCGGCTACCGTGGTCGATCAGACGGGGAAAGCGATGCCCGATAAATACCAATCCTACATGCGCTCCATGATTCGCTCGACTGCCGAATCCCATGGTAAAGACACCCTTATCACGCAGCAAGACACGAGTTTTCGCTGGCATAGGGACCCTTTGATCGCAGAGGCGATGGTGGATGATCGGGTGGTGGTGCCGAATTTGGTCGATAGTGGCAAAGTGCTGACCTTTACCGCACAGGAGGCTATGAAATGGCACTATTGTGAGGGCCTGGCGGAGAGTGTGGATCAAGTGATCACCCAATATATGGGCTATTCAAACTATGATTTAGTGGCTTACCAACCCTCCTTCTATGACCGGGTGAAAGGGTTTCTGCTCAGCCCCATGCTACAAAGCCTTTTGATCATGTTGATTATCGGTGGCATCTATTTCGAGATGCAGACACCGGGCATCGGTTTCCCGTTAGCTACCTCCGTGGTTGCCGCCGTGCTCTACTTTGCCCCTCTCTACATTGATGGTTTGGCACAAAGCATGGAGATCTTGGCTTTCCTATTGGGATTGCTCCTGCTGTTGGTGGAGATTTTCGTGATACCGGGCTTCGGTATCGCAGGCATCAGTGGCATTGTGCTGATCGTTGGGGGCTTGACATTGAGCCTGCTGGGGAACCAAGACTTTGACTTCCAACAGGTGTCAGCGGCTGATAGCGGTCGGGCGGCCTTGACTGTTCTATTAGGTTTAGGTATCGGTTTTGCCTTGATCCTGTGGCTCTCGCATAAGATCGGCAGCAAAGGACCGTTACGTAGGATGGCCTTGAATACAGACCTTGGCGAGGCTATCTCCTCCCCTACGCACCAAGAGCTGATAGGCAAAGCGGGTATCGCCCAGACCGTTTTACGTCCTTCCGGCAAAGTGTGGATTGAAGGAAAGGTCTATGACGGTATTTCCGAGTCGGGCTTCGTGGAGAAGGGTGAGCCGATCGTGGTGGTCAAGAGCGAGAACGCACAGCTCTATGTGGTGACAAAAAGCCACGGCTAAGAGGCTAAGCGACGGTAGGCGATCTTCTTATCGACCACCACATACTCCAAGGTACCCATCGCCAATAGGTCACTCAGAATGTTGCGAGCCATGAAGTAGTTGATATGCGCCAACCGGCAAAACTGCTTGATGCTAATGGAGGGATGCTCATCCAACCAAGCAAACAGGAGCTCCACGGGTTCGTTAATCTGCAAGAGGGTACCTTCGGAGCGTTTACGCTTTTTCCAGGCCATGACCAACACCTCATTGGCCAGGATGTTCTCATCCGCCACACGGATATAAGCCTTGTATTGCTCATCTTTATCGGGAGCCGTATGGGGACGATCAGCACTGGGGGCGATATAGACCTCCAATACGGTCTTACCATTCATATCCCATCGCTTCGCCTCGAACGGCACCACCGGACGGGTGTACATCTTCGAGGCAGCCTCGATCATGTAATACTCCTCATCGCTTCGTACACCAGCGATAGCTCCATTATCTTTCACGCCGATCAACAACCGACCACCATCGGTGTTGGCAAAGGCACTCAGTGTGCGGGCAATCTTCTTACTATCGCTTACCTCAAACTTGAAGTCGAGCTGTTGGTGCTCTCCTTGTGCGATCAACTCCTCTATTGGATGTCTCCTCTTCATTTTGGGTCCTTATTTGATCGGCAAAGTTAAAATAAATACCTACTTTTGTGCATCTAAAAAACATTAAACAGATGTCAGAGATCCCTTCCCTTATATCCGACTTAGCGGTTATCTTGGTATCGGCCGGTTTAGTCACCCTCTTGTTCAAGAAGTTGAAACAACCCGTGGTTTTGGGGTATGTCGTCGCCGGCATCTTGGCCGGACCCTCCATTGAAGAGATCCCTACGGTCTCCGAGGTGGAAAGTATCCGCATCTGGGCAGACATCGGTGTGATCTTCCTGCTGTTCGCCTTGGGACTCGATTTCAGTTTCAAAAAGCTGATGAAGGTAGGCGGAACGGCCGTAATCGGAGCGATCACGATCGTCATTGGCATGATGACTGCTGGTTATGCCACGGGGTTGGCCTTAGGTTGGGGACACATGAACAGTCTCTTCCTCGGTGGAATGCTTTCCATGTCTTCTACGACGATCATTTTTAAGGCATTCGACGATATGGGGCTTCGCAATCAACGATTCGCGGGCGTTGTCTTTGGCATCTTGGTGGTGGAGGATCTGTTCGCGGTCTTGCTCATGGTGCTCCTTTCCACGGTAGCAGTCAGCAAACATGTAGAAGGCATGGAGTTGCTGAACAGCGTCGTGAAGCTGGGTGTCTTCCTCCTCTTCTGTTTCGTGGTCGGTATCTACTTGATCCCCTCTTTCCTCAAGCAAACCAAACGATTCCTCAACGAGGAGACGATGTTGATTGTCACCATCGGCCTCTGCTTGGGCATGGTGATGATCGCTACCCAAGCCGGCTTCTCTTCCGCGTTAGGTGCCTTTGTGATGGGCTCCATCTTGGCTGAGACCGTAGAGGCTGAACGCATCGAGCGACTGATCAAACCGGTGAAAGATCTGTTTGGAGCGATCTTCTTCGTCTCCGTAGGTATGTTGATTGATCCAGCCATGCTTTGGGAATACAAGGTGCCTATCTTGATCATCACTGTTGTTGTGATGGTGGGACAGATCTGTTTCGCTTCGTTAGGCGTGCTGCTCTCTGGGCAACCGATAAAGATCGCCATCCAATCCGGTTTCTCTTTGGCTCAGATCGGTGAGTTTGCCTTCATTATCGCCAGTTTGGGTCTGACGCTGAAGGTGACAGACTCCTTCCTCTACCCGATTGTCGTAGCGGTCTCTGTGGTGACCACCTTCTTCACCCCTTACATGATCCGACTCTCCGATCCGGCTTATCGCTTAGCCGACCGTTGGATTCCGGCACGTTGGAAAGAGTGGCTGACTAAATTCGCTGCTGGCTCGACTACGATTCGTCAAAAAAGCACTTGGCATAAGCTGTTGAAAGCCCTGGCTCGCATCGTAGGCACCTACACGGCTGTCACGCTGGTATTGATCTTCTTGATGCTGCGTTTCATAGCACCATTGATCCAGACCTATATCCCCGGCATTCGAGGCAATTTGATTGCCTTGACATTGATTTTGGTTGTGATCTCCCCCATGCTGCGTGCCATCATGATGAAGAAGAACCATTCCGCTGAGATCCAACAGCTGTGGCATGACAGCAAGTTCAATCGTGGGCCTTTGATCTCGTTGATCATATTGCGTATCGTGCTCTGTGCCGGTATCATGATGCTCCCCATCGCCCGCCTTGTCAATGCGGCCGCTGGATTACTGTTAGCCATCTGCTGTGTGCTGATCCTGCTGATCATCACCTCCAAGCGTTTGAAAAAGCACTCCATCCTCATGGAGCGTCGCTTCTTCAGCAACCTGAGTGCCCGTGAGCTGGAAGAGGAACGCCATGCGCCCATCAACCAACGTTTCGCCAACCACTTGTTAGAGCGAGACCTCCACTTAGCCGACTTCGAGGTGAAACAAAACTCCCCCAGTATGGGTAAAAGTCTGAAGGAACTGAATTTCCGTCAGAAGTGCAATGTCAATGTCGTTACCATTATCCGTGGTGAGCAACGCATCAATATCCCTGGTGGCGAAGAGCGGCTCTATCCGTTCGATAAGCTGGTAGTGGTGGGTGCGGATGATGATCTGACCCATTTCCGGCGTTACATCGAGGAGCGTTACAAGCAATCCGCGGAGGGGCACTCCGCTGAACGCAGAGAGGAGATGCGCATGGAACAGATCTTGATCTCCTCGGATTCCCGATTAGTGGGTCGCTCCATCATCGAGTCAGGTATTCGTGATAAGGCCGCCTGTTTGGTGATTGGCATCGAGCGGGGTAACCGCTCCATCCAGAACCCGCCCCCTACCACTGTCTTTGAGCAGGGCGACATCGTTTGGTTGGTAGGTGAGCGCAGCAAGCTCGTCAGGTTGAGCGAAGGTAAAACGATTGTATAAATTGATTAAATAGAAATTGATTACAGTAAAATTTAAAGCAAAATGAAATACATTGGAATTATCCCGGCGAGGTTCGCCTCCACCCGTTTCCCCGGTAAGCCGTTAGCCGATATGTTAGGTAAACCGATGATCCAGCGGGTGTATGAACGTGTGCAAGGCGTGTTAGATGCGGTCTGTGTAGCTACCGACGACACACGCATCGAGGAGGCCGTGAAGCAGTTTGGCGGTCAGGTAGTGATGACCTCCGATCGCCATCGCAGTGGCACGGATCGTTGCTACGAGGCCTATCAGCGTTGTGGCGCGGGCTATGATGTCGTGATCAATATCCAAGGCGATGAGCCCTTCATCCATCCGGAGCAGATCGAGACTTTGAAAGGCTGCTTCGCCGATCCCACCACGCAGATCGCCACGTTGGTGAAAGCCTTTCGGGCAGATGGTGATTTCGAGCGCACGCTCTTCAACCCCAATTCGCCCAAGGTCGTCTTCAACCAACAACATGAGGCGCTCTATTTCAGCCGCTCCATCATCCCCTATATCCGGGGAGAGAAATACACCGAGTGGCTGAAGACCCATACCTTCTACAAGCACATCGGTCTTTACGCGTATCGGGCAGAGGTACTGAAAGAGATTACGCAGTTGCCCCAATCCCCCTTGGAGTTGGCCGAGAGCCTCGAACAACTCCGCTGGTTGGAGAATGGCTACAAAATCAAAGTCGGCATCACCGACCAAGAGACCATTGGCATCGACACGCCCGAAGACATGGAGAAGGCATTAGCGTTCCTCCGGGAGCAAGGTGGCCATACCAACCATTCACACTAAAATCTCTTTGATCTCAGTGTTCCAAAAGTGGTCGAAGGGGATGGGGCGATGGGCACGTAACACGCGCATAAGGGAGGAGAAAAGGGTGGTGGACAAAAATGTCAGCCCCCCTTTTTAAAAGGAGCGAAACGACTGGCGTTGAATCCGCTCTCCCGCCTGACATCCTCTGATTTAAGACCTTGCTCTCGCATAAATTTGCTCACGACTAAACCGATGGCCGATACCTGCTCCGGTGGGAAACTCCCAATCTGATTCTTTTTCATGATATTCGTACTTTAATCGTTAATTATATATAATAAACCACCACGCTATAGGATGGTGGTGACCGTTTTGCCGCTCTGTTTCTTGGTCGTATATTTACGGGTGTAATATACAAAAAATAATTGAAAGAATCATGAGATGGATTAAACTTCATGGCAACATGTTGTCAGACGACAGGTTGCAACACGTGCTCGACGAGCAACGCTTCGCTGGTATCGGCCTTTATTTCTTCATGCTCCAGTTGGTGGAATGCCAAGGGGAGGGTGCTATTGCGTTTAATCAAGTGATCGGAGCACTCGAACGCAGGTATTCACGCAAGAAGATTCTGCGTTTTATCCAAGACTATGACCTATTCGTGCTCACGGAAGAGGGCTTGGTGCTGAGCGTGGATCCTATCCCTGGTTACACGCAGGAAGAGACCGAGGAGCTGCGCCGTTCGGACGCGATAGATGCGGTTTCTCGTGCGCGCGTGTTTGCACGCTCGCACGTGTCCCCGGGCGTACACGCGCACGATACACGCGCGGGCGTAAAAGAGAAGATAAGAAAAGAGAAGAGTAGAGGAAACACACACTTCCAAAAACCTTCGGTGGAAGAGGTGGCCGCCTACTGCGCCGAACGAGGCAACGGCATCGATGCCCAATACTTCTTGGACTTTTACGAGGCACGTGGCTGGAAATATGGCCATACCCGCATCACCGACTGGAAGGCCTGCGTGCGCACCTGGGAACGAAACCAGCGGACGATCCCCACAACGAAAGAGCCGCCTCCCTCCTCCCCCGTGATCACCCACTTAGAGGAGATCGACGAGCTGGGCAACCGCTACGTCAATGGGCGCCTAATTCCAGCGGACGCTCCGCCACGCCCCTCACCCACCGCCGAGTGGGACGACTCCTCCTCTACTTGGTTTGAGTTTTATCATTGAGCATAGCTTTACCCAATTTTATGAACACTAAATTTTCATCGTATGGCAGATCAAGACAATTTCAGAGATTTCAGTGCGGTCGGTATTTCGATCAGCGAGTCACAAACCGGACGGATACGCATCGCATGTCCCTTCTGCGGCCCTAACCGTATCCATCGTCCGCATGAGCGATGCCTTAGCGTGGACACCGACAAGGGCCTCTATCACTGCTACCATTGTGGCGAAGCGGGCTATGTGCCTACGAAAGGTGAGCAGAAAGCGCGCGCCAAGCAGCAAAAGCAGCGAGAGGAGCGACTGAGCAAAAAGGGAGGCAAGGGCACCTATAGCCGCCCCAAGGCTTTCGCTCCGGAGTTTCTCATCAACCGCTGCTTGGAGGCACCCGATGCGCAACCGCTCATCCGCTTCCTGACCGAGGAGCGCAAGCTTAACCTCGACCTGCTGCAGCGTTACCGCATCACGCTGCCCTACGCCTCGTTCCCGTCGAAGGAGGCACCAGATAAGGAGGGCAAGAAGAGCTACACGTCGGTGCGCACCATCGCTTTCCATTTCTTCGACCGAGGCGACTACATCAACGTGAAACACCGCACCCTCGACAAGCAATTTACCCTCCACCCAAAAGGTGAGCTGATTCCTTGGAACATCGACGCATTGATCCACAAACCAATCTGCTACATCACCGAGGGGGAGATCGACGCGCTCACGCTCATCCAGTGTGGCTACTTGGAGACCATCTCCGTGCCTAACGGCGCGCAAAAGAACCTCTCCTTTCTCGACCGTTTCGTGGAGTCCCATCTGGAGGATAAGATCCGCATCATCCTGGCTCTCGACAACGACGAGCGAGGTATCGAATTGCGCAATGAGTTGATCCGCAGGCTCGACCCCGAGCGTTGCCTGTTAGTGGAGTGGCCGGAGGGCTGCAAGGATGCCAACGACGTGCTGATGCGGCATGGCGAGGAGCAGGTGCGTGAGTGCATCGAGGCGGCACATGAGATTCCCTTGGTGGGCATACAGACCGCCGAGGATGTGGAAGAGGAGCTGTGGCAGCTGTTCCGGCAGGGGATGCAACGGGGCGCGGCGGCGAGAATAGCCGGCATGGATGAGCTGATCACCTTCGAGACGGGTCGCTACATGGTGGTCAGTGGTCGTCCAGGGGATGGTAAGTCGGAGTTCATCGACGAGCTTTGCCTGCGCATGGCCCTGCTGCATGATTGGAAGGTGGCCTATTTCTCGCCGGAGAACGTCCCCGTCACCTACCACCTGCGCAAGCTCTGCGAGAAGCTCACCCGCTACCCCTTCCAGTCCTCGCCCCAGTTCACCGACGAGTTGCTGAAGGGGTGCGTCAGTTGGCTCTCTGCCAACGTCTGCCATATCCTGCCCGGATTCGGCGAGGATGGCTTGGTGGATTTCGACGAGAAGGCCATGCCCTCCTCTGCCGGCAATGCCTCGAACGAGCGTTACACCCTCGACAACATCCTCGACATCGCCCATCGGGCAGTGGCTCGCCGTGGGGTGCGTATCTTCGTGATCGACCCGCTCAACCGCATCGAGCAAGACCAGCAAGATGGCAAGAGCGAGTTGCAGTGGTATGCCCACGTCAACAACACCCTCTCCCGCTTCGCCCGTCGCCACAAATGCTTGGTCATCCTCGTGGCGCATCCCCGCAAGGTGAACCGGGCCCATCTCGACGGCAAGAAACGGCGGGTGGAGATGAACGACATCAACGGATCGGCCGACTTCGGCAACAAGGCGGATTACTGCCTCATCGTCGATCGGGATGACGACCTGCAGGTGGTGACCCTCTACGTGGACAAGGTGAAGTTCAAGCACCTCGGGTCGAGAGGGGAATGTCTGCTGCACTACGACAAGCTCTCCGGCCGCTACTTGCCCTGCCAGCTGCGGAAGCTCGACCCGGCCACCCATCCGCTCCCCAAGCAGGGCAGTGTCTGCGTGACGCTCCCTACGGGTGTGCAGTATGAGAAGAGCATCGACTGGCGTAACCACCAGTGTTGCTGGATCAACGCCTCGGGTGAGCCGATCCTCCAAACGTTCCTGGATCGCTTCAATGTCCACCGTTGAACATTACCTATCTTCGGGCCTGGTCATTACTAATGACTGGGCTCAGGGATTGGTAATGTCTATCCCATACCGCTCGCAGACGTAACGCACCGCTATCGGTGGCAGCACCTTCGACCGTGGGGTCACGCCCATCCGCTCCAACTCCTCGGTGTGTCGCTTCAACCACCGTCCAAAAGTACTCAGGCTTACACCCGCCCGCTCCGCCAACTCACTTTTCAGCATACTCTTCATAACCTTTTCTCCCTTTGCTAATTACCCCATAAAGATACACATTTTTGGGGAGAGAGGCAAGGATATAATCCTTCAATACAGTCTTGGCAAATATGTTTGGATTTTACTGACGAGCAATCCACCAGCAACAGGATTACACGATTCACGCATAGGGTGTGCCCGAGGATTAGCCAGGTAGTTGCAGTGCATCACACCCTGTGAAAGCTCCCTTACCAATGGTGGTAACTCCCTTAGGGAGATTGATGGCCTTTAAGGACTTGCAACCAAAGAAAGCGGCCTCTCCGATGATGGTGACCGATTCGGGAATATTGATGGCCTTCATGGACTTGCAATTATAGAAGGTGTATTTACCAATCTGGGTGACTCCGTTCGGGATGTTGATGCTCTCCAAGGACTTGCACCAGGAGAAGGCGTTGTCCCCTATGAGGGTTATCGCTTTGGGGATGTTGACGCTCCGGAGCGAGATGCAGTTGCTGAACGTTCCTTCGCTAATGGCAGTGACGGAATTGGGGATGCTGATGCTCTGGAGCGACTTGCAGTGGGCGAAGGCCCTGTCTGAGATGGTACGCACAGAGTCTGGCATGTGTATGAGCTCCAAGGAGGAGCAGGAGTGGAATGCGCATTCCCCGATAGCGGTAACAGAATTGGGGATATTGAGGCTCCGAAGCGACTTGCAGCGATTGAAAGCAGAGTTCTCGATGGAGGTGACCGTGTTAGGGATAATGATGTGCTCCTTGCTTGAGAGACAGGCGATCAATTTCCCAGAGGAGGAGACCAACAAGTTGTCCACTATCGTGAAGTGGGGTGTTACACAGCTGACTTGTAGCGTATCGCAACCGCAGAAGGGGTTGTTACCGATGGTTGTGACCGTGCTGGGGATGGTGACGCTCTGCAGCGTCTTGCAATCCCGGAACGCCGAATCGCAGATTACTTTCGTCCCCTCCTTGATCTTGTAGAACTTGGGCTTCAAGGACCACCAGGGAGCCTCGATTAACCGGAACCCGTCCTGACTGTACAGTACGCCGCTCTCGTCCTTGACGCCATTTCTACGGTCATCGTCCGTCACACTGGTGCGTAGCACCTCCACCTGAACCTTCTCGGGCTCTTGCAGGAGGAAGAGCTTGTGCGAGAGCAGGGTCAGCTCGTTATTAGCGACGGCCAATAGGAATGCGGAAAGGAGCGAGGCCAACTCAGTCTCCGTGGATAAGGAGAGAATGGCTTTCAGGGCGGCCGATCGGCCGATGTCCTGGTAGTCGGCTGCGGAAAACAGCAGGCGATCAGGCGCAGCAAATTGCGTGTAGAGCGAGGGCTGCAGGGAGATGGCCTTGAGCGAGAGAGCAATGGTGGCGATGGGGAAATCGTCGAGATGTCCATCGTAGGTCGTAAGCGTGTGGCGTGGATGCGAAAAGTCTGGGCTGACCGGCTCTTGGGGTGGCTGCCCAGAGAGGGAGGTAACGAAGATTCCGTCGTAGTCCACCAGCACGAGCGATCCATCCTCCTTTACCAGGATGTTGTCCGGTTTGAGATTACCATGCGCGAAGGGCTGGGAAAGCAGCCAGGCACTCATCCGACAGAAGCGGAAGGAGAGCAGCTGAAGCGCGTAGCAGTCGTGCAGGTGGTTCTTGAGGTAAGTGTCAAGCGTGATGCCTTCAGTCCAATCCATGAGTAGTACGGGGAAATACTCCTCGTCGCTCTGGGTCGTGTCCACGAATAACTCCCGCTCCAAATAGCGAAACCGAAGCAGGTAGGGGAAAGAGCTACGCTCCATCCGCTCAGCGATCTTCTGAAAATGCTCAGCACGTCGCGGCTGCTCCTGGGTGAAACACTTCACGGCATACAGTCGCATGTTGTTCACGTCCTGTAGCTTGAACACAACAGAGCAGTCCCCAATCGCCATCACGGGATCTCCCTTTCCGTTGAGCACTGGCCTCAAATCACTTAATTGATTGAAGCTATCTTCTGCTTTGCGGATGGCTTCCGTATATTCGGACAACAATGGGTATCGCATATCTTAACAACTTTCTGTTCTACGTCTATTGTATTCAATATTTACGTCACAAATATAAGTCATATTCTTGAATAATTAAAACTCGTGAATGCTGCTCATGACCGATGCAAAGTTAATGATTTTTAATGTAAAACCGTTTAGGTTTCCTTCTTATGCTTTTTTGAGCGTTTTATTTCAGAATCTTAAGAAGCCCTTTCACGCCTTTCTTTACGATGTCTGAATCTATCTTCTTGGCTTTCTTTTTGCCTTCGCCCGCTATTTTCTTGGCGGGAGCGTTGCCTACGACAGCGTTTTTCATGTAGTCTTTGCCCATCTTTGCGCGTATGGGGTGCAGTGCTTGTGCATCGACATAGCAGCGTGAACCAGTGATAGGCTCTATGGTAGGCAGTTTGTTGTACATTCCGTATTTTACGCGCGACGCCCAGATGCGGTCGCAGTTGCCGAAAGTTGATACGAAGGTGTAGTGGTTGCCTTCGTCTATGGTTTCAAGGAAGTCGTCATATTCGCCGATAGATACAGCCTGATACCAGCCTGTGCGGTGTGCCATGGTGCCGCGTTCTGCGGTGACGAGTGCAAGCTCAATGGTACAGACTTCGTTGGGTGCGAGTGTCGTTGCTGTCTTGGGGTCGATCAGTTCCAGGGCGTTGCAGAACGCCATAGGCTCCTTTGCCCATTCCTTTATCTGTGTGTGGTCGGTGTATTTCGGCAGTCTCGACTCGTATTCGCTGTAAGCCAGTTCGGTGTGCTGTTCCAGGTAGAGCAGTGTGCGGTGTATGTATGCCGCCAGTTCCTGCCGTGTCACGCTGCCGCTCTGTGGCAGTGTAGCGTCGTCGAGCCCGATGGCACTGGCTGATGCGTCCTTTCCAGACATCTCCTTTGCGAGCAGTGTCATGATGGAGCGCAGTTGTTCGCGGGTGACGGGTTTGGTGTAGTCGTTGCCGAGCACGGCGTCGTCGATAAGGTTGTCGCACAGGGCGCGGTTCACGCCGTCCTGCGCCCACACGCTCATCTTGGCTTCCGACTTGCGCGGCAGTATGAACATCCGGTCGCTCGGCAGGTCCGTCTCCTGCAGGCATGCATTTTCCGTGGTCTTTGAAATGCCGCAATAGATGCAGCTCTTCCAGTAGAGGTGCTCACCGGCTGCGTTCACGCCGATGTATGCCTGGTCGTTGGCTATGTCCTCGACCATGTGGTGACATTCCAGTACTTCGCCACTCGGTCTGGCGCTGAAGGTGTGCGCTTTGTTGTATTCGCACTTGCCGCAAACCTTGCATGAGTAGTACCATTTGAACGGTTGCTTGCATGTGTTGTACTGGCACACGCGGTCGGCAGCCTCTATCTTGGCTGTGAACACATGCTTGGTGCAGGTGAGAAGTTTGGTGGCTGCCACGCCGGCCTTCTGTGCCTCAAACACATCGCCGCGGTATGTGCGTATGGTGTATGTCGGCTCGGTGGCGTCGAGAGCCAGACAGTCGAGCACAGCCTTGCCTGCGTTCTCGGGGATGAACAATGTGCCCTTGGCGGTGTAGAGCTTGTTGCTCACTCCCATGTAATTGCGTGCCCATTTAATCACTACGGTGGCCTTGTTGAGGTCTCTTACGTATTTCACGGCATCCACCTTGGGGCTCAACCACACCTCTTTCAGATTGAATACGGTGGTGGATGGGTAACCGAGTGTTGTTGCGAATTCTGAGATGTTGTAGTTTTCCGGCCCGTTGCTTACATCGATTATTATCTTGGTCATCAGCAGAGTGTTGTGATCTTCGTATACATGTCCGCTCGACGAGATGTATTTCTCATGCATGAATTCGTAGAGCTGGTTGATCTTGTCGATTACGAGCACATCCAGCGGGTGGTAGTGGGGATAGACTTCGTCGGCCTCTTTGCGCGATATGTAGGGCAGGGTGGAGCGGTATTCCTTCTTCATCACGTCGTAGTCGAAGGCATCGTCATCTTTCTCCTGCGGTCCGCCCTTGCCGACAGGTATGGTAAATTTCACCTCCATTTTTGGGAAGTAGGGTGCGCTTATGAGCACGCGTGCCGGTATCCCGTTCACCGTGGCCTTGAAGCTTTCGGGCGACACTACATCGCTGCCGTCGATCTTTACCCATTCGGTCTGGTAATCTCCGTCCGGGTCTATCATTATCCCAATCGTGGCTATGTAGGGGTATCCGGCCTTCAGTGTGGGGTATCCCTTCTTGTTCTCGCCGAACTCGCCATCCCATGAGATGCTGCGCAGTGTGATGACACCGCTCTTGAACAGGTCGCCGTAGGCGGTGTTCACCGCTTTTAGGGCGAGTTCTTCAGCTTTCTCCAAGTCCATTCCTGGAGTAGGGGCTTCAATCGTTATCTCCACCGACTTTATTTTCTTCTTGGCGGTGTCGGCCCACAGCGTGGCGGGCAGCAGAAGCAGAGCCACTGCGAATGTTAAAAACAGCTGTTTCATATTGTGATTAATTTGATTGTGTTATGTTAATCCTTAATTCCGCAAAATGTAGGCAATGTTCGGGTTCACAGCGGCAAAGATAGCGACAATTTATATACCTGCGACACATAAGGATGATGAAATTCGCTTATCCCCTCACATCCCTTCCTAAGTGAAGTGGGCGTGAGGGGATCGTTTTATCTTCGCCCCCGGTGTCCACGTCCTACAGATCCTGGCGGATGGAGAAATACCGAGAAGGAGCACAAGGGACTTACCTCTTGGGAGATATCAAATAATTCTGTGATTTTTTTGCCAAAATGTTTGGATGGTAAACCCATTCCTACTTAACTTTGGGGCAGAATTAAAAACAATCAGAAAACCAATCAAAATCATGAAGAAAAAAATAGGCACAATGGCGTTGATGCTTGGTCTGGCACTATCCGCCTCGGCACAAATCGAGTTGATGTTCCACTACTACAGTGACGGTGAATATTCACACTACACCGTGATGGACCGTACGAAGAAACTCTATTGGATGGATGATGATGATAACACCTGTTTCAAGATCACGAACTACAAGAAGAGCGGTAACACCGAGACCTTCATTTTGGAGGCCAAGGAGCCGCAGGGCTTTGGAAGGGACCGTTGCGCGGTGACTACCACCGTGGATGCCAACGGACACACCGCCACGATCCAATACAAGGAGCCGGACTACTTTGGTGGCAAGAAGTACGATATACGGACCACCGCTGAGGAACCCTATGAGCAGGAGCGTATAACCCGTTATTTCAACCAGTTGGCTGGATACCCCGCTGACGAAGGCATCGTCAAAGGCGCAAGTGTTACCCCGTCAGTGTCCAACGCCCCACAGAACCCGGTCGACAACGCCCCACAGAACCCGGTCGACAACGCCTCACAGAACCCGGTCGACAAGGCCAAAGGTACCGCCAAGCAGGCGGTGGGCAAGGTGAAAGGACTCTTCAAAAAGAAATAACCGCCCAAGAAAGTTTATCAGTAACTGATTCAAAGAGGGGGAGCCTCCTACAGGAGATTCCCCCTTATGTATAAAAATATGCATACATATTCCCTGAATATGTAGCTCAAATGGCAAAGGATAAAGGACTTGAAATGAATTATATCAATACCATCAAAAGCCCACTTTTACGAGGTCTGAGAAGGTTGTCTATTCAACAGATGAATGTATAGGCTGTGGCATTTGCAACTCTGTTTGTCCTCATGGCTCCTGGAAGATTGTTAACGGAAAGAGTGTGGCGGAGGGAGATTGTGAAAACTGCCTGTCTTGTGTGCACAACTGTCCGAAAAAGGCCATCTCCATTATTCGCGTAGATCCAGAGCCAGAAGAACAAAACCGTAATTCAAGGTATCGCAATCCAAATGTGAGAGTGGGTGAAATCATTCTGGCAAACAGTCAGGTAAATTATAACGGTTAGTTTTTTGTCAGCAATCGGTTTAGGTTGCTGACATTGCATTAAATAATAAAACGATGAAAGAAATAAAAAGATATATGATGGTAGCAACGCTGGCTCTCTTATGGATGGGAGCCAGTGCGCAACCCATGATGAGGCCCCAAGGCCCGCTGAATGAGTTTTCTGCAATAGAGGGTACTTCTGCCTTGCAGTATAATCTGCCTATGGAGAGGAATATAGAGTCACGCGCCGGATTTGGCCCTGCTTTTTATATCTTCCCTGATCAGAAGCTGGATAATGTATCTGCTTTAGCGTTGGCAAAGGAACTGAAGGTAATAGAAATGGCTGCTGAAAACGGTGGCAGAATTAGTGTGGTGAATCCTGTAGGCGACAAGTGGCAGGCTTCTGACGTACAGGCTTTCCGTGAACTGATAGGTAGAGGTGCCCCTGCCACTAACATTAAGGTGGTGGGCATTGGCAATGGTGCTACTTTCGTCAATCAGCATTTGGCTGCTTCTGACTTGACGGGTGCCATAGCTGGCATCGTTTCTATTGGTGGTGCTCCTGGTAAGGTCTGCGCACTGCCTGTCCCCGCTTATGTCGGTGGCAAGAATGCCATAAAGGTTGCCAAGCCTTATCAACAAACCAGTGATGCCGCTCCCAAGGATCCTTTGCAGCAAGTGGTAGTGAATGCTGATGCTAACGCATCTGAAGCTATGTTGTTGGCTGATGCTTGGGATAAGGTGTTGAGTGCCAACTATCGTTACAACAACCTCTATCGCACGTTCTATATGAGCCGTGGTATTGACAACCCGGAAGGTGTGAAGACTTTCGAACTGGTTTCATACCCGATGTTCGATAAAATGGGCATCCAGCGCAATGTAGTACAACATCCTGTGGTGGATACCAATGCGGCTGGTGGGGTAGAAAACCCTGACAAATATCTGTGGTATGAGTATCTGCCAAAGCAGGTTCAAAATGCAGCTAAGGGTACTGTGCCATTAGTCGTGATTCTGCATGGTCATGGCAACGATCCTCGCACACAAAGTGAGACGGCTGGTTTTGTGGAACTTGCCGCAGAGGAAGGCTTCATGGTAGTAGAGATGGAGTGGCAGGGCAGCAATGGCTTCATCGCTATGGGATTGGATGGCATTGAGGCCGTTATCAGTGTACTCAAAGAGAAATATCCGCAGATCGATGCTTCACGTATCTATTGTGAGGGTTTGTCTGCTGGGGCCATGACCAGCAATATGCTGGGTGTGCGTAAATCGCATCTCTTTGCTGCCGTAGCTGGCCATTCTGGTGGCATCTTCTCTGGCAGCGGACTTGGTTATTATGGCTATGGCAGTGAGCCTTTGATGAATGAGGCCATTCAGAAGCGTGGCTATGTGGAAGTGGGCTATTGCTCTGTGGCTGGTACCCATGATGATGTGATACGTTACTTGCGTCCTGACAACTGGCAAGGAAACCCTTATTTGAATGTTTGGCGCATCTATCAGACGATTAATGATATGGAGGTGACAGGTGATTTGGATTTCAATGTGGATCCAACCTTCGGATTCAAGTTGCAAGACCGCCGTCAGATTCATACGGGCAAGAGCGAAGACATCAAGATGGAGTTTGGTCAGCTGTATAAAGGCAATAAGCCGATGATCCGTCTTATCGCTATCAATAACTATGGCCATTGGAACTTCAAGCCTGCGGCTCGCCTGATTTGGGACTTCTTCCGCCACTTCTCTCGTGACATGGAGACCAAAAAGCTGAATTATACAGAATAAAGAATTTGACAATACACCATACTCAAAAATGTCAAGCCTAACACTCCTCGTGCTTTTATAGCTTGCAGTGCCGACGACCCTATCGTGTCGTTTGAAGAAAGCATTCAATATTTTCGCGTGTTACAACAGAACCGCATTCCATCAGTGTTGCATATTTATCCTACTGGTGGTCACGGATGGTGCGAAGGTCCCTGGTTTCATTACGCACGCGAATGGAAAGCCGAGTTGGAAAGATGGCTCCTTGAAGAATAAAAGATCGGGTGTGTGAAATCCACCTTATCTCCTCAAATGGAGCGGTATTCATCATTGGTCGGCAATGGGTGGATGCGAGAAAGTACCTTTGTGCTATCGTTTAACCGTTTTCAATTTCAATGTTATGACCTGTTCTTCCATCGCACTCCGTCGCACGATCACGCTGCTCATCGTCCATTGCACCGCCACACCCGCCGGGCGGGAGGTTTCCTTAGCGGAGGTGGATCAATGGCATCGCCAGCGAGGCTGGAAAGGGATTGGCTATCACTACCTGATCCGGCTCGACGGCACTGTTGAGCGTGGCCGCCCCGAGGCGGAGATCGGCGCACATTGCCAAGATCACAATCTCCATTCCATAGGCATCTGCTATGTGGGAGGCTTAGACAACCTGAACCGCCCTGCCGACACCCGCACTCCAGCGCAACGCATGGCGCTCCGTGAGCTCCTCGAAACGCTCCATGCCCGCTATCCCCAGGCCCTCATCGTGGGGCATCACCTCTTCCATCCCCAGAAGGCTTGTCCCTGTTTCGATGCCGCCGCTGAGTATGCTGACCTACAACCGAAATCGCGATCCTAAATCATGCCGTATGAACCGCCATTTTCACTTGTCGTCTTTCCTCCTCGTGCTCCTCCTTGCTATGTCGTGCGTCGCCACTCGTCGTACCCCAGTGATCCCCATCCAATCGGTGCGTACAGACACGCTCCTGCTGCACACCCTGCACTACGACAGTGTCTTCATCCGTCAAGAGCGTTATCAGGATCGCTCGCGCGACACCGTCTATCTGCATGATCGCTCCGTGGAGTATCGCTATCGGCTGCTGCGAGACACAATCCGTGAGATTCGCCACGATTCCATCCCCTACGAGGTTCGCATCGTGGAGCCCTCCTCCCCTCGCCTCTTCCCCTCATTCTCCCAATCGCTTGGGTGGATAGCCTTGATCCTTATTGCGGGATTGCTGCTCCGAGGTAGTCTTTCTCGTTTGAGGCATCATTCCATGCGATTATTTCAATAAGCCTTTCAGCCCTTTTACCTATTTGCTTAACTATTTTTTTGGCAGATTCTTTCTTGCTTTCACCGGTATTCCTGTCGTCATCAGAAGAAATGTAATATGCATCTGTCGGAAACCAGGCATAGCAAGGAAAACGGCTGGGCTTACATTGTAAGCTCAGCCGTTTGTTTTGATAGGCTCGACATGAGCCATTATTTTTTATTCACTAAACGTTACACAAGAGGGCACCGATGTCAATGGTTTCTGTGCAAACGGGCAACCCATGAAGATCGCGTAGATGTCGTCGGGTATGCCTCTATTATACTCAGCACTGATGGTTGCCTTTCTCAGGTTCTTGCAGTTTTGGAAAGCTCCGAACTCTATCTGAACACTTGCCGGCAACGAGACCGATGTGAGGCCGTTGCAACCCTCAAAGGCGTCAGAGTCGATAAGTTTCAGGTTCGTCGTTACAGGCACCTCTGTCAGGGCCGTGTTCTTGAAGGCGTTCTGCCCGATGGTCGTTACCGACTGCGGGAGGTCGATGTGTGCAAGCGCCTTGCAGTCTTCAAAGGTTCCGGTGTCTATCTTGTCGATGTTTTGTGGCAGCGTAACCTTTGTCAGCGACCGGCAGCCCCGGAACATGCTGTTCTCCAGCTTCTCAAGACGTGCAGGCAACTTGACTTCTGTCAACCCTGTACACGCGACAAAGCAGCTGTGTCCGATGGTTTTCACGCTGTTGGGCACGCTGATGGTTTTGAGTGCAGGAATGCCACTGAAGGCTCCATTGCCAATATTCGTCACCGTAGCAGGAATATTAATCTCTGAAATAGTGGAACCCATAAAGGCATTGACACCGATCGATTTCAAGCCCATCGGCAGCGTCACGCTCTTCACCTTCTTCTCGAAGAAGGCTGCTGCTCCGATATCGGTCACCCTGAACATGTGGCCGGCAAAGCGTATGGATGAGGGCACCGTGTAGTCTTTGCCTATCGACTCGTCGTTGTCCATCTCCAACAGCTTGGCGGTCCTTTCGCTGGGGTTCACTTCAAACCACATCTCGTCGATGTTCATCCTGTTGTCGTAAGCCGAATTGCCCTCATACACGGTCACCGTTACCTCTTTTGTGGTGCGGTTTATGCTTTTGAGATATGTCACCGTCTCTGGTTTCAGAAAGGGGTAAAGGGCCGAATAGTCTGACTGCATGGCGCGTTTGAACGCTCCGCTCTCAAACACTTCTGGCATCTCGTCCGTGCTGCCGTTGAGGTATCTCACGGCGTCGTTAAGCGCACTTATGCGTTCTCCCAGCTCGCCTGAGTGTTCCTCGCGACGTATAAGCACTGGTACGTCTATCTCTAACTCATGACTTATTATCCATTTTTCCAACATATCTGAATCAGCCACGAGGCTGGCGTTGTCCATGTCGTGGATGAAGGGGAGCGACTGGTACCAGATGTCTTGCTTGGAGCTGACAGGAGGCTGCGGCGAACGCGCGTTTTTACGTCCGTGCCATGTCGATGGGCCAAGACCACGGCAGAGTTTTATGGTTATTTCCTTCTTTTTAGGACTCAGCGTCACGCCGCCGCCAGCCATCGTGCTGTTGCCTGATGAACTTTTAACAACCGGCTTGCCTTCAGTCTGTTTCTGATTAGTCGCCTGTGGCGTTACTTTCAGATTCGTTTTTTGTTCTACGTCCCGCTTCGCTTTATGTTCTACGTCCTGCTTGGCTTTTTGTACTGCTTCCTGAGCAGCTTTATTGGCAGCACGCTTTACTTTATTCAAAAAAGACTGGGCAGATACGTCTGTTGTAAAAGCCAAAAGGCCTATTAAGCAAATGAAAAAATGCAATTTCATACGTAAACTATTTAGAATTCAACATTAATTTCGGCAGTGTTTCACTTAGTGTGTCTGAGGCGAGTTCACTTAAGTCTGTAGCCCTCAGATGACGATGCAAATTTAATGTTTTTTCCCATTATTTCGTTATTCGATGAAAAAATAGTATTTTTAAAGTGCAGCCGGACGAGAAAACGGGCTCTGCAGAGGAGCAACCCACCAGCCACATGGCTCCACGATTCACGCATAGGGTGTGCCCGAGGACGCGAACAAGTATTTCTTTTTCATCCGTCCCCGTCGCTTTGGCAAGTCGCTCACGCTCTCCATGTTGGCGCACTATTACGATGTCAACATGAAGGAGCGTTTTGACGAGCTGTTTGGCGACCTCTATATCGGTAGTCATCCGACACCCGAGCGCAACCAATATCTGATTCCAGATTACCCGCTCAAAAGAAGAACTACAACATGTTAACGGAAACAAACTGGCTGGCTTTATTGGTGCTTCAGCGGAATGTAACACCTCGCAAGGAAGTGGAGTTTCTTTGCCCTTTTATGTGCAAACCGCAATCAATTTATTGAGCAGGAACGACCATGGTTTTTTGCTTTTGATCGACGATGTGCATATTGATCGTGCATCACATGCAAAAAACACGAAACAATTTCAAGGCATCATGAAAAATACGGATCTCTTTTTCCGTCTAAAGGAAGTCATGCTAAGCCCTAATACTAAGAACTTCTAAGCGTGGGCGCAAAAAGTGCGTAAAATGGAATAAAGTCCTTTGAAAGAAGCGTTATTATCGGATTTTAGTTGTATCTTCGCACATAATATAAACGAATAATTCCCAGCGATTATGGCAGCAAAAAGACAAAAATACCTTATTGTAGGCGGCGTGGCAGGAGGAGCTACCGCAGCGGCACGTATCAGACGATTGACAGAGGATGCGGAGATCATCCTTTTCGAGAAAGGTAAGTACATCTCGTATGCAAATTGCGGATTGCCTTATTATATTGGTGGCGTGATCGAGGAGCGTGATCGCCTCTTCGTGCAGACACCTCAAGCCTTTGGCAGACGTTTCCAGATTGATGTACGGGTCGAGCATGAGGTGACGGCTATTGACACTGCGCAGCAACGGGTGACTGTCCGCACCGCTGATGGCCGTGAATATAACGAGACGTATGACAAATTGCTGCTCTCGCCGGGAGCTTCACCTGTTGTGCCTCCTTTGGCAGGTATTGACGGTGAGGGAATCTTCACCTTGCGCAACGTAAGCGATACGGATCGCATCAAGAGCTACATGGAGACGCACAGCGTGAAGCGTGCCGTAATCGTAGGTGGTGGCTTCATTGGCTTAGAGATGGCGGAGAACCTGAAACATGCCGGGGCTGAAGTGGCCGTGGTGGAGATGGCTCCACAGGTGATGGGACCTATCGACTATTCGATGGCCGCTATTGTGCATACGCATTTGTTGCAGCAAAATGTGAAACTCTATTTGGAGCAAGCTGTTGAGCGTTTCTCTCGGGAGGGTGAAGAACTGACCGTGCACTTCAAATCGGGCATTGCTTTGAAAGCTGACCTGGTGTTGCTGAGCATCGGTGTCCGAGCGGAAACCCGTTTGGCACAAGCGGCAGGTTTGAGATTGGGTGAGATGCGAGGCATCTGGGTGAATGAGTATCTGCGCACATCCGATGCGCATATCTATGCTGTGGGTGATGCGATCGAGTTCCCCCATCCCATTACGGGTAAACCTTGGCTCAACTTTTTGGCAGGTCCAGCCAACCGCCAAGCACGCATCGTGGCAGACAATATGGTATTGGGTGATGTGACGAAATATGAAGGCGCTATCGGCACTTCCATCGCTAAGGTGTTCGACCTGACCGTGGCCGCTACGGGATTGCCCGCCAAGCGACTGAAGCAAATGGAGATCCCCTACTTATCAGCCACCATACACAATGGTTCACATGCGGGCTATTATCCCGGTGCCTCTCAAATGGACATCAAGATCACCTTCTCTCCCTCCGATGGCCGCCTCTATGGGGCGCAGATTGTTGGCTATGACGGGGTAGATACCCGTATCGACCAGTTTGCGTTGGCCATCAAGCAAGGGGCTACGGTGGAGCAACTCACCCGACTGGAACATGCCTATGCGCCTCCCTTCTCTTCGGCCAAGGATCCGGTAGCTATCGCCGGTTATGTGGCTGGCAACATCCTGAGTGGCAAGATGGATCCGCTCTATTGGCGGGAGATGCAGCAGGTGGATACTTCCAAGGTCACGTTGGTAGATGTCCGTACATCGGACGAGTATAGCCTTGGTTCTATTCCCGGAGCGGTGAATATCCCGCTTGATGACTTGCGGAGCCGTATGGTCGAGATTCCTACCGATCGCCCTGTATGGCTGTTCTGCGGTGTGGGGTTGCGTGGCTATTTGGCCTCTAACATCCTCAAGGGGAATGGCTACAAGGAGGTGCGTAACCTGATTGGCGGATTGAAGACCTACAAGACTGCTATTGCGAAAATAAAGACACCCACGGGGTTTGACACTCCATGTTGTGAAACAGCCTCCTGTTGCTCCCCCTCCAGTGTGTGCGAAAAGACGAGAATCAAGGTGGATGCGTGTGGCATACAATGCCCTGGGCCTATCCTCAAGATGAAGCAAGCGATGGAGTCGTTGCAAGCGGGACAGCTGTTGCAGGTGCGTGCTACCGACGCTGGTTTCCCTCGGGATGCCGAGGCTTGGTGCAGGAGCACTGGTCACAAATTTGTTTCCAAACGTGCGGAGGGTGGCGTACATATCGTTGAGATTGAAAAGGCCACACCCTGTGCGACTGAGGCCGTGCAGCCACAACGTGGTGAGCTGGGAAAGACATTCATCCTCTTCAGCGATGATTTGGACAAGACATTAGCCACCTTTGTGTTAGCTAACGGAGCGGCGGCAACCGGCAAGAAGGTGAGCATCTTCTTCACCTTCTGGGGCCTCAATGCCATCAAGAAGACGCACAAGCCAGCGGTCAAGAAAGACATCTTCGGACGGATGTTCTCTTGGATGCTACCGTCTGACTCCACCCGGCTTGCCCTCTCGAAGATGCACATGATGGGTATCGGTTCGCGCCTGATGCGCTACCTGATGAAGCGGAAAGGCGTTGACTCGTTGGAATCGCTCCGTCAGCAAGCCATTGACAATGGTGTGGAGTTCATCGCCTGCCAGATGTCGATGGATGTGATGGGTGTCAGTCGTGAGGAGTTGCTGGATAATGTCACCGTGGGAGGAGTAGCTTCCTACATGGAACGTGCCGAGCAGGCCTGTGTGAACCTCTTCATCTGATCCTACTCTGTGATATTGCGCATTCTGGCATAGCCGAAGCAGGCTTCATCGGCTTCCGACACATCCCAACGAGAGCCAGTTCTGATCGTCCCCATAGAGCGTGAGCCCTGGTATATTCGTCATTGGTCGGCAATGGGAGAAAACGGGATAGTATCTTTGTGCTATCGTTTAACCGCTTTATAGTTTGTTGTTATGACTAAGTATTCCATCGTGCCTCGTCGCACGATCACGCTGCTCATTGTCCATTGTACCGCCACACCCGTCGGGCGGGAGGTCTCCTTGTCTGAGGTGGATCAATGGCATCGCCAGCGAGGCTGGAAAGGGATTGGCTATCACTACCTGATCCGGCTCGACGGTACGGTTGAGCGTGGCCGTCCCGAAGCGGAGGTCGGTGCGCATTGCCAAAATCACAACGAGCACTCGTTAGGCATTTGTTATGTGGGAGGCTTGGATAGCCAGAACCACCCTGCCGACACCCGTACCCCAGCGCAACGCATGGCACTCCGTGGAATATCAGGTCTGCTTATTGATTTTGTGTTCGGTTTGCATTATCTTCGCGAGGAGAACAAAAACGGATGTACGATGAGCGAACAGAAGAGAACCGGGAAACCGAAGCGCATACCCTACGGCATGATGAACTTCGAGCATGTACGAAGAGACAATTGTTACTTCGTTGACAAGACACGTTTCATAGAGAAGATCGAGGACGCAAACAAGTATTTCTTTTTCATCCGTCCCCGTCGCTTTGGCAAGTCGCTCACGCTCTCCATGTTGGCGCACTATTACGATGTCAACATGAAGGAGCGTTTTGACGAGCTGTTTGGCGACCTCTATATCGGTAGTCATCCGACACCCGAGCGCAACCAATATCTGATTCTCAACTTTAACTTTGCGGCTATCCATGCCGACTTAGATAATTACAAGGAGGAGATGGATCGCTCATGCGGCATGACTTTCTATTTCTTCTGCAAGAAATATGCCTCATTCTTTCCTGAGGACACGATTGAACGGTTAGAACAATTGGATAGCGCAGTGAACCAACTGGAGTTTATCTGCGAGTTATGTAAGTCCTTAGATTTAAAGATCTATCTGTTCATTGACGAGTATGACCATTTTACGAACAAAATCCTGTCCCATCCCGATACTTTCAGCAAATATCGGGAGGAGACGCATGGCGAGGGCTATATCCGCAAGTTCTATGATGTGATCAAAGACTGCACGAACAAGTCCATCGAGCGTTTATTCATCACGGGAGTCAGCCCTGTGACGATGGACGACCTAACCAGTGGCTTCAACATTGGCTCCAACTATTCCTTAGAACCGGCCTTCAATGAGATGACCGGCTTTACGGAAGCGGAGGTACGAGATATGCTGACCTATTATGCTTCAGTAGAGCCCTATAACCATACGGTGGATAAACTCTTAACCACCATGAAGCCCTACTACGACAACTATTGCTTTGCGGAAGAGTGCTACGGGCAGACCACCATGTACAACTCTAACATGGTACTTTATTTTATTGATAAATATAGAACAGGTTTATACCGAATTCCCAAAGACATGCTGGATGCCAACATTCGTTTCGATTACGAGAAGATCCGTATGTTCATCCGCAAGGATAAAGAGTTCGCTCACGATGCCTCCATCATCCAGCGCTTGGTGCAGCAGGGGTTCATCACGGGTGAGATCAAGTCGCATTTCCCGGCGGAGGCGATCGTGGATCCGAACAATTTCGTCAGCCTGCTTTACTATTTTGGGATGGTCACCTATGGCGGAACTCATCGGGGAAATACCAAGTTGATCATTCCCAATGAGGTGGTTCGTGAGCAGATTTTCGCTTACCTTTTGGCGAACTACCATGATAATGATCTTTCATTTGACGCATATGAGCTGGATCAGAAAGCAGAGGCGATGGCTTATGATGGTGATTTTCAATCTTTCTTCGCCTACATCGCTGATCGGTTGCGTATCTTCGCCTCGCAGCGAGATCGGCAAAAGGGTGAGGCGTTCGTGCATGGTTTCACCTTGGCGTTGACCAGTCAGTGCCGTTTCTATCGACCGATCTCGGAGTTGGACAACCAAGGTGGCTATGCGGACATCTTCCTCTCTCCTTTGACGGAGAACTACAAGGACATGGCCCATTCCTACATCATTGAGCTGAAATATGCCAAGAGCTCCGACAGTGACGAACGGCTTGCCCAGCTCTTCGAGCAGGCGAAGGCGCAAGTCAATCGCTACGCAGATTCTGAGATCGTGCGTTCCTCGGTGAAGCATACCACGCTGCATAAAGTGGTGGTTCTCTATCGCAGCATCGACATGGTGCGCTGTGAGGAGGTGATGTAGTTTTTGATAGAAGAAGAGATAGTCTCTGCGATACGGAGACAATTCACATGGACACACATCAAGACACTATTTTTATGAGCTATTACAAACTGACTTTATTCATCGCTTGCCTCTGCCTGTTTTACGGAGGGAGCCAAGCACAGACAAAGGTTGCGACCGCCATGGCCGATTTTGTCACACCCCGTATGCGCGTCATTATCGACAACGATTTCAGTGGCGATCCTGACGGCTTGTTTCAGTTGGCACATCATCTCCTCTCTCCCTCCGTGGAGATCCGAGGCATCATTGGCTCACACCTCAAAGCGGGCGCAGGTTTCGGCAGTGAGGCTAAGAACAGCGCCAAGGCCGCTTGCGAACAGGTGAACGAGCTGATGGCACGTCTAAAGCCTTTCCTCCCTATGGGAGAGATCTACATTTTGGGAGACAGCCCCTTGGTGCTCCTCACGGCCCTGCAAAGTGGTTTTGAGCCCGATCCCGCCTCCTCGCACTATGAGGTGCGTCAGGCTCCAGCCATTGCTGCGGATGGCACCTACCGCTATCAACCCAAGGGTCGTCCGATCCGCATCTACAATCGCCTGGACGTGCGTCTGATGTTCGCTGACATGATCGCCAAATTAAAGCTGGCAGCCCAATGCCAAGTCGGAAAGAAATAAGCGATCGAACTCACATGTAATCTCACCTTATCTCCTTAAATGGAGCGGTGTTCGTCATAGGTCGGCAACGAAGGAAAGCGGGGTAGTATCTTTGTACTATCGTTTAACCGTTTTAAATTTTTATGTGATGATCAATTATTCCATCGTGCTTCGTCGCACAGACATTAACGACGAAAATTCGCCCAAGCGAGCTTATGCTACTGCCCAGTACACAGAGGTGACCGACCTGGATCGTTTCTGTAAACACATCGCTGACCATGGATGTGCCTATGACCGGGCCGACGTGGCCGCTATCGCCACCAAGATCGTGGATTGCCTCCGGGAACAGCTCTTAGCCGGACAGAAGGTCAAGTTGGGTGCTTTGGGTGCCTTTAGTATCTCCCTCCAGAGCAGAGGTGCGGAGAGTGCCGAGAAGTTCACAGCCTCTAACATCACGGCGGTCAACGTCGTTTGGGAACCCGGCAAGGAGTTCACTAACTTGATCGTTGATGCGGTGTTCAACCCCGTCCCGACCCGCTCCATCGCAGCGGCTGCCCTCAAGGCAGAAAAGGCTGGCAATGGCGTGGTAGATGTGGCCGCTATCAAGGAGGAGGAGGCCAAAAAGCGTGCGGAGAAGAACCCCTCCAATGAGCCGGAACCGCCCACAGAGGCTGAGAACCCAGACATCGTTTAGTAGGCTAACGCTATGAAACAAGCGCATACCTATCAGTTCTGGCTCGCTGTCGCTTTGGTACTCTTCGGCGTTCTGCTTTTGATCGTGGCCTTTTTCCTGCCTCCGGCGGGGTTGATTGACCCAACCGTGCTCACTGCCTATGGGGAGACACTTACCTTCGCCGGTGCCTTGATTGGGCTCGACTACAAGTATAAGGTTTCCACGCACCATCCGAACGACCCATGCGCACCTTGACGCTCCTCCTCGTTCCTTTCACCGCTCACCCGCATTGGGTGGGCGGTCTTGTTTCTATATGCCCCCAATGCATGGCCTTTATCAAGAAATGGACGCAAAAAGTTGTATATCTTTTCAACTGGCCGTATCTTTGCTTATAAATAATCAGTTTAGGAAATGACTTGGATTTTTATTGTAATCGGAATAATCTGTGTAGTAGCGATCATCGCCTGCTACAACCATGTAGAGAAATTGAATCGGATCATTGAGGAACGGCAGGAGGATTTAGCGAGAGCCAAAACGGAGGCTGAGCGCAAAGAGAGCCAAATGCTGGTCTCTTTCAGCAAGCAAACGTCGGAGTTGCGCCAGAAGTTAGAGGATGCATCCACGGATTTGCAGATCACCAAGGCTCAATGGGAATGGATGTCGAAGGAGAAGAGCACCTTGGCCACTGAGCGGGATCAATGGAAAGCACAAGCTGAGCAGGCTACCGCTGAGAACGAGACACTCAAAACCTTCCAGGCGAACGCCACGGAGGAGATTGCCCAGCTGAAAACTGCACTCAGCGCTTTACAGGCGGAGAAGGCAGAATGGGAAGAGAAATATGAGTCTGAAAGCCAAGAGTGGAGCCAACAGAAACGGACATTGGTGAACCAGATCCGCCCCGCCACAGCCTCGCCCGCACAGGTCGCCTCAGCGGAGGTTCCCGCCCCTTTTGCGTTAGAAGGTATTTTATTGACAGCAGAGAATATGGTGTTGGGTGAGCGATCAACCAGCCATCCGGATCAGCTTACGAATGCCTTGATTTACGAGGGCGAGACCCAAATCAGTCCGCTTTTGGAGCGTACACGCCGAGAGAGCAGCCTCTATCCGGCGCTTTACCAACCGGGCAATGGCGTGCCGGTTTTACTCCCCACCCCGATTCAACCCATCGCAGCCCAAGGCATGACCGCCACCTTGCGAGACGCCCTACAGCAAGCTTTATCGAATATACCGGGCATTCAACTGTTAGACACGGTGGCCCTGCCCATCCGTAACCGTACCTACGGCTACATACCCAGCATCGCCCTTTATGTGGAGCGTGGCCATTTCTATGTGGATATTGAGGTAGATACGCCTCACACGGCAACCGGTCAATCCATTCATTATCAAGGAGGAGCCGATCACCTGCGGAACCTCTATTTCTTAGAGAATGGGTGGGCCGTATTCCGCTTCGCCGAACAACAGGTGGCTCAGCACAAGGATCAGATCATTGATTTAATCTTACAACAATTAGCTGTCTTGACCGACCGAGCCGACCTCGACCGAGAGGTGGATATGGAGCCTATTTGGTTGAACCGCTGGAGTCGTGAGGAGCGTGCGGAGAATGCGACCGCTTCCGACCCGGTTTTTCAAGGGATGGCACCAGACATTGACATCTTGATCGATCATTCCGCCCCTTGCCAGAAATTGGTGGATAAGGTCAAAGGTCATCCCTACACGAAGGTGACGCTACACAACGATTATGAGTATGTATTTGTGGCCGACAGCCTTAAACGCAGCACAGAGGGTTATGAACAAGGATGGGCCGTCACCGACGTGATTGAGCAACAGAAGGTTTTCATCCCCTTCTCAGAGATCGTGCAGATCTCCTACTTAGATAGCCTGTGGTTATCGCCTGAATTGGTGTTTGGCGATGAGTTCGCCATGGAGGAATGGGATCAGTTAGGCAACGCGCTTAAGGAGGCCGCCTATGGTGCCCGTCCGATCCACATCCAATACCAACCCCAAGAGGGAGCTGCCGTTGAGCAGGATGTGCTCTACCTGTCGCACTACTTCACCCAGCCAGATACGGGCGAGATCATTCCTTGGGAACAGACCGCTCCCCTGCTCTTTGCGGAGAGTTACCTACATGCGGACTTCCAAGAGTTCGCCGGCTACTCGCTGACCACACAAAAGACGGAGTTCTTCGCCGCATACCAGATCAAGCGATTCGCGCTTTACAACTGTCACAAGCCTGGCGCCTGCTACAACGAGACAGACCTTTGGAACTGCTTCGAGGCGGGATTGCCCCAGATTGCTCAACAGCTGTATCAACTCTTCCACGAGGAGAAGCGGAAAGAGGTAGCCGAACTGAGTGAGCAAAGCGACTACAAGGAGGCTTTCGAACGCATGTTGAATCCACAGGCGTAGCAAATTAAACAACGAATATAGGCAGAATGTTTGCCGAATACATGGGCAATGTTTATATTCGCGTAATTCTAAATTTACAACACGCGCTATGATTCAAGAGAATTTCATCAAGATCTATGAGGAAAGTTTCCAAAAGAACTGGGACTTGCCAGCCTTGACCGACTACGGAAAGGAGCAAACCTTCACTTTTGGCGATGTGGCGACTGAGATCGCCCGGATCCATATACTCTTTCAAGAATGTCAATTACGACGCGGAGATAAAGTAGCCTTGATCGGCAAGGATAACGCTCGCTGGTGTATCGCCTATATGGCGGTCATCACCTATGGTGCGATCATCGTTCCGATCCTGCAAGATTTCAACCCGAACGATGTCCATCATATCATCAACCACTCCGAGTCAGTCTTCCTGTTTGTGAGCGATCGCATCTGGGACTCGTTGGAGGAGGACAAGATCGAGGAGATCAGAGGCGTTTTCTCGCTCACCGATTTCAGCTGCCTGCATCAACGGGATGGCGAGAACATCGATAAATTGATCAAGACGATGGATGAGAAGATGGCCGAGCGTTACCCGAAAGGCTTCAAAGCCTCGGATATTCAGTATGCCGAATTGGACAACGACAAGATCGTGGAGCTGAACTACACCTCTGGCACGACTGGATTCAGCAAGGGTGTGATGCTGACCGGTAATAACTTAGCGGGAAACGTCACCTACGCCCGTACGCTCGACCTGCTCTTCCGTGGCGAGCGTGAGCTCTGCTTCCTGCCGTTGGCCCATGCGTATAGCTGTGCGTTCAACCTTTTGGTGCCCATGGCCTTCGGTGTACATGTCTATCTGTTAGGTAAGATTCCCTCGCCGAAGATCCTGCTGAAGGCATTCGAGGAGGTGAAACCGAACCTGATCTTGATGGTTCCCCTCATCTTGGAGAAGATCTACAAGAAGATGATCCTGCCCCAGTTAGACAGTCGGATGATGCGTTTGGCCTTGAACATCCCGTTGTTGGACAACCGCATCTATGCCCAGGTCCGCAAGAAATTAGTGGATGCGTTGGGTGGTCGCTTCCGTGAGGTGATCGTGGGTGGTGCGGCCATGAACGAAGAGGTGACAGAATTCCTTTGCAAGATCAAATTCCCCTTCACCATCGGCTATGGCATGACCGAATGTGGCCCGTTGATCAGCTACGATCACCACGATGAGTATATCCCCGGTTCCTGCGGACAAATCCTGAAAGGGATCATGCAGGTACGTATCGACTCCGATGATCCTTATAATAAGGTAGGCGAGATCCAGGTGAAAGGCGAGAACGTGATGCGTGGCTATTACAAGAACGAGGAGGCAACCAGCAACGTCTTTACCGAGGATGGGTGGTTGCGTACAGGCGACTTAGGTACGATTGACAGTGGGAACCGCATCTATATCCGTGGACGGAGCAAGACGATGATCTTGGGACCGAGCGGGCAGAATATCTACCCGGAGGAGATCGAGTCGAAACTGAACAACCTCCCCTTCGTGATGGAGAGTGTCGTGGTGGAGCGCAACGGCAAATTGGTCGGTCTGGTCTATCCCGACTATGAAACGGTGGATAGCACGGGTATCTCTCACGACGACCTGCCTGTCATCATGGAGGAGACCCGGGTGGCACTTAACAAGCTTTTAGCCCCCTATGAGGCTGTTTCTGAACTGCAGCTCTACCCGACAGAGTTCGAGAAAACGCCTAAGAAGAGCATTAAGCGTTATCTGTATAACCATTAAGGAAGAATAAAACGTCAGCGAATGCGGCTATATATCAGCTTTTTGTAAGAATGGCCTAAAAAATTTCAGAAAAAAGTCAGTATATGTTGTACAACATATTTGAAGAATGCTTATTTTTGCATCGTCAATAAGACAAATCAATAAGATTGTTTAGACCGTTTAAAAAGGAAAAGAAAATGAAAAAGTTAGTTGCATTTGCTGCTGTTATCGCAGCTGTATCATTCGCATCATGTGGTAATAACACCACAGAGAACACTGAGTCTGTCGCTGAGACTGCAGAGCCCGCAGTAGTAGAAGAGGCTCCTGCCGTTGAGGCTGCTCCAGCGGATTCTGTAGCCGTTGAAGCTGCTGACAGCGTAGCCGTAGAGGCAGCTCCTGCTGAGTAATCCAAGGCGAGACGTAAGTACATACGCCTCGCTTTACACTCAAAAGAAGAACGAAGACAGTCTGTATGTGTTGTACATACAGACTTTTTTTGTCTAAAAACGAATTGTACATAATTATAATAGAAACGAAAATGAAACGACTCCTACTTATCCCCATCCTGTCAGGCATGACCGGATACCTGTATGCGCAAGCCCCTGCGGATACGACCTTGAACCTTCAGAACGTCGAGGTGCAAGGTGCCCGTTTTGCTGGATTGAGCGAACGCCAAGGGATGCGTTATTTGAACGTGGCCCAAAACCTGAGTAGCGTAACGAATACGACAGCGGAAGCCTTGCGCCAGTTGCCCTCCGTCATTACCGACATCGAGGGAACGGTCACTTTCCGTGGTAGCAACCAGGTAGGTATGCTGATCAACGGTGTGCCTTACGGACTGATGGAGGAGTATAGTGGTGACGTACTGATTCAACTGCCTGCGCTCTTTTTCGATCGGTTGGCTATGGGCTCTACCCCTCGCATCGACTGGGTGCCCGATGGCAACGCCGGTGTGCTGAACCTCTCCCCTCGCCTCTATACCGTTAACGATTCCCCGTTGCAGGTGACTGTAGGAGCCGGATGGCATGAGCGTTATAACGCCGGAGCGGTGTTAAACCTGCATCCGGGTAAGTGGTCGATCAACGCCAAGTATGACTATCGGCGAGAATATCGCATGCGTACGTTCAGCAAGTCCACCACGACAGCCAAGAACCGCCAGGAGATGAACAACAACGCCAGTGCCCGTCCCGATGTGCATGTGGCAGACCTGCAGGTGGGTTATGCCCTCTCCGACCGTGATCAACTCAGTGTGCATGGCTTGTATCACCTGATGGATTACAGCCGTTATGGGCGCATCAACAACCAAGTGTTCAACCCGAAGGGCGAGCAGATGAAATATGTGATCCGTAACCGCTACAATGACCAACGCCAGGAGGGTTATGGTGCGGAGGCAACATGGACACACCGCTTCTCAGACACGCAAAGTTTGCAAGCTCGCTTCAACTACAACAACTTCGCCTACGACGAAGATAATGACTTCAAGAACGAGAACCCTAAAACAGGTGCAATCATCGCCGAGGATAATCAGTTTATTAACAAAGACAAGCATTTATATTATTGGCAGTTAGGCTACCAAGCCGACTTTGCGGATGGCTGGACCCTGCGTGCCGGTTACACGGGACGTACCCGTAGCGAGACGTATGAGACCCATGTGGCCGTCAAAGGAGAATCGGGTTTCGTGGAGACCCAGGAGAAGAGCTACCTGTATGACTACGACCGCACGCTCAACCTGCTTTACGCCTCTTTGGGCAAGCAATGGGGAGCCTTCCACGCCGAGATCGGTGCGCAAGCTGAGTTGAGCCATGCCAAGATGCTCCTTGCGGGTGGTGGAACAACCAACACGGCAAACCTCACCCCGGAGACCACCAACCGCTTCCACCTCTATCCCCGTGCGGCTTTCAGCTATCGCTTCGACAAGCAGCACCAGCTGACATTGAGCTACCAACAGCGGGTGATCCGTCCGACCGGGGCTTACTTGGCTCCCTTCAAGGACACGAGCGACGCTACCCATGTGTTCCAAGGCAATCCCGACCTGAAGGATGAGCTGATCAACCAGGTGGAGTTAGGTTATACCTTCTCCTCTCCCGCTTTCCGTTTGACCCCCGCTGTCTATTACCGTAACCGTTCGAACCGCATCATGGAGGTAGCGATTCCGGAGGTGGAAGACAACTACTGGCAATACTTGAACGTGGATCACAGCCAGACGGTTGGTGTAGATCTTTCCGGTAGTTGGAATCCCTGCCGCATCTTGACCATCGGTTTCTCCGGCGACCTTTATAGCGATGAAATAGATGGCCATTCCATTGGTTACGACACCAAGAAGTCGATGACCTGCTGGGACGTGAAGGGCAACGTGAACGTCGCGATCACCCCGACCACGAACTTCCAAGTGGATGGTTTCTATGTATCCGACCAACTCACGCCACAGGGCAAGATCAAGCATCATTACAGCGTGAACGCCGGCCTGTCGCAATACCTGTTGCAGCGAAAGCTCTGTGTGAACCTGAGCATCAACAACATCTTCGACAGCCTGGAGGAGGTGACCATCATCGACACCCCGGCTATGCAGATGACGCAAAAGCGTAATCGAGATGCACAAGTAGCTTGGTTGGCGTTGACCTATGCGTTATAAACGGCAGCTATCTTCTGTTTTATCACTTTCAATCGCCGATTGCCTTACGTTTTATAAGTAATCGAACTGAAAAAACTTCGAATTATATTTGGTGGTTCGAAAAAAGGCAGTAACTTTGCAGCCGTTCTGAAAAAGGATATGAACAAATAGATAAAAAGAAAAAAGATGACACGCAATACGCTACAAGATCTCATTATTTCTCTAAGCAGTATTCTACTCTGGCAACAGGATAGGAAGTGAGACGTATATGGCTTTGCGCATAATCAATCATAAAGAAAAGTCTTTCTCACTTCCCTGTGAGAGAGGCTTTTTTTAATTGTAACGCATAACAAAAGAAAAACGATATAAATTATGGCAGATAGATTATTTATTTTCGACACGACATTGCGTGATGGAGAGCAGGTCCCCGGATGCCAGTTAAACACCGTGGAGAAGATCCAAGTGGCGAAAGCCCTGGAGCAATTAGGTGTGGACGTGATCGAGGCAGGTTTTCCAGTGTCAAGCCCTGGAGATTTCAAGAGTGTGGTAGAGATCGCAAAGGCCGTTACATGGCCTACGATTTGTGCCTTGACCCGTGCGGTAGAGAAGGATATTGACGCCGCAGCGGAAGCTTTGAAATTCGCCAAGCGTGGACGCATCCACACCGGTATCGGTACGTCGGATTCGCACATCAAATATAAATTCAACTCCAACCGTGAGGAGATCATTGAGCGTGCCGTGGCCGCCACTAAATACGCGAAGCGATTCGTAGAGGACGTGGAGTTCTATTGCGAGGATGCGGGACGTACGGAGAACGAGTACTTGGCTCGTGTGGTTGAGGCGGTGATCAAAGCAGGAGCTACCGTTGTGAACATCCCCGACACCACCGGGTATTGCTTGCCGGATGAGTATGGTGCCAAGATCCGCTATTTGATGGAGCATGTGGATGGTGTGCATAAGGCTATTCTCTCTACGCACTGCCACAACGATTTAGGTATGGCTACCGCTAACACCGTACAGGGTGTCTTGAACGGAGCCCGCCAGGTGGAGGTGACCATCAACGGTATCGGCGAGCGTGCCGGTAACACCTCTTTGGAGGAGATCGCCATGATCTTCAAGAGCCACAAGGAGCGTGAGATCATCACCAACATCAACACGACCAAGATTTACAGCACCAGCCGCATGGTATCGAGCTTGATGAACATGCCGGTGCAGCCCAATAAGGCGATCGTGGGTCGTAACGCCTTCGCACACTCCTCGGGTATTCACCAAGATGGTGTGTTGAAGAACGTACAGACCTATGAGATTATCGACCCGAAGGATGTGGGTATCGACGATAACGCTATCGTATTGACCGCCCGCAGTGGCCGTGCCGCCTTGAAGCATCGTTTGCATGTATTAGGCGTGGAGTTGGAGCAGGAGAAGCTGGATAAGGTTTATCAAGACTTCTTACGTTTGGCCGATCGCAAGAAAGACATCAACGACGACGATGTGCTGATGTTGGTCGGCAAGGATCGCACAGAGACACACCATATTAAGTTAGAGTATCTGCAAGTGACCAGTGGCGTAGGCGTACAGTCTGTGGCCAGCGTCTGCTTGAGTTTGGCCGGTGTAAAGCGGTATGAAGCTGCAGCAGGTAACGGCCCGGTGGATGCCGGCATCAAAGCCGTGAAGAAGGCGATCAGCAACAGTGACATGACCATCCAGGAGTTCTTGATCCAAGCCATCAACAAGGGCAGTGACGACACCGGAAAGGTACACATGCAGGTAGAGTATAAAGGCAACACCTACTACGGTTTCTCTGCGAACACGGATATTGTAGCCGCTTCCGTAGAGGCCTTTATTGACGCAATCAATAAGTTTATCATCGAATAAAACAGCAGAACAATGAGCAAGACATTATTTGAGAAAATCTGGGACAAACATGTGGTTGACACATTGGCCGACGGCACGATTCAATTGTACATCGATCGGCTCTATTGCCATGAGGTCACCAGCCCGCAGGCATTCGCCGGACTGCGTGCCAGAGGATTGAAACCATTCCGTCCGCAACAGATCACCTGTATGCCGGATCACAATATCCCCACGTTGCACCAAGATCAGCCGATTCAGGACCCGATCTCCAAGAATCAGGTAGATACCTTGGAGAAGAACGCCAAGGATTTCGGTTTGACCTATTACGGTCTGCAACACCCGAAGAACGGTATTATCCACGTCGTAGGTCCGGAGACCGGTTTGACACAGCCGGGCATGACCATTGTCTGCGGTGACTCACACACCTCCACACACGGTGCGATGGGTGCGATCGCCTTTGGTATTGGTACCAGCGAGGTAGAGATGACCCTGGCTACGCAGTGCATCATGCAGCGTAAACCGAAAACGATGCGTATCACGATTGACGGCCAACGTAAGCCGGGTGTGACCGCAAAGGATATCGCCCTCTATATCATTAGCCGGATGAGTACCAGCGGTGCTACGGGTTATTTCGTGGAGTATGCCGGTGAGGCGATCCGCAACACGACGATGGAAGAGCGTTTGACCATCTGCAACCTCTCGATCGAGATGGGTGCCCGTGGCGGTATGATCGCTCCAGACGAGGTGACTTTCGCCTACCTGAAAGACCGTGAGTTCGCTCCGAGAGGTGAGGCATGGGATAAGAAGGTGAACGAGTGGCGTGAGCTGTATAGCGATCCTGATGCCCAATTCGACAAGGAGATTGTTTACCATGCGGAGGACATCGAGCCGATGGTTACTTACGGTACGAACCCCGGTATGGGCATGGGTATCCGTGAGACGATCCCCTCCTTGGAGAGCGTGGATGAGGCTGGTCGTATCTCCTATCAGAAATCATTGGCTTACATGGGTTTCCAAGCAGGTGAGCCGATGTTAGGCAAGCCGGTGGATTATGTCTTCTTAGGTAGCTGTACGAATGGTCGTATCGAGGACTTCCGTGCGTTCGCCTCTTTGGTGAAGGGTAAGAAGAAGGCAGACAACGTGATTACTTGGTTGGTACCGGGTAGCTGGCAAGTGGAGCACCAGATCCACGCCGAGGGTATCGACAAGATCTTGACCGAGGCTGGTTTCGAGCTGCGTCAGCCGGGTTGTTCCGCTTGCTTGGCCATGAACGAAGACAAGATCCCTGCCGGGAAATATGCTGTCTCCACCTCCAACCGTAACTTCGAGGGTCGTCAAGGTCCTGGAGCACGCACCATCTTGGCTGGTCCGTTGGTAGCCGCCGCTGCCGCAGTCACAGGCAAGATCACCGATCCGAGAGAGTTACTATAAATTATGAATCATCAATCCTGAATTTTTCTATGAAACAGAAATTCAACATCATAACAAGTACCTGTGTACCCCTCCCCTTGGAGAATGTGGACACTGATCAAATCATCCCGGCTCGCTTCCTGAAGGCAACGACCAAGGAGGGATTCGGTGAGAACCTCTTCCGTGACTGGCGTTACGACAAGGAGGGCAACAAGATCGCCTCTTTCGTCTTGAACGACCCCACCTATGGGGGACAAATCTTGGTAGCCGGCAAGAACTTTGGTTCCGGCTCCAGCCGTGAGCATGCCGCATGGGCCATCGCCGACTATGGTTTCCGTGTAGTCGTTTCCAGCTTTTTCGCCGACATCCACAAGAACAACGAGCTGAACAACTTCGTGTTGCCCGTTGTCGTAACAGAGGGTTTCTTGGCTGAGCTGTTCGACACCATTTTCAAGAATCCGAAAGCGGAGGTAGAGGTCAACCTGCCGGAGCAGACCATCACGAACAAGGCCACCGGCAAGAGCGAGCATTTCGAGATCAATGCCTACAAAAAAGACTGCTTGATCAACGGACTCGACGACATCGACTACCTATTGGCCAATAAATCCAAGATCGAAGCCTACGAAGCAAAGCGTTAAGGTATGATTGAGATCATGGATACCACCCTCCGGGACGGAGAACAGACCTCCGGCGTCTCCTTTGCCGCTCATGAGAAACTGAGCATCGCACAGGTGCTGCTGGGAGATTTGGGTGTGAACCGTATCGAGATCGCTTCGGCTCGTGTCTCGGAAGGGGAATTTGAGGCTGTGCGACGAGTAGCCGCCTGGGCATCCCGCACGGCCCATCTCGACAAGTTAGAGGTGTTGGGCTTCGTGGATGGCTCCGTCTCGTTGGATTGGATCGAGTCCGCCGGTTGCCGGGTGATGAACCTGCTCTGCAAAGGCTCGTTCAAGCATGTGACCGAACAGCTGCGTAAGACCCCACAACAACATCTGGATGACATCACGGAAGTGGTCAACGAGGCTACTCGGCGCAAGATTGATGTGAATGTCTATTTGGAGGATTGGTCGAACGGCATCCAGCACTCCGCAGATTACGTCTTCTTCATGGTAGATCATCTCAAGGAGCTTCCCATCAAGCGTTTCATGCTTCCCGACACATTGGGTATCTTGAATCCAGGCAATACGTATGAATATTGCAAACAGATGGTAGATCGTTACCCCGATCTGAACTTCGATTTTCATGCGCACAACGACTACGACTTAGCGGTGGCGAATGTCTATTCCGCCATTCGTGCCGGTATCAAGGGTATTCACACCACCGTGAATGGCTTGGGTGAACGTGCCGGTAACGCTCCGTTGAGCAGCGTATTAGCGGTGATCAAAGACCAACTGCAAGAGGAGACCAGCTTACGCGAGGAGAAGATCAACAAGGCGAGCCGTTTGGTGGAGACCTATTCCGGCATCCACATTCCGCCCAACAAACCGATCATCGGCGAACATGTCTTCACGCAATGCGCCGGTGTCCATGCGGATGGTGACAGCAAGAACAACCTCTATTGCAACGAGCTGTTGCCGGAGCGTTTCGGTCGTGTCAGGGAGTATGCCTTGGGCAAGACCTCCGGCAAGGCTAACATTCGTAAGAACCTGGAGACGTTGGGCATCGACCTGGATGAGAACTCCATGCGTAAGGTCACTGAGCGCATCATCGAGTTAGGTGACAAGAAGGAGATGGTGACACCGGAGGATCTTCCCTACATCATCAGCGATGTATTGCACCATGATAATATGCAGGAGGAGCAGCGCATCCGCATCCTCAACTACTCGCTGTCGTTGGCTCAGGGACTGAAACCGGTAGCCTCCTTGAAGATAGAGATCAATGGCGAGGCCTATGAGGAATCTGCCTCAGGAGATGGTCAGTATGATGCCTTCGTGCGTGCGTTGCGCCACATCTATTCCCGCCTGAACCGTCCGTTCCCGATGCTGACGAACTATTCGGTCTCTATCCCGCCGGGTGGACGTACCGATGCCTTCGTGCAGACCGTGATCAGCTGGAACTATGCGGGTATCGACTTCAAGACACGTGGCTTGGATGCCGACCAAACAGAGGCGGCCATTAAGGCGACCGTCAAGATGCTGAACCGTATTGAGGAACAATAAAAACGAGTATAAACAAACTATATAACACTATAACAACAAGATGGAACTGAATATCGCAGTACTTCCCGGCGACGGGATCGGCCCTGAGATCTCCGTGCAAGGTGTGGAGGTGATGAGCGCCGTTTGTAAGAAATTTGGTCATGAGGTACATTACGCTTACGCCCTCTGTGGTGCGGGCGCGATAGATAAAGTAGGCGATCCCTTCCCCGAAGAGACCTTCCAGATCTGCCAAGAGGCTGACGCTGTGCTCTTCTCTGCCGTAGGTGATCCGAAGTTCGACAACAATCCGACCGCTAAGGTACGCCCGGAGCAGGGTCTGTTGGCTATGCGCAAGAAGTTGGGTCTGTTCGCCAACATCCGTCCGGTGCAGACCTTCAAATGCCTGTTGCATAAGTCACCGCTGCGTGCGGAGTTGGTTGAGGGTGCTGATTTCCTCTGCATCCGCGAGTTGACCGGTGGTATGTATTTCGGTGAGAAGTATCAAGACAACGAGAAGGCTTACGACACCAACATGTACACCCGTCCGGAGATCGAGCGCATCCTGAAGGTGGGCTTTGAGTACGCCATGAAGCGTCGTAAGCACTTGACGGTCGTGGATAAGGCAAATGTATTGGCCTCTTCTCGCCTGTGGCGTCAGATCGCCCAGGAGATGGCACCCCAGTATCCGGAGGTGAAGACCGACTACATGTATGTGGATAACGCCGCTATGCGTATGATCCAAGAGCCGACCTTCTTCGACGTGATGGTGACCGAGAACACCTTTGGTGATATCTTGACTGACGAGGGCTCTTGCATCAGTGGATCAATGGGATTGCTTCCTTCCGCCTCTACGGGTGAGAGCACACCGGTCTTCGAGCCGATCCATGGTTCTTGGCCGCAGGCTAAGGGGTTGAACATCGCCAATCCGTTGGCACAGATCCTTTCTGTGGCGATGCTGTTTGAGTATTTCGACTGCAAGGAAGAGGGTGCTTTGATCCGCAAGGCCGTTGACGCTTCGTTGGATGCCCTCGTACGCACACCGGAGATCCAAGTGGAAGGTGGTGCGAAGTATGGCACGAAAGAGGTAGGTGCTTGGATCGTCAACTACATCAACGAGAGTAAGTAATCCTCACTATTTCGCCATTTCCAGCAACGTGTCAATCGTTGCTTTGTCATAACCCATCTGTAGCGCTTTCTTGAAATCGAGCGCTGCGGATGGTTTTTCAAATTGAGCCAGTTTGATCTTGCCTCTCAGCACATAGAGCGAAGCGGTAGGCTCACTTTCCACAAACACCTTATTGACATCGGCCATGGCCCTTGCGTTCTTTCCCATGCGGAAATAGAGATCGGCCCGCTCCTCGTAAAGCGTCCAATCCCTTGGCATCTCACCAATCAAGTAATTAAAAATCCGTTCACTCTCCAAGAAGTTACCCCTTACTTTCTCTAACAAGGCGAATCCCAAACGAGCCTTCACGGATTTATCATTCACACTGAGTAAGCGATCAAAATCCTCCTCTGCCCGCAAAAGTTCTTTCTGGTCGAGAAAGAGGATCCCCCGTGCGTAGAGCGCATCCTGCTTATCCGGATTCAAGGCCAATAGGGCATTGTAGTCGTTCAACGCCTTCTCGATCTCGCCCATCTCCGTATAAAGCTCTGCCCGATTCAGCAAGATCGTCTCATGCTGCGGATAGCGACTCAACGCCGCACTGTAAGAGAGCAATGCCTCATCCAACAATCCCTGCCTACGTTGAATCGTTCCTAAGTTCATGAGCAACGCATAATTGTTGGGATTGGCCGGCTCCAACCGCAAGGCCGCTTTCAGGCTCTCACCCGCCGCCAACAGATCGTTCTGGTCCAACAGGTCAAAACTCTTCTCTACAAATTGCTCATAGGTTTGTGCTTGCACCCGCTCTCCCCAGCCGATACATGCCATCACGACGAGCATCATACATAGCCTATTCATCATCGGAAACGCATTCTCTTTTTAAGTGTCGCAAAACTACACAATATTTCGCTCGTTTCGTCAGAATCAAAAATCTTTATATCTTTGCCAACATTTCATAACTAAACAAAGTCGGTATATTTTATGGTATTCTTAGCAATTGAGGCCAATTCTCAGATCGAAACGGCACTCCGCTCTTTGGTAGAGCACGGTACCCAACTGGGATTCACCTTAATCAAAGCACTTGCTGTTTTTCTGGTAGGTCGCTTAATCATCAACTTGTTAAACAAACTGATCACGAAGATTCTCAGCAAACGAGACATCGACCCCTCTATTAAGTCCTTTACGAGCAGTTTGGTCAATGTCTGTTTGACGATCCTGTTGATCATCTCCGTGGTTGGTGCGTTAGGGGTACAAACCACCTCCTTCGCTGCCCTGTTAGCCTCTGCCGGTGTCGCTGTCGGTATGGCGTTGAGCGGCAATTTGTCCAACTTCGCCGGTGGTTTGATCATCCTGCTTTTCAAGCCGTATAAGGTAGGTGATTACATCGAGGCACAAGGTATCGGTGGCACGGTGCAAGGCATCCAAATGTTCCACACTCTTCTGCAGACGGTCGATAACAAAGTTATTTTTATCCCGAACGGCTCATTGAGCAGCGGCATCGTCACCAACTTTAGCAAGCAATCCACCCGCCGTGTCGATTGGACCATCAGCGTGGAGTATGGCAGTGAGTACGAAAAGGTAAAGCAGGTGATTGAGCAGGTATTGGCACAAGACACACGCATCTTATCCGATCCCGCACCTTTCATCGCACTCTCCAAATTGGCGGATAGCAGTGTCGATTTCACAGTCCGTGTGTGGGTCAAGAGCGAGAACTATTGGGGTGTCTTTTTCGACATCAACAAGGAGATCTATGCTACTTTCAACCGAGAGGGCATCAATTTCCCCTTCCCGCAGCTTACAGTACATCAAGCAAACGCATAAGTAAATTGTCCAGATTCCACAGTGTGGCGGGGAATTTTTCCACAACCGCCACACTCTTTCCCCACTACTCTTCTTCCCTACCCTTCCCATTCCATATTTCGCAAAACAATGATAATCAACAAAATATAAAATTTTCATCTTACATAGAATCGTTTGGCACAGATCTTGCAATTCTATTAGCGAGTTTAGGATGTATGATGTAAGATTTAAAATATATAAGTTTGTTTGGATAATGGATTTCCCGTGTAACGAGATACTCTGTTGTGCGAATAAGCTTAATTCAAGTGATATTATTGAGTAGATTAGATTTCTGACCGTCCCGCCTGTGAAGGTCGGACGGTTTTCCCAATCAACTATATAGTTTCATGATATTACTATATAAATACACTGTTTACATTTTTAGTAGTTTTAGAATAGCCTTGTTCGTGAGAACAGGGCTTTCTTATTCAACTATTTATGACAATTTTATTGGAATAAAATATATAGTCAGAACCGAATAATTAGATAGTTTTAGCTTTTCTGTTTTACAAATGTTTTACAGAGTCATTACCTTTGTAAAACAATTCACGCATCTTAAACATAAACGAACATGGCAACAGTACAATGGATCATTCTAAGGCATCACAAGAGGTCGGACGGCACCTATAACGCTAAGATAGCCGTCACGCACAACAGGCGAAGGGTATATATCTCTACAAGCATTTACACAAGCCTTGTCAGGTTCCGCAAGGGACACACGGACGGGACACTGACCGACAAGGTCATCGAAGACACGCTTAACGAGAGAGTGGCAAAGATAAGGCTTATCATCAACGAGCACGAGGAGCTTATAAGCGGTATGCAGACAGCAGCGGAGGTCAAGGATTTTATCATCCACGCTCTCGACTCTGGAAAGTCCATAGACTTCTTCACGTTCGCCAAGGAGCATATAGCGTCAATTCCCAATGACAACACACGCTACTATCACGAGTCCAGACTACGTACGTTCGCATCGTTCGTTGAGGACACAAAGAAAAAAAGTACCTTGCCTGTCACCGAGATCAACTCCAGACTGGTCAAGGATTACTCCGCATGGCTTAAGGCATCCAAGCGGAGAAGAGGCGAAGGTTACGGAATATCCGACAACACGATCAGAACCTACGTATATGCGCTTGCCACCCTCTTCAATGCCGCCAAGGATAAGTATAACGATTATGACAACGGCGTTATCGTCATCAAGGCAGACCCGTTCCGCTCGTACAAGCCGGAGAAGGCGGAGACAGCGAAGAGGGCGTTGTCAGCGGAAGAGATCAAATCAATATGGGAATACACGCCTACCAACAAGTCAGCCGAGATAGCGAGGGATGTTTTTCTTTTATCGTTCTTCCTCGCTGGAATGAACGTAGCGGACATGTGGGAATGCCAGCCGTTCACCGATCGCATCGAGTACACCCGCAAGAAGACGAGGTCGCATAAGAAGGAAGCACCGTTCCTTTCCCTTCCCATACACCCGATAATATCCCCTATTGTTGAAAAGTACGCCGATATCAACGGGAAGCGAGGCTTCGGGTTCTATAACTCCTATTCCAAGGTCGGCTCCCTTCATCAGTGCATCCATTACGGCATGCTTCGTATGCGGGAGGATCTTGGCTTGGAGGGATTGACGTTCTACGCCGCACGTCACTCTTTCGCCACCATAGCGAGGAACGACTGCGGAGTATCTATGGACGATATAGCCTTATGCCTGACGCATGATAGCGGTCATTCCATGACGGACACCTATATCAAGAAAGACTATTCACGCGTTGACAACGTGATCGACAAGGTGGTTGAATTTGTTTTCGGTGAGTAAACTTTAAAGGCCGTCGATCATCAACGATCACGGCCTTTTAAGATTCCGTTACTTCTTATTCTTGCCCGTTATTTTGCCCGTTTTTTTCAATTTAATTACGACTGATATACTTACAATTAGATCTGCTTGCCCGTTTTTTCCAAAAATAACGGACAAGAATGCGTGTATACCTTGGCAATCCATACAAATACTTAACTTTGCGAAAAAACATTAGCACATGGCAACAGTCAAACAAACAGTCATCTTATGCAGCTACCTGCATTCAATCCTCCGCTGTCCGGGATTAAGCGTAGAAGGAATGGCGAGAACGGCGATCCGCCACTACATGAGATTCCTTCGTGTGTCAAGCCTCCAGAACAAACAGTTCGTTGACAGCTACAAGCAGCACATTATAGATTCTGGCGGTTGGTCTTACGGGGAGTTTATATCCCCTTACGAAAGCAATATCACAAATAATAGGCTTAATGACTATATATCGAAAATCAATATACTAATCAGGGCTACGAGACACTTCAACATGATTGTTAATACATTTATATAACTCAAAATGAAAGACAGTAGGATAGTATCTTTATTCAATCTTTTACACGCAATGAGGCATCACCCCGAATGGAGCCCGGAGAAGATCGTCAAGATTTCCTTATGGAAATGCAAAAGATATATGCGAAGACATGGAGATCATTTAGAGGCTATCAGATGGGCATGCGACTACGAGGAGTTCATGAGAAAAAAGAGCGGGTTTGCTAACGTTCCCCCAGAGTGTTATCACAACCATAGAGTTGATGCATTTAGGATCATGAGAGACAAGGAATCGCTCAGTATGGACGCGACAGAATCAATAATGATCCAATACCTTATCACACCAATAAGGAAATCAAGATACTAAACAGCGAAATAACAACAGCTATGATAGCTATGGCGTTCGCTTTCTTTGCCTGATTTATCGTCTCTATCTCGATAAACTTGCGAAACTTCATTTCCCTTGCCCTCTCAGTAAATCCGCCCTCGAAATTGAATTGCCTACCGAAAGCGGTAGGCTTCAATTCCTCATCCCATTTTCCATTAGACAAGGAGCCTTCCAGAAGGCCGCAACTTAAAAGATAAGCAGCTTCTTCTCCATAGCCTTCTTCTATCTCTGTATTTCCCTTACAGAACCTTCTCAGCGTATGATCTAATCTTTCGTCATCCATAATACAAAAAAAAGAGGTGAAGTATTCCTACCTCACCTCATATACTATTTAATTATCTGATTTAATGCAGTTTAAAAATTAAACATAACAGATACTATATTTGCGAATTATTCAATTTTATTGCTCTGTCTAATTGATTACTCTTATTAGACACTGCAAATATAACTGATTATATTCAGTCTCCAAAGAAACGACTGAGGATATTCATTGATTTAACTATATTTAATAGACTATACGTATGGACGCAAAAGAGAAAATTTCAGAATACCTTAAATATAAAGGTATTAGCATTTACAGGCTTGAAGCGGATTCTGAGATGTCTAAGGGCTATTGGTATAAAACAAAGAGTATATCCGCTGAGGTTCTTGCACGAATTGCATGTGTTTACTCAGACCTCTCCGCTGAGTGGCTTCTAAGGGGTAAGGGTGATATGATCCTTAAGGAAGATAACACTCCCACCCCTGCATCAGTAGATCACGACGAGTTGGTTGCCCTCCGTGCGGAGAACCGTGTGCTTCGTGAACTTCTCAATCTCAGGAGTTCGGGGAAAAGGATGGAGACTGCATAATGATTGATTTCAAACCTAAATTGTAACTTATAATTATAAATATCATGATTAAGAATGTATTTGGTTTAGCTTACGGGATATTATTGTCCTATTTAGTATGGATTGTGTTTCACTATCTTACCCCATTGATTATGTCATTTGGTTGGCTTGGATTTATAGGAATATTGGTGGCTGGGTCGATAGCGGAAATGTTTCTGTATGGAATTTTATCATACGCTATAACTCCTGTGTTAATATGCTGTAGTTGGAAGGTTATCAGGCATATAGTTTGCGTCTCTTTAGTGTTGTTTGGAATATCCAGCATTGTAGAAGTCTTTAACTTAGATATGGAATACACGCTTGTAAAATGGTTCTTGGCGATACCCTATATAGCGTTTATCTGCCATCTTGTTATCGCTTGCTGCTCAGGCATATTAGCGTACTCTGACAAGGGTAGCGAATAGTAATATCTGTTATGTTAAACAGCAAGAAAACAGCTAAGAAAAATGCAAAACTTGATTCCGTATGGATCGGGGGAATACTGATGAAACCAGACTGGCAAGGCACGTTCATGGCGATGAGCGTAAACCAGAAACTGGAATTGAACCGTCAGCAGACAACGCAATCAAGGCTTCGTCCGCTCATATCGAGATTAAACTCACTGACAGGAAGAAGATATACAGTCACGGTGGATGAGCTCGACGAGAAGTTTACCGTCAGAAGGGAGGCATAGGATGGACATGATCATTATTGGTACAGACAGCACAGGGCTCTTTCCGAGGGATATTTATTATACCGGGACAAAAGAATCAAGGCTGTTGACCAAAAGAGAGTTTATTTATTACTTCCTCTTGATCAACAGCGGAAAGATCAGAAAGACGGCTCGTAAGATCCTCCATTCGCTGAGAGATTCTCATATCTGGTCATTTCCTCCCCTGAGACCTTTCCGACCCAGCTCTAACAGAGATCGGAGCTTGAATCAGAGACAGACACGACCGGATAATGATCAAAACTCACATGATGATATTTCCCGCAATACGGGCAAGGTGTAGAAGCGAAAGCATTCTCCAGCTTGGAAAAGAATAAATCTGAGTAAAACATACATGATTGATTTTAAAGTTTAGCGACACAAGTTAATCATTCCCGGCAAGGCGAAAGCCGAGCCGGGATTTAAAAGGAAAGGAATCATGAGAACGATATATGAGATACAGAACGAGATTGACGAGATCATTGACGAGCTGGACGAGATCGGCCGCATGACGGAGGACGAGGCGGCCTTCAAGTTCAACGTGGACAACAAGGCTCAGATCGTGGCACTCGACAGCGACAGGTTGAAAGAGCTATCCAAGGAATTGGATGATGCCATCGAGCTGGAGGAAAGCCATAGCCGTTACGACCCGACAGAGGAGATCTTCGGGAGCCGATTAGCGATGAACGAATACCTATTTTGATACATAATATACTAAAATGTTTGGATTAGTACTGAGGCCGATTCTCGCCGTGAGGCGTGTAAGGCCGCGAGGCTGGATAGTTCAACGGACAGAATAGAGGTTTCCTAAACCTTAGATCCGGGTTCGATTCCCGGTCCGGCCACCAAAAAGAGATCTTTGACTTATTGTTTACATAGGCTGTCAAGCAGAGGCGAAGCAGAGTAGTTAGGGCTTGACAGCGCACACTACAGCCTGTCACCTCCCGATGTTACGCAACCAAGGCGTTGGTCAATCGGCTTAGGACAGGTAATCTATAACCGGTGGCTTGGAGGCGTGAGGCCGCTGATCGGATCAGCACCGCCGGACGGTTCGTTTATTAGATGGTTTTAGTTTTTTGCAACCACGGCGGTAAGCCCGTGAGGGTGCTCCCGCCTATACTTTCTATACGTAGAAGAATTACAGTAACATCACTTATTATGCTAATCTACCTCACCTGCGAAGGCCGGGTAGAGAAACGGATGGTAGGCACGTGAGAGGGTAACGTGATTACTAAATGAGCCATCAGACGGTTCATGGCGACTTAGGCACTGGCGGGTTCGAATCCCGTCCCATCCACCAATAAATCAAATCATAAAGCTATGACAGAGAATAATGAGAGCCGCCTGTGGACGATAGCCCGCACGGCCGTTAAATGCGTTAGTTTGGCCATAAGAGTGACCTTTTCAGGATTGATGGCCGTGATCGTGGTGATCGGCTTGCTGCACGCCTACGAGACACATCCAAGGTTGTATGCCCTATCAATAGGTGCCATTGCGATCGGATCGTTCGTATTGATGACCATACGCCTCTCCAAAGGTAACGATGACGGGAAGGAGGGATTAGCATGATAATGGCTAACGAGGACTACATGCGGCTCAAGGAGCTTGTCTTGGAACGCGACAAAGAGGCCGAGATTATCAGCAGAGCCATCGGCAACTACTTCGAGATATGCGAGATCGCCAAGAATGAATACATCGAGAAGTTCGACTGGGCTATGAAGAATATCGACGCACTTAGGGCGAGAAGGGATGCGATTTGCAGCGAGGCGAATCAAAAGATGGAGGCCATCTACTCCAAATATAAGACCGAACAAACACCGCAAGAGCCATGAACGAGATAACCAGAAACCAGATACTCGAAGTGCTGTTTGGAGGAGACCAGAAAGAGCGGATCTCCGCCGAGCAGATAGCGAGGATAGCCGCTGACGTGGCAATACGCACGTACAGGGAAGAGCAGAAGAGAATCAACGAGCGATGCGTGATCACCCAGTTCGAGGCGCAGAACCGGTACGGCAAGAGCGTCATCAAGCTCTTGCTGGAGCGAGGACTGCTTGAACGCATGGCCTTCGGAACGAGGGATTGCGTGGATAGCGAGGGCAACACTTTCACCAAGCGCAAGGGAAACATCTACTACCGGGTGAGAGACATTGAGGACGCTTTAGATAAGGCCAACTTATACAGGGGCACCAAAGCGGAAGTAATTTAATCACATAAAAATAGAATCATGGAAAGATCAGAATCAATCAAGGAGCTCTCCAAGGCATTGGTGGAGTTCCACAAGAAGGCAAGCAAGGTAATCAAGGACGCTAAGGGCAACATACCGACCAAGAACGGATCATCCTATTCCTACCGCTACGCCACGCTGAGTAACATTCTCGACGTGATACAGGATCCGCTCAACGAGTGCGGCCTGTCCATCATACAGCTCCCGCAGGGCGATCACGAGTTAGTGACCATCCTCACCCATATCAGTGGCGAGTTTATTAGCAACACCAGCCGCATGACACCCAAGCAGGACGATCCGCAAGGACGGGGAAGCTGCATCACCTACCAAAGGCGTTACTCGATAGGAGCGGTTCTCTGCATCAATATCGACGATGACGATGACGGTGCGGCGGCTTGTGGCATCAAGCAGCCACAACAACAGCCACGACAGCAGCCACAACAGCAGCCACAACAGCAGCCACAACAACAGCCACAGCCAAAGAAGACCCTCACCTTGGAGGCGTTGAACGACAAGTTCATGGCGTGGGTATATAAGCGTGAGAGCGAGACAAGAGCGAAAGGAAGCCCCTTCTCGCTGAAAGGCCTGCTCGATAATAACTACCGGGTGGATGAAAAGATCTTCAACAAGGCTTCAGAGATTTACGTGAATTATAAAACCAACAATAACTTGAAGTAACATGAGCGATATTAAATTATTCTCTTACCTCGATAACGGCAGCTTATCGAAAGAGACCATGCAGATTCAATCAAGAACACTTATACAGCCCATCATTGATGGCGAGATCGACCCGCTTCGAGCGGTGGCGAATATCCGGTTCTTATCAGACATGCTTACGGCGGCACTTAAGGATGACCGGGTGAAGGACATAGTCCTTGGGGAGATCGACAAGAACGGAGGTAAGGAGGCCACTGCCTTCGGCGTGAAGTTCACGCAAAAGGAAATGGGCGTAAGCTACGACTACACCGTCTGCGGCGATCCCGAGTACGACCGATTAGCCGCGGAAATGGAGGATCTGAAAGCGAGAATGAAGGATCGGGAAAAGTTCCTGATGGGAATCCCAGCAGAGGGTCTTCCGATGGTGGATCAGGAGACAGGCGATTGCTACAAGATCATCCGACCGCTTAGACGAGCCTCTTTAAACTATTCTGTAACATTTAAAAAGTAATATATATGGCGAATACGATGACAGGAGCGGTACATTCGGTATCGCAGCTATTGCAAGTGCCGACACAGAGCGGCAAACCGTTCGAGAAACGAGAGTTGGTGCTGAATTGCAGCAGCTACAACTCACAGACAGGTGAACCGATCGAGAACTACATCAAGTTCGAGTTTGTGGGCGACAAGATGGCCTTGCTCGACAGCCTTCAAGTAGGTCAGCGGGTAGTTGTCAGCTTCTCCCTGCAAGGCAGAATCTATACCAACCGTAGCACAGGTCATACTGACTATTTCACGACCATCAGAGGGTACAAGATCGAGCAGCCGCAGACAAGGGTAGCGTCACAGCCGGGCGAGTACAAGCCGCAGCAGGCACCGCCTCAACCCGTCTATCCGCAGCAGCCCGTCTATCCGCAACAGGCTCCGCAAAACTATCCGCAGCCCTATCCCTATCAGGACGTTCCGCAGTTCCCTCCGCAGTCTGAGCTTCCCTTCTAAGGCATGATCTACAACCTTGGTAATCCCTACGAGAGGGAGAAGCTGATCGCTTGGGTAGAGCGGATGATCGATAAAGGCGAGGTCATCGAGGCTAAAAGGAAGGACGTAGCGAGAACGATCAAGCAGAACAGCTACCTGCACCTGATCATATCATATTTCGCCTCCCAATACGGATGCGGAGCGGACGAGGCCAAGATAGACTTCTACAAGCGAGCCTGCAACAGGGATCTCTTCGAGCGAGAGCGCACGAACAAGAGGGGCGAAGTAAAGACCTTCCTCCGCTCGTCGGCGGATCTCACGAAGGAGGAAATGAAGTTCAGCATAGACCGGTTCAGGTACTGGAGCGTATCAGTGGCGGGCATTTATCTCCCCTCCCCGGAGGACGGGGAAATGCTGACATACGCCATGCAGGAGATAGAGCGAAACAAGGAGTTCATATAACATACAAGTGATTCTATTTCTTTATTGTGTTTTTTGGCGGCGGCCATGCGTGAGCATCACCGTTAGCGGGTCAGGGGTTCGACTCCCCTCTCCCGCACGATTATGGGGAATTTCAATAAACATCCATTGAAGGATAGAACGCCTGACATCCAGCGGCTGGACGAGGCGAAGAGATACGAGAGAGAATATACGGGCAAGATCTATCAGATAAAGATAGGGACAGCCCTTGTGACAACCAGCAACCCGAGGAAGTACGATGCCTTATTACATGAGCAGGAAGCCTTCGAAAGGAGGCAGAGGAACAAAAAGTTCAGCGGTAGATAAGGCCGATAGACAGTTCAGCCGCTTCATCCGGCTGAGGGACGCTATACCCGGAGGAGCTTTCAGGTGTATCAGTTGCGGGCAGTACAAGCGCATAGAGCAGGCCGATTGCGGACACTTCCACAGCCGTAAGCACATGGCCACACGGTTTGACGAGCTGAACGCCCATGCCGAATGCAGGGCTTGCAACCGCTTCTCCGCCGACCATCTGATCAAGTATCAAGAGAACCTGATACGGTTGATCGGTCAGGAGGAGTTCGACAAACTGAACATCCGAGCCAAGGGCATCAAGCAATGGTCGGAGACCGACCTGAAGGAGCTGGCCAAGTACTACAAGGCGTTGGCCGATAAACTCTCCAAGGAGAAGGGAATAAACATTTAAAATTTACAATATGGAGAATTTATTTAACGAGGTGAACATATCAAACGGTCACCAGCGATCCTACGGATCAAGGATCACGAACGGAACCATCCGCGTGAGATACAAGGGAAAGAGGACTGGCACAGGTAGCACCTCCTACTCTGTCTCTTTCAGCAAGGGAGAGTCAACGATTATCCAGTCAATGGGATTGCGCTACGCTACCCTTGTGACGAATACCCTCACAGGTGAATCATACATCGTATTATCGGTAGATCGAAGCCCGAACAGCCTTCCTGTATCAGACGGTACCGGCGTGTCCTACATCTACGGAAAGGAGCTCGCGAGGCATCTTATGGAGATCTCCGGCACGGACACAGAGACACGGGAGACCGTGGACATCCCAATCCGTATAGGGAGAAAGAGATTCAGTGACAAACTTGTGATCATCATAGATTATGGCGGAGAGAAAGAAGAAGAAAGGCGTTGAGTGCTACGATTGCAAGCACGCAACGAGAGCCATAAGCGAATACGCCGTGTTTTGCGAGATCCTTGGCCACGGCAGGGCAAGGAAAGGATTACGCATCTGCGGCAATCACGAGCCTAAATAACTTTTTTATAAACATCTAAAAACAAAAAAAATGGACAAGACATTATTTCAGAGCATCAGTGAAGGCGTTGAGCGTCAGCAGATGCTGTTAGACAACGCCGATGGCGTGGAGGAGATCAGCTTCAAGAGAATGCTCACACCGGAGCAGATAGCCGATTTGAAGGACGAGCTTTCTGAGCAGTGCATCCAGTTAAAGGACACTAAGGCTGACAAGAAGGCGCATAATGCCATGTATAACGAGCGCATCAAGAAGCTGGAGACAGAGAGTGACCGGCTGACCGAAAAGATCCGTGAGGGAGCGGACAGCGTCATGGAGCAGTGCTACAAGATGATCGACCGGGAGGAGGGCATGGTAGGCTATTACGACAAGTACGGCATCCTCGTGCTCCAGCGTCCGATGAAGCGTGAGGAACGGCAGACCACCATCATGCAGTTCAACCGCACAGGCACCAATGATTGATAGTGATGGAATTTAACATCGAGTTTGACATTCAAAAACCAAGAGATATGGAGAATCAAGAAGTAATCAAGGAAGAGATCATCAAGCAAGAAGCGAACAACACGCAAGGTGGCGTGAGAGAGATCATCATCCGTGAGGGGCAGGCATTGCCCGCCAAGGAGCCAGAGAGGGTAATTATCAGCGGGACAATCGAGGCTCCGGCACGATGGGCGGAGAACCGAAAGTCTATCATCAATCAGATCAACTCACACTTGATCGTGAACAGGCAGAATATGACCATCTGCTTGGTGGAGGACGAGAAGAATTGCTACGGAAGCAAAATAGGGGGCATGATGACCCTCTCCGACAAGTTCAAGGAGTTCGGCATCAACAGCGGCAAGTATATCACGAACTTCGAGATGGCCAACCTCTTCAAGATGAATCGCAGCTTCTTCGAGACGAAAGCCATCTGCATGGAGTTGGTATCCAAGCTGAAGAATCTGAAGGCTTCGATCAATAAGCAGATCGAGGCGAACAACAACGACCGGGGCAACCGCCGTGAGCTGATGGATCAGGTCGTGCAGCACAACATCCCGGAGAGCTTCAAGCTGACGCTGCCCATCTTCAACGGCACCGATCCGCAGGAGATCGAGGTGGAGATCAACGTGGACGCTGACGACCTGAGCTGCACGCTCATATCGCCGCACGCCAAGGATCTGATCGAGCATATGCGCAACGAGAAGATAGACGACGTGATCAACCGTGTAAAGGCGGCGTGCCCTGACATCGTGATCATAGAGGTATAATTTTAGAGTCCCGCCCAGCCTCCAGCCGAGGAGGGCGGGAACATTGAGTGGTAGAATCATAAATAGAAGGTATCATGGCAAGCGTAAGACGATCTTTCCTGTTTAATATCGAATGGGTCGAGGTGCTGGATGGCTATCCAAAGGAGGTCAGGCACGAGGTCTTGGACGGCGTGTTAGAGTACATGCGGTCTGGCAAGATCATCGAGATGAAACCTTTGGCTAAGATGGCATTCTCCTTTATCAAGCGGGAACTGGATTACAACAACGAGCGTTACGAGAGCATGGTCAACAAGCGGTCTGAGGCAGGACGAAAGGGAGGACTGTCGAAGGGGAAGACCGCATTGGCTACCGACGAGGGTTCGGTGAGCGAGGACATGCCCGACGAGGACAGCGCAGAAGCAAATGCTTATTCTGCCAAGCAAACGAAGCAAAGCCAAGCAAACGAAGCAAGTGCTTCTTTTGCTAAGCAAACGGAAGCAAACGAAGCAAATGCTTTTTTTGCTAAGCATAATGATAATGATAATGATAATGATAATAAATATGAGAATGATATAAGGGAGGGGATAGAAGAGGAAAAAACGGACGCTGGGGCGTCCTCCCCGCAAGCCGCCAACACGGAAGAGGACGTAAGGGAGGAGCGAGTGCCCTATGACAAAATCCGTGACATGTGGAACGAGACCTGCAAGGGACTTCTCAACGTGCATGTGCTATCCAAGAGCCGGAAGAGCAAGATCAAGACGAGGGTCGCCGAGATGGGAGGCTTGGAAAAGGCCATGGAGACCATCGGGAAGCTGTTCGCCAAGGTGAGCGAGTCCAAGTTTCTCAACGGCGACAACGACCGATCGTGGAAGGCCGGGTTTGACTGGCTGTTCGAGAACGACAAGAACTGGGTCAAGGTCATGGAGGGCAACTACGACAACCGTGAGCCGAACGGCGGGCATACGGAGCGTATGAACACGAACATGACGAACTTCAACAACGAGGAGACACGCTATGAGAGATTTTGAGGCGATTTGCGAGAGCATGAAGGCGCATGGGATGAAGTTACCGTCCGACCGTGAGATATTACATCTGAGCGAAGCAAAACAGGCGATGTGGGCTTCCTTGCGGTATTTCTTGGAGCAGAAAGGGAAAAGAGCCGTATGGCTACCCCAGTACGACGAGGTTTCAGGGTGGCTACAGGACAACGAGGGCAAGGGGCTGCTCATGTGCGGCAATTGCGGGATGGGAAAGACCATACTTGGCATGTACGTGATCCCGTCCGTCATACTCGCCTTGGCAGGCAAGGTTGTTAAGTGCTACAGCATGGACGAGATGAACCGGAACGCCGACGAGGTAAAGAGAAAGCGTTTCGTCTATCTCGACGACATCGGGACAGAGAGCGCATACATGGAGTATGGCAACAAGCGTGCCGTCTTCGCCGAGATTATGGACAACGCCGAGAAGAACGGTAACATCGTCATCGCCTCCACCAACCTGAACAGGCAAGGGCTGGCAGAGCTGTACGGAGACCGGGTGATCGACCGCATCCGATCGACCATGCGTGTCATCCCATTCAACGGAAAGAGCATGAGAAATTAATTTAAAAAAAATCATGAAGATAGCTGATTTCGAGAAGATACCCCTTGGATCGAGCGTGATCTACAAGCGGCGGACATACGTGCTGATCGACCGTATCAGGCAAACACATGAGGCCGTGCTGTCTAAAAGCGCGCACGGAGGGAAACAAGTCATCAGATGTTCTGAGATAAGTTTGAAAAATAAATAGACAAGTCCATGAATAGCAATCAAGTAAACCAACTAAAGACCGTGCTACGGAAGTACGGCAACAAGAACAGCGAGAACATCGTGAAACAAGAGACCGGCATGAAATACTCACAGTTTCTGGAGTTCGCCGAGCCGATCTACGTGATCTCCCGCATCCAGTCCTGCTACAAGGATCAGCGCATGATCAGCCTCCTTAACAGGGCTAACTTGGAGTGGGTGGCCACCGTGGTGGATAACGGATGGTGCACACCTCTACTGCCGTGGATCGAGAAGTACGGGGCTGAGATCACAAAGATGTCAATCGTTTATCTCATAGAGCATGACCTATGGGACACCTACCGCAAGACTGACTATCTCCGAACGAAGGCAACCGACCACTACAAGGGATTCAATGCCATTGACGAGGCGGCGGCCTACATCAAGGATCAGGGGAAAATCGAGACACAGGATCCTAAACCCGTTGAGGAAGTGGAGGAACCCGCTGTAGAGAGCGACCATCCGGCCAGCGCATACGACGCTTGCGAGCGAATCTCCAAGAAGATGGACTCGATCAAGGAGGAGCTATACACGATCACTGAGTACATCGTGAACAACAGCGACAACGACGAGTACCGCAAGGCGATGGACGAGTTGAAGGCCAAGTTAGAGCAAGCTAATGTCACTATCGACAAGCAGAGATCGGAATTAGAAACGAAACGGGATGAGATCAACAACCTGCAACTGATGGTAGCTGAGCGAAACGATGAGATAACGGACATGCAGAATAAAGTGAACGCTATCGAGATAGAGTACAGACGGTTAAAGAACTCAGTGGATATCAAAGACGAGCGATCCATGAAGATGCAGAAGGAGATCGATTCGCTCCGTGAGCAACTCAACGCAAAGGGTGACGAGAAGCCGAAGAAGAAGGTGATCCCCGAATCCGGTCTTCGCGAATTGCCTTTGGTTGGCGACAAGATGCTCCGTGGCCTCGCTCCTTTCTTAGAAAAATACAATATCATCATTGACACAAAAAAGTAAGCGCATGAAAGATTTAGGCTACATGAACAGCTGGGGCAATAATATCCCAGCCGAGTTTAAGGAGGCACTGGAGAAGGACTACGAGATCACCGAAAGGAAGATAGGCCCATGCCTCCATGAGTACACCTGCAAACAGGGAGATTTCCGGTACATGATTGATTCATCAGATTAAAGATACAGGGCGGATGGTGATACGTCTTAGCTTGTCGAAAATCCTATTATGTCAATTATCACCCGTTATCGTCACGTTACGGCGGTCGGCATCCGTGCCGTTAGCGCGGATCGTCTTCGCCCGCTTCGAGGGAGGAAAGCGGGCATTTTTAAACTTAATAATTTAAAGAATATGCTTAAAGCAGAGGATTTGAAAGCAGGAGATATAGTAGCGTTTGAATTTGAAGGAAATACGGCCGTCGCTATGATTGATAACAATGAAGGATATTTTACGTATGCTGTAGGTTTATGGTTTGATTCAAACTGCGTAGGAGAACATAACAATATCTGGGTGTCTGATTATATCGAGAATCTTGATCTTGATTACAGGAATAATCTTAGATATGCCAATGAGGAGGATATGAAGAGATACTGCAATGTAGTCGTTAGTTATCTATCGAAAGAGGCTATGATGGACAGGGAAAAGATCGAGAGCCTTGAAAAGAAGCTGAGACGTATTAGGTTAATATCTAAGCCATGAAGATAGGACTGCTTCCTGTCGATAGCAACTATCCAAACTTAGCATTGATGAAAATAGCGTCGTATCACAAAGCTATTGGCAATCAAGTGGAATGGTATAACCCATTCGATGCTTTCGATGTGGTCTATAAATCGAAGATATTCACGTTCACACCAGATTATCCCTATCCTATGAACAATACCAAGACCATCCATGAGGGTGGAACAGGTTATTCTATGGAGATATGCCTAAACAAAAATGTGGAGATCATGGAGCCTGATTATTCAATCTACCCATCAATAGATAAAAGAACAGCCTATGGCTTTATCACAAGAGGCTGTCCGAATAAATGCAAGTGGTGCGTCGTCCCTAAAAAGGAGGGTACCGTACATGCGTATATGGATGTGGATGATATAGCCATCAATGGAAGGAACAGGTTGATACTTATGGATAACAACATTCTCGCCTCCACCTATGGATTAGGTCAGATCGCAAAGATCGTTGATAGAAGATACATTGTCGATTTCAACCAAGGGCTTGACGCAAGATTAGTGACCGCCGAGATCGGAGAACTTCTTGCTAAAGTCCGATGGATCCATGACATTCGGTTTGGATGCGATACACATGCGCAAATAGATCAATGTATTCAGGCTATGGATCGCATAAATCGTTTCAGGAAAAATAAAGCGCAATACCTGCTATACACGATGCTCAATGAGGATCTGGTTGAGTGTTATGAACGGCTCAGCGCATTCAGGTCTTACCCTAACGTAGTAGTTCATGCGCAACCGTTCCGGGATCCAGAAAGAGTAAACATAGTTCCCCAATGGCAAAAAGACATGGCTCAGTGGGCTAATCGTAGGGTGTTTTATAAGGCGACCGACTTCAAGGATTTTTCTCCGAGAGTAGGTTTTAAGTGTAAGGAATACTTTAAATAGAAAGAATATGGCAGCAATCTTAATGGAAGAAGAGTATTGGCGAAACTCTCAGTTCTCAATCGCCAAGTATTACGGCGTGATAGAAGTGAAAATAGGCGGAGAAAAGATCAGATATGTGATCGTCAATAAAGAAGGAAAGGACATCTTCGAATGTTCAGCGGAAGCGGAGAAAGCTGGCAGAGATAAGGCCATCGAGCCGGGAGAGCCCGCAGATCTCGTGGATAAGAGATATGTACCTGTTTATCGCAAGATGGGTCGTGAAGCCTTCATCAAGATGATAAAGAGGCATCATGATTTGACCCCAGAGATAGCGATGGAATTGTCAGATTCGTATATGAAACCAAAAAAGTAAGTGATCATGGAAAGATCGATTGGTGAAGTTTTTGGCTTCGGTGGTGTTAAACTAAGGGTGGAAAGAGCGAAGGATGAAACATCGTGTGAGGGATGTTATTTTTCTTATCAGACGCCTCCTTGTTGGCAAGTGAACAGGACTTATAACACTGGATGCTGCTATTCTTTGATAAGGAGCGACAATGAGTCTGTGATTTTCGTTAGGGTTGAAGATGGTAAAGATAAGGAGCATTGAGCATGACGACAGATAATGTAAAATGCATACAGATATTAATTAGCTGCAAGAATGGAGAAAAACTCATTGGAGTAACGGATGATAAAATCTTAATTAAGATGATCGCTGGTTTTGTGAAGTTCGTTCAGGTTGATGAGAATAAGTTTTATTCAATAGCTTTAAAGGAGATAATGAGATGACACGAAAAGAACTGGAAGATACAATTATCGTTACAGGATGGCAATCCGCATATATCGCAAAAAGAAATAAGAGCGATATGGTTATGAGTGAGGTAAGAAGAGAAATTACCGAGAATGAAATATTAAGTCTTATCGTTTGGTATTCAAAGAATAAATTTAATCAAGATAAAACTGATGAATATACCATTACTAACGGCGATGGTAAGACATTGCTTACAGTAAAGAAAGGAGGATAGTATGACAAGAGAAGAGGCAATTAGTTTCCTTGACAATACCAAGGTGTATGTGCAAGGGAAAAGTAAAGAAATTCAAGAGAAGCTGTT
>JAFBIR010000059.1 GCA_021531385.1 Parabacteroides distasonis | reverse complement strand
AGCCGCCTCGTCTTGGTTGGACACCAATGAGATCATGACCGTCTCGTTGAGAGAGCCCGCTCCGCCACCTCCTTTTCCCCAAATCGCCTTTCCTTCTGAAGTGGTACCCATGAAGAAGGAAAGTCCATGGCCATTATCAGACTCCGAATCGGGATAGATAGCGGACATACCCAACTCAAAGTTATACGTCACATCGCCTACTATATAGGTCAGCGTGTCTTCCGTAGGCTCAGCGTCGAGCATGATGCCGACCGTGCCTGTATCGCCTTTCTCGCCCTTGTCGCCTTTAAGATCAACAGGTTCTCCCCAATTAGTCTCTGATCCACCCGCTGGAATGGTTCCTAATTTTAGCGATGTGCCTTCCCATGCGTAATCTGTACCTTGACCGGTTATACCTTTAAGATCTACCGGGTCTGACCATTCAATATTAGATCCACCTTCAGGTATAGATCCAA
>JAFBIR010000058.1 GCA_021531385.1 Parabacteroides distasonis | reverse complement strand
GTAGTAGCTGTTCAAGCTAAGGTAAGCCAGGAAGAAGCCTTGGATATTCCGCTCCCCCTCGATCATGTCCCTCACTGACGAGAGCTTCTGGTAAGCGTCGGCGATATAGCGCAACGCCTCCTCCCAATGGCCGTCGAAGGCCATGTTGTCAAAATAGTCGTTGAGTTCGCTGTACTTTAAGTTACTTGCGGGTTGATACATCTCCAACAAATAGCTATAATACTGCTTGCGAACATTGTTATTGGGAATACCCAAGATCAACCGGTTGCCTCGTGTCCCGACCATTGTCAACATACCATAATAAAACAGCAAACTGGGGAAAATCTCTGGGTTGGTCAGTTCCCTTGCGGGGAAAGAGGTGAAAAGCTCCGTCACGATCTTTCCCTCCTCGGCGATCTTCATCAATACGCCCTTGCGGTCGCCATCCAGCTTGTCAAATTGCAGCAGTCGTTTCAACTTG
>JAFBIR010000057.1 GCA_021531385.1 Parabacteroides distasonis | reverse complement strand
GGCAGCAAATTCGTTTACCGTGAATAATATGATGACAATAATCCCATTGGTCAGGACGGATCTCAGGTCTATCTCTCAAAGAGCCTTGATAAGGCATGAGTCGGCGATGATTAGCCTTAAGCAAGCCTCTGCGATTAAATAATTGACTGTAAGAGAGTCTCACCTCGATTAACTCTCCACAGAATTCACAAGGGACAAGGGCGTTCACATATTTCCTATCATAACACCCATTGGATTTGATGCTTGATGCGACGATGCGCAAACGATTCTTGAAATCCTTATTCCCATATTTAGCCTTGTCGCCCTTTGGAAAAAACAGGAACTTGGTCACTTCGGCGGTTAAAAGATCATTATGATTCAGTAAAGCGATTTTGTTATCGATCGCTTCTAAAAATGTAAAAAGCTCTATTTTCATATTTATATCAATTATTGTTATACTCAGCCTTTCCTGAAGCAGCATCCC
>JAFBIR010000056.1 GCA_021531385.1 Parabacteroides distasonis | reverse complement strand
GCCTCCGTGGCGGGCTGCTGGAGATAGGCTATGTAATCCGCATAGCTCTTGCCTTCGTTTCCATGTCCAAGCCATACCTCATAGGCAGACTTGCCTTCAGGGCCACGGAGCTGTCCTTGGTTTACCCACTGCCATGCGTCGTTATAAAATACCCATGCGTAGTAATCGTATGGATCGCCTGTACCTACGGCATAGACACCATCCACTTCCGTACCATCCGGCACGGCTGCTTTTAAATCGTCTATCGTCGGGTAGATACCCACGATATTAAACGAGGATCCTGTGTCTCCCTTTGCCTGTAATCCGGTGCTCTCGTATTGGTCGGTATCAGTGTTCCATTTATACCAAACACCTTGCTGGATGATCCACGGGTGGTTGTTAAGCTCTGTGGCTAACTCGGTAGCTGCCTCCGTCTCTTCCTTGGCCTTGATGGCGTTCTGAGCCGCTGTGTTAGCGTCGGATGTAGCCTT
>JAFBIR010000055.1 GCA_021531385.1 Parabacteroides distasonis | reverse complement strand
CCATGCGGATGGTTTCTATCGGGATACTTTCAAGCTGTTCAAGGGCATGTTCGAGCGCATTTTCTTGACAGGCGTAAGCCCTGTGACGCTCGATGACCTGACGAGCGGTTTCAACATCGGTTGGCATCTCTCCACCAATCCTCGCTTCGACAAGATGTTGGGATTCAGCACGGAGGATGTGCGTACGATGTTCACCTATTACAAAGAGGTGGGTCGTTTGCCTCAGGATTGCGACGTGGAGGCGATGATCGCTGATATGAAGCCTTGGTATGATAACTACTGCTTTGCTGAGGAATGCTTGAAGAGCGACATTCGGGTATTCAATTGCGACATGGTGTTGTATTATTTGAGCCACTATGCGGATAGAGGTTGTCCACCCAAGCAGATGCTCGACCCGAACACAAAGACCGATTACAACAAGTTGAAACGACTGCTGCAATTTGACAAGCTGGATGGCGACCGCAAGGGCGTATTGATGAAGATCGCCGAGGAG
>JAFBIR010000054.1 GCA_021531385.1 Parabacteroides distasonis | reverse complement strand
CGTAATCTGTACCTTGACCGGTTATACCTTTAAGATCTACCGGGTCTGACCATTCAATATTAGATCCACCTTCAGGTATAGATCCAACGCTTAGTTTTGTTCCATCCCATTTATACGCCAATCCTTTACCGGTTAATCCTATGTCGCCTTGAGGGCCTCTTAGGTTAGGTGTTGTGAATTTTTCCCAAGGAGTTGAGAACTCAATGCGGTACTCCTCTGCGGTATCAGTTACTACCTTAGCGTCGCAGTTAGTCAAGATGTAAGGCAGTTCGGCAAACTTATGCACGCCGTCGCTCATGCGCATCTTGAATTTTCCATCCTCCAATATCTCAAACAGCAGCACATTAGCCGGATAGATATTGGTATCATTCGCCCATTCAGCTGTGGTCTGAGCGATCTGTTGGTATATGTAAGCTCCTTTCTTGCTCATTGTATATATCCGTCTTTTATAGTTATTACCGAATCGTTGTAGTAGTTGGCTGACTGTAGGTAGATGTTACCCT
>JAFBIR010000053.1 GCA_021531385.1 Parabacteroides distasonis | reverse complement strand
ATGAATTTGACAAACATTTTTGGCTTTTCGCTGACGGCACGCCATTCGGCATTAAAGTAGAGGAGGAATAATCATGATACCAAAGAAATTGTATGTGAGAGAACTCGACATTGATATTTTCAATGAAGAGGCTGAAACGACAAGATCGTGGGTGGCAAACCGTCCGAACACTGGGCGCAGGGAATACACCGACCTGTCGCAAGTTTGGCATCCAGCGGAGGAAGTGCCGCAAGAGGACATGGATATATTGTGTATTATTAAAAATGGGAAAGCACATTCGATCTCCAGAATTGACCATCAGTTATATGATTGGCTTAAAAATAATAATATTCAACAGTGGGCTTACATAAAAGATTTATTACCGAAAGGAGGTGAGCAATGAGCCTATCACAAGAAACCAAGGATCTGCTGATCAGATTGGCGGATCAATACGAGACGAAGGAGTTCATCAAGGATGATCCTATCCGTTTCCCTCATGAGGTAGCGAATAGAGGCGG
>JAFBIR010000052.1 GCA_021531385.1 Parabacteroides distasonis | reverse complement strand
TATGACAAGAGAAGAGGCAATTAGTTTCCTTGACAATACCAAGGTGTATGTGCAAGGGAAAAGTAAAGAAATTCAAGAGAAGCTGTTTTCGTTAGGTTTCCAATGGAAATTTGACGGCAAGAAAGTGCGCCATGAAGAAAAACCGTTTCTATTCTTTGGGGAAGATATGGAGCTATACTATAGTAGCGATATGGAACACTTCACTAATAAAGCGTTCAGAGAGATAACAGCCAATGACATTCTGAATATCATCATTGATGAGCCTAAGTATCGTCCATTCAAGAATGCAGAAGAATGTTGGCAAGAAATGCAGAAACATCAGCCGTTTGGATGGATAACGCTTCAATGCGGGCAAAAATCAGGGAGCAAAGCGTCCATTATAAAACTAACAGACAATTGCTTCTATTTTGTGGGTGATGGCAGTGGCATTTGTCATAATCTTTATAACTATGAATTTGACAAACATTTTTGGCTTTTCGCTGACGGCACGCCATTCGGCATTAAAGTAGAGGAGGAATAATCATGATACCAAAGAA
>JAFBIR010000051.1 GCA_021531385.1 Parabacteroides distasonis | reverse complement strand
TCGGTAAGGGAGAGAAACTTGTATTACGTCGATAAGACGATGTACTTGAAGGAGTTGGAGGCACAACCGGATAGCATTTTCTTCATCCGTCCCCGTCGATTCGGAAAGAGCCTCTTCATCAGTATGATGCGAGCTTACTACGACAAGTCGATGGCCGGTGAGTTCGACAAGCTCTTTGGCGATCTTTGGGTGGGGCAGCACCCCACGCCCTTGAAGAACCGCTATCAAGTGCTCTATCTGGACTTCTCCCGTGCGGGTAGCAACTTGGAGCGTTTAGAGGAGAACTTCAACACCTATTGCTGCCAATGTTTGGATGATTTCATCGATACTTATCGGGCGGATTATCCCGCTGACAAGGTGGAGGAGCTGTTGCGCCTCGATCAATCGACGGCGAAATTCAACTTGCTGAATCACATGGCGCAAAAACTGCGATGTCCGCTCTACTTGATCATAGATGAGTATGACAACTTTACGAACATCGTGCTCAATGAGCAAGGTGAGGCGGTTTATCACGCCATTACCCATGCGGATGGTTTCTAT
>JAFBIR010000050.1 GCA_021531385.1 Parabacteroides distasonis | reverse complement strand
AAAATCATTGAGACGTAGCACGCTACGTCTCTACATACGACCTACCTATTTCAACTTTCCGATAAACAGCACCGGGTTACTCTCCTCGTTGAGGCCGGGGAAGCGGCTGATCAACCCTGTTGCCTCTTGCTCGAACAACAAGTGCGCCGGGATGGGAATCACCACCGTGCCATCCGCCTGCGGATAGAGCTCCGCTGGTTGCCAACAGAAAGAGGGATCAAAAGCGAATTGTTTAAACGAGTGTACCTCGCCGCTTTGCTTGTCGATCCATGCGTAACCCTGCAACTCCTCCCTGCCTCCCATGTAATAGAGCAAGATGCGATGATCGCTCTCCATGAAGAAAGGGATATGGTCGATATAGCCCTGATCGCTATAAGCTCTAATCAAATCAAGTCCATGCTTATAGGAGGTCCAAAATCCCTCCGGCGAATTTCGCCCGTCCACGTCCACATGATAGCGCACCGAGCCGCTATCCGCCGTGAAAGCGTAGATATCCGTCGTGAGGTAGTTGGACAATAGCACTTGCCTACCATACCGGGAGAAATGCGCACTCAAA
>JAFBIR010000004.1 GCA_021531385.1 Parabacteroides distasonis | reverse complement strand
CTCAAAGATCGTCTCGCTATCGCTCAACAACCATCGTTGCTTTCTCGATTGCGGGTGCAAAGGTACGCCTTTCTTTTAAACCACCAAACTTTTCGGCGAGTTTTTTGCGATTATTTTTCACGAGGTATGCCTGAATCGCCCCTTTCTCCCTCTTATCAAGGCGGTTGAGAACCCCGAGAAATTTTCCCAGTTGGGGAGATATTTTTTGATAACTGGAGAAATATATCTCATCAACTATCGGACTTTTCCAGAGAAGATATGCTTCAAGTGCGATAGCAGATATACTTCGATGGCACTTGAAGTATATCTGCCATGAAAAAGGAGTAGTACTGCTTATCATCCGAACTTTTTTCTTACCTTTACCCCAAAATCAGAGCCATTATGCAAAAAGTCTTATGCATCAAGAACGATATTCATGAACTCAGCTCACTGACGCAATTCTTAGAGGAGGTGGGTGACGAGTTAGGCTTGTCTCCTGGCTTGGTCATGAATCTGAATTTAGTGTTAGAAGAGGCTGTTTCTAACGTAATCTTTTACGCATACCCCAAAGATGCCATTGTGGAAGAGGCCCTAACACTCACACTTACCTGCGAGGATGACGAGTTGACCATTTGCCTGAAAGATCACGGCATAGCCTTTGACCCGACTCAAAAAGAGGATCCTGACTTGACACTATCAGCCGAGGAACGACCCATCGGAGGATTAGGTATCTTCTTGATCAGACAGCTGATGGATGAAGTATCCTATCAACGAGAAGGCGATTGCAATCTGTTTATAATGAAGAAAAGAATAACCGCATAAATTACACAACATGGAAATGACGATTCAGCAAGAGGGAAACGAGATAAAGATCAAGATTATCGGACGCATGGATACCATCACAACCCGGGAGTGTGAGAAGCAGCTCACGCCACTGTGGACGCAACCGGCTCCCCATTTGGTGATAGATTGCTCCGAGCTGAGCTATGTCAGTAGTGCCGGTTTACGCCTATTTTTAGTGATGCAGAAACAGACAACAGCACTCAAAGGCTCCCTCCGACTAATAGGTATGCAGCCGATGATTCGCGAGACATTTAACTTGACCGGATTTGGCATATTATTTCATATTGAATAAACAGGCAACTCTTTGCCCTATATGCACACCTAATTATTATACACATCTATGAAGATACTATTCGTCTGTCTCGGCAACATCTGCCGATCAGCGGCTGCGGAAGCCGTCATGAAGAAACTGGTGCAAGCCCAAGACATGACATCTAATTTTGAAATTGATTCGGCCGGATTAATCAACTATCATGAAGGCGAACCGGCCGATCCCCGTATGCGTGCACATGCCGCCCGTAGAGGTTATATAGTAGATTCGATTTCCCGTCCTATACGTACCAGCGATTTCTTTGATTTCGACTTGATCATCGGAATGGACGATCGAAACATAGACGAGTTGAAACAGCGTGCACCAGACTTAGTCACGGAGGCCAAAATCCATCGTATGACTGAGTATTCACGCAACCTGCTCTATGATCATGTACCAGACCCCTATTACAGCGGAGCCGATGGTTTTGAGTTAGTACTCGATTTATTGGAAGATGCTTGCGCTGGGCTATTAGAGAGCTTTCAAATGAATAACTTACGAGTTCATGAGCCGTAAGCTTACGGCTATAGGTAGTGACAAGCTTACGGCTTGACAACTCGCAAGCTTACGGCTTAATACCCCACTTATAAACGTAAAAGCGGGTCGAACAATTCCATGTCCGACCCGCTTTTTATGTAGGAATTATCCTATGATTATTCACCCAACAGGATCTCCAAGATCTGGCAAGCAGCCTTCGTTACGGAAGTACCCGGACCAAAGATAGCAGCTACACCAGCCTTATACAAGAAGTCATAGTCCTGAGCAGGGATGACACCACCGGCGATAACCACGATGTCCTCACGACCCAACTTCTTCAACTCCTCAATAACCTGCGGAACCAATGTCTTGTGACCAGCTGCCAATGAAGAGACACCCATCACGTGCACATCGTTCTCTACTGCCTGACGAGCAGCCTCTGCCGGAGTCTGGAACAACGGACCCATATCGACATCGAAACCACAGTCAGCGTAACCCGTAGCTACGACCTTCGCACCACGGTCATGACCATCCTGACCCATCTTCGCGATCATGATACGCGGCTGACGGCCCTCTTTCTTAGCGAATTGCTCACACAACTCACAAGCACGCTGGAAGTCAGCGTCTTTCTTTGTCTCTGATGAATACACGCCTGAAATAGTTCTAATGATTGCTTTATAACGACCCACAACAGCCTCGCAAGCGTCAGAAATCTCACCCAATGACGCACGCAAACCTGCAGCCTTAACGGCCAAATCCAAGAGGTTACCCTGCTTCGTACGAACGCACTCTGTAATGTCAGCCAAAGCCTTCTGAACAGCAGCCTCGTCACGATTCTCACGCAACTTCTTCAACAGCTCAATCTGCTCGTTACGAACAGCGGTGTTATCAATCTCCAGGATGTCGATCGGATCCTCCTTCGGCAAACGATACTTGTTAACACCCACGATCGTCTGGATACCAGAGTCGATACGAGCCTGTGTACGAGCAGCAGCCTCCTCAATACGCATCTTCGGCAGACCTGTCTCAATAGCCTTAGCCATACCACCCATGCTCTCGATCTCCTGGATCAATGCCCAGCCTTTGTGTACCAATTCGTTGGTCAATGTCTCTACATAGTAAGAACCACCCCACGGGTCAATCTGCTTGCAGACCTTAGTCTCCTCCTGGATGTAAATCTGCGTGTTACGTGCGATACGTGCGGAGAAGTCAGTCGGCAAGGCGATAGCCTCATCCAACGCATTCGTATGCAGTGACTGCGTATGACCCAATGCAGCAGCCATAGCCTCGATACAGGTACGACCTACGTTGTTGAACGGATCCTGCTCTGTCAAAGACCAACCTGAAGTCTGGCAGTGTGTACGCAAAGCCAATGATTTCGGGTTCTTCGCACCAAAGCTCTTCACGATCTTCGCCCACAACATACGTGCAGCACGCATCTTCGCAATCTCCATGAAGTGATTTACGCCGATTGCCCAGAAGAAAGAGAGACGGGGAGCGAAAGCATCGATGTCGATACCTGCGTTCACACCGGCACGGAGGTACTCCAGACCATCGCACAGCGTGTAAGCCATCTCGATGTCGGCTGTCGCACCAGCCTCCTGCATGTGGTAACCAGAGATAGAGATTGAGTTGAACTTCGGCATCTTCTGTGAAGTGTACTCAAAGATATCAGCGATGATACGCATAGAGAACTCAGGCGGATAGATATAGGTGTTACGCACCATGAACTCCTTCAAGATATCGTTCTGGATCGTACCAGCCATCTCCTCCAACTTAGCACCCTGCTCCAAACCTGCGTTGATGTAGAACGCCAAGACGGGCAATACGGCACCGTTCATCGTCATGGAGACAGACATCTTGTTCAAAGGAATACCATCGAACAATACCTTCATGTTCTCCAACGAGCAGATAGATACACCGGCTTTACCCACGTCACCTACTACACGCTCGTTATCCGCATCGTAACCACGGTGAGTCGGCAGGTCAAACGCTACAGACAAACCCTTCTGGCCAGAAGCCAAGTTACGACGATAGAATGCGTTAGACTCCTCAGCGGTTGAGAAACCAGCGTACTGACGGATAGTCCAAGGACGCATCGGATACATGGCGCTATACGGACCACGCAAATAGGGAGGCAAACCTGACACATAGTTCAAGTGCTCCATGCCCTCCAAATCTTCTTTGGTATATACGGGTTTCACCTCGATATGCTCAGGTGTCTTCCAGTTAGCCTCAATACCATTGGCCTTTGCCCATTCCGCAGCGTTTTGAGCAGCGAATCCGGCACTTTTGATATCTATATCTTTAAAATTTGGTCTCATGATCTCAGAAAAATTATGAATTATGAAACGTCATAATTCTTAGTTGATTCCTAATTTAGCGTTGAATGCCTTCAAAGTCTCCAGCACGTTGCTCTTCACGTTAATGAATTGCTCGATACCGGCAGCCTTCAAATCCTCCATGCAAGCAGGAGCACCCGCTACTACAAACTCTGCACGTCCAGCCAAAGCCTTGAATGCCTCCGGAGCGAATGTTGCATACTCATCGTCGCTTGAGCACAATACAACCACCTCAGCACCAGCCTTCACAGCTGCCTCAACTCCAGCCTCTACAGTCTCGAAGCCTAAGTTGTCGATGATCTTATAACCTGCGCATGCGAAGAAGTTTGCAGAGAACTGAGAACGAGCCAAACGCATAGCTAAATTACCAATGGTCAACATGAACACCTTCGGGGTCTTGCCACTCTTCTCGGTAGCCAAACGCAATGCCTCAAATTCAGAAGCACCACGAGAGAAGTCAAGTGCCGTGATCGTAGCCTCACCACAGTGACCGCCACCACAGCAAGCAGAAGCTGTCTCTTTGATCTTCTCTACAGCCACCTCCGTGAAGTTAGGATACTGGTTAGAGCCCAACAAGATCTCACGACGAGTAGCCACGTTCTTATGACGAGCCTCGTTAGACGCATTAACCGCCTTCTGGATCTCACCGGCGTTAGCCAACGCCGCGAAACCACCCTTCTCCTCTACATCGAGGAACAACTTCCAAGCGACATCAGCCAAAGAGTTGGTCAATACCTCTACATAATAAGAACCAGCGGAAGGATCAACAACCTTATCAAAGTGAGACTCCTCCTTCAACAGCAACTGCTGGTTACGAGCGATACGCTCAGAGAAGTCATCCGGAGTCTGATAAGTTTTATCGAACGGACGAACCGTGATCGAATCTACACCGGCAATAGCGGCAGACATAGCCTCTGTCTGTGAACGCAACAGATTTACGTGAGCGTCGAAAATCGTCATGTTCCACTCAGAAGTCTGCGCATGTACATGCATCTTGCAAGAGCAATCGCAAGCCGGTGCATAAGCCTTCACGATCTCTGCCCACAACCAACGAGCCGCACGGAACTTCGCAATCTCCATGAAGTAGTTGGAGCTGATACCGAAGTTGAACTTGATGTTCTTCGCTACCTCATCTACCGTGAAGCCAGCCTCAGTCAGCTTTGCGAGCAACTCGTTACCCCAAGCCAAGGCATAACCCAACTCCTGTGTGATAAACGCGCCTGCATTGTTCAAATTAAACGCATTAACCGCTAACACACGATACTTCGGCAGAGCCGCACCAGCCTTGAGCACAGCCGCAGCGCTCTCTACCCAGTTCTGATTCTCCTTACCCTTAATCAACGGTTTCTTGAACGGATCGTAGTTGACAGAGCCATAGCACTTCTCCAAGTCCGCACCCTTGCTCTGGAACACCTCAGCCAAAATGCCGATCAACTCCTCTGCCTTGCACAAGCAGGTATTGAAGTTGAGCTCCACAGCCTGCGGGCAGATACCATCCAACAATGTAGCGATATTCTCCTTGTTCACGTCATCACCCTTGATCACGAAGCCCAGAGAGGTAACGCCCTTGTTCAGGATGTCTAATGCCTTCTCATTCGCCGCCTTGAAGCAACAAACCTCGATGTTCTGGCGCACCTTCCAATCGTTATCCTTCTTGGTTCCACGAACATAGGGGAACTCACCGGGGAGTGACTCAGTCGTTTTCAGACCCTCAATGTCCTCCAAACGATAGAAAGGATTCACATTAAATCCTTCGCCTGTCTTCCAAACAAGCTTTTTCTCAAACGGGACTCCTTTCAAGTCGGCCGTAATCTTCGCTACCCAATCCTCAGTAGAGACCGGAGCGAATTCAGAGAAAAGTTTTTCTTTTTGTTCTGCCATAATATTAGTTATTTATTAAATGGTATTAGTACTGTTTCATACTACTCATATTCAGGTGGCAAAGTTAGATAAATAAACAGAGGCAGCAATGAAAAGCAGACGAAAAAGCAACCCTAAGCCGTAAAAAAGCACGACATGATGCATTTTTTTGCATCCAACTCTTGCAGATTCAAAAAATAGCATTACCTTTGCAGCGTCAAAATCAATCAAGGTTGACAGCTAACTGGTGGATTCGTCTAATGGTTAGGACACATGCCTCTCACGCATGCAATACGAGTTCGATTCTCGTATCCACTACAAAACCAAGATTGAAACGACACAAACCGGTGGATTCGTCTAATGGTTAGGACACATGCCTCTCACGCATGCAATACGAGTTCGATTCTCGTATCCACTACAAAAACTCTCAATCTCATCAAGGAGGTTGAGAGTTTTTTTGTACCTTCGCTCCCGCAATAGGCAACATACGTTTTTTACTATACATATATTAATATAGCATGAAAAACAAAAAGAGGATCTTTTTGACAGGTGCCACCGGCACTATGGGCCATGCGGGCCTCATGGAATTCGTTCAACGACTGGATCGCTTTCAAGTTACGTTGTTGGCCAGACCCAGTCAAGTCAACAAAAAGAAGTTGGCGGAGTTTGAACGCATGGAGGGCATTCACATCGTGTGGGGAGACTTGATGAATTATGACGATGTATTGAAAGGTATCACTGGAGCGGACTATGTACTGCATGTGGGTGGAATGGTGTCACCCGCTGCCGACTATTTCCCAAAGAAGACCTTGAAAGTCAATACGACCGCAGCTCAGCATATCGCTAAAGCGGTGTTAGCGCAACCCAATGCCGACGAAATCAAGGTAGTTTACATTGGTTCTGTAGCCCAGTTAGGCCACCGCAATGCCCCGGTTCATTGGGGACGTACAGGCGATCCGATCAATATCAGCATATACGACCATTACGCCATCTCGAAGACCATCGCTGAGCGTATCTTCGTGGAGTCAGGCATTAAACATTGGACTTGCCTCCGTCAAACAGGCATCCTTTATCCAGAATTATTGATGAAAGGTTCAGACCCCATTACCTTCCATGTGCCTTTGGACGGTGTATTGGAATGGGCTACCGCACAAGACTCCGGCCGTCTGTTAGCCAATGTATGTGAAGATTGGGTGCCCGATGAATTTTGGAATCGCTTCTACAACATCAGTAGCGGCCCCTCATACAGACTGACCAACTATGAGTTTGAGGAGAAGCTGCTGAAAGCGATTGGTTGCCCACCCGTAGAAAAGATTTTTGAGCCCAACTGGTTTGCAATCCGCAATTTCCACGGACAATGGTACACCGACAGCGATGTTTTAGAGAACTATCTGCACTTCCGCAGCAATACCCCTTGCGAGGAGTACTTCGCATGGATGGCTCAGCAGGTACCTTGGTATTTCCATTTGGCCAAGATTGTGCCGCCTTCGCTCATTAAATGGGGCATGGGGAAAATCGCCCAGACTCCTGGCTTAGGCACACGCGATTGGATCAAGAAACGGAACGAGGCCCGTATCTCCGCCTATTTTGGCTCCTTCGAGGCTTGGCAATCCATTCCCGAATGGAATGACCTCCTGAAAGTGCGCCCCTCCGAGAAGCCCACCCTGCTGGATCACGGCTATGACGAAAGTAAACCGCTCTCTGCCCTCACGATCGAGGATATGCAGCAAGCCGCTGCCTTCCGAGGGGGCAAATGCCTCTCCTCGACCATGAAGGAGGGTGATATGGCCACCCCATTGGAGTGGGAGTGCCAGTTTGGCCATCGCTTCCAGGCATCTCCCGCACTCATCTTGCAAGGAGGCCACTGGTGTCCGGAGTGCCTGCCGATGCCCTGGAACTACGATGCGATCGCCAAAGGCAATCCCTTCTTCGCGCAGGTCTATTATCCTTTCCACAGTAAGGAGGAGAACCGGGTGTATGACCAGTCGATCTATGCGGACTACAAAGAGAAATAACTATTTATTCACAATCAAAAAAGATAAGACATGAACCCCATATTTGGCTGTTCCATTCTCTCTTGGGTTCCACCTATGTGGACCCCGGAGAGTGGATTGTATGCCATCCAACAAACCGCAGCAGCGGGATTCGACCTTTTGGAGATTCTGCTCCCACCCAGTATGGAATTTGACGCACCAACCGTAAAAAAGCAGCTGAAGGCACACAACCTTCAGGTCACCTGTGCGCTCAACCTACCTCCCGAAGCGCATATCCCAACACATCCGAGAGAGGCTGTTCGCCTGTTGAAAGCGGCTGTTGACAAGGCGGAAGCCTTAGAGACACACTACATTGGCGGTGTTTTGCATGCCGGTATCGGTGTGTTCAGCGGCAAACAGCGTACCGCGGCGGAGGAAGACACGCTTTGTGAAGTATGGTCAGAAGCGGCCGCCTATGCCGCACAAGCGGAAGTGACATTAGGTATTGAGCCCATCAATCGCTACGAAACCTATATGTGCACCTCCGCAGAGGAGGTCCTTCGGTTCATAGAACGGGTAGGTGCTCCCAATCTCTCCCTGCATCTGGACACGTTCCACATGTGCATCGAAGAGACCAGCTTCTATCAGCCAGTGGTTGCCGCTGGGGCACGCTTGCAACACATCCACATGACCGAAAGCGACCGTGGTATGCTTGGCGAGGGCAATGTCCGTTGGGATGACCTGTTCAAAGGGCTTCAAGCGATCAACTTCAAGGGGCGTTTAGTATTAGAAAACTTCTCCAATTCCATTCCAGGCATGGCAGAGGCTGTTTCGTTGTGGCGCCCCTCCAAATATCCAGCCGAAGAATTGGCGAAAGGTAGTTTGGCATTCATGCGGAAGATGGCGGAGAAATACGCTTAACCTTTCTTCTGGCGGCGATAGTATTTCGCTAATTTCTCATGCTGCGCCGCAGATAACTCATCCCCCAACTGTTTGTATGTCTCTGCTAAGTAGGCATGCAGGTTGGGGTGATCCTTATGATCAGGCAGTACCGTCAGGAAATCGGCTAACGCCTCCTCCTCTTTTCCCATTTTCAACAAGCACTTTCCTCGATTGTAGCGAGCTTTAAACCCTTTGGGAGACAATTTCACGGCTTGGTTCAAGCAGCGATAAGCCTCCTCGTCCTCATCCAAATCTAAAAGTGTTACGCCTTTACGTACCCATGCGTCCACAAAAGTGGGATTCAACTTCAAAGCCTTATCAAAACAACGCAACGCCGCCCGTGGGTCATGCGCCTTCGTAATGCACTCATTGCCCATCAGGTAATGCTCCTTGGCATATTCCTGCAAATCTTTCCGTATCACCAACAGCTCTCCGCGCAACGCTTTGATCTGCTCTCGTTGGCTATTCAACTTCTCCAACTTCAGGCGCAACAATCGCTGTACCGCCGGATTCGCTAACTCATTTCGTTTTTCCACTGCCGCCACAAAAGCCTCTACCGCCTCTTTCATCGCCCCTTTGCGAAAGTTAGCTGCGGCACGCCCATACAGCAACTCCGCCTCGCTCTCTCGCAAGCTCTGTTCTATCAGACGAGGATCATTGAAGGCCCGGCTAAACGAGACGATCTCCTTACGGACGAAAATATCTTGCGGCTTGACCGGACTTCGCAACACCAAACCATCCAACGAGGTGCAACGACTCAACGCTACATAAGTTTGTCCTCCGGCGAAGACACCGCCGGTCAAATCCACCACGACTCGACTGAATGTCAGTCCTTGACTCTTATGGATGGTAATTGCCCATGCCAAGCGCAGCGGTAACTGCTCGAACGTACCGATAATCTCTTCCTCGATGCGCTTCTCCTGCTCGTTGTAGGTATATTTGTAATTCCGCCAAGTGGTAGGTTCCACCAAATGTTCCACCCCATTTTCCAAAAGCACATACACCTTCCCATCCGCATCAATGCCCGACACCATACCGATCGTCCCGTTCACCCAGCGACGGTCACGGTCATTATCAATGAAGATGACCTGCGCTTGCTCCTTAATGGAAAGCTGCAACTGCGTTGGCAAAGAGGATTCCGGAAAATCACCCTCTAACTTACCCATCGACACAAACTCCTCACCCGGCAACGCTGCCAATTTCTTCTCGTTGATATGATCCACCTGGTCACGTCGGGTAGCCAACGTCACATACATATCCTCGTTTTGCGGTTCAAACGTTGGGAAACAACGGGTATTGAGGGTATTTAACTCCTTAGCCGAAGCCTCGTTCGCCCGAATACGATCCAGGATCTGCACAAAGCGTGAATCCCGTTGCCGATACACCTTGCGCAACTCTATCGGCACTAAATTGATCGCTTGGAACACATGGGCCGAGAAGAAAAAGGGATTGGGATAAAAACGGGCCAAGATCTCTCGCTCATCCACCTTCACCACCGGCTCTAATTGGAACACATCCCCCACAAACAGCAGTTGCTTCCCCCCAAACGGCATCCGGGGATTACCGGAAAAGACACGCAAGATTTTGTCGATGCAGTCAATCAGATCAGCACGCACCATGGAGATCTCATCAATGATGATCAGCTCTACCTCCTGCAAGATCTTACGCTTCTCTTTGGGATATTTAAAGAAATCATAGATGCGGCCATGCTGCGTACTTAGGTCCGGATCATCAGGCAACATCGGTCGGAAAGGCAATCTGAAAAAGGAGTGCAAGGTGACACCTCCCGCATTGATCGCCGCGATACCTGTAGGTGCCAACACCACATGCTTCTTCTTCGTATGCTGGCAGATATATTTGAGGAAGGTAGATTTTCCCGTTCCGGCCTTACCGGTAAGAAAAACCGATTGATGCGTATGCGTGATCAAATTCAACGCATCCTGAAATTCCAGATTATCGGTGTCTAAGGTAAAGTCCATTATTTACTAATGAACAACCAAGCATCCTTGTAGCGATCGGTCTGCCGCAGCTGAGCCAGTTGACGCTCTGCCTCCACACGGTTGTCAAACCGTGCCGCATAGACCCGACATTTCCCATTACGGGTCACTTTACCCAGCTGGCGATATTGCTGTCTATCCACAGTATCCATATATGTATTGGCTTGAGCCTCTGTCGGGAAACTGGCAATCACCAAATGATACATCTTTCGAGGAGTCTCCGTTTTTTCCGCCACTGATACCTCCGCTTTCTGCGAAACCGACTTTGCCTCCACCAACGCAACCGGGGCCCCTGCCTCCACGGGCTGCTCCTCCCCTTCTGTTGAAGAAAGAGGCATTGAGATAGGCTCCTCTCTCACTTCCCGCAACGAAGTCGTGATCTCCGTCGGTATGAAGCTGGCGGTATAAGCGGTACGGTTCACCTCTGTCACCGGCGTAGAGAAGCAGAAGAACAGCAAAACAGCCGCTGCCGCACCCGTCAAGCCCTGCAACAGACGGCGAGGAACCGGGATGTAATACATCTCCCGCTTTGGGAGCGCTTTCGAGGAAGAAGTCAACGCTTGTTCCTCCAATAAGGGCAATGGCTGCAAAATGAATTGCCGCAAACCATAATAATCCGCATTCAACCAGGCCTCATCGCCCGGGGTGAAGATCAGCTGATCTTCATCACCCAAAGAGAACGTACCCAACCGTCCCAAAGCAACCTGGCGCTCTGCCTGCAACTGGCTACGCAAAACACGCAAATCCTCCTCCATGAGCAACTGCGCCTGCGGATAATCCACACCAAGCGCCTTGCGGTAAGACTCCACAAGCAAGCCATCGCTATGCTGCAGGGTAGCATTAAACATCAGTTCCTTACGTGCCGGGCAGAAGGTATGTGTAGCCTCATCATAAGTGGCAGACAAGGTTTGGCGCATAAAACCGCCCCATCCCGGCAGAATCACGCAATCCTGTGTCCAAAGCAAACGCTCAATATGTGCCACTATCTTTAACATGCGGGCAAAGGTAATGATATTCACAGAAAAAACAAAATGTTTGTTTGCGCACACAAGCGAAATAGTATATCTTCGCTCTCAAAATGAATTTGCCGTATGAAACATCGTACACCTATTTTCCGCACACTAAAATCATTTATGCTGGTCGTAGGCCTCATCCTGCTACCATGCCTAATGCATGCGCAATATGTGCCCGACATTTTAGGAAATGAGTATGTGCAACGCACGTTCCACATGGGGCAAGATGATGAGGGCGAAGTGATAAGCACCTTGGTCAAACGGTCGTTTGAGAGGCAGGCGAAAACGGCTGTACTCTACTTGCATGGATATAACGACTATTTCTTTCAGAAGGAGTTAGGTGACTCTATCGCCGCTTGGGGCTATCGTTTCTATGCGCTTGACCTGCGCAAATATGGTCGTTCTTTGCGTCCACACCAAGATGCCTTCTACTGCGAGAGCCTGCGGGAATATTTCGCGGATATAGACACGGCTCTTACGACGATACGAAAGGAGGGAGCGGGGGCGATTCTCTTGATGGGACACTCCACCGGCGGATTGATCGCCACCTATTACCTGCAAGCACGTCAAGCGAGCACCGGTGTTCGGGCATTGATCCTCAACAGTCCCTTCTTGGATTGGAACTTTGGCTGGTTCATGGAGGAGGTGATGTTACCAACTGTCGCCTGTATTGGCAAATGGTTTCCACGATTACCCGTCTCCGGAGAGGATGTTCCCAACTATGCGTTTAGCCTGCTTCGTGACCACCAGGGAGAATGGACATTCCTGACAAACTGGAAAATGCCTTATGGCCATACGAAACGAGCCGGATGGATCCGAGCGATTCAAGAGGCACAACAAAGCGTGCAAAACGGGAAACGACTGCAGTGCCCCGTCTTGGTACTCTCGTCTGACCATTCCTTACGAGAAGAAGCCCAATGGAAGAATGACTACCTACGGGCGGACATCGTGCTCGACGTAGAAGATATCCGTCGGTATGGCGAACCGCTCAGCCCTGCGACCACCTACCATGCCATCCCTGATGGGATGCACGACTTAGTGCTCTCCAGCCGCACCGCTCGCCAAAAGACCTACCGAGTCATGCATGAATGGATGGCACAATTATCCCTATTTGAATGAATCACCCCAACCGCATTTCCATAGCAAGATAAGTAATGAAGAAACGTATTATTTGGATGAGCCTCCTCGCAGGCATGACCTACACCGCAAACATCTTCGGACAAACGTATTCTCCCATAGCCGAACAGGCGACCAGCTATGAGGTGACCGGCTTTGGCTCTGCCGCTACCGGAGACCGTACCCCTTTCTGGCAAGTAAGCAACCAACAGGCGAAAGTGCCACTCGAAAGCGGAAACGGCTACCTCTCCGGCGCACTTTATCACCAGCAAGCATGGAGCAACGGATGGCACTGGGGGGCCGGCATGGAGGTGATTGCTGCGGCTCCACGAGACCGGGAGGTGTATCTGCAACAATTGTACGCAGAAGTGGGGTATCGCTGTTTGCAACTAAGCATCGGTAGCAAGGCAAGACGCAATGACTTTGTGGACGCACGGCTCAGCACCGGTGACATGGCCTATTCTGGCAACGCCAGCCCAATCCCGGAGGTAAACATCAGTATCCCCCATTTTACGGTCGTACCTTGGACAAAGGGTTGGTTACAGCTGAAAGGCGATTTCGCCGTAGGCCGCTCGTTTGATAAACACACCCTGGAGCGATTCGCAGGTGAACGAGAGACCTATATATATAATGTATTGTGGCATCACAAATCGTTGGCTGTACAAATCAAAGATACCCGCCACGGTTTTCCCCTCGCAGCCCAGATTGGCGTCAACCATTGGGCGCAATGGGGTGGCACCTCCAACAATCCCAAGATCGGCACGCAACCCCATGCATTCAAGGATTTCATTCGGGTGGTCTTCGGCAAGAGCGGAGATAGCCAAGCTACCATTTCCGACCAAGTCAATGTCTTGGGCGCACACTATGGCACCTACGATTTCAAACTCTCCTACTTGCATTCCGATTGGCAATTCTCTACTTATTACCAGCACTATTTCAATGATCTCTCCGGAATGGTCTTCGAGAATAACTTAGATGGTCTTTGGGGCGGTGAACTGTCTTTAAAGCATATATCCTGGCTGAAAAAAGTAGCTATAGAATATATGACTACCCGCAATCAAAGCGGTCCTTTCCATTTCATCTGGTTTGACCATGAGAAGCATCCCGGTGTAGGAGGTGGCGGTGACGATTATTACAACAATGGGGAATATCGAACCGGTTTCTCGTATGCGAATCGGGCCATAGGCTCTCCCCTCATACTTTCACCGGCCTATAACGCAAACGGAGTGGTTAGCTTCCGCCATACACGGATCCAAGATTGGCATTTCGCGGCAGAAGGAGCGCTCTCCAACCAAGTGTCATATCGGGTGATGTTCACTAAAATGAATAGCTGGGGCACACCGAACCGGCCACTCATCGCCAAGCAAGGGGGTACCTCCTCGCTCATCGAGATTAACTACCAACATCCCCGATTAGCAGGATGGCAGTTCTGTGGCTCCGTAGGATTGGACACCGGCACGCTTTTAGGAGACCATGTAGGATTCAGCCTCTCCGTGAGCAAACGAGGCATCTTGAAACGGTGGTAATAACGAGGGCAATCAGCGATAACAGGGCCATAGATCAGCCGCAATGGTCGCCTGCGTCTCAGCAGCCAAATTCTGCAAAGTCTGATGGGTATGTTCCAAAGTAGTGGTCGTTACAGCGGGATGGATCACCATCTCCATCGGTCCCCGGTGGACATTCAAAGAGCCAATAGGCAAGACGTGGAAGGGACCATTCAACGTGATCGGCACGATAGGTAGCTGTTGATCTAAAGCCATTTGATAGGCCCCCTTCTTGAAACGGGCCACCTTTCCCGTGGAGGTACGAGCCCCCTCCGGGAAAATCATGATGGAAGCCCCCTTGTGCAAGCTGCGCTCAGCCTCACGTACACTCCGTGCTGCCGCCTTCGCCGATGAATTATCCACGAAGATAAATCCGGCGGCCCGACAAGCCGCACCCACGAAGGGGATCTTACCAATGCCAGCCTTCATCACCCATTTGATAGGAACACCCAAGAATCCATAAATAAGGAAGATGTCAAACGCCCCCTGGTGGTTGGCCACAAAGACATACGAGCGTCCCTTCTCGATATGCTCCTCCCCCCTCACCGTCACTGGGCACAAGGCCAAGTAACAGGTCAGTCGCGACCAAATCATACCCGGATAATAGGAGAAAATACGCTCGCCTCCCAATACGCATCCCCCAATCGTAAAGAGGGCCGTAAGGAGCGTCAACAGCAAGAAAAGGGGGATACAAACCACCCAAAAGTAGATTCGATAGAGGATTCTTCCCATGTTCAGCTCGATTTTGACGCAAATATAGCCGCTAATTTTATGCCAAGCATTATTTTTCTCCCAAAATATTTTCACAAACGGGTTATTATTGCTTTATTTGCGGTAGCAAAAGAGTATAATTATATAAACATCTATATCCATGAATGAGTTAATTAAGAATCTCGGGGTAATCGTATTGATTATTGGTGTGGTAGTTTTGGCAGTGCCGTTTTTGAATGGTGGTATGAACAACACGATTCTGTTGGCAGGTTTGGCATTGATCATCTTTGGCTATCTGGGTCATATCGTGATCAACAAACGTGTAGAATAACACACTGGCAAAAGGCCACAATAAAAGGGACGACCAAGTTGATCGCCCCTTTTTATTTTTATACGCTGTTCTATTACTTATTGCGCATCCAACCACCGCTTCATCGCTGCCACCAATTGCTCATTCTGCTCCGTGCGTTGTGTGGAAAGACGGATATAGCTCTCATCCAAGCCTCGGAAATTAGAGGCATCACGAATCAAGATACCCTCCTTCTCCAAGAGGTATTGCTTCAATCCGGCTGCGGTACCTTTCTTCAAACGTACCAAGAAGAAGGTCGTAGCGGTAGGGATCACCTCTACCCCATCTAACTTACGCAACAGATAGATCAGATCGCTCGTCTCACGCTGCCACTTACGGATAGGCAAGGTGAATTGCGCCGGATGGATCAAAATATACTTGCTGGCCTCTATCGCTACCGCATTCACCGACCAAGGGATCACGTAGCGGTTCAACCGTTCCGTAAGCGACTGGTCTGCCACCAGATAACCAATACGTAAACCAGGGATATTGTAGGCTTTTGAGATGGATTGCACCAAGAGCAAGTTCTTATGGGCATATACATCCTTCGGCTTCAATAACTCTTCCGTTGTGAAAGCTACATAAGCTTGGTCGATCACAAAGAGCGTCTCCGGATGTGCATCCACCAAACGCAGCAACTCGCCCCGATGGATCAATTTCCCATCCGGATTGTTGGGGTTACAAAGCCAACAGAAATCCTGTCCCTCCAAAGAGACATCCGACAAGTCCTCTTCCGTCGAGAAAAAGGTGAGCGTATGCTCATGCAAGCGACAAGCATCCTCATACTCCGCAAAGGAGGGCACAGCGATGGTCGATTTCGCACCACGCCAAGCCTGTGCGATCAGGTAAAAAGCCGTGATAGAGCCATTCGTCACCACGATATTCTCCTCCTTCACCTCATGCCGACGAGCCAACAGGCGCTTCAAGGTAGCGGCATCCGGCTCCGGATAACGCGTCAGGCTATTAAACTCCTCATTCAGATGCTCTTTCAGCTTCTCTAAGTTTGCACCATGCCAAACATTCGAGCTGAAGTTAATCTTCACCTCGCTTTTCGCATTGTAAAAATCATCACCGTGTCCGTATAACATACGCTTACTTTTAGTTAATTATCTTGTTTGTGTTTACCCTATATCGGTTACAAAATTACTAATCTTTTTGACTTTTCCTATCCATTGCCTTATAGATCGCATCCTGAATGCGCGTACGAATATCCAACCCGCTCAGTTTGTTGTTAGCACGAGTGGTATGCACCCGGTTACTCAAGAAAATGTAGATCAACCGATTATCCGGATCAACCCAAAAACAGGTACCCGTAAACCCGGTATGCCCATAGACAGAGGCAGGCGCCAAAGCGCCACACGGAGAGGCTTTTGGATTGCCCACAACCGGCTTGTCGAAGCCCAAACCACGGCGGCAGGTCGGGCTCTTGCTCTGCGTAAACAGCCGGCAAGTCTCCAAGGAGAGATAGCGCTCGCCACCATAGACGCCCCAATCCAGCATCATCTGCAACACCTTCGCCAAGTCATTGGCATTCGAGAAAAGGCCTGCATTACCGGAGACACCGCCCTGGAAAGCGGCCGCCTCATCATGTACATAGCCCCTTATCACCTGTCGGCGTACGAAGCCATCCTCCTCTGTCGGAGCGATCTGCATGGTATCCATCACATGCAGCGGGTTATAGGTGGTGTGCCAAGCGCCCAAGCCACTGTAAAAATCTTGTTTCAACAGCTGATCCATTGGTCGCTTCAATTGATTCTCCACCATCATTTTCAGCATAATGAAGTTGACACAGCTATACACATAACGTCCTCGGGTGGAGAGTCGAGATTTTCGGATGTCTTGTATGATGGAGTCCTTAAAGCTATCGTGTACATAGAAATGACGAGCCACCTCCGTCGTGAAGCCCGGTTTACGGGTGGTCGAGACCAACTCAGGTAGATAGGTAAAGTCATTCCGCACATAGGTCTTCGCGTCGAACATCACCGGATGGGTCGCATTCTTCGTTTGGCTATACAAACTTCCCTTGTAGCTACTCTTGTCAATCGCATCTATATAAAAAGGTATGGTAGGTACCACACCCGACTGGTGATAGAGCAGCTCCTTGATCATCAAATCGGCCTTGTTGGAACCTTTTAGCGCCGGAATAAACTCCGATATCTTGCTATTCAACGTGAACTTCTGCGCATCATAGGCCTTCATGACTGCCACCAATGTCCCGGCCGCTTTCGAGGCAGAGGCCAAGTCGTACACCGTCTCTTCCGTCACCTTCTGCTTACCGGAATAATCCAATTGGCCAAACGCCTTGTGATAAACCACCATGCCATCCTTAGCCACTAACACCTGACAGCCGGGATAGGCTTTCGCCTCCAATCCCTCCGTGGCGATGCGGTCAATCTCCGAGAGACGCACCGCATCTAACCCTACCTCTTCCGGCTCTTGATAGCCCAATCGACTCTTCTCCGTTGAGAGGCCACTGCCCGCTGAGAACAGTTCAGGAATAGAGACCGACAACTTGCCTTTGGCAGCCACGCCACCAAAGATCACCTGCGCCGCATATTCCTGCGCCAAGGGGGTATTCTCATAGGCCATCACCACGGCCTTCGCCTGCCCGATGGTCTGCTTATAGGTCTTAGCCGCATAGGGCAAGGTGAAGAAGGTCATCACCACCTCCTTCTTCTCAGCCAACTGACGCAAAGCCAAACTCTCCGGAATACGAATTGTATGCACACCACACAGGATGACATCATACCGCTGCAACTGGTTATACACCCGCTGCACCTGTGCCGCTGTGGATTGGCGAGTGATACTGAAATGCGCAATCGAGTCATACCGTCCTAACATCTGCTGAAACGTATTGTTCGCATCATCCCCAATCGTTAAGGCCGCAATCTTCCGCTGCCCCAATCGTTTCAAAGGAAGCAACTCCGACTCATTTTTCAAAAGGGTAATCGACTCCTCATTCAGTTTGGCCACCAACCATGCGGCATGAGGACTGTTCAACCGTTGGGACAAGCCTTTGACCTCGATCGGCTGATACTGATGCAGACCGGCTATGTATTTATAACGCAAGATCTTCAAGCATTTCGCCTCCACATCCTCTAAACTGAGCACACCCTCCTCGATCGCTCCTTTCACCGCCGCAAAGTCATTCAACGGAGCGGAGGGAGCCAACAAAATATCGTTGCCCGCCAACAAAGCCTTCACGCAGGGATTATCCGAACGACGGGTAGAAGCGCCCTTCATCGACAACGCATCCGTGAAACACAAACCCCGAAAGCCCATCTCCCCCTGCAACAGATCGGTCACTACCGGACGGGAAAAGGAGGTAGGCGTACGTGTCTTATCCAAGGCCTTTACATAGAGATGGCCGGTCATCATGCCCGCAAAGCCCTCACGCACATAACGACGGAAAGGAAGTAGCTCCACACTATCCAACCTTTCCCGTGAATGATAAAGTGTCGGCAAGGTCTTGTGCGAGTCCTCCGACGTATCACCATGCCCCGGGAAATGCTTTGCCACCGAGAGGATACCCGTGCGCTCCAATCCCCTCGCATAAGCCATGCCTTTTTCCGCCACCTGCTCCGGTTGCTCACCGAAAGAGCGCAACCCAATCACCGGGTTATCGGCATTGCTATTCACATCCAAATCGGGGGCGAAATTGATATGAATGCCCAATTCCCGACATTGCCTGCCCACCTCTTGCCCATAGGCCTCGATCAGCCGGTTATCGGCAATCGCTCCAAGCATCATGTTTTTCGGGAAACGGGTCGTACCGCTCAAACGCATCGACAAGCCCCACTCCCCATCCAAAGCGATTAGCAGGGGAACAGCGGAAGCCTTCTGCAACCGGTTGGTCACCACCGCCTGCGTCTCTGGGTCTCCCTTATGAAACAATACGCCTCCGATCTTCACCTCCTCCACGTAGCGCATCAACCGCTGCATGTTGCGAGTGTCTGATTTCGGGTTTGCCACGATCATAAAAAGTTGCCCAATGCGTTGCTCATAGCTCATCGCATCAAATACGGAATCTACCCAATGGTTCATCTTCGCCTCATCCACTGAGCGATACAACTGAGGGACGGTCTGCGCTATGCCATAACCCCAGGTCAGGCAAGCCAATAAGAGTATGTAGCCTATTTTTCTCATCACCATTCACATTTTGCTCCCCAAAATAAGGAAAATAAGCCGTAACCTGCAAGAATCAAACAGAAAAAAGAGGCGACCATTTGCACGTCAGCGATTTATTTCGTTACTTTGCACCCGCTTTACGTAATCTCTGGCGGGAGAAGTAGCCCGTTACATTGCGTTTTCATTATAAATAAACACAAAAGCTATTTAAAACAATGGACTTAATTAAAATTGCAGAGGAAGCTTTCGCAACCAAAAAAGAACTTCCTTCGTTCAAGAGTGGTGACACAATCACCGTTGCGTATCGTATCAAAGAGGGTAACAAAGAGCGTATCCAGCAGTATCGCGGTGTAGTAATCCGCATCTCTGGCCACGGCGACAAGAAGCGCTTCACTGTTCGTAAGATATCTGAGAACGTGGGTGTTGAGCGTATCTTCCCGATCGAGTCTCCGTTCATCGAGAGCATCACAGTGAACAAGATTGGTAAAGTACGTCGTGCAAAATTGTATTACCTGCGTGCGCTTACCGGTAAGAAAGCAAGAATCAAAGAGAAGAGAAACTAATCAAGCCTCTTCCTTGGAGCATACGAAAAGCCATCTCTTTCCAAAGGGGTGGCTTTCGTTATGTAGAGCAGACGGGTAGTTATTCCGTTAGCTAAGTAATATCCCCCGATGACTGAAGGAATTGCTCTATTCGCAGATTTTTTCAAAATTTTCAACGGAAACACTTGCGAGATAGAAAAAAGAATTGTTTCTTTGCAATGTAATAAAAGAATTTACAACATTCACTCTCTTATTAAGGGCAAATAGATTTATAATCATTAAGCGTTTTCGGCATGTCGGCCAGGGATGGTAGACATGCCTATTTTTTTGTATAAAAGAAATGCGTACATTTGCCTCGGATAATGGATTTAGCGTTGAGAAGATGAATAAAGAAAACATCAAAGCATTACGAAGCGAGACGGAAGCCTTGCGTATGTTGATTGTCGGGATCGAGAAACGATTGGAACAGCAAAAGATCCTGCTGGATCAGCTATTGGAGGAGGCGGAGCAAGAAGAGGCTCCCCAACCAGTCGCTGAGCCGGAAGAGACACCCCAGCCTGCTGTTGCTGAGCCTGTCGCAACGCCAAAGGAGGAAACCCCGGTGGTGACCATAGAGACGCAACCCCAATCTGTTGCGCCAACTGCCCATGAGGCAATACTCACAGAGCAACCGGCAATCAAGTCCCAAGCGAGCAGCCTCAATGATCTCTTGGAGCGCAAGAACCTCTCCGACTTCCGGAAAGCGTTCAGCCTCAACGACCGTTTTCGCTTTCGTCGGGAACTGTTCGGGGGCAGCGAGGAGCTGATGAACCAAGTGATTGCTGACCTGAACGAGATCAAGAGCTATGAGGCCTCTGTGACCTATCTCCAAAACGTATTGAATGGAAAGGGTGAAGAGACGGCAGTGGCTGACTTCCTTCAACTGATTGAGAAACGATTTGCTTAACAGACAACGACTATGGCAAAACTGACAATAGTGCCTACCCCGGTAGGTAATTTGGAGGATATGACGTTCCGTGCGATCCGTATGCTGAAAGAGGCTGACTTGATCTTGGCGGAAGATACCCGAACGACCGGTATCTTACTGAAGCATTTTGAGATCCAGAACAAGATGCAATCTCACCACAAGTTCAACGAGCACAAGACCGTGGAGCAACTGGCTCAACGCATCAAGGCCGGCGAGAACATTGCCCTGGTATCTGATGCCGGCACACCCGCTATTTCCGATCCTGGATTCATGCTGGTCAGGGAGTGCGTGCGACAGGGCGTGGAGGTAGAATGCCTACCCGGAGCCACCGCGTTCGTACCCGCCTTGGTGGCCTCTGGCCTACCGAATGAGAAGTTCTGCTTCGAGGGATTCCTACCCCAGAAGAAGGGACGCCAAACCCGCTTGAAGGAGTTGGCAGAGGAGCCTCGAACGATCATATTCTATGAATCCCCCTTCCGGTTGGTAAAAACATTGACGCAGTTCGCGGAGTTTTTCGGTGCGGATCGACAGGTATCCGTGTCACGAGAGATCTCGAAGATCCATGAGGAGACCGTCAGAGGTACCTTAACGGAGGTTATCGCACACTTCTCTGTGAACGAACCAAAGGGTGAAATTGTTATCGTATTAGCAGGCTTGAAAAAAGCAAAGAATGAGGAAGAACAAAAAGAGGTTTAACTAAAAACAAAAAGAAGATGAAGAATGTATTAGTAGCATGTGTATGCGTAGCGATGTTGGCCTCTTGTGGCCAGCAGTCGGCAGAGTACAAACGACTGCAAGCAGAGAATGACTCTCTGCGAATCGAAAACACGAAGAACACGGAGGAGCTGAACGAAATGCTCTCTACACTCAACGATATTGAGGCGGATTTCCAATCCATTCGGGATGCGGAGAACTACCTGACCATCCAGCAACAGACAGGTGGCGAGCTGAACCAGAGCCGTCGAGAGCAAATCAAACAGAACATGCAGTTGATCAGCGAAACCTTGAAAAAGAACAAGGCGCAGATCAGCCAATTGGAGGAGAAGCTGAAGAAGAGTGGCATCCAATCAGCGGCACTCCGGAAAACCATTGACCGCCTCTCTTCCGAGCTGGATCAAAAGGCTACGATGATTGTCGCCTTGCAAGAGGACTTGGCGAAGAAGAATGTGCGCATCCAGGAGTTGGATGAGATGGTAACCGCCCTGAACGAGGATGTGGAGGAGTTAGCTACCACTACCGCTGCCCAATCGGCCAAGATCAGCGAGCAGGACAAGGCGCTACACACGGCCTACTATTGCTTCGGTACCTCCAAGGAGCTGAAGGAGCAAAAGATCCTCTCCGGTGGTGGCCTGTTCTCGAAATCCAAGGTGCTGCAATCGGGCTTCAACAAGGATTATTTCATCAGCATCGATATCCGAGAGGTGAAAGAGATTCCGCTTTTCGCCAGCAAAGCGAAGCTGAAAAGCAACCACCCCGAAGGCTCGTATGAGTTCGTGGAGGATGAGGATCGCAACTTGACCTTGAAGATCAACGATGAGAAAGCGTTCTGGAGCTTAGGCAAATACTTAGTGATCGAAGTGGGATAATGGCGTATAAGAATCTGTTCATCGACTTGGACGATACCCTGTGGGATACGTACCATAATAATAAAGAATGCCTCGAAGAGATCTATACCGACTACCGATTGAGCCGGTATTATACCTCCTTCGAGGCTTTTTATGCTTACTACATGCCCTACAACCTCTCGCTTTGGGCACAGTATCGGGCGGGAGAGATTGATCGGCAGTTCCTGATCGTTGAGCGTTTCCTGCACATCTTGCGGCCGATGGGCATCGAGGACAAGAAGCAGGCCTTGGCGATGAACCACGACTTCCTGATGCGTACCACCACCAAAAGTCGTATCGTAGAGGGAGCCAAGGAGTTGCTGGAATACCTGCATCCCCGCTATCGGCTGTTTATCCTCTCGAATGGGTTTCGGGAGGTGCAATACAAGAAGCTATGCAGTGCCGGCTTGGAGCGCTATTTCGAGCGACTGATTCTTTCGGAGGATGCGCAGATCCAAAAGCCACACAAAGGGATATTCGACTTTGCCTTGCAGCAAACCCATTCCCTTCGTGCGGAGAGCCTCATGATCGGCGACTGCTGGGAGGCAGACATCGTAGGTGCTTACCAATCGGATATCGACCAAATCTGGCTCAATCCGAAAGGCCTACCCACCGAGGGCTTCACACCCACCTATACCGTCAGAAGCTTAGCGGAAATCAAAGAAATACTATAAAACTCATCATTCAAAATTCATTTAGAACTCGCTGGTGAAGTGGAACTTGATGTCGGGGAAGTCCTGCTGCGCCATCATCAGCACATAGCTGGAATCCGCTAAATAGACATCACGACCCTCTTTATCCAGTGCCATGTATTGCTGCTTGCGTCGCTTGAAGTTGTCGAGCGCCTGCTGGTTGTCGCTCTCGATCCAACAAGCCTTGTAGAGGCTGATCGGCTCCCACTTACATTGCGCCCCATACTCGTGCAGCAACCGATACTGGATCACCTCAAACTGCAACTGACCCACCGTACCGATGATCTTCCGTCCGTTGAACTGATTGACAAAGAGCTGTGCCACACCCTCGTCCATCAATTGCTCGATACCCTTGTTCAGCTGTTTCGCCTTCATCGGGTCGGCATTCTCGATGTATTTGAACATCTCCGGTGAGAAGCTGGGCAATCCCTTGAAATGCAACTCCTCGCCAGCGGTCAAGGTATCACCGATCTTGAAGTTTCCGGTGTCTGGCAAACCGACAATATCGCCAGCGAAAGCCTCATCCACCACCTCCTTCTTCTGTGCCATGAAGGCCGTAGGACTACTGAAACGCATCATCTTGCCGAAACGCACATGCTTGTAGTTGGCGTTACGCTCGAAACGGCCGGAACAGATCTTCACGAAGGCGATGCAGCTACGGTGGTTCGGATCCATATTGGCATGGATCTTGAACACGAAACCGGTGAAGTTATCCTCATAGGGATCCACCTTACGCTCCAAGGCCTGCACCGGGCGGGGAGAGGGAGCGATGTTGATGAAGCAATCGAGCAACTCCTTCACGCCAAAGTTGTTCAATGCCGAGCCAAAGAAGACGGGAGCAATGTCTCCAGCCAGATAGGTATCCACGTCGAACGCCGGATATACACCCTCGATCATCTCCACATCCTCACGCAGCTTGGCCGCTTGCGCAGGGTCGATATAGTGCTCCAAATCCGGGCTATTGATGTCTTTGAACTCCACGTTCTCCGTCACATACTGCTTGCTCGGCGTATAGAGATTCAGCTTTTGCTCATAGATGTTATAGACGCCACGGAAACGCTGCCCCATGTCGATCGGCCAGCTCAACGGGCGCACCTTGATATGCAGCTCCTCCTCGATCTCGTCCAGCAGGTCGAACGGATCCTTACCGTCACGGTCCATCTTATTGACGAAAACGATCACCGGGGTCTTACGCATACGGCAGACCTCCATCAGCTTACGGGTTTGCGCCTCCACACCCTTGGCAATGTCGATCACGATGATGACGCTATCCACCGCCGTCAAGGTGCGGAAGGTGTCCTCCGCGAAGTCTTGGTGACCCGGCGTATCCAGGATGTTGATCTTATGATCCGCATAATCAAACGCCATCACAGACGTAGCGACAGAGATACCACGCTGTTTCTCAATCTCCATCCAGTCGGATGTAGCGGTTTTCTTGATCTTGTTCGACTTCACCGCACCTGCCACATGGATCGCACCTCCAAACAACAGGAGCTTCTCCGTCAAGGTGGTTTTACCCGCATCCGGGTGACTGATAATCGCAAACGTTCTTCTTCTACTAATCTCTGCTGAATATTGAGCCATCTATTTTTACTATTTTAGAAATGAAAATTAGGAATTAAGCAATTGCCGCAAACAGCTTCGCAAGCTGGCCTCCCAGTGGGGGATCGTCATCCCATAGGTAGCCTTGATCTTGCCTTTGTTCAACACGCTATAAGGCGGACGAGCGGCCGGCGTGGGATAATCTTTCGTCTCAATGGGGATCACTCGCTTGGACAGGTGAGCCAGCTGCAAGATCTTCACCGTGAAATCATACCAGCTGCATACCCCCTCGTTCGAGAAGTGATAGGTGCCCGGCACGAAATGCCCCTCCTCGGCTTGTGCCACGATCGTGAGCATCGCCTCCGCCAAATCACCCGCATAGGTCGGTGTGCCTACCTGATCGAAGATAAAGCGCAACTCATCCCGCTCAGCGCCTAACCGCAACACGGTCTTCACGAAGTTATTCCCATACTCCGAATAGAGCCAGGCCGTGCGAATGATCACCGCCTCCGGACATACCGCCCGCAACGCCTCCTCACCCGCTAATTTCGTACGACCGTAAACAGAGATCGGGCAGGTCGGATCCGCCTCCACGTAGGGACGGCAGTTAGTGCCGTCAAACACGTAATCGGTCGAGATATGGATCACCTTGGCCCCTACCGCCTGAGCCGCCTCTCCCAAATGGCGCACCGCATCCCGGTTGATCCGCTCACACAGCGCCTCGTTGCTCTCCGCCTTATCCACCGCCGTATAAGCCGCGCAGTTCAAGATGTAGTCCACGTGATTGTCCACCACATACCGACGCACCGCCTCCGCGTCGCACAGGTCTAACGTATCCACGTCAGTAAAATGAAAAGCGAAAGCCGGATAACGATTCGCCCTCGCTTGCAGCGAATGCCCCAACTGGCCGTTCGCTCCCGTCACTAATACTTGTATCATAAGTCTAACTCATTGTTCATGTCCGCACGATATTTCTCCGATAGCAACGCCAAGAAAGCCGTGATCTGCTTGATCGCCTCCATGGTCTCCGCCGACACCTCCTTGCGTTGCATCTTCAAGATCAGGTAGCCATAGAGCGCATTGAAGCAGGTCTCGATCTCTGGCAGCTCCTCGCCCCCCGACTTCGCCCGCAGCTGCACGATGTAGGGCAACGTCTTATAATAGGTAGCTCCATACACCATCTCCTTCGTGGAGCGCAAGAGGCGCAAATGCAGGTCGGTCAAGGCAATGATCACATTCTTGTTCAGCTGGATATGCCCCTTCTCCATCACCCCCTCACTGCGCATCATGTCGATCAGCTCCTGATACCATTGCGCGATCTCCTCCTTCACGGCGGCAGGTTGCGCATAATGGGCGATCACGGTACGCCGAATCGAGTCCATATCAAACTTGTTCGCCCGGATCAAGTCCTCCACCTGCCACATATACAGCAGGTATTCAGCGATGTTCTCCTTCCTTTTTCGCTTCGCAATAATCATAGAGGTAACGATAAGCTATAGGCAGACAATGCCTCGTAGAACAGGGAATCCCTCACGCCCAACTGACGGCATACGATCTGAGCCGCATGCATGTTCGTCAGGAAAAAGCGGTTGGGGATGCGTATCGGGAAATCACCCTCACGGGTTTGCAGGAAGGACTGCCCCTCCCGCTCCACCACCTTGATCGTGTCAAACGGAATGGCCGTGATGTCGTCACGCACGTCTTGCGCCAGCTGACTGGCCTGGGTATCCTTCCCGTAATAGATCAACTTACCCTCCCGCTCGATGGAGTCTATGAAAGAGTGATAGGTCCTGCTGTAGGCCTCCGGCGAGGCATGATCAGTGGTTTCCGACCAAGCCAAGTTCGTCAAGACGGCGATATGCGGGCGGTAGAATTCCAGCTGGAAACGCTTGTCAAGCCGCGAGGTCACATGCTCATCCCCCTCTATCAAGGCGATACGTGCCTCATAGCTGAGATGGATCCGGCTGGGCAGCTGGTCAACCTGGCTGGTCAACGCATAGTCGAAATCCAAGCGCTGTTTACGCAACGCATTGACGATCATAGAGAGTATCGACTTCTTACCCTTTGAGCCAGCCACCACCACACGTGTCTTCGTCAGCGTGCGCTGATAAATGAACTCCGGGATTGACTGAATCAGCAAGCCCAATTCCTTAGCCCTGGCCAATTCAGGATTCTCTCGTGTCACCTCCGCACCCAGTACTACCGTGTGCACATCCTTATTAAGCTTCTCCGGGAACCATCCTTCGCCGTAGCATACGCAATCGGCCGCACGCAAGCGAGCCACCTCATCGGTCAAACCACAACCGGAGGCGCTCACCTCATAGCCCTTTTCACGCAATGCCAAAGCCAGATCCAAGACCAAGGGCTCATTCACGGAGATAAAATGAACTTTACGCATCATATGTATTTTAGCACGCAAAAATACAATTTTTGCCGCTACCTTTGCATACAAAAAAGCAACAAAAATGAAAATACTTACGATTGACACCGGTTATTTCTATGCGGACGGGGGAGCGATGTTTGGCGCGATACCCAAAACATCCTGGAGCCGACGCTATCCCTGCAACGCCCAAAACGGCTGTGTCCTGGCCATGCGTTCCCTTTTGATCGAGGCGGACGGACGGATCATCCTGGTGGATAACGGAGCGGGATACAAGCACCTGAAAGCGCTCAGCTACTACCAGTTCTTTGACCTGCAAGACCTGCACGAGGCCTTGCGAAAGCGGGGGATCGAGCCGACTGACGTCACCGACATGGTGTTTACCCACCTCCACTTCGACCATTGCGGCTACACGACGCTGCAAGACCCGCAAAGCGACACGCTGCGCTTAGCCTTCCCCAACGCCAACCACTGGGTGAGCCGCCGGCAATGGGAGAACTTCCGCCAGCCTCACCCCTTGGAGCAGGGCTCTTACTTCCCCGAGGATATGGAGCTGGTAGAGACCTCCGGACGGTTACGGCTCGTCGAGGAGGAGGAGATGGCGCTGACGCCCCACGTACGCTTCCGGCTCTTCGACGGACATACACCGGGGCAGATAGCCCTCTATTGCGACCTGCCCGAGCGCACCTACCTCTTCGCGGGCGATGTGATCCCCTTGGCCGCCCATCTCTCGCTGGCGTGGATCTCCGCCTACGACGATGCCCCGCTCCGCTCCTACGAGGCGAAAGAGCGGATGTTAGCCGAGGCCGTCGCCCACAAGCAGGCGATCATCTACTGCCACGACGCGCACACCTGCTGCTCCACCGTGAAACGCATCAACCATTTTTACAGCAAAGATGCCTCGCTGACGCTGGGATGAAGCCCGCACAAACAAGCCATGTGCGGATTTTTCAGTAAGTTCGCGCCCAAATTGTAAAACATTAAAAACAGCATACGATGAATATTGGAGATAAGGTACGTTTCCTCAACAGCGTTGGAGGTGGTATCGTTCGCAGTTTCAAAGGGAAAGATCAAGTGATGGTGGAGGATGAGGACGGCTTCGAGGTGCCCGCCCTGATCCGGGAGTGCGTCGTGGTAGGCGAGCAAGAGATGCAGGTGCACAGCGCCAACCGCCCCAAGGCGCCACGGCCGGTAGAGCCCGCCCCGCAACCTAAACCCCAGCCAAAGGCCGAGGAGAAACCGACCGAGACCGCCGAGGGAGAGCGGCTCAACGTCTATTTGGCCTTCCTGCCCACCGACCCGAAAGACTTCCAGCAATGCGGCTACGAGACCTACTTCGTCAACGACAGCAACTATTACCTCTCGTTCAACTACATGAACCGGCAGTCGGGCAGCTGGACAAGCCGCTACCAAGGCCTGGTGGAGCCCAACACCAAGATCTTCTTGGAGGAGTTCGGCAAGCAGGAGCTGGCTGAGCTGGAGCGCATCTGCGTGCAGCTGATCGCCTTCAAGCAGGGGAAATCCTACGCCCTGAAAAACGCCATCTCCGTGGAGCTGCACCTCGACACCGTGAAGTTCTACAAGCTGCATTGCTTCATGGAAAACGACTATTTCGACGAGGAGGCGTTGCTCTGCCCCATCGTGCGCAACGACGTCCCCGAGCGGGAGCTGCTCGTCTCTGCCACTGACCTGCAAGAGGCGATGCACCAGAAGGCCCGTGAAGAGCGGCATAAGCCCCAAAGCATCGTCAAGCGGAAGGCCAACAACAGCGCCATCCTCGAGGTCGATCTGCATATCCATGAGCTGCTCGACAATATCAACGGATTGAGCAATAGCGACATGCTGCACTATCAGATGGACAAGTTCCACGAGGTATTGGCCAAGTATGCCGACCAGAAAGGGCAGAAGATCGTCTTCATCCACGGCAAGGGAGACGGGGTCTTGCGCAAGGCCATCGAGAAGGAGCTGAAGACACGCTACAAGGCCTACTACTACCAAGACGCCTCCTTCCGCGAATATGGCTTCGGCGCGACAATGGTCACCATCAAATAGCTACACACCTAAAGCAACACAGAAACAATGGCAACAGAGATAGAGCGTAAATTTTTAGTGGCAGGCGATTTCCGGAGCGAGGCGACCGGCAAGACACGCATCGTGCAAGGCTACATCTGCTCGGAGAAGGGAAGGACCGTACGTGTACGCATCCGGGGCGACAAAGGATACCTTACCGTGAAAGGCGCATCCAGCCCGAGCGGGTTGAGCCGGTATGAGTTTGAGCGAGAAGTCCCCTTAGAGGACGCGGAGCAGATGTTACGGCTCTGCGAGCCGGGAGCGATCGACAAGGAGCGTTACCTGGTCCCCTACGGCCAGCACACCTGGGAGGTCGATGTGTTTCATGGAGCCAACGAGGGATTGATCTTGGCCGAGATCGAGCTATCGGCCGAGGATGAACCTTTCGAGCGCCCCGCCTGGTTAGGCAAGGAGGTCAGCGGCGACCGGCGCTACTACAACTCCATGTTGATGCGCACCCCCTACTGCTCCTTCAAGGAATAGCGAGCAGGCACACACCTGCGTCCTATCAAAAAGAGCCGCCCTTGGATCAGAGAGCGGCTCTTGCGGCTTCATACGGCGGCATTAACGCCTAAGGTCGTGCCGATCGCGGTAAGGATAGTGATCAACGTCTGGATGATCAACTTCCAGATCTTGTTGTTTGACTGCTGTTCCATAGCTCATCACGGGTTAAAGGGTTAGACAACATCGGGGTTCTCAGGTTCGAGAGGCGGCTCCTGCGCTACCTCGCCACCCTTGATACGCAAGAAGGAGACACTCTTCTTCGCCTGCTTCAACATAGAGCCAGGGTAAAACACCACCTTCGGCTCCTTGATCATCGACGCGCTAAACTCCTCCTCCGTCAGCGAGCCCGTAGAGCCGATCGCCATGCGGATGCAACCCAGCTCACCGATCTTCACGCTGTAGCCCATCTTCAGGTAGCGACTCACGATCAAGGTCAGTCGGTCCACCGCCGCCTTCATATCCGCGGTCGTCATGGCCGAAGCCTCCGCCGCCTCCTCACACACCGTCTCAAAGGAGATCTGCGCCACGTTCACGCCCTGCGCATAATACTTCTGGGGATGCTCCGTCTTGTCCTTCCCCAAGTTCTTTCGCTTGATTACTGAATATCGAATAGCCATACAAATAAAAGTTTAAGGGTTAGTATATTAGTATCTATATTCTCTTCTCTTGGTAGCAAAGGTAGCACAACTTAGCCCAGCTACCAAAAATGAGCGCCCGCCACACTCTTAAAATACATGAAATATGCACGCCCTGACCAGGCAATGACAAATGACAGATGACAGTTAGAAAATCGAACACCCTCCCCTCACACTATATCCCCAAACAACCTATATATAGGTAGTATAATATTTAATATTATATAAATAATATATTATTATATATAGATAATAGATCTATATACCCCTCTATGCAGCGTAGGGGGGTCAAAATAACAAACTGTCATTTGTCATTTGTCATCGCTGAAAAAATAGAGGGGTGGATTTGGATATGTGGAAAGATTTGTATAGCTTTGTAGAAAAGAATATGTTTTACCTAATCTAGATGACACATGATGACACACAGAGCGTTTTACAAACTGGTCGAGAATGTAAGTCCCTTGGAAGGCAAATTGTTTAACAAGCTTTATGCCCAAAGGATCAAAATGATAATCGGTTCGTCTCCCCAAGTGACAACCCCCATGACCGCAAAACATTTGAAAGCGGCCATCCAACTGATACAGCCGAGAACACATGATTTCCCCCATCTTCAGATCATTGTGGATACGCTCAACGACGAGCTGGATAAGCTGCAACCATCCGTTCCTGTCCCCGCCCAACAAGCGCTCAAGCAAGCCCAAGAGGAGCTGAAAAAGGTGCAAGCGGAGAACGAGCAGCTGAGGAAGGATTTGACAGAGGCGCAAGCGGAGAATAAGCAGCTGAAGACGCTTATTCATCAGTTGCAAACGCTGCCGCTTTCGAAACAGCTGAAGAAACTGACGGAGATGGCAAGGCTGTTGGAGTACGACCTGGAGCAGGCGCAAGCAGCCAGAGCAAGAGCGGAAGCGAAAGCAGGAGCGATCCCAACCGGCGATGGCCGCACCGTGCACATCCATGCCAACACGGTAAACCTCAACGATATTCATCACAACGATAATAACAACACCCAAATCCATTCATAAGCCTATGCAAGTCATCTTTCAGAGCAATCCGCAACAGGTCTTCATGACCGACATTCACGACAACCAAGTGGCCAACGTCACCATCGGCGCAAACGAGGCGCAACAAAGTCCGTCAGCCTCTCCGCAGCCCCCCGAAGAAACACCCTGCGAGATCGTACCCGAGGCGCAACCGCCCAAGTTGACCGCCCAAGAGCTGAACGCCATGCACCTGCTGTATGGCGCAGGCCTCTTGAACAAGGAGTATAAATTCTACACGAAGAAGGAAACTGCGCAGAACAAAAAGCTTCGCTTCCTGACCACAGGGAAACGGGCTTTGATGGCCAAGACGCTGGGCACCCTGTTTGGATCTGCTGAGTACCTGCAATACTATTGCAAGGATTACTGGCAGATGCCCGCCAAAAAGCAGACGATCAGCGGTGCCCTCAGCGATCTATACAAGGATCATCCCGATCAAGCGCAAGCCTTCCAGCAAGAGCTCGACAAGATCTTGCTGCCATTCAATAAAAAAGCATGGTGAAGCCCATTGTCTGATTATTTTGCGTATCTTCGCTGCAGCATAAAGATATAAACAGGTAGCGCTATGAAATACCCGATTGGCATACAGAGCTTCGAGCGGATTAGAGAGGACGGTTTTATCTATGTGGACAAGACCGCCCTGCTCTATCGGTTGGTCACGGAGGGGAGAATCTATTTCCTTAGCCGTCCACGGCGGTTCGGCAAGAGCCTCTTGGTCTCCACCTTGGAGAACTATTTCTTAGGGCGTAAAGAGTACTTTCAGGGGTTAGCCATCAACCAGTTGGAACAGGAGTGGCTGAGCTATCCCGTGTTTCATATTGACTTTAATGGGGCCAATTTCACGAATCAGGGGATGTTGGTTGAAGTGCTCAATCAGTTTGTGGAGAATGCAGAGAAAAAGTACGGGCTTACGGCAAGCATCGCAGACATTAGCCTCCGATTCTGTAACGTCTTAGAGGCGGCCCATAAGCAGACGGGGCGGCGAGCCGTGGTGTTGGTGGACGAATACGACAAGCCGTTGCTCGACGTAATGAACGCCCGCATCCCCTCTCCCGTTATCACGGACGAGATGCAGACCTTGGAAGACTACAACCGGGAGCAACTGAAAGGGTTTTACAGCGTGTTCAAGCTGGCCGACAAGCACCTGCAGTTCGTGCTGCTCACAGGTGTGACGAAGTTCTCACAGGTCAGCGTCTTCAGCGGATTCAACCAACCCAAGGACATCAGCCTCGATGCCCGTTTCGATGCCCTCTGTGGCATTACCAAGGCTGAGTTGCTTCAGGTGTTCGACAAGCAGATCGAGGAGTTAGGAGAGGCCAATGGCATGACGAAGGAGGAGACCATCGAACGGCTGAAACGGAAGTATGACGGCTACCACTTCAGCGGGCGGATGGAGGATGTGTTCAATCCCTTTAGCTTGCTCAACTGCTTGGATTGCCAGCGCTTCGACGACTTCTGGTTTGCCACCGGAACTCCCACCTACCTGATGCGCCTCATGGCAGACAACCACGAGCAGATCAACGAGATGGCAGGCAAGTATTACGATGCTGCCGAGTTCATCAACTATAAGGCAACTCGTCAGCATCCCCTCCCCATGCTCTATCAGAGCGGCTACCTGACGATCAAGGACTATCATCCGCGTCGCAACGCCTACCTGCTGGATTTTCCCAACGAGGAGGTGCGTAGCGGGATGGTTTCTCTGCTGGCTGCCGACTATTTCCAAAGTGGCGATAACCAAACCAATTGGCTGAATGAGGTGACTGACTCCTTAGAGGCAGGCGATCTTGACACTTTCCATCGCCAGCTAACCGCTTTTCTGGCCGACATCTCCTACCGCTTCCAGCGGAAGCAGGACGAGCAGGCGTGCGAGCGCCATTTCCAATATACCTTCTACCTCATCATGCGCATGTTAGGTAAATTCAGCGTCTATGTGGAGAAGGAGACCAGCCAGGGGCGCATCGACTGCGTGCTGGAATGTCCCGGTTATATCTATCTCTTCGAGTTCAAGCTCAACAGCACGGCTGCGGTGGCCCTGAAACAGATCGACGAGAAAGGCTATGCCTTGCCCTATGCCTCTGATCCTCGTAAGCTCTATAAGGTGGGCATCAGCTTCTCTTCCGAAACCGGCACCATCAACGACTTCGGGTATAGCCTTGCTCGTTGAACATAGGGTATTTCTTTTCTTTCTACCAAATGTATGCCTGTTGACCGTTTGAGAAAGCAGGCGTATTCCATTTATATCCAGCTTAATAAACCAACCACATAGGGAGTCCCTATCTCCCTATCAGCCTCCCTCATAGGTATTGTGCGGGGAATGCCCCCATACTACTTTTGCTCTCGCAAGGGGCTCCTAAGCAGGCGCTTACGAAGAGTTCCGGCATAACATTCGATTATTCATTATAAAATTGAAGGATATGAGCAAGAACATGACAACAATGCCGCAAGGCACGAGCGAGGCAACGGGGCGAATGGGTATCGCAAACAGTATCAGCGCTACCGTCCAGCCCTGCACACAGGAACTGTTTTGGCAAGCCGTGCGATCCACGCACACGAGCCGCTGCTGCGAGCAATTGGCCGCCCTCATCGGGCAGCTGCAGCAGGGCGTGATCAGCGACGAGGCGTATGACGACGAGAAGGCGAAACTGAAGCGACGTCTCCCTATCCTCACCCCACACGCCACCTTCACCGATGGCAAGCGGAAGAACGCAGGGGCGATCCCCTCCGGCTTCTGCATGTATGACAAGGATCACCTGCCCGATCCCAAGGGCTACTACGACACGCACATCAAGGGGCGTGAGGCGGAGCTGGGCATCCTCTTGGTGCACATCACCCCCTCCGGGTTAGGGCTGCGGCTCATCTTCCGCCTTCCCCAAGGGCTCACCTTGGCCGAGGGGCAACAGGCGATGGCTGCCCGGCTGGGCGACACTGACTATGACGGGAGCGTGAAGGACTATGCCCGCTGCAGCTTCCTCGTCTGGGAACGTTACCTGCTCTACATCGACGAGGAGGGGCTTTTCTCCGGCCATCAGCTTCCACTGTCACCCCTCACGGTCACTCCCCCTGCGCCGGTCATCCCGGCGGAGCTGCTCCCTGCGCCACAGGATAACCCGCAGGCAGCGGATGAGACGGCGGTCACGGCCCTTTCCCCGGAGGAGGAGCTGACCTTCAAGGGTATTCATTACAGCAAGATCATCGAGGCGTGGTGGGCGCAAGAGGGTGGCGAGCCGGTGGTGGGCGAGCGCAACATGAAGCTGCATCGCTTGGCGGTGAACCTGCGCTACATCTGCGACAATAGCAAGGAGCTGTTGCTACGGGTCATCCCCAACTATGGATTGAGCGACGAGGAGCTGAGCCGATTAGTGGAGAGCGCTACCACCCATGCCCTCATGCCCTACCTGCCCAAGAAGCTGCAGAAAGCCCTCAACCGGGCACGTGAAGAGCTGCACAAAGAGCAGCCGACGGACGAGGAGCAGGCTGACGATTCGCTCTTCGACACCCCTCCCGCCCTGCCTCGCCGACTGCCTCCGATGATTGAGCTATTGGTAAGCAAGACCCCCTCCATCTACCGGGCGGCGGTGGCTAACGCCATCTTCCCGCCGTTGGCGGCACACCTCTGTAAAACCCGTTTTCGCTATATCGACAACGTGTGGCACGAGGCGACGATCATGTCTATATTGGTGGGCGGATCAGGTGCCGGCAAGGGCTGCGTGAACAAGCCGATCGACTACATCATGGCCGATATTCGCCAGCGGGACGAGAAGAACCGGGAGCGGGAACGGGAGTGGAAGCGAGAGATGGCCACGGCGGGTGCCAACAAAGACAAGTCGCCACGCCCCGAAGGGCTGATCATCCAGGAGCTGGACCCCGATTGCACCAACGCCGCCTTCGTGCAGCGCCTGATCGACGCGGAGGGCCATTTCCTCTATGCCCGGCTCAACGAGCTGGATCAGTTTGACGCGCTGAAGGGCAACGGCGGCACCCGGCAGGAGCATTTCCGCATCATCTGCTTGGCTTTCGACCCCGATAACCGCTACGGGCAGACCCGTGTCAGCGAGCGATCGGTCAGCGGCTCCGTCTGCATCCGCTTCAACTGGAACGCCTCCACCACGCTGAAGAAGGTGCGCAGCTACTTCAAGCTGGTCTTGATCGATGGCCCCATCAGCCGTATCGGCTTCTCCTTCATCGAGCCGCAAGACATTGGCGCGCAGATTCCCATCTTCGGCACTTACGACGAGGCCTTCGAGGAGGCCTTACGTCCCTACATCGAGCGGTTAGTGAATGCCTGCGGTGAGATTGACTGCCCCGGCCCCCTCCGGTTGGCGAAGCGGCTGAACAAGGAGTTGGGCAAAGAGGCCACGCTGACGCAAGACCGGGACTTCTGGGAGCTGTCGCAACGTGCGAACATCATCGCCTACCTGAAGGCGTGCGTGCTCTATGTGGCCAGTGGCGGCCAGTGGGACAAGCGCTACGACGACTTCATCCGCTGGAGCCTCTACTACGACCTCTGGTGTAAGATGAAGTTCTTCGGCGAGGCAATCCGCAAGGAGAACGAGGGAAACAACCTGGGCAACAAGCGGGGGCCACGCAACCTCTTGGAGCAGTTGCCGGAGCAATTCACCTACGAGGATGCCGTGCGTGTGCGCCGGGAAGATGAGCGTCCGGTGGAGCAGACGAAAGGGATGCTCAACCAATGGGTGCACCGCAAGTTCATCGTGCGTCTGGCCGATGGCTCCTACCGCAAGACAGAGAGTAAGCGAAACGAATAAACATACCCCTAAAACCGACAGATCATGATGGAGAAACAGTATTATCTCAAGTTGCGTCGCATCGCCTACACCTCCGATTTCACGGATGGCATCCTGTTCGACGAAGCCGGCAATCGCCTGGCCGACACCTTAGAGCCTCCCTCTCCTCACCTCCTCTTGGCGGAGCAGCGGGAGGGGAAGGGGTGCATCCCGGCGGGCACCTATCGGCTGTTGCTCACCCGCAGCCCCAAGTTCGGTCGTTGGTTGCCCCTGCTGTGGCAAGTACCCGGCTTCACGGGCATCCGCATCCATGCGGGTAACACCGTGGCCGACACCCGTGGTTGCATCCTCCCCGGCGAGCGTATCGCTCCCGGTCAGCTCGCCCATAGCCAAGCGGCCCTGCAGCGTATCCTCACCGTCATCACCGCCGCCCAAAAGGCGGATCGAGAGATTTATTTGCGGGTGGTGGAGTGAGAAGCGCTGTAATTATTTCGTGGCAAAAATTGGCATATCTAAAGATAATAGCTAAATTTGCCACGGAAAATATAGATTCCATGAACAGCATAATAGCAGAAAACCTAAGGAAACTAAGAGAAGCGGCTCGATACACCCAAGAGGAGATTTCGCAGGCGATAGGCATCACAAGATCCGCCTACAGCAACTACGAATCGGGTGATAGAGAGGCTCCGTATGACGTGCTCGAGAGAATCAGCGATTTTTTCGGGTGTGATATGGTCATGCTTTTTGAGGAAAACGAGCATGTAGATGACCTGATTTTCGCCTCCGCTTTCCGTATCAATGGCATCACGCCTGAGGATGCGACGGAGATTTTGCATTTCAAAGACATCGTGAAGTCATACCTTAAAATGGAGGCAATAGAGTCTAAATGAAAAAAGCATGGCTAAACCTCATCGAGAGCCAGGTCTCTCGCTTCCGCATGTCTGTGGGATTAAGCGATGCCGAGGCAGTCAATCTCAAAAGCCTGTTGCTAAAACTGAAAGTATTGACACTCTATCGTCCGCTTTCGAGTTCTTTCTCCGGGATGAGTCTCCGAAGGGGGGAAAAACGTTTCATGCTCGTCAATGCGAATCAGCCTCGTTGTCGTCAGCATTTCACCATTGCGCATGAATTATATCATTTATTTATTGAGGCCAATCCAACACCTCATAACTGCGGGTCTGATGGCAAGAAAAGCGAATCCGAACAGTATGCGGATGCTTTTGCGCAAATGTTTCTGATGCCCACTGTTGGTGTCAAGCAACTCATTCCCGATGAAGAGCTGCGAACCGGCCAAGTATCCATGGCTTCTATTCTTCGAATAGAGCACTATTTTTCCGTTTCTCATTCCGCTGTGCTGAATCGCCTATTCGATCTGGGTCTGCTTGATCGGGCAGGGAGGGATCGATATGCCTCCTACCCCATTAAACGTACCGCTCGTGAATATGGATATGCTACGACCCTGTATGAACCTGGCAATTGGGGACTCGTCATTGGAGACTTTGGAGAGAAGGCACGTAAACTATTTGAGGAAGAGAAAATCTCTGAGGGCCATTACTATGAACTATTACATAAAATCGGCGTAAATGGCAACGAAGACTAAAATTGTGCTCGATGCGGATGTCATCATCCATTTCATAAAAGCACAACAGTTTAGCAGATTGTTGGAGATATTTCCAGAATATGAATATCTCATCCTCGATGTTGTCTATGAGGAAGTCTCGTTTTCGCAATCTACGAAAACACTGATAGACAACACACTGATCTATTTTCCCAAAAGAATCTCTACCTACAAATTCGCACCTACGGGAGCATCCAGATTGGAGTATGCGAAACTACGCTCCACCTTAGGAAAAGGGGAAAGCGCCTGCATGGTGTTCTGTCGGGATCATCAAGATGTTCTGGGAAGTAGCAACCTCAGAGATATTAAGACCTATTGCGAACAGCATCAAATCACCTACCTGACCACGATAGATTTCCTCTACTACGCTTTCATCAGGCACAAAATGACCAAGGCCGAATGTGATCAATTTATAGACGATGTCATTGCCCAAGGGAGCAAACTGCCCATCATAGATATATCTACCCATACTCCTTCCTGTCAGCTATAAAATCATCCCTAACGAGCATAGCTAAAGGATCCCAATGACAAATGACAGATGACAGTTTGAAATAGATGGCCAGCGTGATGGGGCGTTTCGTGAGAAAGCGCTATATTTGCAGTTGCGAAACCGCTGTTTCGGAAATGGCCATTTCGGAACTCCCGATTCAGCGCAAAAGAGATGAGGTATGATCGAAAGAATTCCTCAACATCACCAGACTGTAAAGCTGACGGCATCTTTGCCAGTCCGTTCCTTGTACTCCTGCCTCATGCTTTTTTCCAGCTCCTGGATATACGCTTTCTTACGCTCCTTGGAGGCTTTGAATTTCTTTAATGCTAACTCCCGCTTCTGCAACAAATAAATTAGGACACAACGCCCCTTTCCCCATTGGGGATTGAGATTCAAAAGCCTCGAAAAAATGGATTTATCCAAAAGAAAGTTTGTCATACGGCATGCTGGTATACAAATTCAGCCACCCCCTTCTTGCCGTCTTCCATGAACTGTGTTGACATGACCGAGGCCACTTCCGTTTCCTGCGAGCCTATCTCTACACGCCTCCATTCGCGTATATCTTGTATGCGGCTGTACATTGACGCACTGTGTATGGCCCGTATGTAGAATATGCGGCAGTTTCCGTCACGGTTTTCGATGTACGCAATGATGCCGTCTATTGAGACGACGCCAGGGAAATAGCCGTAAGCTTGCTTGTACGAATACTTCGCATCCTCGTAAAAAAAAGAAGAATATTTGTGGTTGTTTAGGATAATTGACAAATGGCTTTATTCGTATATGTTAACAAAGTTGTTTCAGATATAAATGATAGTAATTGTAATTACCCCCCCTATGGGTTAAGGCTGTGGTAAGAAAAAAGAGGCTATATTTGCGTCCATTATAAATGTGTGGTCTTTGATCAATGAAATGAGAAGGGAAATATGGATGATTGTTTTGTGCCTTTGGGGTGCCATAGGTAAGTTGGGCATACTTTCAGCTCAAGCTGTGGAACCAAAAAAGGATGTAGAATCGGGGTGGTCTGTTCGGACCAATGGGCTCTATGATGCCCTGTTGATTCCTAACGTGGGGATCGGGTATAGCTGGAATCCCCAATGGTCAGCTCATTTACATTGGATGTATGGTTGGTGGAAGAACGACAACCGCCATCGCTACTGGCGCACCTATGGCGGGGAGCTGGAGTTACGCTACTGGCTGGGTCGTCGTTCGGATGCGCAAGCGGCACGAGGTCATCACCTTGGGGTCTATGGGCAACTGCTGACCTACGATGTGGAATGGGGCGAACGAGGCTACTTAGGAGACAAATGGAGCTATGCCGGAGGCTTCTCCTATGGCTATGCGTGGCGATTGGCTGCGCGGTGGCGCTTGGATTGCTCGCTGGGCATCGGTTACTTAGGAGGAATCTATCAGGAATATCTGCCGAAAGATACCCATTATGTTTGGCAAAGCACCAAGCGGAGACGCTGGTTTGGCCCTACTTGGGCGGAGGTCTCCTTTGTCTATCTGTTCGATCGGAAAGGAGGTAAGCGATGAGGCAATGCGCTATGTGGGTATGCCTGTTGGGGCTGCTGGTTGGGCTGAGTGCTTGTGAGCACAAGGAGCTTTGCTACGACCATACGCATGGGGCAGACGTGCGGATCCTGTTCGACTGGCAGTTGTTGGCTGACAGCTTGCGGCCGGCAGGGATGCGGTTGGTCTGCTACCCGGCAACAGGGAGCAGCGGTTGGCTGTTTGACTTTGCCGACCTCTCTGGAGGCGTGGTGCATCTGCCGCCTACAACTTATCAGGTTTTATGCTATAACAATGACTTGGAATGGGCTGCGGTGGAGGATGGTGCGCAAACGGGACAACTCTTGGTTTTCACCAGTGAGACCAAGGCTCCGGATGGCACGCCGGCCTGCTTGACACCCGATTTCCTCTGTGGTGCCAAGCAGAACGATGTCGAGGTGAAAGATCCCGAGTTGGCTGGTGAGCAGGTGATCCGTTTGATGCCAGAGCGGTTGACCAGTCGCTACACCTATGAGGTGAATGGACTTCGGGGATTGGAGCGAATGGCAGATTTCCGGGCGGAGCTGACCGGCATGATTGGTGAGTTGTTGATTACGAAAGAGGGGATTTCTTCCGAACGGGTCGATACGTTGCTCTTCACGGGACAGCGCGTGGGCAGCCAGTTGGTGGGCGAGTTTCTGACCTTTGGTTATCAAGACGGTTGTCTGCAAGACTTCAAGCTTTACCTCAAGACGCAGACAGGCAAGGTGCATCTGTTGCGTCAGTCGGTGAGCGAGCAGATTCTTGCTACTCCCCGTGCGGGCATGGTGGGCGACGTGCATTTGGTGCTCAACTTCGATTTTACGCTGCCGGCCGATTCCACGGACAGCGGAGGCTTCGATGTCTCAGCCGATGATTGGGAAGATGTGAATATAGATATAAAGATATGATTGTATAACATTAATTACTTACTATAATGATGAAAAAAGAGTTGTGTATGATGGCGATCGGCCTGCTGTTGGCCGGTTGCTCAGCCGATGAGGAGATAGCGAATGTGCGCACTTCCGAGTCGAATGTGATTGGTTTTAATGTCGTTAGTAATAATCCGCAGACGAAGGCGGAGATAATTCATAGTACTACGTTCACCAACTATCCGTTTGAGGTGTTTGCTCTTAAAGATGGTCAATCTTTTATTGGTAATTCTTCTTCTGAATGGAGAGGTGGTGTAACTATCAAGTATGATACGGATAATGCTATGTGGAATTATGCGAATCAAGAAGATATATTGTATTGGCCTCATGTGGAAGCATTAGATTTTTATGCAATTAGCCCAGCTACATTTCATTTTAGCAACTGGATTATTAATGGCGATAAACAGGAATTACAGGTTGCGGTTCACGATGAGTATGCTCCTACTGTTAGTTCTTCAGAGACTAACGTGGATTTGATGTATGCCTATGCTTTGCAGCAGAAAAAAAGTGATACTCAAAATGGTGAAATTACGCTTCAATTTAAACATGCACTCTCCCAGGTCTTGTTCAAGGCGAAAAAGAGAGATGAGAATTTGAGAGTGGAAATAAAGAGTATAGAGATTGCGAATGTATATGGAAGAGGCACATTTTCTTTCCCTACTTTATCTACTTCTGGGGCTTGGTCTGGTTATTTATTACCAATGTCATATACTGTAGGAATGGAACCATCTGTTCCTATAAAGGTGACTGCTGTTGGTGATCCTGAGACTCAGATATCAGGAAACAAGCCAATGCTCTTTATTCCACAGACTCTTGAAAAATGGGATCCTAAAACTACAACAATCAAAAAGGTTGATGAAACGAAAGACCGTTCTTATTTAAAGATCACCTGTAAAATCTATCAGGAGCCTGATGGCGGAAATAATCATTATTTTATTCCACGAGAAGGAGAACAGCTTGAAGATGGTTACGGAGTTATGTATGTGCCTTTTGAAGCCACATGGGAGTCAGGTAAGCGTTATGTTTATACTTTATGTTTTGGTGCAGGTTATGATGAGAACGGAAAAGAATATGACATTGTGCCCATCACTTTTGAAGCAGATGTGGAAAATTGGGTAGAAACTTCTGTCGATAAAGGCGATTTCTAAACTCAATATGACGCATTGCCCTCTCCCAAGCAGTAGTCCTGCTTTGAGGGAGGTTGGTGCAATGACAAAAAGAGGCCGGCTCAGCAGATCGAACGAGGTAGCTCGAAGGATCCGTTGAGTCGGCTCTTTTTTATACCCTCTGATGGCTTACTATATAATATATGTTCGCACGCGTGAGGATCACTATGAAAAGGCTCTATAAAGGGCAGGCAAAAACGTTGTGTCTTTGCGGGTCGAGCCCGGCAGGACACGAGGGAGCACACTTCGTGTGGCGCAGGGTGAGGTTTTGCCCGTCAGCACAATGTCAGCTTACAAGCCATGGTGGAAAAGTATTTCAAGGCACTCATCCGTGTGCAGCTTCTCCTGATGTGATCATTACCCGTAACACGAAACATTTTGAGGGACTTTCCATACCTGTCAAAGAACCTTCAGACTTTCTGGATGATTTCTTACGATAGAGGTCGCCTATGAGCTACCCCCCAACATTCCGTCTCGATTAACCATCCGGGGCGGCAGACGGGAGCGAGGACAATGAGTTGGGGCAGATGGGGATAGTGCGTGGCGAAATAGCGACTCACCACGGCATAATCGGCTGGATCCCGCAGGTAGGTGATGGCTTGGGTGATGTCGTCAATCGTAGCTCCCGCCTCGGCCAAGAGGGCGGAGATGTTCTCCATCATGCGTTCGGCTTGCCGGATGACATCGCCCTCATACAAGATAGTGCCTTGGTTGTCGATGCTGGCCGTGCCGGAGATCAATATGTGCGTGCGATCGGGATAGTGGATGGCCGTACCTCGCTCGAAGGTGACTCCATACTCGTAGGTGGGGTTGAGATGGGTAGGGGCATAGAGTTGCTGGATCTGCTCCGGTCGCAATCCCTCCACGGCATAGGCATCCATCTGCACGCACACCTCCGGATCGGCATGGCGTCCCTCGATACCGGTGCTGGCGATGTAATGGGTTTGCTCGGTCAGTCCTTGGGTGACGAAGAGCTCCCTACGGGCTTTCACCACACCCGCATAATTGACATCCACGTTCTGCACGAAGAGCCAGGTGCGTAAGCAATTCGCAGAGAGGGTCATCCGTTGGCGCATCAGCCGCATCACATAATCGCCCAGCAGGAGGCGGGTCTGTTGCTCGGCATCGGTCGCCCGGGCGGTCAAGCCTCCGATCCAATAATGGCGATAGCCCGCATGGGCCACTTGCCAAAGTCCCTCAGCCGCTCGCTCCACCGTGACATCGGTCAGCAGGTAGCACCAGAGGGCTATCTTGGTTCCGTTCAATGGGGGTTGCTGCACGATGCTATAGGCCGAACAACCGTTCTCCAACTCCCAGGCTTGGATCCAGTCGGATTGGTTGGCGGCATCGCTCACGAAATATCTGCGCATCACAGGGCAGGCTTTCTTGTCCGCCAGCTCCTCCCGCATCACCCGGATATAGGCTTGCCACAGGTGTTCGGCTTGCTCCGTGAAGGGGAGCGTGGGGTCTGTTCCGCTGAGCAGCAGTTGGTATTCGGCCATACCTTCTTCGGGTTCGAAGCGGTTCAATTGGATGGATACCGCTTCCGCTTGATCGATTTTCTTGGTTGTTTCTCTATACATTATAAATTCGTTTTAATTGATTCAATCCATGCTTCGAGGAGGGTGAGCTTATCGGGTTTGGCGGAGAGGATATCGACATGGTCGTGACGGACGGCTTCGGGATGGGTCAAGACCTCCATGAGGAAGCTTTCGTCGGGTGAGCCGGGTGCTACCAACAGCTTACCGGCCTCCGAACGGGTGGAGGGGACTCCCACTAAGGCTGCCTCACTTTTTCCTTCGGTCAGGAAGAGATTGGCCGCCGCAAAGGTGCTCGCACCATGACAACCGATGCAATCGGTATTGAACACCTGTTGCTGTACGCCATTGCCTATACTGACATCTAATGTGCCCGCATCCACGAAGAGAGTATCCTCCTGCAGGGTGAATTCGGTCTGATAGAAGGTGACGATCCGCTTCCGCAAGCGATTGACCGCACAGATCTCTACCTGGTTGACCTCACGCATACCGGATAGGGTCACACTGACCGGCTCTCCCTCTCGCTCGGGGGCATGGATCACCTTCGTATAGGTGGCATAAGGGCTATCCCCAAAGGCTGCGGCCACCAACTCGTAATCGTCCGGCCAGGTATCGACCCCTCGCAAGATGGCTTTCAGCTGATAGACACTGCCCTGCTCCTCCATCGGTTGATAGGTCTCGTAGATCTTGCCATCATCGCAAGCAACGCCCAGCAGCAGGAGGGCGAAGGCGGCCCAACGGATTCGTTTCATTGCTTTCATCACGTTCATCGCTTAGAAGGTGTATTGCAGGAGGATCGTGCCGGAATGCATGGCCAATCCCAGATCGTCGTTGTCTCGATCCAGCTGGGTGTCGTACCCCGTCCGCCCGATGAATTGATACATGGCCTGGAGCTTCAGGTTGCATCCCGTGAAGAAATAGTTGAAACCTACGGCCGGTATATTCAGGAAACCGTTCGTGTCCATACCGTTACGGTTGAAGAGGTCGTAACGAGCCGCTACCTGCCACTTGGGCGTGACGAAATAGCCGCCCTGCACATAGCCACCCAGATAGCGATAGATCTCATCAATCTTCTGCCGTTCGGTGAAACCCACCTGCATGTAATAGAGCTCGGCCCCCACATAGAGGCGGTTCCTCAACCAGGCAAACTCCGCCCCCACCCGAAAATCGTTGGTGCTCTCATTCTCGCTCTCGACATTGAGGGAGGTAGAGAGGCCAAAGAGCAACTTATCCTCCCGGAGGCGGTGGGGATTGCCTTGTGTGGAGGGCATCACGCCCTTGGGCATGTAGGTGAAGCGACCGGCATAGAGCAACGAGGGGATATGCCAATCGTCGCTGAAGGTCTTGCTCGCCAGATTGACCGCACTACCCGTTCCGTTGAAGATGCCGACCTCATAACCAAACTTCTCCTTCACCAATCCATGCACCTCGACACCCAGGTCAAAACCGGTCCCTATATTAGGCGTGACCGCATTGAGCGAATGGGGCAGGATGACGGAAGCTGTCAACGAGGCTGGCAATACCGGCAGCAGGGTCTCGCCCAAGGTGGTCAGGTAGGCATGCGAGAAGGGGGTCTTGAATTTACCCACCCGGATGGCGAACGCCTCTTTCAAGCGCACGTCAAACCAGGCCTGTTGCAACAACGCCCCACCCGAAGCAGCCGCGTTGAGCGAGAGGTTGAAGGTCACTTTGTCGAATGCCTTACCCGTGAATCCCAAGACCGCATAGGGAATGGAGAAGCCGGAGTTGGCGATATTGTCTTGGTTATAGGCTGCATCCAACCCCTCGTCATCGTAATAGTTGACGTTGGCACTGGCCTGCACCAACAGGTAGGGCTTGAACAGGAAGTCTCCCTTCTTGCTGCCGATTGTGAAGCCCTCTTTACCGGCCAAGGAGACAATGCCGTTTTCGGATTCCTCCTCGTGCTGGGCATATACATGAGCGGCACAGGCGATCCATAAGCATAGTATTGCGAATAGCTGTTTCATTGCTGTTTATACTTCATTGAATGTGTGTTTAAAGTGAATTGATGAAGGCTACCAACGCCTCTCGATCGGCCTTGCTCATCTGCTTGAACAGGTTTTTCGAGGCCTCGCCCTCTCCGCCATGCCAAAGGATCGCCTCCTGCACGTTGCGTGCCCGTCCGTCATGCAGGTAATAGGTATGTCCGTTCACCTTCTCCTGCAAGCCGATGCCCCACAGAGGGGTGGTTCGCCACTCGTTTCCCCGAGCCAATCCGCTGACATAGTTATCGTTCAGACCTACCCCCATGATCTCCGATCCCATGTCGTGCAACAGGTAATCGGAATAGGGATGGATCGTCTGGTTGCCCAACCAAGGCAGTTCCGTATTGTTGATCAAGACCGCTCCCCGAGGGCGTGTGTGCAGGGTCGTGACGTGGCACAGGTGGCACTTCGCCTCATAAAACTTCTGCTCGCCCAAGATCACCTGCGGATCGTTCACGTTCCGACGGGCCGGTACGCCTAAACAATGGAGATAGAGATCCACATTCTCCATCTCCTCGGTGGAGACATCCAGCTGGTCGTAGGCCAAGCCCATCATGCTGCCTTGATCCATCTGGAGCTGCCCCTCGCAAATCTCCTCCGGGTAGCGACTGTTGGTCACACCCATATCACTGGAGAAGCCCAACTCGATCGTGAGGTCCGCATGTTGCGCCTTGTTGCCGGAAAGGCCCAGTCGCTTCATGCCTCGCTCGTTGATGTAGTTGGCTCGTCCACTGATGCCATATTCCGGGTAGTTGCTCCGGGCGGCCAAGGCCTCGATCTCGGTCGGGTCGAGTGCCATCATCTGCCCTAATCCCACATGACGCAAGGGGATGCGCACGCTACAGAAGAGGTCGTTGGGTGCGATGCTGTCGGCATACCATTCCGTGATGGTATAGGTGGGCTTGCAAAGCTCATAGGTCTCGCCATCGGGAAAGGAGAAGGTCTCGTAATCATACTTCACCTTCAGCTTACCCTCCGCTTTCACCCCATAGATTGCCTGGTCGTGCAACACCCGTCCATAGTTCTTGAAGAAGGCCCCATTGCGACGGGTGATATAGACCAACATCGAGGAGAAGCCATAGCTGCCCGATCCCCTCTCACTCCACAAGGTGGGTTGCGTGCGGCCTGCGTTGCGGTGGCAACTGCCACAAGAGTAACCGGCATAGACCGGGCCCAAGCCGCCACCATCGCCCAGACCGCTGGTGCGCACATCATCGTAGAGTCCATCCCCACGGGTGAAACGACTGGCATAGCTGCCACTCACCCAAGGCGCCTCCGTGTCGTAGGCAATGGTGGAGTTGAGGAAAACCGTGGAGGTGCCCGCCGAAAGGGCATAGCCGGAAGGGACGGACACATCCGTCACCTCCAGCCCCTCCTCTTCCGAGCAGGCGATTGCCCCCAAGAGCAGCAGTCCTAAACCAACGCCACACATAGCGTCCCTATTTTTTCGCAAAGCGAATAACATCTTCATATCCGTTTGATGATCCTATTCCATCTATTTCTCTCCTTCCGCTACCGAACGAGGCTCACCATTGCGGAACAGCAGGAACTCCAAGGTGTGATAGCCTCGCAAGCTTTGGGCAGCCGCGATCGCATCACTCTCCTCGTCATAATCGCCACTCCACTCCATCTCGGCATAATTGCCTGAGTTCAGCAACTGCACGATACCATCCTGATCCAATGGCCAGCTATCCATGTTGGGATCTAACCCCTTGTCAGCCACCGGTCCGAAGAGGAAGGCCTCACTCGTCTCCCACGGCTCACGGGCATCTAACCAAGCCTGACAAGCCTTCTCGAAAGCCGCATCCGACGGATTTTCCGCAAATGCGGCTACCGCATCCGCCAGATCTGCGTTCTCTCGTTTCAAGTCGGCATAGGTAGGCAATACCACCACATCCACATAATTGGTCACGATCGGATCCAACACCGCATCCTCGCTCAAGTTTGCGATCACGAAAGGCTTCAGCTGGTTGTTCAACGCATCGGCCAAGGCTGCGCAAGCCTCCATCGCCACAGTGGTCGCTTCGCTGTTGATGTGGCTTCGGAAAGGACTGGGTATGTCCCAAATGGCCTCGGCAGCCTCCGCGATCACCCGTTTCATCGTCTCGTCCAGCTCCGGATTGAGCGCAGCAATCGCCTTGGAGAGCGACTTCTCGCTGATCTGTCCATCCCGTGAGCCATAATAGACATTGCGGATGGAGTAGATGTTGTTGCGGTAGTCCTCCCGGGAGTGCCAGCTGTACCATGACTCCACGGCATAGAGCGCCTCGGTGGTCTTCCCCTCCATATAGAGGTTGTAGGGATCGCCTATCTTGGCCGTACCCACCTCGTTGGCAATGTCCCAACAGCCATCAATCAACTGCTCCACGCAACTGATCGCACTGGGGAAGGTGGCGTTGTTATGTCCCTTGAAGAGTGCGGCATAGCTCTCACCCCCATTATAATTACTGTTCCAATCCGCATAGAGTGTGGCCGCATCCTCTTTCAACAGGTTGGCCACCACCCGCATGTAGTTGCCCCAACTGCTGGCATTGGTTTTCGTGTAGAGCAAATCGGCAGAATCAGTCGGTTGCTCCACTTCCGGATCCACAACGACTGGACCCTCATCATCACTACAAGCCGTGAAGCCACAGCTCAATCCCAAGGCGATCATCGCCACATAAATACCCTTCTTTTTCATCTTGTTCTATCTGTTTTTTACATTGTTATTCATTCATCAATGGCGGAAGAACCAGCCCACATAAGCGATACCAATCGCAAACTCGTTCTCACTGTTGTAACGCCCGCCTCCGATGCGACGGGTCGAATAATCGGCCTTCACCACCAAATTGGGTAGGGCGAACCAGTTTAAGCCAGCTGTCCACATCCCCACTTGGGACCGTTTGTCCATAGTCTGTCCGGCCTCGCCACCCTCCTGCGAGTTATAGTATTCGTAACGCGCAAAGGGGTAAATCACGGGTACCCGATTGCCCTCGGGGAAGAAAGCGGAGAGGTTCACGCCTGCCTCAGCGGCATAACTGACCGCATGCTTGGCGATCGGCGTCACCCGGGAATAGGGCGACTTGTTAGAGAGCTTCACGTTGGCGGCACTCAACTTGGCCGAGTTGCCCAAGTCGCCATACACCAAATTGGCACGAGCCGTCACGAAACGATTCTTGTATTGCGCATCCGCCGTATAGATCCGCACGGGAATCTTGCCTATCGAAGAGTAGGTCTGGTATTTATCCGCATTGGCCCCCGCATCCGCACAATAATAGATGGAGGCGCCTACCCGCAAGCCCGGCACACCTTGGTAGTTCAGCCGTCCCACATAGGCAGGCGAGGTGAAGTTATCGACCTCGAAGATGCCCTGCTTGCCACTGGCCACCCAGGTGTTGCGGTCGAACCCATTGGCATTCAAGCCAGCCACCACCTGAGCCTCGTAATCGAAGCGGCCATACCCTCGGCCCCACGTACCGAAAAAGGAGATACCGGTCTCGTGCCAAGTGGAGGGCAGGATGGTGGTCTCCCCCTCTGGTCGGGAGGTACCAAAGAAATGGATCGGCTCGTGGTGGGCATTGGTCAAGCCCACCGGCACGATCAGATGCCCGGCACGCACATTGAAGGCCGGATGGATCAGTCGGGTCAGGTGAAACTGCTCGATAGCCACCTCGCCACCCTTCTCCACCTCGGTCTCATACTCGCCATTCTCGGTATTCTCTAACTCGTAAGCCGACCCGGTACCGCCCGCCTCAAACTCAATCTCCGCCCCCAGCACCCATTGGCTGTTGAACTTGTAATCCAAGGCCAAGACAAAGCGAGGGATCGAGATCGTGTTTCGATGTTTCTTGGTGTTTCCATCCGATCCGCCATAGAAGCGGTTGATGCCATAATCCTTGAAGTTGGCCACCACCTCACCATACCCTCCAATTCGAAATTGCTCGTAACCAGAGGCATAGATAGCTTCCGCCCGTTCTGAAGCGCTCTCCTGAGCCTGCAACGTGCCACATACGAGGCAGCCTATACAGAGTACATTTGTAAAAAATCGCATATCCTTTTCTAATTTTTGGGGCAAAAGTACAGGCTTCCCGGGTGCCCCGAAATCACCTCAAATAGGTAAAATTAGGAACGGAATACCTCAAAATAGGTATTTCGGTTTCCCTTCAAAAAAAAGGGGAAAACACGGCTTGGAGTATGAAGTAAAAAGATATACCTTTGCGGCAGTTTATGGTTCGTGACACTCCGACAAGGCGAGTGTCAACGATTAAAAGGGAATCAGGTGAGAATCCTGGACAGACCCGCTGCTGTAAGTCCCGTAAGTGTCCTTGAAGGACTTGGCCACTGGAGCTGTTGCTCTGGGAAGGCATTCAAGGATGGGATAAGTCAGAAGACCTACCATAGACAGCTATAGTTTTACTTGCTTTCGGGATATAGAGCAACGAAACACATTGAGTCTGATTCTCTTTTGGCCTATTTCTTCTTAGCCTTTGGGAAGGAGGATTTCTTTGTACGTGCCTATCGTGTCTTTTCTCGTCAGCAAGCCGATTGCGTAACGAAACAAAGAAATGGATATGAGGCTATTCTTACACATTATTTTATGGATCAGCTGTTGGGTATCGGCGACAGCTCAACGTACATTCACGCTTTCCGGAACCATTTCGGATGATCTCCACGAACCTATACCTATGGCAACGGTCGCTGTAGAGCATACGACCTTGGGTACCTACTCCGATGAACGGGGACATTATGCGATTCGACTAAAAGAGGGAACCTATACCTTGGTGGTCTCGTCGGTAGGGTTTGAAAGCGTACGATGGAAGGTGTCGCTTCATGCCGATAAGCAACACCATTTTTTGTTGAAAGAGAGCCAGGTGTCACTCCATGCGGTGGAAGTATTGGGCAAATCGAAAAACCAGCAGGTGAAGGAGGGGGCTTTCACGGTCAATGCACTCGATGTTAAGCCGTTGGTGAACTCAACGCTCAATTTGAGCGAGATGGTCAATCGCACCACGGGCATCAAGGTGCGTGAAGAGGGAGGTGTTGGATCCGATTTCGACCTTTCCATCAATGGCATGTCGGGCAACTCCGTGCGCTACTTCATTGATGGTGTTCCGCTGAGTGCGAAGGGAAGTGGCGTGTCGTTGGCGAATCTCCCGGTGAATTTGATTGAGCGTGTCGAGATCTACAAGGGGGTGGTACCCGCCAGCTTAGGGGCTGATGCCTTGGGAGGTGCGGTCAATATCATCACCAATCAGGCACAAAAGAACTATTTGGATGCCTCTTACGGCATTGGTTCTTTCCACACGCACCGGGCAGACTTGAATGCGCAATGGGTAGCGCCAAAGAGTGGCCTCTTGATCAGACCGACACTGGGTGTGAACTATTCGAAAAACGACTATACGATGAAAGGGGTTGAGGTTTGGGATGAGTCTCAACGGGCGTATGTAGGTGCGAATCGCAAGCGTTTCCATGATGATTATCTCTCCATCCTCGCACAGATGGAGTTGGGCTGGGTGGATAAACCTTGGACAGACGCAATGTATGTGAGTGGTTCCTATTCGAAGGTAGATAAAGACATTCAGACCGGATCTATCCAAAGCAAAGTGTATGGAGAGGCCAGTCGGCATGTGGATGCCTGGAATCTCTCGGCCCGTTACCGAAAGGCGGATTTCTTGACGGATGGGTTACTTGTCAACGCCTCGCTGTCGCACACCTGGGATCATTCGCTGACGGTCGATAGCGCATTCCGAAAGTATGACTGGAATGGCAACTACATTGTCTCCTCTCGCAATGAGATCACCGGTAACGACCGCTCCTTGCGTCACTATAAGCGGCCACTGACCATCGTACGCACCAACTTCGACTATGCGTTGAACGCCCATCATCACTTCAACCTGAATTACCTGTTAAATCGGACAGGCAACCGGCGTTACGACGACATAGACACGGAATTCGAGCCCTCTAATGATGTGTTGACCAAGCATATCTTAGGCTTGTCCTATGATCAATCTTTCTGGGATGGACGGATGGAGAACACCTTTTTCGTCAAGGACTATATCAACCATTTACAGATTGAGCAACAGGACCTCTATTGGGTGACAGGGTCTGCTGATATGCCCGCTTCCTCCACGAAGAACAATGTGGGCTATGGCTTAGGCACCCGTTTTGAGTGGCGTCCGTTCTGGGCGATGAAAGCCTCATTCGAGCATAGTATCCGTCTGCCCTTGGCCCGTGAATTGTTAGGAAACGGGACAACGGTCTATCCGAATGTACGATTGCGTCCGGAGAACAGCTACAATGTGAATGTCGGGATGTATGGCACTTGGCGTATGACACCCGGCCACCTGCTCTATTACGAGTTGACCGGTTTCTATCGAGACGTGAACGACTATATCCATGCGGTCATCTCTGAGCAAGAGGGGTTGATGCAATATAACAATGTGAGCAGTGTCGATATTAAAGGGGTGGAAGGTGAGTTACGCTACAATTGGAGGGAACACTTGCAAGCGATCATCAATTGCAGCTACCAAGACTCACGCGACAAACAGGAGCTCTTGTCAAACGGGAAACCCTCCGTGACCTACGGCAATAAGATCCCTAACAAACCCTGGCTCTATGGCAACGCGGAGCTGAGTGGCACCCTGCGCAACCTACTGCACCGGGATAGCAAGTTGCAATTGGGGTATCGCTATCAGTATGTGCATTGGTTTTACCTCACGTGGGAAGGCTATGGCGTACTGGATAGGAAATCAAAAATCCCCACACAAAACCTACATTCCATGTTCTTGACCTATTCTTGGCAACGGGAGCGTTACAATCTCTCGTTGGAATGCAACAACCTGTTTGACGCAAGGTTGTACGACAATTATATGCTGCAAAAGCCCGGGCGTGCCTTTTTCTGCAAGTTTCGACTTTTCTTGCAATAAAAACTGTTCAGGATGAATTATTTATCAATTATTTATATGTTAATACGATGAAAAAGTTTCAGTTTTTAGCGTGTGCGTTCGCAACTCTGTTGGCTGCGACCACCTTCAGTGCATGTTCGGATGATGATCCGATAACTCCCGTTACACCTACTCCAGAGCCGGAGACTCCCACACCGGAGCCAGAACCAACGCCTGTAGAGCCGGAGAAGGCAACCTATCACTTCGATATTTGGGTATCTGTCGGCAGTACGGGTGGCATGGGATCGAACACCTCTTACTTGGTGAAGGGATTGGATTCGCTGACCGTTCAGCCTACCGTCGATTTCAAGAATGATGGCGTGGATGTGACTGCGACCATGAATATGGAGAGCATTATCAATGGGAAATACTACTATCAAGTTCCCATTTCTGCGGATCGTTTCTCTAAATACCAGATTGTCGGGAATCAACTGAAAGTAATCAAGGAGCAACCGTTTGTGAAGAACACGTTCAAGGATCGCCGTTACACGCACGCTTGGATTGACGACAACACCTTAGTGCTGATCGCAGCGAATGGTACGGCGAACAAGGTGATCTGGACGAAACTCAATGCGGAGGATATGACCATCCTTGATGAGGGTGAGTTGACCCTGCAAGTACCTGAGGGAGATAAGTTCAGCACCTCTGGATTGGCACGTTATCGCAAGTCAGACGATCGCATCATCTATTTCTTCCAGCACAAGGCAGAGACGCACAATTTCTATGCCGCTTTTATCAACGCAAAGGATATGACTGTCGAGGCTGAGGTGAAAGAGGATCGTGCGGACATGATGGCCGGTACCGCTTACGGAGAATTGTTGCAAGACAAGATGTTCTTTGACGAGAACGAGAATCTCTACTTAGCTTGCAACACCGTGTTGCCCAACGCCTCCAGCTCTACGCAACAGTTTGGCCGTTTGCTGCGTGTCAAGAACGGTGCCCTGGATTTCGACAAGGAGTATGAGGGATATCGCTATGATGCGGGTAAGTTGATCACCTCAACCTACTTGGCAAACAACAAGGCGTTGCTGTATATCATGGATCCCACCTATACGGGTGCGAATGCGTGGGGATCGGCCTATAATTGCTACTATGCTGTGATTGACCTGGGTACCGATCAGAAAGAGGAGATTCAGTACGAGGGTAAGCCTTTGCCTTTCAGTGAGGGTAATTTCTCGCAACGTGCGGTGGTCGTAGGGGATAAAGCCTATATCGGAACGAATCCGGAGAAGGACCAGCCCACGATTTATATCTACGATTTGGCAACGGGTCAGGTGACGAAAGGTCTCTCTATCACGGAGGGCTATGGATTCAACCGCATAGCGGTATTGGATAATGAGGATGCGCAGTAATAACAGCTAACGAGTGATGAACCGAGGAGTTCGATTTGTTTTTAGTTTGCACAGGGTGGTAGGAACAATCATTGCCCTTTTCTTTTTGATGTGGTTCCTAACGGGGTTGGTCTTAATCTACCACCCTTATCCTCGTTTGTCGGATGAGCAGATCTATGCGCATCAAGAGGTGCTACCCGACCTGTTGCCCGATGTAGATAGCATCGCACAACGGGCGGGAGGCACTCTGCGAAAGCTACATCTCTATCAAGCGCAGGGACAGACATTGGCGGAGGTGACGACGAAAGACACCTCATTCACGATGGTGGCAAATGGAACGCAACCCGTGAAGCCCGTGACCTATGCCACAGCGGAGCAAATTGCCAAGCGGTGGATCGACGCACCTATCTTGCGGGTAGATACGTTGCATGAACGGGCGCAATGGGTGCTTTACTCTCGCTACGACAAAGTGTTGCCCATCTACCGTTTCTATTTTGACGATTCCGATCGCAGCGAGCTTTTCATTTCCGGTAAGAATGGAGAGGCCCAGCAACTCACCACCCGTAGCTCTCGCTTTTGGGCGTGGGTGGGTGCCATCCCGCACAAGTTTTATGTGCCGGCCTTGCGTACACGGTTGGACTTGTGGATGAATACGGTGGCTGTTGGAGGAGCGCTTTGCTTCTTTGCCGCCTTGAGTGGTTTGCTCGTCAGTCTCTATGTGCTTTATAAGCAATACCGACGAACAGGCCATCTGCACAGTCCCTACCGCAAACGGTGGTATCATTGGCATCATGTGTATGGCTTGTTGTTCAGCGTGGTGCTGGTCGCATGGGGGATCAGTGGCTACTTCTCCATGCAAAGGGTGCCGCAGTGGCTCATCAACACGCAGGGCGAATATATCTTCAATCCCTCTCGTCTATGGGGGAAGAAGCCGCTTCCCTTCTCAGCCTATCAGTTGGATTATAGGGCGTTGAAAGGTGCTTATCCGGCGCTGAAAGAGGTGACATGGACCCATTTCCGGGATATTCCGGTGTATGCGATTGTTGAGGGATGCCAAGAGCGATGGATCGATGCCCGAGGCACAACCGTAAAAGAGCTGTATATTCCGGAGGAAACGATTGCCGAAGGTCTGCGTGAGCTGTATGGTGAGGAGACTCTTTTCCACATCACGACGCAAGAGCGGTATGACAATTATTACCTGTCACGCTCCATGGATCTGCCGTTGCCCGTATATAAGGTGACGGTCGAGAATGCCAACCGCGATCGCTTCTACATCAGTCCTGCAACGGGGTATGTGCGTTACCTGAACAAGAACAAGGTGGTGAAAAAGTGGCTTTTCGGAGGCATACACTATCTGCATACCGCTTGGATGATGGAGCACCCGATCGTATGGCAGCTCTGCCTCTGGGTCTGTTGCTTGGGTGGTGCGTTTATATGTTTGACGGGTTGTTACTTAGGCGTTTTGTATGTTCGGAGAAAGTTTAGCCAAACGGATTGATTGGGGTATTTAGGCCTACATGCTATCCCCTAATCAAGGTAATAGGGCCAGCAAATTACCCATATTTAGGTATTGTGGGGCGGTCGGAGGCAGCGTACCTTTGCAGTGTCAAATTCAGATAAGTAACAAATGTCGTGACACTATTAGTATATCGCAATATTTATGTGAGCAGCCAGAACCGATCGCTAATTTTTATGTAAGCATATAAGATTATCAAAAAAGGCAAAAAGATCTCCCTGCGAAGAGAGGTCTTTTTTGTATATTTGCCCCGACTATTTTAAAACTTACTAAAAATGAGAAAGAATCTTGTGATGGCTTTGGCTACCGGCATCGCACTCCTGTCGGTAGTGAGTTGCAGCACGCCAAAGTCCGAAAAGGGAGTGACCCGCATGGAGGCATTAGACCATTCGGCTTGGGATGCCTCAGCATGGATCTCAGCCGCCAACGCGCCGGTCATGACTGACACGGTAAGGGGTGCTCATGAGCGAGCTGCCGATGGCGCAAGCTGGTTTGTATCCACACTTAAAAATGAGAAGAGGGTGAAGGCGGCCCACTGGATGACGACCGGCTTGGGTGTCTATACGCTTTACGTGAACGGACAGCCGATTGGCGAGGAGATCCTGAAACCGGGATTCACCCATTACGAGAAGACCAAACGCTCCTTCACTTACGATATTACCGACGCATGGACCACGACTGCCGATGCCGAGAACACCTTGGCCGTGCAGGTCACTCCGGGCTGGTGGGCCGACAAGATCATCACACTGGGTGGTCACGTCGGTATGATCGGCAAGAAGGTGGCTTTCCGTGGCGTGGTTGAATTGACTTTTGAAGATGGGAGCCAGCAATATTACGGTACGAACACGACCGACTGGAAGGCGGGTATAGCAGGCCCCGTGAAGCATGCGGCCATTTTCGACGGTGAGGAGTATGATGCCCGTGAGCCGATGGGCTTCGAGAACCTGCAAGCCCTCTCCACACCGGAGGTCAACAACGAGTTCAACGGGGAGATCCTGCCCTCGGATGGCGCAGAGATCTATTTGCGTAAAGACTTGGCCCTGCAACCGCAAAAGGCATACACCTGGAAAGGGGTGACGGGTGAGAGCGAGGAGGCTTATGGCAAGGTGGTCATCACAAAAGCATATACCCCTGGCGAGGAGATGGTCGTCAATTCGGGGGAGACCTTGGTGGTCGATTTCGGCCAGAACTGTGCCGCCGTTCCCTCCTTTGTATTCCGTGCGAAGGCGGGCACGAAGCTGACCTGCCTGCCTGCTGAGTTGCTCAACGATGGCAATGGTGCCAAGAGCCGGGGTATGGATGGACCCGAGGGCAGTTGCCACCGCCTGAACCTGCGTATCCCGGAGATCGGCATGTTGCTCCACTACACCTTTGCGGACAGCAAAGACTACGTCGCTTACCATCCGGCATGTACCTTCTATGGCTACCGCTTCGTCTCTATCACGGCGACGGATGAGGTGCGCATTAAATCGCTCCAATCCATACCCGTCACCTCGATCGCCCAAGAGATAGAGATCGGTACGATCACGACGGGCGACCCATCGATCAACCGACTCATCGCGAATACCCTTTGGGGCCAACGTTCCAACTATCTCTCCGTGCCTACGGACTGTCCGCAGCGTAATGAGCGCTTGGGTTGGACGGCTGACACGCAGGTGTTCACCGAGACAGGTACCTTCTTTGCCAACACCCGTAAGTTCTTCCACAAATGGTTGCGTGACATGCGTGACACGCAAACCGAGTTGGGTGGATACCCCGGTGTAGCGCCTCAGGCACAGTATGGTGCGGAGCCTACCTCCATGATGCGTTTAGGCTGGGCTGATGCCGGTGTGATCGTGCCTTGGGTGGTCTGGAAGCAGTTTGGCGACACCGAGATCGTGAATGAGCATTGGGCCTCTATGGAGAAGTTCGTCAACCACATCAACGAGACCAAGTATGACCACAAGACCTTGAGTGCCGAGAATGGCAACTACCAATGGGCCGACTGGTTGAGCTACGAGCCGTTGGAGAGTTGCGGAGGCGGCATCCACATGAAAGATGCCAACGGCAAGCATGTACTTCGTCCGGAGACCTACGTTTACTGGAATTACCTCAGCGCCAGCTATTGGGCGATTGACGCTAACCTGATGCGTGACATGGCGAAGGCTACCGGTCGGGATGCGGCCAAGTATGAGGCGATGGTCAAGGAGGCTCAACAATACCTGCGGGACAACTTCCTCCAGGCAGATGGCACCTTCAAGACAGCGATCCTCAACACCATGCAGACACCGGCCCTCTTCGCACTCAAGAACGGCTTGGTAGAGGGGCAAGCGAAAGCGAACATGATCGCTCGTTTGCGTCAGAACTTTGCCGACCACGGCAACTGCTTGCAGACCGGCTTCTTGGGCACCTCCATCTTGATGCCTACCCTCACTGAGAACGGTATGGTCGATATTGCCTATGAGTTGCTTTTCCAGCGCAAGAACCCGAGCTGGCTCTACTCCGTCGATAATGGGGCGACCACCATTTGGGAGCGTTGGAACAGCTACATGCTCGACAAGGGCATGGGTCCTCGTGGCATGAACAGCTTCAACCATTACGCCTATGGCTGCGTGTGCGAATGGATCTGGGAAACAGCGGCCGGCATCGCTGCCGACGTGGCACAACCCGGCTTCAAGCATATCATCATGAGCCCGGTACCCGACAAGCGCTTGGGCTTCGTGAAGGCAGAATACCAATCCGCAGCGGGCTTGATCAAGAGCGAATGGAAATACGAGGGCGACAAGTGGATCTGGAACTTCACCATTCCGGAAGGAGCCACAGCTGCTGTCACCTTGCCGGGCGAGACAACCGCCACGGAGTATAAGGCGGGTAGCTATACGATAGAGCGATAGTCACCCTAATGAGGAGTTAGAAATTCCTAACTCCTCATTCTTCCTTCCTAAATTAAGCAGAAAAGTCGTATCTTCGCCGAATCAAAAAGCACGCTAGTTTTTAAGCAATCAATGGTTGAGATTTTCATCAAGGGCATTCTGATCGGAGTGCTGGTGTCGGCGCCCATGGGGCCTGTCGGCATGCTCTGCATCCGACGCACGTTCTATAAAGGACGTTGGCATGGCTTTATGACCGGCTTAGGAGCGACGCTATCCGACATCTGTTACGGCATACTGACCGCCTTGGGCATGGGATTCATGGTGAACTTCGTGGAGACCAACCAAACACCCCTACAGCTGATGGGTAGCATCGTGTTAGGCCTTTTCGGCTATTACATCTATCGGAGCAATCCCGCGAAGATGCTGCAAAAGCCCTCTATCAAGCACAAGAAGAAGCGTACCTATACGCAAGATTTCCTAACCGCATTCTTGCTGACCTTCAGCAATGTATTGATTGTCTTGCTTTACATCGGCCTCTATGCCCGTTTTGGCTTCATCCTGCCTGAGCATCCGATCAGCCTGATAGCCCTCGGCATGTTAGGCATTGCCGTAGGTGCAATCGCCTGGTGGTTTTCCATCACCTCATTATTCGCAAAATTAGGAACCATGATAAACGTCCGAAGAATTGGGTTGCTAAACAGACTGATTGGTCTGGTGGTGCTTTGCCTCGCTGCCATCGGCATAGCCTCCGTATTGTTTACCATCTATTCCGCTGGGCCTTTATTACTTATCACTCAAATATCATGAAAAGTCTTACTATTCCTTACATCCCCGCCTTAGAAATGCTGGATGCCTCATCCATCATCGACGTCATGGAGCGTAAAACCCCACGGCACTACATGGATCAAGCCAATTGGGAGCGTTACCCCTACATGCCAATCGCCTCGTTCAACATCGCCCGAAGCGATAAGAACCTGTTTATCTACTTCTTCTCCAGAGCTAATTCCGTCCGGGCTATCTATGACAAAGATGGCTCCCCTGTCTATCAAGATAGCTGCGTGGAGTTTTTTGTCAAACGTCCTACGGATGACCATTACATCAATTTCGAATTCAATTGCATCGGCACATGCGATGCCTCATACCGGTTGTCGAGATCAGAGAAAACCGATTTACCCGCTGAGCAACTGGCATTGATCCGTCGCTATCCCTCTCTGCCCAGAATTCCGTTCAATGAGAAGACTGGTTTTCATCAGTGGAGCCTCTTGGTTGTCATTCCGCTGGGCATTATCGGCCTGGCTAAAGACTTTATGCCCGAGAGAATCTTTGGTAATTTCTACAAATGTGGAGACGCAACCGCATCCCCACATTATCTCAGCTGGAACCCGATCGATACGGAACACCCCGACTTTCACCAACCCGATTCCTTTGGTGAATTAAGGTTGTAGTTAGAGTTCGGATTTGGATTCTACCTGCAAGATGGCTCCCTTGAGACCGTCGGCAAAGGCCTCGAAGACAATGGGGCCTGCCTCCTCTGAGGTTTGCACGATGGCGGTCAGCTGGCCACTGAAGAGCGACATCTTCGGCAGGTGAAAAGGCTCCAAGCAGACGGGGTTGCCATTGGCAGCCGCCCGGAAACTACCTGCGCCGGTCACACGGAAACGAATCTCACGGGTCTCGTTAGGACAGAGGTTGCCGTTCTTATCCACCACACGCACATTGATATACGCCAAGTCCTTGCCATTGGCGGTGAGGTGCGTACGGTCAGCAGTCAACTCGATGTGATGCGGCTTACCAGCTGTATGGATCTCCTCCGTAGCAGCTACGTTGCCTTGCTCGTCATAAGCGACCACCTTCACCGTACCCGGCTCATATTGGGTGTCCATCCACATGAGGCGATAGCGTTTCTGACGTTCGAAACTTTGCTGCGCCTCCTTCGTGTAACTGCCTTCGAGCGGGATGCTCATATCCTTGGTACGACGACCTTGGCTCTTGCCGTTGATGAAGAGCTCCGCCGACGGATAGTTGGTATAGACAAAGATGGGCGTCACCTTCCCCTTGCGATCAGGCCATGTCCAATGCGGCAGGATATGGAGGGTTTTCTCCTCCTTATTCCAATGGCTACGATAGAGGTAGTAGCGATCCTTCGGGATGCTGGCCAGGTCGATGATACCAAACAGAGAGCTGTGACTCGGCCAGTTGGTGTAGTAGGGAGTTGGCTCTCCTAAGTAGTCAAAACCTGTCCAAACGAACTCACCGATGCAATAGGGCAAATCCTCATGCTGGATGAAATCATCCTCCGGGAGGTTCGACCAGCTGCAATGCTCCACGTCGTAACCGGAGCTTTGATGATCGTCATAGACAGCCATTGCCTTTCGCTCCACAGGGAACTTATAGACACCGCGAGAGCTAACCGTAGAGGCGGTTTCGCTACCCAAGATCAACTTCTGCGGCAAGACATTATAATTGCGCACATAGCGGAAGGGACGGTAGTTGAATCCCGCCACATCCATCACCGCCGCAAAACCATTCTCCACCACGGCATCCGGGTTGTCCATCCCTTGCGTCACGGGGCGAGTGGGATCCTCTCGGTGGCAAATATCTTGCAGCCATTGGGCGATGCGATACCCCTCCTTATCACCTTGATTCGGCACCTCGTTGCCAATGCACCAGAACATGATACTGGGGTTATTTCGGTAATGCCGAATCAGATTCACCAGGTCTTTCTCGGCCCAATCGTTGAAAAGCAGGTTGTAGCCGTTGGCGCACTTCGGGGTATTCCACTCGTCGAAGCTCTCGGCCATCAACATCATACCCATGTCGTCACATGCCTCCACCAACTCCGGTGCCGGCATGTTGTGGGAGGTACGGATCGCATTGCATCCCATATCTTTCAGCATCTGAATCTGATGGCGAATAGCCGCCTCATTAACTGCCGCTCCCAAAGGTCCTAAATCGTGGTGGTTGCAGACCCCTTTGAACACGATGCGCTCACCATTCAAGAAAAAGCCCTTATCGGGAATCACCTCGATGGAACGAATACCGAAGGTGGTGGTGTAGGTATCGCAGAGTTTATCTCCCTCATAAAGACGACTCTCCGCTTTATACAGAGCAGGTAACTCAGGCGACCACAAAGAGGGTGTCCGCACGGTGCACTCCTGTGCGATACCTTTTCCCTCGGGATCCTTTCCCGCCAACGATTCCGACAACTCGATCAGCTGCTGGCCGTTGGGATTGAGCAAACGGGTTTTCAAGGTGTATCTCGCTTTATCCGCCCCTTCCGGCAGGGTGACTTGCGTCAAGAAATGCACCTTGGCCGCCTCACGGCTCACCTCCGGTGTCGTGATATAGGTGCCCCAAACGGGAATATGTGCCGCCTCGGTGACGATCAGGTGCACATTACGATACAACCCCGCACCGGGATACCAGCGAGAGGATTCGGGCAAGTTCTCCAAACGTACCGCCAAGGTATTCGGCTGATTGGGACGCACATAGCGAGTAATATCCAGGTGGAAACTGTTATAACCGTATGGCCAATAACCCACCTCCGTACCATTCACATAGACACGGGCATGACTCATCGCCCCATCGAAAAGCAGGGTAGCCTGCTTTCCAGCGGTGAACTCCGGCAACTCAAACTGGGTGCGATACCAACCGACACCCACGAAAGGCAAGCCACCTGTACGACCGGCATGTTCCATCGCCTCCGTTTGTCCATCTTGCGCAATCGCCACCTCCTGCTTGTCGTTCTGCGCACTGAAAGGGCCATAGATTGCCCAATCATGTGGCACCGTGACGCTTTGCCAAGTGGCATCATCAAACGTTGGCTCCTTGAACTCCGGATTATCCGCCCGGGTAAAGCGCCAATTCTTCTCTAACAATCGCTCCGTGCGTCCTTGTCCCCACAGAGCCGGAAGGCAGCCAATTAAGCCGACCAACAGATAAAGGCCTATCCTTTTCATAACATTTTAAGTTTATATTCTATATTACGCCTCAAAGATAGTATTAACTCGCTTTGTTTTTGAAACAAATTCACTAAATTTGCCGCACAGTGGCGAAAATAGGCTTGCTCTATCTTTGCCCATACATATTTAATCATTCGAAGTAGTCGCCATGCTGATACAATTAGCGTTCGTTTTGGTAGCCATCTTAATCGGTGCCCGTATTGGAGGCATCGGTTTGGGTGTTTTAGGAGGCCTCGGCCTTGGTATTCTCACGTTTGTCTTTGGGCTTCAACCCACCTCTCCCCCGATTGATGTCATGCTGATGATTGTGGCGGTCATCGCCGCAGCCAGCTGTATGCAAGCGGCGGGTGGTTTGGATCTGATGGTGAAATGGGCGGAGCGGCTCCTGCGCAAGCATCCCCAGCGCATCACGATCTTAAGCCCTATCGTGACCTACCTCTTCACCTTCATCGCCGGCACGGGACATGTGGCTTACTCCGTTCTTCCGGTGATCGCCGAGGTAGCGACCGAGACGAAGATTCGCCCTGAACGGCCGTTAGGCATCGCGGTAATCGCCTCTCAACAGGCCATCACCGCCAGCCCTATCTCGGCGGCCACGGTGGCCTTGCTCAGTATGCTAAGCGGTCAAGGCATCAGCTTGCTGAATATCTTGATGATCTCCATCCCTTGCACGTTTATCGGTGTGATGGCAGGTGCGCTCTTCTCGTTGAAGGTCGGCAAGGAGTTGATGGATGACCCCGAATACCAACGTCGATTAGCGAGCGGTGAGTTTAAGACGCAACACTATGAGGCAAAGGGGGTTGAGAATCAACGAAACGCAGCCCTCTCCGTAGCGATTTTCATCTTGGCCACATTAGCAATTGTCTTGTTTGGCTCAATCGAGACCTTACGCCCCCATTTCGACACCAGTGCAGGAACAGTCTTAATGCCGATGGCGCATATCATCGAGGTGTTGATGTTGGGTGCGGCAGCATTGATCCTGCTCATCACCCGCACGGATGGTATCAAGGCAGCTACCGGCTCCGTGTTTAGCGCCGGTATGCAAGCGGTGGTGGCGATCTTCGGTATCGCTTGGATGGGTGACACCTTTATCGGAGGTAACATGACGGAGTTGAAGGGCTCGATCGAACAGGTCGTTACCGAAATGCCCTGGCTCTTCGGCATCGCTCTCTTCGTGATGTCCATCTTGCTGTTCAGCCAAGCGGCCACTATTCGTGCGATGCTGCCTTTAGGGTTGGCGTTAGGACTCTCTCCCTGGATGTTGATCGCCCTTTTCCCAACGGTGAACGGTTATTTCTTCATCCCGAATTACCCCACCATCGTGGCAGCGATTAACTTTGACCGCACGGGCACGACCCGCATCGGCAAATACCTGTTGAACCATTCGTTCATGCTTCCCGGCTTGATCGCCACCGGTGTATCTGTCGCCTTAGGATTGCTCATGGTATTCTTGTGGTTTTGAAATGCGTTGCAGTGTTATAGTGGATTTTTCATTCATCAAATCTATTCAATATGGCATTTTCTGACACCAAGCCCCATTATGCGTTATTAGATGGACTTCGCGGCGTAGCCGCTCTTTTAGTCGTATGGTATCATGTGTTCGAGGGATTCTCCTTCGCTGGAAACACCTTAATCGAGCATATCAATCACGGCTATTTGGCAGTCGATTTCTTTTTCATCCTCTCCGGATTCGTGATCAGCTATGCGTATGACGATCGGTGGGCAAAGGGATTCACGATGAGGCAGTTCTTTGTTCGCCGCTTGATTCGTTTGCATCCGATGGTAATCATGGGTGCACTGATTGGTACCATTACCTTCTGTTTACAGGGATGCGTGCAATGGGATGGTACCCATGTGGCTACCTCGGCGATCATGTGGGCACTGCTGATGGCGATGTGTTTCCTTCCCGCTTATCCCGGTGCGCCTTACGAGGTGCGTGGCAATGGGGAGATGTTTCCCCTCAATGGCCCTGCATGGTCTCTTTTCTTTGAATATATCGGCAATATCTGCTATGCGCTCTTCATCCATCGGCTCTCCAACAAGGCTCTTGGTTGGCTCACTCTTTTGCTTGGTGCGGGGTTGGCCAGCTTTGCCCTCTTCGATTTCGTAGGCTACGGCATGATTGGCGTGGGATGGACACTGGATGGCTTGAACTTCTTCGGTGGCTTGCTACGCATGGCATTCCCCTTCACCGCCGGCATGTTAATCGCCCGTCATTTCCGTCCGATTCCTATCCGAGGAGCCTTCTGGATCTGCACGATGGTGTTAATCTTGCTCTTCCATGTACCCTATATTGAGGGGAACGAGCCGATTTGCCTTAACGGTATCTTTGAGTTGGGTTGCATCTTCGTGATCTTCCCGATCCTGGTTTGGATCGCCGCCTCCGGCACCACCACCGATCGCCGCTCTACGCAGATCTGCCAATTCGTAGGCGACCTCTCCTACCCGCTCTACATGGTGCACTATCCGGTGATGTATCTCTTCTACGCTTGGCTGATCGAGACCAAACAATACACCCTCGGCGAGACATGGCCGGTTGCCCTCTCTGTCTATGCGTTGAACATCTGCATTGCTTATGCCTGCTTGCGTTGCTACGATCTTCCCGTGCGGCGTTGGCTGACGCAACAGTTACTTCAACGTAAGGCGCGCTAAATAATCAAAATGTTCCCCCTCGGCGATCTTTTCGGCTTGAAATCCAGCTTGTGCCGCTTGTAAACTCAGCGTGCAGAAGTCGATATAAATCCAGTCGAAGGGATCGCCTTTCACCTGTTTATATTGCATCCGGAAATCGACCTCGCCGTAATAGTCATCCTCGGGCGCAAAATCCAAGTTGCCCTCCTCATCCTCAAAGAGGTAGCTCAGATCGCTTGAATCCATCAAGATTTGTCCACCAGGAGCCAAAAGCTGTTTCATCCGCTGGAAAAAGGCGGGAAAATGCGCCAACTTCCCTACGATGCCGGAGCCGTTCATCAAGAGTAAGATCGTATCAAATTGACCGGTAAACGTCCGATCGAACAGATTGACACATTGCGCATCTTTCACCCCTCGCAGACGCATCGCCTCCACAGCAAGCGGAGAGATATCGATGGCCGTGACCGTCTGCTCCCTCTCCTGCAAAGCCAAGGAATGGCATCCACTGCCGGCCCCTACATCAAGAATGCGACCGCTACAACGTTTCAATGCTACACGCTCGATTTCGGGCATCTGTTCATACGCACGAAACAATTGGGCAACAGGGATCTCATCCTCATCAAACTGAGAGGAGAAAACACGAAGTTTGCTCGCCTTCCCATAGGCGAGATAATCAGCGATAGCGGCTCCCATCGGATCCCGATCCGGCGATAAAGTCATTGCACACATAAGCTTTGCTCTATTATTTGAATCAATCTGGTGGCGAAATTACAATAATCTTTTTACATTTACGGCGTAAACCAGAAAGGAGTGATTTATGAGACAGATGCAGATAGCGACAACCGTAGCCGTTTATTCCTATGACGAATTGGATGACGTGAGTCGAGACTTATATCAAGCTGCTCAAGCAGCGGCACGAAAAGCCTATGCGCCCTACTCCCATTTTCAGGTGGGCGCCGCCCTGTTGCTCAATAATGGCGACATAATTTCCGGCAGCAATCAAGAGAACGCCTCCTATCCCGCCGGTTGTTGCGCCGAACGCACGGCCCTGTTTTATGCCGGTGCTCATTACCCCGACAACGCCGTCACTCGTTTAGCCATCGTCGCTTTCGGCCCTCAAGGCCAAGTAGAGCAGATCTCCCCTTGCGGTATCTGTCGCCAAGTGTTGTTAGAGACGGAGCAACGGCAAGGTTCCCCCATCTCTGTATGGCTCTTCGGTCGTGAGGCGGTTTATTGTTTTCCCTCTGCGGCTTCGCTCCTCCCCTTCTGTTTTGGGAAAGATAGCCTTTTCGCGCACTAAGCCTAACGAATAACGAGCTGACACCTTCTCCAATGGAAGTTGTTTCATTTGAGGAACGGGTCACCGTTCTTGTCCTTGCTCACTACCCAGCGGAAAGCATTTACCAATAGCAGGTTCTGTGTACCGTCGATAAACTCTTCGTCACCATGCCCCATATTTAGGTAAATCATTCTGTAATTCTTGTTGGACCATACGATGGGGAAGTCGCCAAAATTCACTACATCCTTGATACCCAGTGGATAGTTCTTGGGAGACAGGGACAAGAGCACCTCTACGTCCTTGTTCTGGCGGGGGCTGGGAGTCCATTGATACCATTCGCTGGCGGGAGCCACGAATGATGCAGGCAGATTCTTGGTAACGGGATGTTCTTCGTTATCGACTTCAACCAACACCGGCTGGGGAGGCCAGTTGTTGCAATAGAACACCCCACCACCAAGAAATTGAACGAACCAGGGCCAATGCGTGTTTTTGTCGTTGTAGGCAGCTGCGTGGAAACCTACCCAACCGCCTCCGTTTTCCATGTATTGCTCAAATGCATCGCGTTCGGCCTTGGTGTTGGGGGATGTGTTAAGCATGATAACGACATTGTATGCTTTCAGCTTCTCGTAGGGGTATTTTGAAAAATCAGTAGTAATATCCAGAACAAAGCCGTCACCGTAATTGAGCTTCTTAAAGAAAGTGGTTGCTTGTTCTGCAAATTGTACGTGTGCTTCTTCCGCATGTTGCGTGTAATAAATCAATGCCTTGAAGCGAGGAGCTTTGGCGTAGTTTGCCGGATAACCTTCGGGGGCTTGTGCGTGCATCAGCAAAGTGCAAGCCGTAAACAATAAAATAAGCAGATGTTTCATAATTTGTAATTTATAAGTTATTAATTCTCCATGATCTAATATTCCGCAATCAGAGACAGCCATTTGCCTGCCGAGGTAACCCATACCTCTTTATAACAGGCATTGTTGGTTTGCGGCCAATAGGGGACATCGTCGTTGCCCAGGGTACGGATACCTACGGGCATCTCTCCTGTCATTTCGCCCGAAGAGAAGGTGTTCAGTTGCGGTATGTAATGTACGATGGATTTGCGGGATTTGTCCCGATAGAAGAATCCGCGTGTCCCGTCTTTGTCTTTCAGCGGTTCCGTGCGCTGGCAGTCGAGAGTGTAGCGGATGCATTGGGCGGCTATGTCCGCATAAGAAGGCTTTCCGGTCAGCTTGTATAGTTGGCTGGCCGACCAGGATATGGTAGCCATGTACTGGCTTTTCGAAGTATTGTAGCTGTGTTCGTAAGGCTGAATGAACTTGTCGAAGCCCTCTTTTTTGAACTTCTCCATAGCAAAAGTGAAATCTTCTTCAGCCACGCGCAGCAGGTATTCCTGCAGCATCGGGTCGCCCGACAGCGTCATGGAGGCGTAAGCTTCGTAGCCGGCATAGAGAAAGTTGTCGAATGCCATGTTTTGTACCCGTACGGAAGAGATGTCGTCCAGGGTATTGAACACACCGTCTTGCCAGATTAACAATCCCATACTGCTGGCACGGTAGCCATCACCGTAGCGGTTCTTTAGGATAAACTCTATTCCCCATTCCGCCTCTTCACGCAGGCGAGCGGCGAGGGAGGGATTAATATTTCTTTGTTTATTATAGGCTTCGAGCAGAGCAAAAGCCACATCTCCCGTCTGCTGGGTCTGCTGGGACAAGTCGCCCGCATCGTGCCATCCACCGGAGTAGGAGATACTGCGTCCGTCATGCTGGGACATTAGGTCTGCGTGGCAGGAGGCATGCTTGCCAGGAACCGGATACCCGCAGCGTTGGCAAAAAATGAAATTCAGCACTCTCCATTGTGAATCTTCCCAAAGCCGTTCTCCAATCCGAAAGGTAGGGGTCAATAAATGGCCGGCTTTCAGCCGATAGGCTCCGGGATGGTCGAAGGAGGTGAAGTCAATGAGGCCGAATCGGCCGAGGGTGGTTGTCTCTTCCCAGATGCCTCCTTCGTAAGCCACTTGTCCGTCTGTGGTAAGCAGTTGGAAGCGTTTATTGGCATCTATGGTGACGTTTGTGTTAATAAGGGCGGTTTTAGGGTGGTTAATGGCATAGCCGGTGGTCGAATAGGAGATTATTCCATCGGCGGGTATCCATCCGCTGACTTTCTCGGGGGCTTTCACCGTTTGCAACAGGAGGTTGTCTAAGTAGTAGGTTGCTGAATCTCCCATTGTCCGGTCTTTGCCTTTGAGAGCTGTGCTGAAGCTTATGGACATTACTTTGTCGCGTTGATACTCGTCTATTTCGAGGAAACAATGATTCCACTCCTTGTTGACAAGATTGATAAGATGCGAACCCGAAGGTGGATTGTACCCTTTCTTGGCAGGAATATCTGCGTTATGGAAGGTGAGGTTCATGTTGACGATACGTGCCCCGTCGCAGTCGGGGTAGATGGAGAATGTAATGCGGTTGTATCTTTCCAGGTTGGCACCGTTCAGATGATAGGTGACACTGCTGTTTCCATAGGTGGCATAGTCGGGGTCGGAAGGAGAGCCGGTCGCTCTTTTCCCGGTGAATGTAGGGAATTGCAGTTTGATGCTGCCCTTTCCGGAAACGGTCTTTTCCGTACTGAAGGACATGCTTCCTGCACCGGAATGACTCCATCCCTCTGTACCTGTTGTGTGGGTAAGCGGAGTGCTTTGCAAGACCTCCTTTTTCCATCCATAGGCTTCGAAAGAGTGCTCAATGTTCAGGGGTAGGGGCTGATGGATCAGTCCGCTTTCTTGGAGTTGTCGTTCCAATTTGGGGTCTTGGGTCAAATATATCTGACCATATGATGCCATATGACCGATAGATAAAAGGTATAAAATGAATAGTACATTTTTCATCTGGATATCTGCCTTTGGTTTCGGTTGCAATGTTAGTCATTATTAGGCGAAAGACAAAGGTTTGAAATTTGCCATAAAAGCTTTAATAGTTATCAGAAGTCGCTTCGTGCCGACGCCTATAACGAGCTTACAAACGAATTTAGTTAAACCACAATTAGATTACGCATGGATTATAAGGAAAACTGCGTCCTACGAGGTGAAAAAATTTTTTCCTCCCGAGGAAACAAAAAATGTTGCCTTGTTACCTGTTACCCGCTTGTTTTTTCGATTCATCACTTTTCATTCCTAACCGAACGATCCATCCACAGCCCGACCTTTCAAATCCGAATCGACCACACCCGATTTACTCACCCCCTAAAGGCCTTTAAAGGGAGAGCAGACTCCGTTTGGTCACTTCTTCCCTCTCTCTTTCTCTTCTTCTCTTTATCTAAAGATTACATAGGAAGGATATATACCTATATATATCGCGCACGATATACTCAAAGTTAGGTAATGGTAATAAGGCAACCTCCCATCTCCTTCTGAACTGGAAGATAAATGAGGATGAATATTTTTTAGCAGGCAACAGGCAACAAGGCAACATTTGCCATACAAAAGCATTCAACCAACCTTAGGCTTATCGTTTGAATCCATTCAACGTTTTTCAGGGAAGGACAATTTGTCTTTTTGAATAATCTTCATGTCCGCTATCTGGGCTATATTTGCATCTAGAAACAAAATAAAGAATCAGTATGATAAATGAAAATCCTGACTTAAAAGCGCTACGAGAATATATTGATAATCAGCGTTTGGAACGTGCTATCAAACGTCATTATGACCATGTGGCGGAAGCGAATAACAAACAGGCTCTTCTTGATTTGTCGGCGGCTCTGAATCCGTCGATGTTCGATTCGTATATGGAGGATACTCTGGGGGCAGAAGACGATAGGGAAATGGAGTCTTTCAGTCATAAGTTCATAACCGATCTGATGTCGAATTTTGTTATCCGGAAGCGGGGGATAGCTTACCGTATCACGGAGGCTGAGTTTTACTATTTTGCAGCTGACCATTTGGATATTACCACCTATCCACGGATGATGAATGGAGGCAGATGGTTTTTTCATCAGAGCGGTGTGGATCTTACATTCGATAGTTATTTAGCCTATACGGATGGCAATCTGATCGATGCACAAACGAGTTCTTTCGGGGGGATCTTGATTCGTTCAATGGTGAAACACATAAGCGATGAACCTGACGTGCTAATCAGTGGCCCTATGAAGTGTGTCTATGAACTATGGGATAATTTTGATGCGCTGTCCCCTCAACAGAATGAATATCCGCAGTTGCTATACAAGCCGGTCACTGGTATTCAGATTGGGCGGTCTCCTCGTCATTATCCGATCAGGCAGGGTGCGAAAAGCGAGAAATTTGCCTCCTTAATGTCGAAATATGCCAATTGCCCAGTCACCGAATCGGATTTCGATAAGTTTCTTTCTTTGCGATATCGGTTCTATCGGACAGACCTGTAGCAACATCTACAAAATCTCAAGTATGCCGGACTGGCCGCAAATCACATTTGTATTTATGCCTGTCGATATGCATCGCTTCCTATTCTTTCGTGGTCCATGTTAGGCAATTGAGTGCGCCTCCTCCGTTGCTCTTCCTATCTAAAGTGTCCATGATGATGATCGAAGACATATCGAGATCGATTGGATCCACCTGACAGTGAAAGTCGGCTTTATTGTAAACTGCCTTGATTTGGCGAACAGCCTCCCGATCCAGTTCAGGATAACCCAACTGGGGAACCAACAGATGCGTCCTGACTTGCAGGAAATTGATGTAACACCAGGTATGATCGAAAAGTGATCGGAAAGTGTCGTCCTGTTGAGGATCGAAATAGGGAAGATAAGATAGCTCTTCTACCTCAAAACCTTTGGCTTGCAAACGTTCTCTGAACAGTCCTGCATATTCAGGGTTGAGATCGGCGTAGTTGGTCAACAAGACCCTCCCTGGAGCTATATAACGTACGATGCCATCTGCATGCCCGATCGGATTGAGCTGCGCTCCTTCCCAAGGGAGAAGTACGTATTCCATAGAGGTGTCTTCGAAATGATACTTCCACCATTTCTTCCACCGATTATCGAATTCAATCGGAGTAATATTATTCTCTTTCAGTATCTTATCACACAAAATCAGGCAGGGTTTGCCTGCTTTCGTGATTGCTTTCACGATATTGCCACCGTCTAATAGCAATGGTAGCTGTACGATTTGAAAACTCCACCCTTTGCGATTGCTTGCGTGGACTTTGTGGGTCTGCCAATCCGTGACGTATTGGGGTTTGTCATGTAGGTAATCTGGTTGGTAGATGTAGCTGAGATACACATGTTCGGTCAATTGAATCGGCATATAATCGCGCGCCCACACATCTTTTGTGTTAACGAGCTTTTCAACATGGTTGTCGAACTGCCTAAGCTGTTGGACCAGTTGTTCACGAACAGATTGGTCGAAACCGCTGGACACCTTGTCCAATAGGCTGGATATATAAACTCGATTGACATCCTTGTCTGTTATCAAATTTTCTTTTGTTATCTTCATAACGCTTCTCTTTGTAAATACGAAACCGTCTGCTTATCCTTCACGAAAGCAACTCCGCAGTATATTCTGTTGCGAATCACGGCCAATCATACGGAACATATTTTGCGTTTCCGTTTGCGGTTCTGTTTGCAAATATGGATTTCTGCAAACAGAACCGCAAACACTCATCCTTTTAGCCTCTTGTATTTCACGTTATTAGCAGCGCTATCTTCTGTTTGCACAATCTCGTTTTCACTTATTAATTCTGCAAACAGACGAGACACCTTTGATCTGTCTTTCTCTTGCAAACTGAGCAGCTGGCGAGCTTCAGCATTATTGATAGTAGGTATGGAATCCAAATAACGTAAGATGGCCTCTTTTTGTCTTGCTTTCTCTTGCTTTTTTGATTTTACATAGTCAATCTTGTCATCCAAATCTTTTCGTTTGCTGACATGCAAGATATACGATAGTCCTGAAGTCTTACCAGATGGCTCGATAAATTCAAGACCACATAGCCTATCTATGACACTTTGCAGACGATAAGCACCCATATTGGGTATATTTGCCAAATCTGCGACCTTTACCCTCTTATTGTTGACCACTTCTGACAGAACGAGAAGTTCGTCAAGTTTCATGGGTTTGCCTATTTGATTCTCATAAAGAAGCGACAGTTCTATGAGTTTTTCTGAAACAACATTGGACTTGATGCGGAAAATAACGGAGTTCTCTGTTTCTTCAGGTTCTGGCAATGATTTGCCCTTTTTGAGAAGATCTGTGAATATCTTATCGAATCCACTACCAGCCTTTTCCGCTAACCCTATCTCACGTAGGATATCCATCACATTCGGATTGCGTGGATTTGTCTTTCTGAGATAATTGTTTACGGTAACACCATCGGGAAATGTACCAGGGCTTTCAATCTCCAAATATCCACCGTCATCATACTTGCGAATCTCTACTATCTGTTGTCTGCTAAGACTTCTATGTGCCAGCGCATTGATAAGCAACTCGCGTATGACAATCTCGGAATAGTCTTCTACGTATTCACGGAACAGTCCAAAAATATACTCCTTTTGCTTAATCTCCGCTTTCAATTGTACAAAGCAAGCTTTGGCAACTTCAATTATATTGCCTTTGTATTCGTAAGGTCTATATGTTCCGTCCTCAAAGTAATGAATATACTTCACCTCGTAGAACGGCAGTTCCCGGAGGGCTGTTTGATTGCCGACAAACAATAATCCTGTTGTAGTTGGCAAAGACTCATTCCCTTCGTCCTTTGTTAGGCCAAGGGAGTCCAGCAAATCCTCACGACTCTTGTCCAAATATGGACTGTCGGCATTCTTGGCTTCTATCATGTCGTGCAAGTTGGAAAGGCGTTTTTCGTCCAACCATTCTCCAGATATGCGCCACGTCTTTTGGTCATATACGATCAAACCCTTTTCTGACATGATTGTGGCCATCTCGTAAGGCTCTATCGGACGGTTTCCGTCATTGCTACGTATAAGGAACTCTCCTCGGCTTGTACGATGAAGTTGTGTAGAGAAAGGAACTTCAAGCACAAGTAAGTCTTTCCCCTCCACATTGATTTTATGCGGGATTAGTGTTATCGTGGGTTCGGTACGATCTTGAATCTGGTGAATCAAGTCGAATACCTTCTCATTGTTATACACGAAGTCCTTATTGATTTCTTTGGTACCATCCACGATACCAATAAAAAGGAATCCTCCTTTGTTATTGGCAAAAGCAACCACATCCCTGGCCGTCTCATCGTATTTAGAGGCAAAGTTCTTCAGTGACTTTCCGAATGCCGTTTTGTCCTCCAATTGTTCCTTGAAGTCCATAATATCACACTCTCCTCGTTCAAGAAGAGTATAAAACCACTGTATGCTGAGTTTTGTTTGCTTCTTCATATCAATCAAGATTTTTCATTCGCGATTTGAAATCCATTGTGCCTAACAATGATTCCATTACCACTTGTTTTTATATAATTCAATTCGGCTTTGGGGATTGAGTCAAACTCTTTCTTTAGAGAATACAAAGAACCATCGCTCTCTGATATGTCATCTCTATAGTTCTTATAGAACGACAAGGCATAATTAACACGCTCACCATAATCAGCGGAAGAATCTGGTTGCGTAAAATTCTCCGCATGGATAATGCTGAACAAAAGCGATTGCTCTTCGGCATTTAACTCAGAAATTGCCTCACGCCATTTACACATAGACAATGGATGGCCTTTTGTATCGAGCCATTCAAAGAAGAACCTGTAAATTATATATGTATCTGGCATTTCCAGCAAAGTATAGAATTCCTCTTCTGTATTGCCAAAGGCCTTGTAAAAGTATGACAATCCCCTGCCAATCATACCTTTTGTACTATTAAGTACGGCTTGGACGGCGCGAATATACTTCTTATTCCAATGCACGCCAATGTAATTCCTGTCATGGCTATGCTCTCCGTATAAAGGATGATACTTCATCGGAAAAGAATAGATATTCACATTTAGATCTTCGCACAATTCAACATTAATTCTCATTCTGCGATACAAATCTATCGGCTCATCCTTAAAATTATATAGCAGGTAATTTGAAAAATTCCTCAAACCGTTAGATGCACACATCCTAATTGCATTTAGGTATGGTTCTTTAACCGACATACTATCGAATGCAATCCTTAAAGGGGATATAGCTATACGTGATAATTGTTTCGCAATATGAGGTGTGAAAAGCCTTGCGTCAACCCCTTGATTAAAATCTACGGTTCGTTGTCGTGGGCGTTTGAATGGTACGTTCCTGTTCTCATAATCCTCCTTGAATTCCGAGTATGCCTGCAATAAGGCCTTCTTGGTAGAGGTCTCATATTTCAGCACATGGTTATTCTCCATTGCGCAATAAACCTTGTACGATAATTCTTTATCCTTTATGGATTGAAGATAATCACACATTAATCGTTGGGTCTTTCTGATATACCCCCTGTCATTGCGTCCTTTTATGAGATTATCTATGGATAACTTTAGCAAATCTGGCTCAGTATAGGTAGCTCCGGCTTGAAAACCACATGCAATGATTTCCTCGATGATTTTATCAAAAGCCTTTGAAGCCAACACGTTATTATCCATTAGCAGTAGATTCTTTTGTGGGCCACAAATGTCTTCCACTTCCTTTATTCTATCTTGCAATGGGATATAATCCTGATAATGTGGTTCCAGTTTTGATACAGCACAAAAAGAACAATGGCGAATACAGCCTCTTGTCAAATACGCATAATACGCATTCGACATGTCATATTTGTAGTCTGTTTCCTCCAAAATCGTGTAGTCTAATGGCAATTGATCAATGATCTGCGTGTCTCCTTCGTCCAATTCGCCTGGGGTAATTAACAATCCTTTATGGGGCACAATGCCGGTTGCCTTTTCTATTTCCTCAGATTGTAAGGTTGCAAGAACACCTCCAACCATTATGTCTTTCGTAGATTTGGCCAAAGGTTTTAGTTCGTTGATTGTCCTTACTGTAATGTCGAAATAAAACGTGAATAGAGTAGTAACACAAATTCTGTCCCACTCAGGTTCTTTCTCGTATGTTTTCTTCCAATAGTAATCTTTATAATACTTCACCCAATTGGTAAGAATTTGAGCACATTCAAAGGTTTCAAGATTCAATGCCTCAATATACATACTTTTCCTCGTATATATGTAGTTGAAAATAACATCATGTTTTATTTTCCAGTTATAGTCAGGCTGAACACTGTTCAGCTTTGCTATACATTGTTCTGTAATCTGATTAATGATAAAAGCCTTAATATCTCCTTTGTAAAAAACGACACAATCGCCTTTCGACTTGTAGTAGGTCGATAGCTTCATGAGTGCCACAGGAGGGAACTTATTCTTATAATTGGGCTCAACAAGGAGTATCTTGCGATTCATTATCTCAATATTTTCTTTTCTAATGCTTTTTTTATCTTTCCCAATGATTTTGGGTCAATATTTTTATTTGAGTCAAGAACGGAATATACCAATTTCATTAGTTTCCATCCATCCTTGCCCAACACTTTATATCTATCGGTTTCTTTGGGTTCGCTATTCTCTTTGGTGGTTGTTGTTGCGTTGTTAGAAGCAGAAGATGGCGTTTCAGAAGAGGGATTGTTTTCCTTTTCTTTGCCCTTGTTTTGTTCTTTCTGAGCTTCTTCTACAATCTTTTTCAGACTAACTCCATCGATTTTATGTCCCGGCTTTGATTTGGCATTTACTTCCGAAACTTTTTTTCGCATATCTTTTTCCCAGTATGTAACGATGTCTTCGGCCAAGATAGACATATTGGCATACTTGGAAATATCATCCATTTTTGCTTTTAGTTCATCCTTTGCATCGCTGATGTTTTTTCTAGCTTCTTTTAGTTTGGTTTTGATTTCCTGAGCATCATCTTCATCAGCATCTTTTAGTTTGACCTTTAATTTTTGTTCATCAACTAAAGCAGTACAAAGTGGCTTTAATGCCTGGCTTCCAAGCTTGCTCAGTTTATTGTATTCGTCGTAAAGTTGCTTGAACTTATCTTTTAGATGCAAAAACAGAAGAGACTTTTCCGTAGAATCATTAAGTCCATCTCTTGATCCTGTCGGAGTTATATTAGGATGCACTACGAACAGTTCGCCCACAAAATAGTTCGGGCTGGCAGTTCCTTTGAAACAATTGTTTAGATAATCGACATCCCCAACCACCATGTTGTGTTTACGGAGCCGTATATGTCTGAATTTAACCTCATTCATTTGGTCTGGTCGCTCACACAGCGAATACCATCCCCATGCGAGTAAACCGTAATCATCGTCTTCAATCTTGAAGAAACTGAGACGAGTTAGATTTCTCTTGTCGTTTCCTGTAAACTCTATTTGTGGACTATATGATTTCAATATCTGATAGTCTGTATTGACATCTATGATACAGACTCTTTCTTTAGAAAGCAAATCCTTAAATTCGGGGTAAGTTTCAAACGCTGGTGACAGAATAGTATCTTCAAATTCAAATTCATAGCCAACAGGAACGACCTCTGATAAATATTCTCTAACATTGTCTATATCAAGAAGTTCATTATTGGCATTATGCAGCGTAACTCTCATATAATGCAAATTTGGATCTTCCGGATGATAAACACAAGATGTTACAGCATCATTTATCTCATCCAAACTCATCGTACATTCTTTAGAATTACACAATTGACGGGCTTTCAAAGAATCAAAAGTAAGTATGGATTTCTCTGACTCGCCCTTGTAACTGGTTTCAAAAGTAATTTTGTCACACCAGTTTGCACCGACCAATCGGCCAATGCCATACGTTCCAATATCATCAATTCCATCCTTGAATGAAGAACCTATATTCACAAGAATTGGTCCGATGTCTTCTTTTCTTACTCCCGTGCCACGATCTATGATACGAACCTCGCGATTCGCTTCATCTATGCCAACAGATATGAATTTGTCGGATGATTCTTTAACAATATCCTTCCGAACAGCATCGTAAAGAGCATCGCAAGCATTCTGAATGTACTCTCTATACACGACCATTGGATTTGTATAGTTATTGCCCATACAAATCATCATGAGTTTCTTACCCGATTTACTTGAATAGCCTTCCATTATTTATTCTCTTTATATGTTGGATGAGGAAACTTAATGTTAACAAGAGAGCGTAAAGCTGGATTTTGAATAATATATTCGCCAGGTGTTAGTCGCGTCATCTTGCCTGTAATCTCTTTAAGACTGCGAACATCGGATTTTGCAGCCTCTACGTAATTGGTTCTTCCATATGCAGCCGTTGCGCAGTTTCCTGTAATCCTGTCATTAATGGCACTACGGAACTGCTCGACGGAGAAGAGTATTAGGCCTAACGAACGTCCTCTTTCCGTAATTTCTAACAGTTGACGGAGGATAGGGGAACTCTTGGGAATGTCTGTCGATGCATACTTATTAAGTTCATCAACAAATACGACTATTTTGTCAGGCATACCAGGTATATTCTTTGCGCTCATCATTTCGTGAAGAGTCTCCATAATGTCACCAAAGACAAATGATTGTGATTTCTCTTCTAAGCGAGCTATGTCAATTACATACACTTCATTGGGCTTTATTTCACGTAGCGATTCTGCCATAATCAACTCATGAGCTTCTTCAGTAAGATTGTCATTAAAGACTTTATCACTAATTACCTTGTTTATTATACGACTGAATTTCTTCCACGACGATAAAGCGATGTCGCTTCTTGCTCCACAGTCTTTTGTCTCTAAAACATATTTTATCTTTTTTAGCAGGGTCTCCCATGAACTAATGCCAATAAAAGGCTCTCGTTCATTTTCGATATAACTAATAATACTTTCCATTGTATTGGATTGCCCTGTGGAATCTTCCTCATTTGCAAAAATGTATGAGAGCTTTTCTTTGCAAGCATTGAATGTGTATTTGAATATCGAAGCTTTGTTTTTGGCCATTTGCTTTGATACAATAGCATCCCAATTGCCAAATGTTTGTACATGATGATATTCCTTACTATCCGAATATGGATAGAAGAAACGCACATTCTTAAATGGTGTGGCAGACATTTGAAGATCTTCGTCATAAATCTTCTTGTCAGTTTCAGACAAGGAACCTTTTTCATCTATAGACAATAGGTCTTGTCCCTTAACATTAAATATAACGTAAGCTACCGACTTGTAATCATCGTCATTAGGACTCATCTTAGAATATTTCTGCTGCAAAGAATTAAGCAAAAACATACAATAAGATGTTTTACATGCAAGCCCTGAAATGCCAGAAATGTTCAAATGCGCCCCATCAGGACCAACAACAAAGTTGGCATTAATATCTACAGGAACCTTTTGATCATACATTTCCAAGTAGCCACATCGCAATGGATTCTTGACATCCTTAAGACCTAAAGCTACTTGAATGTCAGATACATCACAGGTTTCAACGCATGAATCATGTAGGACGGGAGTATAAATATTCTTTGTGTTGCCTACCACTTGCACTTTGACATAGTTGAATTGCAAACGATTGGTATTTCCTTTATGCGTTTCAGACAAGTCACCGAAGTCAGACGATATGTAACTGGCCATGTGACTTGTAGAATCAGTAACATGGTTTATAGACTGTACAACTCCATAAGTTATAGAGCTTTCAAGATGGTGTACTTTGACAACGTCAAACGTATTCAACTTAAATCCAGCTCTTGTCCAAAAATAGAACTCATCCATTGTTGACGGGTTCTTTTCTGTAGCTGAGACCTTTCCAATAACTTGAACATTCATGAGATTATATCATTTTTACGATTATGCTATCATTCATATACTGAGATTTACAGAATGCCTCTGTCAGATAAACAGGGTAAAGATGGTTTGCCCATCTCGTATCTTTTCCGAAACACACTGGGTATGCTTCATTAATCAAATGAGTAGATATGGTATCTATATGCCCAGAACTTATTGGTGTCTCGTTTGGCATAATAAACTCTACTTTTACAACGTCCGAATACCTTGTTGCTCTATTTGGGGTGTTTCTTAATCTTAAGTACCACACACAATATGTTTTCTTCTGATGTATATAACGATAAGCATTCGTCCGATGATAAGGAGGAAGCTCTGCAATTATTTTTCCAATTTTGGGTTCTTGACTACTCAACAATTCCGCATCAAAGTTTTTGGAAATACCAATCACATTCTTAAGCTTATGCTTGTATTGGGCTATGTCTAAATTTTCATCAGGTCGATTAGTAAACTCCCTCTTATACTCAAGAGTTCCATCCTTAACCAGCCATGATGCGTTGTTAAGAATATTATCTTCACTAGTACAGAGACGACCCACCATAATTTGTTCTTGATCCATCATTTCGTTCTGAATGACGGTTATAGCCTGATGCAAATACTTATTCCTGCCCTGTTCAATATCTCCATCGGTATTATAGCAAATCAGTCGAGAGAATTCAAATTGAAAATGAGTTGAATGCTTCTTAATCTCCTCATTGATTTCAATACACCTTTTCCGAAGGTAGTTCTCTGTCTGGCCATTTTGCTTATCATATACGAATTGTTGGGGAACAGCAAGAACAATCTTTCTGATAAAATCATGTTTTAATATATTTCTATCTTCTCTCTTGCAACAGCCAACTATTATTTGCCCAGCCACTACAGGATATACATTCCCAGCAATAACCATATCGCAAGTTTTATAGACATGACGTGAACCATCCAGAAAATACTTGAAAGGACTTTTATCCTGTTTCTTTGCGACCTGTTCCATGTCAATGCTGTGCATTCCTGTAGTTGAAGGTTCCGTTTCTGCAAAGCAAGGTTTAGACGTTTTCTGTTTAGAGTCTTCCTCATGATCATCGTAGTCACCGAAAATGTCTTGACTACTTTCGTCAATAACCTGTTTAAGGGTATCGTATGACAATATCCTATTATCAGAATTATCAACTATATATTTCATTACTATACCCATGTCTAAAGCTATTTTGTAGGCCAAAGCAAATATGAAATATCTACTTCTAAAAGGTTGGCAATTTGTGTGAGCATCCTATGATCCAGCTGAGAGGTATTGGTACACCACTTCGACACGGTTGTAAGATATACCCCTAATTGTCCCGCAAGCCATTTGTTAGTTTGCTTCTTTTCTGCCAAGACGATTTTCAGTCTATTATTATCTTCCATTTTACTAACGTTGTTATTCCAAATGTAAAGGTAATGAATTTAACGATATTAAGTGAAGCAGTTGGAGATTTCTCGCTAAATTGTATTGAAAACAACGTGGATAAGAAAAATGAGACATGGCTTAACTGTAATCACTTCATCAGTCACAATACGCACCTATTGGGATTGATAACGAGGAATGTGTTGCCCACATTGATTCCACAGGCCGCATTATTTTTGAAATGAGTTCCAAGGAGCTGTGGAAAGGGATAATCACTTTCCACTCACTCTACCCCGTAGTATGTCCGAAGCTCCTCCGCTCTTCCTCTATACCAAACTCGGTGCTCCTCTAAACCAAACTCGGTGCAGCCCTAATCTCGGATTAGCGTTAGCTATGACGTTCACCGAACTTGGTTTGGTGCTGGTGCTGAGTATGGGATTGCGGGTCGATGCCCGCAAAGACACCGATGTATTATTCAACCACTGCCCTGGTGCTCTGTACCATCTTTAACAAGACAAAGAAAGCCGTACACCGTAGCGCACAGCTTAGTTTATTTTTCCGGTTGCCCAAAAGAGATCCACTACCACAGGATCCACATGATCTGAATGGTTGTGAGTCAAGAACAAAATATCACATTATTTCGACACTATATTATGCAGACGCGCCTCGATTCGTCGTAAGGGAATGGATATGAGTTATATAGGTCTCAACTCCACGGAAAGTTCCATGGCGGCAGCGATCTTGTAGAGTGTGGCCATGCTTGGAACAATCAAAGCGAAAGTTGTATCGCTATGCAACTCTTGTAAGGGGATATTTACTGGAGAATTGAGAATTCAAGCAGGTAATAGTGTATATGGCTTCATGACTATATATGAAATCAGTGAAGAACAATGCTTCGGAAAACGTCCGGACGGCATCAAACGACGTTTGATGTCCATCAGTCAATCGCTTGATTGCCGTCAAACGATCGTTCGACGGCATCCGGAAACCTTATGATTGCTAATAAAGATGGCATTAGAATTATAAGCGAGTTTTAATGAATTAAGTTGCGGAATTAAGGAGTAATAGAAATCAAACCTATTAGAGAATCCAACCCGTTCTATAAAAAAGGCCGCACCGATTGGTACAGCCTTTTCTATTTATGATCGAATCAAACGATTAATCCAAACCTAAAGAGGCCTTGATCTGATTGATCTTCTCTGCAGCAGCCGCATCAGCAGCGGGCAACTCCTCAGCGCTCTTCACCTTTGAGTGCACCTCGCAGTAGAACTTGATCTTCGGCTCCGTACCAGAAGGACGGATAGAGATCTTCGTACCATCCTCAGTGAAGTATTGCAATACGTTGGAAGTTGTCGGCATGTCCAAGGTAACGACCTCGTTCTCTACATAATCCTGACCCTTCAACGTAGCGTAGTCGTAGAAAGCAACCACTTTAGAACCAGCGATTTCAGCCACCGGATTCTCACGGAAACGCTTCATCATCGCCTCGATCTCCTCAGCACCGCTCTTGCCCTTCTTCACGACAGAGATACCCTTCTCCTTTGAGAAGCCATACTCCACATAAATCTTCTGCAACAAACTGTACATGCTCAAACCTTGATCCTTTGCCCAAGCAGCGATCTCTGCCAAGATAGCGCAAGCAGAAACGGCATCCTTATCACGTACGAAGTCCTCGCACAAGAAACCGTAGCTCTCCTCGCCACCGCCGATGTAAGCCTTCTTACCCTCGTTCTCACGCATTACGTTCGCAATCCACTTGAAGCCGGTATAAACGTCATACATCTCCACACCGTTCTTCTCTGCGATTGCCTTGATAGTCTCGGTCGTCACGATGGTTTTCACGATATACTCCTTGCCCTGCAATTTACCCAACTCTTTCCAACGAGTGATCAGGTAGTAAACGAACATCAAAGCGGTTTGGTTACCATTCAACAGCACCCACTCGCCCTCGTTGTTCTTCACAGCCGCACCTACACGATCCGCATCGGGGTCAGAAGCCATTACGATGTCTGCATCCACCTCTTTCGCCTTCTCAACGGCCATGGCCAACGCTGCCGGCTCCTCGGGGTTCGGAGAAACAACCGTGGGGAAATCACCGCTTACCACATCCTGCTCCGGAACGTGAATCACATTCGTAAAGCCAAACGCCTTCAAAGCAGCGGGTACCAACTTCACACCTGTACCGTGGATCGGTGTGTAAACAATCTTCATGTCGTGGTGACGTGCAATCGCCTCCTTTGACAAGCTGATCGTTGTCAAATCTTGGATATATTGATCATCTATCTCCTGACCGATAATCTCAATCAACTCCTTGTTGCCCTTGAACTTAATATCGTCAGCGCCATGAACCTTGTTTACCTCAGCAATCGTGTTCTTATCGTGCGGTGCGATCATCTGTGCACCATCGCTCCAATAAGCCTTGTATCCATTATACTCTTTCGGATTGTGAGAAGCCGTCAAGATGATACCGCTCTGGCAACCCAACTTACGGATCGCATAAGACATCTCCGGCGTCGGACGCAAGCTCTCAAACAAATAAACCTTGATGCCATTTGCTGAGAAAATATCGGCAGAGATCTCTGCAAACTTGCGGCTGTTGTTACGGCAATCATGACCAATCACCACCTTGATCTGATCCAAATCAGCAAACTCTTGCTTCAAGTAGTTAGAAAGTCCCTGTGTAGCAGCACCTACCGTATAGATATTCATGCGGTTTGAGCCCACGCCCATGATGCCACGCAAGCCACCCGTACCAAACTCCAGATCCTTGTAGAAGCATTCGATCAACTCCGTCGGATCCTCACTGTCGAGCAACGCCTGCACCTGCGCACGTGTCTCTTCATCATAACTGTTCGTAAGCCATCCTTGTGCCTTACTTCTCACTTTGTCTAACAAGTCCTTGTTTTCCATGTTTGTAAATCTATTTTGATGTTTTGATTATCGGTTTGTTATCAACCCAGGTTTCCCTTTGTATTAACCGGTAACAAAAGTACGAATTTCTTTCTGTATTGCAACTACGCGCCTCTTTTTTTACTAAAAAAGCAATACTTTATCCATTTATGGCGCTACCAAGTGAAAGTTTCCGTATGTACGGCTTCATTGCCGCAAGCATCTGTCACGGTTAATTTCAACTGATGTTTGCCCCTTGTTAAGCGATCAGGATCAAACCTATAGGTAATCACCGATTTAGCATCCATCTCAAAGAGGGCATATTGGCCATCTATCTCTCCTCGATAACGCTCCACGCCACTCAAGTTGTCGGTCAAGCGGAATTGCAAACGCTGGGTAGCACCTCCCTTCTTGGGTTTCAGCGGCGTGATGCGAGGTGGTACCGTGTCCTGCCGAATGGTATATTCACCCAGTTCTCGGATCTCGGCATCGACCCATCCTTTGCGATAGGTTCCTCCTATCCAGGAAACTCGTCCATTTTGCAAGCGTACCACCCCATATTGCCGTTTCTCCGCCAACGTGTCATGTTGCAAGAAGAGCGAGAGTTGAGCCCGTTGATGCAAGGCAACTGGCTTGTCATGCAAACGATGCGTAGCCGCCAAGGCATTACTATCCGCCTTCACACTATACCGGAAAGCCACATCATTATATAAGTTCCCTTTCGGAATGGTCAACCGAATGCCCTTCGCTCCAAAACGATTCTCGCTCTGCCAATGAAACAGTTCCGTACCGGTAGTGTCTGGTTGCGGAATGTCTTGTGGCTTACCCACGATTTGAAAAGCCAAATGGGTGGTATTACCCGCCAAATCCGCTAAGGTATAAACCACTTGATAGGTTCTTGGCTCATCAATGCGGATGATGCCTTTTTCCTCCGCCTCCAGAAAACGCAAACGATTACCCGGCTCTATAAAGCTACGCATGTAGAAGGCATGGTTGGTTTGCCACTCCTCATAATCCACCCAGCTGTTGAGATAGCGTGTCTCACTGAACGCGAAACGATCCAAATCGCTATGAAAAACCTCCGTTGAATCCACACTGAGACGGATCACCCGCACACCATACACATTCGTAGTGTTATCCATATAGTCGTTGGCCCTCAACGCCAAACCAATCTCTCCCCAAGCCTCAATACGTCCTTGCACCGACTGCTTTCCATTCTTGGCTGTGATCAATGTCGGCTTCAACTTCCGTGCGCTACCATTCACCACGCCTTTACCAGGCATAGGCACTACCATCAACCCATGGATTCTCGGCGGACGTGTATCAGCCACTTGATCGATATAGCGTTCAAGCGGATCAAGCACCTCCTCGCTCTCGGTATCACGCACCTCAAAATGAAGGTGAGGGCCAGCGGAGCTTCCTGTATTGCCACTCCAGGCCACCACCTCACCGGCCTTCACCGGAATCTGATCCGGTGTCAAAGAGAGATCCACCTGAAAACGCTCTTGCGCATATTGTTGTTCCTTCAGATAGGCAGCAATACGCGCATTAAAGCGTTGCAAATGGCCATAAACAGTGGTCGTTCCATCGGGATGCGCCAAATAGAGCGCATTGCCATATCCCCAAGGGCTTACCGCAATACGAGCCACATAACCCTCTTGCACGGCATGGATCGCTTTTCCCTCCGCCCCTTGTGTCTTGAAATCAATGCCGGAATGGAAATGATTGCTTCGCAACTCGCCAAAGCTACCGCTCAGTAAAATGGGAAAATCAAAAGGATTCAGCAGTTCTTGTGCCCCTATCGCCCCAGGCAAAAGGCTCAACCAAGCCACCAACCCCATTTGTAATGTGCTTCTCCAATTCATTCGTTGTCTTTTTCCTTTTCAGCGGGCAAATGTAAATAAAAATCGACAATCAAGGGTAAATGGTCGCTAAATCCCCCTTCATAGGTAAAGCCATAAAAGGTTCGCTTGGGCCGACGCCCGACATAGGTCTTATCGGTTGTCCAAAGAAAATCCGCATCAAAGATCCGTACTCCCTCCGGACGCAATCGAAACGTAGCGTTCGCTTGCAACACCGAACCATCCACCAAGCAATGATCCAACTGACTCCAAGCACCTTGATATTTATGTGATCCCTCCGGTTGCCCGGTGCGCCTTGTCGCAAAAAGATTATAAAGCGTCAGTGTATCGGTCATAGGAGAGGTCAGCTTAGGCGTATAGGGTTGGGCTTTCAATCCTTCTAACAAACTCCGATCGGTAGGTGTATCATTCAAATCTCCCATGGCTATCAGATGGGGATGCTGGCGAAGCCGATAAAGCGAATCGCAAGCCCTACGTAAATGACGAGCCGCATCCATGCGAAACGATTCACTCTCCAACTGTCCACCCGAGCGAGAGGGGAAATGGCAAACAAATACATCCAAGGTATCGCCTGTTACCACACGACCCCACACATGCAACAACGGGCGACTGCGCTTCCGCCCTCCTCGAAAAGGGATTCGCAGCGACTCATATCCTACCAAAGCAAACTGATCCCGCTGATAAAGCAAGGCCACCCGAATACCTCTCGGATCATCGGTATCACTGCACACATAGCGATAGGTTTGGGTACGCAAAGGCGTACGGTGACAAAGCTGATAAAGGGTTGAATCATTCTCTATCTCACACAAACCAACCAAGGCTGGTTCCGTCCATTCGCCCGCAGCCGTGATGACTTTCGCTAATTGCTGCAACTTGTGATTATACCGCTTGGGAGTCCAATGGCGTTGTCCTTGCGGCAAGAACTCCTCATCATCCGCCAAGGGATTATCTTGCGTGTCAAAAAGATTTTCAACATTATAACTGATTACCCGAAAAAGGCGTTGCCCACAAGCCGATGGTACCCCTATAAAGGCACACAGCACGAACAGCGCCAGCCGGAAAGTCATCACGGCTGTTTCGCCTCCTCCGCCTCTTTCGGTACAAACTCATAAGCACCAATAGTAGGGCCATTGGCACTCTCTAAACGGTTCACGCCATACCGATCCAACGGATACAACCGACTGACTGCCACATCCGCATGGCCTACACCGGGCGCAGCCACTGTATCTAACCGGAAGTCATAAGCGTATTTATTTACCTTGCCACCTGTCTGCCGATATTGCGGGCCTTCCGAGACGAAGATCACCTCGTTGAAGCGACTATCATTCGATGGCTTCGCTCTGAGCACACAATGGTTGAAACGATAATCATAATCGCCTGCTGAAAGCTGTATCTCGCCGCTCGTCAACAAATCTCCTGCACCAAAACTTCCGTCAATCAAACAGTTATCGAAATAAGCCTTCTGAATAGGATAAGGGCCTTGCCCGTTCACAGTCGCATCATGCAACAGATAGAGGCATTTGCTATCCAAGGTCGTCTCATCACTGATGCTTTGACGGGAGGTCAAGCTCATGTAATTGGCCATCGTGCAATGCGCAAAATAGTAGTTTCCCCCAATGAGCGTCACGACGCTGCCGCCGGCATTACTCAACTCTGTATCCGTCGCCTCCACATCGCTATTCACAGCCACTAACAGGTCGTTCGCCATGTTCGTGATCTGCGCATGACGTAACCGCAGCTTCGGTTGATCAGGCATAGCCGGATCACAAATAATGCCATTCGTGCCATTGCGTACAATCGTATATGCCAACAAGTTCTGATAGCTGGAGGCCCGGAAACGAATACCGCCCCATTGCCCCGGCGTGCGGTCATACGGCAACACATCATTCAAGATATAATCCAAACGATCGCCCCGCAGCGTCACCGGGTTGTCTTGCGTACCTTTTGCCTGTAACGTGCCATAAACGATGAGATTAGCTTGATCATGCATATAGAAAGTCACGCCATCAGCCAAGGTCAAGGTAGCTCCCTCAGCCACCACCAAGCTATCATAAATCAAGTAAGGACGGTCAGCCGCGAACAGGGTATCTTGTGCCAATGTCAATCCCCCTTTGCAGAGATGTACATCCTGCCCATACGCCTCCAACAGCACCGACTGACGAATGCCATTCACGTCGAAAAGCACGGAATCTTGAATCAACAGCGGTTGGTTTTGTCCATTTGGATTCACCGTCACCTCCACGAATACATACATACTGTCATGTGCCGCAATGCCCACATGGTCAAAACGGCTGCCCTTGCGCCCATCCAAATTCATACGAAAACCGGAAGCCTCTCCACTCGCCAGCATCACTTGCTCCATATCCAAAGGCTCGTTATTGGGGTTATACACCATGAATTGCCGAGTGGCTGAACCGATGCCACTAAACACTGTATCAAAGGCTAACGTGTCCATCGAGAAACTCAACCGGTAGGCGGGATTGGTGGCATAATGCTCCTCTAAACCTTCACATCCAAAGAGAAGGCTCAACCATCCTACCAGCAAACTGCACACTATGTATGTCGATCTTTTCATCTTCGCTTCACAATAAAAAAGAGGAATGGGCCATCGAGTGGCAAACCATTCCTCTTTGATAACGTATAAGCAACCTATTTATTATTTGGCCGGGATGCTTTTCAGCAAATCAGTCAGATGTTGCCACCAAAGCTCCACCGTCTTGATTTCGATACGCTCGTTAGGCGAATGCACATCACGCAACGTAGGCCCGAACGAGATCATATCCAAATGCGGATACTTAGTCAAGAACAAGCCACACTCCAAGCCGGCATGGATTGCCTTGATCTTCGCCTCTTTACCGAACAAACGCTTATAGCTCTCCTGAGCCACCTTCAAGATCTTTGAATCGGGGTTAGGTGCCCATCCGGGATAACCATCACCGTGGCGAACCTCCGCACCGGCCAATTTAAAGGTAGCGGCTACTTGATTGGCTACCGCGAGCTTGCAAGATTCGATTGAGCTACGTTGGCTGGTTCCTACTAAGATGGTGTTCTCCTCTTTCATCTTGATAGAGGCCAAATTGGTTGATGTCTCCACCAATCCCTCGATGTCGTGACTCATACCGATCACGCCGTGCGGGCAAGCATGCATAGCGAGAATCACCTTCTCAGCGGTCTCATTATCAATCTGGAAAGCCGGACGCTCCACAGATTCCATAATCAGTCGCACGTTCTTATCCACATGCTTCAACTCATTCTCCACGTCAGCCGCGAAATGGTTCAGCAAGACACGGGCCGTCTCCTTGTGCTCCGTAGGCACGCCGATCACCGCATGGGCCTCACGGGCGATCGCATTGCGCAGGTTTCCACCATCAATCTCGCAAAGCACGAACGGGCATTGCTGACGCAATAGATAGAGATAACGCACCAAAATCTTGTTAGCGTTACCCAAACCCTTATGGATCTCACCACCGGAATGACCACCATTCAATCCTTTCACATCAATACGGACATAATGCAATGCCTCAGGCGCGGGAACTGGGGTATAATGGAAAGTGGCCTGCGTATCCTTACCACCAGCGCAACCCATAAAGATCTCACCCTCATCCTCGCTATCGAGGTTCAACAAAATATCACCCGTCATGAAGCCCTCTTGCACCGCTTTCGCACCCGTCAAGCCAGTCTCTTCATCTACCGTAAACAGGCACTCAATCGGGCCATGCTCAATATCCTTCGAAGCCAACAAGGCCAACTCGGCAGCCACACCGATGCCGTTGTCAGCGCCCAGGGTCGTACCATTCGCACGCAGCCACTCACCATCGATCACTGTCTCAATCGGATCGTTGTCGAAATCATGTTTCGTATCATTGTTCTTTTCGCAGACCATATCCATGTGCGACTGCAACACCACAACGGGGCGATTCTCCATACCCGGAGTGGCCGGTTTCGACATCAAGATGTTGCCAACTGCGTCTTTTTTGATTGCGATATGATGCGCCTCTGCGAACGACTCCAAGAAAGCGATCATTTTGCCCTCCTTCTTTGACGGACGGGGCACTTGAGTTACCTCATGGAAGTATTTCCATACAATGTTTGGTCTTAAATCAGTTATTTCCATTCTGTTATAATGTTTTGTTGGTACTACATCAACGTTAATAAAATTGCAAAGAGAAGCGTTGAGTTTGAAAAAAAGTAGAATTAAATGCCCAAAAGGCACTTACTAATCACTTAAACGCTTATATTTGCGTCCACAAATATAGAGAAAATGCTTACAACGTTATTATTTACGGTCATAATTCTTTTTTTCAGCGTCCTATTGCTGTGCGTGAAGATCATCTTCGTGAAAGGAGGCAAATTCCCCAATACGCACATCGAAGGCAATCGGGCATTGGGCAAGAAAGGCATCTATTGTGCCAAGACAATGGATCGGATGGCAACGAGGCAGCAGGGGCTCTATGACTTAATGCGAGAAACAAAAGAATAAAAAACATAAGAATTAAATTTCACTTTATGAGGAACATCAACTACGTTATCAACGGTGTGTTAGCAGTGGCTGTCGTAATTTTGTATGTCATGCAATTTTCCGACAAGAAGGAATCTGGTGTAACGAGAACTTTCGCTTCTGCGGAAGATGCGACGGCCTTGTTGCCGATAGCTTATGTCAATGTGGATTCCTTGTTGCTCAATTACAACTATTCCAAAGATCTGAACGAGATTATCCTGAAGAAGCAAGAGAACTCGCGCGCCAACATCACACAGAAAGCACGTAGTTTGGAGAGTGAGATGAAAGACTTCCAGCGTAAGATCGAGAACAATGCCTTCTTGACGCGTGAACGGGCTGAGCAAGAGCAGCAGCGCCTCTTGAAGAAACAGGAAGAGTTACAGAATCTCGACAACCAGTTGGCACAAGAGTTAATGCAAGAGCAGCAAAAACTGAACGAGCAGTTGCGAGATACGATTGTTTCTCAGCTGCGTGCCTTCAACCAGGACAAGGGCTTCCAGGTGATATTCAGCAACACCGTTGGCGACAATATCCTGTTGGCCGGTGACACTTACGACATCACTGCGGAGTTGCTCGAGTTCTTGAACAGAAACTACTCCACACCTGCTAAATAAGCATAGATTATTTAAACACAATAAAGGCTGCCGATTCATTTCGACAGCCTTTTTTTATTCCTTCTTGGGAGAGACAAAGGCGGTATAAAGTTGCAAGATCGCAGCGATGAATAGGCAAATGACCCACTCTTTACGCCCATTGAACTGAAAACCGGAAGCCACTACCATCAAGAAACCGGCCATCACGTTGAACCGATGCAAACGTCGGCCACGAAAATCCAAATCCCCTACCGGAGTGGTCAGATAATTAACCGCAATTCCCGCTGCACCCACCGCAAACAGATAAGGCGCAACCGTCCATTGCGTGAGATAAAGCGCCGCTCCCGCCAACACCAAACAGGCAGAAACCACAAATAGGATCGTACGTATTTTCTTCATAAGCGCATCAATCCTCCTCAATAATAAAGACATCCTCGTTGGAACGTTTCATGAAATACTCCTCACGCGCGAAACGCTCCAAACCCTCCTTATCCGTATGAAGATCTTTCAGTTTCTTGCCATTCACCTCAATCTCCTTCTGGTAATGTTCAATCTCTTTTTCCAAGCTTCGGATCTTCTCGTCATAGGTATAACGCTTATATAAACTGCTGTCGCCCACGGTCAGCGTCACGATCAAAAACACAATCGTCACCAGCCAGTACGCATTGATCCAAGCAAGGTATCGGTCGTAAAACTCCTTGATACGTTTAAACATCATTCGCTCCTTTCCCTTTTATCCTTCTACAATCTTATAGCCATGAACGGTCAGCAGCTGACGAATCTCGTTAATCTGCTGAATGTTACGTGTCTCCATCTCCAAGCGAAGGTAACATCCGTTAATATCCGCCGTATGGCTCACCCGCTCATGATGCACGGAAACCACATTCGCACCCGTAGAGGCAATGATCTCAGAGACATGCTGCAACTGCCCCGGTTTATCTACCAGCTCAATCGTCATCACGCAAGAACGACCCGACTTCTGCAAGCCACGACCAATCACACGGCTCAAAATCGTCACGTCGATATTACCACCAGAGACGATACAGATCGTCTTCTTTCCCTGGATGGGCACCTTATTAAACATAGCAGCAGCCACACTCACCGCTCCTGCCCCCTCTGCAATCAACTTATGTTGCTCAATCAACGCCAAGATAGCGGTAGAGATCTCGTCTTCCGTAACAGAAACAATCTCATCTACATATTGCTGACAGTAATCAAACGTATGTACACCCGGCTCCTTCACAGCGATACCATCCGCGATCGTACGCACCCGCTCCAATCGCTCGATCTTACCATGCTCTATCGCGTTCAGCATACTGGGCGCCCCAGACGCTTGCACACCATAAACCTTGATACGGGGATTCAGATTTTTTACCGCATACGCCACGCCACTGATCAATCCACCTCCTCCGATCGGCACAATCACAGCCTCTACCTCAGGCAATTGCTCTAACAGCTCTAAGCCAATCGTTCCTTGCCCCGCGATCACATCCTCGTCATCAAACGGATGGATAAAGGTATAGTTATGCGCGTCACGCAACTCCAAAGCCCGCTTGTACGCATCGTCATACACCCCCTCCACGAGACACACATCCGCCCTATAGCTTTTTGTAGCCTCAACCTTGGAGATAGGAGCGTTATCCGGCAAGCAAATCAACGATTTAATGCCATGAGCCGTAGCCGCGAGCGCCACTCCCTGCGCATGATTACCCGCTGAGCAAGCAATCACACCATGCGCACGCTCCTCCTCGCTCAGCTGCGAGATCTTAAAACAGGCCCCTCGTACCTTAAAAGAACCCGTCACTTGCAAATTCTCCGGTTTCAAATAAATCTGAGACGCTTTGTTGATATTCGGCGCACTGATGAGGTCGGTTCGTCGGATCACCCGTTTCAGGGCATATTGAGCTTGATAAATCTTATCGAGTGTCAGCATATTCTATTTGTTAAAAACGTGGCGCAAAAATACGGAAGATTTTTCTGAATAACAAGGAGGCAATAAACGTTTGGGTATGGGCAACAAAAAGCCTCCGATGCTCACGCATCAGAGGCTTCTTGCGGTGCGTACGGGACTCGAACCCGTGACCCCATGCGTGACAGGCATGTATTCTAACCAGCTGAACTAACGCACCAAATTTTTATTTCAATATCCTCACAATCTCTCTCGATTGCGGTGCAAAGGTACGCATTATTTTGAATCCTGCAATACCTTCGGCAAAAAAAATGCGATTTTCTTTCAATTTTCGCTCCTGCCCCCCGACGTCGTGCAACGCCTCCACGAACAGGAACCCCTATAAATGAAAAAAGCCATCCATCACGGACAGCCAATCTCTAATTGTTAACCTTAAATCTAATACCATGAAAAACACGATGCAAATATAGAGGTTTTATGTTATACAGCATACTTTCAAGGCATAAATCTTCCATGCTTTAATATTTTTTAGTCATCTGGTGACATTTTCCCCTGTTTTACCTCATTTCGTTAAGGTTCTTCAACCTATTTGCTTGGTCATAATCCCAGGAAAAGCTACCTTTGCGGCAGCACTTTCCAATAAATGTCTTGTAGCGACAAGAGAAGAGGAAGGTCATTTTCAGAATCGAAAGGTGTTATTGTTATACTTCTTCTACTATCAAATCTCGCAAATTTGCAATGGAACGAAAGTCATAGCGATAACACCCCACTTTGTTAGGTATGCAATCCGATGGCGGATTACTATACTCAATGAGGTGTGGGTGGTTATTGCAATTATTCGTTCCGAGGGCCATGCGAGAGCCTGATAGTAGGATAATATGCAATCGCTCCCTACACCTTTTTTATATAAATAGGTCCGGATAAAGGGGGAAGACCGGCTGCAACACAAAGTCATTTCATGCAACAAGACGAACACTTCACACATCCCACCGCGCATTTCATAAAAAGGTACTTGAATTGTCACCTTTTACCGAACAGATTACGTTAATTTTGTAAAGAAAGTAAAACGAAAGAGCTATGGCCAAGCCCGTAATCATCAATACTACTAACGAGCTGATTCGAATCAGACCCGAAGTGATTGTTTATGCCGTTTCCGAAGGGAATTACACCACTTTAGTATTGATAGACTTGACCGAACATGTTTTTGCGTTCAACCTCTCTCATTTAGAGATGCTCCTTCACGCACAATTAGGCGAGGAAGATTCCATGTTTATCCGAACCGGTAAACGGCTTATTATCAACCGAGAGTATGTTTACAAAGTAAATATTGGCAAGAAACAGCTGATCTTGGCGGACATTCGCAACAATATTTCCATCCCCCTGACCGCCTCAAAAGTGGCCCTCCGACAGCTAAAGAATCACCTGGAGTCGCAACTCTCACTCCCCTCCTCCTCCGACGGCACACATCGGCCCCAAAGATAACAAAAAATCAATTGCGAGAGCTTTTCTACAGGGTGAAAAATCTTCCCGCGAGTCGCGGCGGCTGTTTTCAAGGGTGAAAATGCTTCCCGCGAGCCGCGGCAGCTTTTTTACAGCGTGATATTTCCTCTCGCGAGCCGCGGCGGCTTTTTTCAGGGGTGAAAATTCTTCTCGCGAGCCGCGGCGGCTTTTCTACAGGATGAAATTCCTTCTCGCGAGCTGCGGCGGCTTTTCTACAGGATGGAAGAAATCACTTTACGCAAGGAATCCACCATTTCATAAGCCCTATTTGTCATTTCATAAAGAGGAAGATTTAATCGTCTGTTCATCACATAGATTAACTTAATTTTGTCGGAAAGAATAATAAGGTGTGTTGGCAATTATGATTGAAAAATTCCGTTGTCAACGGCTTCCCACACCATTATTTAGAATATGCCATTAGGGATGCGTGGTAATAATTGTATTGCAAAGGGATTCATTCGTGGATAAAATTAAGCTCATAAAGAAATTTCTTGCCATTGGGATTATCCTCTGTTCGGGTTGCGGAGGTCCTACACAGCCAATAGTAGAGTCTCAGCACATTAATCAGCAAAAGAATAAGGAGGCACTACCCGCGCCAAACATCAAAGTTTACATGGAAAACTCGGGTAGTATGGATGGGTATGTAGCTGGTGCTACAGAATTTGAATATGCAGTGTATAGCTATTTGTCAGATATCGAATTGGCAGATTTAGGCAGGAATGACAGCTCCTCACATAAGAATAATATTGAACTGAATTATATAAACAGCGAAATAATCAATCAAGGAGATGATATAGAGAAGTTCATAAAGAATCTGGAGCCAAATGTATTTAAACAGCGAGGAGGCAATAGAGGCTCTTCAGATATTTCTGAGATCTTGAGTAAAGTGCTTAGTAAGCATTCAAAAGATGATATATCTATTTTTATCTCCGACTGTATTTTCTCTCCAGGACGACAGTATAAAGCTCAGGATAACGCAGATGAATATCTCGTTAACCAGCAAATAGGAATCCGAAACTGTTTTCGGCAAAAATTATTGGAGTCGCCAGATTATTCAGTGATCATAATGCGATTCATGTCAAGTTTTGATGGATTCTATTTTAACAAATATGATGATAGACAAAAAATTAAGGAGAATAGGCCTTTTTACATATGGCTTATGGGGGACGTTAGTCAATTGCAAAGGTTAATGAAGGCAGTTGATGTGAATGAGATTAAAGGTAGCGGCGTTCAAAATATGTGCGTTATTACCAACATCAATAAGACCTACAATTGCAGTATCTTGCCATTGGAAAAAATAGGCAATTTCGATTTAGATAAACAGAATCCTCAAACGACTATCGTAGGAGCCCAGCCGGATTCAAAGAATGGCAATAAGTTGTTCGAGTTGACTGTAGGTGTTGATTTGTCATCTTGTTTGATAAATGAGGACTATTTGCTGAATCCAGCACATTATGAATTGTCCAATGCTGCCTTTCATGTTTCTAAGATCATAAATAATAGCAATCGCCAATCAGCATATACACATAAAGTGAAATTGACCAGTGAGGATCCTATCATTAGTAGAGGTTCCATCACATTGTCACTGACCGAGAAACTTCCGGATTGGATAGAAGAATTAACGGATGAAGAAGGAGAAAGTTTAGTGGATCAAAAAGATTTTGCAAACACCTATGGATTAAAATACTTGATAGGAGGTGTTTTTGATGCATATAAAGGTTCATATACGGCAAAATTAATCACGATAAATTTAAAATAGCATGGAAAACTTATTTGGAAACATCTATTGTATTTTTGAGTCGCTTTTTGGCTCTAACTTAAGTCTGTATCTTTGGGGGTATAATCCAGATACCGAATCGTTTACAAATCCAAATATTTTCAATTTGATTGGTATCATCATCGTATCAATCACTCTTTTGATTGTATTGGGATATTATTATGTTTTCAGCCATCCTAAATATAGTCGCTGGTGGAGTTGGTTATTGGCATTACTTCTGAACAGTGGCATAGCTTTGATTACAGGATATTGGTTTGTTCATTCAAAATACATACATGGATTCATACCAGATTCGTTGCTGAGACAAGTAGATGAGGATGGGAATACGATTGCTATGATGATTGGGGATTCTAATATCTTTGGCTTTGGTGTTGCCAACTTTTTTGTAGCAGCAGGATTTTTCTTGTTATTTACCCTACTCTTCAAGTGGTGGAGTCCTGATGCAAAACATGTTCCATTTTAAAGTAATACAGGAAATTTATGAACGGAAAAATCTATATTTTTTGTATTGGAGGGACGGGATCAAGAGTGCTTAGATCTCTAACCATGTTAGCGGCAGCTGGTGTTCGTACAGATGCGTCCTCCATAGTGCCTATTATTGTAGATCCTGACTTTGCGAACGCAGATGTCACTCGTACGATCAACAGCATGAAAATATATGCAGGCATTAGGGAGAATTTGGCATTCAATGCAGGAACAAAGAATGATTTCTTCAACACCCATATAGAAAATGTGCTTAATGACTATCGGTTGCCGATTAGAGATACTAAGAACAAGCGCTTCCAGGAATTTATAGAATATAGCACCTTGTCAAAAGAAAACCAAGCATTGGCTTCTATTCTCTTCTCTGAGAAGAACTTAGATGCCGATATGGAAGTTGGTTTTAAAGGAAATCCCAATATGGGAAGTGTTGTATTGAATCAGTTCCTCGATTCCCAAGAGTTTGTAAACTTTTGCGCATCATTCAAAACCAATGATCGCATCTTTATCGTCAGTTCCATCTTTGGAGGTACTGGCGCAAGCGGTTTCCCCTTGCTATTGAAAACGCTCAGAGGGCTGCCCAATAACATGCCTAACTGTCAGGCAATCAGAAATGCGCCAATAGGAGCGATTACGGTTTTGCCCTATTTCGCTATTAAGCCGGATGAAACCAGCGAAATCAATTCTTCGACCTTTATCGGTAAAACGAAAGCAGCTTTACAGTATTACGAGAAAAACGTAAACGGAAATGAGTCATCTGTCAATGTGCTCTATTATATTGGTGACAATCGTAATAAACAATATGAGAACCAAGAAGGAGGAGACGAACAACGGAATAATGCACACTTGGTAGAAGTCGCTGCAGCCTTGTCAATTGTGGATTTCTCAAACATCAAGGATGATTCGGTTATGACGTGTTGTTTATCGGATAGCGGTAAAGTGTATGCCCCCAATCCCCTGTATAAAGAATTTGGCATAGAGGAGGACGTGCAACAAGTATTATGTTGTAATTTGTCTAAAGAGACCTCTGATCAAATCATGCCTAAGATGACACAGTTGCTCTTATTAGCTAAATATATACACGAACATGCAAATAAGGCTATCGAGCAACAACCATGGGCCAAAGACAACAAAATAGACAATGCTTATATAAAGGCGCCCTTCTATGATAGATTGAATAAATTTTTAGGTCTCTACGTTGAATGGCTGGAAGAATTGCAAGATAATGATCGAAGTTTCAAACCATTTAATATAACAGTTTCAGGGAAAGATCTCTTCACTATCGTTGCAGGAATAGAGCCTTCTAAAATTCGGGCGCTTTGGGCATTAAATAAGAATGGTTATGATCTATTTGATGCCATTTTGAACCGAGTACATGGATCGCTTCCGCATGGCATCTCGCTGGATCAAAAGCTGATCGAACTATTTAATTTAGTTACATACGAATTGGTGAAAAACAAACTTAAATTGATGTAAACATGGCAAAGGTATTAAGACTACATAAAGGCTCCAAAGACACAATAAATGGGTGGGCGATATCCACAAAGATTGGATCAAAAGCAATTGATTCAATAGAAGATCCTGTGGGTGCGAATGATAATTATGAGATTACCTCTATACCGTCACCTTTCGCTCGCATCGACCTCGTGAAAAGAGCTTTTAAAATTGTGGCTGACACAGATCTCGATGGCAACACCGCTTATCATAAATTGGTATCAGACGCATTAGACGTGGGACAGCTCTTCTTCAATATTGGTAAATACCGTAATATGATAGAAATTATTGTATGGGATCGTCAGAATGCTATCGCTGAACTGAAGAATGCAGACAATGAAGCACATAGAAGATTAGGACGTACCTACGAGACTTATTTACAGCAAGATGGAGCGGAATATAATTTTGATCAAATGGATTGTCTTTATTTATTGAACTTCATTGATCCCTCTGCCCCCAAAACCATGAACATCATTGGAGCCACATCGCCTGCTACCTTATTCTTCACCTCTGCCAATGAGCTATCGTATGTAGGTAGAAAAATTCGTTTTGGAAACGACACTCCCTTTGATGCAGATTACAAACCTTTGTATAAAAGGGATTTTGAATATATTCGTTATTGGTGGAGTTTAAAGCATAGCCGTAACGATTTTGCTAAGCGGTTTCCTGAGGTAAATCATTATTTAGAGAAATGCTTTCCTCGCTTACTTGAAAAACAACGTGAGGAACTGCAACAAATACAAAGACAAGGTCTGAATTACTATAAGGAACATTATGAGCAGATTCCGGTGCGCACTGAACGTCAGCAATACGTGACCATCCTTGATCAAAAACTTTTAGGAAAGCGCTCTCTAACTACCATTGAAAGTGGATTTGAGATGAAGGTATCCAAAGGATTGCCTAAACATAATGACAAAATACCCTTAGCACTGCCTGTGGAGACCTATACGGAACGGATACAATATGTGATTGATTTATGGGACAAAAACACAAAAGTGCCTTATGAAGACAAACGTCCTTTGCTCGAACGTACCCTCCCTGACGACGGCACTAAATATCCTTATGTAACAATCAGTGACTTTTTAGAAGATACAATTGTCAAGATTCCATATGGGTATAATGCAACCGGTTTCTTTAATGGCAATGATGAAAGAACTGAAGCCGAAGACAGTTTTTTGTTGCCAATTAAACCTTTCTTCTTCAATTATTTCTCTACTGACGATCTGATGTCTTCCATTGAAGGACGGAAAAGGATTGAACTGCAGAGACTAACAGGAGAAGCCGTGAAAGTAATACTAAGAATACCTATTAAAGCAGGTGGTTATGTACAGTATGAAAGGATCTACTTTAGGAACGGAAAGGCTTCTGCTGAGCTCAATAAAGGAACAATTGTAGAAAAAGAATTTACATTAGGAATCTATCCAAGCATCAAATATCCAGATGGCGTAGATCCCTATTATCGAGTAGCTTTACTGGATCGTGATTCGGTGGCTGGCGACGATAATAGATATACGCTCACTTTTTACGATGACTCAAATGAGAAAGTGGATACTGACCCCGTAGTCAGGAGAAATCGTAGCGCAGACAATGTTCGTATAGAACCTTATAAGATTGATTCCTCAATCTATCCATTGCGCAAGAGTTTTCAATATATCAGTGTTGAACATGAGACTGAACAGGATATTCATGGAGTGATTATACCTAAGTTCTCTGCTAAACGAGGCAGCCGACTCTTCCGTTTCGCAATTGATTTTGGAACAACTAATACACATATTGAATATAGTATTGATGGACAAGCTTCTAATGCTTTCGACATTTCTCAGAGTGATATGCAAATGCAACAATTGCATTACACAGAATCAGATACGGATATCACAGATGTATTCAATAGTGATTTTATTCCAGCGAAAATTGGAAAGGATAGCTTGTACAATTATCCGATGCGTACCGTATTATCCGAAACGAACTCCACCAATTGGTCAACTGCGGTCTTCTCGATGGCTCATGTAAATATTCCTTTTACGTTTGAAAAGAATAAGATTTTGCCATACGATATGATCCACACGGATCTGAAATGGTCAACCCAAGAAGTGGATAATAAACGTGCGGAGAAATATATTGAGAATATCTTGATCATGCTGCGAAACAAGGTTTTGCTGAATAATGGTGATCTGACAAAGACGGAGATCGTATGGTTCTATCCAGCCAGCATGACGCAAAATCGATTCAATAAGTTTAGAAGAGTGTGGAAAGATCTCTTTGTCAGTATTTTTAATGCGCCATCCAATAATATTGTTGCGTTATCAGAATCAACAGCGCCATATACTTATTATAAGACACGGAAAGGAGCGACATCGACGGTAGTATCGGTAGATATTGGTGGTGGAACGACGGATGTCCTTTTTGCGGAGAAAGGTGAAGCTAAATACTTAACCTCATTCCGATTTGCTGCGAATAGTATATTTGGTGACGGCTATTCTTTTGATGCGGAAACTAATGGTTTCGTTTCTAATTACAAGAACCAAATTATGAAACTATTGGAAGATAATAAATTAGGTGCTCTTAAAGAGGTGTTCCAATCTATTTTAGAGCAGCGCATATCTACAGACATTATGGCTTTCTTGTTCTCCTTAGCTAAGAATAAGGATGTGAAGAGCCGTAATATCGTTATTGATGTGAATAAAAAGTTGGCAGATGATAATCGAGGGAAGTATGTAATTATTCTCTTTTATACGGCCATCATGTATCACATCGCTCATTTGATGAAAGCGAAGGGGATGGCAATGCCTCGTCATATTACTTTTAGTGGGAATGGTTCTAAAGTCCTTGCTATTTTAAGTGCAGATGACGAAACTCTGGCTAAGTTCACCAAGATTATCTTCGAACAAGTTTATGGATACAGCTATGATATTAATGGATTAGATATCATCCGTCCGGATAATTCCAAAGAAGCGACTTGCAAAGGTGGTATTTTGATGAAATCCGCTTCAGAAGATTATGATCAAATCAAGCAGATGAAGACGATCTTAATTGGGTACGATGATCATAGCTTTGTATCTAATGATTTGAAATATGATGATGTGACAAATCGCATGAAGGAACAAGTTGTTGATATGGTAAGAGATTTTGTTCAGTTTGCCTTTGATCTGAACAAACACTTCTCATTCTATGACAACTTTGATATTGATCGAAAAGTCATGGAGAAAGTAAAGGCACTATGTCAAAAAGACATATTGAACTATTTAGATAATGGAATCAACCTAAAGAAAGAATCCATTATGAAAGATGGAGCTGATGATGTGTTAGAAGAAACTTTATTCTTCTATCCGATAGTCGGTATGTTGAATGCAGTAAATAGAGAAGTTTATAAAATGCAATGATAGCCATGAAATATATTATTAGTTTTATAGTTATTTCCGCTCTGAGTTTCATGAATATTGGAAATTGTTTTGCGGGATCAGCGGAAGGTAACGGATCATTATCTGAATATGTCATAATTGCTGCAATAGTATTTTTGGTATTCGGGGTTGGTCTTTGGAAATGCACAAAGCCGTCAAAAAAGAGAAAGGAGAATAGCAGAGAACTAGAATATGCAAATTCGTTTAATTATGATCAGAATATCGTCAATCAATTGGGTAGAAACTACCTCAATAGTAATGAGGCTAAAAGACTAATTGAGGATGTAGTACGGGGCTATCTTAAGAAAGAAGGTAAGGCATTATTGGAACCAAGTGTATCAAAAAAGATTTCCGAGAATAAAGATGCGCCTTCTCTTCAGCCAACAACAATAAAAGAACAATCACAATTTGTCAATACTCAGACTGTAAACCAAGGGTATGCAGAGAAAGACTCAAAGGATGCTTCTATGCAATCTGCATCTGCAAAACAACAGGATGTAGCGTTAGAGCAAGCAGCCAAGACGGAGACACATTCGGAAGCCAGTGATCGACTTACTATAAAATACGCAAGAGAAACCAATAACTCGTTTACTTTGAGGGATATCAAAGATACCTATCAAAAAGGCAAATCATTGTACAAGTTGACTATCTATAGCGATAATATCACTGCAAGAATCGAACCGCTTTTGGAGCGTGATGAAGTGAAGCAACGTGCATTGAATGATGAGGGTAAATTGTTAGAGCCTATCTGTGAGATAGAAAAAGCATCTGATAAACCTAAAGATATTAAATTAATAAGCTCCGGTTCTGCTAAGTTAGAAGATGGGAACTGGGTTGTCGATGATAAACACAAAATTAGGATTAAATTTGAATAGCTATGGTACACATTATTATCGTAATAGCATTGATTGCTGTTGTTGTATATTTTCAATATAAAGTTACCACGGATACGCTGTGTAATTTAGAAGTTTTTAAATCTATTTTTCCTAAATCAACTGCATGTTATTCAATAGAGGAGAATCTCTTCTTTGATGAAGATGTGACTGGTACAGATGATGGAGAAAATGTAGAGGCGATGAATATGGATGAAGAGGAGAATGAGGATCAGCAAACATATAGTGTTAATCAAATCAATTCCTCTTATTCTAACCTAATACTATCTCAGATAATTGGAGCGATCAATATGTATCTGAGAAAGAATAAAGGCGCAGCAAGTGATTTTCTTCTGATCAAGGATGTGGTTGAGCGTTATTGTGATGCGAAAGAGGAAGAAATAACCACACAACAGCCTGTACCTCTGTATTTAGGTTTGACGGGAACGATCATTGGAATTATTGTTGGTATCATTTACATTGCGCTTTCGGGGGGTTCGTCAGGAGGACAACTGATGGACAATATTTTTGAATTGATGGGTGCGGTTGCAATTGCCATGTCGGCAAGTTTGTGTGGTATTGTTATGACGATTTGGATCTCTCACAAATCTAAAGAGGCCACTATTGAGGTCGAGGCCGGTAAAAACCTTTTTTATTCATGGCTACAAAGTGAGCTATTACCTACTCTTTCTGGCAATGCTGCTAATGCCCTCTTTCAATTACAGCAAAATTTGATGAGTTTTAATGAGACCTTTGCCACCAATGTTTCCCAATTGGATTCCAGTTTATCACGCATTCGAGATACCTCAGCTCAGCAAGTTGCGTTCTTGAATGCAGTTGAAAAGATGAATGTTACAAACATTGCCAAAGCCAATGTTTCTGTTCTCAGAGAATTACAACAATCCACGGAGGTTATTTCTCAACTAACAGTTGGCTTACATGATACCTCAGCTTATTTAAAATCCGTCGAAGGACTTAATGCGCAGATCAACGAATATATGACAAGAACACAGGCCATTGAAAACATGGGTCTGTTTTTCCAGCAAGAAATAGAACAGGTCAAAACGCGTGAGCAATATATCAATGAGGTAGTTGCAAACGTTGATGATACACTGCGTAAGACCTTCGAAAAATTAGCAGAAGAAACCAAGGAACGTATATCAATTCTTCAAAACAATTCTGTGCAGGATTCCGAAAAGTTGCAAAACTATTATGTGGAACAACGGGAAGCATTTCAGAAACTCATAGAAACGCAAAAAGAAGAGCTCTCTTCACATTCAGACGATCTATCTAATTTGGTAGTGGAAACAAGGAAATTATCTGGAATACAAAAGAGTATGTCTGACTTACTCGATGTTTCTAAGACACAATCCTCACTGTTAGAGAAGCTAACTAAACTTTATAGCGAAAACTTGCATCCTCAAAGAAATATGGTTAATGAGCAGGCACAAAGAGCGACCCCTGTACACCTGCCATTGTACGTTCATATAGTTGTAACTGTTATGGCATTAACGGTAATAGCTACATGCGGTATCTATATTTATAATTCCTTTTGGGGATCATAATGAATTAATAGTATTATTATAGATTATGTCAAATCAAAAAGGATCATTGTTTTGGGCAAGCTATGCTGATTTGATGACAAGCCTATTCTTCATCATGCTCATTCTGTTTGCTGCAGCATTAGTCACACTGAATAACGCCAGGGAAGAGGCTCTTAAAACCAAAGAAGATGCTATAGAGCGTTCTCAGGAGTTGCAGGCTTTAATTGATAAAGCTAATGAAATAAATAATGCAACACGTGAGCTTGACACCAAACATACACAATATTTTCAGTATTATCCAGAGTTTAAAAAACATAAACTGGGAGTAAATGTTAACTTTCCTGTGGGGAGTGCTTCAATGGATATAGTTCCACAGGAAACCAAAAATGAATTAGTTAAAGTTGGGAAGATTCTTCAAGAGTTTATTGCAAAAACGATTCAAAGTAATCCACAAATCCAATATTTACTCATTATTGAAGGACAAGCTTCATTAGATAACTCAACTTTCAATTATGAGCTGAGTTATCAAAGAGCACTATCTCTCAAACAATTTTGGGAGAAAAATAACGTTGTGTTTAATGATAAGAATTGTGAGGTCTTAATCTGTGGAAGTGGCGATGGCAGATTGTCTGGGACAGGACTGATGCGTGAGCAAAAAGAGGTTTTAAATCAACGCTTTCTGATACATATTCTCCCTAAACCGGGCAAGATTGGTGATTAATAATTCTAACTATACTAATTTGCAAATATTGTTGTTATGTTGGTTTTTGGATTGATTATTGTATTCTTAGGTATTGTTTTCTATGATCATGTTGTAAACAATAAATCAACGCAGAAAGGCAATCCTACCAATCAATATTTGGTGGAAGATGATGGAATATATGAAGATGACACGTATCAAGAATACCAGGAATATGAAGAGGAGCAAGAGGATGTAGATTATGCTTATCAGCAGCAAGACTTATATGATGATGCTTCGTATGACACTGATTCGTACGATACCCACGATACAATGTATGATGAAGACACCTATAGGAGCTTCTTTTCAGATGAGGAACGCTATTGAGCAGGTCCTGCAGAAAATGTTCGGGGAATAACTACCTCCTATAAATGAAAAAAGCCATCCGTCACGGACAGCCAATCTCTGATTGTTAACCTTAAATCTAATACCATGAAAAACACGATGCAAATATAGAGGATTTATGTTATACAGCATACTTCTGCGGCATAAATCTTCTACGATTTAATGTTTTTTACATATTAAGCCAGAGAAAGTCTGCATTTACACCATCTGCCCTATCCTATCTTTGTGTAATTTAGTCGTTGCTAACGCAGCGATCATTGTTTAATCTTATTTAAGCTCACATTAATTCAAAAGATAGTATGTTGATTTTCGGCTTGCTTTTTATATTTGTATGCGGTGTTGCCTATGTTCATATACTGAATAATAAGTCAGTACAAAGTAGCAATCCTACCAATCAATATTTGGTGGAAGATGATGGAATATATGAAGATGACACGTATCATGAATATCAGGAATACGAAGAGGAAGAAGAGGAGGATTACGAATACCTGCACCAAGACCATTATGAAGATGATGCCTACAAAACTGATCCATACGATGACAACAGCGACATGTACGATGAAGATACGTATAGAAGCCATTTTTCTGAGGAAGAACGCTACTGAGCAGGCACTGTGATAATCTATGCTTTTTCTTTAAGCAGGTCTTGCAGAAAATGTTCGGGGAATAACCGCCCCCTATAAATGAAAAAAGCCATCCGTCACGGACAGCCAATCTCTAATTGTTAACCTTAAATCTAATACCATGAAAAACACGATGCAAATATAGAGACTTTATGTTATACAGCATACTTCAGCGGCATAAATCTTCTACGATTTAATGTTTTTTATATATTAAGCCAGAGAAAGTCTGCATTTACACCATCTACCCTATCCTATCTTTGTGTAATTTAGTCGTTGCTAACGCAGCGATCATTGTTTAATCTTATTTGAACTCACATTAATTCAAAAGATAGTATGTTGGTTTTCGGCTTGCTTTTTATATTTGTATGCGGTGTTGCCTATGTTCATATACTGAATAATAAGTCAGTACAAAGTAGCAATCCTACCAATCAATATTTGGTGGAAGGTGATGGAATATATGAAGATGACACGTATCAAGAATATCAGGAATACGAAGAGGAAGAAGAGGAGGATTACGAATACCTGCACCAAGACCATTATGAAGATGATGCCTACAAAACTGATCCATACGATGACAACAGCAACATGTACGATGAAGATACGTATAGAAGCCATTTTTCTGAGGAAGAACGCTACTGAGCAGGCACTGTGATAATCTATGCTTTTTCTTTAAGCAGGTCTTGCAGGAAATGTTCGGGAAATAACAGCCCTCCTATAAATGAAAAAAGCCATCCATCACGGACAGCCAATCTCCAATTGTTAACCTTAAATCTAATACCATGAAAAACACGATGCAAATATAGAGGTTTTATGTTATACAGCATACTTCTGTGACATAAATCTTTCTTGCTTTAATATTTTTTAGCTGTAAGGGCCTATCAAAGGAGATAGATTCGATGAAGGACTAAGGTAACGCTAAGGTGACGCTAAAGTAACGCTAAGGTAAGTCTAATCCGGCTCTAATCTGGCTCTAATCCGGAATTAGAGAATGATTAGAGGTTGATTAGAGAATGATTAGAGATGGATTAGAGGTAAAGTAGGGGAACATAAGTGGAAGAAGAATGAAAAATGCGTACATTTGCCCGAAAGTTGACTAAAAATTACAATGCAATGAAAACGAACATACCTCAGCGTATAGCTGCTCTTCGTGAGGCCATGCGCCAACAACATGTAGATGCGTACATTATTCCCAGCTCTGACCCACATCTGAGCGAGTATCCTGCCGATCGTTGGAAATCAAGAGCTTGGATCTCTGGCTTTGATGGTTCGGCGGGAACGGTGGTCGTGACAGCGGATAAGGCTGGCCTTTGGACCGACTCCCGCTACTTCTTGCAAGCGGAAGCGCAATTGAAAGGCAGCGGTATTGACCTCTATAAAATGAAATTACCCGAAACGCCCTCTATCCCTGATTTCCTATTAGCGAATCTGCACCAAGGACAAGCGGTCGGACTGGATGGCCTTTGCTACAGTGCGGAAGAGGCACGTGATTTAGAGGCTGTCTTGGCTAAACAGGGTATTCGGCTCGATAGCTCTACCGATCTGATGGAGGGGATTTGGAGTGATCGCCCGGCCATTCCTTCCAACAAGATCTTCCGTATGCCTACCGAATTGAGCGGGGCTTCTGTCAGCGATAAGTTAGATCAGTTGAACAACCAATTGCGTCAAGCGGGAGCGGATTGCTTGATATTGGCTGCCTTGGACGAGGTGGCGTGGACCTTCAATATCCGTGGCACAGACGTGACCTATAACCCGGTAGCTGTGGCATACGGATTTGTCTCCGAAGAGGAGAGCGTCTTGTTTATCCAGCCTGAGAAGCTGACAGCGGAAGTGGCTGAGGAGCTGAAGAAAGAGGGAGTGATCTTAGCGGATTACTCACGGGTTGATTACTACTTGGCGCATCTGCCTGCCGGCAAACGGGTGTTTGTCGATATGAGCAAGACGAACGTGGCACTCTATAACGCTATTCCCAAGAGCTGCGTGATCGTGGAGGGTATTTCTCCCGCCAACCATCTGAAGAGCGTGAAGAACGCTACGGAGATCAAGGGTTATCGCAACGCAATGGTGAAAGATGGTATCGCCCTGACAAAGTTCTACCGTTGGTTGGAGCAGCAGTTGGCAACCGGACAAAAGGTGACAGAGATCAGTGCGGCCGACAAGTTGACAGCTTTGCGTGCCGAGCAGCCCCAATATATTATGGATAGTTTCGCCACGATTTGCGGCTATGCGGCACATGGGGCGATCGTGCATTATTCAGCTACGCCGGAGACGGACGTGGAGATTCGTCCGGAAGGGTTATTGCTGATTGACTCGGGTGCCCAGTATTTGGATGGCACGACCGACATCACCCGCACCATTGCATTGGGTGAGCCGACCGATCAGATGAAAAAGGATTATACCCGTGTATTGAAAGGTACGATCAGTTTAGCGAAATGCAAGTTCCCGGAAGGTACCCGTGGCTGTCAGTTAGACATTTTGGCCCGCAAAGCTTTGTGGGATGCCGGTATCAATTATCTGCATGGCACGGGACATGGCGTTGGTCATTGCCTCAACGTGCATGAAGGACCGCAGAGCATTCGCATGGAGGAGAACCCCGTGACCTTGAAAGCGGGTATGGTGATGAGCGACGAGCCGGCCATGTATCGCACCGGAGAATACGGCATTCGCACGGAGAGCATGATCCTGGTGCGCCCAGATAGCCAGACCGAGTTTGGTGCGTTCCTGGCATTCGACACCTTGACGCTCTGTTACATCGACACCAGCCTCATCATTGTCTCGATGCTCTCTCCTCGTGAACACGCTTGGCTGAACAAATACCATCAGCATGTGTATGAGACCTTAAGTCCGCACCTCAACGCCGAGGAGCAGGCTTGGCTCAAAGAAAAAACAGCAGAGATTTAACTCATAATTCGTAATTCATCATTTCAAAGTTATGGCACTTATTAAGTCAGTAAGAGGATTTACCCCGAAAATCGGGAAAGACACATTTTTAGCAGATAACGCAACGATCATCGGTGATGTGGAGATTGGCGAAGGTTGCAGCATTTGGTTTGGCACCGTTTTGCGTGGCGATGTCAACTCTATTCGCATCGGCAATGGCGTAAACGTACAGGATGGCTCTGTGCTCCACACGCTTTACGAGAAATCAACCATCGAGATTGGCGATGACGTATCCATCGGTCACAACGTAACGATCCATGGTGCGAAGATTTGTCACGGTGCGTTGATCGGTATGGGCTCTGTGGTGCTCGATCATGCCGTGATTGGTGAGGGCGCTATCGTGGCTGCCGGATCGGTCGTGCTGAGCAAGACGATCGTGGAGCCGGGTAGCATCTATGCCGGTGTTCCCGCTAAGTTCGTCAAGAAGGTAGATCCGGAGCAATCCAAAGAGATCAACCAGAAGATTGCGAAGAACTATCACATGTACTCCTCTTGGTACACGGAGGAAGAAAAGTAAGTATTCATTTTTTAATCATAAGCCTTATGAAATCCAACCAATTATTCAGTGTGATCGCAGCAGTAGGCTTGCTGTTCACCCACTTCTCTTGCCTGCAGGAGCAGAAGATCCCACGTATCGGCATCGCCGGTATCGCCATTGAGTGTAGTACCTTCTCCCCCGCCGTTTCCGACGAGGCCTCCTTCCGTGTGCGTAAGGGAGAGGATGTGTTGAAGGGGTATCCCTTCTTAGCGGCCGACTCCACCTTGCGTCAAAAGGCAGAGTGGCTCCCAGCGATGGTCAGCAGCGCCACTCCGGGTGGTATCGTGACGAGAGAGGCCTACGAGTCATTGACCCAGCAGACGCTTGAGCTGTTGAAACAGAACGCCCCCTACGATGCGCTGTTCTTGGATATTCATGGGGCGATGAGTGTGCAGGGATTGGACGATCCCGAGGCAGACTTCATCAACCGGGTACGTTCGGTGATTGGCGACGAGGCGATCATCTCCACCTGTATGGACCTGCATGGCAACCCGAGTCAAGAGTTGACCCGCAAGTCGGATTTGATCACTTGCTACCGCATGGCTCCTCACGAGGATTCCATGGATTCCAAGCGTCGTGCCGTGGCGAACCTGATCGAACGCATTGAGAAGGGTTTGGGCAAGCCCGCTTACAAGGCATGGGTAAGTGTACCTATCCTGTTGCCGGGCGAGAAAACCTCTACTCGTGTGGAACCGGGCAAGTCGCTCTATGCCAAGGTAGCACCCGAGGCGGACAAGCCGGGCGTAACGGATGCAGCTATCTGGATTGGCTATGCGTGGGCAGACGAGCCTCGCAACCATGGCACAGTGATCGTGACAGGCGATGACAAGCAGCAGGTGGAGCAATCCGCTCTCTATTTGGCGAAGAGTTTCTGGGAGGTACGCAAGCAATTTGAGTTCGTGGCTCCGACCGACGAGTTAGAGGTCTGCTTGGCCGCTGCCTTGAAGAGCGACAAGAAGCCTTTCTTCATCAGTGATATGGGTGATAACCCCACAGCGGGTGGTGCAGGCGACGTGACCTGGACGCTGACAGAGTTGAGCAAACGCAAGGAGTTTAAGACAGCCAACGGCCCCTCATTGGTCTATGCCTCTATTCCTGGCCCCGAGGTCGTGCAGAAGGCCTTTGAACTGGGCGTAGGCAAGGAGATCAGTGGTGAGGTGGGTGCGAAAGTAGATTTTCGTTATGCGCCTCCTTTCCCCTTAAAGGGCAAGATCATCGCCCTTGGCGAGCAGAACCCGAAGAACCGTGAGGCTGTCATTCAGATGGGCAGTATGAAGGTGATCGTCACTGAGAAACGTCGTGGTTATCACGAAGCGAAGAGTTTGGAAGCCTTGGGCATTAAGCCAGCTGAGACCGACATCATTGTCGTGAAGTTGGGCTACCTCACCAAAGGGCTTTACGATGTACGAGGCGATTGGATGATGGCGCTCACGCGTGGTGGTGTGGATCAAGACCTGTTGAAGCTGACCTACAACCGTATCGACCGCCCCATGTTCCCCTTCGATGCCGATATGCCCGATCCGGAATTTAAGGTCGTAGATTTATAAATCCGCTATTCCTAATTATTAACGATAAGACATGAAAAAGAACTTCCTTTGGATAACCGCCCTCACACTGGGGGCGACGCTATCCGCACAAGCGCAACAGGCGGATGGAGGTATCTCTCCCCAGCAGTTGCAGCAGATCAAGCAGGCCTATCAAGGGACACCTGCCGACAAAGCGATCCGCAACGCCATCGCTAACAACGACATCAACAAGTTGGCGGTCAACAGCGAGAGCCTCAACAACCTCGATACCCACTTCTCCGACAAGGTGGAGAGCAAGGGTATCTCTAACCAACGCTCCTCGGGCCGCTGCTGGCTCTTCACGGGGCTGAATGTGCTGCGTGCCCGCACCATCGCTAAGTTTGGCATGGGCGAGTTCCAGTTCTCGCAGAACTACAGCTTCTTCTGGGATCAGTTGGAAAAGGCCAACCTCTTCTTGCAGGGCATTATCGACACCCGTGAGAAACCGCTCGACGACAAGATGGTGGAATGGCTCTTCAAGAATCCCGTGGGCGACGGTGGCCAATATACCGGTGTCTCCGACCTGCTAATGAAGTATGGTGTGGTGCCTGCCGAGGTGATGGTGGAGACCAATAGCAGCAACAACACCAGTCGCATGTCAAACCTGCTCCGTCTGAAACTGAAAGAGTTCGGTCTGGAACTGCGTGATAAGGCAGCTAACAAAGTGTCTGTGGCTGATTTAGGCAAGCGTAAGACAGAGATGTTGGGTACCATCTATCGCATGTTAGTGCTGAACCTCGGCGAGCCACCCACGAAGTTTACTTGGACACGCAAGGATGCCAAGGGCAATCCTGTGGAGACGAAGGAATATACTCCACAGTCGTTCTATGCGGAATATATCGGTGAAGATTTGAAGAGCAACTACGTGATGCTGATGAACGATCCGAGCCGAGAGTATTACAAGCTCTACGAGATCGACTACGACCGTCACGTCTATGACGGCTACAACTGGACCTACGTGAACCTGCCGATCGAAGACATCAAGCAGATGGCTATCGCCTCCATCAAAGATAACACGATGATGTATTTCTCCTGCGATGTAGGCAAGTTCTTCGATCGTGAGCGAGGCATCCTCGATGTGAACTACCTCGACTATGGTTCGCTGATGGGCACCACTTTCGGCATGGACAAGAAACAACGCATCCAGACCTTCGCCAGTGGCTCCTCGCACGCCATGACCCTCATGGCAGTTGACTTGGACAAGGCAACGGGTAAGCCGAAGAAATGGATGGTGGAGAATAGCTGGGGACCGGGAGCCAACGCTGGCCACCTCATCATGACCGATGAGTGGTTCAACGAGTACATGTTCCGCCTCGTGGTCAACAAGAAGTACATCACAGATAAGGTGAAAGTCATCCTCCAGCAGAAGCCCGTCCGCTTGCCGGCCTGGGATCCAATGTTTGCCGACGAGGATTAAACCCAGATCTTAATCACTCCATTTATTTCTCCAACTGGACAATTATTTCGCTCCAGTTGGAGAATTTTTTGTGCGTAACCGCAGAATGAACGCTTCCCATTTTCGGTCAATCCTTAAATTTTCGGTCAATAAAAATAAAACTTTCATACAGAAAGGGGATAAGACATCGTAAAAAGGGCAGTTCCACCAAAATTATCCATACCTTTGTCCAGAGTAGAATCGCACATAGAACAATGAATACAGTAGAGGCTTTCGCACATGAGATGAGAGGAGGGATCACACTGTTCTTCCTCTTTTGGTGTTTCAAACTATACCCATCCATCCACAGAAGCCGGATGATGCGGTTGCTCTTCATCAGCACTCTTTGGGTCACGATCGGCCACTTGAAAGACGCCATATTCCTTTTTGAGGATTGGAAGGACAGCGTTTGGCTCAACAACGTAACCAACGTGATCGACCTCATTTTTATTCCGCTCACCTGTGCCTTTTTCCTCGAAGCCACCCGACCCGGATTCTCCACCACGCCACGTGTAGCTATCGCAGTAGGTGTGCAGGCTCTGTTCATCCCGGCCTATCTGCTTTGGCCAACCGATGGAGTGCTGATGAGTGCTTATTATGTGGCTTACGCGATGGGGGTGCTGACCACGGCTTCGGTCATACACTTCGCCGCTCGCTATCATCGCTACCTTTCTACGCACTATTCTTATGTAGAAAACCTCGATGTGCGCTGGGTCGTTGTCTCCTGCCTGGCCTTTTTCAGTTTACTCATCATCTATAACTTGGCTTTCCACCAGACCACTTGGCTAAGCGAGGCGCTCTACAACCTCTTCAGTCTCGTGCTTTGGACCTTCCTTTTTGTTTATGCCAAACGGCATAAGGCGCTTCGCTGGTTGCAGCCGAAGCGAACGAATGAGACACAGAGCGCAGCCGCTGCGACACAGTGTGTGCTGGAGGAGCGCATGGACTCCACCGAACCAGATGCACTCGAAGAGCGAAGCGAAGGGGAATGTATCGAGGAAGAAGAGGCTATCATTGAGAGTGACGAAGAAACAAGCACCGTCACCATCAACGAGGAACAGATTGCCCGTCAGCTGACAGAAATCATGACGCAACGCCAGCTCTACCTCAACCCGAAGCTCACCCTGAAGGAGGTGGCTGCTGCCATCGGCACCAACATGACCTACCTCTCCATCTACCTCAACCACTACCAACATCTCACCTTCTATGACTATGTGAACCGCTTCCGTGTGGAAGAGGCGTGTCACCTCATTGATGAGATGCCCAGCACGGGACGCATCAACATGACGGAAGTAGCGCAACGGAGCGGGTTCAACTCGGTCTCCACCTTCAACCGCAATTTCAAGAAAACAAAGGGCATCACCCCGAAGGAATACTATTTCAAATAGCCCAGTGCACATTTTTCGGTCAATGGAAAAATATGTTCGGTCATACCATGTAAAAGTCGAACAGCCTATTGGTCACATCAAAGAGAACGCACATCTTTGCGGACACGAATCACGATTAAACAAGCATATTCATGAAGAATAACCCTACTAAATATTTACAATCACTGGGATACGGCTGCCTGCTATGGGCATCCGTATCACTTTTCCCAGCTTGTAGCGATGAGCCACACGAGCCGGATCCCGTAGTGAACGAACCTTACAAGGTGATGGTCATCTCCGACCTGCATCTGTTCGACATGGAACGGATCGGGCATGAGGGAGAGGCTTGGCTGAAAAGGTTGGAACGAGAGGACAAGGATTATACCTATTGCGCCGCTATCATGGAAGAGATTGCCCGAAGGGTGAAAGAGCAGCAGGTCAAATACGTGATTGTTCCCGGCGACTTGACTAAAGATGGCGAGGTGATCAATCATGAGTTCGCTGCCGCTTGCTTCCAAACCATTGAGGAAGCGGGTGCGCAAGTCTTTGTCATCAATGGCAACCACGACCTGTCGAATGCCGACTCAAAAACATTTACTTTGGAAGGTGAGTTTCCGATCGAGACTGCCACATCGGCGGATTTCCTTCGGATCTACCACGATTATGGCTATGACCATGCTGTGTCACAAGAGGCGGATGGATTGTCGTACAGCGTAAATATGGGTGAAGATATTCGGCTGATCCTGATGGATTCCAACATCTACAACGATTCCAAGACGGATCCCCACCAAGAGACACGGGGTGTGCTGAAAGCCTCCACTTTAGCGTGGGCGAAAACGCAATGCGCTGAGGCTCTGAACGAAGGGCGAGTGCCCATCGGTGTACTGCATCACGGGATGGTGGAACACATCCCCAACATCCAAGCGACGTGGTTGCCGGAATACTTGGCAGACAACTATATAGAGGCACGAGAAGCGTTGGCGGAGGCAGGTATGCACATTGTACTGACTGGCCACCAACATGCGCAAGACATTGCCAGTGTAGAGGTGCAGGGAGCTCCTTTCTACGACATACAGACCGGCAGCATTGTCTCGCTTTGCCCCGTGCGGTATATGGAGGTCAATCCCGAGACACACACCTTGCAAATTTCATCGACAGTGATCAGCCAGCTACCTAATGATGTGGCCTTATCGGAATTATTAGAGAAAAACTGTTCCGACGGCACTCGTCGTTATTTTGTAGTGCTCTTCACGCAGTATCTCCAATCCAAAGGTTTTGCGGGAGAACAGTTAGAGGCCCTGCTGCAAACACTCAAAGGATTACCCGTGGCGGCGAACGGGCAATACACACTCCTCGATGCCATGACCGATGCTTACATGACCTTCCGCAGAGGTGATGAGGAGGCAGATACCTACACATCGGATGTACGCACGTCACTGAAAAGCTATGCGGAGGTGATGCTACAGGCGGGCAACGCAGAGCTGGCACAGGCCTTACTTCTCATCGAGAGTCTTTATGCCGGTTTCTATGTGGATTCTCCCTCTGCGGACAATACGTTAGGGATCTCTCTCAGTTCGGATTGAAGGTAGCGATAAATATAGACTGGGCTTTCCAAATAAAGCCCAGTTCTCTCATTGACAAGTTTGCACAACAGGTATGCCCTCTCCCTCAAACTCACACCTTCTATTGGCCATTGCTTCCGCCTGATTACGAATATCTGTCAAATAGGAACCACGTCCAAAGTCTTTATTCGGTCGGCACTTCGATAAAAGAATCATGTCGAATAGCGATATTACACACCGGCAGAATAAAAAATTCTATTTTATAGAGGAAAGATAGATAAAAAGAAGAAGCTATACAGACTGTCTGAACCAAATTTGACTACTTTTGTTTTTAAGATAGTAAAGCAAACCAAACAAGGGTAAGAGTATGAATGGCAGAAAAATTGAGGCGGCTCTTGTAGCCGTGGGCCTACTCCTGTTGGGAGTGGAGATCAGGGAAGGCATTAACGACTTCTCAGACCGGGATCGTGTCGTGACCGTGAAGGGATTGGCAGAGCGGGAGGTACCTGCGGACAAGGTGGTGTGGCCCCTCTCCTACAAGGACATCGGAGATGATCCGGTGGCACTTTATGCGAACATGAACCGCAAGAGTGAGGCCATCGTGAAATTTCTGAAAGACAAAGGGATTACCGACGAGGAGATCAGCATCGCTCCCCCAGAGGTAATCGACATGCAAGCCGAGCGCTACGGCAATAACAATACCCCCTATCGTTATAACGCTACATCAGTGATCACGGTCACCTCCAAGCAGGTGGATAAAGTGCGTGCGTTGATGAGTGAGCAGGCCGAACTACTGAAGCAGGGCATTGCCATCGTGGGTGGTGACTATCGTTTCAACGTGAGCTATGAGTTTACCGGATTGAACGAAGTGAAACCGGAGATGATCGAAGAGGCAACCCGCAACGCTCGTGCGGCCGCTGAGAAGTTCGCCAAAGACAGCGACAGCAGCCTTGGTAAGATCCGCAACGCCTCCCAAGGACAGTTCTCCATCACCAATCGAGACGAGAATACCCCCTATATCAAGACCGTGCGGGTAGTAACCACCATCAACTACTACCTGAAACGATAAGAAGGTGGGGGCACATCAGCACACAAAAGTACATGCTTTTCAATCGTCGGTGGCAGGGATTATCCCGCCCCGACGATTTACGTTTCCCTTCCACTACACCCCACATCCGCTGTGTGTGAAAGCGGCGGAGGAGGTGCAGGCATACTTACGCCAACAAACGGCATGGGCAGAGGAATTGCAACGAGGGAAAATGTTCGGTGTGCTCGTGGTGGAGACAGAGACCGGAGAGCTTGGCTATTTAGCGGCTTTCTCCGGTAATCTATTGGGAGAGAACCAATGGGATTTCTTTGTGCCCCCTATCTACGACCTATTGCGTCCGGGCAGCTATTTTCCGGAAGAGGAGCAACGAATCTCTGCTATGAACCAAGAAATTGCCCGCCTGCAAACCGATCCTCACTATACACACTTGCGCACGGAGGCGGAACAGATCACCTCTACAGCAGCAGAGGATTTGTGTCAGGCCAAACTTTTCTTAAAGACAGAGAAGCAGCGGAGGGAAGCCCTTCGCCAAGCAGGAGTTGATGAGGCAACCGCCAAAGCCTTGATCCAAGAGAGCCAATTTCAGAAGGCGGAATACAAACGATTAGAGCGACGGTGGCAGGCTCAGCTAATAGAGGATCAACAGGCTTTGTCTGCCTTTGAAGAACAAATCACTGCCCTCAAGCAGGAACGTAAACGTCGTTCCGCCGCTCTGCAACAGTGGCTTTTCGAGCAATACCAAGTGCTGAACGCACGAGGTGAGTGCAAGCCTTTGACTGAGATCTTCGCCACTACCGCCCAAGGTACACCGCCTGCCGGAGCTGGTGAATGCGCTGCCCCGAAGTTGCTGCAATATGCCTACCTGCATCACTTGAAGCCTCGCTGCATGGCGGAATTCTGGTGGGGAGACTCCCCGAAGCAGGAGATTCGTCAGCATGGCAACTACTATCCCGCCTGCAAAGGGAAATGCGAACCCATCTTGGGGCACATGCTGCAAGGCCTATCGGTCGATCCCAACCCGCTCTTAACGAACACCCAAGCGGAGATGCCGATTGAGATTGTCTATGAAGATGACTGGCTGTTAGTTGTCAACAAGCCGGCGGGCATGCTCTCAGTGCCTGGCAAGGAGGCCATCAGCTCCATGGCAGAACAGTTGCGTGCTCGTTATCCTGAGGCAGAAGGTCCCATGATTGTGCACCGCTTGGACATGGCCACCTCCGGTTTACTATTGGTAGCCAAGCAAAAAACGATTCATCAACAGTTACAAGCCCAGTTTCACCACCGCACCATTCGCAAACGCTACATCGCCCTCTTGGAAGGAATCGTCACTTCGAATCAAGGCACCATCTCCTTACCCTTAGCTCCCGACCTATTAGATCGACCTCGGCAACGGGTGGATCAGGAACAGGGCAAACCGGCCATTACCGACTATGAGGTATTGAGTTGTGAAGCTGGCTATACCCGCATCGCCTTCTATCCCCACACGGGACGGACACACCAACTACGTATTCATGCAGCCCATCCCGAAGGCTTAGGTTGCCCCATCATGGGTGACACCCTCTATGGTCATCCCGCCGATCGCCTCTATCTCCATGCCGAGTCGCTCACCTTCACACACCCAATCACCAACGAGCGTATAACAGTTGTGAGTCCTGCGCCGTTCTGAACGAAACATGCATTATTTGAACCTATCGAGAGGCAGCAGGTTCTCACCCGCTTCAAGTGTGATTTGCTTAGAGGTTTGCAGATAGCGTACATGCACCTTTTGCTTGTGCTTGGCAAAGAGTCGTGCTGAACGCAAAGTGCCGTTCTCCCAACGCAGATCCACGGTGATACCACCTCGAGCACATAAGCCTTTGATCTCGCCGTCTTGCCAAGAGGGAGGCTGCGCAGGCAGCAAATGCAACTCCCCATGATGACTCTGGAGCAGCATCTCCGCAATACCGGCTGTTCCTCCAAAGTTTCCATCAATCTGGAAAGGAGGATGCAGATCGAACAGATTGTCTTGCGTGTTGTTCGCCAACAGCAACTGGACATTCTTGCCCGCCTCCTCACCATCCAGCAAACGTGCGTAGAAATTGATCATCCAGGCCCGGCTCCACCCTGTGTAGGAGCCGTTTTTCTCCACCTCGTTGTAGTGGCGCCGTCTGGCGATGGTCTTTTTAGCCGCCTCGAACAGCTCCTTTCGGGAAGGATTGATGGAAGTGCCCGGATAGAGTCCGAACAAATGGGAGATGTGACGATGCCCCGGCTCCACCTCCTCATAGTCCGAGATCCATTCCTGAATGGTGCCATAGCGTTGGCTGATACGGATCGGAGGTAGTTTCTTCAACGTGGCTTTCAACTCCCGATCGAACTCCGGATCACTGTTTTTCAAAAGCTTACTCGCCTTCAAGCAAGCATTGAACAGCTCATCGATGATCTCAATGTCCATCGTCGCCCCATAGGTCAAACCTTGTATCTCTCCATTGGGCAGTCGATATTTATTCTCCGGAGAATTGGAGGGAGCGGTCACCAAATACCCCTCCTTATTCTCCACCAAGAAACCGAGAATGAACTCCGCAGCCTCTTTCATGGAAGGATAGGCCTCCTCCGTCAGATAACGTTTGTCTTCTGTGAACAAATAGTGTTCCCATTGATGCAAGGCCAACCAAGCCCCCGCAATGGGAAATGTACCCCAACTGACCCCGTCAGAAATAGAGGTATGCCCAAATGGATCGGTCAAGTGATTCATTGTCCATCCCCGTGAATTGTAGGTCTTTCGTGCAGTAACCCGTCCCGGCTCCCGAAGCGCACTGACCAGCTGCGAGAAAGGAAGAAAGGTTTCCGATAGGTTACAAACCTCTGCCGGCCAATAGTTCATCTGGAGATTGATGTTTGTGTGGAAATCGGAGTTCCATGCCGCATACATATCCTTGTTCCAAATGCCCTGCAAATTAGCAGGCAATCGGCCCGGATAGCGAGAGGAGCTCATCAACAGATAGCGACCATACTGAAAATACAACGTGATCAGCGACAGATCCTCTTTCCCCTCCTTCACCTGACGCAATCGCTCGTCCGTGGGTAAGGAAGAGGGCTCGCCCATGCGAAAAGTCACCCGATTAAACAAAGCACCATGTTCCACGATGTGCCTTTCCTTAATCTGCTCAAACGATTTTCCGGCCAGGTTCGCTTGAATATCCACACATTTCTGTGCTGGATCGAAAGCCCGGTTGCAATCCAAACGGGAAAAGTCATAATCGGTGGCTGCCGTGAAATAGAAAACAACCTCGTCCGCCTGTTCCACATAGAAGGCATTGGACACGACCTGCATGCGTCCTCCCTGATGAGAACCACGAATATGGCCGGCGAATCGCATGTGCAAGCCCGGCTCGCCCGCATCTTGCTCCGGCAGATCGAAAAGTTGTCCTTTGATACCAAGCTCCCGGTCATTGATGGCATAAGCCATGGCATCCTGTTCCCGGGTGTATTGCAGCCGGAAAGTCAACGCTCCCGGCTTATTCGCAGAGAGGCGAAGGGCGATCACATCGTCTTGTGCCGAAGCGAACAGTTCTCTTTCATAACGGACTCCATCCAGCTCATAACTCACCGAAGCGACACCCGTAGCCAGATCCAACGCTCTTCGATAGGCTTTCGGATGGATATCCGAACGCTTTTTCCCTACAAAATCGATACGCAACTCCCCAAACGATTGGTAGGAACGCACACGCAACGGCTCACTTCGCATGTATTGTTCCGAAAGTGCAGCGGCTTGCTCAAACTCCTCATTGAGCAACAGCTGCTGGATGCGAGGCAACTGCTCCGCCGCTTCCGCATCCGCTTCGCTCTTGGAGCCTGCCCAGAGGCTTTCCTCATTCAACTGGATAATCTCATGTTGGTAATCGCCATAGATCATGGCTCCCAACCGGCCATTGCCGATGGGAAGTGCCTCCTCCCAGCAGTCAGCAGGTTTCACATACCACAACACTGCGTCCCGCTGTTGCGCTTGCGCAACGAGTACCCACAAACAACACAAAAACAATAAGGATTTACATTTCAAGGTATTCATCAATTGATCAACTTTCTTTATGTTTGCTACTAAAAGAAGCGAAGATACCAAGTACCTGTCCGTTTGTCCTACATACAAAGACCAAGGGAGCGTTTCGTTATCACTTGAAATGCCCCCTCAATCATTGTTTCCTACTTACAATAGTGGGGCGGTTCTCAGAGGTTCTTGCCAATTATCTGAGCATCTTCCTCTGTGATGAGCCCCCGAAGAAGGGCATCTCTCAAATCGGCCATGGTGTCATACGCTACGCCCTTGTAAACGAAACCGCCAACGACTGCCTCTAATTCGTTGTCGCTAATCAAAGCCTCTTTCAGATCTTTCTCTTTCATACGCTATTCTTTTTATGGGTGAAAACTACAGTACAAAGATAGTTTTTTTATTCCATAACGCAAGTTTCGGAAAAGACTTTGCATCATGTCCCATGATAAGGGTCGAAGACATGAAGCAAGCAGGATCGTTTCGAGGGCAAATTAGGGATTCTCTTATTTGTCATTGCCCATCGTGTCAAAAAACTATGGGCAATATTTTCTATTTTTATGGGCAATGTTTTCCAAATCTATGGGCAATGTTTTTCAACGCAATGGGCAATAGAATTTGGTGCTATCGGCAACGTTTGGGAGAGCCATGCCAAGAGCAGCCTAAACAATACACTTCGGTCATATCAAAGCCGGTTATATCCGCATCAGGATATTTCGGTTTCACCTCGCCATTGGCATAGACATAGACCAATAGCCGCTCCCCTTGCGCATTCTTCACATAGAACGAGCTGATCTCACACTGCGGACAACGATACTTTCTCATGAGCAATTCTCTCCTTGATTTTATGATAGACATGAATAAAAGCGGGGATTAAAAACAGGTCGGCACAACACCAGGCCATCGGATCGCCAAAGCTGACGCCACTAAAGGCAAAAGCGGGCACGACCCAAAGGCTGACTGACGCACGGGCGATCATCTCAGCTACACCCGAGAACATGGCGAAATTGCTGAACCCGACACCTTGAATGGAATAACGCAAGATGCAAAGCACGCCAAGCACGGGATAGAAACAGCAGATTACCCGTAAATAATAGACCGCATAATCGAGCACTTCCATTTCCGATGCATCCACAAACAACTGCGACATAGGGCGAGCTCCTAACGCAACGATCGTTGCTGACACGACCGCATAAGTCAGCATCATCGCCAAACTGACCTTGATGCCTTGCAAGATTCGATCAATCTTGCCCGCTCCATAGTTTTGCCCACAATAGGTGGCCATGGCAATGCCTAAGCTCTCAAACGGACAAATAAAGAACATCTTGATGCGCACGGCCGCACTGAATGCCGCTACACAGGCGGTACCCAACGCATTGTTGGCACTTTGCAACATGATGCTACCGATCGCCGTGATGGAGAATTGCAGCCCCATCGGTACTCCCATCGCCAACAGCGTCTTGGCTAAATGTTTATCGAAATGGAGATCCGCCGCGGATTCCGCCTGTAAGATCGGGAAACGACGACGCATATAGAGGTAACAGAGTATAGCGGAAATGCCTTGCGCCACCACCGTAGCGATGGCCGCTCCCTTCACGCCCCATCCTAACACGACGATGCAAAACAGATCGAGCAGGATATTCAAGACAGTGGAGAAGAGGAGAAACCAAAAGGGGGTCTTGCTATCGCCCAAAGCCCGGATGATACTGGCCAACAAATTATAGAAGAAGGTGCAGGGAATGCCCGCAAAGGTGACAAACAGATAGGCATAGGCCCCCTCAAAGATCGTATCGGGCGTCTGCATTCCCCGCAAAATGTCTCCACAGAAGAAGCAGGAGATCGCGGCGATCACCAACGACATCATAGCAGCCAATTGCAACCCGACATTGACGTAACGACGCATCACAACATAGTCGCGCGCACCAAACTTCTGCGCAACTGGTATGCCGAAACCGGCACAGCAGCCATTACAGAAACCTAAGATCAAAAAGATAACGGAGGTACTGGCTCCAACTGCCGCCAAGGAGTGAATGCCTAAGAATTTTCCCACTATCGCCGCATCAATCAATGAGTAGGTCTGCTGCAAGAGGTTGCCCAGAAGCAGCGGCATGAGAAAGGTGAAAAGTTGCGGGAAGATCGCACCCGAAGTCATTTCTTTTGAAGTAGCCATAAACCAAAACTTAGCTTGATAACCTTGGCCGCGAAATTAGACAATCTCCCCGAATGATGTATTCTTTTAAGACTTAATCCAAGTCAAACGATGCCAAATTTCCTCTAAGGGGCCATGTTTAGGAAAATAATGATTCCATGATACTATAAATATTGAGTAAATTCATCCATAAAGACAAGGAATTAACTACTTTTTCCCACCAAAAGCAGAGGCAGATGATCAAGATAAGAGCGACACAAAAGCAAGATATACCGGCCATCATGGCCATCTATGAAGTAGCCAAGCTATTCATGCGAGCCAACGGAAACGGATCACAATGGGCCAATGGGTATCCTTGGGAAGAGCTGATTGAGGAAGATCGCCAAGCTGGGCATAGCTTCGTCTGTGTGGATGAGGCAGATGAGCCCATCGGCACCTTCTGCTTCTTCGTAGGTGATGAACCAACCTATCAGCAAATCTTTGACGGGGCGTGGCTGGATGATGCGCCTTATGGGGTAATTCACCGATTGGCTTCCAACGGAAAGCAACGGGGAATCGCTCAAGCCTGCCTCGATTGGGCTTTTCAACAATGTCCCAATATCCGGATAGATACACACCACAACAACCGAGTGATGCGCTCCCTCCTAACCCAACGAGGATTCATTCCTTGCGGCACCATCTTCGTGGAAGATGGTACTCCTCGCATCGCTTTCCAGAAACAGGCATAGCGATACGAAGTACCTCCTTGCTTATTTCTCGCCCAGCGTAGTGCCTTCGTTATACTGTTGGTTATTAGGCAATCCGGACTTTCCGACCCCTTTCTCCATTAAGGTTTTTAGTTGAGGCAAATAGTGTTGATAGACCGCCCGAGGCTCTACGCCCTGTTGCGTACAGATTGAGGCAGCCATTCCTACAACCTCGCCCATCATACCTGTAGTACGCATGACACGCACCGTCCCTAACGCCACATGCGTCACACTAATATCCCTGCCCGCCATGAAAAGGTTACTCACGTTGCGAGAATAAAGGCAACGGTAAGGGATGGGATAGGGATGGATAGGGATATGCTTGGCAATCGACTTAAACTCACCTCCAGGGAAATTGGCCGTATTGTCGGGATCGGGATAATGCAGGTCGATCGTCCAGGTAGCAGCCGCTGTCCCATCCTCATACACTGTATGATTACGTAAATCATTCTCCGTCAAGATATAGTCGCCTAATAATCGACGAGACTCTCGTTTACCAGCCACATAGGCCACCCATGCCAACTTGCGATTTCGATAGGGTTCATTCTCTTTCATTCGGTTCTTCAAGTAACTCCAATTGGAATAGACCACCAATAGGCCGTAATCCCGGATTTGTTCAAACTCCTTGATTTGATCTTTGTGCATACCCGTTTCCCAGGTCCATTCGCCCATCATCACCTTCTCGCTGTTTTGTTCATTGAACACAACGCCATAGCTAAACTCTGGGAATGCGGTAGGCTTTCCAGCATCTTCCGAATACCATTGAACAGAGGATCCCATAGTCATGGCATCCGCCTGTTTCGGAGCTGTAGGTTCTGCAAACTCCTCCTCGCTCTCTCGTCCCATCCGATAATCGGCTCCTGCTAAATAGCCTATTGTTCCATCTCCGGTACAATCGGCAAAGAGTGGCGCTTCCAATGCCATCTCCTCACCTCGTTCCGTATGCTGAATAATGACCCGGCGAATACGAGAGCCCTCTTTCTCCACTGCCGTGGCTCGACAGTTAGCATACAACGTGATATTGGGTTCATTCGCCACAAGCGTAGCCTTCTTCTCGTCCGCATAATTACTGGCCGGTTGCGCATTACCCTCGCGGGTCGGGCCAAACTCCTTTTGCAAGTCGCCCAATGCCTTATAGGGTCCAGACTCCAAACGTCCTCCTAAATGCACACGCACCTCCGAACTATTGTTGCCTCCCAACACCGGACGATCATTGACTAATGCCACCCGACAGCCTAATCGAGCCGCAGAGACTGCCGCACTAATGCCAGCCACTCCGCCACCCACTACAACCAGATCATAAGTGCCCTTCACTGGAACAATCGCAGGCATCCCCAAGGCTTTGCGGCGAAACGCATCTAATGCCACCAAATCCGCAGGAGGCACATCATCGGCTTCTGTCGTGAAATAGAGCGCATCGCAACGTCCGTCAAACCCAGTCAAATCATGAAGGGTGATGGTGGTCTGCAAGCGACTTATCGACACTTTTCCCGCTGCTTGCCACATCCATGCTGTTCCCTCAGTGCCTAAGGGCGATGCCATAGGCTTTCCATCCACCAGTAAGCTAAACTGGCCAGGACCAGCAGCAGCCTTCCAGGGAGCCGTCCAATTATAAGTCCGTACATAGACATAATAATCGCCCAACTCGGGGAAGGATACCTCCGTATAAGCATCAGCCACTGGCGAACCCATACCATGTGCCAACAGATAAGGCGAACCCATCTGATCCATAAATTGCTGATCTACAACCCAGCCCCCTTTGTACGTAAACGCCTCTGCCTCCACCATGCAGCTGGCCGCATGAGCCATCAAAGAAAGGAACCACAGACTCAATCCGATTATCCAAAAACACCGTCTATTCATAACACAAACCTATAATAATCAATCTACATCTTTTTATGACTGAAATAAAGCTGGCGTAACTTGTAATCCAACATAAGCAACAAGAGCGCAAGCACACCAATCAAACAATAGAAAGGATAACTCTCCCCCTTGAACAACTCAAAAGGAGTCCAAGAGAAATCCAAATATGCCAAGGAAGCAACCGCCAAAGCAATTAAAGCGATAGAGGCCATAATTAGTGCCAACCAACTTAACCGTTCGTTGTGTTTACGCCTAATAGCGGCTTGACGCATCACCTTTTGCATCAAGGTGGCACGGAAATCCATAGGTAATCGCTCTTCCGGTAATTGCGCAAAAAGCTGCTCCCAGGAGCTATTCCCTTGCTGTTGTATAGTCGGTCTATTCATCTTCCATTCCTTTAAGTATCACATATAACTTTTTACGAATACGATGGAGGCGTACCTTTACATTGGTAGGCTTCTGTCCGGTGATCTCTGCCAATTCTTCGATCGTCTTTAGCTGCCAATAAAATAGCAAGATTAAAGCTCGATCGTCAGCAGGCAGCAGACCTAAAGCAGTCTCCAAATGGGCAAGCCTTGTTTTATCACTACCTTGCCCCATCCATTGCTCTACATCCTCCTCAGTAACTTGTTCGATCACAAACTCATCAAGAGGAAGGTACTCTTGCCTTCTGCGACGAGTAGCAGAGATAGCCAAATTGTAAGCGATACGATACAACCACGTGGAGAAACTACTTTCCTGTCTAAAGTCGGAGAGATGTGCAAACACCTTCAACCAAGTGTCTTGTGTCAGCTCTTCCGCCTCTTCCCGGTTTTGGACAATGCGATTAACCAGCGCAAAAATCGACTGACTATATCGATCTACCAAACAGGCAAAACAGGCTTCATCGCCTGCTTGCACACGCTGAATGTAATATGTATCACTGTACAACTCCATTGTACCCTATTGACGCAAACCCGAACAATAGGTTACAGCATCTTGCCAACAAAAGTACAATAATTTTTCTTTCAACCACATGTAACCTTCTTTCATACCCTGCGTCAAAAGAACAAAACAAGAATAGTAACTTAAAACAATGTACAATTATGATGGATTTTATTACGATCCCCTTAGTCGTCGGGATCATTTGCGCAGGGATTTATGGACTGTTTGAATTATTTGTTCGCAAGAAAGAACGGTTGGCCATTATCGAGAAGATCAGTAACAATTTAGATGCTTCAGCCTTTGAAGGGAAATTAGGCTTACCTAACTACATGAGCCGCTTCTCGTTTAGTGCCCTGAAAGTAGGCTGTCTTTTGGCCGGTATCGGTTTAGGGTTGATGATCGGCTTCTTCATTAATTTAGGTATGAGAAATATGTACTACCAGGAGCACCAATTTACTGAAATGGCGTTCGGTGCATCGGTACTTCTGTTTGGTGGTATTGGCCTAATTGTGGCTTTCATCATTGAGTTGAAATTAAACAAAGACAAGAAAGCTTGAAACAATGCGACGAAAGGGCATAAAAAAAGCGGTTCATCGAAAGGTGAATCGCTTTTTTATATCGGAAACTTAACTGTCTTACTCAGCAGCCTTCTCCTCTGCCGGTGCCTCTGTAGCAGGAGCTTCAGCAACAGGAGCCTCAGCAGCTGCAGCTGACTTCTTGCGAGAACGTCTTGTCTTCGGAGCCTTCTTAGCTGCAGTATCCTTCATCATGTTCTCATCGTAGTCAACCAACTCAATGAAGCACATAGATGCGTTATCGCCAAGACGATTACCCGTCTTGATGATACGAGTGTAACCACCCGGACGATCAGCGATCTTCTGAGAGATCTCCTTGAACAACTCAGTAACAGCATATTTATCCTGCAAATAGCTGAATACCGTACGTCTTGAGTGAGTCGTATCCTCCTTTGACTTTGTGATCAGGGGTTCAACATACTTACGGAGCGCCTTTGCTTTAGCTGTTGTCGTAAAGATTCTCTTATGCTTGATCAAAGAGCAAGCCATATTTGAAAGCATAGCGTCACGGTGAGTGTTTGTGCGACCCAAATGATTGATTTTCTTATTATGTCTCATCGTTACTTATTCTTTATCCAATTTATACTTACTGATATCCATACCGAATGAAAGGTTCAAGCTCTCCAACAACTCATCCAACTCCGTGAGAGACTTCTTACCGAAGTTTCGGAACTTCAACAAATCGTTTTTATTGAACTTAACCAACTCACCCAATGTCTCAACATCTGCGGCTTTTAAGCAATTCAAAGCACGAACGGAAAGGTCCATATCAGCCAACTTGCTCTTAAGCAACTGACGCATATGAAGTACTTCCTCATCGAACTCTTCATTGCCTTCAGTATCTGCTGTCTCGATAGCAATCTTCTCATCTGAGAACAACATAAAATGATGAATCAGAATCTTGGCAGCCTCCTTCAACGCATCTTTCGGATGAATTGAGCCGTCTGTCGCTATCTCAAGAACCAATTTCTCGTAGTCCGTCTTCTGTTCAACGCGATAGTTCTCGACCGTATATTTCACATTACGAATCGGGGTGAAAATAGAATCAATCGCAATCACATTCACCTCAGCGAGGGGATCACGATTCTCATCTGCAGGGATATAACCACGGCCTTTGTTGATTGTCAATTCAATCGTGAAGCTTGCAGTAGGATCCAAGCGGCAAATCACAAGATCCGGATTCAATACTTCAAATCCAGACAGCTGTTTACCAATATCACCGGCTTTGAACACTTCCGAACCCGAAACGGCAATACTTACCTTCTCATTCTCCATATCATCCACGATACGCTTGAAACGAACTTGCTTCAAGTTAAGGATAATGTTCGTTACATCCTCAATTACGCCAGGAATTGTACCAAACTCATGGTCAACACCGTCGATCTTAATGGAAGTAATGGCAAAACCTTCAAGAGATGACAAGAGAATACGGCGCAAAGCATTACCTATTGTAATACCGTAGCCGGGCTCCAACGGACGAAATTCAAACTTTCCGAAGAAATTGTCCGCTTCCAACATTAATACTTTATCGGGTTTTTGAAATGCTAATATCGCCATGGAAATCAATTATTATTTAGAATACAATTCTACGATCAACTGCTCTTTGATGTTTTCAGGAATGTCAGCTCTCTCAGGCAAATGCAATAATTTGCCACTCAAAGAATTCTGATCCCACTCAATCCAAGGATACTTGCTGTGGTTAAAGCCTGAAAGCGCATCAGCAATTACCTCCAAAGACTTAGATCTCTCACGAACACCTACAATTTGACCGGGCTTAACAGAATAAGAAGGAATGTTAACCACGGAGCCATCTACTGTAATGTGGCGATGAGACACCAACTGACGTGCAGCTGCTCTTGTAGGAGCGATACCCAAGCGATAAACAACATTATCCAAGCGACCCTCCAATAACTGAAGCAGAACAACACCAGTAATACCTTTTGAACGAGATGCCTTGTCAAACAAGTTTCTAAATTGTTTCTCTAAAACGCCATAAGTATATTTAGCCTTCTGCTTCTCACGGAGCTGAATACCATACTCAGAGGTTTTTCTCTTTCTGGAGTTACCATGTTGTCCAGGAGGATAGTTTTTCTTAGAAAGAACTTTATCCGCCCCAAATATTGCCTCGCCAAACTTACGAGCAATTCTTGTTTTAGGTCCAGTATATCTTGCCATTTTTTTATTAGTTTAAAAATTCTGATGAATCTGGAACCGTGCAGCCGCGATCACAGAGAGGGTAAGGTCAATATGTAATCTATTCACAATTCCGGATTCAAATAAAAACTATAGATTAATTATACTCTTCTCTTTTTCGGAGGACGACAACCGTTATGAGGAAGCGGAGTAACGTCAATAATCTCAGTCACCTCGATACCAGCACCATGAATAGTTCTGATAGCTGACTCACGACCATTACCCGGGCCCTTAACGTAAACCTTAACTTTTCTCAACCCAAGATCATAAGCTACCTTAGCACAATCCTGAGCTGCCATCTGAGCGGCATACGGAGTGTTCTTCTTAGAGCTTCTGAAACCCATCTTACCAGCTGAAGACCAACTGATAACTTGTCCCTCACTATTTGCCAAAGAGACAATGATGTTATTAAAAGAAGAATGAATATGAGCTTGACCGTAAGCGTCAACCTTAACGTTTCTCTTCTTTGCTGCGACTGTTTTCTTTGCCATATTAACTCTTATTATTTAGTAGCTTTTTTCTTATTTGCAACAGTTTTCTTCTTACCCTTACGAGTACGAGCATTATTCTTTGTGCTCTGGCCTCTCAACGGCAAGCCCAAACGGTGACGAACACCTCTGTAGCAACCAATATCCATCAAACGCTTGATGTTAAGCTGGACCTCTGAACGAAGGTCACCCTCCACCTTGTATTCAGCGCCAATGATCTCACGAACTTTTGCAGCTTGATCATCCGTCCAATCCTGAACCTTAATGTCACGATCAACGCCTGCTTTATCTAAGATGGTTTTCGCCGCACTACGACCAATACCATAAATATAGGTCAACGCGATCTCTCCTCTTTTATTTTGTGGCAAGTCTACACCAACTATTCTTATAGCCATATTACTTACTTATATTTTCTGCAAAAATAATAAATTATCCTTGACGTTGTTTATACTTAGGATTTTTCTTGTTAATTACATACAAGCGCCCCTTTCTTCTGACAATTTTACACTCAGGTGTGCGCTTCTTTAAAGATGCTCTTACTTTCATATCGTGTTATATTTTATTTGTATCTAAAAGCAATTCTACCTTTCGATAGATCATAAGGAGACATTTCGACTCTTACCTTATCACCCGGAAGGATCTTGATATAATGCATACGCATCTTTCCGGAAATATGAGCAGTGATCTCATGTCCATTCTCCAATTCAACACGGAACATCGCATTAGACAAGGCCTCTACGATAACTCCATCTTTCTCAATTGCTGCCTGTTTAGCCATACTTAATCTAATTAAATCGATCTGTCACCAAGTACTTCCTCTATAAAAGCAAACGAAGATAGGATCTGCGGACCATCCGGACGTATAGCTATGCAATGTTCGAAATGGGCCGAAGGTTTTCGATCTTTTGTACGAACAGTCCAACCATCACGTTCAAACACTACATTCTTACTTCCCATATTAATCATCGGCTCGATACAGATACACATTCCACTGCGCAACAAGGCACCACAACCTCTACGTCCATAATTAGGGACCTCCGGTTCTTCGTGCATCTTGCGACCAATTCCGTGTCCCACCAACTCTCGAACAACCGAGTAGTTATGAGATTCGCAATAGGTCTGCACAGCGTTGCTGATATCACCTACACGATGGCCCTCAATCGCACATTGAATGCCCAAATACAAAGACTCTTTTGTAGTCTTCAACAACTTGAGTACTTCGGGAGCCACATCACCTACACAAAAAGTATAGGCTGAATCTCCTGTAAAGCCATTCAACGTTGTGCCACAATCAACTGAGATAACATCTCCTTCCTTTAAAATAGCCTTAGAGGAGGGAATACCATGAACAACTTGCTCATTGATCGAGGCACAAATGGAATTGGGAAAACCACCATATCCCAAAAAAGCTGGAGCAGCACCGTGATCACGGATGAATGTCTCAGCTATCTGATCAAGCTGAAGCGTAGAAACACCGGGAGCAATATGCTTAGCTAACTCTCCAAGCGTCTTGCCCACCAGTTGATTCGCCTCACGCATCAACTCAATTTCTTCGTCTGTTTTCAAATAGATCATTATTCTTAATAAGCTCCTGCTGCCGAACGACCTTTGATTCTACCAGACTTCAACAAACCGTCATAATGACGCATCAGCAAGTGACCCTCTACTTGTTGCAAAGTATCAAGCACTACACCGACCAAAATCAACAAAGATGTACCACCAAAGAATTGGGAGAACTCCATGCTCACACCTGCTAATCGAGCGAAAGCAGGCAAAATTGCCACTATCGCCAAAAAGAATGCACCCGGCAAAGTAATACGATCCATAATGGCATCTAAATACTCTTTTGTATTATTTCCGGGCTTCACACCTGGAATAAAACCATTATTTCGTTTCAAATCGTCAGACATTTGTGTCGGATTGATTGTAATCGCCGTATAAAAATAGGTGAAGACAATAATCAGTACTGCGAAGACGAAATTATACCAGAAACCGGAATTGTCCATGAAAGCAGCCCAAAAGCCACTTTGATCTCCTTGATTAGAGAAACCTACGATAGAAATAGGAATAAACATAATCGCCTGAGCGAAGATAATAGGCATTACGTTAGCAGCATTCACCTTCAAGGGAATGTACTGACGAGCACCACCATATTGCTTATTGCCAATAATTCTTTTCGCATACTGTACGGGCACCTTGCGAGTTCCCTGAACCAACAAGATAGCCCCCGCAATTACTAACAAAAGGAACAACATTTCAATCAAGAACATCACAAGACCACCAGTCTTCTCACTTGTACGGGAAACAAACTCCTGGAACAAGGAGTGTGGCAGGCGGGCAATGATACCAATCAAAATGATAAAAGAAATACCATTTCCGATACCTTTATCAGTAATTCGCTCACCAAGCCATAATATGAACATGCTACCAGCAGCCAAAATCACAGCAGAGGAGATAGTAAACCAAATTCCGCCAGGCAAAGAAGCACCTACAGCTCTCAATTGAACGCTCAAGTTTACCAAATAGGTAGGTCCTTGGAACAAAAGAATAGCAACAGTCAAGTAGCGAGTCCACTGATTGATCTTCCTTCTACCGCTCTCACCTTCCCTTTGCAATTTTTGGAAAGAAGGCACAGCAATAGCCATCAACTGCATTACGATGGAAGCGGAGATGTAAGGCATAATTCCTAATGCGAAAATGGACGCATTAGAAAAAGCACCGCCTGAGAACATATCCAACAAGGCAAGCAAACCGCCTCTTGTCTGCTCTTGCAGAGCAGTCAATGCCTTCGGATCAATACCCGGAAGAACGACGAATGTACCAAAGCGGTAGATCATCACCAACAAAAGAGTAGTGAGGATCCGATTTCTCAGATCCTCAATCTTCCAGATATTCTTTATTGTTTCAACAGCACTCATAGCTTAGAGTTTAACAGCAGTTCCACCTACAGCTTGGATTGCAGCTTCAGCTGATTTGGAGAAAGCATGAGCCTCAACCTCCAACTTTGCAGTTAAAGCACCTTTGCCAAGAACCTTAACCAACTGAGAAGAAGAGATGAACCCTGCCTCTTGAAGCTCGCTGATACCGATCTTACTCAAACCCTTGGCCTCGGCCAACTTTTGCAAAGTCTCGATATTGATTGCCTTATACTCTACACGATTAATATTCTTGAAACCAAATTTAGGTAAGCGTCTCTGGATAGGCATCTGACCACCCTCGAAACCGATCTTATTTTTATAACCAGATCTTGACTTCGCACCTTTGTGACCTCTCGTTGAAGTTCCACCTAATCCAGAACCTGGACCACGACCAATTCTCTTTCTGGTCTTAGTAGAACCCTCAGCCGGTCTTAAATTTGATAAATTCATATCTTATAATATTATTCGATCAATGATTACTTAACTACTGAAACCAAATGTTTCACCTTCTCTACCATACCCAAAATAGCCGGCGTAGCCTCATGCTCTACAACCTGGTTCATCTTACGCAAACCCAGTGCATCCAAAGTTCTTTTCTGGTCTTTCGGGCATTTAATTCTACTTTTTACCTGTTGTACTTTGATAGTTGCCATAAAATCATCCTCCCCAATTAACCTTTAAATACTTTCTCTACTGCGATACCTCTATTCTGAGCTACGTCAAACGGACCTCTCAATTCACCCAAGGCTGCGATAGTTGCCTTTACCAAGTTGTGAGGGTTGGAAGATCCCTTAGACTTCGCCAAAACATCCGTGATACCAACGCTCTCCAAAACGGCACGCATAGCACCACCAGCCTTAACTCCAGTACCATGAGATGCCGGCTTGATCAACACCTTCGCACCACCAAACTTAGCAAGCTGCTCGTGAGGAATAGTTCCTTTGTGGACAGGCACTTTGATTAAGTTTTTCTTAGCAGCCTCAACACCCTTGGCGATAGCAGTAGTCACCTCGCTGGCCTTACCCAAGCCATAGCCAACCACGCCATCCTCGTTACCCACTACAACGATAGCGGCAAAGCTGAACGTACGTCCACCTTTTGTGACCTTGGTTACACGATTGATTGCAACCAGTCTGTCCTTCAACTCTAAATCGTTGGTTGATTTTACTCTATTATTTGCCATCTTCATTAAAATTTAAGGCCGCCGTTACGTGCAGCATCAGCTAATTCTTTAATTCTTCCGTGATACAAATAGCCATTACGATCAAATACAACTGCTTGTACACCGGCTTCTTGTGCATTCTTGGCGATCAACTCACCAACCTTAGCGGCGATCTCCTTTTTAGGAGCCTTCAACTCCAATTTAAGAGATGAAGCAGCAGCTAAAGTCTTTCCAGTAGTATCATCGATAACCTGTGCATAGATCTGCTTATTGCTTCTAAACACAGAGAGGCGCGGACGCTCCGCAGTACCGGAAATCTTACCACGTACACCCGCTTTTATTTTTAATCTTCTTTCTAACTTCGTTGTCATGATAATTTCAGTTTACGTAGATTACTTACCTGCTGACTTACCAGACTTTCTGCGGATCTCCTCACCCACAAACTTAATACCTTTACCTTTGTAAGGCTCAGGCATTCTGAATGAGCGGATCTTAGCACAAATCTGACCTAATAATTGCTTATCAGCTGACTCAAGGATAATAAGCGGATTCTTGTTTCTCTCTGACTTGGTCTCTACCTTTACCTCTTTCGGCAATTGCAAGTAGATATTATGAGTGTAGCCTAAAGAGAGATCCAACAGCTGGCCTGTGTTAGACACACGATAACCGACACCGACCAACTCAAGCTCCTTCTTGTAACCTTCAGAGCAACCAACAACCATGTTGTTGATCAACGCACGATATAAACCATGCATTGCACGATGGTTCTTATCGTCAGTCGGACGAGTCAAATGAATAATACCGTCTTCCATTGCGACATTGATATCAGGATTAACCTCCTGTACAAGCTCGCCCTTCGGACCTTTTACTGTTACAACGTTATCCTTGATGGTAACCGTTACACCGGCCGGTACGTGAATTGGCAATTTTCCTATTCTTGACATTCTTCAATCCTCCTAATTAATAAACATAACATAATACCTCACCACCAATCTTTAGATCGCGAGCCTCTTTGTCTGTCATCACACCCTTAGAAGTAGAAAGAACAGCAATACCCAAACCGTTCAATACCCTCGGCATGTCTTTGTAACCGGTGTACTTACGTAAACCTGGCGTAGAAACTCTCTCAAGCTTCTTAATCGCATTTACTTTGTTTACAAGGTCATACTTCAAGGCAATCTTAATTGTGCCCTGAGGACCATCATCTACAAACTTGAAATTAAGAATGTAGCCCTTGTCGAAAAGGATCTTAGTGATCTCTTTCTTTAAATTTGACGCTGGCACCTCAACTACTCTGTGCTTCGCTTTGATTGCATTACGCAATCTTGTCAAATAATCTGCAATAGGATCTGTCATATATATGAATAATTAAATTGATCCGGACCTCCCGGACAATATTTAAACAAAAAATTCGCTTACCAACTTGCCTTCTTTACACCCGGGATTAAACCATTAGATGCCATTTCACGGAATTGGATACGAGAAATGCCGAACTGGCGCATGTAACCTTTCGGACGGCCTGTAATCTTACAGCGATTGTGCAAACGTACAGGAGAAGCATTCTTAGGCAGAGCCTGCAATGCCTCATAATCGCCCTCAGCCTTCAGCTGAGCTCTCTTAGCCGCATACTTTGCAACAAGCTTTGCTCTTTTGACCTCGCGGGCCTTCATTGATTCCTTAGCCATAACTAATTAGTCTTTTTTTGCATTTTTAAAAGGCAATCCAAATTCTCTCAGGAGCGCATATCCCTCCTCATCTGTCTTCGCAGAGGTTACAAAGGTAATATTCATTCCTAATATCTTGGTAACATTATCGATATTAATTTCAGGGAAAATAATTTGCTCCTGAATACCAAGCGTATAGTTACCACGACCATCAAGCTTACTTTCGATACCTTTGAAGTCACGGATACGCGGAAGAGCGATACGAACAAGTCTTTCCAAGAACTCATACATCTGCTCACGGCGCAAAGTTACCATAACACCAATCGGCATCTTCTTACGCAACTTGAAGTTTGAGATATCCTTCTTAGATACGGTAGCTACGGCCTTCTGACCTGTGATGGCTGTCAACTCACTAATCGCTACATCGATGATCTTCTTATCTGCTGTAGCCATACCTAATCCCTGATTGATCACGATCTTCTTCAAGACAGGAACCTGCATGATAGACTTGTAACCAAACTCTTTAGTCAACGCTGGTACAATTCTGTCTTGATACTCTTTCTTAAGACTGGCAGTATTGCTCATTACTTAATTTCCTCCCCAGATTTTTTTGAATAACGCACTAAAGCACCCTTCTCATTCAATCTGCGACCGATACGCGTTGCCTTACCGGACTGCGGATCAACCACGTTCAGATTAGAGATGTGGATAGGAGCTTCCTTCTTTTCGATTCCTCCTTGAGGATTCTTTGCACTCGGCTTAGTATGCTTTGATACGATGTTAATGCCCTCAACAATAGCACGGTTTGCCTTTACAAGTACCTGCAAAACACGACCAGTCTTGCCCTTGTCGTCACCTGCATTAACAAATACGATATCGCCTTTTTTGATATGTAACTTACTCATTACTTCGATAATTTATGAGATTAAAGTACTTCAGGTGCAAGTGACACAATCTTCATGTTCGTAGCGCGAAGCTCTCTGGCAACAGGACCAAAGATACGGCTACCACGAATATCACCTCCAGCATTCAACAACACACAAGCGTTATCATCGAAACGAATATAAGAGCCATCCGCACGACGGATCTCCTTTTTCGTGCGAACGATCACGGCCTTAGAGACAGCACCCTTCTTAACGTCGCTTGAGGGAATCACGCTCTTGATTGCTACTACAATCACATCGCCCACAGTGGCATAACGCTTCTTTGTGCCGCCTAAAACGCGAATACACAAAGCCTCTTTAGCACCACTATTATCTGCTACTACTAGTCTTGATTCTTGTTGTATCATCTTACTTAGCCCTTTCGATTATTTGAACTAATCTCCATCTTTTTGTCTTGCTCAAAGGACGAGTCTCCATGATTCTTACAGTATCACCAATATTGCACTCGTTCTTCTCATCATGAGCATGATATTTCTTCGTCTTATTGACGAACTTACCATAAATGGGGTGTTTCTCTTTCCACTTAACAGCAACCGTGATGCTCTTATCCATCTTGTTGCTGGTAACAACGCCCGTTCTTTCCTTTCTTAAATTTCTAGTTTCCATCAGGCCCAATTATTTGTTGTTAAGTTCTCTCTGGCGCAATTCAGTCTTCATGCGCGCAATCAATTTGCGTTGCTGTTTCAACTGAGAAGGATTCTCCATCGGAGAAATGCTATGGTTGATACGCTTCTGTGCGTAAGCAGCTACCTCAGCATCTACTCTCTCAAGCAACTCTTGTGTGCTTAACTCTCTAATTTCTGCAATTTTCATAACAAATTACGCATTTTGATTTTGCATGTCATAATCACGTCTCACAACAAACTTTGTTGTCACAGGAAGCTTTTGAGCCGCAAGGCGCAATGCTTCTTTCGCGATGTCAAAGGGAACACCCTCGACTTCGAAAATCAAACGACCCGGAGTAACGGGCGCAACAAAACCTTCTGGATTACCTTTACCTTTACCCATACGGACCTCAGCAGGCTTCTTCGTGATAGGTTTATCCGGAAAGATACGTACCCAAACCTGGCCCTGACGCTGCATGTAACGCGTTACAGCGATACGAGCGGCCTCGATCTGACGACCGGTAATCCATTTACTCTCTAATGACTTTATTCCAAAAGAACCAAAAGCCAACTGATTGCCGCGTTGAGCCTCGCCCTTCATGCGACCCTTCTGCTGTCTTCTGAATTTGGTTTTCTTAGGTTGTAACATCTCTTCTAATTAAATTCTAACGTTTAACGATTAGCTCTTTTTCTCTTGAAGTTCTTCTCTCTTCCGCCACCCATGTTATCATTACGGCGACCCGTTTCCTTAGCAGAGGTAAAAGAAGGAGCGAGATCACGTTTGCCATAGACCTCACCACGGCAGATCCAAACCTTCACACCCAGCAAACCAACCTTCGTCAGAGCCTCAGCCAAAGCATAGTCAATATCTGCACGGAATGTGTGAAGCGGAGTTCTACCCTCCTTATACATCTCTGAACGAGCCATCTCAGCACCGTTGAGACGACCAGAGATCTGAATCTTAATACCCTCAGCACCCATACGCATCGTTGAAGCGATAGCCATCTTTACCGCACGACGGTAAGCGATCTTACCCTCCAACTGACGAGCGATGTTATTCGCTACGATAACAGCGTCAAGCTCAGGCTTTTTCACCTCGAAGATGTTGATCTGAACCTCCTTATCAGTGATCTTCTTCAACTCTTCTTTCAGCTTGTCAACCTCCTGACCGCCTTTACCGATGATGATACCAGGACGAGATGTACAAACAGTGATCGTAATTAACTTCAAAGTACGCTCAATAACGATACGAGATACACTAGCCTTTGCCAGACGGGCATTCAAATACTTACGGATCTTGCTATCTTCCAGCAAAGTATCTCCGTAATTCTTGCCGCCATACCAATTGGAATCCCAACCACGGATAATTCCCAAACGATTACTAACCGGATTAACTTTTTGTCCCATCTAACAATTAATTTTGACTATCTTTTTTAATCAGTGTATCTACAAACAATGTTACATGGTTCGAACGCTTACGAATTCTGTAACCTCTTCCCTGGGGAGCAGGACGCATTCTCTTCAATGTAGTAGCACAATCTACATAGATTGAAGAAACGCACAACTCTCCCGCTTCTGCCTTACGCTCATTTTTTTGCTCCCAGTTCGCAATCGCTGAACGAAGCAGTTTCTCTACTCTTGCTGCAGCCTCCTTATTAGAGAACTTCAAAACACCAAGCGCACGGAACACCTCCATGCCGCGAATCATGTCAGCCACCAAACGCATCTTACGCGGAGAAGTGGGGACATTGTTCAACTTCGCATAATACATGGTCTTTTGGGCCTCTTTTCTTGCTTCAGCTGATATTCTTTTTCTAGCACCCATTTTATTCGATTCTTTTTATTTTCAGATTGCTAAGTCCTGTTTCCGATATTACTTCTTCTTGTTACCGGCGTGACCGCGGAAAGTACGTGTCGGAGAGAACTCACCCAACTTGTGACCAACCATATTCTCGGTTACGAAAACAGGAATAAATTTATTTCCATTGTGAACTGCAATAGTATGGCCTACAAAATCAGGCGAAATCATTGAAGCTCTTGCCCATGTCTTAACGACCGCTTTCTTGCCTGACTCATTCATAGCCAAGACTTTCTTCTCAAGCTTTACATTAATATACGGGCCTTTTTTTAGCGAACGACTCATAGTTTACTTAATTAATCAGATTATTTCTTTCTTCTTTCAATAATATACTTTGAAGAATGCTTCTTAGGAGCTCTTGTCTTCAAGCCCTTAGCATACAAGCCTTTACGTGATCTAGGATGACCTCCAGAAGCACGACCTTCACCACCACCCATGGGGTGATCAACCGGGTTCATAACAACACCACGGTTGTGAGGACGGCGACCTAACCATCTAGAACGACCAGCTTTACCTGATTTTTCAAGACCATGATCCGAGTTGCCAACTGCACCAATTGTAGCCTTGCAAGCCGCAAGAATCTTACGAGTTTCACCAGAAGGCATCTTAATGATTGCATAATCGCCTTCCTTAGAAGTCAGCTGAGCAAATGCACCGGCAGAACGTACCATCTTGGCACCCTGACCCGGGCGAAGCTCGATATTGTGGATAATAGTACCAACGGGAATATTTGCCATAGGCAAAGTATTACCTACCTCAGGAGCCGCTTGGCTACCTGAAACCACTGTCTGGCCAACTTCCAAACCGTTCGGAGCGATGATATAACTCTTTGCTCCGTCGGCGTAGTACAACAATGCGATACGAGATGAACGGTTAGGATCATACTCTATAGACTTAACTGTTGCAGGAATGCCATCTTTATTTCTCTTGAAATCGATAAATCTGTACTTCTGCTTGTGACCACCACCGATATAACGCATTGTCATCTTACCAGTGTTATTACGGCCACCCGTACTTCTCTTACCTACCACAAGAGACTTCTCTGGTGTACTTGCAGTGATTTTATCAAATGCACCAATAACCTTGTGTCTCTGCCCCGGTGTCGTGGGCTTTAATTTACGTATTCCCATTACTTATTTTAGATATTACTAAAGAAATCAATTGTTTCTCCTTCTTTCAACGTCACAATCGCCTTCTTGAAAGCTGATGTCTTACCATTAATGATTCCTGACTTCGTGTAGCGGCTCTTCTTCTTTCCTGCGTAGTTCATAGTGTTTACGCTCTCTACCGTTACGCCGTACATTTCCTCAACAGCTTTCTTAATCTCCAACTTATTGGCATCAGGAGAAACGCGAAAACCATAGCGATTAGGGAATTTATCTGTAATCGCCGTTTGCTTCTCTGTTACGATAGGTTTAATAATAATGCCCATGTCTAAACTCCTTATGCTTTAAAATTTTTCTCGATAACCGCAAGAGATCCCTCTGTCAATACCAAACTAACGTTGTTCAGTATAGAATAGGTATTTAACTCAGAAGCCGTTACCACTTTTGCCTTCTCCAAATTTCGAGCTGACAAATATACTAAGTTATTTTTCTCCGGTAAAACCAAAAGTAACTTTTTGTCAGCCACTTTCAGATTCTTAGTAATTGTTATAAATTCTTTAGTCTTAGGTGCTTCCATTGTGAAGTCCTCAACTACAAGAATCTCGTTGTTCTTCGCCTTGTAACTCAAAGCTGACTTACGAGCCAAAGATTTCACCTTCTTGTTCAGCTTGAAACCATAATCACGAGGCTTAGGGCCGAATACACGACCACCACCAACCAAAACCGGAGAATTAATATCACCACGACGTGCACCGCCACCACCTTTTTGACGGATCAGCTTACGTGTACTTCCGGATACCTCGCTTCTCTCCTTAGACTTATGCGTTCCCTGACGTTGGTTAGCCAAATACTGCTTAACGTCCAAGTAGATAGCATGATCATTGGGTTCAATGCCGAAAATCGCATCGTTCAAAGTTACCTTTCTACCGGTATCTTCACCTTTAATATTAAATACGCTCAGCTCCATGTTACTTTTCAATTAATAAGATTGAACCTTTTGCGCCAGGAACAGAACCCTTCACCAACAGAAGATTGTGCTCCGGCAATACCTTGATCACTTGCAGGTTCTGAACGGTTACACGCTCATTACCTAATTGGCCACCCATGCGCATGCCCTTGAATACCTTCGCAGGATAAGAACAAGCACCGATAGAACCCGGCTTACGCGCACGGTTGTGCTGACCGTGAGTAGTCTGGCCTACACCACCAAAACCATGGCGCTTTACTACACCCTGAAAACCTTTACCCTTAGATGTACCTACTACATCTACGAAGCCTGCGTCCTCCAAATAATCAACAGTGATTACATCACCCAATTTGTAAGCAGACTCAAAATTCTTGAACTCGGCCAAGTATCTCTTGGGAGTTACACCGGCTTTCTTGAAGTGACCCATCTCAGGCTGTGTTGTGTGCTTCTCTTTCTTATCGATGAAACCCAACTGAATAGCCTCATAGCCATCATTCTCCAAAGTCTTGATTTGTGTAACTACACAAGGACCCACTTCGATAACAGTGCATGGAAGATTCTTTCCCTCGGCACTGAAAACGGATGTCATTCCGATTTTTTTCCCTAATAATCCTGGCATTTCACTAAATTGTTAAAAAACTTACACTTTAATTTCTACTTCAACACCACTGGGCAATTCCAGTTTCATCAACGCATCAACTGTTTTTGCAGTTGAGCTATAAATATCAATCAATCTCTTGAATGAAGAGAGTTCGAACTGCTCACGAGACTTTTTGTTTACGAAAGTAGAGCGGTTCACCGTAAAGATACGTTTGTGCGTAGGCAATGGAATCGGACCACTAACGATAGCACCTGTAGCCTTTACCGTCTTCACGATCTTCTCGGCAGACTTATCTACCAGAGAATAATCGTAAGACTTCAATTTAATTCTGATCTTTTGGCTCATATTTATGTATATGTTTCTAAATATTATTTGATCAAATCAGCACGACCTTGAACCTCAGTCAATACCTGCTTTGCGATAGCAGAAGATACCTGAGCATAGTGTGAGAACTGCATTGAGGAGGTAGCACGACCTGAAGTAATCGTACGCAAAGCCGTTACATAACCGAATGTCTCTGCCAAAGGCACCTTAGCCTTAACGATGCGAGCACCCGTACGGCTTGTCTCCATACCCTCTACCTGGCCACGACGTTTGTTCAAGTCACCGATGACATCACCCATGCTCTCCTCCGGAGTAACAACCTCCATCTTCATGATCGGCTCCATCAAAACAGGACCTGCCTTCTCAGATGCGTTCTTGAACGCCTGCAATGCAGCGATCTCAAAAGACAACTGATCAGAGTCAACTGGGTGGTAAGAACCATCAATCAACGTCACCTTCAACTTATCCAACGCATAACCTGCCAAGACACCGTTCTTCATCGCCTTCTCAAAGCCTTTCTGAACAGAGGGGATAAACTCCTTAGGAATGTTACCACCCTTCACCTCGTCGATGAACTGCAGTGTGCCATCAAAATCCTCATCAGCCGGCTCGATACGAACGATAATATCTGCAAACTTACCACGACCACCAGACTGTTTCTTGTAAACCTCACGCAATTCAACCGGCTTCGTGATAGCCTCCTTGTAAGAAACCTGGGGCTTGCCTTGGTTACACTCAACCTTGAACTCACGTTTCAGACGGTCAATAATGATATCCAAGTGAAGCTCACCCATACCGCTAATAACGGTCTGACCAGTCTCCTCATTTGTCTGTACACGGAACGTAGGATCCTCCTCAGCCAACTTAGCCAAGCCCATGCCCAACTTATCCAAGTCCTTCTGGGTCTTCGGCTCAACTGCGATACCAATCACAGGATCAGGGAACTCCATAGACTCCAATGTGATAGGATTGTTCTCATCGCACAACGTATCACCTGTACGGATATCCTTGAAACCTACACCTGCACCAATATCACCACAACCGATAGCCTCCATCGGATTCTGCTTGTTAGAATGCATCTGGAACAAACGAGAGATACGCTCCTTCTTACCTGAACGTGTGTTCAACACGTAAGAACCAGCCTCCATCGTACCCGCATAAACACGGAAGAAGCAAAGACGACCCACATACGGGTCAGTTGCGATCTTGAATGCCAACGCCGTCAACGGCTCCTCGAAGAGCGGTTTACGAACGATCACCTTCTCTGGATCTCTGGGATCTGTACCCTCGATAGCCGGTGTATCCTCAGGTGAAGGTAAATAAGCACATACAGCATCAAGCAAAGTCTGTACACCCTTGTTCTTGAATGAAGAACCACAGATCATCGGGTTGATCTGCATAGACAAGGTGCCCTTGCGGATAGCCGCCTTGATTTCTTCCTCAGTGATCGTAGAAGGATCTTCAAAATACTTCTCCATCAACGCATCATCCACCTCAGCCAAAGTCTCAAGCATCTTGTCTCTCCACTCCTCAGCCTCAGCCAACAGATTCTCAGGAATCTCGTCAACCTCATACTCAGCACCCATGGTCTCATCGTGCCACAGGATGGCCTTCATTCTTACTAAGTCAATAACACCCTTGAAAGTCTCCTCTGCACCGATGGGGATCTGGATCGGACACGGAGTAGCGCCCAACACATCCTTCACCTGACGAACAACCTCGAAGAAGTTCGCACCTGAGCGGTCCATCTTATTCACGTAACCGATTCTCGGCACATTGTACTTATCAGCCTGACGCCATACCGTCTCTGACTGGGGCTCAACACCACCAACCGCACAGAAAGCAGCTACGGCACCATCCAACACACGCAATGAACGCTCTACCTCGACGGTAAAGTCAACGTGCCCCGGAGTATCAATCAAGTTAATCTTATACTTGTCATTATTATAGTTCCAGAAAGTAGTCGTAGCAGCGGAAGTAATCGTGATACCACGCTCCTGCTCCTGCTCCATCCAGTCCATAGTCGCAGCACCGTCATGCACCTCACCAATCTTGTGAGTCAGACCCGTGTAGAAAAGAATACGCTCAGAAGTCGTTGTCTTTCCTGCATCGATATGCGCCATGATACCGATATTTCTGGTATATTTCAATCGTTCGTCAGCTTTTGTTGCCATCTAAACTTATCTCCTAATGCTAATTGGGTAAATTAAAATCTAAAGTGAGCGAAAGCACGGTTAGCCTCAGCCATACGGTGCATATCCTCTTTTCTCTTGAATGCGCCACCCTGATTGTTGAATGCGTCGATGATCTCAGCGCACAACTTATCAGCCATAGTCTTGCCACCACGCTTACGAGCGAAGATGATCAAGTTCTTCATTGAGATGGACTCTTTACGATCCGGACGGATCTCAGTAGGAACCTGGAAAGTAGCACCACCTACACGGCGTGACTTCACCTCAACCTGCGGAGTGATATTATCCAGCGCAGCTTTCCAAATTTCGAGAGCGGATTTTTCCTCGTTAGGCAATTTAGCCTTTACATTCTCCAGGGCGGAATAGAAAATCTCGAAGGCAGTGCTCTTCTTGCCATCGTACATCAAGTGGTTAACGAATCTCGTTACCTTAACATCACCGAAAACAGGATCCGGGAGGATCTGTCTTTTCTTTGGTTTTGCTTTTCTCATTTTGTTTCCTCAAAAATTTTGTTCTTGTCGTTGGTTGCCTCTTTATTGTCTTCAACGGTTCCGCTGAACCATTTACTCAACCTAAAATAGCCTATCCAAATAACTCAAACTCGTTTAATACTAATTTAAATCTCAGTTTGAAGGCATGTAATCAATTACTTCTTCTTGCCTTTTGCTGCGGCTGCCTGACCCGGCTTCGGACGCTTAGCACCGTATTTAGAGCGACGCTGTGTACGGCCATTCACACCTGCCGTATCCAACGTACCACGTACGATATGGTAACGTACACCAGGGAGATCCTTCACACGACCGCCACGCACCAATACGATAGAGTGCTCTTGCAAATTGTGACCCTCACCCGGAATATAGGAGTTAACCTCCTTACCATTTGTCAAACGTACTCTCGCTACTTTACGCATTGCAGAGTTAGGTTTCTTCGGAGTTGTCGTGTAAACACGTACACAAACGCCACGTCTTTGCGGACATGCGTCCAATGCAGGTGACTTACCCTTCTCCACCAAAGTTTCCCTTCCTTTTCTAACTAATTGCTGAATTGTAGGCATTTCTTTTTCTTTTAAACTTTGAATGTGTATTAATTATTCTGATTCTTTCAACTTTCTTTCAAGTGCGAGCCTTGCGTTACAACCATACTACCAAGTCGTTGCAGCCGTTTGGCCATAATCCGCTCTTAAAACGGCGCAAAGGTACGCATTTGTTTCCTTTCCACAAGGCTTTCTTACAGATTGCTTCTTCTTATTTAACATAGTTTACAACTTGGAGGGCATCATAAAAAGGGCTACATTTGCGCCTAATTTATCCAAACAAGAAAGAATCATGAAAATTGCTATTATCGGTGCCGGAAATATCGGTGGAGCGATTGCCAGGGGATTGGCACAAGGAACGATTTTTCAACCATCAGAGATCATCTGTACGGCACAAAGCGAAGAGACATTAGAGAAGATGCGCAAAATCAACCCGGAGTTTATCTTAACCCACAACAATGTGGAGGCAGCCAAGCAAGCGGATATGGTGTTGATAGCGGTCAAACCTTGGAGAGTGGAACGGATTATTGACGAGATTAAGCCCGCACTCGACTTCGATAGGCAGATTATCCTCTCGGTCGCCGCTGGAGTTACCTTTGACCTGCTCTCAACCTATCTAACAAAGAATATGGATTACAACCAGATGGGTACTCCTACGATCTTCCGTCTTATGCCCAACACGGCCATTGAGGTATTAAGCAGTATGACCTTTATCTCTGCACGCAATGCCTCGCAAGAACAGATTGATCTGGTATTACGTATATTCATGGAGTTAGGCAATGCCATGTTGATCGAGGAACGGTTGATGGCGGCTGGTACAGCGTTGGCCTCCAGTGGAATCGCTTTCGCTTTGCGTTACATGCGTGCCGCTATTGAAGGAGGTGTAGAATTGGGATTCTATCCGAAACAGGCACAAGAGATTGTCGTACATACAGTGAAAGGAGCAGTAGATCTACTGCTCGAAAACAAAAGCAACCCCGAAATGGAGATCGACAAGGTAACAACACCTGGCGGTATCACCATTAAGGGGCTGAATGAGATGGAACTTTCCGGCTTTACGTCAGCCGTCATCCGAGGCTTAAAGGCCAGCAAGTAATCGTTTCAACACAGTTTGTGCTGAGATTTCGCGGTTGGCAGCCTCCGGAATCACAATGCTCTGCGGACTCTCAATGACATCATCAGTAACAATCATGTTTCGACGTACGGGCAGACAATGCATAAAATAGGCCTTATTCGTCAATGCCATCTTCTCCGCATCTACCGTCCAGGAACGATCCATATTGATCACCTGGCCGTAGTGCGGATCCCTATAGGCCGACCAATTCTTGGCATAAATAAAGTCTGCACCCTCAAAAGCTTTTCGCTGATCATACTCCACACGGGCATTACCCACAAATTTAGGATCCAATTCATAACCTTCAGGATGAGTGATCACAAACTCGTAATCCGTTGCGTTCATCCACTCCGCAAAACTATTGGGAACGGCTTGAGGCAATGATTTGGGATGGGGAGCCCATGTCATCACCACCTTCGGGCGAGCTGTTTTCTTATACTCCTCAATCGTGATCAAATCCGCAAAGCTCTGCAACGGATGGCGAGTGGCCGCCTCCATGCTGAAAACAGGCCTACCGGAATATTGAATGAATTGATTCAAGATCTTCTCGTTGTAGTCGTCTTCCTTGCTCTCAAAACGGGCGAACGAACGCACACCAATGATGTCACAATAGCAACCCATTACAGGGACAGCCTCCAAAAGGTGCTCTGGCTTATCACCATCCATAATGACACCCCGCTCTGTCTCCAACTTCCAAGCGCCCTGGTTCACATCAAGCACAATGGTATTCATACCCAAGTTCATCGCCGCCTTCTGCGTAGAGAGTCGAGTACGCAGACTGGAGTTAAAGAAGATCATTAGCAATGTTTTATGCTTACCCAAATCGCTGAACTGAAAGCGATCTTTCTTGATCTCGAACGCCTCGTTAAGCGCCTGCTTCAGGTCGCCTAAATCTTGTACACAGGTGAAATTTCTCATGTTATGTATGTATTTAGTATTCTCTCTTTATAGAACGAAACAGAGAAGGAGATCAACTCGTACGTATCTGCCCCTCCCCTTCGATAATATATTTATAGGTAGTTAATTCAGGCAAAGCCATCGGACCACGGGCATGTAACTTTTGCGTACTGATACCGATCTCAGCTCCAAAGCCAAATTGGGCACCATCCGTAAAGGCTGTAGAAACATTGGCATAGACACAAGCGGCATCCACACAACGCTGGAACTGCCGGATGGCATTCACATCTTCACTAACGATACTCTCACTATGCTTGGAACTATAGCGAGCGATATGCGCCAAAGCCTCCTCTAACGAACCCACCGTACGGATACTCATTTTATAATCCAAAAACTCCGTACCATAACTCTCCGCTGTAGCCACCTCTAACAAATCCATCGGATAATAGCCTGAGAGTGCAGCGAAGGCCTCCTCATCAGCGTAGATCCGGACATGATGTGCAGCCAACAACTCACAGAGGGAAGGCAGATCAGCCAAGCGTGCCCGGTGGACAATCAAACAGTCTAAGGCATTGCAGACACTGACCCGACGTGTTTTTGCGTTGTTGATAATCGTACGACCTTTCTCCACATCACCCGCTTGATCAAAATAAGTATGGCAGATACCTGCTCCTGTCTCTATCACCGGTACCCGAGCATGATCTCGAACAAAACGAATCAACGCCCCACTACCACGAGGAATGATCAAATCCACCAAACCTACAGCGTTGAGCAACTCCTCTGTTGCCTCACGTTCGGGAGGAAGCAATGTACAGGCCGCGGGATCAACACCTTGCTCCATCAAGACCGAACGAATAATCTTCACTAAAGCCCTGTTGGAACTATCCGCATCAGAGCCACCTTTCAGCACGCAAGCATTACCACTGCGGAAACAGAGTGAAAAGACATCGAATGTGACGTTCGGACGAGCCTCATAAATCACGCCTATCACCCCGAAGGGTACACTGATTTTCTTGATAACCATACCATTGGGACGTACCGTCTCATTCAACAATCGATCTAAAGGTGAAGGTAATGAAGACACATTACGCATATCATGTGCAATCGCCTCCACCCGATCAGCGGTTAATTTTAACCGGTCATACTTCGGATTAGCCGGATCCATTCGTTGTAAATCCTCCGCATTGGCTTCCAAGACCTCCTCTTGATGGGCCTCTAACGCATCAGCCACCAGTCGAAGGATCTTCACAACCCGTTCATCCGGCAAAGCGACTAACTGTTTGGCTGCAGCAGCCGTCTCATGCAACAACTTCTCAATAGGCATTTTCTTCTAACTCTAAGGGTATTAATCAATATACAAATAATCATAATGTACGAGCGGTTTACGGTCACGGCTACCTATCAAGGCACGAGCCTCTTCACTACCATAGCCCGCACACCCCACACCAAGAAGCCTTCCCTCCTCATTCACAATCCGCACGATGTCATCTTTCTCAAAGTCGCCGACCACCTGCGTCACACCTACGAGCAACAAGCTGGTGGCTGTCGGGGCTAACAATGCCTCTTCCGCTCCTTTATTAATATGGATCTCTCCCTTGGCAAAACCTTCTGAATGAGCGATCCATTTCTTTACACTACTAACCGGTTTAGCAGCAGGTAAGAAACGCGTACAAGGTGTAGCCTCCAAATCTTTTAGCAAGTCAAGCAAGATATTCGATCGCTCGCCATTGGCGATAACCACCATTATGCCCTCATCTGCCACCTTCTGTGCAATATGGCATTTCGTCAACATCCCCCCTCGTCCGAAAGAGGAACGACCAGTCTGTACATACGAAGCTAAATCCGTCTTTCCTCGCTCCACGACTGGAATCACCTGTGAAGCGGAATCTGCCGGATTTCCATTATAGATACCATCAATGTTACTCAAGATAATAAGCGCATCCATGCCCATCATGGTAGCGATCAAGCCTGATAGCTCATCATTATCCGTAAACATTAACTCTGTCACTGAGATGGTATCATTCTCATTGACAATAGGAATCACCCCATGTTCCAGCATCACCTCCATGCAATGCTTTTGGTTCAGATAATGGGTACGACTACCGAAATTTTCTTTCGTAGTCAACACCTGCCCACACATCAAACCATGTTCCCGAAACAATTCGTAATAACGATTAATCAGCTTTGCCTGGCCAACTGCCGAATAGAGTTGGCGGGCAGAAACCGAATCCAGCTTCTTGCCCACCTTTACCTCGCTTCGACCGGAGGCCACTGCACCAGAAGAGATTAAGACAATCTCCATGCCCACATGGTGCAGCTCTGCTACTTGATCCACCAAGGCCGACATCCGGGTAATATCCAGTGTGCCATCCTTACGGGTCAATACATTGCTCCCGATTTTTACTGCTATACGTTTCATTTATTATCTTTATCCCGAATTTCCACTCGACGGATCTTGCCACTGATCGTCTTCGGCAACTCCTCCACAAACTCCACAACACGCGGATATTTATAGGGAGCCGTTACCCGCTTCACATGGTCTTGCAGCTCTTTGATCAAAGCCTCGCCCGCCTTTGACTTGTATTCTTTCGCTAAGACAATCGTCGCTTTCACAACTTGACCACGAATCTCATCGGGTACACCTGTAATGGCACATTCCACCACAGCCGGATGCGTCATCAAGGCACTCTCCACTTCAAACGGGCCAATGCGGTAGCCAGAGCTCTTGATCACATCATCCGCACGTCCCACAAACCAATAATAACCATCCTCATCACGCCAAGCCACATCGCCGGTGTAATACACATCGTCATGCCAAGCCTCACGCGTCAACTCTGGATCTCTGTAATACTCCTTGAAAAGGCCAAGCGGCTTTCCATGTCGTGTACGAACCACAATCTGGCCCTGCTCACCGTCCTCTGCACGTGTTCCATCGGGACGTAACAAATCCACTTCATACTGCGGATTGGGCACACCCATCGAACCCGGTTTAGGCTCCATCCACGGGAAAGTAGCGATAGTCAAAGTCGTCTCTGTCTGACCAAACCCCTCCATTAGCTTGATACCCGTCAATTTATAGAAAGTATCATAAACCGCCGGGTTCAGCGCCTCACCCGCAATTGTGCAATACTTCAGCGAAGAGAGATCGTACTTTGTCAAATCCTCACGAATCAAAAAACGGAAAATCGTTGGAGGTGCGCAAAGCGAAGTGATACGATAATCTTGGATCATCTGCAGCATATCCGCTGGCGTGAACTTCTCATGATCATAGACAAAGACCGTAGCACCTGCGATCCACTGTCCATACAACTTGCCCCACACGGCTTTTCCCCATCCGGTATCCGCAATCGTCAAATGCAGACTATCCTCATGCAGATTGTGCCAGAAACTACCGGTAACAATATGCCCCAACGGATAGGTGAAATCATGAGCCACCATCTTGGGATTACCCGTCGTACCAGAAGTAAAATACATCAATGAAATATCATCGTTGCTATTGACATGAGCCGGACGGACAAATGGGGCCGCCTTTCGGATGCCCTCTTGGAAATCATCAAAACCCTCAGGCACCAACGGTCCTACAGAGACCACCTTCTCCACACTCGGCGACTCGGGCAATGCATCTTGCACATGCTTCAGAATCACCTCCTCGCCCGCACAGACAATCATCTTGATCGTAGCGGCATTCGCCCGATAAACGATGTCTTTCTTCGTCAACAAATGGGTCGCAGGAATCACCACCGCACCTAATTTATGTAAAGCGATGGTGGAAAACCAGAATTCATAACGACGCTTTAAAATCAACATGACCATGTCGCCATGTCCAATTCCCAAAGACTGAAAATAAGAGGCTGTCTGATCGGTATAACGCTTCATGTCCGCAAAGGTAAAATCCACATGCTGTCCATGGTCATTGGTCCAGCACATAGCCTTCCGCTCCGGCTCCTCAGCCGCCCAAGCATCAACCACATCATAGCCGAAGTTGAATACCTCCGGCACCTTTATCTTCAAATTTGCAATGAAATCAGCCTGCGACTCAAACGTCGTTTGATCCAGAAATCTTTCTAACATAAATACCTGTGTTTAAGTGAATATAAATTCCACTCTATCTTCACTTAGACCCTATAGAAAAACTACATTATAATAGCCAAAAAACTAACTTTCTTATCATCTAACGCCTTCATACCATGAGGCAGCTCCGCATTGAAATAAATGCTGTCGCCCTCATTCAGAATCAGATCCTTCCCATTCAAGCGCACCAACAAACGTCCAGAGAGCACGAAGTTAAACTCCTCTCCGGCATGAGAGTTGAGTGTAATCGGCTCCTCTTCGGGTTTCGGATGAACAGTAACCAAGAAAGGATCCGCCTTGCGACCAGCGAACCCGGCAGCTAACCCCTGGTATTTATAAGCCTTTGAACGCTCCACCGTTACACCTTTTCCTAAACGAGTCACGAAATAGGCACTCATCTTCGGATCATCGCCAAACATCAACGTTGTCAAGTCAATGCCATATGCCTGTGAGATACGGTGCAAGACACCTACAGGGATATCTACCTCGCCACTTTCCAGCTCCAGATACTGCGCCGGAGAAAGCTGACACACCTGCGCAATCTCTTCCGGAGTGATCTCCAAAGCATCACGCAAACCAGCTAAACGTGCCGCTATTTGTTGAATCTGTTCGCTCATTTTTATTGAAGTGTTATGTTATGCAACCCCCCAAAGATACAAATTTATTAATATCATGCACCAAAAAGTAGCTATTTTTCTGTTTTTAGCCCTTAAAACCATGATTATTGTAATTGTTTTGCCTGCATAAATGTCTCCACAATCCCCTTATCCGGTGCTTGGTCACATAACGAAACTATCACAATCACCAAAGCTGAGAAGAAGAAGCAAGGCACAATTGCCGACAATCCTGTTATCTCATAGACATGGAAGCTCTCCCAGGCGATCACACTCAACGCTCCTACCACCATACCGCAAAGCGATCCTCTCAACGTCAACCGTTTCCACACCAAAGAGAGCAAAATAACAGGTGCGAAAGTCGCACCAAATCCTGCCCACGCATAAGAGACAAATCCCATGACCGTACTATCCGGAAACCAAGCGATGGCAATCGCAATCAAGGTGACCAGCAAAACTGAACAACGGCTGAGCCACATCGCACGGCGATCAGAGACCTGTTTCGTGAAAGCAGCATAAATGTCATTGACCATCGCTGAGCCAACCACCAGCAACTGCGAGGCGACCGTACTCATGATAGCAGCCAAGATCGCAGAGAAAAGCACGCCAGCCAACCAAGGGTTGAAAAGCATCGTGGAGAGACGCATGAAAATACGTTCCGCTGCCGCTTGATTCTCATAGATAATTCCTTGCTGTGAGAGATAAATCTGTCCTAACAGACCAATCGCCAAAGCCGCAAAAAGCGTGAGATAGACCCATACCAAAGCGATAATCCGTGAACGTCTCACCTCCGAGGCAGAACGTATAGCCATGAAACGCACCAAAATATGTGGCATACCAAAATAACCCAATCCCCACCCTAAACCGGAGATGATGCCACCCCAAGTATGGCCATCCTGTGTCGAGAAAAGGGTCTCTTTCACATAATTTGCCTCGAACAATGAAGCCACATCCGCACCCGTCAACTGGAAGAAGACCATGATCGGCACAATCAGCAAGGCAAAAAACATCAAGATGCTTTGATAGAAATCGGTCCAACTGACTGCCAAGAAGCCACCAAAGAAAGTATAGAATACAATAATAAAGGCACCTAAGAAAAGCGCCGGACGATAACTCATGCCAAATAGTTCCTCAAACAGCTTAGCCTCTGCACTGAATCCGGAGGCCACATACAAGAGGAAAAACACCAAAATGATCGAGGAACAAATCAAACGAATGGCCAATGAGTTTGTCTGAAAACGGTGTTGCAAATATTCCGGTACGGTAATCGCATCACCAAAGCAATAGGAGAAACTACGCAAGCGGCGAGCAACAATCTTCCAATTTAAATAGGTACCAATCGCCAATCCTAAAGCAATCCAGAGGGCTTGATAGCCAAACAAACAGGCCGCACCAGGCAAACTCATAAACAGCCAAGCACTCATATCGGAGGCTTGTGCACTCAATGCGGTTACCCACGGATTCATTTGTCGCTCGCCCAAAAAGAACGATGACATATTATTTTTGGTTTTCCAACAGAAATACAAGCCGATGCCTAAGATCGCCACTGCATACGTAAAAAACGACACATAGATACCTAAATTTTCTTCCATACTCTTCCAAATTTTGCTATTTCACGATCACAAAGATAGCAATAATCGAAAAATACAATCATTTTATTTGTCAAAATCAAACAATATCGTACTTTTGCCCGTCATTTATTCGTTTTAATAACAAAATAAAGTTATGAAGAGTCTTTATTTATTCATTGGATGCTTAATTGCTTTAAGTTGGCAATCACTCAGCGCCCAAATGCACATCAATCCTGACACAGCAGTTGTCACCCAACATCAAACAACCATCAAAGGAGTCGCGATGAGCTACCATGCGACTACCGGCAATCAACCCGTTTGGGATGAACAAGGCAATCCCATCGCCGCTGTCAATTACACGTACTATGAACGAGACGGCATCAAAGATCGCTCCACTCGTCCTTTGGTGATCTCCTTCAACGGAGGTCCAGGCACAGCCTCTGTTTGGATGCAAATCGCCTATACCGGTCCTGTTTTGCTGAACTTGGACGACGAAGGAAATCCCGTACAGCCCTATGGACTTGGCAACAACCCCTATTCCATCCTCGATGTGGCAGACATTGTCTATGTGAATCCGGTGAATACCGGCTACTCCCGCATACTCAATGAGAACGTAGATCGCAAGCAGTTCTTCGGAGTGAACGAAGATGTGACCTATTTAGCGAAATGGATCACAACCTTTGTCACCCGTGTGAATCGCTGGACCTCACCCAAATATCTGATTGGCGAAAGCTATGGTACAACCCGTGTGTCTGGATTGGCACAAGAGCTGCAAAGCAGACATCAACTATTCCTCAACGGTGTCGTGTTGGTTTCTCCGACAGAGTTAGGTATCCGTCGTGACGGACCGGTTGACGAGGCATTAACCTTGCCCTATATGGCAGCCACGGCTTGGTATCATAAGGTTCTGCCCAACGATTTGCAGCAAAAAGATTTATTAGAGATCCTTCCGGAGGTAGAGCAATTCACTATTGACACCTACATTCCAGCCCTCGCTTGGGGAGGTCATCTGTCCGCAGAGAAAAGACAGGCAATCGCACGTCAATTGGCCCACTATACGGGTGTGAAAGCCGAGAAGTTCTTGGAATATGGGCTGAAGATCTCACCGCAGATTTTCTGGAAAGAACTGTTGAGAGATAAAGGTTATACCATCGGCCGTTTGGATTCACGCTATCGGGGTATCGATCTGTTGGATGGAGGCGACCGTCCGGAATACAACTCCGAGTTGATCTCTTGGGAGCACTCTTTTACCCCAGCCATCAACTGGTATATGCGCAACGAGTTGAACTACAAGACCGACTTGGAGTATTACCTGTTCGGCCCTGTACACCCGTGGAACCGGGATGGTGACAACACCGGGCGCAATCTGATGAAAGCAGTGGCTCAAAACCCCTACTTGCATGTACTCTTGCAGTCTGGATACTACGATGGAGCATGCGACTATTTCAATGCCAAATACAACTTCTGGCAGATGGACAAGAGTGGGAAATTCCAGAATCGCTTCTTCTTCAAGGGCTATCGCAGTGGCCACATGATGTATATTCGCAAAGAAGATATGATTCAGGCGAACGACGATCTGCGTGAGTTCTTCAAGCAGACAACGCCTAAGCCTATGCAGCCGGCAGCCTATTGACGGAAATGGCCGTGTTGCCAACGCAAACAGAGCGGCTCAGCCTGCAAAAAGGGTTGTAGCCGCTCTTTTATTTTATCCTCCACATAAAGCGGTGTGGTATAGGTGATGCTTAACGTGTTCTCCGTAGCGCTCAACTGATAGCGAAACAGATCCATATCCAAAGCGGCATTCAACTCAGGAAATACCTCATCGGCCTCAGCTCCCTCCTTGATATACCAACGTCCCTCCGGCAACGACAACAAATCTTCCGTAGGCAGCGATGCCCACTCCGTAGTAAAGAAGGCGATACGGCTATCCGCCACCGGTCCCTCTACCGTCGTAACCATACAGACCACAAACGTATTATTCACCAACGGCAGCAACTTCATCTCCACCTCGCTCCGATCAGTCGTGCGTAAGCAAAGGTAATCATCAGTTAAGTTCAGCAACGTAGAATAGCCATTCATCGTATTCTTCAAGCGCGCCTCCTTGCCCGACCGGTAAAGCTCCACCAAGTCCTTACGCCACGCATCCTCTAACTGAGGGATATATTGATTTGGCATGGCCGTGAACACACTTGCCATGTCTTGCGCCCGCAAACCGCAGAGGGTCAGAAGCGCCAAAAGGCTTATCATTCCTTTTCTGATCATTTTCTATCTTTATTTCGTGCCCAAATATAGGCATATCATTCCTAACAACACCAAAAGCAGGTCAAACGCTTTACTCTTTAAGTTTTTTTCATGGAAGAACAATGCACCCGCCGTGAAAGTGACCAACACACTGCTACGTCTCACCATCGAAACAATCGAGATCATCGAATCAGGGAAGGTCAACGCATAAAAGTAGATCCAATCCGCCACACAGAGGAACACAGAGATGAAAATGATGTTCCAACGCCATTGAAAAGGCGTGCTCTTCTGCCGGTTCGGATACCAAAGCGTCAATAAGATCACACTCATGATCGCCAACTGATACAGGTTAAACCACACCTGCACTGTCATCACATCCATGCTACGCATCAAATGCTTATCATACAAACCGCTTACGGCACCCATCGTGATGGAAACCAGCATGAGCCAAATCCATCGGTTATGAGTAAAGCGGATGCCCTCCTTCCGTCCAGAAGCGGAAAGCAGGTAAAATGAGGCAATCGCAAACAAAACTCCCGCCCATTGATACCCATTCAGTCGCTCACCGAAAATCAGCAATGCACCCAGCAAGGTCAGCACGGGTTGTGTCGCCTTGATTGGGCCGGTCAATGTTAATGGCAGATGTTTCAATGCAAAATAGCCTGATATCCATGAAGAAAGGACAATCACGGCTTTGACAAACACCCGCAAGTGCTCCGCCAAAGTAGCCTTCGGCACATACACCATCGTCCCATCCAAGCAATCCGTATAAAAAGAAAGCAAGATAAAGGGAACGAATAGTAAACTACTGAACAAGGTGTTCAAAAACAATACGGGAATCACCGCATTCCCATTCAACGACAGCTTCTTGTTGACATCATAACAACCTAACAAGAAAGCCGAACAAAAAGCAAGCACTAACCACATGTGTTATTCCTCCATATACTTAACCTACAAACAACTCCTCGGGATAAGCCACATCCACCAAAAAGAGGGCCTGACCCGGTACAGAGACACCCGCTCGACAACGGTCTTTCGCCTCAATCACTTGTCGAAACTCCTCCAAACTCATACGTCCACGGCCAACCTCCAACAAAGTACCTACGATCGCACGCACCATATTCCGCAAGAAACGATCCGCTTGAATCGTGAAGACCCAACGTCCCTCTCCCTCAGCCGTCCATTCGGCACGCATGATCCGGCAATTATTGGTCTTCACATCCGTATGCAATTTACTGAAACTGGTAAAATCAATATAATCGAACAAAATAGAGCAGGCCTCATTCATCTTCTCCACATCCAAGCGTCCATGCCACTTGTAGGCAAACTCATGAAGGAAAGGATCCTTACAAGTCGTGATATGATATTGATAGGTACGCGAGGTCGCATCAAATCGGGCATGGGCATCGGCCCTCACCGGCACAATCCGATAAATCGCAATATCTTTGGGTAATACCCGATTCATCTTCTCTGTCAAGAACGACAAATCAACGATCGGCTCCTCCCAGTCAAAGTGAGCTACCATTAAGCGTGCATGCACGCCGGCATCCGTACGCCCCGCACCTACAATCGATACAGGTTTACGAAGCAACAGTGTCAAGGCCTCCTCCAGCCGTTGCTGCACCGTCATTCCGTTTGGCTGCACTTGCCATCCATTATACGCCTTCCCATTATAAGCCAAATAAACAAAATACCTATTCATAACCCTTGTTTCACAAAGTTCATCCCAACACCAAGGAGAATTTTAGCCCTAATGCGTCAGCTATTCTTAAGAAAGTAGAGAGCTGCATATCAGTTTGTCCTTTTTCAAGAGCGGAAATGTATTCGCGCTTTTTTCCAATATGCTCAGCAAGCTCTTGCTGCGTCATCTTCTGGCGTTTACGCTCATCCTTTAATAATTCAGCATAATACCACGCTTTTGATTTCGCCTCAAATTCCATACGAGCCGGGCTATTCGCCTCTCCATATACATCTTTCAAATGATCATCAAACGATTTGAGCGATGCTAACTTGTTATTATCTAATTTTATCATAATTAATCCTCCTTATATCTTTCAAGAATTCTTTCAGCAGATTTAATCTCTGCTTTATATTGTTTCGTCCCTTTTTTCAAAAATGAATTTAATAGCAGAACACGTCGGCATTCCATGAAATTCTCATTATCAATGGTAAACACAATTGTCCTATACTCATCAGAACTGATTGAGACACGCAACTCATAAAAATCAGAAGCTTCCAATTTCTTGACGAATTTGCTGTTTACGATACGAAATGTTCTTACTATATTTAGTGTATAATCATATTTCTCTCTAATACGAGCATCTAAATCTCGATAGAAACTTTCAAACTCATCAGAGAATAATATGTCTCGAATTATATCCATGCTGCAAATGTAAGAAATAGATTACATATAACGCTTCCTCGGAAGAAATTCTTTTCTCACAATTTGCCCACCCTCTTGCAAAAAAGCATTACGAATACACCCTAAAAGAGAGGCGCAACATATTGCGTTATTGGATGAATCCAGCAACTGCCTCGTAGCAAAAGTAGCCACAAAGGGCTACCTTCAACACTACACTCAGCAAGAAGCCAATGAATGCACCCATACCTGCCCGCAACGCCTCTTGCAACGGTTTGCCGCCAATCAGCTCACCAACCAATGCGCCAATAAAAGGACCCAGGATGATACCCCAAGGAGCAAAAAGGAATATACCTGCGATCGTGCCAAGGATACAGCCCCAATTACCCGCTCGGCTCCCTCCGCTATATTTGGTTCCCAACAGTGGAGTCAGATAATCCAAAGCCTGCACGACAAGCACCAAGCAACCCCACCACACCAATTCGTAGGCAGAGAACGTAACCCGCTCCGTCGCTTGCAATGCCCACAGCCCTAAATAGGCGATAGGTGGTCCGGGCAATACAGGCAGGAAGCAACCTATCAAGCCCAACAACAAGCAGATAGCGGATAAAAAGTAAAACAGGATGTCCATAGTTCCATTGTTAGTGCTGCGAAGATAAGAATTTCCGCATTATCAAGCTAAAAACCGCATCCGATTCGTTTTTTGTCTGTACCTTTGCGGAAAAGCATCTCAGATATGAATAGCGTGACCAAAGAACAGATCATTCCCAAGTTAAGGACTTACTTTGCGAGTCAGCCCATCACCAAGGCTTGGCTGTTTGGCTCCTTCTCCCGGGGAGAGGAAAGAGCAGATAGCGATGTGGATATATTGGTGGCTTTCGATAGTCAGGCTCGCATCGGGTTATTCAAATATGCCCATATCTATGGAGACCTGAAAGAGTTGCTTGGCAGGGAAGTTGATTTAGTGCAAGAAGGGTGTCTCAAACCTTTTGCTGCCGATAGTGCCAATCGAGATAAAGTGTTAATTTATGAGAGAGTCGATTAAAGACCGCACACGTTTATTGCATATCTTAGAAGGGATCAATAATATCTTAGAGTTCAAAGAGGGTATTGATTACGATTCATTTGTAGAGAATAAACTTTTGAAATTTGGCATATTCTACAATGTGGCAATCATTGGAGAGGCTGCATACAAATTGACAAAAGAGTTTATTGCATCCCATCCAGAAGTACCATGGCGGGACATTATCAATATGCGGCATGTCATGGTACATGGTTATTACCAAATCAATCCGAGTATTCTTTGGGAAACAATCAACAACGATCTTGTCTCTCTAAAAGAGGCTGTTGAGCAATATTTAAAAGATCCATCATGGTGATTAGCGTATCAAATTCGGTGAAACACCCTGTAACGCTCTGGAGAATATTATTTCTTCAAAAGTATAACTTTTCCGCATACCTTGTATATATATAAGGAAGAAAAAACTCCCGCAAGTAGATCTTTCGACCTAAACCTGCGGGAGCTTTCTCATACGCTGCGCACAAAGCTTAGTGCGCATTCATCCTACCCCATCAAACAACATCCGGATTTTCCGGTTCAGTAGGTGGCTCTTGTTCCTCTTCCTGATTAGCCGCCTTCGTATCTTGCGTGCTATCCTTCGCATTAAACACCAGCTCGATCTCTCTCACGATCTTCTGCAATTCTGTGCAGGGTGAGAAACGCAGCCGCATTGAACGGACAGATTTCAGATTCACCTCGCTCTCCACCTCACTACTCTTCGCCGAGAAGGTCGGGATGAACTTTCCAAAGTTATCCAACTGTACGGCATGACCTTGCTGGATAAAAGCCTTCATCGCCTCTACCAAGGCGTAAGAGACTACCTGCACCATGCCCAAGTTCACGCCTGACGAAAGTGCGACATGTTGGCAGATGTACTTCATTGACACTGTGTCCCCACGATCAGGAACCAAAACATATTTAAGGTTCTTCTCCTTATCGAACCCAAAAAACTTTTTAATACGTCTCACAAAAAGACCCATAATAATCTCATTTTTAAGTTAATGAGGCCAGTTTCTCTTCTCTCTTGCCCCTTCTCCGAGAAGCCACCTTGGGCTTACGACAAGACACACTGATCCTGCTAAAGCCTTTCGGCAGGAAAATTTAATTGGATTGTGCAAGAAAGAAATAAAAAACTAAAAGTATATGTCTCAGATATATAAGGTAATAAAATCTATCGTTAAAATCTATCGTTAAAATCTATCGTTAAAATCTATCGTTAAAATCTATCGTTAAAATCTATCGTTAAAATCTATCGTTAAAATCAAATGCAAACTTTAATCTTTCTTGCACTGCAAAGATACAACAAGTTTCACAAAAAGCAAGCAAAATCGCCATTTATTTTATTGATTTTGCTCTTACTATGAAAGTTTTTGTGTTCTTCCTTAGACAAGGGTTGTGCTCTTACTAAAACAGAGGGTGTACTCTTACTAAGACAGAGGGTGTACTCTTACTAAGACAGAGGGTGCGTCCTTACTAAGACGCAGGGTGCGCTCTTACTAAGACTGGGGGTGCGTTCTTACTAAGGCTGAAGGTGTGTCCTTACTAAGGCCAAGGGTGCGCTCTTACTAAGCCGAGAATGAGGTGTTGCCTATACTGAAAACCCACATTCCATAAAACGGGTAGTTTTATCCGAAATCCATATACCTTGTCCGTCATGCGCTTGCCGTAATTTTGCACCAGTTTAAAGAAACAACAAAAGCAATAGCAAAATGAAAGCACTCATAGGGATGGCGCTGGCACTCACGCTCAGTGCCCATGCCCAGACAACAACAAGTTCTATGGAAACAACAGGTTTGACACAGGTTTGGGACAAGACTTTCCCACAAAGCGAGAAAGTCGCTCATGAGAAGGTGACCTTCCGCAATCGGTTCGGCATCACTTTGGTGGCCGACAAGTATGTACCCAAACAGGCCACAGGCAAACTGCCGGCAATCGCTGTCGGCGGCCCGTTTGGCGCAGTCAAAGAGCAAGCCAGCGGACGCTATGCCCAGCAATTGGCGGAGGAAGGCTTCGTAACGATCGCCTTTGATCCCTCTTTCACAGGAGAGAGTGAGGGTGAACCCCGCTATTCTTCCTCTATGGACATCAATACGGAGGATTTCTGCGCAGCGGTCGATTACCTCTCCTGCTGTGAGCAGGTGGATGCGGAGCGAATCGGCATTTTAGGTATCTGTGGCTGGGGAGGTCTTTCGCTGAATGCGGCTGCATTGGATCCCCGCATCAAGGCGACAGTGGCTGTCACGCTGTATAACTTGACCCGGGTCACCCAAAAGGGCTATTTCGACACGATGGACGAAGAGGCTCGGTTTGCCTTGAAGCAAAAGTTGGCGGCACAACGCACGGAGGAGTTCCGCACCGGCGAGATCAAGCCGCAAGGTGGATTGCCCGCTACAACCGCGGATAACGCCCCCGACTATCTCAAGCAATATGTGGATTATTATAAGTCGGAGAAACGTGGCTACCACCCCCGCTCACTCAATTCCAACATGGGATGGAACATCACGACTACCCTCATGCGCTTGAATCAAAATCTTTGGATCGCAGCCGACGAGATTCGTACACCGGTACTCATCGTGCACGGAGAGAAGGCACATAGCCGCTATTTTGGTGAGGAGGCCTATCAGAAAATCACTAACGGGAAATATGCCGACAACAAGAGATTGCTCATCGTGCCAGGAGCGACCCATTGCGACCTCTACGATGGTGGCGAGGGCAACTTCATCCCTTGGAACGACATTTTCACTTTCTATCAATCTAATCTCAAATAAATGAGGAATCATCACGTATGAAACAATTTATTCTTTCCATCCTATTTATCACATTCACTATGCATACTACACTTTCGGCTCAGCTGCTGTCTGAGCGTCAAAAACAATTAGCCACCGTTGCCTGCTTAGAGGCACAAGGAGATATGGATCGTCTGGAAGCCGCTATCGGCACAGCACTCGATCGAGGCATCACGGTCAATGAATTGAAAGAGGCCTTCTCGCAACTCTATGCCTATACGGGATTTCCTCGTTCGCTGAACGCACTTAATAAGCTGAAAGCCGTGTTAGACGATCGTCAAGCCAAGGGTTTGGTCAGCGAGGAGGGCAAACCATGGACACGTCCTGCCCTCTGGGATGACGCAGCGGCCGCCTTACAAAGGGGAACGGAGGTGCAAACGAAGTTGTTAGGTGGCAAGCCCTACAATTATGACTTCTGTCCGCAGGATGACCACTATCTGAAAGCCCATCTCTTCGGAGATATTTTCGCAGGTGATCAGCTTTCGGAAGCTGATCGGGAAATCGTGACCGTAGCCGCCCTGTCGGGCTTGAAAGGCGTGGAAAGCCAATTGGCATCGCATAAGTTGGGTGCTGTGCAAATGGGAAACAGCCCGGAGCTGGTGGAGGAATTGTGTCGTTACCTGAGCGAGCAAGGCCTTTCACAAACAGACCATGCGGCTGATGCCTCGGCGGGCGATTGGCCGAAAGGCAATCCCAATGATGCCTATGCGCAATACTTTAGTGGGAACAGTTACTTGGCTACCCTCCAACCGAAGAATCTTTCCGAAGGCGAGCAAACCGCACAACGCTTTTTCAACGTGACCTTCGAGCCGGGTTGCCGCAACAACTGGCATATCCATCATGGATTCCATCAGATCCTGATTTGCGTCTCCGGACGTGGTTGGTATCAAGAGTGGGGAAAACCGGCTATTGCCGTGCTACCGGGCGACATCATCGACATTCCCGAAGGAGTCAAGCATTGGCATGGTGCGCAACAAGACAGCTGGTTCCAGCACTTATATACCCATGCGGGTGATAACGGAAACTCTTCCACCGAATGGTTAGAGGCCGTTAGCGACAAGTAACTCGCTCCATATCACAAAAGCATGACAATTTCTTATACATTTGCAGAGATTATCAAGAGCGAAGACGCAATATGGAAGAAATTCGATTAGATACCATTCAACAAGTGAACGACCATTATGGGGTGACCACGCTTCACCCCTTGGTCTCTGTGGTCCATCTCCATCAACAGCTCCGTCAGGCCGGGACAAAAGCCAAGATCTATTTTGGTGTCTATGCCATCTGGCTGAAAAAGACCAAAGGATGCACCCTCTCCTATGGGCGTACCCCCTACGACTTCGACGAGGAGACGGTCACCTCTTTTGAGCCAGGGCAGGTGGTGAATGTGGAGATCAAGGAGACGCAAGTCAGGCCTCAGAGCATCGGGCTCTTTTTCCATCCCGACCTGTTGAACCGTACCCATTTAGGAAGCATGATGCAACGCTATGAGTTCTTTTCCTACAACAGCACGGAGGCTTTGCACCTCTCCGCCTCAGAAGTAGAGCTGTTTAGGCAGGTGTTAAACCTGATTGAAACGGAGTTGCAACGTCCCATCGACAACCACTCGCGGGAACTGATCGTCTCGCACATCGAGCTGTTGCTCAACTACTGCTTGCGGTTCTACGACCGCCAGTTTATCACCCGTGAGGAGATCAACCACTCCGTGGTGCAGCAGTTCGATCGCTTACTCAGAGACTATATCCGTACACAAGCCGCTAAGCAAGGGTTGCCCACCGTGGCCTACTTCGCCGATCGCTGCAACCTCTCGACCGCTTACTTCGGACAGGTCATCAAGAGCGAGACCAAGCTGACGGCCAAGGAATACATCAACGATCGCTTGCTGACTGCCGCCAAGGAACAGCTGCACGATGAGCGATTCACGATCACGCAAATCAGCGAGAACCTCGGCTTTGAGTATCCCCAACATTTCATTCGCTTCTTCAAGCAACGCACCGGGCAAACACCCAGTGCTTATCGAAAGATTGGGTAAACTAACCCTTGCCCCAGACATAGCTATTGACTGAGGCAAGGGATTACTATTGTCCAAAGCGAGACATTGATAATGATCACTTTAGCTGCGCCTCCCCATAGTTGATGCGCACACCATGCATGGTCAGCACCCGATTGAGACCCAACATACCTTTCGGATTGGGCTCACCCTGATACTTACCCTCTAACAGGCCTTGCGCCATCTCGCCCAAGTTAATCACCCGCTCCACGGTCTCCACATTCTTGCCCATGTAGTGTCCGGGGTAGAGCTTCTTGATCCCATTCTTTTGCATATAGGCACTCATGCGTTGGCAGGTCAGGATCAAGGTGGAGCAATTGGTGATTAGCAACAGATTACCCGAGCCAAACGCATCGCCACTAAAGCCATAGCCTGCCGCCCGATCGATGAAGGTAGTAGAGCCGGGTGTATGCCCCGGTGTGAAGATCACATCGATCTGCCGACCACCCAGGTCAATCGTCTCGCCATCACGCAGGTATTTGATCGCGCCTTTGTAGTTGGGCATCATCTCCGCCACGTTCACCATGTCTGCCGCATTGATATAAATCTCCGGGAAGCAGTCGATGGACTTGCCCGTATGATCGGGATGCACATGGGTAGCGATAAGCGTAACCGGCTTGGAGGTGATCCCCGCCACGATCTTATCCAACTCTTTGATGTCGGTGCCGGCATCGAGCAGGATCGCCCGCTCCTCTCCCTCGATCAAGTAGAGCGTCTCGTTCGCCATCAAGTGGCCATTGCCCTCCCAGGTATGTGCGTCGATCTGACGGAAAATCACGTCGGGGCCCTCATAGACCACCTTTTCCTCATACGTAGGTTTAAAACCCTGTGCGAACATGGCCAACGGAACTATGGCCAACAGCACGAATAATAATTTCTTCATAAGACTATCTTTTATAATGATTGATGTTTGCAAAACTACTCTATTTAGATGGGCTATCCATCCTTGTTTGTCTTTATTTATGCAAAAATAATCAGTTTACCTCAAACCCAGCGAGAATGATCAAACGATACGAAGCCAAAAAAGATTTTTCTGTACCTTTGCTGGAAAACAGCGAAAATAGGCTGCACCTCAGCAAAACATGCAAGCAAGCTTGATGCTTTTGCATTCGGTTTGCACTATCTTTGCGAAAAAACTAAACATATAGATAGTATAGATGAAAGTATTATTGATCAATGGTAGCCCTCGCAAGCAGGGCAACACCCACCTCGCCTTGCAAGAGGTGGCTAAGCAACTCGAAAAAGAGGGAGTGGAGAGCGAACTGGTTTGGATTGGAAACAAGCCCGTTCATGGCTGCATCGCCTGCTACAAATGTGTAGGCGGGGATCGCCGCTGTGTGTTCAACGATGACCTTTGCAATGAGGTGATCGAAAAAATGGCCGATTGCGATGGCTTGATTGTAGGTTCACCCGTCTATTGGGGACAGCCAACCGGGGCACTGCTCTCCTTGCAACAACGTATGTTATTTGCGGCTAAGCCAGTTTTTATAGGTAAGCCTGCAGCTGCCGTTTGCCTCTGTCGGCGAGGAGGAGCGACAGCCGCTTTCCAAACGCTGCAGATGCCTTTCCAGATGCTGAACATGCCGATAGTCACCTCCCAATATTGGAACATCGCTTATGGGCGTGAGGAAGGACAAGTCGCCCAAGATGTCGAAGGCTTGCAAACGATGCGCACACTGGCCGTCAACATGGCTTGGCTGCTCAAGAAGATCAAGGGGATAGAGACCACCGACGCTCCAGAGTACGAGCCTTGGACACCGATGCACTTTGTCCGATAAGCTCAGCGAGCAGCTTGGTGACGAACTTGTCCAACGGGATTACACCGAAGGTGTTTACAGTATCTGCAGGGCAATCACGGCACAGGCTTCGGCATCGGCTAAGGCATGATGATGATTCGTCAGGTCATAGCCACATCGGGCAGCGATGACGTCGAGATTGTGACGCCCTCCCGGCCAGCACTTGCGGGAGGCGATACAGGTACAGTGAAACTCGTAGTCCGGATAATCCATTTGATAAACACGGAAGACGGCTTTCAGGCAGCTCTCATCAAAGGCTTTGTTGTGAGCCACCAAGGGGAGTCCCTCTATTTTGGGCGCTATCTGTTTCCATACCTCCGGGAAGATGGGAGCATTCGCTGTATCTGCAGCACAAAGTCCATGCACGCGGCTACATCCATCATGATAATACTCAGGCTCAGGTTTAATGAGCGAGTAGAACTTATCTACAATTTCTCCCCCTCGCACGATGACGATACCCACTGAGCAAACCGATGAACGCTCGCTGTTAGCTGTCTCAAAATCTATGGCCGCAAAGTCTTGCATGTCTATTATACCTTATTATATACATTCCATCTGCTTGTAAAATAACCCAGAGATAAACATAGTTATGGGCTATATACAAAAAGCGGATATACCTTTTTGAGATATATCCGCTCTTCTCAAGAGCCGAAAGCCGGACTTGAACCGGCGACCTACGCATTACGAATGCGTTGCTCTACCAGCTGAGCTATTTCGGCATTCTTTATTTCTTGAATTCGGCTGCAAAGATAAGGAGTCTATTCGACATCCGCAAGCAATTTGGCTAAAAAATCGTCCAAATCCGCATCCAAATCTTTCAATAAGGGATCGTCGAGCAGGAGCATGTCATCGTCGATGAAAAGCAACTCCTCAATCACGACAAAGTCCTCATCGGTAAGGCTGACAGAAAAGGGTTTCACCAATCGAGGGGAATCAAACGCATTCTTAGTGGAGAGAATGGTCAAAACAGCCTTGATCGTAGCCGCTACCTTCTTGTTAAAGGCATTCTCCTCCTCGGATGAATTGACCCAATCAAAGATGACTACCTTATTGATCAACTGCTCCGCATCATCATAAATCTGCAACTCTCCTGTCTCAGCATCTACTTGCACATAGAAATCGCTCACTAAGTTAGCCGACTCCTCTTTAGTCAGCTTGTCGATGGCCGTTACAAACGCATTCTCGATGAGCGGCTGTACCTTTGTTATGTTCGCATTCATTTTTTCCTGTCTCCTTTCTTTCGAATCGTACCCCAAAAATACATATTATTATGGAAACACCCTCTTTATTCCTTTCCAATTTGCACATCCAATTTCTGATCGGAGCGGATACGCTCAGTCAATGCCTTGACATAGAGCTCCAGCAGCTGCGTTTGCTGATCTTCCTCTCCAACCTTCTGCTTGAACAGCTCATAGGAGGTAGTGGCCCATTCATGCGCTTTCTGCAAATCCCCCTTCATCTCCTCGCATAGCGCCAAATTGCTCGCCGCTTGCGCCTGACTCTTCCATCCCCTCGCCGATTGCCAGAGACGATTCCAACGCTCCTCTGCCTTCTCCCAACGTTCATTGGCGGCATAAGCAGCCGCCTCCTTCCACAAAGCACCGGAGGCAGAGAAGTACCAACGTGTCTCCCGCTGCCAATGAGGTACGAAGTTGACTCTCGCCTTCGCTCCTAAATAACTGCCCGCAGTACGCAACGCCTCTTCAGGAGTGGGTAACAACTCGTTGAGTATCGAAGCCAAATCTGCGCTCTGCTCCCAAGCCACACTGTCCACAATCTGAACCGTGGCCAAAGGAGCGGATCGTCCGGGTAAATAGGCTCGGATCACACCGGCCATCCGCACTTTGATGTTGCCTACCGTGAAACCGCCTCCCAAATCGGTCTCCTCTCGATCCGATTCAAACAGCAAACGATCGAGCGAAATGAGCAGGTCCGCCCCAGCCACCTCACACAGGCTATCCACCTGTTGAGCAGACATCTTCAAGTCATATTCCGGATGTTGATCCGTCCGTGTTAGCTCATGATAGAGCATGACATCCTGAAAGAACTCCTCCGCCACCATCGCCTCTCCCAATGACTGGCAAAAATCCACCAACGCACTATCGGCTTTTGCCCCTTGCGTTGCCTTCACCTTGCCATCCACGGTATAACTATATCCCCAATCTGCCGGTTGAGGCACGGCATGATTGACGATCAACACCTTATTAGCCGACGAAGGAAAAGTAACCTCCGCCGGATTAAAGGTGTCAATACTCAGGTAGTTGATTGAGCTACAGGCTGTCAACAGCCATACCCATCCGATTAACCCGAAAAGATGCTTCATCATCTATTATTGTTGATCGCTTACAGCCTTGAAATAACCAATAGATTCCGCAATACCCAAGAAGGGATCTTTCATATCCTTCTCAAACTCCAAGCTACACATACCCGTGTAGTTCACCTCACGCATCATCTTGATCAAAGCAGGGAAGTCGATCTTACCCCGGCCAATCTCAATACCTACGCCAGCCTTGGAAGAGTCAGTGACATCTTTAATGTGCATATCAAACACACGGGTATGATATTTCTTCAAGTCAGCCACCGGATCACATCCGTTGCGCAGGTCATGACCCACATCAAGACACATACCGATACGAGGATCCAGATCCTTGGTATGCTCCCACACATCGGTGGCATCGGGATAGGTCTTGATGTCGGGACCATGCAGATGGATGGCATAATGGAAGTCATACTCCTTCACCTTCTTGTCCACGTAGGGCAACAATTCGTAATTGGGTACACCAACAATCAACTTCACCCCTACCCGCTTCGCATATTCGAAAGCCCGATCAATCTCAGCCTCGCTCTTCATGTAAATTGGTCCCACGGCATAACCCGTCACCTTATGGGCGGCACATTGCGCATGGAAAGCCTTGATCTGTTCCTCGGTGCTGTCTAACGGCAAATGGAAATCCTTGATGCAGAGGTAATGAATGTCCAAGCGCTCCAAGGTCTTGAGGGTCGTCTCTAAGTCGAAGTTGACAAAGGTATAACCTGCCATACCCAACTTAAAAGGATTCACGGCCTTGGCCGCCTTCGGCTTCACCGGATCCGCCTTGAGGGTGGTCACACCACTCAGGAGTAACGCCCCCATCAGACCCTGTTTGAAAAATGTCCTACGTGTCTGTTTCATTGTCTGTTGATTTAAGTGATATTATTTATTTTGTCAATGCAGCGATGCTCTCCTCGATCGACTTGATCTTCGATTCGGCATCGGCCTGCTTCTTGCGTTCCATCTCGATGACTTTCGCCGGAGCCTTGCTGACAAAGTTCTCGTTGCCTAACTTCTTCATGACGGAGGCCAAGAAACCTTGCTGATACTTCAACTCGTCTCGCAACTTCGCCAACTCCTCCTCTACGTTGATTCGATTGCCTAAAGGTACCGCATACTCCGTCGTACCCACTAAGAAGGAAACTGCACCCGCAGCCTTCTCTGCTACCAACTGGATAGCTGACAGGTTACACATCTTGGCAATCACTGCATTGAAAGCCTCGTTATGTGCGCCCAACACCTGCAAATCCAACACATCCTTATTGGGGATATTCTTCTGTAAACGAATCGTACGTACACCACCTACGATCTCCTTCACAGCCTCGAACGCCTGCAAGAAAGCCTCATCCACTGCACCTGCCTTCGGCATCAAGGCAACCATCAAGCTCTCACCCGCCTCACGAGGTGCCAACGCTTGCCACAATTCCTCGGTAATGAACGGCATGAAGGGGTGCAACATACGCAACAACGCATCGAAGAAGCTCAAAGTAGCCTCATAGGTAGCCTTATCGATCGGCTGCTGATAACCCGGTTTAACCATCTCCAGATACCAGGAAGAGAACTCGTCCCAGAAGAGCTTATAGACAGCCATCAAAGCCTCGCTCAAACGATACTTCGAGAAGAGGTCATCCACCTCAACCAGGGTCTTATCCAACTGTTGCTGGAACCACTTCACGGCAATCGAAGCAGCCTCCGGCTGTGCCAACTGCTCATCCACCGTCCAGCTCTTCACCAAACGGAAGGCATTCCAGATCTTATTGTTGAAGTTTCGGCCCTGCTCACACAACGCATCATCGAATGGAATATCATTACCTGCGGGAGCGGCCAACATCAAGCCCATACGTACACCATCGGCACCATACTTGGCGATCAACTCCAACGGATCAGGCGAGTTACCCAACGACTTCGACATTTTACGCCCCAATTTATCACGTACGATACCGGTAAAATAGACATGCTCGAACGGCATCTTGCCTTGGTACTCATAACCAGCCATGATCATACGTGCGACCCAGAAGAAGATAATATCCGGGCCCGTTACCAAGTCACTCGTAGGATAGTAGTAGTTGATCTCCTCATTGCCCGGATTATTGATGCCGTCGAAGAGAGAGATCGGCCAGAGCCAAGAGGAGAACCAGGTATCCAATACATCCTCATCCTGACGCAAATCAGCCATCGTCAAGGCGGCATTGCCACTCTTCTCCTTCGCCATCTCCAATGCCTTCTCAGGTGTCTCGGCTACTACATAGCCACCCTCCGGCAAGAAATAGGCCGGTATGCGATGACCCCACCACAGCTGACGGCTGATACACCAATCCTTGATGTTCTCCATCCAATAACGATAGGTATTCTTGAACTTCGGCGGATAAAACTTGATCTCATCGTTCATCACAGGTGGCAAGGCAATGGCAGCCAGATGCTCCATCTTCAAGAACCACTGCATAGAGAGCTTCGGCTCGATAGGCACATTCGTACGCTCAGAGAAACCTACTTTGTTATCGTAGGCTTCGACCTTCTCCAAGAGACCTGCCGCACGCAAATCCTCCTCGATCTGCTTACGCACATCGAAACGATCCATACCTACATATAAACCTGCGGCCTCGCTGAGAGTACCATTATCGTTGAAAATATCAATAGAAGGCAAGTTGTATTTCTCGCCCAACATATAGTCGTTCACATCGTGTGCGGGGGTCACCTTCAAACAACCCGTACCGAACTCGATATCCACATAGTCATCCTCGATGACCGGAATCTCTCGTCCTACCAACGGTACGATCACCCGTTTGCCTTTCAAGTGCTGGTTCTTCGGGTCATTGGGGTTGATACACATGGCCGTATCACCCATGATCGTCTCCGGACGGGTCGTCGCCACAATCGCATATCCCTCTTCACCCACGATCTGATAACGCAGGTAGTAGAGTTTGCTATGCTCCTCCTTATAAATTACCTCCTCATCCGAAAGGGCAGTCAACGCCTTGGGATCCCAGTTGACCATACGCACACCCCTATATATCAAGCCTTTGTTATAGAGATCGACAAAGACCTTGATTACGCTCTCTGAGCGCTTCTCGTCCATCGTGAAGGCGGTACGATCCCAATCGCAAGAGGCACCCAACTTACGCAACTGCTTGAGGATAATGCCTCCATGCTCCTCTTTCCACTCCCAAGCGTGCTTCAAGAACTCTTCACGAGTCAGGTCAGACTTCTTGATGCCCTGTTGTGCCAAACGGTTCACTACCTTGGCCTCCGTCGCAATAGAAGCATGATCTGTACCCGGCACCCAACAAGCGTTCTTTCCCATCATACGGGCACGGCGCACCAAGATATCCTGAATCGTGTTGTTCAGCATGTGCCCCATGTGCAATACACCCGTCACATTGGGGGGAGGAATGACGATCGTATAAGGCTCACGGCCATCCGGTTTAGACTTGAACAAACCATTATCTAACCAATACTGATACCACTTCCCCTCCACTTCAGCGGGATTGTATTTACTCGCAATTTCCATATTATTTCTGTATATTATTCTTGCTTATATTCTTAACTCGCGAAAATATAAAAAATCAACGAACTAATCGGGCAAACACCTGAAAAAGTGGGTTGTCCCTTACCTTTTGACAGGCAAACAGCCGTAATCCTTGCAGTTTCGGGTAAATGCCTGTATATTCGCGTACTATATATAAATAAGTAAATAGAATGAGAAAACGTACACAACAGCATAGCGCCTACAAAGGCCGTCCGTCAGGAAAAGAGCGGCAATTGACTGTCAAAGAAAATGGCACACTTTTGCCTTTCCTTTTGGAAACCTTAAAGGAACAAAGCCGTTCCTCCGTCAAGGCGATGTTGGGCCATGGACAGATTTCGGTCAACAAAAGGGTCACTCGCCAATTCGACACGGAGTTGAAACCGGGGGATGTAGTGGGTGTCAATTATGGCAGAGGCAAGGTGGAGTTTAACAATCCCCTGCTCCGCATTGTTTGGGAAGATGATGACCTGATTGTGGTCAATAAGAAAGAGGGATTGCTCTCCATCTCCACGGAACGGGTCAAGGAACGCACTGCCTACCACCTGCTCAATGAATACGTGAAAAAGAGCGATCCTCGTAACCGTATCTACATTCTCCATCGGTTGGATCGCGACACCTCTGGCTTAATGATGTTCGCCAAGAGTCCGGCCGTCAAAGAGCAACTGCAATCGAACTGGAACAGTGCCATCACCATGCGCACCTATGTGGCCGTAGTGGAGGGACGACCGGAGAAGGATACCGACCTCATTGTCTCCAATCTGACGGAAAACCGCAAGATGCAGGTCTATGTCACTGCGGAGGGAGATGGCAAAGAGGCGATCACCCGCTATAAGGTGCTGCAATGCAACGCCAATTATGCCCTCCTGGAGCTGGAATTGGAGACTGGACGTAAGAACCAGATTCGTGTGCAGATGCAATCCATCGGTCATCCTGTCGCAGGCGACACCAAATATGGAGCCGAGACCAATCCAGCCCGTCGATTGCTTTTGCACGCCCGGAGGCTCAACTTCATCCATCCACGCACCGGGGAAGAGCTGCGCTTCGAGACACGCATCCCCGATGTATTTCTTGCGACAACCAAATCATTCTCTGACAACAAAAAATAAATCATGAAACGACTTACCTACATCTGTCTATTGGCCCTTATGGCCTTAGTGGTACAGGCTCAGATCTTAACGCCTGTCAAGTGGAAAATCAAGTTAGACGACAAGAATGGGGCGGTAGAGAAAGAGATTCTGTTCACTGCCACAGCCGACAAAGGTTGGCACCTCTATGACATGAACCTGCCGGAGGGAGGGCCTATCTCTACCTCGTTCACATTTGAGACCTTGAAAGGGGCGGAACTGGTGGGACAACCGACCTCCTCTGTCACCCCTACGACTGTCTTTGATGAGCAATTCCAGATGAACTTGCGTTGGTACGCGGGTAGCGTGACCTTCACGCAGAAGCTGAAAGTGACCGATGCGGCCAAGTTCAAAGCTGAGGGTGCGGTAGAGTTTATGGCTTGTAACGATGAGACCTGCCTGCCTCCGGATCAAATCGACTTCGCTTTCGACAAGAAGGATGTGCATTTAAGTGGGACACCTATAACTGACACTCCCGCTGAGGAGGCAACGGAAGGGAACACACCGGCTGCCGAGGAGGAGTCTGCCACGACTGCTGAAGAAACGACAAGTGCTCCAGCCACTCAACCAGAGGTTTCCACACCACAAGTGGCACCTGGTCAGCTGACAGAGGCACCCGATTTATGGAAGCCGGTTGTCGCTGAACTGAAAGCATTTGGCGATACGACACTCTCCTCAACTGACACCTCCTGGTTGTTCATCTTCTTCGCTGGTTTCGCTGGTGGCTTGATTGCCTTGCTGACTCCCTGCGTATGGCCGATGATTCCGATGACCGTCAGCTTCTTCTTGAAACGGACGAAAGACCGCAAGAAGGCGATCCGTGACGCAGTGACCTATGGCCTCTCCATCATCGTGATCTATTTGGTGATGGGCTTGTTGATCACTGGTATCTTTGGAGCGAGTGCCTTGAACGACTTATCCACCAATGCAATCTTCAACATCATCTTCTTCTTGCTGTTGGTGTTGTTTGCTGTCTCTTTCCTCGGTGCCTTCGAATTGGTATTACCAGCCTCTTGGACCAGTAAATTAGATAGTAAAGCGGACTCTACGACAGGTGTGTTAAGCATATTCTTTATGTCCTTCACGTTGGTGTTGGTTTCTTTCTCCTGCACAGGTCCGATCATCGGAACACTCTTGGTGCAAGCGGCCTCTATGGGCACAGCGGTAGGTCCGGCTGTCGGTATGTTCGGTTTTGCGTTAGCGCTTTCCATCCCCTTCAGCCTCTTCGCCATCTTCCCCAACATGTTGCAAAGTATGCCGAAGTCGGGAGGATGGCTGAACTCCGTGAAAGTGGTTTTAGGCTTCTTGGAGTTAGCCTTGGCATTGAAGTTCCTCTCCGTGGCCGATTTGGCTTACGGTTGGCGTCTATTAGACCGAGAGGTGTTCATCGTGCTTTGGATCGTGATCTTCGCCCTATTGGGTTGCTACCTGTTAGGCAAGATCAAGTTCAGCCACGATAGCGAGCTCAAATATGTCTCTGTGCCTCGATTGTTTATGGCTATCATCTCTTTCGCATTTGCGATCTATATGATTCCGGGCCTTTGGGGAGCACCTTTGAAAGCGATCAGTGCCTTTGCCCCACCGCTTTACACACAAGATTTCAACCTGTATAAGAACGAGGTTCATGCCGCATTCGATGATTATGAGGCAGGTATGGCCTATGCGAAGAAGGTAAACAAGCCAGTGATGATTGATTTCTCGGGATTCGGTTGTGTCAATTGCCGTAAGATGGAAGCATCTGTTTGGACCGATCCGACTGTGAAACAAACGTTGGAGAATGACTACGTGCTGATCACGCTCATCGTAGATGACAAGACGAAATTGGCCGAGCCGATTGAGATTCAAGAGAATGGAAAGACCCGTAAATTGAAAACCATTGGCGACAAGTGGAGCTACCTACAACGAAGCAAGTTCGGGGCAAATGCACAACCTTTCTACATCCTGTTGGATCATGAAGGCCAACCATTAGGTCCCTCCTATGCGTTCAACGAGGATGTCGCACAGTATATGCAGTTCCTCCGCAATGGATTGAATCAGTTTAGGAACAAGTAAACAGAATGAACAATAAAAGGAAAGAGGGCGTGATTCAACATATCTCGCCCTCTTCCCGTATGAAATACTAACAAGAAAAGAAATGGCAACAAAAGCAGAAAAAATGGAGGCATTCGGTCGCCTGCTCGACATTATGGATGAGTTACGCGAGAAATGTCCCTGGGATCGGAAGCAGACCAATGAGAGCCTCCGTACCAACACGATTGAAGAAACCTACGAGCTGTGCGAGGCTTTGATGAAAGCCGACAACGAGAACATCAAGAAGGAATTGGGAGATGTGCTGCTGCACATCGTCTTTTATGCCAAGATTGGCGAAGAGAAGGGAGCGTTTGACATCAAATCGGTTTGCGATAGCCTTTGTGAGAAGCTAATCTACCGACATCCACATGTATTTGGTACTGTGGAAGCCGATACGACACAGAAGGTGGAGCAAAACTGGGAACAACTCAAGCTGAAAGAGAAGGGCGGAAATAAGACCGTATTGGAAGGGGTTCCCTCTTCACTGCCTTCCATCGTCAAGGCACACCGCATACAAGACAAGGCACGCAATGTGGGATTCGACTGGGAGGAGCGCTCACAGGTATGGGACAAGGTGCAGGAGGAGTTCAAGGAATTGAAAGCAGAGGTGGAACAGCTGAATGCCGACCAGATGGAGGCTGAATTTGGCGATCTTTTCTTCAGCTTAATCAATGCCGCTCGTCTCTACAAGATCAATCCAGACAATGCCTTGGAGCGAACCAACCAAAAGTTCATTCGCCGCTTCAACTATCTGGAGCAAGAAACCATCCAAAAAGGACGCTCTTTAAAAGAAATGTCATTGGAGGAAATGGATCAATTATGGAATGAGGCAAAAGCCAAGGGATTGTAAAACGCAATGGAAAAGGCAAAACAAAAGGGGAACCGACATCACGTCGCCACCCCTCCCTTAACTTAAACGCCAAAACTAAATCTAAACAAAAAACACAAATAATGATAATGTCATTTTTCTTTATGCTGTCATATCAGTCATTCCTTGCCTCGTTCATTCTTTCGCCAAAAACTTCGCATGAATTTCGACTCTGCGTCATCTACACGATACAACTTCTTCGGTGAAAGAATCTGTTTGAAACGCTCGTAATAAGCTTTCTTTAACTCTGCCTGTTTGAGATACATATCTAAACGACTTTGAATCGCTTTCATATACTCTGCATCAGAGATTGCACCCTTCTTTCGGTTCTCCTTAAGATGAAGCTCTCGATTAATTTTTCGAGATTCCCGATCGACTTCGAAAAGCTTCTGCTGTAACTCTACATAGAGCGGTATAAATTGGGCAGCCTCTTCCGGGGTCAACTCCAACTCTGCCGTTAAATAAGCATTACGCTTTGCCTCGAACGCTCCTTTATCAAAATGATCTTGTTTTCTGATTTGTCCCTGACCCCCTTGTGCCGCTGCTTGAAAGTGAATCAGCATTGAAAACGTTGCAAAGATAATTATTCCAATTTTTCTCATGCAAATATTCTCCCGAAAAAATTTATGCTACAACATTCTTTAACCTACTCCAGCTCTGCCAGTGACTCTCTGAGTAAATAGTTCGCATAACGCTCTTCTATATACTCCAAATAATCAGCCTCTTCCTGTGCTGCCTCCGAATCGATGGCCTCTAAAGAGGCGGATGGTATCTCCGAACGAACCAACAACGAGTCAGTTGCCGATTCTTCATGTACACCCTCCATACCAATGATTGCTTTGAAGAACAAACCCATTCCTGCGAAAACGGCCGCCAGATACAACCATGGACGTATTCGCTCCACCAAAGAGACCGATTCAGCCTCCATTACTGGGGACTCAGGAAGTCCCTCCATGATCCGATTGGTCAATCCTTCCATATAGCCATCAGGCACACGGAAAGGCTGCTTACCTTTCAGACGATCTAACCTGTTTTCTTTTACGTTCTTCTCCATCTTCTGTGTTGATTTAGGTTTTAGACAGCGAACATTGACAAAGGTTTAAAGCTCTTTTGTTAAAAACTCCTCGATTTTTTTCACCGCATGGTGATAAGAGGCTTTCAACGCACCCACAGAGGTACCAACGATCTCTGAAATCTCCTCATATTTCATATCGTCGAAATACTTCATGTTAAACACCAACCGCTGCTTCTCCGGCAACGTAAGAATAGCTTTCTGCAATTTGAGCTGCACGGCATCCCCATCGAAATAGGGATCGCTCTCCAGCCGTTCCACCAAGAATTGATCTGCATTATCCAAAGAGATCTGCTGCTGGCTCCGCTGCTTGGATAAAAAGCTCAAACATTCATTCACAGCAATCTTATACAGCCATGTGGAAAGCTTCGCCTCCCCCCTGAAGTAATCCAAGTTCGTCCATGCTTTTAGGAAGGTGTTCTGAAGCAGGTCATTGGCATCCTCGTGTGCCAACACCATTTTCCGGATTTGCCAATAAAGCTTCTCTCCATACGCATCGACTACCTGCGCAAACACCTCACGCCGTCTCTTCGGATCCCGAAGCGCTACTACTATCTCATCTTCTGTCAAGGAGGATTGCATGTACTCACATTTTTCTGATTTGCGCAAAGGTAACACTTTTTTCCAACCATCCCCATAAGGGAGACAAAAAACGGTTGCCCAACTGAATGGACAACCGCTCTTATCTTAAAAATCAACGGGAATGCGAAGCATTACATCATGCCGCCCATACCACCGCCCATCGGAGCGGCTGCCGGAGCCGGAGTATCCTCCTTCTTATCCGCGATCACACACTCTGTAGTCAAGAACATACCTGCTATAGAAGCGGCATTCTCCAAAGCTACACGGGTAACCTTAGCCGGATCAATCACACCTGCGGCACACAAGTTCTCGAAGCAGTCTTTACGAGCATTGTAACCGAAGTCACCCTTGCCCTCTTTCACCTTCTGAACGATCACTGCGCCCTCTTTACCTGCGTTAGCGACGATCTGACGCAAAGGCTCCTCAATCGCACGCTTAACGATTTCGATACCTGTTGTCTCGTCTTCGTTGTCACCCTTGAAGCCTTCCAAAGCCTCGATCGCACGGATGTAAGCAACACCACCACCAGGAACAGTACCCTCCTCGATAGCTGCACGAGTCGCATGCAAAGCATCGTCAACGCGATCCTTCTTCTCTTTCATCTCAACCTCTGAAGGAGCACCTACATAGAGGACTGCTACACCACCGGCCATCTTGGCCAAACGCTCTTGCAACTTCTCCTTATCGTAGTCAGAAGTCGTATTCTCCATCTGGATCTTGATCTGACCGATACGAGCCTGGATCGCATCCTTGTCACCCGCACCGTTCACGATCGTAGTCGTATCCTTATCTGTAGTTACCTTCTCAGCCGTACCTAACATATCCAACGTCGTGCCTTCCAACTTCAAGCCCTTCTCTTCAGATACAACCGTACCGCCTGTCAACACTGCGATATCCTCCAACATAGCCTTACGACGATCGCCGAAGCCCGGAGCCTTCACAGCACAAATCTTCAAGCTACCACGCAAACGGTTCACTACCAATGTAGCCAAAGCCTCGCTATCGATGTCCTCTGCGATGATCAACAACGGACGACCGCTCTGAACAACCGGCTCAAGGATAGGCAATAAATCCTTCAAAGCAGAGATCTTCTTGTCGTAAATCAAGATATAGGGGTTCTCCATCTGGCACTCCATCTTCTCTGTATCCGTTACGAAATAGGGAGAGATATAACCACGGTCGAACTGCATACCCTCAACGACATCCACTGTAGTCTCAGTACCCTTAGCCTCCTCAACAGTGATGACACCCTCTTTCTTTACACGCTGCATAGCCTCAGCGATCAACTTTCCGATTGCCTCGTCGCCATTCGCAGAGATCTTCGCTACATGCTCGATCTTCTCGAACTTGTCGCCAACCTCCTCAGCCTGCTCAGCGATATTCTCGACCACCTTAGCCACAGCCTTGTCGATACCGCGCTTCAAGTCCATCGGATTCGCACCTGCGGTTACGTTCTTCAAACCTACACCGATGATAGCCTGAGCCAAAACCGTTGCGGTAGTCGTACCGTCACCAGCGTTGTCGTTGGTCTTAGAAGCAACCTCCTTAACCAACTGAGCACCCATGTTCTCAAACGGGCAAGCCAACTCAACCTCTTTTGCCACTGTCACACCATCCTTCGTGATGTGTGGTGCACCAAACTTCTTCTCGATGATCACATTGCGGCCCTTCGGTCCCAGTGTCACCTTAACGGCATTCGCCAACTCGTCCACGCCCTTCTTCAAGAGGTCGCGGGCATCCATATCATATTTAATCTCTTTTGCCATGATTGTATGCTTTTTCTTATTTATCAGTTAAAAATGAATTAGATAATTGCTAAAACGTCAGATTGGCGCATAATCAAATATTTCTCGCCATCCAACTCGATTTCTGTGCCTGCATATTTGCCATACAACACCGTATCGCCATTTTTCAGAACCATCTCATCGTCTTTCGTTCCGTTACCTACAGCGACAACCTCGCCCTTCAACGGTTTCTCTTTTGCTGAATCGGGGATGATGATTCCGCCCAGTGTCTTCTCCTCTGCAGCAGCCGGCTTAATAAGCACTCTGTCTGCCAATGGTCTAATGTTCATTTTATTAGTATTTAATCGTTAATAATATACTTGTGTTATCCGTGAGCCTTCCGGCGCACACTTACTCTCTTACCAATAACGTGCCAAACGGTATTAGCGGGACAATCCTGCCATTTTCGCAGTCAAAATCGGACACACAGCAGCAGGTCAACTGCCAAATTGTCCCGATTCTGCTCGGATCAAGCCTTTTTACGCACTGTGCGTTTCTTCGCTACTGCTGGCTTGTTCTCGGATTCCTCGATCAATTTCTTGCAATCGGCCAAAGTCAACTCCGCCGGCTGCTCCACCGTCTTCGGGATACGGTAGTTCTTCTTCTTATAGGAGATATAAGGTCCAAAACGACCGTTCAGGATCTGCATATCCGGCTCTTCCTCGAAGGCCTTGATGAAATTCTTCTCATCTTTCTCCTGTTTCGCCTTAATCAACTCGATCGCCTCCTCCAAGGTGATCGTCATAGGATCCAGCTCTTTCGGGATGGAGACAAACTTACCATTCCAACGGACAAACGGACCAAAACGACCGATGGCCGCTACTACCGTCTTATCCTCCCAATCGCCCAATGTGCGAGGCAACTCAAACAGCTTCAACGCCTCCTCCAAAGTAATTGTCTCAATGGATTGTCCTTTACGTAAGGTAGCGAAACGAGGCTTCTCTCCCTTAGCTTCCAACGCATGGGCATCACCAATCTGAGCCATCGGTCCAAAACGACCAATCTTCACATACACAGGCTCTCCAGTAACCGGATCCGCTCCTAAAAGGCGCTCGCCCAGGCGATGCTCCGTGCGAGCAGTGGCCGTAGTTTCCACAATCGGATGGAACACCTTATAGAATTTGTCGATCGCTCTTGTCCAATCCATCTCCCCCTCAGCAATGGCATCAAACTCTTTCTCCACACTGGCCGTGAAGTTATAATCCATCACATCCGGGAAATAGGTCATCAAGAAATCGTTGACCACCATGCCGATGTCGGTCGGCATCAATTTGCCTCGATCCGCTCCAGCGGTCTCCTCCTTCACGATCTCCTTTATCGCCCGTTTGGTCAAGGTAAGCACCTGATAGTTGCGCTGTACACCCTCACGATCTCCCTTCTCCACATAGCCTCTGTTTTGAATGGTCTGAATCGTAGGAGCATAGGTAGAAGGACGGCCGATGCCCAACTCCTCCAACCGACGCACCAAGCTGGCCTCAGTATAGCGAGGTGGACGTTGCGTAAAACGCTCTGTAGCGGTGATTTCCTTGTAGGTCAACTGATCCTGCAAGCTGACCGGTGGCAAAAGGCCATTCTCTGACTCCTTCTCATTCTCATCGTCGAGACTCTCTCGATATACCTGCAAGAAACCATCAAACACGACAACCTCACCGGTAGCCACAAACTTCTCCGCTGATCCACTGACACTGATCGAGATGCTCGTACGCTCCAACTCCGCATCCGCCATCTGGCAGGCGATGGCCCGCTTGCGAATCAGCTCATAGAGACGCTTCTCCTGCACACTGCCCTCAATCTCCTCATGACTGATATAGGTAGGACGGATCGCCTCATGTGCCTCTTGTGCCCCTTTGCTCTTCGTGTGATAACGACGGAACTTATAATAACGCTCACCAAAGGTATCTAAAATAGTCTCCTTGGCCGTACCCAGTGCCAAATCGCTCAAATTGACAGAGTCAGTACGCATATAGGTGATAAATCCGGACTCATACAACCGTTGTGCGATCATCATGGTCTGTGAGACAGAGAAGCCCAACTTGCGTGCGGCCTCCTGTTGCAACGTAGAGGTCGTAAAAGGAGGAGCAGGCGACTTCTTGACCGGTTTTTTCGAGATGTCATCAATCGTGAAGGTGGCATTCTGGCAAGTTTCCAAGAAAGCGCGCGCCTCCTCGATGGTCTTCAAGCGATGAGCGAGCTCGGCCTTTAACTGGGTCTTCCCATCCGGCAAGATGAAATTGGCAACCACCCGATAAGCCGGTTCCGACACAAAATGATTAATCTCACGCTCTCGCTCCACGATCAAGCGCACAGCGACCGACTGCACACGGCCCGCAGAAAGAGAGGGCTTCACCCGACGCCACAACACGGGAGAGAGCTCGAAACCCACAATACGATCCAACACCCGACGCGCCTGTTGCGCATTCACCAAGTTGATATTGATGGAACGAGGTGTCTCTATCGCATGCAAAATAGCATTCTTGGTAATCTCATGAAATACGATACGTTTCGTGTGCTGAGGATCCAAATTCAACACCTCCGACAAATGCCAAGAAATGGCCTCTCCCTCACGGTCTTCATCGGATGCCAACCAGACCGTTTCCGCCTTCTTCGCCTCCGCCTTCAACTCACTGACCAACTTTTTCTTGTCTGCCGGTATCGCATATTGAGGCGCATAATTATGTTCAATATCTATACTGAACTCTTTGGTTTTCAGATCGCGGATGTGCCCATAGCTTGACATTACCTTATAGTCCGTCCCGAGAAACTTCTCTATGGTTTTGGCTTTCGCCGGAGACTCCACTATTACCAGATTCTTTTGCATAATCAATAATCGCTTTTTTGAAATCGGCTGCAAACATACACAAATAATTTACACCCACGACGGTAAGGTATTGAAAAAACACGTTTTTCATGCAGATAAAACCCGATGAACACTTGATTTTCAGATTCTGTTTGTATCTTCGCCGACTGAAAATAGACCAATAAGGTGAAAGATGGAACAGATTAAGCAACTGATTCAAGCAGGGAAAACCGATGAAGCGCTCCAGCTTCTCAACGAATACCTGGCCGCACAACCCACTGACGACCAGGCCTGGTATCTACGGGGAAAAGCTTATTACAAAAAGGGAGAGACCCGTTTAGCGCTCAACGACTACTTAGAGGCCATCGCCCTCAATCCGAAAAGTCCAGCACAGCAGGCCTACAACATGGCCATGCGTATCCTCAATTTCTACAACAAAGAGATGTATAATCAGTGAAGGGTGTTAACTGTTAACGCGAAACCGCGAAATTTTCCGTTTCCCCATCTTTTCCAGCACTTCTTAGCTACTTATGCTTTATAGATAAGTATAATCATATATATAATATAGGTATAGATATATAGGTATAACTATAAATAAGGATTATAAATAAGGATATACATAGCCCCCACCCAACTGGCCAAACACCATAGGGTATCGAAAAAAACAGCAGTTTCGGGTTAACAGTTAACACTTCCCCTACGAGGCCAACTCAACTCGTCCCCTCCAACGAGCGGGCTCAAATGATGAATTGAGCCCACTCAACTCCCTCCACGAGCCGGCTCAACACTACCATTGAACCGGCTGGCTACACGAAGTGGTCTCCTACAGTCGTAACACCGCAGAATTAGGCAGAAAACAAGGATTATTCAGAAGGAAGAATGGCAACCCCCTCTGTTTTTTTCGTACATTTGCGCCTGCAAGATCTCACTAAAGAGCTTGCGATGAAAAGCACATGAAGCGAGCGATGTTCATCTTATTATGTTTCTTCACGCTACTTAGCGGCATTCTTGGCACTTTCACTCCAGTGAAAGGCGCTCCTTCGTTGCATAAATTAGACTTAAGCGAGCTTTCCAACAATGCCGTGATTTGTATGCACCAAGATCCACAAGGCTATCTTTGGATCGGCACCTACGACGGTCTAAACCTCTATAACGGCAAAGACATCTACGTCTATCGCTTTGAGTTGAACTATAAAAACTCTTTGTGCAGCAATATCATCCAGCGTATCACCGATGCGGAACCCGGCTATCTTTGGATCTCCACCTCCTTGGGATTCAATAAATTCTCATTGAAAGAAAGACGGGTTGTTGCAGCCTTCCCTGGGTATATCGACTGCCTTCACATGGCCAGCAACCGACAAGGGTTCATGGTAGCGATCTGCCGTGAGGACCAAATCGCTTGCTACTCGCCCTCCACACAGCGCTTGATTGACCTGCCCCTCTATGGCATCTCTCCAGAACTGGTGGCCGCACTACTCGACAATGGAGACGGGAGTTTCAGCCTGCTGTTGACCTCCGGCGAACGGATGCGCTTGACCCTAAAAGAGAAAGGTAACGATTGTTCCATCCAGATCGAAGCCCAATCGTTTCACCCGCAAGGCCTACTTACTGCCAATCAAAAGGAGGGACACCTCTATTTCGTAGATGAATCGGAGCAACTCTACCGCTGCACGTTGGAAGGCGAAGAGAAAACCTGGATCGCCAACCTAAAAGGGATGCGCGAAAAATATGGAGAGATTGTCTCTATCGACCCCTTCCAATCAAGCGTCTATGTCTCTTTCCGCTTAGGTTTCATCGTGGATGTGCATCAACCAGCCAACCCGATAGATGTGGGTTTAGGCATGTTTTGGGGAATGGTCGATAAAGGGCAGGAAATCTATTGGATTGGTTCGGATGGCCAAGGTATTAAGATGTTATATGACAAGCCTGCCCGTTTTGGCAGTATCCTGCAAAGCCATCTACCCATCCCTCTGCATAATCCAATCCGCTCCTTACTGACGGACAGGGAGGGCTCCTTGTGGTTTGGCACGAAAGGAGATGGCATCGTGCGCATCAAGCAGTACGAACAGTATGCAGACAAGCCAATACCCGCCGAAGCGATAAGCCATTACACCACCAAAGAGGGATTGACACACGATCGGGTGTATTGCCTCAAGGAGAGCCGTTTTCATCCGTGTATCTGGATTGGCACAGAAGATCCCGGATTCTGCTATTTCTCATGCAGAGAGCAACGGATGCATACGCTCAAACAGCCGGAAGGGAGCGCTCCCATCCTCCATATTCACCGTATCATTGAGTTAAACGACAGCACTTTGTGGCTATCCTCCACCTCAAACGGACTGTATGAGCTGAAGTTGCGCATCACGGGCGACCAACCAGAGATCACCTCCTTGCGGACTGTATCCTTCCACAAAGACGCCAACCTCTGCAACGAAATACAGGACATGGTGCAGCTGAACGACTCTCTATTTATTCTGGGCAGCCGAAGAGGCTTTGGCTTGATCAGCTACAATCTGCGAAGTGGCCAATACACATTTTTACAGGAGATTAACGACGAGCATCTGGCGTTTGGCGACATTCTCTCCGTCCGAATCACCCAAGACAGCACCCTGCTCATCGGGAGTAGCTCCGGACTCTTGAAGGCAAGTTATCAAGAGAATCAGCTGCAAGTTTATCCGGTGAAACACAACCACCGAGAGATCAGCATCATGATTCATGGCATCCTGCAGGAGGCAAACGGTCATGTCTGGCTGAGCACCAACAAAGGATTAGCCAAATACAATCCAGCTAATCAGTTATTCACCGCCTATCAAACACCGGCTTTATCGATGGAGGAGTTTAGCGATGATGCCTATTGGGAATGCCCTTACAGCGGAAGACTCTTCTTTGGCGGTGTGAATGGGTTAGTTTGGGTCAATCCGCAAGCCACGGAGGCACCAAGCTATCCGTCTCAATTGGCTCTTTTCGAGATTCGCATGGATGACAAAGTAATTCCGTTCGACAAGGAAACAATCCAACAGGGGATCACCGTGCCCAGCCATGTGCAATTAGTCATGCTTACGATGGCTGCACCAGATTACATCCACCGAGAGGAGGGAGCTTTCTCCTTCCAGTTGGAAGGATACGACGATGTATGGTATGATTTGCAAAGGAACAATAAAATGCTTTTCAGCAACCTGCCTTCCGGGAACTACCTGTTGCACATCCATTATCGGACAGACGTAAGTGACGCAAGCATCCAAGCGTTTTCCATCCCGATCCGTAAGCTCCCGCCATTCTACCGCAGCGCATGGGCTATTATCGGTTATGTGGTGATCAGCCTTTTGATTTTTGGCCTTTGCTTTTTATGGATTAGGCACCGGTACCGTCAGAAACAGATCGCTTTAGCCCATCAATTGAGGGAGGAGCAAAAGGAGAAATTATACAAAGCCAAACTGAACTTCTTCACGAACATCACCCATGAGCTTTGTTCTCCACTCACGCTGATCAATGGTGCAGACAAATACATTCATCGTTACGCCAGCGAGCAGCAGCATCAAGAGTTGCAGAAATACAGTGCCGTACTGCGAGATAATGTAGCAGAACTGAACGAATTGATCCAAGAGATTCTGGATTTCCGCAAGGCGGAAGACGAGGGATTCAATCAAGCACAAATTGAGCTCGTTGCCATCTCGCAACTCCTGTGCAAGCAATACCAATGGTTTCAATCGTTAGCGGAACAACAACAAATCCAATTCACGCTCAATCAACCCGAAACATTGCATTGGCAAACAGACCCGCTCTATTTCAAGAAGATCATCACCAATCTCCTCTCAAATGCCTTCAAATATACCCAACAGGGAGGCAAAGTCAAGGTGAATGTGGAGATAAAAGATGAGCATCTATGGCTAAGCGTCTATAACACGGGGCAAGGCATTCCGCAAGCAAAGCTAAAAAACTTGTTTAATCGCTATGGTATTATCGGATCCATGGAAAGCGAACAGCATTCAGGCACCTCCCGACATGGATTGGGTCTATTCATCTGCCACAGTTTGGTACAGGCATTAAGCGGACAGATCGAGGTAAGAAGCGAAGAGGGAACCTATGCGGAGTTTATCGTGCAGCTACCGCGACTGGCAGGCGCCCATGAGGAGGCCATGGCCAACCAACCTGTACAAGAGGAGGAGCAAACAGTTTCAGCTCACGTTATTCCGCAGGCTTCCAACACCAAGGAGCCTCCAATTTCGGAAGAGGAGAGCGCCAGCAAACCTTTGATTCTGGTCGTAGATGACCATAAGGATATTGTGTGGCTCATTACACAGAATCTTTCGGACAACTATCAGGTGATGCAGGCTTTTTCTGGCGAAGAGGCATTGGATGTAATCCACCAGCATACGCCTAACCTCATCATCACCGACCTCATGATGCCAGGCATCAATGGTTTAGAATTGATCGACCAATTGAAGCAAGACCGGTTCACCAAACATATCCCCGTGGTCGTCGTCTCCGCCAAGATCTCCGAGAATGAGCAGGCGGAAGGACTGCAACGAGGGGCCAATGCTTACTTAACGAAACCCTTTTCGCCTGATGTACTGCATTCGGTAGTGGATCGCCTCATGCGCAACCAGCAAGAGATGAAAGCCTACTTCTATTCACCGGAAAGCGCCTACCAAGTCAACGAAGGCCAACTGGTACACCAAGAGGATAAAGCCTTCATTGAAGCGGTCAACGATATCGTGAAGCAATACATCAAAGAGGATGGCTTCGGACCGGATTGGATCGCCAACAAGCTACACATGAGTGGCCGTATGTTCTCTCGTCGATTCAAACGCATCACGGGCACTCCCCCCAGCGATTTCATCAAATCCTATCGGTTTAACTATGCCGCCCAGCTATTGGTGAACACGAATATGAACGTGCAAGAGATCATTTTTGAAGTAGGCGTAACCAGCAAATCCTATTTCTATCGGGAGTTTGCCAAGAAGTTCAACCTCACTCCAAACGAATTTCGGCTTAAAGCAGCAACGGATTCAGTCACAAAGGATTCCTAATCCAACATAATAGTACCCTAAAAGGCAACCTTACAATTAGAGCACCCTTCATGTCATATAGGACACTTCGGATGCCTACCAAATTATCTACCTTCGCAGCTGTTAAAAACATCTGACAAACAACAAGAGCAAACAGATATGCACATTAGTAGAATCATCGGTGGCCTCTGCCTTGGGTTGAGTACCCTTTTCAACATGACAGCACAACAAGCCATTGACCGGGTCAATCCGATCATCGGAACAAACGGCATGGGACATACATTCCCTGGCGCTTGCCAACCTTTTGGTCTTATCCAACTGAGTCCGGATACTGACACTATCCCTCATAACATCAATGGAAAATACCAGCCCGATGTGTATGCCTATTGCGCCGGTTACCAATATAAAGACAGTAGCATCGTAGGTTTTAGCCATACCCATTTCAGCGGTACTGGCCACTCCGATTTGGGAGACCTTTTGGTTATGCCGACAGTAGGCACATTGAAACTGAATCCAGGAACGGCTGATCATCCAGACAGCGGTTATCGTTCCCGCTACTCACATCAAACAGAGATAGCCAAACCAGGCTATTATGAGGTTATGTTGGCCGATTACGGCATCAAAGCCCAATTGACCACTACCCAACGAGTAGGCATACATAAATACACCTATCCCAAACAGAGTGAGCAACAGCATCTCATTCTTGATTTAATACATGGTATCTACAATTATGACGGCAAAGTACTGTGGACACAGCTTCGTGTGGAGAACGACACCCTATTAACGGGTTATCGTATCACGAACGGCTGGGCAAGAGTCAACTATACTTACTTTGCCATTAGCTTCTCAAAGCCCATTCAGCAATATGGTTGCGTTGAAAAGGCAAAAGTCGATTACAAAGGTGGCTATGGGAAATTTGATATGACCCATAACTTTCCCGATATGGGTGGACGAAAGTTAGTGACCTACTTCGATTTTGACCCTAAAGCGGGCAACGAGTTAGAGATAAAGGTGGCCTTGTCGGGTGTAAGCACAGCCGGAGCACTGAAGAATTTACAGACAGAGGCATCCGCTTGCTCTTTCGATCAATTAGCGACCCAAGCAGCCAACCGCTGGGAACAAGCCCTTTCCGTAATCGACGCAAAAGGCAATGAAGATCAATTGTCGATGCTTTACACCTCGCTCTATCATACTATGATCAACCCCTGCGTGTACATGGATGTGGATGGACAATACAGAGGTTTGGATCACAACATCCACCAAGCAAAAGGATTTACGAACTACACTGTCTTCTCTGTGTGGGACACTTACAGAGCCTTACACCCGCTGTTCAACATCATCAATCGACAAGTGAATACAGACATTGCGCAAAGCATGTTGCAGCACTGTGCGCAAAGCGTACATCATGCCTTACCCATCTGGAGTCACATGGCGAATGAGAACTGGTGCATGATTGGGTATCATTCGGTCTCTGTATTGGCAGACGCAATCGCTAAAGGACTTCCCATCGACAAGGACAAAGCCCTACAAGCGATGGTCAGCAGTTCCACCATACCCTATTATGAAGGGACGAAAGCGTATATGGAAAAGGGTTATGTACCTTTGGAGCTAAGCGGAAGTGCAGGCTCATTAACGTTAGAGTATGCCTACGACGATTGGACCATCTATCAAACAGCCCTTCGCTGTGGGAATGAGGAGGTAGCCAAACGCTACAAGGAACGGGCAGCCAACTACAAGCACATGTTTGATCCTTCGATGGGTTACGCACGCCCCCGCAACAACCAGGGAGCATTTAAGACTCCGTTTAGCCTGTTGAGCACCCACGGAGAGGGCTTTATCGAGGGTAATGCGCTCAATTACTCCTTCTATGTACCTCAAGATGTCAACGGACTGATTCGCATGATGGGTGGTGAGAGCGCTTTCGTAGCCAAGTTGGATTCTCTCTTCACCATGCACCTTCCGGATGCATTCTTTGCAGAGACTGAAGATGTCACTAAGGAGGGATTGCTAGGCGGCTATGTGCAAGGCAATGAGCCCAGTCATCACATTCCATTCCTTTACGCATGGACCTCTCAACCGTGGAAAACCCAATATTGGCAGCGAGAGATCATGAATAAAATGTATCGCAACAACATAGACGGTTTATGCGGCAACGACGATTGTGGTCAGATGTCAGCTTGGTATATTTTCTCTGCCATGGGCTTCTATCCGGTTTGCCCGGGTACGGATCAATATATATTGGGCGCACCCTATCTCCCTTACCTCAAAATCTCCTTGGAGAATGGAAAAAATTTTGAGATACGGGCAGAAAAAGTGAGCGACAAAAATCGTTATGTAAAATCCGTGCGATTAAACGGGAAAATCTATACAAAGGGATACATCACCCATGATGATATTATGAAGGGTGGTATACTAAGTTTTGAAATGTCTGCTAAGCCCAACAAAAACAGGCAATTCAGAGATTTAGACAAGCCCTATTCGATGAATAATTAATGTAAGATGAACACATATAATCACATCCAACCTTAAATCTTTTCAACAACTAACTCAATTCAAAAAGGGTACGCAGTGAATGCGTACCCTTTTTTGTTTATCATTCATCTTTTTTCACTATAAATATTTGGCTGGCATCTGCAAAAGTCCCTACATTTGCACCATAAAAATTTTCATAGTTAAGGTTTTGGTAAATGAATGCGGAAGAGTCGGGAGACTGAATCCGCATTCTCTTTTTATACCCTCTGTTACCAATAGAGTAACAATCCGGCCACACCAGCTAAAACAATCATCAAGATCGGATGGATTTTGAATTTCCAAGTCAAGCCAAAGGCAACCGCAAAAATCAGATAGCTTTTATAGTCAATGAAGTTCTCCTCATTCATGAGCAACAAGGCTGCTGCCGCAATCAAACCAACAGTAGCCGGACGCAAACCCAAGAAAGCAGCTTCGACATATTTATTATGCCGGAACTTGGCAAATGCATATGAGATCAACAAGACCAGCAGGAAAGAGGGCAAGCAAACTGAGAAGGTGGTTAAACAGGAACCTAAAATACTGACAGGCATGGAATAACCTGCGTTGTGAATCGCCGTATATCCGATGTAGGTAGCACTATTAATACCAATCGGACCTGGAGTCATCTGCGAGATCGCCACAATGTCCGTAAACTCCTGCAAAGAGATCCAACCATAACGATCCACTACATCTGCTTGAATCAATGAGAGCATAGCATAACCACCACCAAAACCCAAAATCCCGATCTTCAGATAGACCAGACACAATTCTAACCAAATCATACCTCTTTTTGCTTATTCAGTCCATACACCAATCCGCCCACAATGGCCGCTAAAATAATCCAAGCCGGCGAAACACCTGCCAACCAAATCAACAAAGCCGCTCCAACGGGGATAACCAATTGCTTATAAGAGAGCTTGATCGAGCGAGCAGTCGTCAAACAAGGTACAGCAATCAAGGCCACCACCGCAGGGCGCAATCCTTTGAAAGCCTTCTCTACCCACACATTATCTTTCACCTGCGTAAAGCACAAGGCAATCAACAAAATAATTACAAAGGAGGGCATAATCGTTCCCAACGCACAGATAAAACCGCCCATCTTCTTTTTCAGGCGATAACCCACAAAAATAGAGATGTTAACCGCAAAAATTCCTGGCAAGGATTGTGCTACCGAGAAAATGTCGATAAAATCCTCCTTGCTCATCCAACCGCGATCGACGACCTCCCGCTGAATCAGTGGCAACATTGCATAACCACCTCCGATCGTGAACATACCGATCTTCATGAACGTAAGGAACAACGTCCAATACATAACACTATATTTATTTGAGATTTAACCTACCTGTAAACATACGTTACTTACCGTTTAAGCAACCGATTATAGGTTTCTTTGGAGTTGATAATCTCCAAAGCTTTCAGATAGCTGGGATTATCCTCGTTGATGATCTGGAAGTATTGAGCCATATCGAAGAGGTCACGTGCAATCAACGCTTTGATTTGTAAAGCGATCAACGCTTTGGATCTACCAAACTCCACCTCCTCATACTTAATTTGCTCCTGCTCACCCAGCTGAATCAACTCCTGCAGAAGTGGCTCATCCACCACAAAACCCTGTTTATAGGCCGCAAAAGTAGGATAGGCAGCCTTTAACTCCGCACGATGCCGATCAATGTAGTTCATGGCCACCCGATTCACCATTCCTGAAGCTACCAGTTTCCGGTGATAATCCGTATAGCGGGTGGTATCCACCGGAATAAACACATCCGGCATAATGCCACCTCCTCCATATACCGTACGTTCGGTGACTAACGTCTGATACTTCATAGAGTCAGGGAAATGGATGCTGTCAGCCGTCATCAACTCTCCTCGATTGTAGCGATCAATCAGGTCATGACGATAGGCCTCTAAATTCCCTTGCTCATACGGCTTCTGGATGCAACGACCGGTGGGTGTATAATAGCGAGAAACGGTCAAACGAATCATCGAGCCATCAGGCAGTGGAATCGGTTTTTGTACCAAACCCTTACCAAAGGTACGACGGCCGACCACAACACCTCTATCCCAATCTTGTACCGCACCAGTGACAATCTCACTGGCCGAAGCCGAAGACTCATCTACCAAAATGACTAAACGTCCCTCTTGGAATTGTCCACGAGATGTGGAGTGTGCCTCCTCCCTTGCCTGCTTACTCCCTTTCGTGTAAACAATCAAACGCTGTTTTTCCAAGAACTCATCCGCCAACTCTATCGCAATATTCAAATAGCCTCCACCATTGCCTTGCAAATCCAGGATCAGATTCTTCAATCCCTCTTTACGCAATTTCTCCAACGCTTCCCGAAACTCGTTTGCCGAAGAGGCTGCAAAACGGTTCAACTTGATATAACCAGTATGCTTATCCGCCATATAGGCCGCATCCAAGCTGTACATCGGAATCTTTCCACGAATGATCCGATATTCCATCAAATCCGGATTTTCTCCTCGTTTCACCTTCACGCGCACCTCCGTACCTTTCGGCCCACGCAAACGCTTCATGATGTCTGTCGTCTTCATCTTCACACCAGCGATCAAGGTGTCATCCACCTCAATGATACGGTCGCCTGCCATCAAACCCACCTTCTCCGATGGTCCACCTGGAATAACCTGAATCACATATACCGTATCTGTCAGCATATTGAACTGAATACCAATGCCATCGAAGTTGCCTTGCAAAGGTTCGTTCATCTCCTTCGTTTCCTCTGGATCCATATAGGTGGAATGAGGATCCAACTTCTCCAACATCCCGACAATCGCATCCTCCACCAATTTGGTTTCACTGGTGGAATCCACATACAAATTAGAAATGGCAAACAGAGCCAATTGCAACTTACGTGCATTTATATTTGCCTGTTGTGCGCATAGACTCAAACTCATTCCCAATGTAATTATCCAACTCAAAACAATCTTTCTCATCACTTTTCTGCTACTATATCTATACAACTGCGTTTATTTAGGGAGAAAGGCGGAAACGTCTTTCCCGAAATGGAGCAACTCGCGCACCACACTTGAACTGATGTGGGCATAAGCCGGCTCCGTAAAAAGCAAAAGGGTTTCTATCCCTGTCAACTGCCGATTGACATCAGCAATCGCCTTCTCATACTCAAAATCAATCACTGATCGTACTCCACGCAAGATGAAGCAGGCCCCCTCCTGTTGTGCTACATCTACAGTCAAACCTGAATAGGTAATCACCTTGACTCTGGGCTCATCCGCATACAGATTACAAATCGCCTCCACCCGTTGCTCTAATGTATAATAGGTCTGCTTTTTCTCATTGATACCAATCGCAATCACCACCGCATCCGCACAAGTCAAGACCCGGCTCACCAAGGATTGGTGCCCCAAAGTAAAGGGGTCAAACGTGCCTGGGAAAAGGGCGATACGTCGTTGCTCAGTTAACCACATCTTCTTCCACCACTAAGTTTTCAATAATAAAATTCTGTCGTTCCATGGTGTTCTTACCCATGTAAAACTCCAGCATATCCTTCACCAAATCCTCCTTCTTCATTGTGACGGGATCTAAACGCATATCCTTTCCGATAAAATGTTTGAACTCATCCGGTGAGATCTCACCTAAACCTTTGAATCGAGTGATTTCCGGATTTTTACCCGCTGCCTCTATAGCCGCCAAACGTTCCTCCTCGGAATAGCAGTACCACGTCTGCTGCCGATTACGCACACGGAAAAGTGGCGTTTGCAAGATATAGACATGGTTCCGTTTAATCAAATCGGGGAAGAACTGCAAAAAGAAGGTAATCAAGAGCAATCGGATATGCATTCCATCCACATCAGCATCAGTTGCGATAATCACCTTGTTATACCGCAAGCCATCCAATCCATCCTCGATATTCAAAGCGGCCTGCAACAGGTTAAACTCTTCATTCTCATACACGATTTTCTTGGTCAACCCATAGCTGTTCAACGGCTTGCCTCGCAAGCTGAATACCGCTTGATAATTAGGGTTGCGACTCTTCGTGATAGAACCACTCGCTGAATCACCCTCCGTGATGAAAATGCTGCTCTCCTCCAACAGATCCCCTTTCGGATCGTTGAGGTGGATACGGCAATCGCGCAACTTCCGGTTGTGCAGATTTGCCTTCTTAGCTCGCTCGCGAGCCAACTTAGTCACCCCCGCAATCGCCTTGCGTTCCTTTTCTGACTCTAAGATCTTCTTCAGCAAAGCATCCGAGATTTCCAGATGTTTATGCAAATAATTATCCAGATCATTCTTAATGAAATCACCGATAAATTTCGCTACCGTAGGTCCCTCCGGTCCCATATCCTTCGAACCTAACTTCGTCTTGGTTTGACTCTCAAAGACGGGTTCCTCCACCTTGATACTGATGGCAGCCACAATTCCAGAGCGAATGTCCGAATACTCGAAGTTCTTGTTGTAGTATTCCTTAATCACTCGCCCCACAGACTCTTTAAAAGCCGACAAATGGGTACCTCCCTGAGTGGTGTGCTGTCCGTTCACAAATGAGTAATACTCCTCGCCATATTGATTACTATGGGTAATGACCACCTCAATATCATCCCCCTTCAGATGGATGATCGGATAAAGGGGATCGGTCGTCATATTCTCATTCAACAGATCCACCAATCCGTTGCGGGAATAGAACTTTCTACCATTATATAATAGGGTCAAGCCCGAATTGAGGAAAACGTAATTCTTCAGCAACGCCTCCACATACTCCTCTTTATAGGCATAGTCTTTGAAAATCTCCTTGTCAGGAATAAAAAAGACCTGAGTACCGTTTGCCTCTTCCGTAGGTTGAATCTCTGCCTCTTCGGTGATTACTGCCTTGCTATATTCCACTCGCTTGCATTCACCATCCCGATAACTGGTTATCAGGAAATAGCTGCTCAACGCATTGACCGCCTTGATTCCCACACCATTCAAACCCACAGACTTCTTAAAGGCCTTGCTATCGTACTTCGCACCGGTATTCATCTTACTGGAGACATCCACCACCTTGCCTAAAGGAACACCACGGCCATAGTCTCGCACGGCCACCGTTCCTTCCTCAATAGTCACCTCGATGGTTTTACCAAATCCCATCATATACTCATCGATAGAATTGTCCAGCACCTCTTTCAGCAACACATAAATGCCATCATCGGCATAACTACCGTCGCCCAACTTACCGATGTACATACCCGGACGACGACGGATATGCTCCATCCAATCTAATGTCTTGATATCTTCATCGTTGTAATCAGCCGATGGAAGTATCGTGGTGTGTTGCTCTTCCATATCTATTTACAATGTTTTAATGAACGCTCTTCTGGTCTTATGGTGCTCCCGCTTGAAATAATCCCACTGCGCTTGAACCGCATTGTTGGTCTCCAATTCCGGATTGCTCTCAGCATATACCGCACCTAAACTGCGATAAACAGGGATCAAGTCATTAAACAGCAAGGCATTGACGCCCTTGCTTTGATACTCCGGCAAGACACCCGTCAAATAAAGATCGACGATTTTCGGTTTGCTCTTCAGCGCTTTCAACAAATGGAACCAGCCGAAAGGTAACAATCGACCATTCGCCTTCTGCATTGCCTTGGATAAGCTGGGCAAAGAAATACCAAAGCCTACTACCGCATCATCCGACTCGCGCACGATCAAAGTCACTAAATCAAAGCGCAACATCGGGATATACATATTGATATAGTAATCGATTTGCTTATCAGTCAACGGAGCAAAACCATACAAGGGAGCATAAGCCGCATTCAAAGTGTTAAACAGAGGATGCGCATAAGGCATAATCTCTTTGGCAGACTTGAATTTCATGACCTTCAAACCATACTTCTTCTTCACGATCTCGCCGATACGCAGATGCTTCTCAGGCACGCCATCGGGCACATAGATCTTAAACTCATGCCAATCCTTGTCTTTGACATACCCCATACGCTCCAGTTGCTTCGGATAATAAGGATAGTTATAGATCGTCGCCATAGTCCCCAATTGATCAAAACCCTCAATCAGCATACCCTCGTGATCCATATCTGTGAAGCCCATGGGACCAACCAACTCCTTCAGTCCTTTCGCTCGAGCCCATTGCTCAACCGCTCCAAACAGGGCATCCACCACCTCATCATCGTCCACAAAATCAACAAAACCAAAGCGTGCACGCTGTTGTTGCCAGATCTCATTGCTCGGGCGATTCACGATGCCAGCGATACGTCCCGCCACCTTTCCATCCTTATAAGCCAAATAGCAGACCGAATCGCAGACCTCAAACGCCGGATTTTTCTTTGGATCCAATGTCATCATCTCCTCATCGATCAACCCAGGCACATGATAGGGGTTACCTGCATAGAGGTCGATATTGAACTTTACAAATTTTCTCAATTCCTTTTTGGAGGTAACTTCTTTTATTTCTACGCTCATTGTCCTTTGTTTTTTGAGGAGCAAAGATAAACATTCCTTTTCAACTTCTGCCTCTGACGCAAGGATAAAGCTCGTTTTATGACTTGGATTCATACGCGAAAGGCCCTAAAAACTTTTTTAAGCCCCGTCGAAGCTTTCGATTCGAGCTAAAATCTTTTTTAAGCCCCGTCGAAGCTTTCGATTCGAGCTAAAATCTTTTTTAAGCCCTGTCGAAGCTTTCGATTTGGGCTAAAATCTTTTTTAAGCCCTGTCGAAGCTTTCGATTTGGGCTAAAATCTTTTTTAAGCCCCGTCGAAGCTGCAGATTTGGGCTAAAATCTTTTTTAAGCCCCGTCGAAGCTGCAGATTCGGGCTAAAATCTTTTTTAAGTCCTGTCGTAGCTGTAGATTCGGGCCAAAAACTTTTTTTTCAGGTAACCGTATCAAACAAATATATATCTTTGTCTGTTGAGAGGTCAGAAAGCCTTTCATTAATACGTATTAGATTATGGCAAAGCATAAATCAACCAAAGGAGAGAAAAACAAGCAGAAAGCTGGAGGAGGCAAACGCCTGAAAAAGGGAGAGATGATTCAAGCTATCCTTTCCGTTTTCCAAGCTGCCCCCAAAGAACCGTTCAACTATAAACAAATCAGCAAAGTCATAGGTGCCTCTAACGAGGTGCAAAAATTGCAGGTCGTGGATATTCTCTACGATTTAGCCGCTGAGGACATCATCAGTGAGGTGGATCGCGGACGGTATCGCTTTAACAACTTAGGTACAATTGCCATTGGCACCTTCTCTCGCCGAAGCAACGGCAAAAACTCATTCACCCCCGAAGATGGAGGTTCACCCATATTCATCGCCGAACGTAATTCCGGCCATGCTATGGATGGCGATAAAGTGAAGGTGCAACTCTTCGCCAAACGAAAAGGGGCTGAGCCTGAGGGCGAGGTGGTCGAGATCATCGAGAGCAAGGAACGTCTGTTTGTCGGTAAGCTGCAGGTGATGAAAGGTTTTGCGTTTTTAGTTACCGAGAACAAGACCTTGGCCAACGATATATTCATCCCTAAAGATAAGTTGAAAGGGGGCAAAGATGGCGACAAAGCGGTGGTGCGCATCATAGAATGGCCTGAAGAGGCGAAGAATCCAATGGGTGAAGTGATTGACATCCTGGGTACTGCCGGACAGAACAATGCGGAGATGCACGCCATCTTGGCAGAGTTCGGATTGCCCTACAAATATCCGCAAGCGGTAGAGAAAGCAGCCGAGAAGATCTCCGACCAAATATCCAAGGAGGAGATCGCCAAGCGAGAGGATTTCAGAGGGGTAACCACCTTTACGATCGACCCGAAAGATGCCAAAGACTTTGATGATGCATTGTCGGCTCGCTTGTTGGAGAATGGCCATTGGGAGGTGGGCGTACATATCGCCGACGTGACGCACTATGTCAAGACGGAGAGCTTGATTGACCGCGAGGCCTTCAGCCGTGCAACCTCTGTTTATTTGGTGGATCGAACCATCCCAATGTTGCCAGAACGTCTATGCAACCAACTCTGCTCCTTGCGCCCAAACGAGGAGAAACTCTGTTTCTCCGCCATCTTTGAGCTGAACAGTCATGCGGAGGTGGTGAAATCACATATCGCCCGGACGATCATCAAGAGTGACCGCCGTTTCACCTATGAGGAGGCACAACAGGTGATTGAGACAGGCGAAGGTGACTACAAAGAGGAACTGCTGGCCTTGAACGGATTGGCTCAACAGTTACGGGAACGACGTTTCAAGCAGGGTGCAATCAACTTCGATCGGTATGAGGTGAAATTTGAGATCGATGAGCAGGGGAAACCGCTCAGTGTCTATTTCAAGGTTGCCAAAGAGGCGAATAAACTGGTTGAGGAATTCATGCTCTTGGCCAATCGTACAGTGGCAGAGTTTGTGGGACGTCCACCGAAAGGGAAGAAACCCAAAACTTTTGTTTACCGTATTCATGAGTTGCCCGATCCGGATAAGATGGAGAACTTCGCCCAATTCATCCGACGCTTTGGCTATAAGGTCAAGACAACGGGTAGCAAAACGGAGGTATCCAAAGGCATCAATAATTTATTAGACAAGGTGCAAGGTCGCCCGGAGGAGAACCTGATTGAGACCGTAGCGATCCGCTCCATGCAAAAAGCTCGCTACTCCACGGAGAACATCGGCCATTATGGATTGGCGTTCGACTACTATACCCATTTCACTTCGCCGATTCGTCGTTACCCTGATATGATGGTGCACCGATTGTTAGAACACTACTTAGCAGGAGGACGCACGGTGACCCAGAAGAAATATGAGGCAATGTGTGATCATTGCTCCAGCATGGAGCAGGTGGCCGCCAATGCGGAACGTGCCTCGATCAAGTATAAACAAGTAGAGTTCATGCAAGACAAATTGGGTCAGGTATTCGATGGCGTGATCTCTGGCGTGACTGAATGGGGTCTTTATGTAGAGCTGAACGAAAACAAGTGCGAGGGCTTGGTACCCATTCGAGATTTGGACGATGATTATTACGAGTTCGACGAAAAGAACTATTGCCTAATCGGCCGGCGCAAGAAAAGGCAATATCGCTTAGGTGACCCGATCTCCATCAAGGTGGCACAGGCCAACTTGGATCGCAAGCAACTCGATTATCAATTGGTGGAATAAGCAAAAAGACAGCAGGTTAGGCAGAATAGGTCTGAAACCAACGCATCACCTTCTCACTATAAGTCTTTGAGATGGGGATGTCGGGCACACGCTCGATCCCCAGCTCAAGGAAAATACCCTCCTTCTCCCGACGAATCACCTTCACTTGATCAAAATTGACCATGTAGGAGCGATGGCAACGCAACACATTGGTATCCGCAAAGTTCTCCTCCATCGCCTTCAAAGAGTTACGCAGCAGAAACTTGGTTAATTGTCCTTTACTCAAATACCAGATACAGACATAATTATCAGCCGACTCCACATACAGCAACTCGCTTCGCTTTACGGATAGACGAAGCTCCTGTTTCTCATCATAAAACGAGAACACACTTTGTCGAGCCACAGTCTCCGCTTGATGCTCCTCTAACAATTGCAGCCTGCGCTCCTTATCTTTATAGGAAAAATAGAAATGTAACACCGAATAGGGCAACAGGAGTACTAAGCTGGTATTGATGGTAGAACTCTCAAACACATCCATATAGTCCCTCTCCGGATTGAGCACCAAGGTGTAAATCGTGTAAAAGAGAGACATAAAGAATATCTCCAATAGGATCCATATCGAATAACTCCCCACAGAGATGGTATGTTGTTTTCCCCAGTGAAACATGACAATACGACTCAAGACCACAACCAAGACACCCGTCAAGATAATCAAGCTGGAGAATACGAAAAACTTAAACTCTGAAACATTATACCATGAGGAAGAGCTGAAGGGCTTATAGATATTGATGAAGACCAACGCAAAAAAAGCAGTCCACAAAATCAGCTGCACGATATGCTGCTTATCGTAGATGTATGTTGGTATATTTTTATCCCACATGCCCATGCCTAATCTCTATTTAATGCTCAATTCGGCCACAAATGTAAGCATTCTATTGCTATTTTCACCCCTAAATAGCAAATTTCGCCCCTCTATTTCGATTTATCTCCTCAAAAGCACCCTTCGGAACCTTAAATTTGCATGTATCCTAATTCTGTTGTTTGTTTGCAGCAAAATTAATCCACTCTATCTTTACGCTGATGGAGATGTTCCCCTAACAGGGACCCGCTTCACAGCCTATAGAAAAGCTCCTGGCCGTGCGGCTCGGGGCTTTTTTCTGTATAATAAGCAGGCGAATGTAAATAAGTTTTGTAATTTCGCGGCACGATTCAAATCTATTCATTTATAAAGTACAAAAATGAGCGCACAAACTCCATTCTTGGTGTTCTCGGGAACCAACTCCCGTTACCTTGCAGAGAAAATTTGCAAAAGTTTAGGTTGTCCTCTGGGACAAATGAATATCCAGCACTTTGCTGATGGTGAGTTCTCCGTTTCTTACGAGGAGTCCATTCGTGGCAAAGATGTCTTCTTGGTGCAATCGACCTTCCCCAACTCTGACAATCTGATGGAGTTGCTGTTGATGATTGACGCCGCTAAACGTGCATCCGCACATTCAATCATCGCGGTTATCCCCTACTTCGGTTGGGCACGTCAAGACAGAAAAGACAAACCGCGCGTCTCTATCGGTGCGAAGTTGATCGCCGATATGTTGAGCACAGCGGGCATCAACCGCTTGATCACAATGGATCTGCATGCGGACCAGATTCAGGGCTTCTTCAACGTGCCGGTGGATCACCTGTATGCCTCTTCTGTTTTCTTGGAGTACATCAAGACCGCTTTGCCTCTCGACAACTTATGCATCGCTACTCCGGACGTAGGTGGTACGAAGCGCGCAAGCAGCTATTCTAAATATTTAGGTGTACCGATGGTCATCTGCCACAAATCTCGTTTGCGTGCGAATGAGGTCGCAGAGATGCGTATCATTGGTGACGTCAAAGGCTTGGATGTGCTTTTGGTGGATGATATGGTAGATACAGCAGGAACCATCACGAAAGCAGCTAACTTGATGATGGAGAATGGTGCGAAGTCTGTCCGTGCGATCGCCAGCCACGCAGTGATGTCTGATCCGGCTTCTACGCGTGTAGATCAATCCGCTTTAACAGAGATGATTTTCACTGATTCTATTCCTTATGCAAAGAAATGTGCAAAGGTGAAGGTATTGTCTATCGCTGAAATGTTCGCTGAGGCTATCCGTCGCGTATGCAGCGGTGAATCCATCAGTTCACTCTACAAAATCTAAGATTAATGAGGATTAGGAATGAGGTGTTAGGAGTTATTTGATAGTAATATCAATCCTCATTCCTAATTTTTCATTCCCCAATGATCATTCCACTTCCATAGCAGAGGTGGTGATCCCGATCATATACCACGCCATACTGACCAGGGGCAATACCCTGAATCTTCTCATCCGATTCTATCCGATACAGATCACCGATACGACGCAATCGGCCATGCGTAAACTCCGGTGTGTGCCGAATCTTGAAGGTAATCTCCTTCTCGTCCGTAAACTCTCCCCAAGGATCTTCCGTAATGAAATCAAATCCCTGCATATTGATCACCTTTCCATATTGCGTCTCCGGATCATACCCGTTGGAGACATAGATGATATTGCGACGAATGTCTTTCTTAATCACGAACCAAGGACCTCCACTCAAGCCCAAGCCTTTTCGTTGTCCGATCGTATGAAACCAATATCCATTATGTTTTCCCACGACCTTACCTGTCTCTAACTCCACGATCTTGCCGGTTCGCTTTCCCAAATAACGCTCGATAAACTCATTGTAATTGATTTTACCCAAGAAACAGATACCTTGACTATCTTTCCGCTTGGCACTGGGCAGTTTTTGCGCCTCCGCAATCGCACGCACCTCACTCTTCATCAAATGACCTATCGGGAACATCAACTTCTGAATTTGTAAACGGGTAATCTGTCCTAAGAAATCGGTCTGGTCTTTCACCGGATCCTTGGCGGTCGAGAGCCATACCTTTCCATCAATCTCCGTTGTGGTCGCATAATGACCGGTAGCAATCTTATCAAAATCCTTGCCCCACTTCTCCTCGAAGCAGCCAAATTTGATGAACTTGTTACACATCATGTCCGGATTAGGGGTCAGTCCTCGTTTCACGGAATCAATCGTATAGCTTACCACTCGATCCCAATACTCCTCATGCAGGGAGACAATCTCAAATCGGCAACCATATTTACGAGCAATATACGAGGTAATCTCAATATCTTCCTCGGCTGGGCAATCAATATAGCCATCCTTATCCTCCATACCGATACGGATGTAAAAGATGGTAGGGTCATACCCTGCCTCCTTCAATAGATGTACCACTACGGAGCTATCCACTCCTCCAGAAACTAACGCTGCAATTTCCATTTCTATCTACGTATTATACGAAGGGCAAAAGTAGAGAAAAAAACGCAAACCTTTGATATTGGCACGATAATCTGTATCTTTGCGCCCATCCACAAAACAGCATAAACGTGTAATCAAAGCAATGAGATAATGAAGAGAATCATGTTATCACTCATGACCGCTGTGGCTATGACCGCCTGCACAGGAACAGCCGACAAAGGGTCATCCAAAGAATTTAATTATATGGTAGATAAGTTTGCTGATCTGGAAATCTTGCGTTATCAAGTGCCCGGATTTGAATCACTCTCTTTAAGACAAAAACAGTTGTTGTATCACCTCTCGGAGGCGGCATTGATGGGTCGAGACATCCTTTTCGACCAAAATGGACGTTATAACTTGGCAATTCGTCGTACACTCGAAGTAATCTATACCGATTACACCGGAGACCGTGAAAATCCGGAGTTCAAGGCATTAGAGACCTATCTGAAACGGGTCTGGTTTTCCAGTGGTATTCACCATCACTATGCTTTAGACAAATTCCAACCGGAGTTTTCAGCTGAGTTCTTCATGAACTGCCTGCACCAAGTGGATGCCAGCAAATTACCGCTGCAAAAGGGCGAGAACGTGGATCAACTACTGGCCAAGTTAGCTCGGGTGATGTTCGATCCCTCGGTGATGCCCAAGCGAAGCGTACAGAGTGGCGACGATGATTTGATCTTGGCCTCTTCCAACAACTATTATGGGGGTGGTATCAACCAAAAGGAGGTAGAAACGTTCTACGCCCAGATGAAGCAGGGACAAGACACGATCGCACCAATCTCTTATGGTTTGAACAGCCGCTTGGTGAAGGAAAATGGAGCGATCAAAGAGAAGGTATGGAAAGTAGGTGGATTGTATAGCGAAGCAATCGAACACATCGTAGCTGAGTTGCAAGCCGCCATTCCTTTTGCGGAGAATGAGGCCCAGAAAGCCATCATCGAGAAGTTAATTGCCTATTATCAAACAGGCGATCTGAAAACATTCGATGCCTACTCCATTCTTTGGGTAGAGGATACGGCTTCTGAGGTGGATTTCGTGAATGGCTTTATCGAGACATACGGCGATCCTTTAGGGATGAAGGCCTCTTGGGAATCGACGGTCAACTTCATCAATAAAGAGGCGACCACCCGCACGAAAATCATCAGCGACAATGCGCAATGGTTTGAGGATCATTCCCCGGTAGATGCACGATTTAAGAAGGAAGAGGTGAAGGGCGTAAGTGCAAAGGTCATCACCGTTGCGATGTTGGGTGGCGATTGCTATCCGGCTACCCCCATCGGTATCAACTTGCCGAACGCCGATTGGATCCGTCGGGATCATGGCTCTAAATCCGTAACTATCGAGAACATCACGGAGGCTTACGACAAGGCGGCTCAAGGCAATGGCTTTGGCGAGGAGTTTATCTGGAGCGACACTGAGCGTGCGTTGATCAAGCAATATGGCTTCGAGAGCGACAACCTGCACACTGATCTTCATGAGTGCTTGGGACATGGATCCGGCAAATTATTGCCCGGCACGGATCCCGATGCCTTAAAGGCCTATAGCTCAACTTTAGAGGAGGCACGTGCGGATCTGTTCGCGCTCTATTATATGGCTGATACCAAGATCACGGAGTTAGGCCTATTACCAAACGAAGAGGCTTACAAAGCCGCTTACTACAAGTACATCATGAACGGTTTGATGACCCAATTGGTGCGCATTGAGTTAGGTAAGGATGTGACAGAGGCACACATGCGCAACCGTCAGCTGATCGCCAAGTGGGCGTATGAGCAGGGCAAAGCGGAGAAGGTGATCGAGATCGCTGAGCGAGAGGGAAAACATTATATCGTTGTCAACGACTATACCAAACTACGTGAGCTATTCGGTAAGCTATTAGCAGAGGTACAGCGCATCAAGAGCGAAGGCGATTATGCCGCCGGCAAAGCATTGGTGGAGAATTATGGCGTAAAGGTGGATCCGACCTTGCACAAAGAGATCTTGGAGCGTTACGCCAAGTTGAACCTGGCTCCCTATAAAGGCTTTGTCAATCCCAAGATGACGGAGGTGAAGAACGCCAAAGGTGAGGTGACCGACATCGAGTTGGATTACTCCGAGGGATATGCGGAGCAAATGTTGCGCTACAGCCGCGACTATTCATTCTTGCCGACTTATAACAATTGATATGGAGGCATTACACGAGACCATTCGCATCATCCGCAATCAGTTACGCTTAGCCATGAATGGCGTGACGGCAACCAGTATGCGAGAAAAAGGCCTACGGTATAAACTAAACTTCGGGGTCTCTTACCCCGAAATCAAAGCCATTGCCCAACAGCATGCGCCAAGCACTCCCTTGGCGCATGCCCTGTGGACAACCGATTGCCGAGAACTCAAGATATTGGCTACCCTCTTGCAACCGCTGCAAGAGTTCCCCCTGTCAGAGGCTTTGCGCTGGATTGAGGAGGCACCTTATCCAGAGATTGTCGAGTTCCTTAGCAAACACCTGCTGTCTCGTTTGCCCTATGCGGAGGAATTGATAACAGAGGCCTATGCCCGTACAGATTTATCGTTCGGCCGTGCCACCGCCTTCCTCGTGCAAGCGGAGCGACTTAAAAACCGATTGCCCCTCTCTACTCCCCTTACGGAGAAGATGATCGCAGAGGCTTTACAAACTATCGATAGCGAAGCGAATCTCTTTGAACGACGTGCTGCCCTTCAAGCCCTACGCTTTTATGGCAGGCAAGGCACATTGCAAGCTTCTCACCTATTAGAAGAGATAAATCAACGCATCAACATCCAACCCAAACAATCACTTTGGGTGGATTTGTATAATGATTTCAAATTCGAGTTTGATAATTGAATGCGAAACTTTGTGATTAAAATAAATACGCTAACTTTGTCGTTCGTCTGATTGGCAGAGATGAAAGAGAATGAATACATAGCAATTCTGCAGCAATTCGATGACTACCTTGATAGTAAACATCTCAAGCACACCGAGGAGCGGCATAAGGTCTTGGAAGTGATTTGCACTTTTAAAGGCCATTTTGATGTAAACATGATCCTTGATCACCTGCAAAAGAGGCGGTTCACGGTCAGTCGGGCAACGATTTATAACACGCTGGAGATTTTAATCGATGCGGATGTGGTGATTCGCCATCCACTGAATGGCAATACGCAACAGTATGAACTCTGTTGTTTATCCACCAACCACACGCATCTTGTCTGTACACAATGCGGGAGCATCCGCAAAATAAGCAGTCAGGAGCAGCCCATTGATCCCTCTATCATGCGAAAGAATCGTTTCATGCCGGCTTACTATTGTATCTACATCTACGGGCAATGCGCAAAGTGTAGGCAAAAGCAAAAAGGCAAAGACAAAAAGAGGAACAAAATTAATTGAGTCGAAATATAATAAACAGATAAAAGATGAAAGTAGATGTTTTGTTAGGATTGCAATGGGGCGATGAAGGCAAAGGCAAGGTAGTCGATGTCTTGACTCCGAAGTACGATGTGGTAACTCGTTTCCAAGGAGGTCCCAACGCCGGACATACACTGGAGTTCAACGGTGAGAAGTATGTGCTTCGCTCCATCCCGTCCGGTATTTTCCAAGGAGGAAAAATCAATGTGATCGGTAACGGTGTAGTGTTGGATCCGCTGTTATTCAAGCAGGAAGCTGAGGCCTTGGCTGCCAGTGGTCACGACATCACCAAGCAACTCTATATCTCTAAAAAAGCGCACTTGATCCTGCCGACTCACCGCATCTTGGATGCGGCTTACGAGGCAGCCAAAGGAAGCGGAAAGATCGGCACGACAGGTAAAGGCATTGGCCCGACCTATACAGACAAGGTGAGCCGTAACGGTGTGCGTGTAGGTGATTTGCTGCATAACTTTGAAGAGAAATATGCCGCAGCTAAAGCCCGTCACGAAGCAATCTTGCGTTCTTTGAACTATACATACGACATCACGGAGCTGGAGGCACAGTGGATGGATGCGCTGAACTACTTGAAACAGTTCAAGATTATCGACAGCGAGCATTTCATTAATGGTTTGCTGAAAGAGGAGAAGTCGGTATTGGCAGAGGGCGCACAGGGCACGATGCTCGATATTGATTTCGGTTCTTATCCGTTCGTAACCTCTTCTAACACGATCTGCGCCGGTTGCTGCACCGGTTTGGGTATCTCTCCCCGCAACGTAGGTGAGGTGTATGGTATCTTCAAAGCCTATTGCACACGTGTCGGTAGCGGACCATTCCCCACAGAGCTGTTTGATGAAGTGGGCGACAAGATTGGCCAGTTAGGTCATGAGTTTGGTGCCGTTACGGGTCGTAAGCGCCGTTGCGGTTGGATCGACCTCGTTGCGCTGAGATATGCGGTGATGATCAATGGAGTGAGCCAGCTGATCATGATGAAGAGCGATGTACTCGATTCATTCGACACCATCAAGGCGTGTGTCGCTTACAAGATCAACGGCGAGGAGACGAACGAGTTCCCTTACGAGATCGACGACACAGTAGAGCCGATCTATGTAGAGCTGCCCGGTTGGAAGACCGATTTGACGAAGATGAAGAGCGAGGATGAGTTCCCCGAGGAGTTCAATGCCTACCTCTCTTTCTTGGAGGAGGAATTGGGTGTCCCCGTGAAGATCGTGTCGGTGGGACCGGATCGCGAGCAAACCATTATTAGATATACTGAAGAGTAACAACAAAAAAGACAAACAGGGGTTTATATATGTATTGGATTATTTTCATAGGATTCGCCTTACTGAGTTGGTTGGTTTCTTCCCGCCTGCAAAGCAAGTTCGAGAAATATTCGAAAATACCCATGCCCAATGGCATGACGGGAAGAGATGTTGCAGAGAAGATGTTGCGTGACAACGGTATCTATGATGTACGGGTAACCTCTACACCGGGACATTTGACCGACCACTACAACCCAGCCACTCAAACCGTCAACCTCAGTGAGTCGGTTTATTACAGCAACAGCATCGCCGCTGCCGCCGTGGCTGCCCATGAGTGTGGCCACGCCGTGCAGCATGCGACGGCTTACGCTCCCCTTCGTATGCGTTCAGCCTTAGTGCCGGTGGTGAGCTTCGCCTCCAACATCATGACATGGGTCTTGTTGGGCGGTATGCTGATGTTGCAGACCTTTCCGCAGCTGATGCTTTTTGGTATCATCTTGTTCGCCTCGACCACGTTGTTCAGCTTCATTACGCTGCCGGTCGAGATCAACGCCAGCCAACGTGCGTTGGTATGGTTGAGCCAAGCCGGCATCACCAATGCCTTCACACACGATAAAGCGGAAGATGCCCTGCGCTCTGCCGCTTATACCTACGTTGTGGCCGCATTGGGTTCGCTCGCTACCTTATTATATTATGTAATGATCTTCCTGGGTGGAAGAAACAGAGATTAATCAAAACAGACAGCAGAGATGCAAAAACCTTCTATTCCGAAAGGAACCAGAGATTTTTCGCCAGAGGAGATGGCGAAACGCAATTATATCTTCAACACCATCCGTGAGGTCTTCCATCTGTATGGATTCCAGCAGATCGAGACCCCGGCGATGGAGAACCTCTCAACCTTGATGGGTAAGTATGGCGAGGAGGGAGACAAGTTATTGTTCAAGATTCTCAACTCGGGCGATTGCTTAGCGCAGTTCACCGACGAGGAATTGACCGCACGCAGTCCCCTTCGCTTCGCGGCCAAAGCCTGCGAGAAAGGCTTACGTTATGACCTGACCGTCCCCTTCGCCCGCTTCGTGGTGCAACACCGCAACGAGATTAGCTTCCCCTTCAAGCGCTATCAGATTCAACCCGTTTGGCGTGCGGATCGCCCGCAAAAGGGTCGCTACCGCGAGTTCTATCAATGCGATGGCGATGTGGTTGGCTCTGACTCATTGATCAACGAGGTGGAACTGATCCAGATCATGGACGAGGTGTTCCACCGCTTCGGCATCCGTGTCTGCATCAAGATGAATAACCGCAAGATCCTGTCAGGCATCGCCGAGATCATTGGCGAGGCTGATAAGCTGATCGACATCACCGTAGCCATCGACAAGTTGGATAAGATAGGCTTAGACAATGTCAACGCAGAATTGCGCGAGAAGGGATTGCCGGAGGCAGCCATCGAGCGCCTGCAGCCGATTATTCTATTAGAGGGCACCAACGAAGAGAAGTTGGCCCGTCTGCGCGAGGTGCTGGCTGAGTCGGAAATTGGTTTGAAAGGTGTGGAGGAGTTGGCCTTCATCTTGGAGCGCATCTCACACACGCCTATCCGTGCGGAATTGGCGATCGACCTCACCTTGGCTCGTGGCTTGAACTACTATACGGGAGCCATCTTCGAGGTGAAAGCACTCGACGTGCAAATCGGCAGCATCACTGGAGGTGGCCGTTACGACAACCTGACCGGCGTCTTCGGCATGGCTGGCGTTTCGGGTGTAGGCTTCTCCTTCGGAGCCGATCGCATCTTCGACGTGCTGAATCAGTTGGATCTCTATCCGGAAGGCTCTTTGAAGCGCACCCAGCTGCTCTTCGTCAACTTCGGCCCCAAAGAGGAAACCTACCTGTTGCCGTTGATCGCCAAGGTACGTCAAGCCGGCATCCGTACAGAGTTGTATCCAGAGGCAACCAAGATGAAGAAGCAGATGAGTTACGCAGATGCCAAGCAGATTCCGTTTGTTGCCATCGTCGGTGAAAATGAGATGGCCGCACAGCAGATCAATTTGAAGAATATGTTGACCGGCGAGCAAACTCTTCTCACATTAGAGGAGCTTATCGCCCAGTTTGGATAAGCCTCTATTCAAAGCGAATCATACCAAAGGCGGCGGCTATGAGCTTCCGCCTTTTTTAGTATCACTATTTTTGCAAACCCAAAAACGCTTGCTGCGCCACTAAGGCCGAATTTTTCTTAGGGAAGCGCAGAACTGACGAAAGTCCCAAATAGGGCATTTTAGATACATATTTTAGCACGAAAAAGAAAAATAGTAGGTGATTATATAATCGTGTTAAAGAAAAGGATCAAAATTGCCCTTGATTGTTAACTCGTCATAATAAAATGCGGTCAAATGGGGTAGATGAGACTTTCGGCAGCCAACGAAGGTCTCCCCACCTGGCGGCAGCTCCATCGCCAATTGGAAAATGGCTCTTATAGGGGTTCGCAGTTGCTTCGACAATCGCCGAAAGGGCTCCGAACCCCTATTTTGCCTCTTCGCCAATGAAAAATATCCCACAGTCCTCACCGAGGATTCATTCACTCCTCAAACAGCGATAGTTGGCGGGGGAGTAGCGTGAAAGTCTTGCGGTGGTAAGGGGTAATGCCACATTGGCGGATGGCCTCCCGATGCGCCTTGGTGGGATAACCCTTGTTCTCCTGCCAGTGGTAGGCGGGAAAGCGGGTGGCCAATTCATTCATATAATCATCACGATAGGTCTTTGCCAAGATAGAGGCGGCTGCGATGCTTAGGTATTTGCCATCCCCCTTTACTACCGTTGTATGGGGAATCGCAGGATAGGGATTGAAGCGGTTGCCATCAATCAGCAGGTGATCGGGCCGGATCTTGAGTTGATCCACCGCTCGGTGCATCGCTAAGAAAGAGGCATTCAAGATGTTGATCCGGTCGATCTCTTCCGGCGTGACCACCCCCACCGCCCAAGCCAAGGCTTCCCGCTCAATCAACGGACGCAAGGCATACCGTTTGCGTTCGCTCAGCTGCTTGCTGTCGTTCAACTCTTCGCTCTTGAAATCAGGCGGTAACACAACCGCGGCAGCAAATACGGCACCTGCCAAGCAACCTCTGCCAGCCTCATCACAGCCCGCCTCGATTCGTCCATCTTGCATATAGGGTAATAACATACGCACTAAACTTCTAAAAATTTTCGAGGCGTAAAGATAATTTCTTTTCGTCTTCACTGATTCTTTTTTCGTCTTCCCACACAAAATTTTGGCGATTTCATCCGTAGTTTGTAATATTGCACGCCGTAAAAAAAGGCTATACAGATATGATGCAATCCCAGAAAATCACGCTATGCGCTTGCGCCTCTCGCACCTTCATCAACCCCGAGAAGGTGGCCCAATTAGCCGCTATCTTGGAAGCGGCAGGCAAAGCGGTTGAGATCGTGCCCGACCTTTGCGAATGGATCGAAAACAAATCCGATCGGTTGAAAGAGATCGCCACACATACAGTGGTAGCTTGCCATCCCCGGGCGATCAAGGCCCTCTTTGAATGGGCCGGGCAACCCGTTCCACATACATTGGATATGCGGGCGAACGACCTGCCCACGTTGCTCACCGCTTTAGACCTTCCAGCCGACAGTGCAATCCCGGCTGAGCGGGTAGCGGCGTTTCGAACGCAGCTCGAAGGCTTCTCGAAGCAACCGGGCCAGGATGCGTGGTTCCCGACCATCGACAAAAGTCGTTGCATCGAGTGTGGCAAATGCCATGACTTCTGCCTGTTTGGCGTCTATACCTTGGAGGGGAAAAAAGTCGTAGTGAAGGCACCACAGAACTGCAAGAACAATTGCCCAGCCTGTGCCCGCAACTGCCCGACCCAAGCGATTATCTTCCCCAAATATGCCCAAGCTCCCATCAACGGTGGGGAACAAGCGGAAGAGAAGGCCATCAGCATCGACACGGCCACCCTCTACAATACCGCCCTGCGTGAGCGATTGGCCGCTCGTAGAGCCAGTGTCTCCCTCTTGAAAAACCGATCGAAAGCATGACTCTCCACGACTATATCACCACTTTCCGCTGCGCCTTGCGCCCCCTGGGGGAATGCTCGCCCCGTGTGCTTTGGAAATTAGGATATAACTTCTGTTGGCGCAACCTATGGGGCATGGCCGCCTTCGAGCGACGCATGGCAAAAGACGAACCCTTCTTCCCGGCCTTTGTGATGATCTCGATCACCGAGCGATGCAACCTGCATTGCTCCGGCTGCTGGGTATCGGCCGGCGGCCAACACAGTCTTTCGTTGGAGCAGATCGATGGCATTATCCGGGAGGGGAAAAAGCATGGCTCCTATTTCTTTGGTATCTTAGGCGGAGAGCCACTTCTCTATAAAGGGCTGCTCGGCCTGCTGGAGCGTCATGCCGACGCCTATTTCCAGCTGTTCACCAATGGCCATTTTCTGTCTGCCGAGGTGGCCGAACGCCTGCGCCGGATGGGCAACGTCACCCCCTTGATCAGTGTAGAGGGGCTGGAGGAGGAGAGCGACCGACGGAGAGGCCGTAAAGAGGTGTATGCCCATACCCTCAACGGCGTAGCCGCTTGTCGAGAGGCCGGTCTTTTCTTTGGGGTAGCCGCCAGCATCTGCCGCAGCAATTTCAACGACTTGGTGAATCGCCGGCATATCGAGCGGATGGCAGCCGCCGGTGCCCATTATTTATGGTATTACATCTATCGTCCTGTCGGTGCGGAGCCGCATCCGGAGAATGCTTTGACCAAGGAGCAGATTCGTGACCTGCGTCAGTTCTTGGTGGAGCAGCGCAAGGATGCGCCTCTTTTCTTGATCGACACCTATTGGGATGACAAGGGGCAGGCCATCTGTCCCGCCGCTACCGGGATGAGCCACCACATCTCTCCCACCGGAGCCGTGGAGTTCTGTCCGCCCCTGCAAATGGCCAAGGAGCAGATCAATGCCGATGCCTCTAACCTGACCGCTATCTTTGCGCAATCCAGCTATTTGGCAGGCCTGCGACAGCTAACCGCAAAGATCTCCCGAGGTTGCATCTTGTTGGAAGATCCAGAGAAACTGGCGCACTTCGTCGATGAATGGCAAGCGGAAGACAGCACCTCGCGGGCCACTGTCCGCCAAGAGTTAGCAGCCATGCGTCGGCTTCCCGGTCATGACATGCGAGAAGAGGCGATCCCTGAGCAGAGTCCCTTTTATCGCCTCCTCAAGAAACGCTATTTCTTCGGGTTTGGGGCGTATGGATAGCAGACGAATCGCTCGATTCGCCTTTCCTGCTCCTTTTTTCGTCTTGCTGACAGAAGTTTTGGCGAATTCGTTTGTTGTTTGTAATATCGCGATTAAAAAAAGAAGACTGTTATAATCCCTATGGAGAAGCGACACTATACGATACCGCAAACATTGGCTGAACGCAACAGCTGGCGTGAACGCATACGTCAGCATGTGGAACAGGCGACCCTATGTCCTCCTCTCTCTTTGGAGGCACTGCGGGAAGAGGTGGCACAGCTGCTGCAAGCCGTTCCGGAGGCAGACAAAAGCCTGCAAGAATGGTTGATGGTGGAGCTGCACAACCAGGTGTGGAAAGCCACGATCGCCACGATCCCCTACGAACGTCGCATTCTGTTGCTGCCTAAATGCCTAAGCCATTCCAAACACTGCCAAGCAGAGGTGGATGAGTTAGGCCTGCTCTGCCACCGTTGCCACCATTGCCCTATTCCAGACTTAGAGGAGCAGGCGGAGCAATTGGGTATGCTTAGCATCGTGGCAGAGGGATTCACCTCCGTCGTTGGATTGATCCAAAACCGGGTAGTCGATGCGGTGATTGGTGTGAGCTGTCTCGACTCTTTAGAGAAGGCCTTTCCTTTATTAATACGTAATGCCGTACCGGGGTTGGCGATTCCCCTTAACTACGACGGGTGCAAAGACACGCAGGTAGATGAGCACTACGTGCTCGAACTGATGCACCTGCGGAGCGAGCAGCAAGCGCAACTTCTGGATTACGACGGGCTACGTAGCCAACTCAATCATTGGTTCACGCCAGAAATCCTCAACCGCTACCTCTCTCCCGCTATGGAGGAGACGGGGCAGATTGTTCGGGATTGGATGGGCGGCGAAGGCAAACGGTGGCGTCCCTATCTATTAGCCGCTACCTACTTAGCGCTGACCGGCGAGACAGAGGTACCCGAATCGGTACGCAAGGCCGCCATCGCTATCGAATGTTTTCACAAGGCCTCGTTGATCCATGACGATATTCAAGATCAAGACGCAGAACGCTATGGTAAACCCACGGTGAATGCCACCCACGGCATACCGATGGCGATCAATGCGGGTGATCTATTATTAGGTGAAGGCTATCGGCTGTTAGCCACTGCTGGAGATACCCGTCTGCTGCAAGTGGCCTCTGAAGCACACCTTGCACTTTGCCAAGGACAGGGCATGGAATTAGCTTGGAGCCGAGATCCGCAACCCTTTGATCTCGCTTTCGTCTTGGCCATTTTCACCCATAAGACCGTGCCCGCTTTTGAGGTTTCCCTGCAATTAGGCCTTCTTTGCGCCAAAGAAGATCCTGTATTAGCGACTATTTTCCATCAATACGCTACTCAGTTAGGCATTGCTTATCAACTGCTGGACGACTTGGCCGACTTCGACAACGACAGTCCGTTAGCCATCCGTCCCTCCGCAGTCTTGGCACAACTCTGCGCCATCCATCCGGACACGAATTTCCAGACAGCGCTGTTCAGCTGTGCCGACCTAAAGAACTTCTTGCGCCAACCGGCACATCAGCCCTATTTGCAGGAAGCTCTAACCGCTGTGCGAGAGATGGCCGACCAAGCCCATCGAGCAGCCTTACAGGCACTGCACCCTATCCAACATGTCGAACTCAAAAGGCTGCTTTTCCGGGTTACGGAGCGCATCCTTCGTTAAATTTTTACCTAATGAGCCAAACGATCTCTCTCCGATTGATACGTCGATTAGTCGCCGGCAAGAAGCGGCTGACTCCAGAGGCCCTGCGCTTGATGCGGGACTTCACCGCCTCGCAATGCTTGGCAGACAGCTCCTTCATGAATCGTCGAGGAGAATCAGATCTCTATTACACCGCCTTTGGTTGGCTACTCGCCTACCTATTGGAACTGCCTTTAAATGCACAGCAGCAGGCAACCTATTTAACGCAACAGCAACCGAACAGCTTTGATTTGGTACACTATGCCGCCTACCGCCGTTGCCAACTATTGCATCGACTATGCACAGTTGGTGCGCTACGTCTGGCTTGGGAACAGCGCAAAGCACAAACACCTCCTACTTTCGAGCAGTTTGCCGCAGTGCCCTTAGACGATCCATGGTCGCCCTACACCCGCTTCCTCTGGCTTTCCCTGCAAGAGGATTGCGGCCAGCGTTTATCCTCCGCACAGTTGGAATTAGCCCAATTGGCACATTATCAGACGCCGGAAGGAGGCTATGCCAATGTAGCCGGCTGGCCTACCGCTTCGACCAATGCCACGACCGCTGCACTCTCGGTGATTGGCCAGCTTATCGGATATCATCCGCATACGGCCCTCACCTACCTACGCGACAGCCAGCAGCAGGCAGGAGGCTTCTCAGCCACGGCTGTCAGTCCGGTACCCGATCTGCTCTCTACGGCTACCGCTCTATTCACCTTGAAGAATTATACGGTCACCCCTCGCTATCCCGCAGCTGACTTCGTGGAGGCCCATTGGTTGGCCAACGGCGGTTTCGCCCCCACGCTGTTAGAGGAGGAGAGTGACGTGGAATACCTATTTTACGGACTTTTAGCATTAGGATCATTATGAACAAGCAAACAATAGATACATGGATAGACGAGGTAACCAGCCTTTTACTCTCCAAACGCACACAGGGAGGCCTCTGGCGAGGAGAACTCTCCTCCAGTGCCATCTCCACGGCTGTCGCCATCTTTGCCCTGCGGCAAATCGATGCCAACCGCTATACGGAGACTATCCAGTGCGGAGCGGAATGGTTGCTGCACACCATGCAAGCGGATGGCTCTTGGGGAGACAGTATAGAGAGCCCTTCCAACATGACCGCCACCCTCCTCACTTACGCCGCACTCTTCGCCATGGGTCAAGCACCGGAAGCGACACGCCACTACCTGAGCGAACGCTTTGGCGGTGTCACCGATGAGGCCATCATCAAAGGCGTATTAACCTATTATGGCAAAGATCTCACCTTCTCGGTGCCCATCTTGGTGATGTGCGCCTCGGCTGGCGTGATTCACGATTGGGAGCGCATCCCCCCGCTGCCGTTTGAACTGTCGGTCTTGCCGCAACGCCTCTTCCGCTTCCTGCAGCTTCCAGTAGTTAGCTATGCCATTCCGGCCTTGATTGCGGTGGGCATCCTGCGTTTCCAACGTGGAAAGCAGGGAATACTCTCTCCGCTGCGCCGTCGCTTCATCACCCCCTCCCTGCGAGTCTTGGAGCGGTTGCAACCAGTGCATGGCGGCTTCTTAGAGGCGGCCCCGCTGACCGCTTTCGTCAGCATGTGTCTCAGCTGTGCCGGTTTCCGCTCACATCCCGTGACGCAGAAAGCAGCCCAATTCCTGCTGAATACAGTCCGGCCGGATGGCTCCTGGCCCATTGATACCGATCTTTCGGGCTGGGTCACCTCCATTAGCATCAAGGTGTTGGCCGATGACTTGTCTATTGATGACCGCCGTTCGTTGGATCGTCAGCTCTGTGCCAACGCCTTCACCTATCCCCATCCCTTCACCGGCGCACGTCCCGGCGGTTGGGGATGGAGCGATCTACCAGGTGCAGTGCCCGATGCCGATGATACGTCTGGTGCCTTGGTAGCTCTCTCCACGCTGCGCAAGGGCGTTCCCTGTCCGGAGGTAGTGCATGGCATCGAGTGGCTGTTGGCGTTGCAAAACCGGGATGGCGGTATGCCGACCTTCTGCAAGGGCTGGGGTAAACTACCTTTCGACCGCAGCAGCCCAGACATATCAGCCCATGCCTTGTTGGCATTTGAATCGTGGAAACCAGCCCTACCTATCGACCTACAAAACCGCTGTCAAGCGAGCATTCAACGACTCTTAGGCTGGATGGAGAAAGCACAAGCCTCGGATGGATCTTGGATCCCTCTCTGGTTCGGCGACCAGAACGAGCCTCGTGAGCAATCGCCTGTGTATGGTACCGCCACCGCTACGGAATACCTGGCCGCTTCGGATGAGCCGTTGGCTGCAACATTAGCTACGAAAGGGATTCATTACCTGCTCACCGCCCAGAACAACGACGGCGGCTGGGGTGGCGCAAAAGGAGCCCCCTCAAAGGTGACACTGACGGCCAAAGCACTCAGTGCTTTAGCCTCCTATCCAGATAGTGATCCGCAAGCTATCGAGCGAGGATTCGACTGGCTCTATCAGCGTTACGCCGACGGCACCTGGCTGCAACGGGAACCGATTGGCCTCTACTTCGCCCGCCTCTGGTATTCAGAGGAGCTCTATAGCCTCACCTTCGTGTTGCAGGCCTTGAAGAAATTGACACAATATAATGAACGAACAGAAACGGTATGAAAAAGAATAAAACAATATGGATCACTCTCGCCACCGCCTGCTTCTATGCGGCTGTGCTCATCGGTTGGCATCTGTATGTCCCCCGGGAACTGACACTTCAGAATCCGGGAGCAGATAACCGCCCGGAGGGTTTGGCACGCAAGGCCGATGATGTGGTGATTGGGGAGTATTTCATGAAATACAGTGACGAGGTACCCGCCGACTTGAGCGGAGCCTGGCCCAACTTCCGCGGAGCGACCCACACGAACATCGTGGAGACTGCAGAGGCGATCCAAACCTCTTCTGAAGCATATCCGGTACTGTGGAGCTTTGATACGGGTGAGGGACATGCTGCCCCAGTGATCTACAAAGGGCGTGTCTATGTGCTTGACTACGATGAGGGCTTGAGTTCGGACGCACTACGCTGCTTCTCCTTAGCTACTGGCCAAGAGCTGTGGCGACGTTGGTATCGGGTGCCGATGAAGCGCAATCACGGTTTCTCCCGCACCATTCCCGTGGTGGGTGAGGACTATGTGGTCACCGTTGGCCCACAAGGCCATGTGATGTGCTGTGATCCAGTGACCGGTGAGATGAAATGGGGTTTGGATATGCACAAGCAATTCAGCACAGAGGTCCCCTTTTGGTACACTGGTCAATGTCCCTGCGTGGAGAATGGACAGTTGATTCTGGCTCCTGCCGGCGAGGAGACCCTGTTAGCTGGTGTCGATCTTGAGACGGGCAAGCTGCTCTGGCAAACGCCCAACAGCGTAGGCTACAAGATGTCTCACTCCTCCGTGATGCCGATGACCCTTGGGGGCAAACGCACCTTTGTTTATGCGGGGATAGGCGGTGTCTGTGGCATTTCTGCTGAGAAAAATGACATAGGTACCCTGCTCTGGCACACCAAACAGTGGCAACCCTCCGTGATTGCCCCCTCTCCGCTGCGTCTCTCCAACAACCAGATCTTCTTGGTCGCTGGTTATGGCACAGGAGGTGCGCTGTTGCAGGTCGATCGTAATGGCTCCAGCTGGAGCACAAAACTCCTCGACCAATACAAAGCGGACAAGGGACTCTCCAGTGAGCAGCAGACACCCATCTTGTTCAACAATATGATCATCAGTGTCATGCCCAAGGATGGCGGTGGCCTACGCAGTCGGTTGGTCTGTTTCTCGCCCAACGATCTGCACAACCCGATCTGGACCTCCTCCGGCGAGGAGCGCTTCGGCTTAGGCCCCTATTTGGTAATCAACCAGAAACTGTTTGTCTTCAAAGAGGATGGCGAGCTTTACGTCTATGCCATCGAGGCAAAGTCGATGAGGCTGCTGAAACAACAGCGCATCATGGAAGGCGTGGATGCCTGGGGGCCAATGGCCTATGCCGACGGCTACTTAGTATTACGAGATGCACACACCGTGAAATGCCTACGCATCGTTTAACGGAATCAAGAAAAGAAAAGAAAAGGAAAGCAAAGCATTATATATTATGGAATCAAAACATGCAATGGAAAAGAAAATCTCCCGCAAGCACTTCCTGCGCATCTGCGGCTCTGTACTGGCCGGGGGAAGCATTTTAGGGGTGACTGGCAACCTGCTGTGGAAGATGTTCACCCGTCCGGAAGCCCTGTTCTACGATGTAGAACGGACACATGTGGCTGAGGGGCGTGCGGCCGGAAAGCCTTTTGTCTCCCCCTATCGGAAGGTATCGGCGTTCCAGACACCCGGAGAGATCGAGGCTTTTGACCTCTACCAAGGGCGTCTCTATGTGGCTACGCCCAACAACATAGACATTTACGAGCCTACAGGCGATTTAGTGGACAACTTCTCTGTGGGGAGCTCCGTACGTGACCTAACCGTAGCAGCCGATCGCATCTACCTGCTTTTCCCCGCTCGGATCGAGGTGTATAGCCTGCAAGGGGAGTTGCTGACCGACTGGGAGGCGTGCGATGAGGAGGCAGACTATTGCTCTTTGGCGGTTGTTGAAGACAAGGTGTTCGTGACCGATGCGGCACATAAGAACATCCACCTTTATACCGATGGAGGCGGCTTCTTGAAATTCATCGAGAGTCCCTCCGGCTTCATTGTCCCGAGCTACTCGTTTGGCATCACCCAGCTGGATGGCGTGATCTACTGTTCCAATCCTGGACGACACTTGGTAGAAAGCTACACACCGGAAGGGGAGTTTATCGCCTCCTTTGGCAAGGGTGGTGATGCGGAAGGCCATTTCAGCGGTTGCTGCAACCCGGTCTATCTCACATCGACTTCCACCGGAGAGCTGCTCACCTCCGAGAAGGGCATCCCCCGTATTAGCTGCTACGACAAACAGGGTGGTTTCCGCAGTGTCTTGTTAGATGAGAAGGCTTTGGGCGGTGGACACAACGCCTACGAGGTACGTGTATGGGAGGATAAATTGGTCGTAGCCGGTAAAACTGCCCTCTCCCTGTTCCAATATAAAAAGGAGAAGGCCGGTGAGACTGCTTGTGCCACCTGTGGCATCCCCTGTCCGTTGAAAGAGGGTCTAACCATTTAAACAGCCGATAACAAATGGAAGATAAGAAGAATCAACCAAAGAATAGTCCGATCCGCCGTCGGGAGTTCATCAAGCTGTGTGGATCCGTAGTGGCCGGAGGCTCTATCTTAGCCGTAGCCGGAGGCTTGGCACCCAAGTTAGGCGGCAAAGAGGAAGACCTCTTTTGGCAAATCGACCCCACGGTCTGCACCCAATGTGGCCGCTGTGAGACCCACTGCGTGCTGCCGGTATCAGCCGTGAAATGTATTCATGCCCACCGGGTCTGTGGCTACTGCGACCTTTGTGGCGGTTATTACCGCACGAATGTCAAAGAGCTGAACACAGCCGCTGAGAACCTGATGTGCCCCACGGGAGCTATCCAGCGGAAATTCGTGGAGGATCCCTACTTCGAATACATGATCGACGAGGAGTTGTGCAATGGCTGCGGAAAATGCGTGAAAGGATGTAGCTCGTTTGGCAACGGCTCGCTCTACCTCCAGATCAAACAGGATCTCTGCCTGAATTGCAACGAGTGTAAAATATCTACGGTCTGCCCGTCAGGCGCTATCACCAGAGTGCCCTACGCTACGGCCTATAAATTAAAGGAGTGAATCGCATGAGAAAATTAAAGACGATAGCGGCTTTGGTGGGGTGTTGGGGGATCGCCCAAGCACAGAACCGCTTCCCGAAACCCGACTTTGAATCGGGCTACCAATATCCCGACCTGCAGTATGCGGTGCCCAACGAAACGGTGTGGGTCATTATCGACCTGCTGTTATTAGTGGCGTTGATGGGCATCGTCACTTGGGCACTCTATAAGAAACATACCCGTGGCCCGATCTTCTGGGTATCGCTAATCTCCGTGGGCTACTTCGGATTCTTCCGGGAGGGTTGCGTCTGTAGCATCGGCTCTATCCAAAACATCGCCTTGGCGTTGGTGGATGACAGCTACCACTTGCCGCTGACAGTGTTGCTCTTCTTCTTGCTGCCCATCCTCTTTGCTTACCTCTTTGGACGAGTGTTTTGCGCAGGTGTTTGTCCTTTCGGTGCCTTGCAGGAATTGGTCAATGTGAAGAACTATCGCATCTCCGAGGCCATCACAGCCGCCTTGAAGGTAATCCCCTGGCTCTACCTCATCTTCGCCGTGCTCTATGCGGTGACCCGTAGTCAGTTTATTATCTGTCAGTTCGATCCCTTCATCGGCATCTTCCGATTAGGGGGTGATATGGGACTCATCCTCTTTGGTGCGCTCTTGTTGGTGATGTCCATCTTTACCGGCCGTCCCTTCTGTCGCTTCCTCTGTCCATACGGGGCATTGCTGAGTCTCTTCTCATCCGTCTCCATCTGGAAGATCAAGCTGACCCGCAAGAGCTGCATTAACTGTGAGCTGTGTCACAACTCCTGCCCAGTGGATGCCATCCGTCCGCCTTACGCCAACAAGCTGAAGGAGAGCCGCAGTACCGGTGTACGTCGCCTGCTGGCCTACTTCGTCGTGCTACCCGTCATGATCATAGCGGGTGCCCTGTTGATGCGTATGGCCAGTCCGAACTTGAGTCGAGCACACAAGGATGTGCGTCTCTACGACCAAGTGATCCAGCACGATGCGCAGCCGGAGGAGGAACTCCCCTTGGAGTTGGAGGCTTTCTACGGGCAAGGCCGCTCAGTAGAAGAGATCACCGCCCTCTATGAAGCCAAGGTAACAGAGTATCGTTTCTGGTGTACGATAGCTGGTGCCCTCATGGGCTTAGTAATTGGATTGGCGTTGATCCGTCTCTCTGTGAAACGGAGCCGTAAACAGTATGAGATCAACCATGCTAATTGCGTGGCCTGCGGACAGTGCTTCAGCTACTGCCCTCAGAATAAACAAATGAATGAATCGCATAAACCATCTGAATCATGAATAAGGATATTTATCGGAACATCGCTGCGGTGACAGCGGTGTTTATCATTACATTGTCGGTGATGCTGATCACCAACTATTTCCAAGTAAGGGGCATCACTCCGCTTCAGACCGAGGTAATCGAGACCTTGAAGGAGCTCAACGACACCAATGCAGATAATCCAGTGTTGCAAGAGCAGATTCGTCAACTGGATCTGTTGGCTCGCCGAGCCTACTTCATCCAAGAGGATCACCTGAAGAGCGGTGTCTATATCCTGTTGGGTATGGTGCTGATCTTCGTCCTCTCCCTCCGTTTCTACTTCAAAGGGGAGATGCACATTCCAGACAAGGAGATTGACCCGATTGATGAATGGATGCTGAAATCCAAATCCCGCCGTTACCTCACCTGGGGCACCTTGGGATTGGTAGCGGTTGCCCTGTTGTTTGTCTTTCTTTCTTCCCCGCTCTTGAAATCCTCCACGACCCAAGCAGCAACTGACGAAGCCCTTGTAGCCGATAGTGGAGAGGCAGTCCCGGTAGAAGAGACAACGGAGCCGGATGCCATTGCGGAACCGCAACCAGAAGTCACAGAAATAAATGAAAGTTCACCAGTAGAAGCTACAGAAGAGCAAGCCACTACTGAGGCACCAACCGTAGCTGAAGCTCCTCAACCCGCCGTTTCCAAGGTCACCTCTAACGCCTTCCGAGGCAACCAATCCAACGGTATCTCCTCCGCCAAAGGGGTACCCACCCAATGGGACTTAGCTGATGGCAGCAATATCCTTTGGAAGAAACCGATTCCTCGTGCAGGGCATAACTCTCCCGTCATCAATGGCAACCGGGTTTTCTTCACGGGTGGAGACAAAGAGGCCCGCGAGCTATTCTGCTATGACCTCACCTCCGGTGAACAGCTCTGGAGTATGCAGGCAACCAACATTCCCGGCTCACCAGCTACACCGCCAGCAGTCACCGAAGATACCGGCTTGGCCTCCTCATCCGTAGCCACCGATGGCAAGCATGTGTGTGCCATCTTCGCTACGGGAGACCTGCTCTGTGCCGATATAGAGGGCAAACGAGTATGGGCGAAAAACTTAGGTGTGCCCGACAATCATTATGGTTTTGTCTCCTCACTGTTGATCTATGGCAACACGCTCTACGTGCAATATGACAACAACAAAGATCCGCAACTCTTTGCCTTGGATGTAGCGACCGGCAATACCCGATGGGTGAAGAAACGTACGGGCAAGATTTGCTGGAGCTCCCCCATTATTGCCTATGTCAATCAGAAACCACAGTTAGTCTTGATGGGCAATCCTCAGATGACGGCTTACGACCCTACCTCCGGCGAGCAGCTCTGGCAGGTGGATTGCATGGGTGGAGAGGTCTGCTCCTGCCCGGCCAGCGCAGATGGCGTGATCTATGGAGCGAACGAATATGCCAAGTTAGTAGCCATCAACGGCACAGATGGACAGGTGTTGTGGGAAAGCACGGAATACCTGCCAGAGGTTTCCAGCCCGGTAGCGACCAAGAAGCATCTCTATTTGGCAACCAGCTATGGTGTCTTGGCCTCTTACGATGCTAAAAGTGGTGCATTGGTAAAGGAACATGAGCTGAACGAGGAATTCTATTCCTCCCCGATGATCGTGGAGGGCAAACTCTACCTCTTCAGCAACAATGGTAAACTGTTCATTTTCTCTACGGATGATGCCTTTACGTTGATTAACTCCTTTGAGACTGGAGAGCGTACGTTGGCGACCCCGGCCTTCACAGATGGCAAGATCGTGGTGCGAACAGAAGAGAGTATTTATTGTGTAGCAGCGAAGTGATATGGCTTGTGCAGATTGTAAACAGAACGGACTTCAGACAAAGGAGGCGATGATCGCCCGTGTGGATGCGATCATTGATCGGGTAGGCCGTAGTCGGCGGGTGATCATTCCCCTGCTCCAGGCCCTGCAAGCGGAGTTTAGCTATTTGCCCTCCGATGCCCTGCAACGGGTGTATGAGCGGACGGAAATCGACCGGGCACAAATGATCAGTGTCTCCACCTTCTATGCCCAGTTCCGACATATTCCTTACGGACGACATATTATTAAGGTATGTACCGGTACGGCCTGCCATGTGAAGGGGGCAAACAACGTCTATGACGCCTTCCGCCGGGAGTTAAATATGGATGAAGAGACCATCACCACAGCCGATCAGCAATACTCCATCGAGAAGATTGCCTGTTTAGGCTGTTGCGCCTTGGCTCCGGTAGTACAGATTGATGAGAAAATCTTCGGACATGTACAACCAGGGCGGGTAAAAGAGGTGTTGGATGAGTTTCAACAGTATGCGCAAGAGCAGGAGGCGCAGGCTGCTGATGAGGCTAAGGAACCGCCAATCGGGGAGGTTCGTTTAGGCATGGAGAACTGCTGCCAAGCAAGTGGCACGGCAGCGATTTATCAAGCAGTGCTCGATGCCTCCCACGAACTGGGTATCAAGGTGGCTATCAAACCGGTCTCTTGCGTGGGTGCCTGCAACCAAGTTCCTTTGATCGACGTAGCCCTGCCGGATGGTTCGATCGAACGCTATCCCAATGTCAAGCCGGAAGAGATCAAGGAGATCCTACTCCACCACTTCAAGCCAGCCAGTCGCCTACGCCGTTGGAAGAATGCCTTGTTGAATCAAGTGGATATGTTCCACACGGACACGACCTGGGACAATATCCTTTGGAAATCCGAGCAGGAGCGTACCGGCACGATCAACACGTTCCTCTCCCGCCAAAAGCGCATCTCCACGGAGGGCTATGGTCTTATCTCGCCGTTAGACATCAACGAATATATGGCTCATGAGGGATTTGCCGCCTTGGAGAAGGCGTTCACCACAATGCCTCGTCAAGCGGTGATTGACACCATCTTGCAAAGTGGCTTACGTGGACGTGGCGGTGGTGGTTTCCCTACCGGACGGAAATGGAGCTTGGTAGCCGCTACCGACAAAGCGGAGAAATATGTCATCTGCAACGGTGATGAGGGTGACCCCGGTGCGTTCATGGATCGCATCCTGTTGGAGTCCTATCCGTTGCGTGTTATCGAGGGTATGATCATCGCCGGTTATGCCGTAGGCGCACGGAAAGGTATCTTTTACATTCGTGCGGAATATCCCCAAGCAGTCATCCGTACCCGCAAGGCGATCGAGTTGTGCCGAGAGAAGGGTTTGCTCGGCGAGAAACTATTTGGCAGCGCCTTCTCTTTCGACATTACGATCTTTGAGGGAGCAGGAGCCTTTGTGTGTGGCGAGGAGACTGCCTTGATCGCCTCCATTGAAGGACAGCGTGGATTCCCCCGGCAACGTCCGCCTTATCCGGCTGTCGAGGGACTGTTTGGCTGTCCGACCCTGATCAACAACGTCGAGACATTGAGCCAAATATCCTATATCATCCGTCATGGAGCGGAGGCCTACCGCACGATCGGTACGGAGAAGAGTCCCGGCACGAAGGTCTTCGCCTTGGCCGGAAAGGTCTGCCACGGTGGATTGATCGAGGTACCAATGGGTACCACACTGAACCAAATCATCGAGGATATTGGTGGTGGCGTCGAGGGTGGCGAGAAGCTGAAAGCAGTGCAGACAGGTGGTCCTTCCGGCGGTTGCATCCCCGCAGAGCTGTGCGACGCTCCGGTTGACTTCGATGCCTTGACCCGCATGGGTGCTATCATGGGTTCCGGCGGTATGGTGGTGCTAAGTGAGAGCAGCTGTATGGTGGATGTAGCCCGCTACTTCCTCTCGTTCACCTGTCAAGAGTCGTGCGGTAAGTGTACCTTCTGTCGGGTCGGCATTCGTCGTATGTTGGACATACTCGATCGGCTTTGTACCGGCAAAGGCTCCATGGAGGATATTGACAAATTGGAGGAGTTGGCAATCAGCATCAAGCAGATGGCCTTATGTGGTTTGGGTAAGACCGCTCCCAACCCTGTCCTCTCCACGCTAAAATACTTCCGGGAGGAATATGAAGAACATGTAAAGGGTATCTGTCGCACAGGCACCTGCAAAGAGATGGTCAAGTTGGAAATCACGGAGGAGTGTGTCGGCTGTACCAAGTGCGCCAAGGCCTGTCCTTCGGATGCCATTCCCTATACGCCATATGCACGTCACCAGATCGAGGTCGAAAAGTGTGTGCTCTGTGGCTTATGCATCGACGAGTGCAGTTACAACGCAATACGAAAAGTAGCTTTAAAGTCTTGAAGTATGCAGATAACGATCAATAATCAAGTGATTGAGGTACATGAGGGCGAGACCTTGATCGAAGTGGCTCGCCGAGCGGGCATTGAGCTGCCCTCCATGTGCTACGCCAAGGGAGCGAAGCACAAATCCTCCTGCATGGTGTGTGTGGTGAAGAATATGCAGACCGGGCAGATGATCCCCTCCTGCTCCACCCTACCCACTGAAGGAATGGTGATCGACACCCAAAGCGAAGAGGTCTTGAAGTTGCGCCAACTCTCATTAGAGTTGCTGCTCAGCGACCACCGAGCCGATTGCGAAGCACCCTGCTCGATTGTCTGTCCAAAAGGGTTAGACGTAGAGCATCTGCTCTGGCTCTATGATGCCGGTCGGTTGGCGGAGGCCCGTAGTTTCTTAGCAGCCACCTTCCCACTCGATCAATTGGGCTGCGCGGACTGCAAAGCCCCCTGCGAGAAGGCCTGCCGAAGAGGTACGGTAGATAAAGCGGTTCAGATACGGGCAATCATTCAGTCATTAGCGGAGCGAACTGACCTTCCCCTGCGGCCGGAGGTGGCGCCCCATGCGGCAGATAAGAGGTCGTTTATTTCTAAGTTGGGCCGTTTCACGCCGAAAGAGAAGGAGTGGCTGAAGGAGACGATCGATGCTCCTTCTCGCTGCCTACATTGTGCCTGCCCCGGACATACCGATTGCAAACTGCGTCAATACGCCACGGAGGCCGGAATCAAACGCCCCCGCTATGAGGTCTCCTCCGCATTGCCCGTCAAAGAGAAAATCCATGTGAACGGACGCTTGTGGTATGAGCCAGCCAAGTGCATCCGCTGTGGACTTTGTGTCTATAACAGTGACAATGGTTTCACCTTTGAGCGCCGTGGGTTCATCATGCAGGTGGTCATCCCGGAAGAGAATCGCCCCAATGCACCGGAGCGGTTAGCCACACTCTGCCCGACTGGTGCGCTCTTTTTAACCGAATAGGAGGAACAGAACATGAATAAATATGGCCTATTAATCGCTCTGCTCTGTCTGTTATACTTCAGCTGCACAGACAACAGTGATGAACCGGATGACGGCAACGGACTGAATTGGTCCCTTTCACGAGGTGATGCCGGACTGAGCGGCTACACTTCCCGTGCACTCCCCAAGAAGCCTACCCTGTTGTGGCGCTTCAAGAGCGAGGTGCGCACAGTCTCTTCACCCATTGTCTATCAAGGTACCACCTATTGGTGCGACCGCCGTGGCCTGGTGCGAGGAGTGGATGCTTCGGGCAACTTGGCCTTTAGCTACGACCTCAAAACGCAGGTGGAGGCTACTCTGATGATCCACGACTCCGTGCTCTACATCGGTCGGTTGGATGGTTGGTTAAGCGCAATCTCGTTGGCCCAGCAAGATACCCTCTGGAACTTCGAGACGGAGGGGCAGATCTCCGCTTCACCGAACCGAGTGAGCTTCGAGGGGCAACAGGCGATCGTAGTAGGTAGTTACGACAATTACCTCTATTGCATCGGCGATCAAAGCGGCCAGCTAATCAATCGCTTCGAGTCAGGTTACTACCTGAATGGTTCCGTGGCACTCTGGAAAAAGCATGTCCTGTTTGGCGGCTGTGATGCTTGGTTGCGCATCATCAACTGCCAAAGTGGATTGCCCACCGACTCCGTGGAGTTAGAGGCCTATGTACCAGCCTCCCCGGCGGTCATGGGCGACTATGTCTATGTAGGCGACTATGCAGGTAATATCTACGAGTTCAGCTTAGACAAGGGCAAGATCACCCATACGCGTAAGATCCAAGAGGGCAGCGAGGCCGGTGCCTCATTCGTTTCCGTGCCGGCAATTACCGACAAAACCCTTTTCATTCTCTCCGCAGATCGCTATCTTTACGCCTTCAATCGCTTGGATGGCAGCCTCAACTGGAAATACTTGATGAAAGGGAATACAGGCGAGAGCTCCCCCTTGGTTTGTGACGATAAGGTATTGGTCTGCACAAAGAGCGGACTAATCTCCATCATCGACGCCGAAGAGGGCGAACTACTATGGGAGTATGATGCTGGTGAACAAATCATTGGTTCTCCAGCGATTATCAAGGGACGCTTCTTTATCTTAACGGCTAAAGGCACTCTGCTCTGCTTCGGAGAGCAAGAAAACGAAGGTTAAGCGATCGTTAAACGGCCTTTTATCCATAAAGAAACGGCAAGTAAGCAAATAGAAAACGGCAGGTAACTGCCCACAAACAACGAAACAGATGGCATTAATCGAATTAGTAGCTATACAGAAAAGTTTTCACGATGGAGACAACCGCCTCAACCATGTTTTGCGAGGCGTAAACCTTCATGTGGAACAGGGAGACTTCGTAGCGATTAAAGGGGCTTCCGGCTCCGGCAAAACTACCTTGCTTTCCATTTTAGGTACGCTCTTGCCTCCAGATAGCGGACGCTATTTCCTGAATGGACAAGAGATCACAAACGGATTAGTCAACTTGGCCAGCGTACGTAACCGCCAGATTGGTTTTGTCTTTCAAGATCATCGGCTATTAGCCCCCTACACGGTGAAAGAGAACATCCTGCTTCCCCTGTTAGCGGATGCCACACAGGTGGAGGCAGCAGCGGAGGCACGGGCAGAGGAGTTGATGCGCCTCACACGTATCGAACGGTTGGCCAATGCCTATCCCGCCACCCTCTCCGGGGGCGAGGCCAGTCGGGTAGCGGTCTGCCGTGCCTTGATTCGACAACCGCTTTTGCTGTTGGCCGACGAACCCACGGGACAATTAGATCGGGAGAACGCACAAAACATTGCCTCCCTTTTCAAGGAGCTAAACCAAAAACTGGGCACAACCATCCTGATGGTGACACACTCCGATGAGACCTCGGCCTACGCCAAACGCATACTGAACTTAATCGGAGGAGTGATACAGTGAACCAACAGCGACTCACATACCGGAACATTCGTTATTACGCCCGCTTCTATCGGCTAATCGCTTTGGCCTCGTTGATCACGGTAGCGGTGATCGTAGGTAGCTTAGTCGTGGGCGATTCGGTGCGTACCACCTTAGAGCGACGGGTAAGTGACCGGTTGGGCGATACTGAGACCCTGCTCTTCGCTCGCAACGGTTACCTATCGGAGCAATTACTCCAAGCCGAACCCTTTCAAACAGGTAGTCGAGGAGTCCTGTTAAGCGAGGGATTCGTCCCGTACAACGGTCGCTTGGTGCCGGTTACCCTTTGGGGCGTGGATCGCACAGATCTACCGAAAGGGAGAGCCCTGCTCAACCCAGCCTTGACCAAGGAGTTAGACTTAGGGCCGGCCGATGAGTTGGTGCTTCGTTTGCCAGCTGCAGGCATGGTACCCTCAGGCTCTCTTTTTGTTTCTAAAAACTACACCACGAGCCTCCGCCTTACCCCCGGTAGCACACTGTCTGCAGCAGAGGGAGGCAACCTCAACCTGCGCAACGAACAGGTGATTCCTTTCAATGTGTTTGTCAATCGGCAGGAATTGGCTGAGGCATTAGGGGTGGAGGGACGCATCAACCTACTCATGAGCAACCGGATGCTGAGCGAATCGGAGGTAGCGAAAGCGTGGCAACCGGCCCTCTCCGGCCTGCAAGCCCAACGCACCAACGGCGAGATACAGATCTCCTCCTCCCGCATTTTCCTGCAAAAGGAGGTAGTCGAGACACTCTGTGCGGGAGATAGCACGGCTAACCGGCTCTTCTCCTACTTGGCGAATAGCCTCGATCGAGCCGACCGCTCCATTCCCTATTCTTTCGTGACCGCTGTCGATCAATACGACGGACAACGCTTGCGAAAAGAGGAGATCTGGCTCTCCGATTACAGCGCAAAGCGATTGAACGCCCATGTAGGCGATACGATACACATCAGCTATTTCCACGCCAAGGAGCTGAAACAATTAGAGACCGACACACTGCCTTTGGTGGTTGGGCGCATCCTGCCACTGAGCACGTGGCAAGCAGACAGCACGTTGAGTGCCAACTTCCCCGGCTTGGCCAACGTGGAACGTTGTACCGACTGGGACAGCGACCTGCCCATTGATATGGAACGGATTACCGATGAAGATGAGGACTACTGGAACCACTATCGGGCTACCCCCAAAGCCCTGATTGCCTATGAGGCAGTAGCAGAACGCTGGGGGAACGCTTATGGCGTAGCGACCCAGTTACGGTTGCAAAAAGCAGACCTCTCCCGCTTACAGCCGGAGCAGTTCGGGCTACAACTGATCCATCCCCGAGAGGCCGGGCTTTTTGCCGCTCGTAATGGTGTGGATTTCGCTGGACTCTTTTTGGCATTGGGCTTCTTTATCTGGGTGTCAGCCCTGCTCTTGATGCTAAATCCGCTGAAAGAGATGCTCTATCGCCGTCGGGAGGAGATTGCCCTGCTACGGGCCTTAGGCTTCTCCCCCAAACGGATGGTAGCACTCTTTTGGAAAGAGGCCAGTCCGGTAGTAACGGTCTCCGCGCTTGTAGGCATAGGCGTAGGATTGCTCTACACCGCCTTGGTGATGTGGCTGTTGGGCAATGTCTGGCAAGGAGCAACCCAAACCGACGGCTTTGGTGTCTATCCCCAAGCCTCTACGCTCATTGGCGGAACCTTGGGCAGCCTGGTGCTCACGTTGGGACTGCTTCGCTGGAGCTTGTCGAAAGCTCTACGAGAGCCTGCACGCGCTGCTACCCCTACCGCTCCTTCCGCTACGAAAGCGAAACTACTCAGCTTGATCTGGACAATCGGTACGATAGGGCTTACGCTACTCAATGCCCTATGGTGGCAATCGGTTCCTCTCTTTATGCTCTTGGGAACCGGATGGATCGGTATGGCAGCCTGCTGGGGTTATGCCGAGGTTTTACATCGCCGACAAGAAGCCACCCAACCGTTGCGACAATCCACCTTGGTGTGGGCCACACTCCATGCCCAGCGGAAACAGGCGCTTTGGGCCTATTTGGCATTGGCAATTGGCGTGTTCATCGTATTTGCCGTCGGCTTGAATCGCAAAGGCTTTGCCGATAATGAACAGATACAGACAGGCACAGGAGGGTTCACCCTGTGGGGCGAAAGCCGTGTACCGCTCTATCAAGAGCTCTCCACGGCAGAGGGGCGCAGCAAATTGGCGTTGAGCGATCTCCCTGCCGGGACCTTGATTTGCCAAGGCTTACGCTACGAAGCTGACGATGCCAGCTGCTTGAACCTGAATCGTGTGACACAACCTACCGCCGTAGGCTTCCCGATTGAAGTCTTGCGTGAGAGTGCTTTCCAGATCGAGCAATCGCTCTATCCGGAAGAGCGGGCAGCCACCTTCGACCGCCTTTGTCGCAAAGAGGGGGAGGTCTATCCCGCCTTGGTGGATGAAACCGTACTCACTTGGGGACTGATGGGGCAGGTGGGCGACACCCTCTATTACCCCAATGACCGAGGTGAGTCCGTGGCGATCCGGCTGATCGGCACGCTCTCCAACTCCATTTTGCAAGGCAACCTCTTGATGGATCGTACCCTCTTCAGTGAGATCTGGCCAGAGACCAGCGGGAGCACTCTCTTCTTGGTCAAGACACCTGAGGCGGAAACGAAAGTTGCCAAACAGCTTATCGAGCAGGCCCTGCATGAGTACGGCATACGTGTCACCACCACCAACGACCGCCTGCGTCAGTTCAACGAGGTGACCGACACCTACCTTAGCATCTTCATGACCTTGGGCGGATTGGGCCTATTGATCGGTATCTTCAGCTTTATCATTGTCATTCGCAAGAACTTGGCGATGCGGAGGGAGGAGATCCAGCTCTATCGGATGTTAGGTTTCACTGACCACTGGATCGAGACGTTACTCTATCGGGAAAACCGCATCGTACCGCTTTATGCCCTGATCGCCGGCAGTGTGGGAGCGCTGGTGAGTGTAGGCGTGAACTTCCCCCATGCCGGAATCGCCCTTTGGCTAATGGCCGGAGGGTTCCTGCTGCTGTTCATCGGCTGCGTCTTAGGATTTGTCAAGCGCTATGTGCGCCATGAAGTCAATGAATCAAAAACGAATCGGATATGAAGATCTTATTTATTGTGCCCGGGTCGGGCGACTCCTTCTATTGCGGCAACTGTTTCCGCGACAACTTGCAGGCGACAGCCTTGCGCAAAGCGGGACATGAGGTAATTATCATGCCGCTCTACCTGCCGCTGCGTCACCGCACCTTCCAGGCAGACACCCCGCTCTTCTTCCCCGCCACCACCTTCTATGCAGCACAGAAGCTCTTCCCCGGGCGACACATGCCCAACTGGCTGAAGCGACTCACAGCCTCTGAGGGGTTGCTCAACATGGCCTCTTCGCTCTCCGGCTCCACCTCCGCAGAGGGTATGGAGCAGATGACGTTAGCCATGATCACGGGCGAGGACACGGCGTTTCAAGACATGGTAAAGCAACTGATCGACTGGGTCAAGGAGCGGGAACGTCCTGACGTGATCCACCTGTCGAGTAGCCTGTTGATCGCCATTGCCAAAGAGATCAAGCAAGCGGTGGATCTGCCAATTGTTTGCTCCCTGCAAGATGAGGAGGTGTGGCTCGACGGCTTGAAAGCGAACTACGCGGCAGAGGCATGGCAAGGCATTGTAGCAAACAGCCGCTACGTGGATGCACTACTGACCACCAGTCACTTCTATCAATCGCTCATTACGGAGCGACTGCCTCAACTGAAAGCGGTGAAGGTAATCTATCCCGGTGTGGAGCGGGCGAAATACCGCTGCGATAGCTATCCCGAACAGCCAACCATCGGCTTCTTCTACCGCATGAACGAAGCAGACGGATTGGACATCTTGGTGGATGCCTTCGTGCTATTGAAACAGCAAGGCACCATCCCGGGTTTGCGCCTTCGCATCGGTGGTGGCTTCACGGCTACCGACAAGCCCTTCTTGAAGCAGATGCGCCAACGGTTGGCTCCCTACGCAACCGATGTAGTCATCGAGGAGAGCTACAAGATGGAGGAGCACGCCCGCTTCTACCAACAGATCAGCCTACTTTCCGTACCCCTACGTTTTGAGGAGGGAGTCGGCTTGTACCTTTGCGAGGCATTTGCCGCCGGTCGCCCTGTCGTAGAACCCGCCACTGGCTCTTTCCCGGAGATCGTAGGCGAGGCAGGGGTACTATATAGCCCCAACGAGCCTACAGAGTTGGCCGCAGCCTTGGCACAATTACTGACCGATCCACAACGCATGGCGCAATGCCGAGCGGAAGCGCTGCACCTGTCCGAAAATCGTTACAGCGAAGTCGCCCTCGCACAACAACTGGAGCAACTCTATCTGTCGCTAACAAATAAAGAATCAAATTAGAAATCACATAAACAGAGTTTAGTATGAAGAATTATTGGAACAACTTGAAAGCAGGTGGGTTAAGCGTAGCCTTCGCCTGCATCTTGTGTGGAACAGCTTCGGCACAAACGCCTTATGGTTGGCGCGGTCCGGAGCGTAACGGTGTCTATCCGGAGAGTGGTCTCTTGAAAGAGTGGCCGGCAGAGGGTCCGCAACTGTTGTGGGAAACCATGGATGCCGGTAAGGGGTACTCCAGCCCCGTGATCGTAGGCGATCGCCTCTACATCACCGGTATGAGTGAGGACGAGACGCAGGAGATCTTCTCCGCCTACACGCTCGACGGCAAGAAAGTTTATCAAACGGCTTACAGCGCACCGTGGAACGATACCTATCCCGATACCCGTACCACGCCTGCCATCGACGGCGATAAGGCCTATGTAATCAGTGGTTCAGGCGATGTAGTTTGCCTCAACATCCAGGATGGCAAGATTGTCTGGAAAGTGGAGGCCGGCAAGGTGTATGGCCGCAAGACCGGTAACTGGGGAACCTCCGAGTGCCCATTGGTCTTCGACAACAAGGTGATCTACACCCCGGCTGGTGACCAGACCACGATGGTAGCCCTCAACAAGGAGAATGGTGAGCTGATCTGGAAGACAACATCTTTCGGCGATATCGGTGCCTATGTCTCTCCGTTGCTGATCAACTACAAAGGGAAACGGCAGATTGTCGGCTCTACAGCCAAGCACATCTTTGGCGTGAACCCGGAGAGTGGCGAGATTGAATGGTCATTCGGAGAGTGGGGTCCCTCCGATCGGGATGCCAAGTGGCCGAACATCGCCCCCAATACGCCGATATTCAAGGATGGCAAACTCTTCTTCTGCCACGGCTACAACATCAACGGTGTGATGCTGCAACTGGCTGACGACCTGAAGAGTGTCTCTGTGGTATGGCGTACGGACGTGCTCGACACACACCACGGTGGTTATGTAGAGGTAAATGGCACCATCTACGGCTCCAACTGGATCAACAATAACCAAGGTAACTGGTGTGCCATCGATTGGAACACGGGAGCCGCAGGTTATGAGACCGCTTGGCAAGGAGGTAAGGGCAAAGGTTCCATCATCGCTGCCGACGGGATGCTCTATTGCTACGACGAGCGTCGCGGAGCGGTTGCCTTGGTTCGTCCCAACCCTGCTAAGTTCGACATCGTGAGCGAGTTCCGTATCACCAAGGGTGTAGGTCCGCACTGGGCACACCCGGTCATCGTCAACGGTGTGCTCTACATCCGTCACGGCTTCGCCCTGATGGCTTATAAGGTGAAGTAAAAACGCATCAACGTGGGCGGAAAGCCCCAACAAGCGATAGCCCGGGGGATCCTCCGGGCTAATTTTTCAGCACCACCTCTGCGATCTCCTCGGCCCGTTCGGCTAACAGGAGGGGATGGTAAGCGGCTAACTCCTCCTTGGGACGGAAGCCCCAAGTGACACCACAAGCATCCACGCCCCCATTCTGGGCAGTTTGCATATCCACATTGGAATCGCCTACATATAATACATCAGACTTGGCAACACCGGCAGCGGCCACGATCTCATTCACGATACTGGGATCCGGCTTCGTCGGGATCCCCTCACGCTGCCCCAAGATTTTCACGAAGGAGATGGCGGGGAAGTAATACGCCACTAATTTCTCCGTCGCCGCCTGGTACTTATTGGAAGCGACCGCTAACGCCACGCCGCTCTCCTGCAAACGGGTCAGCAAAGCCACCATACCCGGATAGGGACAACTGTGATCCGCATTGTGCGCATCGTAATAAGGAACAAAAAGGGCACGGATGCGTGCCAACTGCTCTGCTGTACGAGCCTCTTCCGGTAAAGCCCGCTCAAAAAGTTTCATAATACCGTTACCCACGAAATACCGATAGGCACTCACGGCATGTGTTGGGAAGCCACAAGCCTGCAACGCCTGGTTCGTGCTCGCCGCCAAATCGGCGATCGTATCGAGCAACGTACCGTCCAAATCAAATATAACTAACTTCTTCATTCCTGTTTTTTGGCGCAAAAATAGCGTAAAGGCAGCGAAAAGTACCGTCCAACAGGCGAAATTCACCGATTAGAAGAAAAAATAGACAAAAACGTATGGACTTATGAAACTAATTCGTACCTTTCGCATGGATTTAGATCCGAAAGAAACATATGTATAACCTAATAATATTTGTATATCATGGGAAATAATCGCTTGATTCACGCAAATGAGTTACATTTAATCAGCCCCGACGAGCTGAAGAAGGCAACAGTTAAGATGGTAGATACGCTGCACCTCGCTGCCGGCTCTACAGAGGGATTCAACATCTACGAGGTCGTAAAGGCTTACTTTACCGATCTGGAGAAACGTAAAGCTATCAACGAGATGTTAGGCATTACAGATGCTCCCGAGGCTTGTGCAACCGAGGAGTGTTTCTCTTAACTAACGGGCGTAAGAGGTAAAGAAGGAGATAACTGAACAGACGGTTATCTCCTTTTTCTTTGGTTGCCTCCCGACCATATAAAAAACGGTAGCCGAGAAAACCCGACTACCGTTTTTTGTATTTATGGAAAAAGAGGTGATTACTTACCAGAAAGTTTCTCCTTCAAAGCAGCCAACTCCTCGATGTCGCCCAAAGTCGTCTTCTCGATCGGCGTGCTCATCACCGGAGCATCCTCATCCTTGCGGTTGTTACGCTTGTTAGCCTTCTTCTCCTTCAAGGCAGCCTTCTGCTCATCCTCGAATACACGGCTGTGAGAAAGGATGATGCGCTTAGCGTCCTTGTTGAACTCGATCACCTTGAACGGCAACTTCTCATCTACCTGAGCCTGTGAGCCGTCCTCCTTCACCAAGTGCTTCGGAGTAGCGAAGCCCTCTACGCCGTACGGCAAAGAAACAACTGCACCCTTATCCAATACCTCGATGATCGTACCCTCGTGGATAGAACCAACGGTGAAGATAGTCTCGAATACATCCCAAGGATTCTCCTCCAATTGCTTGTGGCCCAAGCTCAAGCGACGGTTCTCCTTGTCGATCTCCAATACCTGTACCTCGATGTCAGCACCGATCTGCGTGAACTCAGACGGGTGTTTGATCTTCTTCGTCCAAGAGAGGTCAGAGATGTGGATCAAACCATCAACACCCTCCTCAATCTCAACGAATACACCGAAGTTCGTGAAGTTGCGCACCTTAGCGGTGTGGCGAGAGCCAACCGGGAAGCGCTCCTCGATGTTCTCCCAAGGATCAGCCTTCAGCTGCTTGATACCGAGAGACATCTTACGCTCCTCACGATCCAAAGTCAAGATCACAGCCTCAACCTCATCACCAACCTTCATGAAGTCTTGTGCGCTACGCAAGTGCTGTGTCCAAGACATCTCAGATACGTGGATCAAGCCCTCAACGCCCGGAGCGATCTCGATGAATGCACCGTAGTCAGCCATAACGACTACCTTACCCTTCACCTTGTCACCTACCTTCAAGTTCGGATCCAAAGCATCCCAAGGATGCGGAGTCAACTGCTTCAAGCCAAGAGCGATACGCTTCTTCTCGTCGTCGAAATCGAGGATAACCACGTTGATCTTCTGATCGAGCTTAACGATCTCCTCCGGATGAGAAACACGGCCCCAAGAGAGGTCAGTGATGTGGATCAAACCATCTACGCCACCGAGGTCGATAAATACACCGTAAGAGGTGATGTTCTTAACGGTACCCTCCAAGATCTGGCCCTTCTCCAGCTTAGAGATAATATCTTTCTTCTGCTGCTCCAACTCAGCCTCGATGAGGGCCTTGTGTGAAACAACCACATTCTTGAATTCCTGATTGATCTTGACGATCTTGAACTCCATCGTCTTACCAACGAATACATCATAGTCGCGGATCGGCTTCACATCGATCTGAGAACCGGGCAAGAAGGCCTCGATACCAAATACATCCACGATCATACCACCCTTCGTGCGGCACTTGATGTAACCCTTGATTACTTCGTCTTTCTCCAAAGCCTCGTTCACACGATCCCAAGAACGTGTAGCGCGTGCTTTCTTGTGTGACAGGATCAACTGACCCTTTTTATCCTCCTGGCTCTCGATGTAAACCTCTACCTCGTCGCCAATCTTCAAATCCGGGTTATAACGGAACTCGGACATGGGAACAACGCCGTCAGACTTGAAGCCGATGTTGACTACAACCTCGCGTTTGTTCATTGCTGTAACGGTACCCATCACCACCTCTTTGTCCTTAACGGTGTTCAAGGTCTCGTCATACGTTTTTACGAGCTCTTCCTTGCTCTTCTCGCCATAAGAATCGCCATTCTCATACGAGTCCCAGTTGAAATCCTCAACCGGCTGGATGTTCTTTAAATTTTCCATTCTTAAATTGTTAATACTTAGTTCGTTTTAATTAGTAAGTTAGACATTATGTTGTCATCTCTCAAAAATCGCCGCAAAGGTAATCCTTTTTTTCTTCACCGCAAGCCGATCACCCCCTACTTTTTTCATTTTCAAAGTGCAAAAGGCGATTGGCTCCCTCCGAAACGCAAAAAACCCGCCGAGCAAACGTTGCCCAGCGGCCTGTCTTTCCCTGAAAAACGTTGCTCGTCGTTTTGAAAAACTATGGGCAATGAAAAAATTTTTTATGGGCAATGTTTTGCTTTTCTATGGGCAATGTTTTCGATTGCTATGAGCTATATTATTTGCGGCTATGAGCCATGGGAACAGAAGCTACTGGCCATAGAATTTTGACTAACTGGAGAAAAATATTTCCCTAACTGGCAAAAAATAAGCCGCCAGGTGTTCTGCCCTGACGGCTATGCGTTATGCATACGTTTTCATAATAAATAATCCGGCGCTAAGTTGCGTTAATAACAAATGTTCTTATAGTCACAAAAAACGGAGTGACATCGCTTGGAAGCTGTTGCCCGCCAAAGGAGTCGTTTTCCTCGAACGCAAAGGTACGGCTATTTTCGTAGTTTCCAAGAGGCTACCTCTGCCAACGAATCACCTGCCCTGGTTTCTGAACAATCCCTTTGGGATAGCCAACGAAGCAGGGCTTTCCTCCGTTTTTTGTGTGACGCACCTGTCGCACGGATTTAGCGGATGAACAGCAGCTCACGGTATTTCGGGAGCGGCCACATCTGGTTGTCCACCATCAACTCCAAATCGTCGATGTGATCGCGAATCTCATCCAAGTAGGGAGCCACGGTGTCATGATAAGCGATGGCGCGCTCGCGCATGTCGGTCAGGCGATTGGCTCGCTTGCGTGCCTCTACCATCTCATCCACCTTCTTCGTCACCGCACAGATATGGGCCGCGATCTTACGCACCAACCGCCGGGGCTCCTCCGTCATATCTCCGAAATCGGACTCCTCGCCAAAGGTCTGCTTCAGCTTGGCGATGTTGTCAAGCAACAGACTCTGGTAATGCACCGCCACGGGGATGATATGGTTGAGCGAGAGATCGCCCAGCACACGGGCCTCGATCTGTACCTTCTTGATATAGACCTCCCACTTCACCTCGTTGCGCGCCTCTAACTCCTTACGGGAGAGGACACCCATGCTGGTAAACAATTCGATGGTCTCCGGACGGAGATAGGCATCGTATTGCAAAGGCACACTGTTCTCGCAATCCAACCCACGACGTGCCGCCTCAGCCTTCCATGCGTCGGAATAGCCATTGCCATCGAAACGAATCGGTTTGGAGGTTTTGATATAGGCCTTCAACACCTCATAGATAGCCACCTCCTTGCTCTTGCCTGCCGCACGCAGCGCCTCCACCTCTTGCGTGAACTGACGCAACTGGTGAGCCACCGCCGTGTTGAGCGCCAACATGGCCGATCCACAGTTGACCGACGAGCCGGGCGCACGGAACTCAAACCGATTGCCGGTGAAGGCAAAGGGCGAGGTACGGTTACGGTCGGTATTGTCAAGCAGCAGCTCCGGGATCTGTCCGAAGCCCAAATGCAACCCCTTCTTGTCGTCCACCTCGATGGCATCGGCGATGGAGCTGTTCTCAAACTTATCCAAGATGTCGCTGATCTGCGTACCTAAGAAAGAGGAGATGATGGCGGGCGGTGCCTCGTTCGCACCCAAGCGGTGGGCGTTCGTCGCCGAGGCCACACTGGCTTTCAACAGGGCATTATAGCGATACACTGCCATGATAGTATTCACCACGAAGGTGATAAAGCGCAGGTTGTCCTCCCGGTTCTTACCGGGCGAGAAGAGGTTGATGCCCGTATCGGTACCCATCGACCAGTTGCAGTGCTTACCTGACCCATTCACCCCTTTGAAGGGCTTCTCGTGCAGCAGCACCCGGAAGTTGTGGCGACGTGCCACCCGCTTCATGAGCGACATCAGCAACTGGTTGTGGTCGTTCGCCAAGTTGCACTCCTCATAGATCGGTGCCAGCTCAAACTGGTTAGGCGCTACCTCGTTGTGACGTGTCTTCACCGGAATACCCAAGGAGTAGCACTCCCGCTCCAGGTCTTTCATGAACTCCTGCACCCGAGAGGGGATTGCCCCAAAATAGTGGTCGTCTAACTGCTGGTTCTTTGCGCTCTCGTGTCCTAACAACGTGCGCTCCGTCAGCGAAAGGTCGGGGCGTGCGGAATAGAGGTCCTCATCCACCAAGAAATACTCCTGCTCCCAACCGAGGTAGGTAATCACCTTGTTCACCTCCGGATCGAAATAGCGGCACACCTCGACAGCCGCCTTGCCCAACGCCTCGATGGAGCGGATGAGCGGAGTCTTATAATCCAGTGCCTCACCCGTATAGGCGATAAACACGGTGGGAATACAAAGGGTATCGTCCACGATAAAGGCGGGCGAAGAGGGATCCCAAGCGGAGTAGCCGCGCGCCTCGAAGGTGTTGCGCAAGCCACCATTGGGGAAGCTGGAGGCATCCGGCTCTTGCTGCACCAACAGCTTGCCGCTAAACTCCTCGATCATGCCCCCGTTTCCATCGTGCTCCACGAAGGCATCGTGCTTCTCCGCCGTACCATCCGTCAGGGGCTGGAACCAGTGCGTATAGTGGGTCACTCCCTTCTCCAAAGCCCACATGCGCATACCCGCCGCCACATGATTCGCAATCTCGCGGTCGATAGGTATGCCATTATCAATCGCATAGGTGAGCGCCTTATAGGTCTCTTTCGAGAGATACTTCTGCATCGCCTTTCGGTTGAAGACGTTCTCTCCATAATACTCAGAAACTTTGTGGGTGGGAGTAATCGCCTCTACCGCCTTGCGGTTGGAGGCCTTCTCCACCGCATTGAAGCGTGAGATAGCCATATTTCTTTTTGTTTAATGTTTGCGTTCGCGAAGTTAGACAGGTTTATCGAACAGCGCAATAAACCGTCTGATTTTATCGTACCAATTTCAACTCCTCAATCAGACGAGGGCAATGGCCCCACTTGTCGATCATGAAGAGCACAAAACGAATATCCACCGCAATACAGCGCTGCAGCTCAGGTTCAAACGCAATATCACCACTCATCGCCTCCCAGTTGCCATCAAACGCCAAGCCGATCAAGTGGGCCTGCTTGTCAAACACGGGGCTGCCCGAGTTGCCACCGGTGATGTCGTTGTTGGTCAGGAAGCAGAGTTGCAAATCGCCCTTGGCGTTGGCATAAGGGCCAAAGCCGCGGCTGCGCACCAAGTCTAAGATCTCCGGCTGCACGGCGAACTCGTCATTCTCCGGATCCTCCTTCTCTAAGATGCCCTTATCGGTCGTGAAATAATTATACCAAGCGGCGTCATAGGGTTGATACCCACCAATCGAGCCATAGCTAAGACGCATCGTGAAGTTGGCATCCGCATAGAGCGCCTTCTCCGGATGCATGGCACGCAAGCCCTCCCAATAGAGGCGATCGCCCTCCTGAATCCGCAGGGCCGCCTCCGCCGTCTGCTGTTCCAAATCGAAGATTGCCAGCATCACCGAGAGGCTCAGCTCATGTGCCGGGTCTTTCATCAGCTTGGCATAGCCTTTCGAGTCGCTGATCATCTCCACCACATCCGCGTAGTTGAGTACCCGGGTCTTCTTGAACAGATCAGCCGCATAGCGGATATAGTCCCCCTTATACTTCTTGTCAATCCGTTGATAGATATCCGGCAAGTAAGTAGCGGGCACTCGAAGCCTTACGATAGTCAGCATCGCCGCCAACACCTCTTGATCCAACCGAGGCACATAATCCTTGAAGAAAGGCTTCACCTGATCCTCCAAGAACTGCTCCTTCTCCTCCGGCGTAGAGCCCTTCACGTCGAAACCCTGCAACTTGCGGGTGAAGCGCAAGATCTCCGCCCCGTTCGAAAAGGCCTCGTTCAGATAGGTCAACGCCTCCTGCTGCTTATCGGTAGAGGTATAGCCCTTCTCCAAGAGCGTGAGCACCTCGCCATACTTCGCCACCCGTTGCTGGTCTTTCGCCACCCAATCCGAAAAGGCCAACTCCTCCGCCTGTTTACGGGCGATCACCCCGAGGCGAGTCAAGCCTTTGTTCATGCCGATCGCATTCTTCCAGTAGTTGGAGCTGCTGGCGTATTTGTTGGCGTATTGGATGCGCACCTGATCGCTCGCCTGCATCGCCTTTTTCCAAAGCGCCTGCTTGATGCCCCGCACCTCGATGCGCGGTTTGTTGGAATACTCCATCAGCTGATGTACGCCCCAGGAGCAGAGGTAACGCTCCGTCCTTCCGGGGAAACCGAGCGTCATGGCATAATCTTGCTCCGCATAGCCCTGCAAAGAGACCTGCGCCACATAACGGGGTTTATAGGGTTGGTTATTGACATCATAGTCGGCCGGGCGATTCTCGCTATTGGCATAGACACGGAACACCGAGAAGTCGCAGGTGTGGCGGGGCCACATCCAGTTATCGGTGTCACCACCAAACTTGCCCAATGAGCTGGGGGGCGCAAAGACCATGCGCACATCCCGGAACACCTCATACACCACGAGGTAATAGGCATTGTTATTATAGAAAGGAAGGACATCCGCCGTCAGGAAGCTGTTCTGCCCTACGGAGTCGCACAACACCCGCCCGATGGAATCGGCAGCGGCCAGGCGGTAATACTCATCGGTGATATCCGCAATCTGGCTGTTGATCCGCTCGCTCACATCGCGCATCTCTTTCAGGTAACGCACCGACAAACCGGGCACCGGCAACTCCTCCGTCAGGCTTTGCGAAACGAAGCCATCCTTCAGGTAGTCGTGCTCCACGCTACTCAGCTGCTGAATCGCTCCGTAGCCACAATGGTGATTGGTGAACACCAAGCCCTGCTCAGACACCGTTACACCCGTGCAACCTCCACCAAAGATTACCACCGCATTCGCCACACAGGGATCCGTGTCGCTATACAGCGCCTCTATCGGCAGCTCAAAGCCCAACTCCTTGATGCGTTCCCGGTTCTGTTTGTTTAACTCTTTCAAGACCCACATGCCTTCATCGGCCCAAAGTGATCCCGCTGCCGCCAACCACATCAGGGCGGCGCACACCCATCTCATTCCTTTCATTCGCTGTAAAAACATCACTGTTTACTCTATAATTAATTTAATATTCTGTTTTCCTATACGGGCCGAGAGCCACTCGACCATCTTGCTACGCTCCGCCTCCTTCACCTTTTCTTTGCTCTTCAGATAGACCAGCATCACGGTATCGGGCTTTGCCTGCTCCGCACGCATCAAGAGGGCATTGGAACAAGAGAGCTGCTCGACCGCAGGGAACAGCACCTTCATCTCCGGCATCAAAGCGGCCGCCCACTTCCGGTCGCTCTTGTAACGATCTACCTCCTTGCGCAACGAGTCGATCTGCACGGTCTGATTCCGCAGCACCTCCTCGCTATTCTTATAGAGGTCTTGCATCAAGAGGCTCTTCAACTCGTTGATATCCGTCGCCTCCTGACCGAAGCCCTGTTGCACGATCAGGTTCACTCCCTCCAAGCCATATTTAGCCAGCTTCTGACGGGCATTGGCGATCAGCTCATCAGGCACCGTCTCGCCAATCAAGACCACCTTCACCTCTTTATGGTCACGGGTGTTGGTCACCGCACGGCTCAAGATCTGCGTGTTCGGGAAGCTCAACTCCTCCGTCACGAAGTCGCGCACCCGATCATTGAAGTAGCTGGAGCGAATCAGGTTATAACTCAAGAAGAGGCTGGGCACGATCGTAAAGAGCACAATCAAACCGACATAACGCTTTACCTTCTTCTCTCGCTGCTTGTCCAAGAACACCTTCTTGGGGTATTTCAACAGGCAAACCACTAAATAGGTGGCCAAGCAGATGAAGACTGAATTAATAAAGAAGAGGTAGAAGGCTCCGAAGAAATAGTAAAGATTGCCACTCGCCAAACCGAAGCCAGCCGTACAGAGTGGTGGCATCAAGGCGGTAGCGATCGCCACACCCGGTATCACGTTGCCTTTGTTCTTCGTGGAGCTGGCCACGATACCCGCCATACCACCGAAGAAGGCGATCAACACATCATAGACGGTTGGCTGCGTACGGGCCAACAGCTCACTCTGCGCCTCGCTCAAAGGGGAGAGCCAAAAATAGAGCGTAGAGGTAATCACGCTGAAGAGAGCCGCCGTCGCCAAGTTGCGGAAGGAGCGCTTGATCAACTCAAAATCTGAGATACCTAAGCCCAATCCAAAGCCCATGATCGGCCCCATCAAAGGGGAGATCAACATGGCGCCAATAATAACCGCCGTCGAGTTGGTGTTCAAACCCAACGAGGCGATGAATGTCGCAAAAATCAAGACCCACAGGTTGGTTCCCTTGAAATCCACGCCGCGGCGAATGGATTCGATGGTGTCCTGCTCATCCTCTTTCTCCTGGCGCAAATCGAAGTTGCGCACGAAAAAGTCTTTAATCTGTTGATAAAAAGTAGTTTTTTCCATTTCAGTTTATCTCCAATAGCGCATTAAATCTCGTTTCCACATAAATCCGGCGTACATCGCCAACAGCAGCGTACGATAAGCCAACCGCCCAATGATCGACTCAATCGGCAGATACATGCCGGCCACATACAAAACAGTCGCCAACGCTGTATAGACCGCTGCCGAACGGAGGTCATAGTTGATCGGGTATTTCCGTTGCCCCATGAAATAGGACAGCACCATCATCAAGAGGTTGCAACAGAACGACGCCCAGGCACAAGCCATATAACCATAGGTCGAGCCGAAAAGCAAGATGATGGTCACCGTAGCCACACAGCCGATCGAGGAGAAATAGGCTCCCCAGCGGGTCTCATCGATCAGCTTATACCACAACGACAGGTTGAAATAGATGCCAAAGAAGAGCTCACCCAGCATCACGATGGGTACTACCCGCAAACCCGGATAGTAAGCAGGCCCTACGAAGTATTTCAAGATATCGATATAGAACATCACTCCTAAAAAGATGAACAGGGCAAAAAGGATGAAATACTTCATAGCCTCCGCATAGGCCAGTTTGTTATCTTCGCTCTTGTTACGAGCAAAGATGAAGGGTTCGTAGGCATATCGGAAGGCTTGCGTGAACATCACCATCACCACCGCGATCTTGAAGCAAGCGCCGTAAATACCCAATTGCTCATTGGCATACGCCTTATCTTCGAACAAGAAGGGGAAAAGAATCTTATCGGCTGTCTGGTTGAAAATACCAGCGATCCCTAACAAAAGAATCGGGAAGGAGTAACGTAAGATCTGTTTTAACACCACCGGATTCCATTTCGTCCGCAGACCCGGAAGAATATCCGGGAAGAGGCAGAACAGCGTCAAGAGCGTAGTAAAGACATTCGCCACAAAGACGTAACCCACGCCATAGTCGGGGAGATAGCACCAATCTACCGCCGCCGGATAATGACTTTGCAGCCAAGGGCAAACCAACAGGAAGAAAATGTTGAGCGCAATGTTCAAGAAGATGCTCAACAACTTAATCCCCGCAAAACGCCATGCCTTGCCCAAATAGCGCAAATAGGCGAAGGGGATACAGCAGAAGGCATCCACCGCCACGATACCGGCCATCATCCCGACGAACTCCGGATGATCGGCATAGCCCATCGCTCCACTGATCCAGGGCAGCAGCGCAAAGACCACTATCGCAAACAGCGTAGAGCTGCCCAACAGGCAATAGAGCACGGAGGCATACACCCGCATCGGCTCCTGCTCCTCTTTCTTATTGATAAAACGGAAAAAACCGGTCTCCATGCCGTAGGTCAAAAGCACCAACAACAGCGCCGTCCAGCCATATAGATTCGTCACGATTCCATAATCTCCCGTACCCGCCAAGACACGGGTGTACATCGGCACCAACATCCAGTTCAAGAATCGACCGATGATGCTGCTCAATCCATAAACGGCGGTCTCTTTCGCCAGCCGTTTCATTCCTCCTGCCATCTCTTCACTCTTATTTTTTTAATCGAATAAACAACCCTGCTCACCACCACGGGAACGTCCTAAGTGCGTATAGGCCAACTCCGTCACCTCTCTTCCGCGAGGTGTCCGCTTCAAGAAGCCCTCCTTGATCAAGAAAGGCTCGTACACCTCCTCCAAGGTACCGGGATCCTCGCCTAAGGCGGTGGCAATTGTGGTCAAGCCGACCGGCCCTCCCTTAAACTTATCTATGATTGTCGTTAACAAGCGATTATCAATCTGATCCAAACCATACCGGTCAATGTTCAACGCCTCCAACGAGAAACAAGCGATCGCTTTATCAATCTCTCCGTTTCCCTTCACCATCGCAAAGTCTCTCACCCGGCGCAACAACGCATTGGCGATACGGGGCGTACCTCGGCTGCGGGAGGCAATCTCTCGGGCGGCCTCTATCGCACATTTCACCCGCAGAATCTCCGCACTGCGCAAGACAATCTGCGTCAATGTACCCATATCGTAATACTCCAAGTGCATGTTGATGCCGAAGCGAGCCCGAAGTGGGCTGGTCAGCAAGCCACTACGTGTCGTAGCGCCAATCAGGGTGAAAGGAGCCAAGTCAATCTGGATGGAACGGGCACTGGGCCCCTTATCAATGACAATATCTATCCGGTAATCCTCCATCGCAGAATACAGATACTCCTCCACGATAGGGCTCAATCGGTGAATCTCATCAATAAACAAAACATCGTTTTTCTCCAGGGAGGTCAATACACCGGCTAAATCGCCCGGCTTATCGAGCACGGGTCCGGAGGTCACCTTAAAGCCGACACCCAGCTCGTTAGCAATGATGTTCGAAAGTGTCGTCTTACCCAATCCGGGAGGGCCATGCAACAGTACGTGATCCAACGCCTCCTTACGCATACGGGCAGCCATGACGAATACCTTCAGGTTCTCCACTACCTTCGCCTGTCCACTGAAGTCATGGAAGGAAAGCGGCCGAAGCGCATTCTCATACTCCCGCTCACTCTCCGGTAAGCGTGCTTCTCTTATGTCAAATTCGTCTTCCATATCGTTTTTTCAACGCTCGCGAAGATAAACAAAACCTATGGATTTCTAATTTCAAACAAATCAGAAATCCACCCAGTTGTTTGAAAACAGAAATAGAAAATATTTCCGTTTACGCACATGAGTTATTGAAAAACTTATTATACTTTCGCGTATTACTAAACAAAAGCGAAAAAAATATCATGACACAAAAGTTTATGCTGTCCTCAGAGGATAACACACGAAGCGGTCTCTTGAAGAAAAAAATCATCCATTTCTTCATGTCCAATGGAGACGCTACCATCGCAGATGTTTGCAAGGTGATGAACTTGAGCATTCCTACCGTGACCAAACTGATCATGGACTTGCAGGAGGACGGCTACATTGTCGATTTTGGCAAGCAAGAGACCTCCGGCGGTCGTAAGCCCAGTATCTTCGGGCTCAACCCCTCCTCCGGTTATTTCATCGGAGTAGATATCATGAATCAACACATCAACTTAGCCGTACTGGATTTCAAAGGAGACAAGATCCGTATTGAGGAGAGCGTACCCTATCAATTCGAGAATACACCGGCCGCTCTGGATCGGTTGTGTGATGCCATCAACGAGTTTATTCTCACGTTGCCCATTCCTCGGGATAAGATTCTCAGTGTAGGTGTGAATATCTCCGGACGTGTGAATCCTTTCACGGGCTACAGTTACAGCATCTTCTATTTCGAGGAAAATCCGCTGTCTCAGATTATCGAAGGAAAGCTGCGCATCAAGACATTCATTGAGAATGATACTCGCTCCATGACCTTTGGCGAATACATGCAAGGTGTGGTACAAGGTGAAAAAGACATTCTGTTTGTCAACGTCTCTTGGGGCTTAGGCTTAGGTATTATCATTAACGGTGAAGTGTATTATGGTCACTCTGGTTTCTCCGGCGAGTTCGGCCATTTCAGTTTCTTCGATAATGAGGTGCTTTGTCATTGCGGCAAGAAGGGTTGCTTAGAGACAGGTGCTTCCGGTTCCGCACTCTGTCGGATGCTCATTGAGCGTTATAAGGAAGGCAGTAATACGATCTTAGCTTCGAAGATTGATGCGGGCGAACAGATCACGCTCAATGATTTGATTGAGGCCATTCACAAAGAGGATATGTTGACTATCGATATTTTGGAAGAGATTGGCGTGAACTTAGGGAAGGGCATTGCTGGTTTGATCAATATCTTCAATCCAGAATTAGTAGTCTTAGGCGGTCCGCTTTCCGAAACAGGTGAGTATCTATTGTTGCCCATCAAGAGTGCAGTTAAGAAATACTCCCTCAACATGGTGAGCCGTGACACGCAAATCAAGCTATCTAAATTAGGAAATACAGCAGGGGTGTTAGGAGCCTGTCTGCTATCTCGTTCGAAATTATTGGGGATGCTGTAACAAGCACCCCCTTTCTTTTTGCATACACTCGCAAACTAACAGATACCGTTTGCGGAGAAGAAGCCGAAATTATATTTGCGCTTCTCATCATCAAAAACTTGGCAATTTGCGGAAAAGATTCTACTTTTGCAACCTCTTAGCAGTTGGTCTTGTAGTTCAACGGATAGAATAGAAGTTTCCTAAACTTTAGATCCGGGTTCGATTCCCGGCGAGACTACCTATATGAAAATCAGCTAAATTCCACAAACAATAAAACGATAAAATCAACAACTTACGAGGAGTAAACATTTCGTGAGATTTCCCCTAATTTCGCCTGTGTTGACATTTGGTTGACATTCCTATGCTTTAACCGTTGTATCCTATCATATAGACAACAAAAAAGCCCTAAGGTATTTCTACCTCGGGGCTTCTTGACTTAAAAAACGGCGGCTACCTACTCTCCCACTGTTACGCAGTACCATCGGCGTGACGAGGCTTAACTTCTCTGTTCGGAATGGGAAGAGGT
>JAFBIR010000049.1 GCA_021531385.1 Parabacteroides distasonis | reverse complement strand
GAACAACATTATCTACTTAGATACCGAGAAGGGTGTGCTCTACAATCCCTTCCGAGCAGGAGATATCCTGATGGTGCAACGCTTCGGCGGGATGCCTTCGGCGGAGAATAACTACAACGTCATCAAGCAGTATGAGCTGCGAGTGAAGGAGGCATATGTGGGCAACCTCTCAGACGGCGAGGAGCGTGTGGATTGGATCGAGGTGGAGAAGTTCGTGGGCGATTGGGCAGACGTGGCGGAAAGGGACGTGTTGACACGTGTCGATTCATTGACAGACTCCACCCGCAAGGGCATCGTGAAGGTCACGACCGTGGATGAGATCGGCGCGCCCTACATTGATGTCGTTTACGGTATGAAGACCAACCCGGAGACGGCGACAAAGGTACGCATGGGTAATCTGTCCGGTGTCCGCACGCGAAACAATCAAGACTTGACAGGCGTGTGGGGTCTCTATGCCGAGGGTGCTGTCTTGGAAAACTCCACCTATTACATGCAAGACGGCAACACCGTGGAGCAGAATTTCACCATCCTCAATGGCAAGCTGGAAAGCGAAATCAGCACCGTTAAGAATGACATGAGCGTAGAGGCTGGGAATATCCTCAAAAACTCCTCCTTCGGTTCCAACATGCGCTATTGGGAG
>JAFBIR010000048.1 GCA_021531385.1 Parabacteroides distasonis | reverse complement strand
GAACAACATTATCTACTTAGATACCGAGAAGGGTGTGCTCTACAATCCCTTCCGAGCAGGAGATATCCTGATGGTGCAACGCTTCGGTGGGATGCCTTCGGCGGAGAATAACTACAACGTCATCAAGCAGTATGAGCTGCGAGTGAAGGAGGCATATGTGGGTAGCTTGTCCGATGGTGAGAATCGTGTGGACTGGATCGAGGTGGAGAAGTTCGTGGGCGATTGGTCGGATGTGGTGGAAAGAGACGTGCTGACCCGTGTCGATTCATTGACAGATAGCACCCGTAAAGGTATTGTGAAGGTGACGACCGTGGATGAGATCGGAGCTCCCTACATTGATGTCGTTTACGGTATGAAGACGAACCCGGAGACGGCTACCAAGGTGCGCATGGGTAATCTGTCTGGTGTACGCACACGAAATAACCGGGATTTGACCGGTGTGTGGGGACTCTATGCGGAGGGTGCTGTACTCGAAAACTCCACTTATTATATGGAGAACGGGCAAACGGTGGAGCAGAACTTCTCCGTCCTGAACGGAAAGTTAGAGAGCGAGATCAGCACCGTTAAGAATGACATGAGCGTAGAGGCTGGGAATATCCTCAAAAACTCCTCCTTCGGTTCCAACATGCGCTATTGGGAG
>JAFBIR010000047.1 GCA_021531385.1 Parabacteroides distasonis | reverse complement strand
AGTTCATCACCGATTTTGCGCTCTTCCCGAACCCTACGGATACACTGACCCTGATCCCTTTCCTTCAATCCTTCTCAAGCAGGTATGGCAGGCTGTCCCATACGGTGGTTGCCGATTCCGGCTACGGTTCTGAGGAGAACTACCGCTTCATGGCAGAAAACGGCATGGAGGCCTTCGTCAAGTACAACTATTTCCACATGGAGCAACGGCCGAGATTCAAACCGGATCCGTTCAGGGCTGAAAACCTCTACTACAATGAGGAACATGACTTTTGTATCTGCCCCATGGGACAGAGGATGCAAAGGATAGGGACCAAACATGTGAAAACCGCGTCCGGATATGTCAGCGAGAATGCCACGTACAGAGCTGTCAGGTGTGAAGGCTGTCCCCTAAGATGCCGTTGTTTTAAGGCAAAAGGGAACAGGACGATAGAACGGAATCACAGGCTTAGGAAATACAAGCAAAAGGCCAAGGAGCTGCTCTGCTCCGAGGAAGGGCTGAGGCACAGAGGACAGAGATGCATAGAACCGGAAGCCGTGTTCGGACAAATTAAAAACAATATGAACTACAAACGTTTCCGACATTTTGGGAAGGATAAGGTCCTCATGGACTTTGCTTTCTTTGCCATTGCCTTCAATATAAAGAAGATGTGTGCAAAAATG
>JAFBIR010000046.1 GCA_021531385.1 Parabacteroides distasonis | reverse complement strand
ATTGAAAGTCATCTATTGTCTAACCCTTTAACTTTAACTTTTACAGCTATGAGTATCAAAGTGAAAGCGGTCGAGCGCAACGTGTCGTTCGACAAGAACGTGGAGAAGTGGGCCTATGTGATGCAGGCTGAGTTGTATAGCAAGCTCCCGCAGAGCAAGGTGGTCCAGGAGGCGGCCACGCGCAGCGGCATCGCCAAGGGGAGCATCAACGCGGCGTGGGAGGCGATCGGCGAGGTGATCAAGGCGTGGGCTACGGAGGGTCACTCCGTGGCGATCCCGGGACTGGGCTGTATGCGCTTCGGCCTTCGTGCCACCTCGGTGAGCGACGTGAACTTAGTGGGCTCCGGCCTGATCACGAGCCGACGGGTGATCTTCACCCCGACGGTGGAGATTAAGAACGAGCTTGCCCGCACGGGTGTCAGCATCACCTGCTACGACCGCAACGGCAACATCGTGAAGCGTGTCACCTCTACGGACGAGGGCAACGTGGAGGAGCCCGAGCCTGAGGAGCCGTCTAACCCTGATGTCGTCTGACGGCCATGCGGACGTTTCGACTGACGCTGGCTCTCTCGATCCTGCTCATCGTGGGTGGTTTCATCTGCCCGCCGATGGGCGTGATTGACGGGAGTGTCTTGACGGCCGTGGGGCTGCTGCTGGCTTTCGCCTCCCT